>CAZOAH010000001.1:0-643250 GCA_964577845.1 uncultured Akkermansia sp.
GACCTGCAATTTGGAAGCTTTCACCTAATCATATTAAGTAGTTGTACGTAATTCAACCCCGTTTTTAAGTTGAATCAAAAGAAATTAGATCGAATAATAAGGAATGTTACTGCTCGCCAAGATCCCTCAATCGACCAACATGGGATTTAATAGCAAGGTAAAAACTCAAATTAGAATGGTAGGGAATATTGTATTTTTCACATTTCGTTTGCACAATTTTGGATAATGCCGGATAATGCATATGATTGATATACTGAAATAAATGATGTTCAATTTGATAATTCAATCCTCCAGCGTACCAAAATAACAATTTGTTATTAGGTGCAAAATTGGAAGTAACATTGAGTTGATGTACCATCCATTCATTAGTTATTACTAAATCTATATTTGGAAGAGGTTGATTGAGACCTCTAACTACGTGAGCCATCTGAAAAATGGTACTCATAATCACACCCGCAACAATATGCATTGTGGAAAATCCAATTAATACTTGCCACCACAAATAGTTTGTAAACAATATAGGTAATCCAATAATTAAGAAAGAATATACTGTTTTAACAACAATCAACTTTATCCATTCCTTGCGATAATTCTTCCTTTGCGTTTCCAACAACCCCTCCTTTTTAAAAATCATCAATTGTTTAAAATCACCGATTAATTTGGCAAACGTCATCAAACCATATAGAAAAAAAGCATAAACGAATTGATAGCGATAGTAACTTTTAAATGGGGCATGATGAGACAGCCGAATAATTCCTTTGGTATAAATATCTGGATCAAATTCATAAATATTAGTGAATCTATGATGCAGTATATTGTGTTGTATTTTCCAGTTTGTTGAATTACTACCAAGTAATGCAATAGTTGAAGCGAACGCATCATTCACCCAATTTTTATGTGAAATCGATCCATGTGCACCATCATGCATGACTGACATTCCAATTCCTGCCTCCCCTATTCCCATTGCAATTGCTAGTAAAAGAGCCCACCACGGATTCAAGTTCAAAGTAAGAATTAAAATAAACGCACCAATGTAAATACCCAACATTAAAAAGGCTTTGAAATAAAACAAATAATTTGCCTTTACAGAAAGGTTATTATCCTTAAAATATGATGTTACACTTTCTTTAAGCTCATTTACAAATAACTTTTGCGTTTCATCGGAGCTAATGAATTGAATGGTTTTCATAAGAATAAATTACTATTCAAGATGCCATTTTATCTTTTATAAAGCAAGAAATTTCAGCAAACGGAGAAAGGTTTAAGGTTTAAAAAGGTTTAAGGTTTAAGGTATAAGGTTTAATAGGGTTTGTGGTTTAATAGGGTTTGTGGTTTAAACATTGAACTTTAATCCTTAAACATTAAACCATTTCTCAGATTAAGAAGAAAAAAACTAATTTTAATACCATGAGAAGTTTAATTCTATTCATTAATTTAATTTTCCTTTTGATTTCGGCATTGTCATGCAGTAAGGAGATACAAATCGATATTCCCGGTTACCAGGAACAATTGGTTGTTGATGGCAGAATCGATTTAGGAGGATTTCCAATTGTTATTTTAACTAAATCCAAAAACATTTATGCAGCATCTAATTTTTCAGAATATATAGCTTCGATGATTTTTGACGCAACCATAAGTGTTGAAAATGGAACAGAAGAAGTCAATCTAGAACTCATTTCGGTTTCTCAATTGCCGCTTGAATCGCAATATCGCGTTGCAGAAATGTTGAAAATCGAATATGAATTATTACCATTAATTCCTTTCCAGGTTTATTCATCTACCAATCCACAAATTAAAGGTGAGGTTGGAAAAACCTATACTTTAAAAATCAATCACAACAATAAACTATATGAGGGGGCAACACAGCTATTACAACCTGTGGCGTTAGATTATTCCAATTGGAAACCCGATGTAACCAATCCTCAATACGGAACTTTGATTTCAAGATTAACAGATCCTGCGAATGCTCGCAATGCATACAAGTGGGAGGTTAAATTAATCACCGCCAAGTTAAATGGACAGCCTCGGGATGTAATTTTCAGAAGTAGCGACAGTCCTTATTTTGCGGATGATTATTTTGATGGATTAAGTTTTGAATTCGAAACACGGTATCATGCTAAAGACACAACTTATCCAGAAGGATACCGAAGGCATTACAAGTACGGCGACTCTCTGGTAATTAAAATGTCAAGGGTTGACGATTTGGTTTTTGATTTTTTTGAGAAAAAAGAAGCTCAAGGAGAATCAGCCGGAAATCCATTTGCAACGCCTGTAAATATCCCTTCTAATTTGAATAATGGCGCCTTGGGGATATGGGCCGGTTTTGCTCCATGGTATGATACCATTTATTGTATTCCTTAATGGTTTTTAAATTTCAGAAAAGGTATAAAACAAGTTAACTTTTTATTTCCATTTTGGAAAACCATGCGATTGATACCCTTTTTGGAATGAAGCTTAATTTTATATAGCATTGGGGCATTAGTTGTTGCAAAATTGAAAACAGGTTCCAATTCTAGTGTGATTTTTTCATGAAATAAAAGACTTTTCCTTTTGGCCAGTTTTATGCGGAATGATGCATTAAATTCCGAAAATGCAGCACTTTCATTAAGCGTTAAAAATGGAGCCTGTTCATCTTTAAATTTCCATAAAAATTGATCCGAATTCAACTTTAACATTATTGTATCACTGCTTATAATAGGAGTATAAATTATAAACTTAACCTCATCCTTGTTAATGTCAATTTCTTGATAAAAAGTCAAAGCCGAATTGTTGAAAGGTAAAAATCTATTGGGACGACAATAGCATTCAACTTCTTGTGACCAAAAATGCGGCAGACTAACCGTAAATAATACAATAATCCAAAATAACTTCATTTGCTTTTTATGCATTCGTAAATTTAAGGAATGTCGACCAAATTCTTTTGTAAAAACTCACAAGGAAAATTTACCTTTATTGTATCCATCGAGTAAAGTTCGTTTAATCATCGTTTCACTCTGAATATGTTCTGAAATAAGCTTCCCAAATTTTGATGCAGTTTGCGGACCTTTTGAAGTGATTATATTTTCATCAATAACTACCTCATCATCCTTGTATACTCCCCCTAAACTGACAATTTCTCTAATAACTGATGGCGTTGAAGTAAATTTTACACCTTTTAAAATACCGTTTAATCCGAGAATCTTCGGTGCTAGACAAATTGCACCAATAATTCTATTCAAACCGACCGCTTCAGCTATTAAACGACTGATTTCATTATTTTGAAAAAAAACTTCTGATCCAGGTCCACCGATAAATATCAAAGCATCATAAGGAAATACATTAATATTGGCAATGGTATGGGTAGCTTGAACGGTCGATCCTTTAACACCATAACAAATACCTTTGAAATTACTTGCAATCGTTATTTCGATTCCTGATTGTGACAATTGCTTTTGAGTTTGTTCGAATTCTTCGTCTCTAAAATCGTTTTGAGGTAATATAATTAAAGCTCTTTTCATCTTTTTTTAAAAGCAATTTAATTTTAATTACACTTGAATAAAATGAAATAAATCATGATCAAAATAAATATTCATCACTACTTTATTCTTCTCCTTTTGATTTATTAATTTCAACTTTATTTAATTAATGAAAAAGTACTATATAATTGGTTTGTTTTGGTATTTTTTAGTAACAAGCTTTCAGATTCAAGCCCAACAAAAAAATGGAATTACCCCAATTGCATCGCTTGATATTTTTTATGGCTATGATTTTAATAAACCCAATTTAGCAGTTAGATTACCATACATGTACAATCATAATCTACACAATAGATTGGCTATTAATTTAGGTACTATTGGTGTTGAAATAAAGCGAAAAAGACTCAGTTCACGATTGATTTTTCAAGCTGGAGAATATGTTGATCAGAATTATGCTTCCGAACCGGAACTTTTTCGTTTAATCCACGAAGCCAATATCAAAATTAACTTGGACAAAAAGAAGCGCCTAAGTTTAGACCTTGGCATTTTACCATCGCATATCGGGTTAGAAAGTGCCATTGCATTCGATAATCCAACTTATACAAGATCAATAGTTGCTGAACAATCGCCCTATTATATGAATGGTTTAAAACTAAATTATAAACTTAAGGATTCCCTCACTTTATCTTTAATGGCTTTGAGCGGATGGCAAAGGATTGCAATGGTCCCAGATAATAGTTTACCTGCAATTGGTACGCAACTCAATTGGCAGCTTACGGAAAAATTACTACTCAATTGGAGCACCTTTTCAGGAACCGTTTACCCAGATAGTACTAGAAAAATGAGATATTACAGCGATATTTATGGAATTTGGAAATGGTCAACAAAATCATCAATATATTTTGGTTTTGATATAGGAGTTGAACAGCAATATGTTAACTCCACTCTTTTTAATGGTTGGTTTTCACCTTTATTTATACTGGACTATGCAATTTTCAAGGATGCTAAAATTGCGACAAGGGTCGAATACTTTTCAGATCCAAAAGGTGTTATAATTGTGCCTGAAGGATTTAATGGCGCAAAAATTTTCGGTACTTCTATAAATTTCGATTATTCCTTCACCAACTTTTTGAATTACAGATTGGAAATAAAAAGCTACCATTCTAAGGAGGATATCTTTGCAAAAAGTTATAATTCCTTTACTAATAACAGTATTTTCTTTTGTGGTGGATTTACGCTGAAATTTTAAATTTGAAAATAATTCCTAAATCTCCTTTTTGGAAATTTGATTTGCTTCACATTCGTTATTTATTGCGCATGAACCTGAAAAACCGCAACCCATATTTAAAAATCCCATGGCTATAAGTCCTAAACCTAATAATAAAAGCAACCATTCGTGATTTTTATATCCATCAATAACTATAAAGAAGCCTATTAATATTCTTAGAATTTTAACCAGATTCCAATTACCCAAGATACTTTTAAAATTTATCATTTGTTCAACTTAACGATTAATACTATTTTATTATTTCTACTTTTTAATCCCATAAGCCTGTATAACCGCAGAATTCCCATTGTGATATAAACCCTCAGAAATGGTTCGATTTAAAACTGTTAGTTTTAGACTTGAAAATAGCTCAAAATCCTTCTTAAGCATGATTTCAGAATAAAGCATTTCTTCAGATTGAGGGCCTCCAGTTTTAAATAAGAGTTGATCCTTTGTGTAGGCTTCCAAAATGAATGCACCATTTATTTTCAATGCTGAAAAAAACTTTTGATGCACATTTTGTCTCAAATCAGGCGGAAAATGACCAAAAATAGATACGATTACATCCCACTTTTCAGAACCGAAATCAAAATGATTTAAATCCTCACAAATCAAATTCAATGAAACGTCATGCTCAGTTGCCAGTTCTTTCGCTTTTTTTAGACCCATTTCAGCGTAATCCACACACGTAACATCATGGCCTTGTGAGGCCAGATAAACGGCATTGCGCCCTTCACCTTCAGCAAGGCAAAGAATTTTCTTAGGTTCATGAAACTTGAATGATTTCAAAAAATCATTGGCTTCTGTTCCGTAAGCATATTCTTTTTGACCGTATCGTTCATTCCAAAATTCTTTCATCTATTTTAATTTTCACTTATAAAAGGGTAGTTGGACAAACGTATTCCGTTCTAGGTAGATTGGATTTTGAAATTTCTACCATCCCTCCAATAACGTCTGCGAAATTATCAATTCCTCGTGATTTTAATATGGATGCTGCAATCATACTTCTATAACCTCCAGCACAATGAAGAATGAAGTAAGCATTTTTCGGAAAAGAGGATAGGTAATCATTCAATTGATTAAGTGGTGTATTGGATGCATTAAGCAAATGTTCCGATTGAAATTCACTTACTTTTCTAACATCAAAAACAGGTGTTCCCAATGCCATTTCTTTTTCCAATTGCTTGATATCGATTCGTTTTACGGCATCCATTTCTTTGCCTGCTTTTTCCCATGCGCCAATTCCACCCTTTAGAAATCCAATTGTATGATCGTATCCCACTCGAGAAAGTCGAATTATTGCCTCCTCTTCTCTTCCAGGTTCAGCAATGACTAAAATGTTTTGCTTGATATCCTGAATTAACTCCCCTACCCACATGGCAAAATTCCCATCAAGCCCAATATTAATTGAATTGGGAACAAACCCTTGAGAAAATTGCTCGGGTGACCTCGTATCGAGAACTAAAGCTTCAGTTTCGTTAGCTACCAATTCAAATTGTTCAGGTGTTAAAGCCTTTTTCCCTCGCTCTAATATGGTATCTAAGGATTCATAACCTTGTATGTTCATGAGCACATTTTTTGGGAAATAACCCGGTGGATTTGTTAAGCCCGTAAGAAGTTCTTTTATAAATTCATCCCTAGTCATATCTGCCCTTAGTGCATAATTGGTTAATTTCTGATTCCCCAAGGTATCAATAGTTTCTTTACTCATTTTTTTTCCGCACGCGCTACCAGCACCATGATTAGGGTAAACGATCAAGTCATCCGATAAAGGCATAATCTTTTTCCTTAATGAATCGAATAAAAGACTAGCTAATTTCTCTTGTGTTAATTCTGATACGACATGCTGAGCTAAATCGGGTCTTCCAACATCCCCAATAAATAAAGTATCCCCAGTTATGATTCCATGTTCCTTTCCATTTTCGTCAATCAACAAATAGGTCGTACTTTCCATTGTGTGTCCTGGTGTATGAATTACCTTTACCTTGTAATTCCCAATGCTAAATATTTGATTGTCTTCCGCAACAAGAGCCTCAAAGCCAGGTTTAGCTGTAGGACCATAGACTATACTTGCATCTGTTTTCTTTGCCAAATCCAAGTGACCTGATACAAAATCAGCATGAAAATGGGTTTCGAAAACATATTTAATTCTTGCGTGGTCTCGATTAGCACGGTCAATATATGGCTGAACTTCCCTTAAAGGATCAAAAATCGCTGCTTCTCCGTTTGATTCGATGTAATATGCTGCATGTGCAATGCATCCTGTGTAAATTTGTTCTACTTTCATAACCAATAAATTTAATGTAACAAAGTTGCCGATTCATAAGGAAACAAAAAGTGACAAAAGTCACATGACGGCAATTTTTCTTAAGTCCTTTTAAATACTTAAAAAAATCATATTCAAAAAATAAAAAAGCCCCAGTAAAACTGAGGCCTCGATTGTCCTTTTACAATGTTAAGGCAATGCTACTAAATGAACTGATTTGGTTGTTTTATTTCCGTCATGATCCAGTTCAACTTCAACTTGAACTTCCAAATGTGTGGTATCCGTTACGGTATTCACCCAATGTTCATCAAACGAATAAGATGTTTGATGATTTGTTGCACTTGCCGAAAATAAAGTGGAAGCGTTATCAGTATTCATTAAGGATAAGCTGTAACCATGTAATTCATTTGAACCTGTTATCGTTCCGTGCATATGAAGTTCCGTTCCGAAAGCAATGGTATCGTTTTCCATAGGTTCAATTATATTAATAGTTGCAGTTACCTCTTCATCATGTTTATGACACGAAAGTGTTAATATTCCAACTGTTACTATTGCGATTAAATTATATTTTTTCATTTTTCGTTCTTTTAAAATTTAATAAATATGTGCCTGAAATTTCAGCACTAAACAATTGCTTAGTTATCCCTTGATTGATATTTTGAATTAAAGGAATTTGTGCCCCTAAAGAAATAAGCCATTTGTAGGACATTATATTTAAGGTTAATTTATTAGATAAGACATACCCTGAATTGTTGGATGATTCTAAAAATATCCCGTTGAGTCTGCTTGGAGCAAAATGATTAAAAACAACACCTAATGCGGGAATGAAACGCATGGAGTTCCATTTTTGATTTTTAACCAAGTTGGATGCGACTTGAACAACATCACCATAACGATAACCAAATTTATTGGCAGTTTTAATCGACCAACTCGCTTCATTTTGAATACTCCAACCTTTATTCCATCCTTTGGTGTAATTTATCATTATCATTCCGTCAAATCCACCTGTACCAGGATATAAATTCATAAGCGCACTTTCATTCGACCCAAAATCTCCTAAAGGAAATTTCAATCCTACAGCACCAGATAGAAAATTCTTCGTCAATCCAGCTGTATCCTTTTTGTGAATCAATATGGCATTTCCGACAACTAAAGGGTCACCTATCCCCGATCGAAAATCGCTACCCAAATCGCGAAGCTGCCATGCAAACTGATACGGGATGATAGCCAAAACTTGAAATCTTTTCGAAATCTGAATTCGGCCAATAATTTCATTCCTCCAGATAAACTCTCTAGAATGTCTTATACCATTTAAATAACTTGCAAATGACTGATTTTGTGTTTTTAAACCCATCATGTGAAAGTTCGAAGAAGCAAACATTCCTATACTGGCATTCCCGCTCACTCCGCCACAAATATCACATGCAAGAAGTTCGAATCTACCTATCAAAAGTAGAATGAACAACATTATTTGTTTCATAAAAATTAATATTTGTTAATACTCTTGAATTCAGAATATTAACAAGGCGGATGGAATACTGCTAACAAATGAGCCGTTGACTTAATCTTTTTATTTTCTGTGATATATTTCGCTAATGTTAAAACATGAGGTAAATGAAATGCAAACAATTCAGGTGTCAAAAAAGTAAAACCTTCCAAAGATTTCATTAAGGCTGCCGAACGATCATTCTTCGATTTTTTGTAATTCAGTTGTTCGTCTGCTTTTTTCAGCTGCTTTGCCAAATAACATTTTCCGTTACAATGCATTTCAGGACGATTTTTGTTTTCACATTCCAATCGGGTAATTTCTCGTTGATTGATATAAAAGTTTATCTGCCAGTAAAAGGAAAAAATAAGCTTACTTGTAAGCAATACTATCAATATCAAAGGAAAAAATCGTCCCACTAAGTAAAATTAGTAATTCATTTTATTGTGTCTTGAAAATCACGAAAAAACCTTGTACTATTTTAATTGTTAACAGTTAAAATAAAATTATTTCAAATTATACTTATTGTACTTTGTAATATAATTAAAATTAGTTTATTTTTACCCAACATTAAACATGCTATGACGAAAAATACATTTGGATTAATTTGTATACTATTCCTTCAAACACAGCTTTGGGGTCAAATTGAAATCACCGGTACTGTAAAAAACGAAAAATCAGAACCCCTACCTTTTGTAAACGTTTTATTAAAAAATACGCAAAAAGGCACATTAACAGGTAAAGATGGTAGTTTTTCACTTTCCCTAACGGATACAAGCAATGCCGTGTTGCAATTTTCTTTCTCGGGATACGAGAAACAAGAAATTCCCTTGAAAGGACGTTTAAACATTGATGTGGTTCTGCTCACTGACGTAAAAGCCTTAGAGGAAGTCTTTGTAGTTGGTTATGGTGAAGTGACGAGTAAAGAAGTTACCGGTGCAGCAGGTAAAGTAAATGGTGAGGATATCGAAAAATTAAATGTTTCGAGAATGGATCAAGCGCTTCAAGGACAAGTTTCAGGCGTTACGATTTCCACAAACTCCGGATCTCCTGGAGGTTCATCAAACATCCGAATCAGGGGACTTTCTACTTTTGGCGACAACGATCCTTTAATTTTGGTTGATGGTGTGGTATACGACTCCGAAGGTCTTAACGCATTAAATCCTTCTGACATCAAATCCATTAACGTTTTAAAAGACGCAACGGCAGGGATTTATGGAGTAAGAGCTGCTAATGGTGTAATTTTGGTTGAAACAAAAAACGGCCGCCTCAACGCAAAACCAACATTAGAATACCATGGGTATTTCGGAATACAACAAACATCGAGAAAATTAGACTTATTAAACGCCTCAGAATACGCCGTAATTAAAAATGAGATGTTTGCCTTTGGTGGTCAAGACATGCCTTTCACCAATCCGAATCTAGGAGTTGGAACCAATTGGCAAGACTCCGTGTTTTCAATGGCGCCTGTTCAAAATCATTCATTGAGTTTAAGCGGAGGAATGTCCAATACAAAATATTCCATTGGCCTTGGTTTTCACAATCAAGATGGTATTGTTGGTGGAGAAAAGGCAAATTTCTCAAGATATAACGCAAGGGTGAATATCGCCACTGATTTATCAACTAAAATGAAATTAAATTCCATTTTACTTTATTCCACCGACAACCGCAGCACATTGCCAGAAAACGGAATCGGCTCCGTTTTGTATAATACAATTAATGCGTTCCCAAATGAGCCTGTTCAAACACCAGACGGAAATTTCTCTTATTTAGAGGAAGTAAGTGATATCATCAATCCGATAGCTCAAATTCAAAACCAATACAATTGGAGCCAAGCCAATAAGTTTGTTGGTAAAGAAGAAATTGGATATTCTTTCAATGATCATTTTACGTTTACCAATCGATTCAATTACAATTATGCTATTGTAAATTCCAAAGTTTTTTCACCGCTTGTTTGGTATGGTGATGGAAAATACGCAAACACAGCATTGAATGAGGATTTGGAATCTCCATTGGTTGAAATTGCTGATGGTGTGTTTTTGGAACGCGGAGCAGCTGTGTATGAAGATAGAAGTACTTTTTTAGACTTAACTTACGAGAGTTTTGTAAACTACGACCAGACTTTTGGTGAATTTCATCGTGTAAAGGGTACTGCAGGAGTTTCCGTGTTTCAAAGAACGGGTGAATCCTTGAATGGAACAGCTTACAATATTCCAAATAATTCCATTGATTACGCTGATATCTCAGCCAATACTGCAGAAGGTGGATTCCTAAATAATGTTGGTTCGTGGGAATTCAAAGAACGTCTTTTGTCTGCTTTTTTACGTGCTGAATATAGCTATGACAGAAAATACCTTGTTTCCTTAATCGTGCGACGCGATGGATCGAGCAAATTTGGGGAGAACAACCGTTACGGATTCTTCCCAACGGTATCCGGAGCATGGCTTATCTCTGATGAAAAATTCTACAACATTAAATTCATCGATTATATGAAATTGCGCTTAAGTTATGGTATTTCTGGAAATGACCAAATTCCAAACTTTGCATACAGAGCATTATTAAATGGAGAAGGAGTTTATGTATTTGATGACATAATTACCCAAGGAGTAGCAATAGGAAGACCAAGCAATCCCGATTTAAAATGGGAAACAACGCGTCAGTTTAATGCAGGAATAGACATGACGCTTTGGAATCGTTTCGACATCACTTCGAATTATTTCATTAAAAACACCTTTGATTTATTATTCCAACCTGAAGTTACTGCGCTTTTAGGTTCTTATGGTCCAGGAGGATATCCGCCAATTATAAATGCTGGTGATGTTTCAAATAAAGGGGTTGAATTGGAATTGGGCTACGAAACCAACAGTGAAAAAGACTTGAAGGCAAGTTTTAATTTCAATTTTACAACAATTACCAATAAAGTGAAAAGTGTTCCTACAGGCGTTGATTATATTCCAGGAGCAGCTTTTGGAGTGGGCGGTGATATTGCAACACGTTTTCAAGAAGGTTATGAAATTGGTTATTACTTTGGTTATCAAACTGCTGGTGTATTCCAAACTCAAGAAGAAATCGATAATGCTGCAGTTATTCAGGAAGGTGCTCAACCAGGTGATCTTATATTTGTAGATCAAAATGGAGATGGTAAAATCAGTTTTGGTGACGACAGCGATAAAACATACTTGGGTTCCCCTATTCCAGATTTTACAATGGGATTCTCATTCACTCTTAATTATAAAATATTCGACTTTGGTGCGACAATTTATTCATCAATAGGACAAGAAATCATCCGAAATTATGAACGTTTACAACCTTACGCAAACCAATTGGCTTATGTTATTGACCGCTGGACAGGACCAGGATCAACAAATGAACACCCAAGATTGACTACAGGTCAAACAAGAAATAATTTATTTTCGTCCTATTATGTTGAAGATGGATCATTTGTTAGACTAAGAAACGTTCAAATTGGTGTTACACTTCCAAGCAGGTGGGTAAATAAAGCTAAAATTCAATCATTACGTTTGTACGTTGTGGCGAACAACCTTATTACACTAACAAAATACATGGGATTCGATCCTGATATAAGCTCAAGCAGCGTGCTTTCAGCAGGAGTTGATTACGGTTTTTACCCGCAAGCTAAAACAGTTATGGGAGGAATTCAAATTAAATTTTAATGATGATGAAAACGAAAATATACATATTACTGGCCTTAATTTCGACCGGATTATTGGCTTCAAGTTGTAAAAAGTTTCTTGCAGTTGATCCGCCTTATACGCAAGATGCCGAAAACTTTTTTCAGACAAAAGAGGATTATGAACGTGCCCTCACGGGAGCATACGATTTATTACAAGGAACTTTTATTAGTTTTTGGATTGGAGAAATAGCTTCTGACAATGCCATTGCAGGTGGAGAAAGTGTTAACGATTCGCAAGGGCTACATCAAATTGATGCCATGACACATGGGGGTGTGAATAATGAATTACGTAATATTCTAAGATGGAATTATACTGGAATTACCCGTGTAAATTACATCATGGAAAACAAAGACAACATAGATTTTGTTGGAAAGGATCAAATTATAGCTGAAGCTCTTTTCTTAAGGGCATTTTACTATTTCGAATTGGTTAAGTTCTTTGGTGATGTGCCGTTAATAATCGACAAGAGAATTGGTATCGATGAAGCAACCTCGATTCCGCGTGCACCTAAAGAAGAAGTTTATACTCAAATTGAGGAAGATTTAATTGCTGCAGCAGAAGTTCTTCCACTAAATGCAACCCAAAAAGGTAGAGCGACTAAAGGTGCAGCCCTTTCATTATTAGGGAAAGCATATTTATACCAAAACAAATTTAGCGAAGCCGCATCAACTTTTGACGAGGTCATCGCAAGCGGAAAATATAGTCTGTTCGCTGATTATGAGCAATTGTTCAGTGTCGCAAATGAAAACAACAGTGAAACGGTCTTCGACATTGAATATACAGGTCTTGAAGGAGGAAGCTACGGATGCTTGATTTGTTTGGAAGGAAACGCAGCTCCTGGTTTCCAAGGCATTAGACAATATAATGGTCCTGTTTACGGAGATGGAAACAGTTATAATTTACCTACACAATCATTGTACGATGCCTTCTCACCTATTGACCCAAGAAGAGACGCGACAATTTTAGATATCGAAGCATTTATTGCTGCACAACCTAATCCAGCAGACATTTCTTATGCAATTGGAGCTGGAGGACATACAGGGTATTATAACAACAAATACATTAAAAGACAAGGTGAATTTGGTTTACCTGATAACGATTTAACAAGCCCAGTCAATTACAGAGTTATTCGTTATGCCGATGTTCTTTTGATGGCAGCGGAAGCGCATTTCCAAAATGGCAACACTTCATATGCTCAGCAACTGGTAAATCAAATTAGAACACGAGCAGGAATACCTGGAACTTCTGTAAATTCTGTAACCGATATTTATCGCGAAAGAAGATTAGAACTTTCGGGTGAAGGACATCGATTCTTCGATTTGGTGAGAACTGGTCAGGCTGCAACATTTATCGAAGGTTTTATTACAGGCAAACACGAATTATTTCCAATACCTCAAGTTGAAATCGATTTAGCGGGAGGAAATTGGTCACAAAATCCAGGTTATTAACTAATTTAAGCAAATTGATATGAGAGTACTTGTTATTTTTTGTTTAGCCATCGCGCTGGCTTCTTGCCAAAAAGACCGTCCTGAAATGGGTAATCCACCGAGTGATGCCGATGCACAATTTACTTATGTCGCTTCTTCGAATAATGCCAATATAATCGAGCTAACGGCGACTAATCCTAATCTTCAATGTATTTGGGATTTTGGGAATGGAACCAAAGCACAAGGTTCATATGTATCTGCTAGCTATCCTTATGCTGGGACTTATACCATTACATTAACCGTATTCAATAAAGGGGGGAGTAAAAGTTCTAGCCAACAAGTAATCATAGCACAAGATGATCTTTCTCTACTCAATAACCCTATTTACAATATGTTAACTGGTGGAACTTCGGGACCAGGTTACAAAACATGGTATGTCGATTCATTGGTGGCTGGTCACATGGGTGTTGGTCCTGATCCAGTTAGTGCCTTAGGAAATGTTCCTGAGTGGTGGGCTGCCGGTGCATCTGAAAAAGTTGGGTGTGGTTTATATGATGATCGTTATACTTTCAAATTAAATGGATTTAAATTGGACATGATAACCAATGGTAACGTATATATTCATAATTCTTTGTCTGCAACCTTTCCTGGTTCTTTCATGAATTTGGGAGATTACACTGCACCATATAATAATCTAATCGACGAATCATGGACCATTACTGAAGGTACGGATACCACTATATCCCTCTCGAATAATGCTTTCCTTGGTTTTTACACTGGCGTGAACACTTATAAAATCCTGTCTTATACTGATTCAACATTGAATCTCCAATATGGTCATCATTCAGGAGGTTTAAACTGGTACATGAAATTGAAAGCACTTTAATCTAATTCCAATGAAACAAATGATTTATCCGATTTTCACCGCCATAGGCTTAACATTGATTTCAAGTTGTGAAAAAGAATCCAATCAACCTGATATTGTTCTTCCTTCCAATTTAGCAACAACAATAACTGTAAATTCAAATGTTGTTGATGTCCAAGCATCAGCAGACAATGCCAATTTTTATACCTTCACATTCTATGAAAATGGTGATTCTACCATTATCGAGTCGACTGATGGCGAAGCTACATATACTTATACAGCCAACGGAACCTACATATTAAAAACCAAGGCACATACCAATTATAATGATTTCATTCAGAAAATAGATACGGTTAATGTTATCATAAATCAAGGACAGACAGGCGCACCATCAACTGGATATACAACCCCACTTTCCTACCCTGGTTATACACTAGTTTGGAATGATGAATTTTCAGGAACTAGCCTATCAAATGATTGGGTTTTCGATATTGGAACCGGTAGTGGAGGTTGGGGTAATAATGAATTGCAATATTACACGAATCAAAATGCTACAGTAGGCAATGGTTTATTGGAAATCAAAGCTAAGGCGGAAACATTCAATGCTCAACAATTTACCTCTAGTAGATTAAAAACTCAAGGTAAAAAATCATGGAAATACGGAAGAATTGACGTTCGTGCCGCATTGCCTTATGGAAAAGGAATCTGGCCGGCAATATGGATGCTAGGTGATAATATAACTTCAGTAGGTTGGCCAAATTGTGGCGAAATCGACATCATGGAATTGATTGGTGGAACTGGATATAATGACCGAACAATTCACGGTACCGCACACTGGGGCGATAATGGTACACATGCACAATTTGGTGATAGTTATTCCCTTCCAACTGGAAAATTTGCGGATGAATTCCATGTATTTTCTATTATTTGGACTCAAAACTCTATAAAGTGGTTAGTGGATGATATTCAATACAACGAAATCGCAACGACACCTGCAGAACTATCTGAATTTCAAGAGAATTTTTTCCTTATTCTGAATGTTGCAGTTGGAGGAAACTGGCCAGGAAGTCCTGATGGATCAACGGTATTCCCTCAATCAATGTATGTGGATTACGTTAGGGTATTTCAATAATTATTATCGACTTCAATCATGAGAAAACTTTCTAAATTTTGGATTGTAATTCTATTATTTTCTTGTTCATCAACAAAAGAAATTTCCAATCCAGAAAATGAAGAAATTCAAAATTGGATCAATTCACTTTCAATTGAAGATAAGGTTGGACAAACTTGTCAAATCACCTTGGATGTTGTGCTCAAAAGAGATGCTTCAGGAAATCCAGTTTCACCGACAGAGATTGATACCAATCTATTAAAAATCGCATTAGAACAGTACCACGTTGGATCGATACTTAATGTTAGTTCACATACCTTAACCCAGAGCGAATGGCAAGGTATTTTTAATGATGTTCATCAACCCAATTTAAACGGTAAAACAAAAATTCCCGTGATTTATGGTATCGATGCCATTCACGGTATGAACTATACTGTTGGTGGAACATTATTTCCGCAAGAAATCGGTTTGGCTGCTACATGGAATAGAGATCTGGCGAAACAAATGGGTGAAATTACTGCATACGAAACAAGGGCATCAGGAATTCGTTGGAATTTTTCTCCGGTTCTTGATTTGGGTAGACAACCATTATGGTCCAGACATTTTGAAACACTCGGCGAAGATCCTTATTTGGCAAGTGAAATGGGAACCCATCTCGTTAATGGTTATCAAGGCGATAGTTTAGACCAAAACCATGTTGCAGCTTGTTTAAAGCATTTCGTGGGTTATTCTGCATCTTTCAGCGGAAGAGATAGAACAGCTGCCTGGATTCCAGAAAAGTACATGCAGGAATTATATTTACCTTCATTCAAGAAAGCTATCGAAAATGGTGCTTTGACAGTAATGGTTAACAGCGGTTCTGTAAATGGCATTCCTGGGCATTTAAATTATCAACTCCTTACGGAAACCCTAAAAAAAGATTGGGGTTTTAAAGGTTTCGCCGTTTCTGACTGGGAGGATTTCATCATGTTACACACGGTTCACCATGCTGCTGAAAGTTTACAAGATGCCTATGTCCGATCCTTCAATGCTGGGGTAGATATGAGTATGGTTCCCTTAAGTCCACAATATCAGGAATATTGTGAGCTCATGGTTGATGCTGTAAAAAGAGGACTTATAACCGAGGATAGATTAAATGATGCCGTTGAACGAATTCTTTATGTAAAAAAAGCTGTTGGACTTTTTAACGACCTTCAATTTAATACCGAACAGTACCCAAAATTTGCATCTAAAGACTTTAAAGAAGCTGCAAAAGCATCAGCATTAGAATCTATAACATTACTCAAAAATGAAGACAATCTTTTACCATTAAAATCCAATCAAAAAATACTTGTTTGTGG
Source organism: uncultured Akkermansia sp. (assembly GCA_964577845.1). Taxonomy (GTDB): domain Bacteria; phylum Bacteroidota; class Bacteroidia; order Flavobacteriales_D; family Crocinitomicaceae; genus M0103. The sequence goes on from CAZOAH010000001.1 coordinate 16,913, forward strand.
GCCAACATCAAACAACCTTATTTTCTTAAACGGTGCATGGACACATACTTGGCAAGGAATCGACACCACTTACAATACAGAAAATTGTGCTACTATCAAACAAGCTATTGAAAACAAATTCGGAAAAGAAAATGTACTTTTTTCGCAAGGTGTTGAATTGTTCATGAACAATGATTTTGAAGACGCTCGTTTCCTTGACACTATTGATTTTAATCAAAAACTTAAACAGTCGGAAGTAGTATTTATGTGCTTGGGCGAAATGCCATCAACCGAAAAACCTGGCGATATCAAATCCCTGAATCTGAATGATGCGCAATTGGAGTTAGCAAAAATGGTAATTCGAAATAATAAAAAGCTAATTATTATTTTAACAGAAGGAAGGCCTCGAATCATTCATGAAATTGTTGAAGGTGCTGATGCAATTGTTCAATCTTATTTACCTGGCGATTATGGTGCCGAAGCGCTTGTTGAACTAATTTCTGGCGAAGCCAATTTTAGCGGCAAACTTCCATATACCTATCCAAAATATGATGGCGTAATTGAGTTTTATGATCATCCTTTCAGTGTAGATCGTCCTAAGGCAGGAACTGAAAGCGCATACGACCCAGAATGGGACTTTGGATTTGGACTATCATACAGTTCATTTGAGTATGCTGATTTAGAGTTAAGTAAAAATCAATTAACAGAAGATGAAACCTTAGAAGTTTCAATTAGCGTTAAAAATATCAGCAATATTGATGGCAAAGAAACGGTTCAGTGCTATCTAACCGATGTATATGCCTCTATGGTTCCCCAGGGTAAAAAGCTTATTGGTTTTGAAAAAGTTTTAATTCCAGCGGGTACAACAAAAACTGTAAAATTTAAAATAACAGTAAATGACTTGATGTTTTGCAATGAACAAGGTAATTTTGTAACAGAAGAGGGCGAATTTTTAATTACTATTGGATCTGAAACCACAAATTTCGATTTCAAAAAATGAACACTAACTACAAAATAGAATTCGAAAAATTCTTTTCGTATTCACTTTCATTGGATTGTCTAATTTTTGGTTTTAAGGATGGTAAAATTCATTTACTTCTAATCAAGCGAAACATGGAACCGTTTTCTGGAAAATGGGCTATTCCGGGTGATTTGGTTTACCCTGATGAGGATTTACCCGATGCTGCAAGTAGAATTCTATTTGATCTTACATCGCTAAAAGATTTGAAATTACATCAAGGTGAAACCTTCGGAAAACCCAATCGTCACCCTCAAGGTCGCGTAATTACTTGTGCTTATCTTGCTCTTGTTAAAATTGATGAAATTAATGCTGTCGCTTCCTCTTGGGCGAATGAAATAATATGGAAACCGATTCATAATATTGGCGACCTGGCATTTGATCACAAAGAAATCGTTTTGTCGACGTTCGAAATTCTTAAAAAGAAACTCAAAACAGAGCCAATCTGCTTTGATTTACTTCCTGATAAATTTACTTTTCTAGAGCTTCAACAATTGTATGAATATGCATTCAAAATGGATTTGAACAAGGCAAATTTTAGAAAGAAAATTAAACCCATTCCATTTATAGCGCACAACGAAAAGCAGACCAATGTAAAACATCGTCCTGCTAAATTGTACTCTTTTGATGCTTCAACGTATGAAAAAATGATTCAGGAGGATTTGTACACGTTTAAAATGTAAATACCAAAAACTTTTCTATTTTTTATTTGTTTATATTACTTATTGTAATTTTTACTATATTTCGGAAAAATTATAAAACCATTAATTTTCAACTTGTTAATTTTATTGTTATGCGAAAAATTTACGTTCTATTATTAACCTTCAGTGCATTTACTTCAGTTAATGCTCAAATTGAAGGAACTTGGAAATTGGCTGACCAGGCTAGCGCTTTAATGGTTGGTCCAAATCTTGGCGATGGCTCATGGTGGTCAAACAGTGCGGGTGATGTTACTACAAGAGCTTGTTTGTTTGATGACTCCATCACATTCGCGGCTGGTGGTGCAATGACACATTACATGGATGGTAACACATGGCTTGAGGCTTGGCAGGGTGTTCCTGCTGAAACTTGCGGTGCACCAGTTGCTCCACACGATGGGACTACAGGCGCTCCATACACTTATTCTTTCGATGCTGCTGCAGGATTATTAACTGTTAACGGTATCGGTGCTCACATTGGTTTAGCAAAAGTTATTAACGGTGCAGAAATCAATAACCCTGCAAATGCTGCTGCATCAATTACATATCAAGTTTCTTTTGCAAACAACAACAACACCTTGATTGCCGATATTAATTTCGGACCAGGATGGTGGAGATTTGTTTATGAAAGAACAAATGCTGTTTCCTTACCTGACCCGAATGTTACTTTTAAAGTTGATATGTCTGATTATACAGGTGCAGCTTTTGCAGGTGTATTTTTAAATGGAACATTCAACAACTGGTGTGGATCATGTACGCCGATGACAGATGAAGGTAATGGCATCTGGTCTGTTACGCTTCCTTTGGCTGTTGGACCTGCTGAATACAAGTTTACACTTGACGGATGGAATGCTTTTGAAGAATTTACAGGTACAGAATCGTGCATCGATCCAAACAATGATGGATTCGCTAACAGATATGTAGTAGTTACTGGGGATACTTTACTACCAACAGTTTGTTTCAACAGTTGTGAAGCTTGTCCTTCTACAAACGGGTTGGATGAAAATATTTTAAATTTAGTTTCATTATCACCAAACCCAGCTAATGACTTCATTACAGTTAGTAGTTCTGCAATTATTTCTGCGATCAATGTTTACGACTTAAGCGGAAAAATGATTAAAACAATCAAGTGCAATGCAAATTCAAGCGAAGTTTCAATTAGTGAACTGAACGCAGGTATTTACAATGTGCTTGTAGAAACGAATCAAGGAATAGTGACTAATAAGCTCATCGTCGAGTAATTGGTTTTATTTAATAGCGAAAAGAAACGGACTTCAATTGAAGTCCGTTTTTTTTGTTTTTATAAAAGTCTCAACCTTTTTATTTCTAACCAATAAAATCAACAATCATTATTTGACTTATACTTTTTTGCTGCTTCAATTTTGGGAGTCCTATTTACACAAATCGAGTAATAGCAGTTAGTCATTGAGCGCGTTTAATTTCTAAAAATGATGAATGTATATCTATGGCTTGTACTTACAAAATCGATATCCTTAAAATTATTGGTACTTTAAAAATCACATTCATTTTTAAACAATCAAAAAAAAGGGCTCCAATTGGAACCCTTTTTTAATTATTTTATTAAAAGATCAATTAAAACCCCCATCCAGATAGAATCTGACTAGCTGGAATCCCCATCATTTCGCCCATTCCTTTTGCCGCTTGATCTAGCTTGAAAAGCGTCCCTTCGTTACAATTCAAAAAATAATAACCTTCTATAGACCAAGTTGAGGATGCATTGGCTGAAGCATTATCTCCACCCGCACCTGCAGATTTAGCACCTTTAATATCAATTGGATAACTACAGCTAATTGCTTCATTGGTATATAATTTACAATACCCTGTTTCATCCGTCAAACAGGTTCCATATATAAAATCTTTAACCGCAAGACTCACATAAGTATTTGCTACTGCATTGCCATTACACATTACTTGAATTTCATACATATTGCTGCCCTTAGTAAGGGACTTTCCATCATTTGAATTGCTCTCATTAGTTGAACTCGGTGAGGAATTTGAAGGATTAGTAGAACTTGAAGCTGGGGATGAACTTAACTTCGTATCAACTTGCTGAATATCTGTGTCAATCTGAGTATCTACCTTTTGAATGGTATATTTTGGTTGTTCGTTAGCCTTCTCCGCTTCTCTAGCAGCTTGCTCTGCGGCTCTTTTATCATCCCATTCTTTATCCCTTGCTGCTTTGTCTGCGTCCATTTTCGCTTTCATTGCATCTGCATCAGCATCCCATTTCGCTTTTGTTTCAGCAGTTACTTCTCCTTGCCCTATTCGATTTTTGATATCCCAAGTGTTTTTTTTCTCGTTGTATGTAATCTCCATTGTAACTGCAGCCATTGCAGTATTGCCAACAATAACAGACTTCTCTAATTCAATACCATTCGATAATTTCACTTTAGTTTTAACATTTCCATAATCCATATAAAAAACTACACGCTTAGAATCCGACTCGTTTAATGCCGCTCCATTTTTGGTCATTGTGAAGCATACATCTGCCTCAGTGTAAAAAGTAACTTTAACAGGTTGACCATTGTTTTCAGCATTATATTGAGGGCAATCTTGAGCATTTAATTGTGCACCAAATAGAACTAAACTTAAAGTGCAAAATGATTTAATAAACATAATAAAATCTTAAATTAATTAATAATAAGACGTTTCTTCATACCAGAAACGGAAACAACATAAACTCCAGAACTTAAAGGGTTCAAATCAATCTGGTTCTCTCCTTTTGATAAAGAACCTGAGTGAACTTTTGTACCATTTAGTTGGAATATTTCAAATGAAGCATTTTCCTGAACATTTATAATCAAGAAATTTTCTGCAGGATTTGGAAATAATTTAAAAGAATTTGCAAACATTTCATTAACATTGGCAGCAGCTGGTGCAGGATGTGACCATTTTCTTAAAAACCACCATATCTCAATCATTTCTGTTATGTCATTCGCAGGTTGATACAAATAAATATGATCAGCACCATTCATGCGATACAATTCTACAGAACCTAATGGATTACAATTGTCATAAATAAATCGATCTATTGTAATACCATCATTAGCCAAATTTGGCATACCTATGGAATCATAAGTTGCATCACATCCATGTACATTCGTCCAAAAATCCATTGTTTCTTGCACCAAACTCAATGAAGGAAGCGCAGTGCCATCGTAAGGAACTGTTCCGTCCGCTGTACCATGCAAATGAATAACTGGTGTGGCATAAGCAGGATTACAATTTTGAATATCTGATGTGGGCATTGTTCCCGCCATGCATCCAATTGCTGCAAATCTGTCGTTCATTTCACAGGCCATGTGATGTGACATTATCGAACCCATTGAAAAACCAGTAATGTACACACGACTTGGATCAACGTTGTAATTAAATATTGCCGAATCAATAATCTTATTGAAAAATGAAATATCATCTGCAGTTGAAGCCAACAAGGTTCCATTATTCCAAGAAGATGAACCAAATGCGTTATTTACTCCTTGAGGGTAATATACAATTACTCTGGCAGTATCGGCAACATTATTAAACCCTGCACCAACCATTTGGGAGTTGTTTCCACCAATTCCATGAAGCACAAAAACTAAAGATGGCGATTCGTTAGCCGGATCAAATCCAACAGGAAGATATTCTAAATAGTTGCGGTTAACCGTCCCAACTTGAATCGTTTTTGGTGTAAGTTGTCCGTGTACACCAAAAATCAAAGCACAAATAGAAATACTTGAAAGTAGCAGTTTTTTCATATATAAATTTTTCTCGAAAATAGAGAAATTTTCAATGCCGTGTCAAGCAATAGATTTTAAAAATTCCACAATACCTTCACTCCTGATCCGTTTGTCGAAAAATTTAATGTGCCTACACTTGATTTACTTCCTTTTAATCTTTGATGTCGATGAATGAAGTATGCTGTAACATCGAAAGCCAATAAAAATCCACCTTGTAAAACGATACTGTTTCCAAAACCCAAATTTCGACCTGCTTGTTCCGGTTTTTTATCTGGTGTATTCATCAATAATGCACCTGAAGTAATGTAAATTAAATCCAATCCCGAATTAACTAAAAATAAACGCTCTGTTTTCAACTGTTCCTTTTGAAACATGTTTTCATCATTGTAAGCTGCATGCTTACGTGCTTTAACATAACCTGGAATTGCCAGTCCTAAATTGACAGCATTCCAAAAAACATTCATTTGATGAAAAGATTTCCATTGTTGATTGTCACTAACTGCCCAACCTACTCCACTTCCAGCTATATTTCCAACTGCCCATGAACCGAGCCCAAGCATGAGGTTTTGATTGATTCTTTGAAATTCTTGACTTTTCTGATTAAATGTTTGACACAAAATTTTTGCACTGAAAGTTAAACTCAAGAATATCAGCAAAGTGAATTTTTTCATCCGAAACTTTATATCAATAAACACTAAAGAAATCTAGATGTTCAAAAAAATGATTTTCAATATGTTAATTCATTATTAATTTATAATTAATCTATACATTTGATTGCTAAAATTTATTATCCAAACTATGAAAAAACTGCACGCACTCTCTTTTTGCGCTGCCTGTCTTGGTTCCTACGCCCAAGTGGAATTAAGTGAAGTCTCAACGACAAACATCAGCACTATTGCCGATGAAGACAATTCTTACGAGGATTGGTTCGAAGTCCGAAACAATGGAACTCAAGATGTTGATTTGAATGGTTATTGGTTCAGTGACGATATCAATAACCTTCAGAAATGGCAATGCCCAAGTGAAATCTTAAGTGCGGGTGAGCATAAATTGGTTTTTGCCAGTGGTAAGAACAGAATCCCCAACATCGACCATTACGAATCAATAATTCTTGCCAACAGCACATGGACCTATCTTGTTCCAACCACAGAGCCTGCAGCAGCATGGAGGCTTCCTGGAGCTACTTTAACTGGTTGGAACACTGGAGTTGGAGGAATAGGTTTTGGTGATGGTGATGATGGAACAACAATCCCAACTGCGACTAGTGTTTACATCCGAAAAACTTTTAACCTAACAGCTGCAAATATTGCTGAAATAGAGCGATTAATTTTACACATGGACTACGATGACGGATTCGTTGCCTACCTGAACGGCACTGAAATCGCAAGAGGTAATCTTGGAACCGTCGGAAACCTTACGCCCTTCAACACTTTAGCAACAAATCATGAAGCCAATGGCTATCAAGGGTTGCCGATAGATGATTTTGAAATTCCGTTTTCCATATACGGCACCTTGCTTGTTCCCGGTGAGAATGTTTTGGCTATTCAAGTTCACAATACTTCAGCAACCTCAACCGATTTAACAAGTAACGCCTATTTATCAGCTGGATTTTCTGGATCGACGATTACCTTTTCCAATACTTTACCTTGGATGAATTTGATTCCTAACACCAATTGGCACACCAACTTTACATTAAATTCAGGGGATAATCTTTTCTTTAGTGATCCAACAGGTAATTTATTGGGAACTGTTACAATGACTCCTTTACCCATAAATCACTCATTAATAAACTTTCCTTCTGGATGGTGCATCTCACCAACCCCAACACCTGCAGTTGTTAATCCGAATACGTGCTATAGTTCTTTCCTTGAGAAACCACTCGTTTCAAAACCAGCTGGAATCTATGCAAGCGGTTTTAAAGTTGCCCTATCAACCTTACAATCTAATGTTGACATTCGATATACGCTTGATGGTTCTATACCTACTGAAACATCTCCACTTTATGTTGATTCAATTACCATTTCAAATACGAGAGTACTTTCGGCAAGATGTTTTGATCCTTTACAGACTGTTTTGCCAAGTTTGGTTGAAAAAAATACTTTCCTGATTAATGAGTCCTATATCGGTTTACCAGTAATTTCAATTTCTACAGATAGTTTGAATTTATATGACACCCAAACAGGTATTTATGTGCTCGGACCACCAGATTACAATCCAAACTACCCTTATTTTGGAGCAAATTTCTGGGAGGATTGGGAGCGTTACTCTTATATTGAATACCTTGCAACTGACAGTACACAAAAGTTCGAAGGGGCAATTGGACTTAAAATACACGGTGGTTGGTCAAGGGCAAGACCTCAAAAAAGTTTTCGGGTTAAATGTCGAGATGATTACGGAATGAAAAGAGTATACTACCCATTGATTCCCGACAAACCGCACGTAACACAATATAAAGATTTCAATCTTAGAAACGGTGGTAATGATTATGACGGTACCAGAATGCGTGATGCTTTCATGCAACGATTGACCAAAGAAACAAATTGTGATTATATGGCATACACACCAGTAATAGTATTTCTTAATGGCAGTTACTTTGGAGAATATGAACTTCGAGAAGTTTTAAATAACGACTGGGTTGAAAGCAATTTTGGTTACGATGCTGATAGTGCAGATGTGTTAACTGAAAACTATTTGGAAGGCCTCAACGCAAATGATGGAAACTTGGATGCATTCAATTCAATGTACAGTACTTTGATGGCTGCTGATCCGCTAAGCCCAACTTTTTTCGCTTTGGCTGACTCATTAATTGATTTAGAAAACTTTGCTGATTACATTATTGCTGAAACCTATTATGGAAATGGTGATTGGAGTAATACGCAAGCAAATAATATAAAATATTGGCACTACCCAGGAGAAAAATGGAGAATGCTTCTTATGGACTTAGATTTTGGTTATGGTTTATATGGTGCAACTGCAAATGATAACTTCTTAAATCACACCGTGAACAATGCAAATGTTTATTTGGACAATATTTGTACTAAACTTTACGCAAATACACAGTTCAAGAACTATTTTATTGACCGTTATGCGGATTTAATCAATACCATTTGGCAGCAACCCAACGTTGTGAATATGGGGAATGCCATGATCAATGAAGTTGCTCCTTGGATTCCGCGTCACCACACACGATGGTCTGGAAATATGACCAACTTCCAAAATACAATGAACAACATGTTGACTTGGAATCAAAATCGTATTACCGGTGCAAGAAATGTTGTTCAGTCCTTTTTTGCTTTAACAGGTCAAGTTACCTATACATTAGATGTGCAGCCTGCTGGAGCTGGAAGGATTCATATATCCACTATTGAGCCTGGTACAGAATCATATCCATGGTCAGGAGTATATTTCAAAGGTGTACCTGTTCAAATTACTGCAATTCCAAATCCTGGATTTACATTTGACCATTGGGCACCGAATTCATTGTTTCAATCAAATAATTACAATGACTCCTTGAATATTACTCCAACAATCAACGCCGCATTTACTGCTTGGTTTACTGGACAAGCTATCACCAATCCATTCGAAGTGAGTGAAATCATGTTCCATCCGGACAGTACTATTGATGGTGGCGATTGGATTGAAATATATAATCCGCACGCTACCGAAATCAATATTGGAAATTACACCATTTCAGATTCGAACTATTTTCACAAATACGAAATCCCTTTCAATACGAAAATTGGTCCGGGAGAGCGAATCGTGGTTTGTAGTGACACAGCTCAATTTAAAGGAATATATTCAAATGTATCATCGATTTTAGGACCGCTTGAATATAACTTAAGTAATTCAAGTGAAACGCTTTTCTTCAAGAATCAGGAAGATGAAATGGTAAAAGTCGTAACATATACAACTGGTGAGCCATGGCCCCTTGGTGTTGATGGCATGGGAAGATCAATGGAATTCGACGGAATTCCAGCATCGGAAAATGATCCTACAGCTTGGTTCCCAGGTTGCGTTGCTGGCTCGCCTGGTGAAGCTTATTTCACTTGCGATAGTTTCATCGTTGTAAACGAAATCAACTATTCTTCTTCAGTAACTTCAGATGCAGGTGATTGGTTTGAATTGAAATCGTTTACTTCAAATCCAATTGATTTATCTGGCTGGACGATTACAGATGAAGGAGCCGCAGTAAATTATATTATTCCTGCTGGAACTATAATTTATCCGGATTCTACAATCGTGTTCGCAAGAGACATGACGCTTTTCCAAACAATTCATCCGAACGTAACCAATGTTGTAGGTCCTACCGGTGTTGCTATGGGAGGAACGGATGTGATTCGTTTATATGACAATACTGGAATCCTACAAATTTCCGTAGCCTATTCCAATTCCTTAACATGGCCACAAGAACCTAATGGAGCTGGAACAACTCTTGAACTACTTTCCGCTTCAGGAATCATGAATGAGTCAGATAATTGGTTTTCTGGATGTCCAAATGGTTCTCCAGGTAAAGATTTCTTACCCGGATGTGGAGCTGAAATTGATGAATTGGCAATCAACAATTTCATTATTGCACCGAATCCAGGAACAGATATCATTTCAATTACATCGAATCATAATGGTTTAATTGAATTGATTGATTTGAGCGGCAAAATATTAATGTCTCATAATAAAATCAACGAAAAAGAAATCCTTGATGTTTCATACTTAAAGGCTGGAATGTATCTGGTAAGATTGAATGGAGCTGTCGAACAGTTTATAAAGATGTAGATACTTATTTGAAATAAAAAAAGCGGTTAAAGCCGCTTTTTTTATTTACCGAGGATTTATATTTTCGAAATATTTTCCATGTTTAAGGTTGTAACTTTTGTGACATAACTACTGAAATATAACTACTAATTTCAACTCAATTTTATTAAAATGAGAAAGCTTATTATATTAACATTATTTATATCAATTTCTTTTATAAATAATGCGCAAACAATTCCTTTCAATTTCAATTTAGAAATAATACCTAAGTCAATTCCCAACCTTCCGGGAATTCACTCCTATGCCTATGCAGAATCAAACGGGAAATGGTTAATCATTGGTGGAAGACGCGACGGTTTACATGCGAGACAACCATTCAACGCGTTTCCAGAATCAAGTAACAATGCGGATATTCTTGTAATAGACCCACAAAGCACCCAAGTTTGGTCAGCATCAGTAAATCAATTGCCAATTTCTATAGCAGAACAATTGCAATCAACAAATATGAACTTTCATCAGGTTGAGGATACCTTGTACATCATTGGAGGCTATGCATTCAGTCAAACAGCGCAAGATCATATTACCTTCCCAAATATGACAACACTAATCGTTCCGGATGTTATTAATGCAGTAATATCAGGAAATCCTCTCTCATCCTACATTAAACAAATTACCAATCAAAATTTTGCTGTTACCGGCGGTCATCTTGGAAAAATAGACAATATATTTTATTTGGTTGGCGGGCACCGATTTGATGGAAGATACAATCCAATGGGAAATGCAACATATACCCAAACATATGTCGATGGAATTAGGAAATTTGAAATTGACAATAGTGGTAACCAACTTAGTTTTTCCAATTATTCGGTAATTACCGATCAGGTTCATTTACATAGAAGAGACTACAATTTGGTCCCACAAATTTTTCCAAACGGAGAAGAAGGTTATATGATTTCATCTGGTGTATTTCAAGTAAATGCTGATTTACCGTTTCTTTACCCCGTTGAAATTACCTCAGGCGGATACAATCCAATTACCTCCTTTAATCAGTATTTAAGTAATTATCATTCACCAAAAGTTGGGATTTTTGATAATCAAAATAATATAATGCATTCATTATTTTTTGGAGGAATGAGTCAATATTACTACAACAACGGAAATCTTATTACAGATAACGCTGTTCCATTTGTAAAAACTGTAAGTAGAGTCTCAAGAGATGCTAGTGGTAATTTACAAGAAATTGTATTTCCTAATGAAATGCCTGCATTGTTAGGCTCAGGAGCGGAGTTCATATCAAATAAAAACATCCAGCATAGTGAAAACGGGGTACTTTTCATTTCTGGAAACACACCTGATTCTTTGTTGATTGGGCATATCTTAGGAGGAATTAAAAGTACTGAACTGAACCCATTTACGGTTAATAATACAGGTGCCACATCCGCATACAATGGTGTCTTTGAAGTATGGTTGAAAAAAAATTCAATAAATAATGTACAACTAATTGATGGTTCCAATCCAATAAATGTCTCGATTTATCCGAATCCGACTAAAGATCAATTTGAATTAGATGTTGAAATACCCTACGAAGGCCGCTTAAATTTATTGATAACAACTATTGACGGACAGCTCATCAATTCTAAAAAGTTTGACGTAGGCATAAATGAAAAACTAAACATCAGTACAAATGAATTGTCACTTGATGCTGGAACATATTTTTTCAATTTTGTTTTTGATAACAAATACAGTTATATAGACAAAATTATAGTACTCGATTAAAATCAGATTCTCATTCTATAATGAGTATAATGGGAGTTAAAACTGTATCCCTAAAATGCACAAAATAAATTCCTGGATCTAGATTCCAATGAACCATTTCCTCATTTCGAATTAGTTCTTGGACAAGTAGCTTACCATTGTTATCGATTACGTAAACTTGCGTTTCGATAACCGGCAATGCAAACTTCAAACTCCCATCAGATGGATTTGGATATACTTGAACCATGTTGTTATCAAATTCTCCTAAAGACAAATCGCCAACTGAAACGCATTGGGATGTATCAGAGCAACCATTTGCGAGCGTTACGATTACTGCATATTCCCCGTTAATTGGTGGCGTATAATTCACTGAAGTTGCTCCCGGAATGATTGTCAAAGAAGGACAAAGTAACCACTGATAAAGTGCATTCGTTTGCAAACTTGAAATTTGACCATTCATATACAACAACCCATTATTGGGAGCTGCAAAAACAGTAACAGCGCTTGATACTGTGTCACATCCTGTCGCATTGCAAGCAATCAATTGTACTTGATACGTTCCAGGTGAATCATAACAAATATTTGTGGGATTGGCTATAGTTGATGCGACTGCATTTCCAAAATCCCATACGTAAGTTGTAGCTCCAACAGTTGTATTGCTAAAATCAATACAAGCACCTGCACATATAGAATTGTCAGAAATTTGAAATGAGGCAGCCGGTGGTTGAGGTGCAGCAGGAGCTTCAATACGAATATTATTAACCGCAAACGAAGGATCCGTTCCCGCACCGTCATTATTATTTGTCCAATTAAACCCAAGTCTCAAATTTGAAATTCCATTAAGCTGAACTGGAAGATTTATTGATGTCGTTTGCCATAATCCTTGTCCATTTGGACAAGTTGAACCTCCTGACATGATTTGCAAATCTTGCCATGTTGTTCCATTATCTATACTGTAAATTACTTTTGCGTAATCTGCATTAGGTTGCCCTATGCCGATCCAGTCGAATTTCAAAGTCAAATTGGAATAACCTACAGTAGAGATATTGGAGTTGAAAGTAGCTCTTTTGTTGGTGGTTGCAAAAATAAATCCTAATCCTCCATCCCCGGCATTATAAATTGCGCCAGATCCAGCGCACCAAGTTCCTTGACAACCAACATGCAAGGTTTTATTTCCATTAGAGGCTACCCCGCATCCTCCTGAGGCCACTCCACCTTCGGCATCACTAATAAACCATTGATTAGCATCTAAATCATTCAATCCAGTTGAAGTATTTAATGTCCAGTTTGATGGCGTTTCAAAATCATCAGACCAAATTGTAGTTTGGGCAAAAAGAGATACAGGAAGTATCATTAAAAAGATTAAGACGACGTTTTTCATAGTAGATAGATAATTAGTAGAATTTATCCAAAGCTATAATTTTAGTGGAAATAAAAAAAGGGTATTTGAAGAAATAAAAAAATGTCTGAAAATCAATTTAATATAATTTAAAAATTCGATTTAAACAATTACCAGGAGGATGCCGAAATGATGCGTAATTCTGTTCTTGTAGCGGTATTAAATCATTTTTATGGAGTAATTCAGAAGAAAATACTTAAAGCGATTGGAGCGTTTAATTGATGGAAATCCATTGAGATGTGGACCATCTTCCCGATAACAAAAAATATGAAGGTTTAAATATTAGATGTATAAAACATTAATTTCTCCAACATTTCGCAACAGCTAAAAATTTATATCGACACCTTTTTTGATTCATTTTTAAAAATATTTTACTAAAATGTAATTATTTATAAATTTGCTCAAATAAACTTAAACATGAAAAATCTACTATTCTCTGCATTTCTTTTTATCAATTTTATTTCTTATTCTCAGTTAAAGCCTCAAAATTTTATTTTAACAGATGACGGAAAATGTAAAATATATGACCCCAATTATATAGCGGGTAAAACTTATAATTGGAACGGAGAAACAAAAGACAATTTAGCAAATGGTCGCGATGTCTGTATGATTTACATTAAAGATTCATTGGTTGAAACTATTGAAGCAAATTTCGTAAATGGCGTAGCACAAGGAGCAGGAATTATTAAAAGAGATAACAGTGAAATAACAGGCTCTTTTTTGGACGGAATGATCATGGGTGAAGGAACCATTAAGGATGACCTTGGTTACGAATATTCCGGAAATTTAATAAATGGAATCGGTCATGGAAAAGGAGTAATAATATACAATGACGGTTCAACTTTTGAAGGATTGGTTAAAAACAATGTTTTTTGGACTGGAAAATATGTCAATTTAAAAGATGAAGTAAGTTATTATTACCAGCAGGAGAAGGTAGAAGAATTGCCAGTTTTTAAAGCCTATACTCCTGAATTAAACAAATTGCTGACTGAATATTTTGATGAAAATCTTAATCGTTGTGATAAATCGGTAGCGCAATATTTTAGAAAAATAACCTATGAAGCTCCAAACCGACCAAAAGGTAAAATAAAAGACTTTTACATAAGTGGAGATTTAATGGGTGAATATGAATGTTGGTATATCGATTACACTGATGACAACCTTAAATTTCAGAAATCAGGAATAATAAAATCTTACTACTCAGATGGCACCCCTTATGCTGTCAATGAGTACAATGATAAAAACAGCTTGTGTGGGGAAAGTAAATGGTTCCATAGGAATGGAAATCTAAAGGAAATCGCATATTATAATGAGTTCGGTTTTCTTGATGGTGATAATTATGTATACGATGAATACGGTAATTTAACAACTGCTTATTATTACAATAATGGTTTCCTTCAGGATGACGGTTATTTTTCTATTGACGAGAATGGTTTATGGACAGGACGTTACCCTACAAATTTTGAAAGAGATAAAGAAAATTGGGAATTGTTTGAAGATTTATCATACGCCTATGTTCTAAATGATCGTTTGTATATTCGTAATGAAAAAGAAGGCATCTATTCTAAAAGTAAATTTATTGGAATTGACCATACCACACCACATGGAATCTATTGCAATGCCGTAATTGATAAAGTCGAGGATTTTACACTTTGTTTTGATTATTTTGATAATAAGAACTGTGCATTTTTTACACTCACCCCTAAGAAAATAATTATTGAAAGAATAATTAATGGCCAATCGACTATTCTCTACGCCGCCAAAAATAAAATGCAAAAAGGATACAATGAATTTTACATCCAAAACTTTGAAGGCTACCTTACTTTTTATCTTAACAATGTTGCAGTATTTGAATGCCGAACTTGGGAATATACCGGTGCATATGGTGCAATTTACGTTGGCGGTAAGGCAAGCGTTTTGATTGATCAATTTGTAGCATCAATATTTTTTTCGCCAGAAGAATCAGAAAGCTTTAACAATTTTGTAGCAAATGGTGGGTCAAAAGCCCTTGAAAACAATGCATCAACTTGGGACGCCAGTGGAAGTGGTTTTTTCATAAGCAATAATGGCTATATCGCTACAAATTATCATGTAATAGAGGACGCTTCTATCATTCAAATTGATTACAATGAAAATGGCGAAAAAAGAACTTATGACGCTAAGATGGTGCTTTCAGACAAAATCAATGACCTTGCTATTCTAGAAATTGCGGATTCAAAATTTGAAGGGTTCGAATCGTTGCCATACGAGTTGAACTATGTTGTTCAAGATGTAGGATCCGATGTATTTACCTTAGGTTATCCACTTGCTGATGTTTTAGGTGATGAAATCAAATATACTAATGGGGCAATTTCCTCGAAAACAGGAATTGATGGAGACATTACCGTTTACCAAATCTCTGTTCCAATTCAACCTGGAAATAGCGGAGGACCACTTTTCAATTCTCAAGGAAACATTGTTGGTATTACCTCCTCTAGATTAAACAAAGAAATGTTTGAATCAGAAAATGTAAACTATGCAATTAAATTGAGTTACTTGAAAAATCTTATCGACGTTTTACCAAAAAAAATAGAAAATAAATCCGAAAATAAAATCAAGGATTTGCCAACAACGGAAAAAATTAAAACGCTGCAAGATTTCATCCCAATTATTCATGTGAAATATTAAGTTGTAAATATTTAATTCTTCAAAATGTTTAATTTTTTTTCGTCATTCACAATTGTCCTTTTCTCTTCTATGTTTGCAATGGGGCAAACAGAATATGATGAAAAAATTCTTGGGACTTGGAAAGGAACAATTTCAGGAGGAGGTTTAACCGAGAAATCGCTAACTGTTGTAATTAACTCATCAAATTTCGATGAAGGCACTTGCACGGGATACAGTTTGGTTAACAATGCCGGAAAAACAAATTTTGTAGGTTTATTAATTGTTGAAGCTGATATGCCAATAGTAGATGCATCAGAACCGGAGACCTCGAAAAAAAATGGTATATTTCATTTGGAATTTGGCTGTTTCACAGATGATGGAATTGTATCCGAAATGTGCTGCGGAACCTGGATTTCTTACGATAAAACAATTAGCCGAAATATTGAACTTTGGAAAATGGAATAGTATAATTTCGATCATGGCAAAATTTAAACCTGCTCTAATAGCCGCACTAATCTTCACTGTTATTCAAGCTGCTTATCTGGGTTATGCTGTTGGTCCTTTTGGTGCGATTGTGATGGCACCATTGGCCGGTCTGTTGTTCGGCGTTTTCGTCTACTTTTTTTCCAATTCAAAGCGTATTCAAAATCAAACGCAAATTACAATTGAAGAAGATCAAAGTGTGATTAAAATGGGAGTAGCCAACCATTTCAGGAAAGCAGAGGCAGTAGGTGGTAGACTTTATTTGTTAAACGATTGCATCCGTTTTAAACCTCATAAATTAAATTTTCAGAACCATGAATTGGAAATTGCGCTTCATGATGTTTCCAAAATAACCACTTTCAACTCATTGGGGCTTATTCCAAATGGAATTAAAATTCACACTTTTAAAGGCGGAGAAGAAAAATTCGTAGTAACAGGCAGAAAGGATTGGTTGGAAAGGTTTGATAAACTTGGATTAAACAAAAAAATATGAGAAAAAATCAAACTGATTATTAAAATTTTTGCATTCTAAATCATTTAAAAATCCCTTATTAAATGGCATTTTTGGATTTCTTGTACTACCTTGCCATAACTATTGCCGGTGTATTTTTATTTTTTCTAATTATTATAGCATTTCTAGTTGGCAGAGGTTTAGAAAAAAGAAATGGCCCAACCGGAAAACCCTTAACTTTTCATGAACGAATTTTTTATAAGGTCGCAGAAAATTTGAGATGGTTTGCACGCCTATTCAAATTAAGTTATCAGGAGGTTAATATTATTCTTTATTTTTTCATCATTCCTTTTTCATGGATTGTACTTCTTGATATGCTATTTGGAATTCACTATTTGAAACTCATTTTCGTATTATCAAGTATTGTATTTTTCTTGTGGGTTAAAGACTTTCGCTTATATTCTTACAAGCTCTTCAATAAATCTGTTGATTTCCTTAATTATTTTAACCGTTACGGAAGCAATTATATTGTTTCATCAGTGTGGATTTGTGTTGCACTACCTATTGCAATTTATTGGATTTTGATTTACTTAGTATGTAGATGAACAGGCAAATATTATGGTCCTAATCCTAGGGTGTTGATAAAATTCCTTGTGTATCCTCCGACAGTTGATACCTGTAATTTACCTTTTTAGAGAAGA
This sequence comes from uncultured Akkermansia sp., assembly GCA_964577845.1. GTDB lineage: Bacteria > Bacteroidota > Bacteroidia > Flavobacteriales_D > Crocinitomicaceae > M0103. Next base: position 34,535 of record CAZOAH010000001.1, read on the forward strand.
AATGTGTTCTTTCATCGTAATTAGTTGCATTTCCTCAAGTTTACTAAAAGTTAATCTTGATATAAATTTAACAAGTTGCTTTTAATTATTTACCACCCCCCAAATTCTTTTTGGATTTCCGCCTTGAAAAACCTATTTGGTCGCCGGGCAAAGCCATATGCGCACATTGTTAAGCTCCCTGACCTTATTGTTCAACCGGCAGTGAACTAAAGCGTGGACCATTTAAAATTGCAAACACCAATTGTTACATAGTTGCATTGCCTTAAAGCTATGATTTGAAAGCACACTATTTAGGAAGGTGAAATTATGTGTTTCAATGTTAAAAAACTTCCTTATTATATTCTTCTAAGTATATAACAACCATATTCATCAAGTTCTTCAGGATTAAATGTTACATCCCATTCAGATTGTTGAAGTGATCGAATAAGTCTTTTGAAATCAATTTTATTCTCACTTTGGTTCGCGCCAATTCCCGCATTAAATCCTATATCAAATATCTTTTTCATATCAATTTTGGTAAACCTTTTAGCCCTCAACATATCACAAGCTTGCAGAAATCCGGCTATGTAACCTTCTTCATGTGATTTTGCGTCTATTTTGTCTTCAAATAAAGGTCTTATTTTAGTTCTACATATTTTAGCTAAATTTTTCAATTCTTCTATATCATACCCCTTTTCAATTGATTCGCAGTTGTCACTTGAAAGTTTACATTTACTGTTAACATATCCCCTTTCCTCAGCGATATATTTAGAAGAAGCAATAAGTTGCCTATCTTCAGTTTCAGGATTTAACCACAAGTAGTAATTAACATTTACTTTAATCAATTTTGCTTTCATTTTACCTCGATTTAATATTATTTTTCCTATTGATCCGGCCTTACTGCCCAATCCAATTTCAGAACTTCGGTAAAGCCTATGTTCTAAAATTCATTTTCTATGTAAAATCGTTTCGCCATATTTTCAACTTATAACACTAATTTATTCTATGGCTATGTATTGTTTCTGCACAGAATATTTACATTTACTCAATCTTTAAACAGAACCGAATGTCTACCAACAAAAACGCACTACTTCGCTATAAAACCCTTGACCGTTGTTTTCAAAATACAGGACGGAAATACAGTTTCGATGATTTAATGCAAGAGGTCAATTCGGCATTGATTGATGATGATCCGAAAAGCAGTGGTATTAACATAAGACAGCTGCGAGCAGATATTCAATTTATGCGCAGTGAGGCTGGGTATAGCGCTCCTATTGAAAGTGCAGTTTACAATGGAAAAAAGCACGTTTATTTTTATGCTGATCCTAAATTCTCCATTCATAATAGCCCATTAAATGAGACCGAAGCCAAACAATTAAAAAATGCACTCGTATTGTTTCAACGATTTTCAGGAAGCCCTGGTTTTGAATGGGTTGAAGAAATGAACATCATGCTAAAAAACAAATTCGGCGGCGGCGATGACACCGTGATTTCCTTCCAATCCAATATTGATTATGTGGGATATAAGTGGATTTCCGATTTATTTAATGCAATTGTTCAAAAACGCGTCCTCTGGATAACATATACACCTTTCAATTCGCCGTCATTCAGCTTTGTATTTCATCCCTACTATTTGAAACAATACAACAACCGATGGTTTGTCTATGGATTAAATCAAGAGTTAGGCATCTATACCTGGAACCTTTCATTGGATAGAATTGAAGATATCAATGAGGCCAAAATTCAGTATGAAACTTACGATTTCGATTGGGAGTATTACTTTTCAGACATCATTGGTGTTACGCGTTTTGACAAACAAGTCGAAAACATAGAACTGCTTTTCAATCACAAAAGAGCGAAATACGTCGAAACCCTACCCTTGCATGAAAGTCAGCGAGGAAATTGGACCGATGATGGATACCACGTTAAATTGAAACTCATTCCTAACTTAGAGTTGGAACAAGTCATTTTGTCTTTTGGTGAAGATGTGGAGGTTTTGAAGCCTGAGCATTTGAGAAGTTCGATTCGTTCAAGAGCTTACAAATTGGTAGAAAAATATACCCAATAATTTCCTCAATTCAAGTTGGTATCAGGTATTTTACAAACTTCTCGGAAAGCTTGTTCAGCAGTATAATTTCCAAATCCAATTTTTAGAGCTACACCAAGAAATTCATTTAAATTGTAGTTATTTATAAAAAAATGCCTTCTTATTGTTTCAATACCTAAATCTTCAATTTCATGAATTAAGATAGACGATTTTGAAAAAGTAGATCCATCCTCTAAATCTAAATGAATAGATGCCCAAAAAACTGTACTTACATTAAGTTTAGCGTAATAAGCTTGAACTTCATTGCGCTTGTCCTCTGGAATGTGTTGATACGAATAACTTCTAAAATGCAAACATTGGTATTCAGCCTGATAGTCAATATAATAGCCCATGGAACCATGTTCGTAACCAAAACTGGTGTGAATCAAAACCCGCTTATCGGTGTCTTCTATAATGTTGTATTTGATGTTATCCATCTCCAAAAAAATGGCTAAACTTCTTTTAACATTGGCTCGTTGTTCTTGTACCTTGTTCATGTTATATAATTTTATAAATTCACTAAAAAAAACACAGGCAAACCTTGCCTTAAAGCCTGTGTGTGCACCTTTTAATCAACAAGGTTTAACTGTTTACAAGCAGTGACAGAGGTGCTTTCATGCTTGGTTGATGAGACCTTTTAGCTGGCACAAGCAGCGGAGTTGGGCCCCTAGAGCCTTACTTTATCTAGGCTTCATCTAGGAGATCTCTTACCCACAACCCATTTAGTCAGGACATGCTTCGAGGGAATCACCCTACCTGACAATTCGTTTTCCGATTTCATTTCTTACTTGTTCAATTATTAAAGTAACTTGCTAATAGATTAGCATATTATCCAAACTTTTTTGATACGTTTCTTTTGATTGCAATCCTATAAATTTTTCAACCACCTCATGATTGTTCATGACCAAAACTGTTGGAAGGTTCATAACACCAAAATTGGTAGTAATGTCTCGTTCATTATCGACATTTACCTTGGCAACAATCACTTTATCTTCATATTGCGTTGCCAAATTTTCCAAAGTTGGAATTAAGTTTTTGCAAGGTCTGCACCATTGTGCATAAAAGTCTATCATTACGGGTTTATCAGATTTCAAGACAATGTCCTCGAAATTTTCCTTTGTCAATTCTACAATCATGTTTATTCAATTTTGGTTAATAATTCGATAATTGTTTACTTAATTATCGTGAACAAACAAAGGTTATTTCATTCTGTGCAACAGTTGTGCACCGATAAAATTAATTACAATGATTGGAAATAATTTCAATGAATCTTTCCAATGCTTTGATAAAGAAAAGGACGTCGTCTTTGGTCATTTGTTTCTCCGCATCTTCAATCTCTGAGTCATGAGCAAGAAAATTACCGAAAGTCCGAAGTGTGTGCATATAACTGAGCATCCAAGTAGATAATTTAAACCGATGTAATTCATTTACCATTTGAGATAGCGTCATGAATTCATCTGATTTGATAACCAACTTCAAAATAGCCTCCATCGCTCTTCGAGTAAGAATCCCGAGTTCATAAAATCGAATATCATCTTGAATAATTCTGCGAGAAAGTTCATCAATTGAATTCACAGCATTCCAACCGTTTTGCGATTTTAGTTGATTCAGTTTTATATAAATTACATCCAAATTCGCTGCTATGTCGCTATTTTGACGCAATTTCTCTAAGCGATCAGGACCACGATGTAAAAGCGCATTAATTTCGTTATTAATGAATTCGATATATTCAATTCTAGGATGTACGAAATAAACAGTTTGAACCGAATGAATAGTCTCCAAAAGTTCTTTTGATTTTTTAATGAGCAGAGGCATCACGACATTAATATTCACCCCTTGCAAACCAGTACCTAAAAATGGAAGTGCAATAGTATTTACAGAAATGCCTTTTTGTTGAAGCACAGAAATTACAGCAAGTAAGTCTTGAAGTTGCGCTTCGAGGAGATTTTCGTTATTTGCATTATAGTGCATCCCTTCCAGACAAATCACATAAGAAAAGGCATTGTTTTCGATTTTTTGAGAAACCCAGGTGTTTAATGAATCCCTAAAATCATAAAGTCTTGAATCAAACAATTCTCGAACAACAATATCACAATTCGACTCTAGTGAATGAATTAGGGTTCCTTCTATCGGACTATAATTCCCACTAAAAGCTGAAATCACAATGACATCTACTTTCCATCCCAATTGAGACAGGTCATCATGATGGATTTCAATGGCCTTAAAACCGCTATTTGTAGAAATGGGAACGATATTATGAACAGACATGTCGATGATTTAATTGGGGTAAAAATATCAAATTGTTATTGTTTTTCGTTTTGTAGGCTGAAATCAATTCTCATAAATGGTTTAGAAGGAGATATTGAATACTGTGCAAATACAGTGCATAAAAGGATACCAACTTTGTGCTATTAAGCTTTTAGAAAATGGAAAAGTGAGCCATATTTCTTGCTGAAACAATTTTGGGATTCTTTTTAAATCAAATACTTATGCACACAGCTTGGATTAAACAATACACAGAGGAAGATCAAAAAATAAATTCGCATACGCTTTTTAAGTTTGAATGCGCATATTCTGCATGTGACCTGTATGCTATAAGGGATTTAATGCATCCTGAGGGAAGATTCTTTGAGAGGATGAGTCGCGATAGGGCATGCGGATACTTTCAAAATGTTTTCTACGGCAGAGAAGGAACCAGTAAAAAATTCAATCTAGAGATTTGTAGAGGAATAACAAAAGATGCGATTCCAGGTGAAAATGTTGTTGAATTCAGAAGTTCCAATTTTGACCCATTTGCAGACGATATTGCCATGCTAGATAAGGAATTAGGTGAATTGCCAGATAAACGCATTCAAGAAATCGTGTATCGATTTGCCTTTTCATTTAAGGATCATCAGATTTATACGATTAGAATACCTCTCTCCTATTCAAGTGAAAAGACAAGACTTACATTGAATAATTGATTTAAATTTATCTCTGAATAGCCTCAACATCAACATTGATATTATGAAAAAGTCTAAGGAAGAAAAAATTTATTGGTCGAATGTCAGAATTACCATCGCCATAATATTCATCGTTTTGAGCATAGCGGCGTTCTTCATTTCAGGAGTAATTTATTATTTGTGGAATTGGTTAGATGGATTCATGAATTGGGGACTTGGTCTTAGATTTTGGATTCCATTTCTCACATTGGAAATCATTGCAATCATTGGCTTGATTTATTTTTTATTCTTCAACAAAAAAAAACAATCTTCGAGCAAACTTTATGAACACGAACTAGACCGTGAAAATATAGCATATTACCATGGAGAGGCTTATTTCGACAATATTGACCCTTATGATGATTATTGAGTTGATATTGGAATATTATAATTTCTAAATTCAGGTTTAACTATGAATCTATTTGTATTTATTCAATTTGAAAAATAATCAAGGAACATAAGGTATTATCCAAACTATTTTCCGCAAAAAGGTCGAAACTACCTGATTTAATTATTTAGTAACAAGTGGGTGGGTTAACCCAAATATTTTCTGGCGATAGAATTTCTTTTATTTTCGAATAAATACCACATTTATCTATATTCGAATCAAAATAATCATCTAAAATATTGGATAAACTTATCTTGTATTGAAGTAGATGAGCAAAATTTTCATTTGTCCATCTTATTTGACCTTCTTTCTCTATTACTTTCACCCAATAATCTTTTATATTAGACTGGTTAGAGAATTTAAAATTTAGATCCAGTAATGGCTCAATATGATTATCTAAATAAATCAACTTGAATGGCTCATAATCTGCATATTGATAAATCATGGCCAATAAAAAATCATTTTTCGATCAATTTTATTTTTGAGCTAAACATAAAATTTTGTTTTTTATTTTCAATAAAAATATCATAATTGTTAAATAAAATAACCTAAAAAGCTTAATTATAAAAACGATTTGAATTAATTTCTGTGGCTATCATTAAAGACCTTTGTTGTCATGGAAATGCATATAGGTAGCGAAATAAAAAAGATATTAGACGATCGCGGTCTACCCGTAACAGAGTTCGCAAGAAGGATAAATAAGTCAAGAGAAAATGCGTATTCTATCTTTACTAGAAAGTCGATTGACACGGAGTTATTGAAAAAGATTTCTGAAGTTTTGAATTACGATTTCTTCATTTATTACAGTCCGACTTACAAAGCAAAGCACGAAGAAATTTCGAAACTACAAGAAGAAAATGAGATGCTTCGCGAGTACAATTCCTTATTGAGAGGAAAATCTGCTGGAAAATAATTAACGTTAAAATAGTTTAATTGCTTGAAGTTTAAAATTTCGAGCCTTGGATTGTTGTATCTTTGCTTCAGTTCTTTGGGGTCGTTTTTGGATTTGACAGCGATAGCGGTAGTCAGGTGTCAGCATGCAGAGGGTTGTGGTATTCCTCTTTAATCTCATGTCACGAACAATAATTGACAACACGTCATACGCACTTGCTGCATAATTTACGGAATGTAAATTGGCTTAATCCCGGTGAAGCACAGTAGCCAGGACAAGTACTTCCTCTAAAACTTTGCTCAATAGTTTTAGAATGTGGAAGTTCATCCCATTGAGCTGGCGGAAATGATGGTTTTAAGTTTCCGTAAGATCTCAAAACCTAAGTTGCAGGTTTGGGTGTTTTTGTCCGCCCTGCAATCGAAAATCAATCAAAAAATAAGCATGTAGAAAGCTTGAAAACTCGTCGTTTGGACGAGGGTTCGAACCCCTCCGACTCCACTCTACAGTGAAGCACACCGAAATCGGTGTGCTTCTTTTTTTTACGCCCTCTTTTAATGATGGGTTCGTTGACAAAGCATCCCAATTAAATTGCTCAGCATTTTCTTCTATAAATGACCGCTCTCATATGGTTATTAACCAAGTAATTCTTGAAAATTTGGGGTCAGATATGGCTTTTTGAAAGTACTTTTTGTAGATTTCATTTATAATCATGGCCGCAGAAATAGGTTTTATTTTTTTAAGTCTACAAAGTTTTTTATTAACTATGCGTTAAATTTGCACAGGTATAATATAATTAAAAACACATGGTTTTGCTTATCTTTAATAGCGGAAAATTATCTTCTAATGCAAGAAAACTATATCGTAATGCTCCCATCGCCGGAAATTGGATTTTACATTCAATTGGAAAGCGATAAACCAGTTTATCAACTTACTTGTTTTGATCAATTTTCTGATTTGGATTTCGAATTGACCGCTGAAGATTCGAGTTCCCAAAAGTATACACAACTTAAAGAAATCAACCATTCCTTTGGCTCATTGAAAGAATTGTTCAATCAACTTGAAGACCGAGTGTCCCCAATGATAATAATTGAGTTTCATTTAAATTTTGAAAATAAACATAATCTAAGTTTTATCACAGGAGAATTATCCGCAAGGTTTGACTCCAAAGAATTTTTATATCAGTTTGCTGTGGAGCTACTCGATAATTGTGGCTTTGACGGAAAATCTATGTTTCAAAAGTTAACCCAAAGCACTAATTGTTATCTTGAAATATCAGTAGAAGATCAGGATTATTTTGAGCCGATTAATATAGCGAAATAATACAGATTATACTTTGAGTATAGTTTGCCAAACTTTCTTGAATTAATCAAATCTTCTATAAAATACGAAGACCTTGGATTTTGGATACTTGGTCCAAAATCTTCCAGAGAATTAAATTGGTATTTTGTAACTGACATAACTGGTTCAAAGTTATTGCATAATTGTATATTTAAATGTAATTAATAGATTTGATCGGAATAAATTTTGTTGTGCAAATAAACTACATAATTTAAGTCTTACTTTGCAGAAGTTCTTTGAAATTCCTGTCCAAAAATATTGAATACTAGGTGTTGTTCAGGCTCACCCAAAAGTGAATGCCGGGAAAACGCGATAATAACCTAAAGCAAAGGTATTATTTCGATATGTTAAATCACACTATTTATCGTGAAAATTTGTAAATTTGAATATGTTTTCACGGTAAATTTAAAAGCTTGGAATGATAAACCAAACTACAAAAGATAAAATTGAGGTATTGCACCAGAAATATATGCAGTTAGCAAAGGGAAATGAGGCAGTACTGAAGGAAATCACCCTTGCTGAAATTCCTGAAATGGTTTACAACTCCAACGCTATAGAAAACTCAACCCTTACCTTGGAGGACACGGAAAAAATTATACAGGGAGGTAGTTTAAATCGTAAAGTAAATGTTCGTGAAGTGTTTGAAGCCAAAAATTTGGCAAAACTCACCGAATCTTTATTAGAAGATAACAAATCTTCACTCAGTATTAAACTCATTTTGAAATTGCATAAAACCTTGTTAACAGACATTGACAACAAGATTGCGGGGCGATTTAGAAGTGGTAAAGAATGGGTGCGTGTTGGAAATCACCTTGGGGCAAATCCGCAGTTTGTGCACTCACTAATGCATGAGTTAGTAGATAATTACAATCAGAATAATATCAACTATTTCTTGGATACTGTCGCTTATTTTCACGCTGAGTTTGAAACCATTCACCCTTTTGTGGATGGAAATGGTAGAATGGGTAGAGTACTTATTAACCTTCAGCTAATGAACCTAGGTTTTCCACCAATTATCATTCAAAATAAAGGTAAACATAACGATTACTATACTCTTTTTACAAAGTACCAGTCAACCATGAAATATGGAGGTTTTACGGAATTGTTTGCCCTACTTTTGCAAGAATCTTTGCATAAGCGAATAAGTATTCTTACATCAAAAAAAATAATTCCACTTTCTCTATGGGCGTCGCAAAGGGGTATAAAACCTAACGTGGCCGCAAATAAAGCCAAAAGGCAGACGATTCCTGCCTTCCGCTTGCGTGAAAAATGGATGATTGCAGAAGAATTCACCCCAACTAATTAACAGAAGAAAATGAAGATAAATGTCACGCTAACAATCCTACAAGGCGGTATGCGCGAATTCGAAAGAACGGGAGAATATCCGGAATACTTGCTGTTTTACCTACCAGATTACAAACAATCCTGGCGTGTGAAATTACGCAAGGAAAACCAAAACGGTTTTCTTAAATTAAAAGGTGAAAAGCACTTTGAATACGCTTACAAAAAAGGCAATTGTAAACTGAGAACCTGCGGCTCAAATTCATGGACGTCTATTCCCGATATTATCTTAACGATGTGCGATTGATAAATTAAAATTATAAATCCAAATTATTTAAACTCAATAAAGTGTGAATGCGGTAAGTTATCAAAAAGCCCTTTTAGAGTGATAATAAATTATTTATAAGTCAAAATGAATGAAGATTATTTTATAAAGACAGATAGAAATGTTTTGATTGTTATTGTCTATTTCTTTTACGTTATTGTTTTGCTGTCTACAAGAGATGAATTTTCAAAGATTTATCCACTATACTTATTGATCAATTTGATACTTTTTATGTTATCATACCGTGGAACATCAAATCGATTAAACTTTTCTTGGGATAGCTTATCAAGTGGAAGCGAGTTTAATTTAATTATTTTTTCACTACTATTTCTTTTTTTAATCGGTGTAAATTTAGTTATGCCATTGATTTTCCTAGTCAATCGAATATTCTCATCACATATTCATATCTCCAGCACAGAAACAAACTTTATTTATTTACTATTATTGAGTGCGAACAGCATTTATCTTTTGGGTTTAGTTTGGATGAATAATTTAAAATTCAAAAAAGAACTTGATATTCAGAAGTACAAAACGGAAATAAAAGAGATTGAACAAATGCTTGAAAGGAAAATTATTTCCGAAGAAGCTTTCAAAAAAACAATTGAAGAGAAAAATACATTGTATTGCTATGGAAAAATGAAATTGAGCAAAGAATATTCATCACTCCTTACTAATTACAATATCGGAATAATTTCAAAAGATATATTTGAAGAATCTAAAATTCGCATAGTAGATAAATTCAAGAAAGATTTGGATGAATAATTATGAGAAATTACTTTTCATTTCAAAATTCAAATCAAATTCAATTCATTTTCACAGACCCACACTTGCCAAAAAAGTCTCCATATCTTCAATAAAAAGATTCGAAAAGAATTCTGTTCTTTCCACTCTACAGTGAAGCACGCCGAAATCGGTATGCTTCTTTTTTTTACGTCCTCTGGAACCCTAGTCATGAGCAGTATTCAATCCGAATATATGAATCTCTGGCAACAGAAAAAGGAACTAGATTACGAATGCCGCTTTGAGGAAGCCTCAGCTGTTCAGAAACAACTATTGGAATTGAGTGAGTTTATTATGAGGAATGGGGGGGGCATTGTAATCAAGGAATAATGCCTTTCGAAAATAATTGTGCCAATTCATAATGCCATTTTCTGTTGTTTTTACTTGAAAATAATCTAAAGTTGAACGATGAAATATTATGTTTAGGCTTAGGCAAATTGTTCAAATCACCAAAGTAGTAGACAATCTTCCTGTTTTTTAAATGCTTGGTCAATTGATAGAACAAGGGTAAATAGTCCCTGCCACCAATAAATACAATATCTTCACTTTGATCTGATTTCAATTGGTTGAAATCTTTGAATTCATGAAATGGTTTCCTTTTGGCTGTGTTATCCGAGTAATTTGAAAAAGTGATATCATATTTTGGTAATCGATATTCCGAATGGATCAAACCCCATCCAGCTGAAAGTATATAAAACGACTCGCCGTATCGTTCATGCAAAGTACGATATTCATGACGTTTGTACAATTCAAATGATCGTTTCAAATTTGGATCAAGCTGATTTTCTTGTAAAAATGTTCTCCACGTTTTTAGGTCATCAAACATAAAATCGTCTGGATGAAAATGACTCTGTCCATTGGAGATTGCTTTAAATGTTACCTCTTTAAAATTTGTAAAAAAAGATTCGTTTTTGTGAATTGAACACATCATTACAATTTTGAATGAACTGCTGAGTGACGTTTTATCAAAAAGCTTTTGAAAATGATGCGTACATTCTTTTGATTCTAAAATGACCTTTGTTAATCGCTGTTTGTTCCTTTTATTTGTTTCCTTAATCTGCAATTTATCATTAGAGAAATAAGTTAAAATTTTTCTAGCAAGTGTATATGGCACTTCTTGATTTCCGTTGCTATTTATTAATGGAATTGGTAAATTTTCGTAAGTAATATAAGCTTTAAGGATAGGTGGAATTTTTTGTTCTACTCCGTTTTTCAACACCTTTGGTTTATCATACCAAGTGAGTAAATACTCTTCGTTATTAAGAATAAATTTGTGCTCGTTATTTCCTAAAGTCATATTTCATTTGAATTGATAATAGGATAAATACTTACGTTTATTTCCTCAATATTCCTTCTGATCATTTCTTCCTGAATAAACTTATAACGGATTATGGATTCATATTTATTTTCTTTTGAATAATTTTCATCTGAAGTTCCAAAATACTTTTTTAAACGGGTTGTAGACCTTTTCATTCCAAAATGTCCAAGTGGATAAACTAATTCAGTTTTTTCAATTGAATTGGATAAAACAAAATAACAATGTTCAGGTAATTTTAAATCCAAGTTTTTTATTACATCATGAATAGACTCATCCCTTTTCACATGAAATACAAAACACCCATTTCCCTTTTGTTGCAAGCGATCATTATAAATTCCTGAACCGCTTTTTATTCTATTATTTTCAGATTTTGACGCGTTTTTTTGGACAACATTTTTAGACTTGGATTCAGCATTTGCAAATTTTAGTGCTAATCTTTCCTTTGTATCAATTTCTACTTTTTTTCTTCTTTTTGAAATCACATGTGTAATGTGCTCAGGATCTTTTTCATTTGGATTCTGACTTAAATTAAAAATCGGTTTTAAATGCTCAATTAAAATAGTTTCATTTTCAGAGACTGTTTTTTGAATATTTAAATATTCTTTTCCCGCAGTTTCTTTGCCATAGGGAAGAAAATAAATGATGAAATGCTCATTAATTATTTCAGTCAGTTTTGATTGCGCATTATTGGCTATCAAATCATCAGAAATAAGTCCTCCAAGCGTCCTTCTTAACGTGGACATGATACCTGAAGAAACAGATTTTTCAGTTTGTGCATTAAACAAATGCCAATTCAATCGATCCAATAAGTTGGAGTTATTTTTTTCATTTTTATTTTTCCTAACTCCAGCCGTACCGAGATATACGAGTATATATTTTAAATCGTTAAAATTTACTTCAAAAAATGAACTATCATCAAATTTTTGATCTGGTATACACTTTAAAAACAAATCGAGTGCTTCCACTTTTAAAAACCAAAAGTAAATCCCTTTCTCCCCTTTAAAATTTTTATCCATGAATTTTTTCAACTCTTTCTTCTCTTTTAGTAAAGTGCCAGAAAGAAGCGAACTGTCTTTAAGATTGGAGTATAACCATTCTTTAACATTATCAGTGGGTTGTAATGGAATTATATTCATTTTTAATTTATTGGTTAAATGTAGATTTTGACGAGAAGTATTTTATTTCCAATTTATTTTGAAAATACAAACTCTTTGAATATATTAAAGTGTTTCCGATTAAACATACATTTTTAATATAACTGTTTAAAATGAAAGATCTTTTGGCCGCACTTAGTAGGATATTCGTTATTGGTTGGTTTATAATGGCCATAACACTATATTTCAAAGCCTTAGCTGACCCCAAATCTGCAAGAATTACTTGGTTAATAACCATTTTATGTTTACTTATTTATTTTTTCGCTCCTCCTCAAGAATGCACTGTTTGCTTAGACGGCGGATACATTGATGGGAAATGAAGGTGAGTTGAATATTGAATTAAGTGTAATACTAATTCAAACGCTCATATTCTCTCAGATTTTCCATGTACCTTCTTGGTTTCCGAATGCGATAAATCAACTCATCTTTAAAGTTGAACGCAAATGCAAAAACCTTTTCTTCAATAGGTAATTTCAATAGTTTATTCCGCTCATCATCAATCGGATAAAATCGAAAAACAAGCACTTCTTCACCCGGAAAATGATCCATGGAAAAAGCTTTCTCAATCTCCAAATTATAGTGATCAACCAATTCCTTTTTACTAAAAAATAGATGGAAGAAATAACTTTCTACTCTGGTCTTATTCATGTTTTCAAAAAACACACCTTCCTCATGTAAGAGTAACCCTATATTGTATGGGTCTTTCGCACCAAATGCGAGTGAAAAGGATTTCAGCAAATTATCGTGTGATTGCTTTTCCTCATCTGTAAATTTTTGAATTTTTATTGCGTCCATATTATTGATTTTTAGGTTGATACTTTTTATTATTAACTAATTTCTAATTGGCACTTTCATCAGGAGTACCTATTTTATCCTATGCCCTATTCTGTTTTGCATCGATTGGAATAATTCCGTTTTGCTCATTAAACTGCATCGATTTCAGTTGGTCTTTGAGCTTGTTTCTGTATTTGAAGGTTTCCGTCTCTTTTTGAATTTCTGTAATCATATGTGCATCAACAAACTTTTCAATTTCCTTTTTCTCCATTCGAGAATACGATGACAAATATTCAGACATTAATAGTAGGAGCTTCATCTCTTTTTTTAAAGTATTGAAAGCTAAATTTTTCGCCTGATCCAATAAGGAAATCGCCTCCTCTTCAACCGCTTCAACATTGTGATAAAGCAACGAATCCTCATTTCCCATCTTTGCGTAACAAACAGTTCGCTTGCCCATTCCTTCTTGTTTTAAAGCTGACATGATAATCTTTGTAGCACTTGCCAAATCGGAACTCCCGCCTGTTGTTACCAATTCTTTTCCAAAAACGAGTTCTTCTGCCACTATTCCACCCAAGTGCACCGCAACTTTTTTAATGGTTTCGTCTCTGGTGAGTAATATTTTTCTGTCTTTACAATAAACATAACCCACGCTATCAGGATCCGAAGTAACACTCACTATCAATTCTGGAATTGTATTCATTAAAGCCGCAAACAAGATGGCGTGACCACTTTCATGCACAGCAGCAATAGTTTGAATTTCATCGTGCTTTGGTTTTCGTAAAGGTTCCAATTGTAATAAAAGTGTGTCTTTTTGAACATGTTCTATACGTTCCTTGACATAGTATTCGCAAATCAATTCTTTTCCTTCAGAAAAAATGATGTGCATGTGATCTGTATTTAAACCATGTTTAATAATAGTACTCAAATACAGGCTAATCCGACTTTTTAAAACAGTCTGAATGGTTGTTAAAAGTGGACGTGCGCCTTGCGTTGGATATACGCCTTCCTTGTAAAGGATATCTTTTAAGGATTGATCAAATGAGATTGAAATGCCAAATTGAACAATCATTTTGTCATTAATTTTTTTCAACTCAAGATCAATTATGTCAAAGAACGCTTTTTTGCTCAATGCCGGGTAAATAATATGTGCATTACCCAAGCGCGCAATTTGTTCATCCCTAAAACGCATTCGCAATGCAGCTTTCATTTGCGGGATGGTAATTTTTAAACATTGTTCATGGAAATCATCTGCCGAGATCTCAGTAGAATAATTACCACTCATCGTATATGCTTCATCGATGTTTCCTAAAATCACTATCAAGGCTCTAGAAAAATTCTTAATCGAGGGTTTTTGAGCCACTCTGAATACTTTGTATAAAAATTCAATCGTTTCTTGTCCATTCAATTTCATCAGCACATTTTCTACATCTTGTTTCAAAGTGAGGTGCAACTCGTCTCCAGCTAAGGCGATAATCGTATCGTACTCATCCTCGGGAAAGAATACGATTTTATCCTCCTCTTTCCATCGAAAGGAAGATTCACGAATGTATTTCTCTCTTCCGCCTACAACGATTCCATTTTTTACTTCAACACCGGAATTCACCAATTTTTTCAATTTAGAAAGCATTTCTTCAAAACTCCACAATCCGCGTTTCCATCCGATATAGGATACCTTTCCTGAATCAATCAATTCCCACACCATGCGGTTTTTATCATTTTCAATCTCCTCTTTAAAAGGCCCGGAACCTTTAAGTGTTCGCGCATGCTGAAACTCGTCCAAAATAATTACGATGGGTGCATCATTCTTATTTTCGCACAAATCTGCAAGGGAGTTTCTAAAAGACATCCCGCCTTCTTTTTCACCTAAATCAAGCCGGAACGTCATGTCCGAATAACCAATCAAATCCATGAGTCGGAGAATTAAAGAAGTTTTACCAACTCCTGTTAATCCCCAAAGATTAATCACCGAAGGTCGCTCCTGAATAAAAGACATTGTATACCAAGACCGAACATTATCAACTACTTTATCAATGACATCATCAATACCGACGAACTCGGTCTTTAATATTGTTTTGATGTTTTCAAGTTGTTCAACCTTTTGAACAAAATCATTGCGGAGGTCTTTCAATTGCTTCTTCATGTTATTTGTTTTTATTTATTACAAAAAAAAATCACCGGTATTGCTACCGATGATTTAACTCATTATTTTTTTTTTAAATATAATTTTCAAGGCTAAAGCCTTAGACTAATTACTCATAAAATTTCATTTAAAATTGGTGTTCCCTAATCGTCACGTTGCTATTACGCGGTACTTTTTCATTTATAACAGCTAAATCAAAAAATATTCATTTTTAAATCCTAGAAAAACCAAAACGGTTTTCTTAAATTAAAAGGTGAAAAGTACTTTGAATACGCTTACAAAAACGGCAACTGTAAACTGAGAACCTGCAGCTCAAATTCATGGACGTCTATTCCCGATATTATCTTAACGATGTGCGATTGATAAATTAAAATTATAAATCCAAATTATATAAGCTAATTAAAGAATGAGAAATTACTTTTCAGTTCAAAATTCAAATCAAATTCAATTCATTTTCACAGACCCACACTTGCCAAAAAAGTCTCCATATCTTCAATAAATAGATTCGAAAACAATTCTGTTCTTTCCAGGTTGTAACTAAAATCCACCCTAAACTTAACTGAAGGGTAAACCTTTAACCTATTTGAACTTTAAACTTTGTTTAACCTCAAACCTCCTCTAATAATTTTAAACTTTAAATACTAAACCTTGATCCCCCATCCTGTTACTTTTTCCCATCCTAACATTCTTCCTTCATGTTTCACCTTTAAATCATGAGTCATGGAAAAGTTAATAAAAACAATTGCAATGTGTTTACCACTAGCATTGGCTAACGGTCAAAGTACAGTCGAAAAAAGCTATTTCGGTCAAACTAAAAATGGAAGGTATAATGGATTCGGAGTTGTTACCTACGAAGACGGATCTCAATTTCAAGGAAATTTTAAAAACGGAAAACGAGAAGGAATCGGCTCTTTCGAAAGCGCAGATGGCGAACTGACCACAGGTGTTTATTCAGATGATAAATACGTTTCGAACTATAAATATCCCAATCCATGGAGCCTTTTAGACATCTACTACGATTTTGAGCAAATCGAACAAGAACCTTTAGAATCATATTCCATCGATTTTGAGCTTTTTAATAATGTATCGGACACCTTTAACCTTTATATTGCACCATTTGGGCAAGGAACGATAAACGGCATTTCATTCTATGGTGGGATTCAAACACATTGTGGAGGATATACCGATGTCAAATACAAGAAGAAAAACATACCATTCACCGATTTAGGTAGAGCCATTATTTTTTCTAGGTGGGACGAAACCCAAGGAGAGGCGATTATTATAGAAAAAGGTGGCGTTTGTGAAATTGACGATCAAAAGGGGAATTTTATCAGTGTTCGAAACCAATTTGATTGGTCGAAAGGTAAATATACCATATCATTAAATGTCACAGATAAAAAGGTAACGATAAACGAAACCATTCACACCATGGTAGGAATGTGGATTTATAGCCATATTACAGGAGAAAGAGTTAATGCAGGTTACATGGCCTTCCCAGGTGATGAACTCTATTTGAATTCAGACCTCTCTATTTTTGCTATGTTATACAACGAATCGCGCGACCTTGCGGAAACACCTCAATTGAAAATGGCTTTTACTAACTTTCAATTCAACGGAAAACCCGTAAACATTATTGAACCTGTGGCGGTTTTCCCTTACGATGAACCCCAATGGGCAGATGCGCGCTGCACTGGAAACGACATCGATGCTTTAATCGGATTTCCTTTTTTTCGAAATTCTGTTTATTTCGGAGAGGAAGCTGCCATTATCTATCTCAGAGATTACTGATGCCTTGCAAAATGACAGATGGAAATTCAGCTTAAAAAACCCAAAATTCAATTATTAAAAATCGTTTAAATAAACAATTATGAAAAACTTAATTATAGTGTTTATGACACTCATCTCTTTATGTTCTTACTCTCAGAGAGATACAAGTACAGTTCCCTTTTATTTCTTTGTAAAAGATCTTAAACAAGATTTTAATGCTGTTAGATATTATATAGCAGAAATTCTTTTTACAGCAGAAGTAAGTAATGGTAAAACAGTAGAAACAGTAGAAACATTAGATTATATTAAAGAAACTATTTATTATTATGACTTTGATCAAGATGCATTAATAGCTACTCTAGATAAAAATAAAGATTATAAAATATGTCTTAAAAAAGGTGATATAATAGTAAATACATATATTTCTACTTCATCTCAAGAACCTAAACAATTTTTGTCCTTAGATATAGATTTTACTACGAGTAAGAATATTAAAGTAATTTATGACAAAGAAACCAATAGCTACGTGTATACTACTCAAAAAGCAGCAGAAAAGTAAGGTAACATCATGTTATCTTAAATCGACTTTACTTTGTGTACCTCAATAAGTGGCGCTCCAAAACGGATGCAGCCACTTTTTTTATGAGTAAATTTTCCTAATCAGGAAGTGAACATAGTTTTTTCCAAGACGATTTAAAATCCAACCATCCCGCCTGGCAATAATAGACAGATCCTTTGTCTACAAAATAAACGTATCCATCTTCGAGATAGCCTCCATTTTGAACCGGATTAGAATAATTCATGTTACCTTTTTCGGCTAAATTGGAATATGCCGGTGATACACTTGATATTAAAAAACCAAGGGAAAAAAGAAAAATGGATACCGAAAGGCTCATTTTGAACCAATTCGTTAGAATAAAAGTTTTCATGTTTTTTCTTTCTAAATTATTAAAATAATTTGCCTTAAGCGCGTTGCAAAGTATTCTCTTTAAAATTTGGTTAACTTTCCATCAAAATTAAATATTTGATATGCATAAACTTTTTAATTTGATTTCAATTTTCTTGCTGAGCAACATGATTTCCAGTTGCGTTTTTTATTACAAAACGGCACAGATTGATGACCAGTTAAAATCTACTATAAATCAAGGTACAGCCAATTATACCGAAATTTCTTCGGAG
The DNA here is from genome assembly GCA_964577845.1 of uncultured Akkermansia sp. Taxonomy (GTDB): domain Bacteria; phylum Bacteroidota; class Bacteroidia; order Flavobacteriales_D; family Crocinitomicaceae; genus M0103. Next base: position 52,920 of record CAZOAH010000001.1, read on the forward strand.
GTAACAAAGGCCAAAGCAACAATTGATGAAATGAATTGTGACGAAATATATTCCTTTGTAAAAGGAGGAAAAGAAAAATTAAATGAACTCGAAATCAGTGTAAATGAATTGAGTGCGATCAACTCGAAAATCATTTTAGAATATGAAAATTTCAAGTCTTACAGTTCTGGTATCGATCAAATAGGGTCTAATACAACTGAATGGAAGCGACTGAAAGCGACTAAAAAGTCTGTAAAAAAAGAAATCAGCAATTATGAGAAAGAAGCGAAAAATACTACAACACTAGCTGAAGAATTTCAGAAATATTTTGATGATTCCATTATGCCTAACGTTAATTATGTGAATTTGAAAGAACATAAAGAACTTTATAAAAATGGTATTAGTCAAATTAAAAATCAATTGGTTCAATACAATAATGAAATAGAACGATATGAAGCAAAAATTAAAAATATCATTTTATTAAAGTCTTCAGATTTTCCGGAATTATGCGAAAAATTGGATGCGGAATGCATAAAGTTGAAGGCAAATTATGATGAGATGAAACATATTCTAGAAACAGCTCAATTCACTTGGAACAATTTTAATATCATGACCAAAAATAAAGAGAGGGTTTATTCGTGCTCTAATGACTGGTTCATTATCCCAAGTATTCAAGGTCAAATTGCTGATTTAAATCGCGAACTTACTTTTCAGCGAGATAAAATAGACACAATTCAAAAACAAATTGAATCATTGATAATACAATTAGGGGATTAGGTTTAATATTTTTCATACCAATCAAATTGCTTAGCGATTATTTCTTCTTTTTCCTTCTCAATAAATTCGAGAAATCGCTTTGCCACCGGACTATGTTTTTTATCTTTCAACCATATCAATTGCCAATGTGTAATTATAGGCAAATCCTGTCGAGGTAAAATTTCAAGTTGCTGATTTTGCAATTCATTCTTTATTCCTATCAAAGGCATTACAGAATAACCCAAATCAGATAAAATGGCTTGCTTTACTGCTTCATTGGAAGTCAACTCGATATTTTTCAAAACAGAAAGTTCGTTTTTATTTAAATATGCTTCCATTGTTTGTCGCGTACCTGAACCTTCTTCCCTAAAAATTATGGTACTATTTTCTAAAAATTCTTCAGACGATGAATAACTTTTAATCGCTGATTTATTTCCCACGAAATATAATTTATTCTGAAGCAATGATATTCCCTCAACAGCAATAGAGCTAGGTACAATTGAAACAAGAGCAAAATCAACTTCATTACTGAGTAAACTCTGAAGCACTTTACTTTTGTTCGTCACATCCATTGCCAACTCAACTTTTTGATGGTTTCTAAGAAAAGGCGACAAGAAATAAGGCATAATGTATTTTCCAGTTGACACCACCGCGATTTTTAACTTACCACTCAATTCAGTCTTTAATGCTTGTGCTCGGTAATTAATAGAATCAACTTGATCCAAAATGGTCTTTGCAGCATTGACAATATCTTGACCAAATTCAGTTACAAACAACTTCTTTCCAACCATTTCTATTAGCGGATATTCAAATTGATCCTGAAAATTTTTTAACTGAATGGATACCGCAGGCTGACTTAAATAAAGTGCTTCAGAAGCCTTTGTAACACTCTGCAACTCTGCAACCTTAACAAATATTTTAAGTTGATTTAGAGTATAATTCATAACTATTATTTATGATTTTAATTAAAATTATTAATAAAAATAAATAAAAAAATGAGTGCAACTTTGTTTTTGAAAAATTTGTTTCTAGAGCTAATGAAAAAATACGAATTGATCAATGGTGTATTTGAATGGGCAGAAGCCAGAGAAATACTAGTACATCTTATTTTAAAAAAAATTCAGTTTCACAATCTTAGAAATCTTAGGTCTATCGAACAAACCGGAAAACCTCATCAAGCATCACTCTCTAGAATCCAACAACTTGAGTCGATTAAAAAAGAAATTCTTCTTGAGGATAGAGACGAAGATGAAAGCCTATATAACCTTAAAGCCTATGTTGAAATAGAAACATTGATTCACGCATGAAGTTGTTTGAAGGACGTCAAATTCTAATTGCGAGTATGCATCAAAAAGAAAAAGTTATAGCGCCGATTCTTGAAAAAAAATTGGGTTTAAGCTGTATTATTGCCGATATAAATACAGACAATCTAGGGACATTTAGCGGGGAAATAGATCGAACATTAAGTCCTTTGGAATGCGCTCAAAAAAAATGCGAATGGGCCATGGAAAAATATGATTTAGATCTTGCTATTGCCAGCGAAGGTTCTTTTGGGCCTCATCCTCAGCTTTTCTTTGGTTATTGCAATGAAGAATGGGTTCTTATAAAGGATAAAAAAAACAATGCGGAATGGTTCGCTAAAATTATGTCTACTGAAACGAATTTCAGTTCAAAAAAATGTGAATCACTGGATGAAGTTCATTCTTTTTGTCAAGAAATTGGATTTCCAGAACATGCTGTTATAATTAGAAAAAGTAAAGATGATTTTCAAGATATTTTTAAAGGAATAATAGAATCACATCAACTCGAAACCATTGCTACAGATTTTTTAAAAAATTACAACGCTGTTATTATAGAAACGGATATGCGTGCCATGTTCAATCCAACACGAATGAAAAGTATTGAGGCAGCTACCCAAAAACTTTGTGACCAACTTTTTAACATTTGTCCTCATTGTTTCTTCCCCGGATTTTCGATTACAAAATTAAATTCCGGCTTGCCATGTTCCGCTTGCGGATTACCAACGAAATCCATAAAGTCATTCGTTTATTCTTGTCAGAAATGCGGCGGAACGGAAGATATAGCAAATGAATTGAAAATAACAGAAGATCCCATGTATTGTGATTTTTGCAATCCTTAAAAATGATAACAACCTCCATTGATAGCGCAGTTGAAGTCCTAAAAAAAGGAGAAATTATTGGATTACCAACGGAAACGGTTTACGGTTTGGCGGCGAATTGTTTTGATGAAAAAGCGATAAAAAAAATATATCTGCTTAAAAACCGTCCTGCTGATAACCCGCTTATTGTACACATTAAAAATACCGAAGCTGCTCGAGAATTGGTAACCGATATTCCGCACGTTGCGCTTCAGCTGATGCAAAATTTCTGGCCGGGCCCATTGACGGTATTGTTACCAAAATCCAATTTAATCTCCGAAATTGTAACCTCCAATTCACCGTATGTTGCCCTCCGATCTCCGGATCACCCAATGGCAATGGAACTGTTAAATCGTCTGGACTTTCCATTGGTTGCCCCAAGTGCGAATCCATTTATGTCGGTCAGTCCAACCACTGCTCAACACGTCTATTCCTATTTTGGAGAGGAAATACCCGTTATTCTTGATGGTGGTAATTGTCAAAAGGGAATTGAATCGACCATCGTTGGATTTGAAAATAATGAAATTGTCATTTATCGAGAAGGAACCCTTACTGAACAAGAAATAAGAAAAATCACTCAGGACATACCCATTAATAAAATCAACAAAAAAAAGGTAATGCATCCAGGAATGTACAAAAGGCATTACGCTCCAAATACAACATTAATCGTGAGCTCAAATCTTGAGGAAGACATCGCTAAATATGAACATAAAAAAATTGCCGTTTTAAGTTTAAGACCGCTTAAAACCATCGGAACCTTCAATCATGCTGTACTTTCTGATACCGGTTCATTGGAAGAAGCTGCAAAAAACCTTTATGCCCATCTGATTATGCTTGATCAAAGCGGAGCTGACATGATTTTAACCGAATTCGTACCGGAAATAGGAATCGGTAAAGCGATTAATGAAAAACTTAGAAAAGCATCAACAACAATTGAAAGATGAACAGTGACCTCCTAACAGAAAATTTGACAAACCCTGCCCTACTCTTCTTTGTTCTTGGAATTGTGGCGGTATACTTGAAGAGTGATTTGGCAATTCCACCGAATTCGTCAAAATTTATTTCCCTCTATTTACTTTTTGCTATTGGTTTTAAAGGTGGACAAGAATTGTCACACGAAACTTTTAACATGGAAATTGCTTGGTCAATGTTGCTTGGAATTGTTATTTCTGCAATTATCCCCTTGTATACTTTTTATGTATTAAGAACTAAATTCTCGGTTCCAGATGCCGGCGCAATAGCAGCTTCGTATGGATCAGTGAGTGCGGTGACATTTATAACTGCAGCCACATATTTAGAAATGCACCAATTAAAATTGGATGGCCATATGGTGGCTATTATGGCACTAATGGAATCCCCTGCAATCATAATGGGTTTATTACTTATTTCCATTTACAGACAAGAGAATGAAATGAAAATCAAGAAAACACAAACCATCAAACATTCATTAACCAATGGAAGCGTACTTTTGATACTAGGTAGTTTAATCATAGGAGTGGTTGCAGACGCGAAACAAGCGGAAGGAATCAAACCATTTACAAATGACTTGTTTAAAGGATTTCTAGCCATTTTTCTTTTAGACATGGGTATTACCAGTGGTAAAAAATTAAAATCATTTTTTTCCTACGGATGGTTTCCCGTATTATTTGCGATTATCATTCCATTGATCAACGGATGTATTTTTTCCTACATCAGCGGTTTCGTAACAGATGAAATCTCCAATCGATTCATTTTTGGAATACTCGCAGCAAGTGCCTCCTATATTGCGGTTCCAGCGGCTATGAAAGTTTCTGTTCCTTCAGCAAACCCGGGACTTTTTCTGCCGATGGCATTGGCTATTACATTCCCTATAAACATTACTATTGGGATGCCTTTGTATTATTATATTGCAGGGGTTTGAATTGGAAATTAAAATTCCCTTTGTTCAGTTTAGAAATTAATACTCTGACTAAAATTACCACGTCGCTTCAATCATTTGAGATTTTGCCAATATTCTGTAAATATTACCTAAATATTCGAATTCACATACCACATCCACCTCAATGTCTGGGCCCCATTTTGGACCACCATTTACAAATCCTTGCAAAACAAATTCAGATTCATTGATAACCTCAATGTAATCGTCTTCCCAAACCTCATCACCGTGGATAACGTATTGTTTTTTTAAGTTGATCTCCTCAAGAATCCCGTTATTATTTGTATCTGTCAATTTGTTCACACAAGCTAATGGACTCCCATCCTCTTCGGTAATGGGCATAAAATCACGCCATAAAAAAGTTGACAAAACCAATTTATTATTCTCCAAATTAATGAATTCAGGACTTTCCAAAAGTTCTTTTATTAACTTTTTATCTTTCTCGACTTTACTACAAGAACTAAATCCAATAGCGAGCATAAATAGAATTGCAAACCTCATCATTATCCAAATCTTTAAAAACTTTAAACGAGGAACAATAAAGAATAATTATTGAACCAGGATTAACGTATCAAATTTACATGCCCATTGTCCATAACCTTTCCATCATTCCCTGAAAGTTTGAATTCAATTTTCCAGATATATGTGCCGTCCTGAACAATAGAACCATTGTAAGTTCCATCCCACCCTACTTCAGTATTGTGACTTTCAAATAATATTTCTCCCCATCTATCAAATATCCAGAGAGAATAACCCTGAGGATCAAATCCACTTGCAAATACAGGTTCAAATACATTGTTTATTGGGTCAGCATCAGGAGTAAAGGTATTTGGAATATAGTATATCAATTCCTCCTGTACCTGGACAGGAGCGTAAGCTGTGTCAACACATCCGGCATCAGAAATCGCTACGAGCATAACCAAATAGTTCGCCTCAAACGAACCATAAATATGAGTTGGATCAACTTCATTTGAAACCGCTGAACTGTCACCAAAATTCCAGATATAACCCGTTGCTCCATTAGATGTATTGATAAATTGAACTATCGGATCCAAAGTGCTAACAGGTGTATTTTGTGGGAAAAATGAAGCGTTCGGAATGTCATCAACACATATCATATTTGTTATGGTAGATGAACCTGTACATCCTTCATTGCTGGTAGTTTCCAAAGTAATATTATAACATCCTGCTTGGTTAAATGTATAAGAAACACTTCCACAACCATTTAAAACAACACCATTGTTTATTGTCCACTGACAATCATTTGAATTGGGCGTTTGATTTGTAAAGTTTACCGTCAACGGCACACAACCCTGAGTTACATCAGAAGTGAAAATAGGTTGCGGATTCGAATTCACTGTTAAAATTCCTGTTGCCGATGCACTTACACATCCTGTTACAGAATTTGTAACAACAACAGAATAAGACCCTGCAACAGCCGAATTAAATGAAGCCGCACTTCCTGGATTTGTTACACCAGAAGGAACAGTCCAAGCATAATTATATGCTCCAGATGGTGTTACAGTAGCAGTCATTGCAATTGGGATATCAGAACAAGTAATAGGATTGTTCACTAATACAGTTGGATTCATATTAATTGTAACAACTCCACTTGCGGAAGCACTGAAACAACCAGTGACTGAATTCGTAATAATAACACTGTATGCCCCCGCAACTGATGCAGAAAAACTGGCAACATTACCTGGATTGGTCACACCAGAAGGAACTGTCCAAACGTAATCATATGTTCCGGCAGGAGATGGCGTAGCAGTAACAGTTGCTGCAGCACCTTCACAAACGCTAGGGTTGTTAACCGTTACTGTTGGATTACTATTGACCGTTACCGTTCCTGATGCTGATAAACTAGAACACCCACTTGTCGTATTTGTAATAACAACGGAATATGTTCCACCCGTTGATGTATTGAAGGTTGAAACATTACCTGGATTGGATGCGCCTGTTGGAACCGTCCAAACATAAGAATATGTTCCTGTAGGTGCAGGAGTTGCAACCATTGTTGCAGCGTTGTTTTGACAAATCACTTCATCGTTTACGGTTACCGTTGGATTGGCATTGGTTGAAACAGTTCCACTTGCAATCGAACTAAAGCATCCAGTTGAGGTATTGGTAATTATAACCTCATAAATACCTGCTGTACCCGTAGAGAAGGTTGCCACATTACCAGGATTGGTTGCTCCTGTTGGAACTGTCCATGCATAATTGTATGTACCTGCTGGTGTTGGTGTTGCAATAACTGTTGCATTTGCACCTGAACAAATTGAAGGGTTGTTCACAACAACACTCGGATTCGGATTGATTGTTACTATTCCTGTAGCCGAAGTACTGGCACAGTTAGTTGCAGGATCAGTAATAATTACTGAATAAGAACCTGCTGTCGATGAAGTGAAAGAAGCAACATTACCAGGATTGGTAACTCCCGATGGAACGGTCCATGCATAGTTATAAGTCCCAACTGTATTTGGAGTTGCCGTAATTGTAACTTGACCATTTTGGCAAGCGGAAGGGCTATTTACAGTAACAATAGGAACAGGATTTAATGTTGCTGACCCAGAAGCTGATGAACTTACGCAACCCGTTGTTGGGTTGGTAATGATTACGCTGTATGATCCGGATATTGTCGCTGAAAAACTCGCAACATTTCCAGGATTGGTTGAACCTGTTGGAACTGTCCAAGCATAACTGTAAGTACCCGCTGGGGTTGGCGTTGCTGTTACAGTTGCCGTTGTTCCGCATATTGTTGGATTATTTACAGTAACAGTAGGTACAACATTTATAGTAACTGTTCCACTTACTGAGGTGCTTGAGCATCCAGTCGTAGGATTTGTAATAATTACGCTATAATTTCCAGAGGTAGATGCTGAAAAACTTGCCACATTACCTGGATTGGTAACTCCCGTTGGAACGGTCCAAGCATAGTTGTATGTTCCCGATGGTGTTGGTGTTGGTGTTGCTGTAACAGTTACACTTCCTCCACAAGATGAAGGACTGTTTACAACGACTGTCGGATTCGGATTGATTGTAACTATTCCTGATGCTGAAGTACTTGAGCAACCTGTTGTTGGATTCGTAATAGTGACACTATAAGTTCCTGAAACAGTTGCTGAAAAACTAGCAACATTACCTGGATTCGAAGCACCTGTTGGTACCGTCCAAACATACGAATAAGTACCTGCAGGGGTTGGTGTTGCCGTCACTGTTGCTGTTGTTCCGCAGTTCGTTGGATTGTTTACATTAACAGTAGGTACAACATTTATAGTAACTGTTCCAATTACTGAGGTACTTGAGCATCCAGTTGTAGGATTTGTAATTATTACGCTATAATTTCCAGATGTAGATGCTGAAAAACTTGCCACATTACCTGGATTGGTAACCCCGGTAGGCACTATCCAAGTATAATTATACGTTCCAGCAGGAGTTGGTGTTGCAGACACCGTTACACTGCCGCCACAAGATGAAGGACTATTTACAACGACTGTCGGACTCGGATTGATTGTAACTATTCCTGATGCTGAAGTACTTGAGCAACCTGTTGTTGGATTCGTAATAATGACACTATATGTTCCTGAAACAGTTGCTGAAAAACTAGCAACATTTCCGGGATTGGTCGCACCTGTTGGAACGGTCCAAGCATAATTATAAGTGCCTGCTGGCGTTGGTGTTGCCGTCACTGTTGCAGTTGTTCCGCAATTCGTTGGATTATTAACAGTAACCGTAGGTCCTGGACTTACAGTAACCGTTCCTGTTGCAGATATACTAGAACATCCAGTAGTAGGATTAGTAATGATAACGCTGTAATTACCAGAGGTTGATGTTGAAAAACTTGCTACATTTCCCGGATTCGCTGCACCCGTTGGTACAGTCCAAACATAATTGTAAGTTCCTGCTGGCGATGGTGTAGCTGTAACGGTTGCTGAGCCAGTACAAATTGAAGGATTGTTAACCGTGACAGTAGGATTTGGATTTATTGTAACGGTACCAGATCCGGCTAAACTCGAGCAACCTGTTGCAGTATTAGTGATTATAACACTATAGTTACCAGAAGTTGTGGCGGAAAAACTTGCTACATTTCCTGGGTTCGTTGCACCAGTTGGAACAGTCCAAACATAACTGTAGGTTCCTGCAGGTGACGGTGTTGCTGTAACAGTTGCAGATGAAGCACAAACATTGGGACTATTTACTGTAACTGTTGGCGCTGGGTTTACTGTGATCGTTCCACTCGAAGAAGTGCTTGAACAACCAGATGTTGGATTGGTGATGATAACGCTGTAAGTTCCTGAAACAGCTGTTGAAAAACTTGCTACATTCCCTGGGTTGGTTGCACCTGCTGGAACTGTCCAGGCGTAATTGTAGGTGCCTGCAGGAGATGGAGTTGCTGTAACCGTAGCATTTCCAGAACAAATAGAAGGGCTATTGACACTAACCGTTGGAGGTGCTGTAACATTAATTGTCATAGCGTCTGTTGTGGTACAACCACCTGAAGTTCCTGTAACCGTATATTGAACTGTACCGGTTGCAGTTGGACTCAAAGTAACAGTTGGATTGGCAACAGATGTAGAACCTGAAATTGCAATTTGAGTATTGTTCACGGTTTCTGCCCATGAGTATGTTGTAACTGCAGCACCTGTTGGTGTTCCACCAATTGTAAGTGTTTGACCTGGACATGCGCTTAAATCAGGTCCGGCGTTCACAGGAGTATTTGGATTCACAGTAACACATTGATTTTGTGTATAGGTACACCCAAAATTATCAGTTATAGAATACGTGTAGCATTGGTTACCAGTTGCAGTAGGCGTAACGGTAGCAGTAGTAGCACCAGTTCCTGTAAGTCCAGCCGTAGGATTCCATCCTTGAGTCGCAATCGTAGGCGTAAATCCACCTGTTGCTGCTGGAACAGTAAAGTTTACATCCCAATTAAAAATATAACCATTATCTGCAGCTAAATTATCGGTTACTTGTATTGTCCAAGCACCATTTAATGGGCAACCGATCATATTGGTAAAAGGTTGCTCTGGCGCATAATTTCCTGCCGCAATTGATGGTCCAGCAGGCACCCCGGCAATTACTGTTGGACCAGCTACGAGTTGCGTTGTAGCCGTTGGTGTAAAACAATAAACAAATCCAGTTCCAGGTCCTACTGTTGGGTCATCAAGTGGAGATCCCAAATAGGTTCCTGCTCCTCCGGCTGCATAGGATTTTAATATCATACTTTGGCCGTTAGGACAAATCAATGTAATCTGGAGGTCACCGAGATACGAATGCTCTAAAGTCAAACACAAATTGTTAAAATTTGCCGCACTTGTAACCGTTTGACCTTGATTATAACAATTTACATTAATTGCTGTCGTGTACGATACACCTGAACCATCTGGTAAAAAGGTAGTTCCGCTGACTGGAGGTGTACAGTTTGGTGTAAATGGGTTCATAGTAACCGTTGCCGCCAAATTAGAAGATTGCCCCAAACAAATGGTCGGAGGAGTGGCTGTACTTGTAAAAGTTGGTGTCGTCGATACTTGAACCGTAACGGCAGCAGAATTTGTATTTGGACAACCACCTTCAGTACCATTCAAATTGACTTGATAACTTCCCGCTGCGGTATAGGTAGCAGTTGGGTTTGACAATATTGAATTTGTTCCATTTCCAAGGTTCCAATTGTAGGTGTCGGCACCACCATTTCCACCTGTAATCGTACCATTGAAAGATACGGTTCCACCCTGACATATTCTAATTATTCCGCCCACTGCCGCTGGGGTTGTACTTACAATATTTGCTGTAGGTGTTACACAAGGAGTAGTACATGCAATAGTTCCAACCCATCCAGTACTCGTTACGCTGCCATCAGATGTAAATACGAATGTTAAACAACCACTTGTATTCGTGGGGGAGGCGCTAGCTAAACCTGGTCCAGAAGTACCTGTGTAGGAACCTAAAGATGGAGAACCGGTATTGGGTCCATCATATACCGTAAGGAAATCATAATTATTCTCAAGATTAAAGGTTGTGAAATTTACGGTAACCTTCGATCCTGGTGTTGATGGGCATATGGTATAAGTTAAATTCAGATTATTACCATATGCACCTGCATTTCCGCCATTATCATAAAAAGTCCCTGAACATGCAGTAACGTTACCATTGGTCATGTTATAGGTTTGCGCAAATGTTCCAAGGGAGAGGAGCCCTGCAAATAAACCAAAGAAAATTTTCTTTTTCATAGCAATAGGTTATTGAGAAACAATTGCACTTTGAGGCAAAATGTAAATAATTTTATTTACGCCAGAAAGTCTATAAATTTGCACTTCTGAAGTTGGAAAAAAGGAATAGTTAAGCGGGTTAAATTGAGGTGTAGCATATGCCGCAAGTAAATCATTTACCGAAACAGAGCCACCATTTTTATCATTAAGGGAAATATTGGAAAGTGGTATAAATTCTAAATATTTATCTGGATTTATATCTTGAATGTAAAATCCATGATCGATATACTTATCGAGTAATTCCAGCAAGGCTGGATTGGATTGTTGAAATTCTGAAAACCTTTGCTGGCCATAAAATGCAATGATTTTATCCTCGTGTTGGTATTGTTGAGCGAGCACATTGGATTGAAACACCAATACCGAAGCAACAATACAAAGTAGTGTTTTTAGCATAGTTAAATTTTAATCAACAACAATAAGACGTTGAAGATAAGAATTAGTTGTTTTTTATTTTAAAATGTTAATTAAAACAAATCGAATGTTAATGAAAATAAACTTTTTAAGCTTTGAAATTAAGATTACTTGACAACCATTTTTGAAGATCTTGAGGCTTTTGAGTTCCGATAAGCAATCTATTACCATCTTTAAATTCAATTTGAAATCCTTGTTTCCCAGAAATATTGAAGGCACGGTCATGTTTAGTCCCCTTTATTCCCCAACCGCCATATTCTGTTAAAGGATTATAACTTCGAACTTGGCAAGATTTAATAGAACTCCACGGATAGTGCCTCCATTTGAAGTGAAAGGGTGAAAGCCGCACATGTACACCTTCTTGGTCTAATTTTGTATCAAGGGTAGTACCAAAGAATAAAATAATAACTATAAATGCCGCGAAACAAGTTAAAATGAGACTAAGCCAAGCAGAACTATTAGACAGATGGTTTCTAATTGTTGTAATTTGATAAATCTGTATTCCAATTGGTATTAATCCTACAACAATCATTAACAACCACAACCACCATTGATTGAATCGTTGTTTTTCCTCGAAAATTGAATTATTCATGCAAACAAATTTAAATAAGATAGCATCATCCATACAAAACTAAAGCTGTTTCATCTAAAACAAGATTAAGTTAATTTAAAAAACTTTAAAGAATAATTTTTCATTCATTTATTGCAATGAAAAATCAATAATCATGTATTTACGCTTATTAGTTATCAATTTATTTATGATTTTATATCTCCTTATTTGCAGTGCGATTTATGCACAAAAACCTTACTTAACAATAGGAGGCAGCTATCATTTGGGAAATGGAGAAATGAATTTAGGTGAAAACTACACATCTAGTAATGGCATAGGCTCAGTTCAAAGGGTAAAAGGAAGTTATGGTGAAGGGTATCATATTGGGGGATCATTAGGCTACAATATCAATAAAAATATAGCAATTGAAGCGACAGTAAATTTAATTGATGGAAGAAGTTTTGAAACAAGTTTCTATTCAAGTCATTCTAATGGTTTAGGTATAATTATAAGTAATAAATATGAATTAGAAAGTCGGACAGAATATGTTCAAATTATCCCCTCATTGATGTTGCATTTTGGTTGGAGTAAATTCGATCCATTTGCTAAAGTCGGTCTTATTTTGGGTACAGGTACAATTTTTTACAGTTTTAGAGAACAAGACACTTACAAGGATATCGAAAGCTACTATGAACTATCAAAAGGTTTGGGTCTTGGGTACAAAACCTCTATTGGTACCTTTTATCATTTTAATGATTGGTTCAGTTTATTTGGGGAATTTAGTGTTTTGAACAATACTTTTTCACCGAACCGAGGAAAATTAACTTCATATAAAGAAAATGGAATTGAAATGATTGATGGAATGTCGGTAAATGAGCGTGAGGTAGAATATCAAGAGGAATATGATTTTAACTACAATGACAACCATGATGAAAATGTAGCCTCCAAGGAAATCAAACAAGCACTTCCGCTTGGGAGCGCTGGACTTCAAATAGGAGTTAGGTTTCAATTAAAATAAAAATGGCTTAACTGTTTTGAAGGTATAATATCAAAATCATTAATAAAACCGCGAGATAAATAATGATAACATCGATATAAAACCTAAAGTCCTTTTTCGATTGAACAGGAATGTTTTCAACTTTTTTGTCAATTGTAAATTTTCTTTTCGGCTTTCCGAAAATTATATTTTCCCAATCTACATATTGATCGTCACCAACTTGAACGGTATCACCAGACTTAAGGATAACAGGCTCATATATTTTAACGCCGTTAACAATTGTCCCATATTTTGAGTTTCTATCAGTGAGAAAAACATTTTCATAGGGATCCACAAAGATTTCCGCATGATTTCTGGAAACTGTGATATGATCGATAACAATTTGATTATCCTCAGCACGACCTATCTTATAAAATCTGGGTTGCTTTTCCATAATACAATATTACCTTATTTTGATGGAATCTTTCATTTTCAGGCTAACATAGATACCAATAAAAAATAAAAGCGCCATGGCAAGAACAATTACAGCATCAAGTTTTAAACTGAGTGAGCCTTGTCCGAAAATATTTTCAAATGTTTCCAAGTGAAAATTTTTCTGTAATTCTTCAGCCGCTATGACTTTTATATCATGCATGGGTATATTCTCTTTTCCTTGATTTGTAAGTTCGATTGCCTTTTGAATATCGGGTACTGTCATTTTTACATCACCTTGAATATATGAAAATCCTTCATTTCCCCATCGGGACAGTGTGAAATAACTCAAAACTTCCACAACAGCATTAGGAATTTTTGCGACTGCACCTGCGAGCATAACTTGCGGAATAAGAATAATGGGAACAACAGTCATCACTTTTTCGGTAGTAGAAACTATGGCAGAAATGAACAAACCCATCATGGTTGAACTCAATGTCAAGGCAAACATCCATAAAAAAGTATAGGGTATATTGTTCCAAGCAGGATCTAAATCACTATATCGTAAAGCGATTATTAATGTGAAGAGCAGGGATTGAATGGATGCAAAAAATCCTAAAACGATGACTTTGGATAAAATATATGTCACAATTCGTTGATTGAACATTCTTTCTCGCTTGTATATAGATTGTTCGCACACGATTTCTCTTGCAGCATTGTTTGCACCGAACCATACTGCACAAACTGCCATTAAAAAAAGAACTGATGCATTTACAGTATCAAAAATTAAACACAGTAAACCGGCGATAATCGGCGCTTGACAAATTAAAACTGCTGTATTAATGCCATCATTAAACTTAATCCTGAAATACCTGCTACACAGCCAAAACAGTTGACTAAAAAATGTAGTATTGTGAAGATTTTTGGTTTTGGTAGCGTCAACGTTATTGGCGTTACTAGATGACATACCTTGATTCGATATCCACTTTTTAGCCATAGGCATCGCCAACTGTGAATAAACCTTAACTGTATCTTTTACACCAAAAAACGAAAGGTAATCACCTACCCCACCTTGGTATATAAAATGTCCACCCTCAGCAAGAAAAACTACCGAATCCATATAGTTTAAATCTTCAGGTTTATGTGTTACCATTACCACAGTAGTTCCTTTTTCTGCAAGGGTTCTCAAAATACCAAGAAACTCTTCAATTGTTTGCGGATCAAGAGGAGATGTTGGTTCATCTAAAAATAGAACCATTGGATTACTGAGAATTTCAACAGCGATAGCTACCCTCTTTCGCTGTCCTCCACTTATTTTACCGACTAAATTCCCCCGAATGGAAGCGATATTCAAATCTGAAAGAACTTGCTCTATCTTTTCATTAACAATTTTATCATCTGACTGAGCAAGTCTTAATTTGGCGGCATAAAAAAGAGACTGTTCAACTGTTAATTCAGCATGTACAATATCATCTTGCGGAACGTAACCAATTTGGGTCTTTAGATAATCATAATTTTTTTCCAAATCGAGACCACCAATATAAACTTTACCGGAGCTCGGAGGCGAGTCGCCATTTAGCGCTTTTAACAATGTTGATTTGCCACATCCAGATGGTCCCATTACGGCAATTAGCGACTTAGATGGTATTTGAAAACTACAGCTATGAAGTCCAATGTTGCCATTACTAAATCTTTTTTGAATTTGCTCTGCCTTTATTGAAATTTCATTGCTTAAATCCCGAACTACTCCGGATAAAGAAATTTGAAATCTACCAATATAAATGGTATCATTAGCCTCAATGCTCGAAGAACCTGAAATTTGTTGGCCATTCACAAAGGTTCCATTCATGGAACCCATATCTGTTATCAAAAACTTATGTTCTCCTTTTCGTTCTATTTTGGCGTGACTACGGCTTATTGAAGGATGAGAAAGCACCAAATCATTGTCAGGACTTCTACCTATAGTAACAGTACTTTTTGATTTAAAAAGCTCGTTTAAACTAACTTTAGAGCCAATATTTTGCTGGAATGAAATTGGTTGAGGATGCGAATTTGACAAGTATTCATCTGGATTGAAAACCAATTTCACACCATTTGGCTGAGCTAAAGTAACTATATCCGATACAAATACGGGTGTTTGAATACCAGCTTCAATGCGGAACCCATTAATAAAAGTTCCATTTGTGCTTCCCAAGTCAACAATAGACAATTGACCCGTACCATCAAAAATAATTTGAAGGTGCAGACCAGAAATTTCAGATTTTTCAATTCGTATTTGAGCTTTTAAATCTCTACCAACGACAATTTCTGAAAGTTGCCCTTGGGTAAAGGCAAATTTGGACAAAAGCGTATTATTATATACGAAACCAAATTTCGTATTGGAATTACTTACCATGCAAGAATATTTGATATTTCGCTAAAAACCATGTCATATGGAATTTTTTGAACAAGTGGAATCTCTATAGTATCGCCATTTTTATTCAAGACTACTTTCCCTGCAAGCAGTAAATCAACCTTTCCGTTAAAGACTTTATCGGCACTTTTGTAGGCTGCGGACAAATTATCAATTTCAAAAAATCCATTAATAACTTTAGAACTCCCAGCTTTAATAACATGTTTATCCGTATTGCTCCATTTCGCGATACTTTTCTGTTGGGTACTATCCAAAAAAAGATCACACGAAACTGACTCCATTTTAAAATCTAAACGCGATTCATTGATCAGGTTAAAGTCAGCCTGGAGTTTTGTTTGCAATAAGGTGGTTTCAACTACTTTAATTTTATTAAGTACAAACTTATTTTTTGATGCCAATTGAACAAAAATTGCATCATTCATTGGTTTGGTTGGCAACCAAACAACAAATGAATTGGATGAACCCAATCCCATAAAAGTAATTTTGCCTTTCAATTCAACGGTTGCTTGAATTGAATCTGACATGACATCATTTTTAAGATATGTTTCAATAGAATCAAGAAAGTAATCTATTGCAACAGGAATATTAAATACGCCGGTCTTTATTCTTTTATTTGGTATTGTTTTAGACCTTCCTATAATATGGTTGTTGTATGAAATGATAAAGCTCATATCATAGGCGTGTGTTGGAAACCAATTTTCTGATTCCAACTCTATTTCAGAAACGACCGTTAAAACTTTGGAAACTGGCTTGTTGTATGATACGTTTTTTATCCGAATAACATTTGGCGTATTCATAGACATAAGTAAAAAAACAGTAACAATTAGCAGTATGAATATACTAACAAGAAGGATTGGAAGAAACTTTTTCATTTTCACTTATTTTTAATTGAATTGCAATCAAAGTTATAGTTTGTTAGAATATGATTCAGATTACAGGCGCCACGTTTTTCTGAGTAGGGATGTGTTCGGAAAATATTTTCCAAAACGTCATACGCTCCTTCACCAGAGGCTTCTTTCATACGATCCCATAACTCAACAGAAACGCATGCATTAAACCCTGCTGCAATTGCCAAATCAATGCCTTTTAAATCACAATGGGTTTCCTTTTTCTGTCCAAAAGAGGCTGTTATTGTGCTCAATATCATTGCACCATCAGGTGAAAGCAAGTTTTGTTTCATTAAAATGTCTTTAATATGGCCCAACTCATTATGGAATATTTCGTGACCAATAACACAAGATAGCTCATCATTTGATTTACAAAAGTCATACATACCAGTTGTGAAAAAAATTTTTCCTCCTGCCGTGAAAGCATTTAACTCATCTGATTGAAGTAAATATATTGAATACCTAAAACCTTTCTCATCCTGAATGTTTTTAACCAAAATATTTAATAAATTTTCAAGATTTTCTAATCGTTTGCCAGAACTCACAAAATCGTATTGATTTCTCGTATCCTTGTAAACCAATTCCCCGTAATCGATTTCATCCTTGATTGTTACTGGTTTGGATAAATTAACTGTAATTTCCTTATCTGCAGATTCTAGCATATCTATAACTTCCGATGTTCCGTAATCTGATTCATCTCCCAAACATGAAAAATTATAAGTTATTTTTTTGAACCTTTCCTCTTTTTCTTTCTCTGAATGTATTACAGGTTGATCACGGATATCATTTTCTTTACTTTGATCAATTATTTCTGGTTCTTCAAAGTTGGATGTTCCTTTTCTGTCACCATTCATTAGAATCAAAATAACAAACAATAATAGAATAAGTAAAACGCTACCTAGAACAATAAATATGGTTTTATTGGGGTTATAGTTTTGAGGTAATGGATTCTGGTCGCTAAAACTTTGATTTCCTAAAGAAGTTGGTGGTTTTTCCTTTGCTTTCAAGCCATTTTTCCATTCATTCCATGGCAAAGGCGCATCTAATCCCAACCTTACGATATCATTCGAATGCAAGCGAATCGTATTAAGGACTTTATGGCCATTAACAAATGTTCCGTTGGTGGAGTTGCAATCCTTCAAAAAAGCATTACCGAATTCATCAAAATGGAGTTCACAATGATACCTAGAAACCGAAATATCTGTTCTAACAACATCATTGTCTTTTGCTCTACCTATTCTAACAACACGGTAAGATGACATTTTAATTTGGTTTAATTTTGCTTACATGGCGGACAAAGTATCTTCCAACCTGTTCCTATCTTTTGTTCTTTTAATAGGTTTTTACTTTTTTTATCCAATTCCATATTGTTTGCGATATTGTATTCAATAATATCAGATAGCGTAAGTTGAGAGCAATCTTTATTAAATGCTTTGACTATTGCTCCAAGCGTGCGGTATTCTTTATCGTTGGTTTTAAGAAATCGAACAATCCTAACCGTAATTACTGAATTCTTTACTTCAATTTCACTATTGAAACCACTACAGGTATCTCTAAAAATCGTATCTTCTTGAGATTTACATTTTTGATGGTTCAGCTTAAGCAAAGTTAAAGAATCACATTGCTTCAAATTTAGTATTTTCTTTAATGAATCTCCTGTCAAAACACTATCCTTGACTTGAGGTTGGACTATCTGTGGTTGAACAGTTACTTTTACAGGTTCTTCAGACTTACCTAAAATAAACACAAGAGAAAATGCAATCAAACTCACAAAAAAACCTAGGGCCACGAATTTATACATTCGTTTCTTAGACTTTTTTGTTCCATCACTCACTTCCGAAGATCTATTTACATCATCAATTGAAACTTCTCTTGTTTTGTCTAAATCATCAGAGGATTTAGGGTTAAAATTAACAAATGATGAGCTGGTATTGGTACTTTCAGTTATTTCAATAAGCAAGGCAGTAACGTTATCTTTGCCCCCTGCTTCTAAAGCGGCATTGATAAGCACTTGCGACCATTCTTCTGATGGATTTTGATTCATTAATCTTTCCATTTCACGGTCATTAACCATTCCATTAAGTCCATCAGAACACAAAAGAAATACATCACCTTTTTTTGGCAGGATCGGAGAAGAACAAACCGTACTTTTGATAACAGGAGCAATACCTAATGCTTGAAGAATTTGATTTTTATTAGGGTGATTTTCAGCATCTTCATCCGCAATAATATTCGCGTCAACCAAAGTTTGGACATATGAATGGTCTTTCGTTAAACGATATAATTTACCATCGGAATATAAATATATTCTTGAATCTCCAACATGTGCTATAAAGCACTCATTATTGCGAATCAGTAAAGCAACAGCAGTAGTACCCATTCCTTTAAGTTCAGGCTGAATAATGGTTGCCGCATAAATTTGCTCATTTGCGAAAGATAGGGCATGGTCTAAAGCTTGAATTGGATTGTCATGGGTATCTTTCTGAAAAAATTCGATTAACCCTTCAACTGCTTTTGATGAAGCGACAGCCCCACCAACATGACCACCCATTCCATCACAAACTAAAAATAGATGTCCATTCGGCGTTTCTGCCTCACCCAATGAGTCTTCGTTCGCACTTCTTACCTTTCCTACGTCAGTCAAAGACCTGTATACATATTTCATTACCCTATATTTAAATATGAAATGTCAACATTATCTCACCAATTTGAATACAATCACCGTGTTTCAAATCAGCCTTCATCACTTTATGATTATTTACAAAAAGTCCATTAGAACTTCCAGCATCAGCAACTGTGTAAACACCATCTTTGAAAACCAATTCAAAATGTTTTCTTGATACGGTTGGATGATTGATTCTCCAGACATTTGACTCATCTCTTCCAACCGACAATCTTGGTGATTGTACTTGATAACTTCCAGATTCATTACCATATCTGTATTCGAACCATGGTAAATTACCTCTTTCTAACATTTTCTGAAATTGCCGTTGGTCTTCTTCTTGCTGAGCCAACTCAAATCTTTTCCTTTCTGCTTCTTGGGCGGCACGCAATTCCTCATCACGAATTCTTTTCAATTCATTATCCTGTAATTGCATTTTTCTTTCAGCAACAGACTGTTGCTCCTCCATTTGTGCGATTTGGCGTTGACGTTCAGCTTCGATTTGTTGCTTTTTCAATTTGTTATTTTTGTTCAACATTAAAAGCACAATCAAAAGGGCAATTAAAAGAACAAATATTACTGTACAAAGGATCCAGTTCTCTTTTACCCACTCTACAAATGATTTTGCAGGAATGAGCAATCCAAACGCTGATTGGCCTTTCTTAGAATCTATTTTAACCAAGTGGCTTTTCCCATCTTTTTCAAACGTAGTGTTGTAAGTGAAAGGATAATAAACCCCAGAATGCCTTTTTTCAAATTCTTTGAGAAACTCAATTAAAGATGAAGATGCTAATGTGGTTTCTGTTATTGCAGAATATCTTCCATAAGTTTGTTGGCATAGTTCCTCTATATCATAAGGTGTTTCTGCCTTCTTGTAGGTAATTCCGTAGATTGGAATATTCAATCTTTTGGAGCGAACACCTGGAGTTTCACCTACAAAATTGAAATTTAAAATATTATCGTCAGAAAGCACGAAAATACCGCCAGGAAGATTGATTTTAAGTGCTTCAAGCTTTTCCAAAGCTTCGTTAATAGCAAGTAGCGTTTGTACTTTTCCATTACTTTCAAGTCGACGTTGGCTTCTTATAAGATCAATTTTTTTTATCAATTCACTCTTGCTATCTGTGAAAGAGAAAGCGCTTGGAAATAGCATGTGATTATCTATCATCGTGCTATAGGCCACTATATCCACCTTATCACCCGACTTAATCGCTCCACTATTGAAAGCTTGGATCAATACCGATTTGTACCAATTGAATTCCGTCTCACTTTCAGAATTTTTAACCAAAAAGACAATTTGCTTATTGGTTGCCAAGGAATCGGAATTGCTTAATTTTCCAAAATTTACTTTAACAGGTTTATCATTTTCATTAAAATAAACACTTTCCAAATCAATTCCTAATGGATCTCTTACCCAGAGATTCCCTGAAATTTCAGGAAATTTATCCGTATTTATTTTTCGTACATCGACTTCTGACTTCTGAGCGAAAGTATTGAAACTACTTATGAAAAATACAAATAAGGTATACCTTAAAAGTGAAGATAATCTTAAAAACAAGTTCATGTTGTACAAAGGAATTTACTCATAAGACTTAAACTTAAATTCTGTGTTTCCAAAGCGAAGTAAATCGCCATCAACAAGATCATAAGCTTTCTCTACTTCTAATTCTTCACCATTCAAAAAAGTTCCATTGGCAGTCATTTTATCTTTAATGTAGAACTTACCATTCTTGTATAATATATTTACATGTTCACTTGAAATGGTTGGGTCTTTTGTGATCGTTATCGTATTACCTGGGTCTCTTCCAACAGTATTAGAACCCTCGTAGATTCTGTAATCAACACCCATCGGATCAAGTGTATAAGATAAAATCCAGCCAACTATTTTTCTAGCAGCCCTTGGAGCAACCTCTTGATTTGAAGCGCCATCAGCAGCAGTATTATCTGTGACGCCCGCAATGTAGGTTCTGTTTAAATCGCGAGGAGCACCACTAGGTGCTGGAGAACTTGAAGCACCTCCAAAAACACTGGTTTGCGCATTACTACTCGTTTGCTGCCCACCAAAAACTTGGGTTTTATCATCTTTAATTCCAGCTCCCGGAACTACTGTCTTATCCAAGTCAAGCGATGACGGTGCGCTATTCTGATTACCATTTGGACAATAAGGACAATTTGGAATTTCTTCTTTATAAAAGTGCCCACTTGCACATTGTTTAAATCCATTCATGTTAATTATAATTTAAATTTATTTAGTCTCCGAAATAATAGACAATCGCTCCAGAGGCACATTTGTCAGAGTATATCATCAACTCTCCTGAATCAATCAGATATCCATAACTATCAAAGGCTTGATATTCATGAGGACCAGGTTCTATATCATCAAAGGTTGCACAAAATTCATCTCCACAATCAGGTTCGATAGTACTAAAACTTTCTATTAACTTTGTTTTTCCATCAAAAACGACTTTGATGAAAGAATTTTCATCGAAATAACTCTTATAATCGGAGCTGTTGATATCAAACCAAAATACAGCACTTCCGGTAAGCGGACAACCATTATTACTAGGTTCACCCGGAATGGTATCACAATTATCAATATCATCTGGAACACCATCTCCATCCATATCACTTTTCGGGCATCCTTTATTTTCAAGCACACCTTTAATGGAGTCACATTCATCCACATCATCAAATATTCCATCTCCGTCGGTGTCGGGACAACCATTATGTGATGAATCTCCTGGCAAATCTTTACAATCATCCTCGGTATCCGCAACGCCGTCACCATCCGAATCAAGGCAACCGTCTACAGTTCCTGAAGTATTGGGACATTTATCCGCATCGCCGATAAATCCATCACCATCTGGATCTGCCAAAATTGTTGAAAAAACAAAAAGCACTGCAATTACAAAAGACAAGAAAGTGGCAATGCTTCCCAAGATTAATCCCGTAAGGGAAAGGCCTCTAGATGAGGGTTTGGCCTCGTTATTTCTGACATTACCAAGTCCTTTGATACCTAAAATAATCGACAAGAACCCAATTAAAATAGAGGCAGAAGCGATAATTTTCAGTTCAAACGGTTCCAATTTGCCTTGTGTAAAAGCAGGAATAAAGGCGGTAAAAAGGCAAAGTAATCCAAAAATTAACGACAAAACAGCTGCAATGTTTGAGCCATTTGAATTGTTTGTAGGAATTTGATTTTGCACTGGAGGGACATAACCTGTTCCAACATTCGTTTTATTTTGAATTATTTGTGAAGATTTTTGATTGACTGCATTCAGAAACTCATCACAATTCTGAAAGCGATCAGATGGTTCCTTTTGCAAAGCGCGGTTAACTATTGTTTCTAAATAACCCGGAACTCCTGGATAAATGTTACTTGCAGGTGGAAGGTCGTCTTTAACAATTCTAGAATACACCTCGTATTCCGTATGCAGATCCTTGTATGGATTTACACCTGTAAGCATTTGATAAAAGGTAACACCTAATGAATAGATATCAGAACGAATATCCACTTTTTTGCCTTGAACCTGCTCAGGAGACATGTAATAAACCGTTCCCATTTGAGTTCCTGTCTTGGTAAGGTTTGAGTTCCCTTCACCTAAAATCCTTGCAATCCCAAAATCAAGTATTTTCACCGAACCATCCTTAGTGATAAGAATATTGGCAGGTTTTATATCCCTGTGAACAATTCCTTTACTATGAGCATACGAAAAAGCACTGAGTACTTGGGTCATTATGGGCAAAGCGACGGTTTCTGGCATTGGACCTGTTACTTTGTTTATGTGATCACCCAATTCAACACCCTCAACATATTCCATAATAAGGTACATGCCTGATTCGTCTTCTAAATAATCAAAAAGCCCGACTATATTGGGATGTTGCAAGTGAGCTAATGTTGAGGCTTCGTTTTTGAATCGCGTTTTTATTTCTTCATTTTTCAAAAACTGAGGCAATAAAACTTTAATAGCTACCTTTCTTGAAACCTGAGTATGTTCTGCGAGATAAACATTACCCATTCCTCCCTCACCAATTAGGGATTTAATTTCGTAATTTAATATATTCTTGCCTATCATTTGGAGTACAAAGTTACAATAGTAGTTTTATCAGTATTCGTGTTAAGTTCTATGAAGGAACAAATATAAAGATTTGGTATAAAGAAACGGAAAGAATATCATTTCAAATAGATTACAAACCTTCCATGGCAGGTGGAGCTTCTGAAGCAGGTGTATCAGCATCTTCCATCGGCGCAGCTTCCAAACCTTCAAAATCTGCATAGCCATCATTATAAAGAGCTGTATCTGCATATGCCTCTTCATCTGCCGGAATTTCACCATATACATCTTCAGCTGCAGGTTCAGTTTCTGATGTTAAATCATAAGATGGTTCCAAATATTCACTTTCATTTGATGAATTTTTTCTAGGTAGGCTAATTATAATAACTCCAACAGTAATGCATGCAGCAACGATAAAAATAGCTTTCCCAAAATCATTATTTTTATTAGATGCCGGTATAATTGTTACCTGATTCGGCTTGGTAGAAACTTGTTGCTGAGGGTCTGGTTGAATTTGAGTGGCTTTTGTATTCGACCTTAAAAATAATTCCATTTCCTCCACACTTTGATACCTCAAAGCCCGATCTTTTTCACAAGCTTTTTTAATAACCGAATTTGCAAAATCATTTTCATTAAATTCGGGAAGGTTATCAAAAACAATTTTATTGAATATATCGAATTGTGATTCTTTTTCAGTATCGTAAGGCGAACGGCCAGCTAAAGCAAAATATAGTGTAACACCCAATGAATATATATCCGAACGGTGATCTATTGATTTATCTGCTCGCACTTGTTCAGGGCTCATGTATGCGGGCGTTCCCATTTGCGTGCCTGTTTGTGTCATTTCATTTCCGGTACCAAATAATTTGGCAATTCCAAAATCTAGAATCTTCACCTTTCCATTATTGTCTATAAAAATATTTGAAGGTTTGATGTCACGATGCAATATACCTTTATTATGTGCATATTGAAAAGATTGAAGAATTTGAATGAAAATTGGTTTGAAAGCTTCAAATGTATATTTCCCTTTCACTTTTACCCATTCATTCAAGTCTTTACCTTCTAGAAGCTCCATGACGATTGCAAAGTTGGTTCCATCATCTTCAAAATCAAATACCTTGGTAATATTGGGGTGATCCAGAGATGCCATGAAAGCTGCCTCATTTTGAAAGCGCTGTCTAAACTGTTCGTTTTTGGCCAGGATTGGATTTAAAATTTTTATTGCGGCCTTAGTACCTAAAGTAATATGTATTCCTTCATAAACATTAGCCATTCCTCCTTCTCCAATGAAGCGCGTGAGACGATATTTACCTATAATTTGGTTAATCATGTACAGATTTTTATTCACTCTTTAAATAAGAAATACAAAATTGGTCATTTTTTATTAAAAATAATTTTTGGAAGGAAAATCACCAGAATTCAGATTCATTATTAACCCAATTTACGCGGGTAAATTTCTTAATTCAAAAAATTCACTTCCCAACCGGTTTTCAATCACAAAGGGATTTATTTTAATTCAATCCATACAAGAAATCAAAATCCAGAAATATTTTTCAAACAAAGTCTTCAATATTTAATTCTGTAAATAATTTTTTATGACAACTAAGGTCAATAGTTTGTTAGCTTGTATCATTTTTTGCTACTTTGTGCTCATATCACTATAAATATGTTAAACCAACGGAAAATTCTTCGAGTATTACAATTCATTTCATTCCTAGAGCAGCGGCCACCAAAAGCAGTATATCAATTGGCTCAAATGCTCGAAACCACGGAGCGAACAGTTTATCGGTACCTTGACCTCATCCGAGAATGTGGCTTTGATTTACATCGAGACAAACACAACCGATTTTTCATTCACATTGATACCGTTCAGGGCATTCGCTTCACAACCGAAGAAGCTGAATACCTCAAACAAATCGTGCTGACAACAGGCAAAAAGAACAAACTCAAAGATGCTGTCTTGAGCAAAATTTACCTGGCTTCTGATGTCAACATTGTAGCTGGTCATTTGGTAAATGCAAAGAATGGTCGCATAGTGGAACGCTTAGCACAAGCCATTGCCAACAAAGAACAAGTCATTCTCAAACGTTACCACTCCATTAATTCCGAAACCATTTCAGATCGTTTGGTTGAGCCCTTCGGTTTTACGGATAACTATCACACGGTTATGGCCTTTGAGGTTAGCTCTGCTAAAAACAAAACCTATCACCTGGATAGAATTACCGCAGTTGAATTCAACAACCGAGGGTTTATGTTTGAGGAAAAACACGAAAAACAAATTCCAGATGCGTTTGGATTCAGTTTCCAAGGTGAACAACACGAGGTAGAATTAGACCTTTCCCTCAAAGCTTATTTGCTCCTCAAAGATGAATACCCTTTGACCATTCCTTACGTGAAATACAACCCCAAAAAAGACCTTTATGAACTAAAAATTCAGGTAAACGATTTAAAGCCTATTCAGCGGTTTATGAGGGGGATAGACGGTACTCAAATTATATGAATTATGCTAACTTTACATTCATAAGTGTAAGATGAGTCGAGATTCTAAAAAAGAACAAGTAAAATCAAAAAAGAGGGTTGCCGATCATGGCGAAGTATTTACTGCTGAAAGAGAAGTAAATGCAATGTTAGATCTCGTTAAGCAAGAAACAGAACGCATTGAATCTCGTTTTCTTGAACCAGCTTGTGGCAACGGGAATTTTTTAGCCGAGGTGTTAAGAAGAAAGCTGAAAGTTGTAAATGACAGGTATTCAAAAAATCAGATTGAGTGGGAACGCTATGCTACAATTACTGTTTCAAGCATTTATGGTGTTGACATTCTTGAAGACAACGCAGAAGAATGCCGTGAACGACTTTTTAAAATCTTTGAAGAAACTTATAAATTCCTTTTCAAAGAAAAGATTAAAGATGAATGCCTTAGAAGCATAACATTCCTCCTCAATCGAAATATCTTATGGGGCGATGCCCTGGATTTTACAAACCCAGAAACAAAAAAACCAATTGTGTTTTCTGAGTGGAGTGCTGTGAATGGTTCTATGCTCAAACGAAGAGACTATGTATTTAAGTTTCTTGTGGAGAAAACACATCAATTCTCTATGTTCAATGATGAAGGTGATCCAGCTGCAATCGATGAACCAATTAAAGATTTTCCATTAGTTCATTTTTTAAAACTAGGTGAAGATGATTGAAACAAGTTACAATCCTGATGTACTGACTTGCCTTGCAAATTTGAGCAACGACGAGGTTTTTACGCCTCCTACAGTTGTGAATGATATGCTTGACTTGTTACCGTCTGAACTATGGAGTAATCCAAAAATAACCTTTTTAGACCCAGTAAGTAAGAGTGGTGTATTCTTAAGGGAAATTACCAAAAGGTTGGATAAAGGTTTAGAACAGATTATTCCGGATAAACAAGAACGCATAAACCATATTTTAAAAAACCAAGTTTTCGGTATTGCTATAACTGAACTGACTTCTTTGCTTTCAAGACGAAGTGTTTACTGTTCTAAAATTGCTAATGGTCAATATTCTCTTTGTACTGAATTTAAAGATGAACAAGGCAATTTGCGTTTTGAACGAATGAACCATACATGGCAAAGTGGTAAATGTAAATACTGTGGTGCAAATCAAACTGAATACGACCGTGGTGATGAACTAGAAACTTATGCTTACAATTTTATTCACACAGACAAACCTGAAAAAATATTTAATATGACCTCTGCGGAGCAGAAGCCATTTCACAATAAAAAAATAAATCAACCCGAAATGAAATTTGACGTAATCGTTGGTAATCCACCCTATCAGTTGAACGATGGTGGCGGAACTGGTTCTAGCGCGATCCCTATTTACCATAAATTTGTTAAACAAGCCAAAAAACTAAATCCAACTTATCTAACAATGATCGTACCTTCTCGATGGTTTACTGGCGGTCGAGGCTTAGATGAATTCAGGGATGAAATGCTTAAAGATAAAAGAATAAAAGAGTTACATGATTTTCCGAACGCCTCTGATTGTTTTCCAGGCGTAGAAATTAAAGGAGGGGTATGTTATTTCTTGTGGGAAAGAGATTTCAATGGGAAAACTCTTGTTCTCACACATGAAAATGGAAATTTAAAATCCAAATCGGAAAGAAATTTACTAGAAAAAGGCGCGGAAACATTTATTCGATATAATGAAGCAATTTCAATTCTTCACAAAGTTCAGGCTTTGAAAGAAAATAGTTTTGCTGAGCTAGTTAGCGCAAATGATCCCTTTGGATTTGACGTTAGAGTTGAAGGAAGTTACAAAAGAGTTAAACCTAAATATAAAAAAGAATCTTTTCAAGGTTCCATTAAATTCTATTACAACGGTTGGCAAAAAGAAGGAATTGGATATATTGAGAAACAAAGTGTACGCAAAAACTATGATTTTATCAATGACTTTAAAGTATTAATACCAAAAGCTTGGGGTGTTGGTAGTATGGAAAAAGATTGGCTTAATCCGTTAATTGTAGAACCTAATTCTTGTTGCACTGAGACTTATTTAATTGTAGGTCCGTTTAAAAAGAAATCAACTGCTGAAAATGTAATTAGTTATACTCAAACCAAGTTTTTTCACATATTAGTTTCGCTAATTAAAATCACTCAAAACGCTATGAAAAAAGTATACTCTTTCATACCGGTTCAAGATTTTTCAGAATCATGGTCAGATGAAAAGTTGTATAAAAAATATGGATTATCAGAAGATGAAATTTCTTTCATCGAAAGTATGATTCGCCCAATGGATCTATCCCAAAACATAAACGATAATGAGGAATAGCGAATTTTCTTCGGGAAACGTCCCCGTTCCCAGCTCGTTATTAAAAGAGGTACGCAGCCTGATTACTGAAAGTCATGCACGTGTTGTTGCTACCGTTAATTCGGCTATGAGTATCTTATATTGGGAAATCGGTCAGCGAATCAATACAGATATATTGCAAAACCAGCGTGCGGGTTACGGTCAGGAAGTTGTTGCTTCATTGGCCAAAGCATTGTCATTGGAATTTGGAAAAGGGTGGAGCGAAAAGCAGCTGCGGCATTGTCTACGCACTGCGGAGACTTTTCAAAACAAAGAAATTTTCTACGCATTGAG
Source organism: uncultured Akkermansia sp. (assembly GCA_964577845.1). Lineage (GTDB taxonomy): Bacteria > Bacteroidota > Bacteroidia > Flavobacteriales_D > Crocinitomicaceae > M0103. The sequence goes on from CAZOAH010000001.1 coordinate 81,492, forward strand.
TAGAGAATTGTCATGGACACATATCCGCGCAGTTATTTACATGGAGGATGATCTAAAAAGAAGTTTCTACCTTGAAATGTGTCGCATAGAAAAATGGAGTACACGTACCTTTCAAGAGCGCATTAATTCCATGCTTTACGAACGCACTGCCATTAGTAAAAAACCTGAACAGACCATCCAAAATGAAATTAAGGCGCTTGAAGCCAATAAACAACTCACAGATAACCTCGTATTTCGAGATCCTTATTTATTGGAATTTCTTGGGCTGCAAGACACCTATTCTGAAAAAGACTTGGAATCTGCAATTTTAGTTGAATTGCAAAAATTTATCATTGAATTGGGATCTGATTTTGCGTTCATGGCAAGGCAACAACGCATTACCATTGATAATGAAGACTATTACCTCGACCTGTTATTTTACCATCGCCGTTTAAAATGTCTGGTAGCCATCGAACTTAAGCTCGGGAAATTTGAAGCAGCACATAAAGGCCAAATGGAGCTTTACCTCAGGTGGTTGGAAAAACACGAACAAGTAGAAGGAGAAAATCCGCCAATTGGTCTTATTCTGTGTTCGTCTAAAAATGAAGAGCACATAGAATTACTGCAATTAGAAAACAGTAAAATTAAGGTAGCAGAATACCTAACTCAACTGCCCGATATGAAAGTGTTGGAAACGAAACTCAATCAAGCCATAGAACGGGCAAAAAATAAAATGAATCTAGATGAGCAGTAGAGAATTTTTTCCAGCACGGACTTCTGTAAATCCAACTATTTACGCTTATGAATTGGTTGGTGTCAGCACTCATGAAGGCCAAATAAAAATTGGGTTTACTGATCGTGATGCTTTCACGAGAGTGTCAGAACAACTTAAAACAAGCGCAGTCAAATACAGAATCTTGTTTGAAACATCCGCAATGCGCAACGATGGCAGTTCTTTCACAGATAAAGATGTTCATCGCTTTTTAAGAAAAAAAGGAATTCAGAATCCCGAAGGTGAATGGTTTAAATGTACCGTCACTGATATTGAGAGTGCTATACTAGCTCTTAAAACGGGTATTGAAAACGATGACAACAGAACTTTGTCATTCGGAATGCGCCCTGAACAAGAACAAGCCGTTGCTAAAGCAATTGCCTATTTTTCGAGTTATACACAAGAAAATCCAGGCAAAACACCTCACTTCCTTTGGAATGCTAAAATGCGTTTCGGAAAAACTTTTGCGAGTTATCAATTGGCAAAGAAAATGGGTTGGACAAAAATTTTGGTGCTAACGTTCAAACCTGCTGTTCAAAATGCCTGGGAAGAAGATTTAAATAGCCATCTTGATTTTGATGGCTGGCAATTCATCGCCCGTAATGGTCTTTCTTTTGAACAAGCGGATCCAAAAAAACCAATAGTATGTTTCGGTTCATTTCAAGATTATTTAGGTAAAAACACAAGTACTGGAGGTATAAAAACGAAAAACGAATGGGTTCATGCCACCAATTGGGATTGTGTCATTTTTGATGAATACCATTACGGCGCTTGGAGAGAAAATGCAAAAGAGTTGTTTGAGGCAGAGGGTAAAAAAGAAATTGAGTTTGGAGAAGGAGTTGGAATAGAGTATTTCGATGAAGAGACAATGCCGATTACTACAAATCACTATTTGTATTTATCAGGAACTCCATTCAGGGCAATCGCATCAGGTGAATTCATTGAAGAACAAATTTTCAACTGGACCTATTCCGATGAGCAGAAAGCTAAAAGTGAATGGGATGGAGAAAACAATCCGTATACTTCCTTGCCAAGAATGGTCTTAATGACCTATCAATTACCTGATTCAATAAAGGAAATTGCAATGAAAGGCGAATTCAATGAATTTGACCTCAACATTTTCTTTTCAGCGAATGGTGAAGGTGATAGTGCTCAATTCAAATACAAAGATGAAGTTCAAAAATGGTTGGAATTAATTCGAGGAGGATTTTCAGAAACCTCTATCGATAATTTAAAAATGGGTGCATCAAAACCCCCAATGCCATTTTCACATGCACCATTGTTAAAGGTTTTAAATCACACATTTTGGTTTTTACCAACAGTTTCATCTTGTCACGCAATGGCGAACTTGCTAAAAGAACGTCAGAACACTTTTTATCATGATTATACAGTAGTCATTGCAGCAGGAACAAGCGCAGGTATTGGAGTTCACGCCCTCCCTCCTGTATTGGATGCAATGACAGACAATCCACTTGAGTCTAAAACAATAACTCTTTCTTGCGGTAAATTAACAACTGGGGTTTCCGTTAAACCTTGGACAGGTATATTTATGCTAAGAAACAGTTCATCGCCTGAAACCTACTTTCAAGCCGCATTTAGAGTACAAACTCCTTGGTCAATAAAAAATCCTGATAGCAAATCACCTAACAAAGAAGAAATTCTCAAAGAAGAATGTTACGTGTTTGATTTTGCACCCGACAGAGCATTGCGCCAAATTGCCGATTACAGTTGTAGATTAAATGTTGGTGAATCCAATCCGGAAGCAAAAGTTGCTGAATTTATTAGTTTTCTTCCTGTTTTAGCTTATGACGGAAGTTCTATGAAGCAGATAGATGCAGCTGGAATTTTGGATATGGCGATGAGTGGTACTACTGCCACCTTATTAGCGCGAAGATGGGAAAGTGCACTTTTGGTTAACGTTGACAACAATACACTATCGAGGTTAATGAATAACCCGGAGGCAATGAAAGCCTTAATGAGCATTGAAGGTTTTCGAAATCTTAATCAAGACATTCAAACAATCATTAACAAATCTGAATCTGTCAAAAAAACAAAGAAAGAGGCGAATGATCGTGAGCTAACTCAAAAGGAGAAAAAACAACTTACAGAGGAAGAAAAGGAGTACAAAAGTTTGCGAAAACAAATACAAGAAAAACTGATAAAGTTTGCCACTCGTATTCCAGTATTTCTCTACCTGACAGATTACCGTGAACGTAGTTTGAAAGATGTAATAACAAAGTTAGAGCCTGGATTATTTAAAAAAGTAACTGGTTTAAATGTTGCAGATTTTGAATTATTGGTAAGCCTTGGTGTTTTCAACAGTGCCTTAATGAACGATGCCGTGTATAAATTCAAACGCTACGAAGATTCCAGCTTGGAATATGTAGGAATTAATAAACATGAAGGTCAAAACGTAGGTCTATATGATACTGTAATAACGCGTAATGAATACGAATCTACTTTTGAAAATGAGGATTAATAAATAGAAATATTAAATGCAAACACAAAAATATTCCGTTAACCAGCACTTAATTGAAATCCTATTGGTTTGGGTTCAAAGTGGTGAAATAGCTAATCCTAGATAAACTAATCGCACGCATGGAACAGAATCAAGATATTTTCACCCAAATGATGGATGACAAGGAATTTGGCGATGTGGTGAAGGGCTACATGTTGAAGAAGGTATATGAAATGTTGAGTAGATAAGATGAAGACGATAACTTTATTTTTTCTGATTTTAATAGTTGGTCCCCTCCCATCCTGCGATTTTAAAAAATCAGAGAAGGCAGGAGGTAGTTATGTAAAACCCTCCGTGAACTACAAAGGTCAAACCCGTAAAGGGTATGTGCGCAAAAAAGTAAGCACGGACAAAAACGCCATTAAAAACCAAAATCGGTCCCGGTATTATTATAAAACCAGAGGAAAATATAGACGGAAATGAAGATGAAAGTGATAAGAAATTTGATTCTACTTTTTTGTTAAGTTTATGATTTTAGAGGGGTTCTCTAATCTTAAAATGCTTCAGGAATAAATCATTTTAATTGTATCAATAACATGACTATATTGACTTTTGCATCAATACATTGACTTCAACCGCTAGAATTGGAACATTATTCTGAATAATTCCCCAAATCATTTCAGGTTCAATCGAGTCGTAAGCATGTGAAATAATATTTCTCAAACCAATGATGTTTTTCGCAGAAGATATTTGAATGTTGGGATCTTGCTCAAGTATTTTACGTATCGCCTCTCCAATTATTTCTAAATCTCTTTCAACGGCTCTTTGTAAAATAATATCCGTTTTAAAAACATGAAAATTATTTTCAGTTTTAAATTTGATTGATTCAATTTCAAGAATAACACTTTCAATATCTAAAAGATATTTCAAGATTTTAAGCTGCATACAATTCTATTTTGGAGCGCTCAATTTCTTGAATTAAAACAGGATTCTTCAACGATTTTTTAGAAACCAAATCTACTTTTTTACCTGTAAGATTTTGAAGTTGTTCAAGAAAAGAAAAATAGTTGTCGGCGTAATCCAAAACATCTATTTCATTTGAAAATTGAACAAGAAAATCTAGATCACTGTCTTCATTCATAGTATCACTTGCTGCTGAACCAAATAAAGCAAATGATTCAACTTTGTGTTTTTTGCACAAGTCGATTAAATCGTGAATGTTATCTTCAATTATATGGTTCATTATTTTCAAAGGTAAGTAATTTTCAAAAGAACAAAACACCAATTCAAAAGGAGCAACAAAATTCGAAGTTAAATTCTTAAATGAAATGATTTCGGTTAGATTTTATTCAATTTCTGAGCTTTTAAAAGGAGAAAAGCACTTTGAATACGCTTACAAAAACGGCAATTGTAAACTGAGAACCTGTGGCTCAAATTCATGGACAACTATTTCCGATGTTATCTTAACGATGTGCGATTGATAGTTTAAAATTACAACCCCAAACCAGGTAAGCTCACTGAAAAATGAATACCGGAAAAACGCCATCAGGAACCATAATCGGTCTTGGTATTATTTAAAACCAGAGGAAGGTGCAGAAGGAGAAAAGATTGAATTGGGTTAAACGAGCTACTCATTTTCCTCGTAATAATACGAGTAATCAATTCCTTTCATGTACATTTCTCGATCGTGGATTTTATCGGTTAGGGAATTTTTGATGGTGGTTTTGAGTACTTGACTATTGATTGGACTCGCAATCATGGCATTCATGTAATTGCGTTTTGAGATCTTACTCCAATCTACACATTTTTTGAGTCGTTTCTTAAGAATTAAATCCAACCAAATTCGAGCGCTTCTTCCATTTCCTTCCATGAAAGGATGAGCGATATTCATCTCCACATATTTCTCCACGATTTCATCAAAGGTATTTTCAGGCATTCCTTCAATTTGTTTCAATGTTTCGTCTAAAAATTGAGAAACTGCAAATTGGAAACCACCTTTGGAAATATTCTTTTGTCGAATTTGCCCGGCAAAATCATACAGACCACCAAAAAGATACGCATGAATTTGTTGTAAACCTTTGGCTGTTCCAACTTCGATACTGTCTATAAATGAACTTTCAAATAAAACATATGCTTTTGATTTACTTTTTCCATCAATACTTTCATCGCTGTAGGTAAACCATTCTATGAACCGATTTGCTTTTTTTCCAGGAAACTCTTTACCCAAAGCAATAATCCCATTGTAATCAAGCATATCAGTTAAACGTCTTTTTCCGTCTGGAGCAAGTAATTTCAACTGGGTAGTGATACTAACCACTTCACTATTTTCATGCTTTAATTTAGTTTTCAGGTATTTCCAATAGTTTCTGACCTTGGTGTAATCGTCTTGATCGGTGAGAACAGCAACAATATCCAATACGCTAAACCACCATTTGGCATATTCCTCATCCCAAACAGCACGTACTTCGCGGTCATTAAAAAAACGAATGGATATTTTTTGATTGTTCATCGAATAATTAAAGATAAGAATTTCAGCCTAAAAAACAGTTGATAGAAGCCAAAAATAAAGCGAATGGAGACACTTGCATATTGAAGTGAGGTTTACCCAATGACTAACCCGCAAAGGGTATGTTCGCAAAAAAGTCTACACGGACAAAAACGCCATCAAGAACCAAAATCGGTCCCGGTATTATTATAAAACGAGGGGAAAATATAGGAGGAAATGAAGATGAATATCACACTAACAATCATTCTAGATTATCAGTAAAGAAAAAAAAATTTCTTTATAATTAATTTATTCTGTAACTTAACATGAATCCATCATTACAGAATTATTCTAAGAATCGACCATTTTTAATATGACATCTATCGAATATTATCATTACTTCAAAAAAGACTTCGATTTGTTAAATGACGAAGAACTGATTTCAAGATTTAATCAAGGGGTTGGATTGCGGGCATATGGTGTAGCTCGACAAGGATATTTACTTGCATTGAGAACCGCCCTAGACGAACACGAAATCGATTACAGTGCAGTAGGTGATGAGCAAAGCCTTCGTTTCGATAAGCATGTTTGCCTATTGGGCAAAAAAATGTTGGTTATGCAGTTTTTTTGATTCTTTGTTACAAATTAAGAACTCTGAATTTTAGAACTAAGGTCTATTGGCTTACCTTCTATAAAGCAGGTTGATGAATAAATAGACTGTTCACTAGAAATCTTTTATTAATGCAAATTGCTTAATTGAATTATGGATATTACAATAACCAAATCCCCGAAATTAAAAATTCATTGTTACAGTTTGATTATTAAATATCAAAGTGTGGCAAATAATGTTGATGAACTCAAACATTTTCAATCAAAATTACAATGTAATTTACTTACAAATCAAGAACTTATCATTACTCATGATATGATGGTGCCTTCTGAAAAATTTTATGAAATAATTGATGAAATTTTTAAGCCTATGAATCTAATTGAAGGACAGGATTTCATTATTGCCGAAGAACAAATGATATATGGTGCTGGAAATCGTGTAACACCATTGATAAATCAAGAACACCCCGAATTAACAAATGTTTCATGGATTGATAGTGAGATTACATTCGATGGGAACCTTGTTTGGTTGCGTGAAAGCAACATAATGAAAAATGAATTGGATCATAATTATTGGATAGATTTAATTCATAAGTTACAAAAAATACGTGGAGATTATTTAGCAGGTAGATCGGTTAAAATTGTCGAAGATTTGGGCGATAAGTTTCAAATACATCAGGATGGTGTTAAAAATGGATGCTTGTATGTATCAAAGGATTATCTAAGACATTTTTCTGATAAAAATATTTAACTACATTATTGAAACATGGATGTTTTAATATATAAAATGATGTAACCGTTTACGATTTTTTATTTGCTTTTTGAACTTAAGTCGAAATAAATCTTCTTTCTAAAGAGATATTATTTTTATCTAATTACATCTCCCTAACATAAATTTCTCTTGGATAACTTCCTCCGAATACATACTCGGTCACTGGGCAAAGCCAGATGCGTTTATTGTAAAACAAAACGAGAATGACGCTCTCGCTGCATGAAATTTTAAAATTAAACCATAAATAGAAGATAAGAATGAGAATGAAGAAAAGGCAGGTGATCAATCATCGCTCTCGCGCTGTTTCTCACACTAACTTTGTAACCCATGAAGTCGAAAAAACTAACTTTTATAGGGATTTGGAGAAGGTCATTGATAGCGATTTCAAAGAGATTGATTCAAAAAATAAAATAACCTAAATTCTTTATTTCAAAATATTATCCCTTAAGTTTGTTTAGAATAAACTAATTTTACAACTATACTATTTAATAGAATTCACACGTATTTATTTACTAATATTACAACACGTTAAAACACTAATAATTCTCCAATAATGAAACCCAATCAAAAACTGGCTGATGCGCTTCAAACCTTGAAGGAAATACAGGACAAACAAATTGTCGCCATATATACGGATCACTTCAAGACAATTAAGCATCGTCAACTACTTCTGAAATATGGGTTTATTCGGGAGGTTTCTAAAGGTTGGTATATTGCATCAGATCCACTTGAAAAGGATGGAGAAACAACCTCTTGGTATAGTGCTTATTGGGATTTTGTCGCAGCTTTTCTCGACCATAAATATGGAAAAGAATATTGTTTATCTCCTGACCAATCTCTTCTGAACCATGTCCAGAACACGACGATTCCACAACAATTACTTATAAGGTCTCCTAAGGGCAACAATAACCCCACTCCTCTTCCTCATTCAACCTCCTTATTCAATTTAAAAACAGATATTCCATCTAATACTTTTACCGTTTTAATGAATGGTATCCGAATGTATGACCTCCCCTCTTCACTTGTTTATAGCAGTCCGCGAATTTATATAACACATGCCTTGGACGTTAGAACGGCATTATCTATGATTCGGGACGCGTCTGAAGTACTGCCGGTTTTACTAGAAAACGGACATTCAACACTTGCAGGAAGATTAGCGGGTGCATTCAGAAATATTGGTCGGGAAAGAATTGCAGACCAAATCATCGAAACATTTAAACAAGCTGATTACGATATCCGCGAGGTCGACCCGTTTGAATCAAACACTGAAATAAATATACCTATCAAAGAGCGATCACCTTATGCCATTCGTATTCGTTTACTTTGGCAAGAAATGCGCAAAACAGTAATTCATTTTTTTCCTCCCGCTCCCGGAATTAATGGGGATATTCAATCCTATTTGCAAAAAGTAGATGACCTCTATCTCACTGATGCGTATCATTCACTTTCTATAGAGCGTTATAAAGTTACTCCTGGACTTATCGAACGTGTAAGCAGTGGAGAATGGAATGCCAAATCGAATGAAGAGGACAAAAAACAACGTGATGCCATGGCCGCAAGAGGTTATTATCAGGCATTTAATCAAGTGAAAGAAAGCATTGAACAAATTCTTTTAGGAGCTAATCCGGGCATTCAAGTTGAAAAGGATCATAGCAGATGGTTCAGAGAGCTCTTCGATCCAAGTGTTGCTGCAGGCTTATTGCGACCTACAGATTTAGCTGGATACAGAAATCATCAAGTATATATAGGCAATTCAAAACATATTCCGGTCAATGTGGATGCCATGAGAGATGCCATGCCTGTTCTTTTCGAATTACTATCTGAGGAAACTGAAGCTTCCGTCAGAGCTGTTTTAGGACATTTTCTTTTAGTCTACATCCACCCATATATGGATGGTAACGGAAGAATGGGACGATTCTTAATGAATGTTATGCTTGCCTCTGGCGGCTATCCATGGACGGTTATTCCGGTCGAACAAAGAACAAACTATATGAACGCTCTAGAGCAAGCAAGTGTGTTACAAGATATCACAGCATTCTCTGCTTTTCTTGCCGAACTCGTGCGAAAAAGTATGAGTGGAAAAGAAGTGGCAAAACTACCGGAAAAATGAGCTTAACCCTCTCAGGGTTCTAACTTTTTATAAGAACCTAATAAACTGTAATTCTGTCATTTACGTACTTTTTTGAAATATGAAATTTATTCGATAAACATCAATAAAAAAGCCCCATACCTATACAGATTGGGACTTTAAATATTTGCAAGAAAAGTGTGAGTTTGAGTGCGAGAGCAAAGACAAACAACGTGGAGTGAACCGCTCTCGCTGCATGAAATTTTAAAATTAAACCAAAAATAGAAGATGAGAATGAGAATGAAGAAAAGGCAGGTGATCAATCATCGCTCTCGCGCTGTTTCTCACACTGCCTTTGTGACCTCGTAAGGATTCAAACCTTAAACCTCCAGAGCCGTAATCTGGTGCTCTATTCAGTTGAGCTACGAGGCCATTTTGGGACTCGGTAGCGAAACGCCTGTCCGTCGTAACGGAAATGAAGGCGGAAGCTACGGGGCATTAATTTGGGTGCAAAGATAAGTACTTTTTTAATTTAAACAAATGGAAAGAGACATTACTCAATAACTGCGCTCAAACCGCGATCATGCAAAGCTGTGCACATTCCTTCCAATGCTTCATATTCTCCCCGTTTAACTTGACATTTTCCATTGTTATGGATAATCCAAGTGCACTGTTCTGCCTGAATTGGAGAGTGCTCACATACATTGATTAACGAATCAATAACATGATCAAAAGTATTGAAATCATCATTGTAAACAATCAAATCTTTTTGCTCAACAATTAATTCTTCTGTTGCATAATGTTCTGAAGTTTGTGGATTCATCGCTTAGCCTTATAATTAATTTATTCTTGATTAAAATACTGTGAAGTCAAACCAAATTGATTGAGTTTTTCTTCATACCATATTAGCTGGTTTTCAGCTATACCAAATATACGAATTTCAATCATTTCTTCTTTTATTTCAAACTCCTTTCGCAAATTAATTTTGTTCAACCAATCCATAAAATCTCCAGGTATTGCACTCGAACAGGTCACCTTTAAATAAGATAGATTCAATTCATTGGAATCTGAAAATACCAAGGTATCAATGTCTACTTTGAAATAATAAACTCCCGGAATATCCTCAAATTCAGTAACCAGATTTGATTTCACTATACTGTCTTTTTCGTCCAGATAAAACTGACCTTTAACATTATAACGATTCAATACGTCTCGAGGAAATTCATTAAATTTCTTTTTGGTTACTATCTGATAAATCTTTGAATTAAGTTTGATTGGTTCAACTTCAATTTGATTCTCATAACTTACAACATTTTGAATCTGTATTGAACTGTCAACCTCTTTAACATCATTATCAGGCATCAATGTTTCTAGAGGTTCAAGAATCTTGGTTCCGTTCAAGTCTAGAAGTTTTTGTGCCTCGTTTACACTTATTCGTTTGCCTTTATAATATGCTGTAATAAATGCATCAGCAACCCCTTTTTCTATGGCTAACTTCTTTGTTGGCATTGCATCTTGAGATGAGTGAAACATCCCAACGGAATAACGAATTGTACCGTTCGTGAGTCGCTCTGTCATTAAAGGAGACATCTCCCTTACTGTAGCAGCATTAACAGGATGTAAGAAAACTCCTACTTGCACAGTATAGAATAATCCCAGGTGCTTTTCAGCTGCCTCCGCTTTTGCAGCACCTACAGCTTTATTATAATCATATTGATCCACATCAACGATAACTGCAGCTGTATCCAAACCTAATTTTTCCACAACATTCGCTGCAACTTCCATTATGAGCTCATCTTCTTTTTTCGGCAAACATTCACCGCTTGCTTCCAATCTTTTCGCTTCCGCAATAGTTACCCTTACGCCATCACAGTATGCAATAATGAAAGCATCAGTGTAACCTATATTTCTAATTTGATCTCTCGCCTCGATTGCTTTGTCACTAGTACTGAAATAACCAGCAAGATATCTTGTAATATTTGTATTAGGAATTTTTTCAGTAGTAACAGGAGCGAACTCTTTAAATAAATCTGCAGGAATAGGTTTGGAAAATGCTCCAACTTGAACCCTGTATACCAGTCCTGAAGGCGTTTTCAAGTCAAGAGGAATGTTTTTCAAGGCTGCAATTGCTTTCCCTGATGTGGTATCAATGATAATTCCAGATTGTGGCAAATTCAATTCAGTCAATGCGATTACTTCAACATCAATAGGTTTCACCCCCCTATTGACCATGTTCTGCATTTGCAAAGCGGTATTGGATACTGACGGCAAATTATTTTCAGCCTTACTTTGCAATGTTTCCAATCCTTTTTTTGCATTACTTAATTGGTTATATTTCTCATTCAATTCAGCTTTTTTGGATGTAACCAGTTCATTATTTACACTTCTGTTTTCTAATACGGCGTTTGAAATTTCATTTTTCAGATCATCCTTTAACACATTGATTTCGGCTTCTAAATCACGTACTTTTTTCTCCTCAAGCAATGCAGCTGTTACTGAGGTATAATAATTAAAATATTCTTTAGTTTGCGCCAATTGAATTTCATTTTCAAAACTAATGTCAACATTAACATTGTTCTCATCGAGCGTTTGAACCACGCTTTGGCTTTTCAATAATTCAATTTCTTCATTAAGGATGTAAATTTTTTCATTCAGCAGTTTTTGCTCGCTTTGTTTATTATTAATTTGCTCATCTAACAACTTTAATTCTTTCTTTTTTGCAGTAGCTTTTTCTTGTTTTAGATTACTCATTTGAAGTTCCACAATTCGACTTTGAGCTTCCAATTCCTCCAATTGATTTTTCTTTTCCTCCAGTGTAAAAATAGATGTATTCAAACCGGACTCAACTTCTTTAATTTTTGATTCAGTCAAAGCCTCCAATAGAAAATCCTTCGCCTGAACTTCCTGTATTTGAGCTTGTTTAATTAAATTGTTCTTTTCCTCAATTGACTTGGATTTAGATGCTAAATCGAAGAATTCTTGACCAGATTCTTGAAAACTAGAAACGATTTTCAATTCCTCGTCAGAAATAACTGAATTCGACTTTTCTAATTCACTTTTTAATTCTTCGGTGGATGACACCAAATTTTCGAATTGGTCCGTTAAAATTTCATTAATTCGAATATTCTTATCGTTATCAATCTTCTCAAGTTCTTGATTCAGAATCTTTTCCTCTTTTTTGTTTAATTCCCCTGAAGCCAATTGCTCTTGTATTTGCATTTGTCTATCATTTAAAGCAGCCAATTTCTGATCTTGGTATTCCGTATTTTCAAACTGTGAGGATTTATTTTCATTCAAATTAACATTGCTCAATTGCCCATTATTCAAATCATTCAAACGATTGCTATAATTTTCTTTCTCACTTTGATGGGCAGCTATTGCATCTAAAAAGGAGGCCTTTTCATTAATTAATTTTGAATCATTTGGATTATTTTCTAATTGCTTTTCGAGCTCAGATAGTTCCTTTTCCAAATCATTCAAAAGTCTATCTTCCAGCTTTATAAGTTGTTCAAGCTTTTTGCGCTCTTCCATTTTCGAGTTGAATAAGGACTCTTTGTTTATGTTGTAATCTGGCGCTACCCGGTTCACTAAAGCTGTCGCGTTTTCATTAGTAGTATTCTCTTCATCAATTTCTTGATTTTGAATACCCTTTAAACGTTTTAATTCTTCGTCAGAGATTGTCTCCAAAGAAGTTAGCAATTCCAATTTTTTAATTACCGCTTCATCACTAGGATATGCATCAAGCATTTCTTTAGAAGCGAATTTCTCATCCTTGAGCTTTTTGTTATATTCTCTTTCCAAATTGAGTAATGCCTCATTTTTCTCATTCAAAGATAAGCGGGAATCGTTAACTATTTTATTCTTTCCTTCCTCATAATTGGGCATTATATCTTGCTTTATTGACTCCTCTGTCAATTCCGAAATCTCATTTGTATTAAAGTTCTTACCGTTATTTTCTTTTGTAACCTTTTCAGTCGCTATAATTTCATTTTTCTTTAATGTTTGTAATGTTTTTTCTTCATTAGAAAGTTCAATTTCAATGGTTGATTTAAGCAAAGACGTCAGCTCCAATTCGTTGTCAATTTTTGGGTCTAAAGGATCTAAAGACTTTTTTTCTGACAACCTAACAATCTCCTGATCGATGGTATTTAAAGCCTTCTTTTGCTCCTCAACGATTGCTTCTTGTTTTTGAATTTCAGCAAGACTGTTGTTTGATTTTAAAGATTGAATTTTTGCATCAACATCTTTGAGAAGCGTTGTTCTTTTAACCTCAAGATCAGCTTCGGTAGGATTGGCTTTTAATTCATTAGATTCTTTGACTTTATTATTTGCAATTAAACGATCTAGAGCCTCTGCTTCGAGTGTTTCTATCAATTTAAGTTCGGCTTTTAAATCCGAGGATTCAGGATTATTTTTTAACTGCTTATTTACATTACTTTTTTCATCCTTCAAATCTTCTAGCAGTTTTGCATCAACTTCAATGAACTGCTTGGCAACTTCTTTTGCATTAAATGAATTGGAAGAATTTACTGCATTTAAATTCTCAAAATATAAAGGGCTCACTTTTTGGATAAGATTTACTTTATCCTCGTCAAGATTATAATCTGGGAGTGATGCTATAATTTTTTGCGTTGCATTATCTGAAGCCTGATTTCTACTCACTATAACCTCTTCTTTATCCGATTTGAGTTCAGTCAAAATTATTTTTTCTTGAATTAACAAAGGATCATTGGGATTTATAATCAAGGCATCATCAATGAGTTTTATTCGATCATCCATTTTATCTATTAGGTATTGATCAGAAGCATTTAAAGCTTTACTTTTTTCAATGGCGCTAAGTTGGTTATTTGCATTAATGGCTTTAATGGTTTCATTATAGGACGGACTCAATTGCTTAATAATATTTTCTTGGGTAATTTCCGCCTTACTTATCGCCGTATTACTTTCTATTCTTTTTTGGACATCAGATTCTTTTTCTGTCTTAATAGCGTTCAATTCAACCTTTTTTTCCTTAAGCAGCGCATTGTTTGGATCTGACTTAAGCTTCTGATCTGTGGTGTTAATTTCCACATCTATTTTTTTAATTAATTCAATATCAGCAGCATTGAGCGCTAAATTTTTATCTTTTTCATCTAGGGCTTTTGCATTAATATTTTGAATATTTAGCTCATAATCCTGGTCAATAGACTTGACAAGACTATTTCTATCTGCAACAGCGTTTGTATTTTCAGAATTCAGGTTTTTCCTGCTTTCAAGATCCTTTTCAAGATTGGTTTTAATTTCATTTAATGAATTTTGCTTAATTAACAGTACCTGATCATTCGGAGTACTAATAAGCGCTTGATCAACCTTTTTCAATTCAGCATCAATTATTGAAAGTAAGGCTTCATCTTCTTTATCGAGTTCTTTATTCTTCTCTGATGTCGTTAAGTTAGAATTTTTTTCAATAAAAGACTTGTTTTGAAGATAATCAGGACTTAAGCCATTGATAACAGTTTCTTTGTCACCAACACCTTGTTTTGCCAATATAGTTGCAACTGCAGCCTCTCGCTCATTTTGTGCGGATTTAATTTTTTCTTTATAGGCATTCAAGGTTAACTTTTCATTTTCGAGGACTTCATTTCCTTTTCCTTGAGCAATCATTTGGTCTATTTCAGCAAGCCTGTCATCCAATTGCTTAATGGCAGTTCTGTCAGATGTTAGTTGCTTGAATAATTTTGTTTCTTTATTCAAATTAGGATCATCTGATATCCCTTGATTGTTTGCAACATATTGCTTGTAAAGCTCATCAGCATTTAAACCACTGTTTACAATAATTCGATCTTTAAGTGACGGATCCTCGACTTCTAACTTTTTTACCTGTTGTTGAACGTAGGCTGTTAAAGTATTGGAATTCGTTTTATCTGTTTCGGCGATTGCCTTATTTGCAGCGGTTCGTGTAACAGTTACCAAGGATTTATTGGAAATCGCATCCTGTAATAGATTAATTTGCTTATCAACAGTATTTTTTTCTAAGGCCTTTGAATCGATAGTTTTTTGAATTGTGCTTATTTCATCTTCTATTAATTCAATTTCTTCACGTTTTGAGGCTATTTGATTTTCAATTGCAGGAATGTCTTTCTTTTTCGCATCTTGTTGGGTCGATTCAAGTTGGGTAATTTCAATTTTTAAAGACGCTATTTCCTCCTTATATTTTTCAATTTTTGTTTGCGAAAGGGCGTTGCTTTCAGCTAACTGAACAGATTTATCTACTAAATTCTGAACAATATTTCCAGAAGTACTGGCAAGTGATTTTTGAATTAATTCTTTATTTGCAGATAATTCCGCCAGAGCCTCTTGTTCCTTTCCTTGATTATACAATGCTTTGTAATTTTCGGATACCTTACCGAGTATATGTTGATCTTCTTGTGAAAGCCCATTGGACAATTCATTATTTACCGAATCACTTATACGAATAAGATCATTGGAATATCTTTTCAATTCATTTTGAACTTTTATTAAATTTTCAGCCTCCTTTAAAGTTTTGTATTTATCATCAGGAGCATTTAAAGCATTTGCGGCGGCCACTTTATCCTTAATTGCCTCCTCAAGCCTCAAAAACTCTGTTTTATTCTCAATAACTAAATTGTTAACGTTATTTGCAATGGTAGCTGCCAGCGTATTATTTTGCTCATTTTTTAATGTTTGATGTTCAAGCACATCGATAACTTCATTCAATGAAAGGTTTGACAAACCTATTTCGTTGAGCACAGCTCTATCAGCCTTTAAAGATGCTATTTTATTTAAATCAAATTCACTTACATTGACATCTAAAGCCGAGCGTTTTCTTATCACTTCAGCAAGAAGTTCCTGTTGATCCTCGACAAACTCATCAAAAAGGTTAATCACTTTAACAACTTCTAAGTTATTCTCATCCAAATGTTTTATAACCTGTTTGTAGGGTTTAAATCCATCTGAAATTGGAATTTTCACCTCAGATCTGAACTCTTGCGCAACTCCATCAAGTTTCATTACATATTCGTAATTTCCTCCTTTTGGAAGCATAATTGTGTAATTGCCGCTTTCATCAGATTGAAAATTCCCAATGGTCTTGTTACCATTTTCATCACTAACTTCAATATTAATGACTTTTGCATTTGGATTCTTTTCTGAAATAAATGAACCTTTCAGAGCTACCATTTGAAGCGGTACCCTTTCCATCATTACTTTATACACATGAAGTTTTCCAAGTTCGCTTTGTCGTGCAGAAGCGAAATATGCATTTTGTTCGAGAGAATCAACAATGAATAAAACATCATCATCGGGAGACGAAATGGCGAAATCCAGATTTTCAGGGGTGCCAAATGCTCCTGTATTTGCATCAAATTTAGAACGAAAAACATCATATCCTCCCATAGAATTATGACCTTTTGATGAAAAATAAAGGTATTCACCAGAAGGATTCAAATAAGGAAAGTCTTCATCATATTGTGTATTTACTTTCCCTTCAATAAGGGTTGCGTCTGACCAAGTTCCATCAACTAATTTTTTTCGATAATAAATATCCTTACCTTGATCACCATTATCACCGAAGCTGGAATAAAAGACAATGGAGGGGTTTTGCGGAAAATGTATAAGTGGTATATGGTTATTTTTTTTATCCAATTTGGTTTGAAAATCTGTGGTAACTATCAGGCTTCCGCCAATATCTTTTAAATCATAAATTCTAAAAAATTTATCTGTAGTGATTTCCTTTTTATCAAGAACAATCAAATCAGTAACTGATGTGAGCAATCTTTTTCCATTTTGACACATCTCAATATCCCGTTCAACCGGAAAAAAAACATCTGGTTTGGATCTATTTTGTAAATAAATATTAAATTCCTTTACCGCTTCTCCAAATCTATAGTTATATTGCAAAGCCTTGCCCAAATAATAATGATTCTCCGGAGTAGCATTTGGATTTTTAATACTATAGCTAAGATATTTTGCTGCATCCTGCTTTTTGTTGGAATTGAATAGCAAACATGCGCCGTAACGGTAATTTAAATTATAATCATCTGGCTTCAATGAAAGAAGACGCATGTATAATGATGTCGCCTCGAGATACTTGCCATCTGTAAAATACTTGTCTGCATCAACTCTCATTTCACTTTCTGTTTGCGAAAAAGCAAAAACATTACAAAATGAAAAAAATGTAAAAACAATTTTAAATATACGCCAGCGCACTTTATACAATAATCTTTCTATTCAAATTTCCGTCATAATTACGATCCCTTTTTGAAAAGGTTCATTTTATTTTCTGAACCATTCAATAAACGGTTGATGTTTTTCCTGTGGGCTATTATAACGAGTAAACTCAATGTAATACTAAATACAGATAACCAAAAATTATTTTCACATAAAACAAAACGTACAACAAACGGAAAGCAGAGCGCTGCTGCTATTGCTCCAAGAGAGACATACTTGGAACTTATAAATACAATAAGAAAAACAGACAAACAGATAAGCGCAGCTAATGGTTGAATACCGATAATTACACCTAGAGAGGTTGCAACACCTTTCCCTCCTTTAAACCTGGCAAAAACCGGGAATATATGCCCAAATACTGCAGAAATAGCCGCAATAATTTGAAGATTGATTAAATTATCTCTAAATGTTATGGTATCATCAATTAATAAATAAGGAACACATGCTGCAGCTGCACCTTTTAGAATATCTAGAATTAATACTAAAAGGCCTGGTTTTTTTCCTAAAACTCGAAAAGTATTGGTTGCACCTGCATTCTTGCTACCATGTTCACGAGGATCAACTCCATAATAGGTAATTCCAATCCAAACAGCAGTAGGTATAGATCCAAGCAAGTACGCAATAAGTATTGATATTAAAGCCTCCATATTTATTCAAACAATCTTAAGAACTTCGTAAGATAAATATTTTGAGTAGAAATTTCATATTTGAATTTTCTGGTTTTTCTTTTTTCCTCTTTGATGCTATTAACAGCTTCCACCATTGCGTTATCAGTAGTGATAATTCTAAGTAATCCGTCGTTCTTTGTCATTTCATAATTAAAGTAATAATCCATACCTGGAATCTGAAGTTGAAGCGAGAAATCATCCGCTCCAGAACCAGAATAAATTTGTTGGAAAAATGCCCTGACAGGAATGTTTTTCATGACAGGTTTTCCAAACATACATACTAAAGAAGCGGTAGTTGCAGCGGAAATCAATCCTTTTTCTTCGATGGATGCCTTATCGTATGAATCTAATTTTAATCCAGTCAACACAATTGCCTTTTCAAATTCATCAGGAACTTTTTTAACCTCTCCTTTCAAACTGTAATCTGATTTTATCTTATCTGCAGTTTTTTGATCGGTCCATTCTACAAGTGCCTGTTCGAGGGTATTAGAATTGAAATCTAAGGGCTTCAACAATTCTATTGCAGCTATTCTTTCGGCTGCATCCTGCATAACACCTTTGTCCACTGCCATGTCAAATCTTACCGTAAGGTTCATTGATGTAAGACCTGTCGACTGATTGTAATTTACCACACCAACAGCATCAACAATAACATCGCCATAATCCATACCTAGATTAACCCTACCCTCTCCGTTTAAGGAACAACTTTCAGTATGCAGCGCCAAGAAATTCCCTTTTTCAGATCTATTCAATAACTTTTCTTTAGAACCAATTTGAAACTCCTTAGCTGCTTCGTTAAACTGCAAGAAGCCATCAGCCGAAATCAATATTGGATCCTTTGAATTTGGAAACTCCTTAACTGCTTCGTTAAACTGCAAGAAACCATCAGCCGAAATCAATAGTGGATCCTTTGAATTTGACAATTTCGATAAGAACGTTGGATACAATTCAATACTATCCACAACCGGTGAATCTCGCCATACAATACCAGCAGCAATAGGAGTACCATCAAGATTTTTCATTTGAGAAGATACAGGAATTTGTATATTTTTCGGGTCAATTGGTGCATTAAAACTCATCCATGTTTTATCAAATTTCTGACAGTCATGGTGAATTCTTGTTGCACCATCGAAATGAATAAATGGATCTGCAGCAAAAATTTGCAATTTCCCATAAAAATCAAATTCTTTACTCAATTGAAACCCTTGATTTTCTTCGATGGAACCTAAGGCAATTGTTTGATAATTATCATCTACTTCAATTTTCTTTATTTTAAAATATGTCAATAAGCTATCTTTATCATAATAGGCATATTCGCCTTCACCAGAAAAATCTCTTCGTTCTTTAACCTCAATATTCGCGCGTTCGAACCTATGGTATTTGGTTACATAATTCGCTATAACCTTGGCATTTTTGAATGGTTCCATGTAAGCATCCTTGCGAATGGTAACCTTCATGCTATCAGGGTAAATTTTGGCATCAGCAATGGCTAAGAATTCAACATTATCGCAAAAAATTGAACGCTGCTTTAAATCATATTTAGCTTTTGGAGCAGCAAAAGTTAATGAATCTTGTTTTGGATGTAACGAATAGAAATTAGGCCCTGCTAAATCCAAATCATTTTCTTTATTGGACTTGTCAGAGTTTTCCATCTGTAAATCCGTTTGATCAAGAATCCAACTGAATTTATCCATCTTGCATGCGTATTGATTTACAGGGAAGTTCAGAACCGAACCGCCTTGATTGGAGACAAATTCGCCTTTTCTATCCTTAAAGGATACGTGACATTTAACATTTTCTGCTTTAAATGCAACATCGCTTTCTCCGGTTTCAGCGTATGAGTTTTTCAAGCTAAAATTGGAGGTGTCGGAGTCTAAATTCCATCTAGAAAATTTGTAATTTTTTGAGTATGTGGTAGCTGTTTTAAAATACATATAACCATTTCCAGTCATGCCTGCTGGGGTAATTATTGCCTCTCCGGTTAATTTCGCTTCATCCTTATAATAGCTCAGTTGGGCTTTTTCAGTTGAAGCTGCCTTCAATTGGTTTTTCTTAGGGTAGTAGGTAATGTATGCAGCTTCACAAGAGGCATCTGGAAATTGAATTCCTGTCTCCACAGGATTATTTTTAAATTGTGCAGTACCGACAGTTGAATCAGGAAGGAAGGTTAATAATTTTGCAACTGAGGTGGATTGAACAAAAGTGATTGTCCCAGCCCCTTGAAGTCCATTATTGCTCAGTACAATTTTATTATCATATTTGGCTCCAGTACCATAAAAATCGTAACCTCCAGAAGGTGCAGTGGTGGAAAAGCCAAAAGAATAATCCGGCATTATTACTAGGTCTTGCTTTATTTTGGGGAAAATCCCTGCAGAAGTTAATTCACCCTTTATTTTTAAATTTTTCTCCCCAAAAGTATTTAAGCTATCCAACTCAAACGGATTTACAGTGTAGTAAAATCTTGTACTATCATATGCGCCCTCAAAAATAGCTTGGTAATTATAGAATACATATGAAGATAAAGTTGACTTTAAAATGGGGTAATTGCCATTATTTGGATCTTTACCAGAGCGACTCAAAGGGTTGTCAACGAGTATTTCACCCTTTATTCCATTGATGGAGGAATTCATTGCAATTGGAGAACTTCCATCCTCCGGTTTTAATGGTTTTACGCGAAAGATGGCTGCTTCGGTTTTTAACAAATTGATTTTATGATCAGCGTAACTGTAATTTGCCGAGGTTGCTTTGATTTCTATTTTTCCGGAATTTATCCAACCAGTGAATTGAAAATCTCTATTTTTTCCAACAGTAACTTTGTACCCATCTGGAAAAATGGTAGTGTTTTTAGATTCTGACAATGTTACCTTATCAATTGCAAAGAGCTCTAGATCTAATGATTTTAAACTTAATTTACCAAATTCAGTTATCGTTCTTCTTTCTGCTGCCTGTTCTTTGAAGAAGTCAACCTTTTTTTTCAAATTTGGATCTTTCTTAAAATCTTCGTCAGTATATTGATAGGTATCTTTTGGACGCATGTCACATTCAAATAAAATATTGTCAAAATCAAAGTTGCCCTCATTTGCATTGACATAATTCTCTAATTTCTCATTGATAGTTATCAACTTATTGTCCTGATCATAACTAATAAAACCTAAATTATTTAATTCAATTAGCGTTGGTTTCAATTGTGCTATGCTTCTTTTCAAACCTGTGGCCAATGCGCCCTCTTGAATTACTTTGGTATTATTTTTTACACCTAAGTTATTAATTGCATCAAGCGGATGAACGGCATCAGAACCTTTCAATTTAGCATAGGATTTCTCACTAAAATAACGTGAAGATTCAAAGAATGCGTAACGTTGTTCTTGAGATGTCCCAAAGTCATAAGTAAAGGTTAAATGATCGTTATTTTTATTCCATTGAATTACTGGGACATAAACATTCAATTGATGATAAGAATCAACAAATGGCAATAATCCCAATCCCAAACTGGTACGACGGAATTCTACAATTCCATTTTCTAAATTATAGATAAAGTCGCAATTTGGATGTGTTATTGAATCACCAGCGGAAAGATTAATTACCATCTTTGAAGCCAGACACATTACTTTTTTTGGTGAAATACTAATAGATTCGGAAGCAACAGTAAAAAAGGTTGTTTTATCTTTTATGTAACTTAATTTGACGGGTTGACCTTTAGTTCCATGCCCAACAAATTTATTTCCTTTTAGCATAAATCCCCCTTGATAATTGATATTAGGCAGAATATCATTCACTGTCAATTTCTTATCATAAGAA
This sequence comes from uncultured Akkermansia sp., assembly GCA_964577845.1. GTDB lineage: Bacteria > Bacteroidota > Bacteroidia > Flavobacteriales_D > Crocinitomicaceae > M0103. The sequence continues at coordinate 103,330 of CAZOAH010000001.1, forward strand.
GTGAATTCAGGAAAATTCGCTGCATTGTTATCCGAGTCATTGGCTTCATCAGATATTTTTCCCAATATTTTATTGCTAAAATATCTTGTGGTCAAATAGGCACTATCTGCGTTAAAATCATCTTTGGTTAAGTCGATTTCATAATTATTCACTTCCGCATATGTTGAATCTTTGGAAAGACCTGATTTCTCCCATGTAATAATTCCTCCTTTACCTTTCCATTCTTTATCATTTATGTAATAAGTTCCGCTTGTTCCGGTCAATACAATATCCATTCTGTCTTCACCAACATTTGGATATCGACAAATCAAATTGTCATTATTTAATTTCAAAATGGGTTGATCCGTAAATTCAAATGTGAAATCACCATTCTCAATAAACCAATAAAATTCATTTTCCTTTCCACCAACAATATTTTGATTAATAAGTCCGAAAGAAAAATTTAAAAACGACAACAATTTCTTAGTAGATTTCTCTTTTGAAAAATTATCTAAACTTGTTTGCCAAGCACTCAAACTTTCTTGAGGATGTTTATCCATTAGAAGTTTGGTGTAAGTATACATGTATTCGTATATATCTGGATAAACGGTAAGGTCCTTATCATAAAAAGCATTAGATGTCTCAATCATTTTGGTGAATTGATCATTCGAAAATGAAGAGGTGTTCAAAACAAACGGATTTAGTTCTTCCTCAACGAATTTAAGATCTTCATCAGTGATGTAGGAACCGAAAGTTTTAGCAATTTCTTTCACAAATTTTTGTCGATCAGTATTGAATACTTGCGTAAGTCCTTGAAATAAAAAGAAACAGAAAAATATTGTAATAGAAAACCTCATTAAAATTAATTTTTAGTCATTTTCAGTAATGCCCAAGTATCATTGGTTGCACTAGTAATTGAATTAAAGTTATGATTTTGAGCGAACATTTGCAACTCATCAACATCCGTATTAAAGAAGCCACTTAATAATAACGTTCCGCCTTTAACCAGTTTATTGGCATAATGCGGAATGTGAGTCTTAAGCACATTTTTATTGATATTCGCAAGAATCAAATCATAAAAATCTTCTTCCAAAACATCAATGTCTCCACAAATGGCTTTGATATGCTGACATTTATTTCTTTCAGCATTTTCAATCGTATTCTCTACGGACCAAGGTTCAATATCAACCGCCAGAACGTTATCGGCCCCAAGCTTTTCAGCGATTATAGCCAAGACACCTGTTCCGGTTCCCATATCCAACACTTTTTTTGGAAAAGGGTGAAAATCGAAAAGAGCCTTGGACATTAAATAGGTAGTTTGGTGATGTCCGGTTCCAAATGACATTTTCGGTAAAATTTCTACTCCTATTCCTTTGACACAAGAAGTATCATGAAAAGGAGCATAAATGGTAACCAAATTGTCGACATTAACCGGATGAAAATCTTTTTCCCACAATTCATTCCAATTTTGTTTTGGAATAATGTTGTATTTCCAAGTTACCTCGCAATCAACCTTGGATTCGTAATTGTCCAAAAGCGTATTTTCTACTGGATTATCAAAATTTATAATTGAAACAGGTACATAAGCCATTATACCATTTTCCGTATCAACAAAACTTTCAAACCCTACCTCCGCCAGTTGGGCAACTAAAATTTCCGCCCAAGGATCTCGGGGCTTGACATCTATAATCAATTCAAAATAATCCATTCATTATATTTACTATTGAAATAAATTGCTTTGCATCCAATGATGCGCCGCCTATCAATCCTCCGTCCACATTTGGACAGGAAAATAATTCTTTTGCATTTGATTCGTTACAACTACCTCCATATAAAATTGAAAGATTTTCTGCCAGTTGTTTTGAAAAGTTTTCGGTCAACCAAGAACGAATATGTCCATGCATTTCTTCAGCTTGCTGAGTTGTAGCTGTTAGTCCTGTACCTATTGCCCATACAGGTTCGTATGCCAGAATAACATGCGCTAATTGTTCGTCTGAAAAGTCCATCAAAGCAGAAGACAGTTGTGCTGAAATAAAGTCAAAATGGTCTCCTTTATTTCGTATCTCATGGGTTTCGCCGATGCATAAAATAGGTGACATATGATTCTCTATTGCCGAAATCAATTTCATGCGAATAAACGCATCCGTTTCATTGAATAAGATTCTTCTTTCACTATGTCCAACAAGAACGAACTCCACGTTCAAATCTTTCAACTGATCGATTGACACCTCCCCTGTAAAAGCACCAGAATGTTCTGGGTGAAAATTTTGAGCACCTATTTTGAAAACCTTTGCATTATTCTTAACAGCCTCAATTAAAGTAAATCCAGGAAAAATTAATATTTCAATTGCCTCCTCTTCCTTTGATATACAATTATTCAACTCTTCGGTAAAATGAACCGCATCACTTTGCAATAAATTCATTTTCCAATTTCCAGCAACAATTTTTTTTCTCATTTCATTCTGTTAAAATTGTTTTCAAATCCTCGATTTCTGGGATGTCGTTTGATGTGAATTTTCCTTTTACAATTCCTTTTCTAAGGACCAACATAGAAGGATCAGATCTCGAAATCATCTTGAGACCGTTTTCATCATAATTTTGAAGAACAACAATATCAACATCAAATTTCTTTTTGAAATTAGTCTGTTCTTCAAGGCTACATCGGGTAATCAAATAAATCGGAATTTTATTTTTTTGACAATAATCAATGATTGGTTTGAAGTTTTTAAAATTTGATATATTATCGCATTTAATATCTTGAATAACTAGCAAAATGACTTTATCCAACTTCACCATTACGTCCCGAAATGAGTTTGGGTTTTGACCAATGCCGTAAGATAAAAATGAAGTAATTGCAGGCAGTTGTAATTCACGTTTTGAAATCGTTTCAATATCAAGAATTGGATTAAATTGCATTCCCAATGAAGGTGGAATTTCGGGTTTTATTTCTTTCTGATTTTGCCCAAGAATAATATACTTTGATGTATCCCAAAATTGGGAATTATCGGTGTATTCCTTCTGAGAAATCACTTGACGAACATTGGTTTTTAAATTTTTTATTTTGTATTCAATGGAATAAAGTCCTGCTTTACCATTATTCATTTCTTGACTTAAATTATTTCCTACAGCAAAAGGCCGAAAATCTTTTATCGGATCATATCTCAAAACGTAAATCAATGTTATGAGGGAGGATATCAAAATAAATATCACGCTCCCAAAATAATTCCCAAATACAACGCCTCCAGAACGACGTATCCATAGGGAACCTAAAATTAGAATTATTGAAAATATTATCGGGAAATACCAATTGAAAATAATAGACAGAAAAATTGCGACAGAAAGAAAAGCAAGCAAGAACTGAATGTTTTGGTTCCTTGTGTTGGGTAGAATTTGTTTTCGGGCCAGGAAAATCCAAACTGCTAAATAAATCAAAATCACATCTTTAAAGAATGACTCGAGCGGTATTAAAGATCTTCCTATTGAGCCCTTTAATGCATCACCAAAGCATCCACAATCGTCGACACATTGTGTTTTCTTTTTTTCTTGAACTACAAGCTCATTGGCTTTTTTTTCTATTATTTTCAGAGAAGCATCATTTTTATAATTGCTCAAAATTACTTGAGCACGACTGCTGGCCATTTCGTATGTATTTTCATCCCAATAAGTTGTTTTTGGGTCACATGTCGCTGAGTGCCAAGTGAGTGTGGTAAAAAACAACAACAGCCCAAGTAAATAAAATGCAACTGCGCGAACTTTTCCTCCTATTATTAGAAAGACCCCAAGAATTAACTCCGCAATTGTTAATACCAACGCAATAAAAAAGGAATAATCTTGAAAAAACTCGAGTGAAAACCCGGGAGAATTGAACAATTCTTTTATTCGAAAAGCAAGTGCACCGTCCTGAAAATACTCTTCCAATTTGAGAGCAAATCCTACTGGATCATTCAACTTGATTATTCCAGAAAAAATAAAAAGGCTACCCACCAACCATCTTGAAACATTGGCCATTAAAAGCTTACCTTGAAAAAGCACAAGGCCTCCAATTGATAAAAAGACAGTAATGTAACCAATGAAGTTAAAAAGCAAAAAATAGTTCTCGTTTGCAGGATGCGATCCACATATTATGAACACAAGCCCTGTAAAATTGAGCTGAACAAACAACAGATTAAAAATCAACGATCTCCCCCCTATTGCCGCTTGTTTTTTCATTTGAGTTTTTCGTTTGAAAGATGAATTAAGGCAAAAACAGCATAATTAAGCATATCAAAATAATTTGCATCAATTCCCTCGCTTATAAGGGTTTTACCCTGATTGTCCTCAATTTGTTTAATTCGTAATATCTTCATAAGAATAAGATCAGTTAACGAACTTACGCGCATATCTCTCCATGCCTCGCCGTAATCATGATTTTTTTTAGACATCAGTTCAAAAGCTTCATGTGAGTACTTATCATAGAGTGTTAAGGCTTGACCCTGTTCTAAATCGATGGTTTCTAAACTTGTCTCCTTTAACTGAATGATAGCCATGATACAATAATTCACGATAGCCAGAAATTCATCTTCGATGTTTTCACCGACTTTGTTTTCGCCACTCTCTTGAATTGTCCGAATGCGCTGAGCTTTAATGAATAATTGATCGGTTAAAGAACTCGGCCTTAATATACGCCATGCGGTTCCGTAGTCTTTCGTTTTTTTTATAAAAATATCACGGCAATGATTGATTATATTTGTGTATTCAATATTTGTCTGACTCATAAATTAACCATGATAAATTCGCGGGTTGAAGATACACATTTTCCTAAAATGAAACATTTGAAGGTGCGGGATAAATTAATCGATTTAAATTCTCCTAAAATAATGGGTATCGTTAATGTCACACCAGACTCCTTTTATAATAATAGCCGTGTAACAAAAAAGGACTTGTTATTAGAAGTAGAAAAAATGATTCTACAAGGCGCGGCAATTATTGATATTGGAGGACTTTCAACAAGGCCTGGAAGTGACCTGATAACAACGGAAGAGGAACTTAGAAGAACTAAAAACATCATTGGTGACATCAAAAAGTATTTCCCAGAAACATTGGTATCTGTAGACAGTTTTCGTCATGAAGTTGTTAAACAAGCTGCAGATGAAGGTGTTGATATTGTGAATGACATCAGTGGTTTTCAATTCGATGATAAAATTACAGAAACTGTTTCTTCGTATGGCTTGGCTTACATTCTCATGCATTGTCCTCCTCATTTTGAAAGCATGCATCAAACATCTGAAAACAAGAATTTATTTAAAAATATGATTCAATATTTTTCGGAAAAAATTGGTGTATTAAAATCTTACAACATAAATGACATAATTATAGATCCTGGATTCGGATTTGGAAAGACGATGGAGCAGAATTATGAAATTCTGCATAAATTGAATGACTTTAATATTTTAGAACGCCCTATTCTTGTTGGCCTTTCAAGGAAATCTATGATATCCAAAAGGCTCGAAATTGAAACTTCAGAGACCTTAAACGGCACAACCATTCTAAATACATTTGCGGTATTAAAGGGAGCATCAATTTTGCGCGTTCATGATGTTAAAGAGGCGAATCAAATTTTAAAGTTATTGCAGTTTTAATTTCTAAGCTTAGAAATTATTTCATATCCTCCAAAAACACCTCCTGTGTGAATGAACAAAACATTTGAATTTGTAATATTTTCTTTTTCTATCCAATCCTCCATTGCTGTCCAAACTTTTCCTGTATAAATTGGGTCAATATCAATATCGGTTTCGTTTTTAAAGGCAATAATCCTTTTTAAAAGTTCTTCAGCCGTTTTTCCGTATCCTCCCCAGTGTGAATTTTCGTGAGGAACAATAATTTGAAGCCATTCATTGATTTGTAAATCTGAAAAACCAAAGCTTTTATACAAGGACATTAATGTTTGATGCACATCAATTCCTTTTAAAGCAGTAACTACATGTAAGATGGTATCGCCCTGCAAAGAGGATGCAATTCCAGCAGCTGTTGTTCCGGTTCCCAAAGCTAAAAACACATGATCATAATCCCTTTTACAATCATTTAAAATTTCTTGACACCCTATCATTCCTAAATAATTTGCGCCACCTTCAGGCACAATATACATTTCCGGATATGTATATTTCAATTCATTTCGAAAATCATAATCATTTCTTAAACGATATTTTTCACGAGAAACAAAAACCAATTCCATTCCGAGCTCGTAACATCGCTTTATTAAAAAGTTCGAATCGTTATTTAATTCCTCTCCCCTTACAATTCCAATAGACTTCAAATTATACTTATTACAAGCCGATGCAACGGCTAACAAGTGATTGGAAAATGCGCCGCCAAAAGTTAAAATACCTTTGAAATTATTCTGCAGAACATGTTCTATGTTGTATTTCAATTTTCTCCATTTATTTCCTGAAACATCATTATCAATCAAGTCATCTCGTTTAATGAACAAATTAACGTTGCGCTTGTTAAACCTTCCAATACTAAGAGCTTGTTCAATAGATTTGCTTATATCATACATAATCTACATTAAAACATAATAAACGAATTTAGTAATTCTGAGCGATGGATAACGAGATGGCAGGATTTTCAAAAAGAGGTAATTTATCTGAGGAAGATTACTATTTAAGTCCGGAAGGACACATTATTTTTACAGAGTCGTACCATTTAAAACGTGGTTATTGCTGTAAAAGTGGGTGCAAACATTGCCCTTTTGGTTATGACAAAAAAACAGACACTTTCATTAAAGATTAGGTATTCCTTGATCAGGGAACTTTCCTTTATAGTTTCTTAAAATTGTTTTTATATATTCAATGCTATCTTCAGCATTATCCATAGGATTTACTACACTATGAATCCCGCCGGTTTTTGAAGAGTAATCCAAGTAACAAATAACTATTGGCACTTCTGCTTTTCTTGCTATATAATAAAAACCTTTTTTCCAATTGGGATTATATTTTCTGGTTCCTTCAGGAGTAAATAACATATAAAACCTATCATTTTTCTCAAATAATTTAACTGCATAGTCAGTCATGTTATTTTTCTTTTTTCTATCGACAGGAATACCTCCAAGCCCTTTAAGTATCCATCCTAATGGAGGAAAAAATAATTCCTTCTTGATGATAATTTTAGGCTTCACACCCAAATAAAAAAAAGCCAATCTGCCTATTACGAAATCCCAATTTGAGGTATGCGGCCCCATGACAAGCACGCATTTACTGATGTTATCTGGAACGGTTGGATTAATTTTCCAGCCCATCAATCGCAAAATAATACCAGACAAAAATTTCATTATGTAAAGGTAGTATTTAGTAATTAATCTAATTTTGATTATGCAAATTAAAAAGTGGCTGTTTACTTCAATTGGTTTGGTAATTCTTTACTTAACTATTTGGTCCCTTTTACAACTTTCATGGTTACTCAAAAACCATCCTGATGATGAACTTGCTATTTTTTTACCCCAATCGACAAAATATGCAGTAAGAATTTACACGAACAACATAATTAAAACTTGCTCTGAAGAATTGTTTTTCTTCAAAAAAGATGCTACCACTCAAGATCAATTTGAAGAATTTGCGCATAAAGTAATTTCAAAAACCGATTCAGCATTTACCCAAACTAAAAACGTGAAGGATAAATTTGAAGGTATGGATTTGTTCAACGATATCATTTTCTTTGAATTTTCTGAAAATAGAATTACATATTCTGGCATTCTTTGTCACGTTAGCGATTCTCTAAAGTTTAATAAGTCTGGAAATAAATTTGTAAAACTGAGTAAGGCGTCGATTGGAATTATCCTTCAGCATGATCTTGATGGAGCCAACCAAAATTCGCTAACTCAAACAGCATCGAATATTTTATCGTTCAATGGTTCAAAAAAATTAAAACATAAAAGAAATTCACCTCAAGCATTATTAGATATTTATTTATCCGTTAACAATGGTGATCGCGGAAAATCTGAATTAAACATGGAAGTTAATTTTGACCATGAAATAATTAGCATTATTGGAAATATAAATCCATCCATTTTAAACTCAAACAGCAGCTTGAGTTACAATTTACAACCAAAAAACTTGAATATATGTTTCAATGACATTCCAGAACCGATGAATTTAGAAATTCAGAAATGGTTTGATCAATATAAATTCCCTAAACTCGAACTTGAAGAAATCCAAATCAATTACGAGGGAATTGAAATTGGTCTCTTTGCATCTAACCTTGCTTTAAATCCTAAATTCGAGGCAATTTTTAAAACAAAAAATAAGATAAAAATCCGTGAATATCTTTCTGACACGACACTATTAAATACAATTGGAGGAAAATTGGATAGCGATTTTGTTTCTATAAATAGTAACCAATACTACTTTGAACAGCTGGACAGTTGCAGTTTTTATATTGGTAACAACCATAAACCAATTTACGAAAAGAAATTTAGTACAAATCCATTATCGATTCGCGGAAAATTAAGCCATTTAACCAATATTCAGACAGGTGGCATGGATTTTTTACTCAATATTGTTCCCGTTTACTCATCCTTAAACAATTATTTTTTAAGATTAGATTCGTTCAATTTGAAAATTACTGAGGATATGAGGCAAAACCAATTTAAGGCAAGTATGGTTTTCAAGCCTGGCCATAACGCTTTTTTCGAAAGCCTCCTTTTATTGAACGATCTTCAGGAACTAAAAACGCTCATGAAATAATCTTTTGCAAAACGCATACGTGAACCATACCAAGAGAAAAATTCACCATCAACAATAATGATTTTTGATTCGGGAAAATACTTTTTCATTGCCTCCACATGGGCATCGTTAAAAGGATATGGCTCTGAACTCAACAATACCCATTCGGGTTGGAAACTCAAGTTAAATGGAGCTTCCATGACTGGATAGCGTTCAGTTTGAATTACATTTTTAAACCCGATTTTTGACATCATGGCATCAATAAATGTGTTTTTTCCAGCACACATATAGGGTTGCTTCCAAATGTAATAAATGGCTGTTTGACCCAAAAGATTCAGATCTAATGCATCAAATGTTTTTTTTATTTCTGCTATTAAGAATTGAGCGGCATCGCCTTTTTCAACTAGAATTCCAATCTCTCGAATCATTTCAATTGCATCGTCGAAACTAACTATATCAGAAATCCAAACAGGCGCGATTTGCTCTAGAAACTGAATATCTTCTAAAGTGTTTTCTTCTTTATTGGCAATAATCAAATCCGGATTCAGTTCTTTCACCGAGGCAATGTTTACATTTTTAGTTCCCCCTACCCTTTTTTTGGTTGTATACCATGAATTTGGGTGAACACAAAATTTGGTAATGCCCACAACCTCATCACGAAGTCCGAGATCAAATAACAACTCGGTTTGAGAAGGAACAATGGAAACAATTCTTTTCGGTGTATCTTTCAAATGGACTTCACGTCCCATTTGATCAATAAAACGTCGCATAACTATGACATTGCAGCAATCACGTCATAACGTGTTACAATATGAAAATTACCATTAGATAAATCCACTAAAACAGCAGGGGTTTCCCGATTAATCAATTTGCATAAATCATCAACATGCGTTCCAGTGGAAACAACAGGAAAAGGCGCTGCCATTATTGAAGAAATTGGTGCGTCTTTTAATTCTGGCTGGTCGACTAAAAGTTGGTATACGCGACTGTCATCAATAGAACCAACAAACTTATTGTCTTTTAATACAGGAATTTGGGAAATACCATATTTTCTCATTTTGGCAACAGCATGGGATACCAATTCTTCAGCGTATAATGTAATCAATGGCCGGTTGCCATGTTCGGCAATTAAATCAGCTGCAGTAGTAAATTCTTCTTCAAGAAATCCGCGTTCTTTCATCCATTCATCATTGAAAATTTTACCCACATAACGGCTTCCGTGATCATGAAAGAGAACCACAACAACATCATCTTCTGCAAGTTCATTTTTCAGCTGTAACACCCCTTTTATTGCCGCACCTGCTGAATTACCAACAAAAATCCCTTCCTCCCTTGCTAATTTACGGGTATAAACTGCCGCGTCTTTGTCTGTTACTTTTTCAAATAGATCGATAACATCAAAGTCAACATTGGCAGGAAGAATATCCTCTCCAATACCTTCAGTGATGTACGGATAGATTTCATTTTCATCAAAAATCCCCGTCTCTTTGTATTTTTTAAAAACGGAACCGTAAGTATCAATTCCCCAAATTTTAATATTTGGATTCTTCTCTTTCAAGAAACGTCCAACACCTGAAATTGTCCCACCTGTTCCAACTCCAACAACAAAGTGGGTAATTTTACCATCTGTCTGCTCCCAAATTTCAGGACCGGTAGATTCATAATGCGCAAGACGATTGGAAAGGTTATCGTATTGGTTCACATACCAAGAATTAGGTGTCTCTTGAGCGAGTCTTCTTGAAACAGAATAATAAGACCTTGGATCGGTCGGTTCAACAGCTGTAGGGCAAACAACTACTTCTGCACCGACAGCTCGTAGAATATCCATTTTCTCTTTGGATTGTTTATCATTCAATACACAAACTAACTTGTACCCTTTAATAATACAAGCCAGAGCCAAACCCATACCGGTATTTCCAGAGGTACCTTCGATTATGGTTCCGCCGGGCTTTATCAAGCCTGCTTTTTCTGCATCCTCGATCATTTTTACCGCCATACGGTCTTTCACTGAATTTCCAGGATTTGTCGTTTCAACTTTTGCTAAAACGGTTGCTTTTACATCCTTTGTCAATCTATTCAATTTAACAAGCGGCGTATTTCCAATAGTTTCCAGTATGTTGTTGTATATTTTCATGATGCAGATTTTTTACAAATATAGATATTGCAATTGAGCACGTGTAATAATAACATTAATATCAATCCCTTATTTCAATCAATTTTAATGTTAAACCCTTACAGGTATTTTGTAGCTTTGAGAAACGCATAATGATATGAAACAACTTTTCATTATTTTATTTTTAGGAATCTTGCTGAGCTCTTGCAAAGGATTGCGAGACATATCAATTCAAGTAGAAAAGCCGGCATTAATAACAATTCCCAAAGAAATTCAATCGATTGGTATACTAAACAGATCTATTCCTGCCCCAAATTCAGGACTCGAGGCAACTTTAACACTTGAAAAGCCAGAAGGAGACATTGAACTTTCTGGAGAATGTCTTCGAGGATTAAAGGAAACTTTGGCTCAAAGTGATCGCTTTGTTTATGTTGGTTGTGATACTACGCTCCAAGCTGCTGATCAAAAAAGTTTGGAATTTGGTTTTGAATTACCATGGAATTTCGTTGACAGTTTATGTAAAGCTGAAAAAGTAGATGCCATACTCTCCCTTGAATTTTTTGATACTGATTTCAGTATTCAAAACCCAGGAGTTACCGCTGTAAATGCTTTGGGTCAAATACTTTCAGGAAACAATACCTCAATTGAAGTTCGAGGAGCTGCCAATGCAGATGCAGGATTCCGCGTCTATCACCCATTAAGCCAGACAATCATATATGAAGACAAATTTGAATTTGAAAAAAGATGGTCAGTTCGAAGTTATAGCGCCATTGATGCAGTTAACAAATTGATTCGTGAAAAAGATGCACTTTATGAGGTGAGCTATGAAACAGGGGTAGATTTTGGACAAAACATTGTTCCTCTTCTTTATTGGGAATGGCGATCATATTTTAAAGTTAAAGGTGAAATGAAAATCGGTGAAGTGCATGCCCTATCAAATAACTGGGAGAATGCAATTGTAAGTTGGACAGGAGCCTACAACAGCTCTTCAAAAAGAAAATTAAGAGGAAAAGCAGCCTTCAATATTGCTTTAGGCTATGAAATGATTGGAGATTTACAATCTGCACAAAAATGGATTCAAATTGCTGCCATGAATTATCAAAAAAGTGTTATTTACAATTATGATTACATCATTGAAAACCGCATATGGGAGCAAGAAAAATTAAATCAACAAAAAAACTAGAACCCATTTGAACCTTAAGTTCAATCGCATGTAAATGACAACCGTGAAAAATAAATTCGCCTTTTTAATTTCTATAGCACTTTCAAATTGGGCCTTTACCCAAGAAAGTTGCACATTCAATGCTTACAACAAAAAAGGAGGACATTACTTATTCTCCACCTATTATAAGTCAGACATGCAAACTCCACTTGAAGGCGAATGCACTTCGTATGCGAACGGACAAGTTTATGAAAAAAGAGTGTTCAAAAATGGAATTATAATAGAAGAAGCCCTTTATAACTTAGACAAACAGCTTCGAGAACGCTACACAACCAATTTCAAAAAAAACGATAGTGTCATAGGAAAAGCAGAGTATTACCATGAAAATGGAAGCCTAAACCAAATTTCCATTTTTTACAGGAATAGTGAAGGAAGAAGATGTCAAAAGATAACGGTTTATTACCTCAACGGAAATAAGAGTATAGAACAATATTTGACTTGGAAAAAATTATCAGAAATAGATACGATTTACGAAATAAAATACCATCCGCCACACACCATTGACAGCGAAGGTTACACCTATGAACAATTACCTTTCGGTACTTACAAACAATTCCATGAAAATGGCCAGTTAATGTTAAGTTATGAGCAAAGAATGGAATATAACGCTTACGATACAGACTATTCAAAACACGGTGTTTATTTATCCTTTCATGACAACGGACTTCTTAAAACGTTTGGTTTCTTTAATAATGGTAAAAAAGATGGTATTTGGAAAGAATATTATTATAACGGTAATATTCTCAGTGAAGAATTCTACAATAATTCAATGCCATACGGTATTTGGAAAGGATTTTTTGATAACGGCGCAAAAGAATTTGAACTCATTCATGATACTTTATCCAACTATCCTTTTATACCCTCCTCAAAATATTGGAACCAAAATGGTGTTTTAATTAAAGAAGTTAATCTAGATAATTCTGGAAAAGGCTACCGAAAAGAATGGTATGATGACGGCGTTCAAAAGGTTTATGCTGATATTATTTATAATTCTGAGTTGTATGGAATCGAAAAAAGATGGTATGCAAATGGTCGGATAAAAGAATATTTTAATCACAACAAAAATGCTGATACATCCTATGCTTCCTACTTTCAAAATGGAAAACCTGAACGTTTAAAAACCCTCACTGTTAATGGCGAAGAAAAAATATATGAGGATCAAACATGGAATGCGTCATTGATTTTAATTAACTACACTAAATCCATTCAAGACGATTCAGGAACTGATTTCATTTATATCACCCGAAATGACTCAGGTATTGTTCAGTGTGAAATCAATCAAAAGAAGGAATTTAGAACTGAAAAATACAATTATGCTAATGGCGCCCTTAAACAATTAATATCTTTCAAAAATTACAAGCTTGACGGACCTTACCAATTTTATGACAGTCTAGGAACCTTGCGAACATCCTTCAATTTCAAAGACGGGATGAGAAATGGAATATGTGAGCAATTTGATGAGAAAGGTAACCTTGGTTACAGTCAGTTTTTTAATATGGGTTGTGTTGATTCTTCGTACGAAACAGGCATCAAAAATAAAAGTAGAAAACTCGAGAATTTAGGCCAAAATGAACAAGAAAAATTTGAAAATTATATCCGATCAATGCTCTACAATAGCTACAGTAACAATGCATCTGAACTGGTATTTACGCAATCTTATATTGATACCTTGACACAAAACTTGATTTGGTATTACGATTACTGCAAGAAAGAATCGAATGGATTAATAACTTTCACGTTTCCAGAAAAAATAAATTTTGAACCCACTTTTATTTTACCCAAACATACTTTCTGGGGAATTGATAAAAACGACACCACAAATCCATACGTTGCGCAATTACTGAACCTTTTTCAAAAAATCAATTGGACAGTGCCTATTCAATGGGAAGATAAAAAAGACCATTTCGAAGGCGTTTATCGCGATGATAACTTTTATGCAAATGGATTTTACAACCTCAACTTTATGTGGTACCTGCAGTCGGGATTTCTTGTTTTTGATGAAGTTGAAAGAGAGATTAACTGGAATTATTATTACCAATACGAGAATGGCCATTTTAACTTTAAACGCTTGTCGGATTGCACCTTTCAGTTAAGTTATATATACAGACATAGAAGTTATGATTGGGTGATATACGAAGACGGAAGTTGTGACTTTCTCCCAATTACAAAAACATGGGAAGAGGTTGAAAAAGTAATGAATGAACCAGAAAACCCCAAAATGTATTGGGATTAAAGCCAAAAATCCATAATATGTCTGATTTCGGGGCATAACAATGCTGCAATAATTTAAATTTGCAATCAAGACATGGACTTTCAACTTTTTTCAGATTTCAAACCTACAGGGGACCAACCTGAGGCCATTCGACAATTGGTTGAAGGCATCAATAATCACGTCACTTGTCAAACATTATTGGGAGTAACTGGTAGTGGAAAAACGTTTACCGTTGCCAATGTGATTCAAGCCATCAATAAACCCACATTAATACTTTCACACAACAAGACACTAGCTGCACAATTGTACGGAGAATTCAAGCAATTTTTCCCAAATAACGCGGTGGAATATTTTGTATCCTATTACGATTATTATCAACCTGAAGCGTATTTACCCGTTACCGGCACCTACATCGAAAAGGATTTACAAATCAATGATGAAATTGAAAAACTCAGGTTATCAGCGACTTCTGCATTGCTTTCTGGAAGAAAAGACATCATAGTTGTTGCCTCCGTCTCTTGTATTTACGGAATCGGAAATCCTAAAGAATTTGAAAAAGGAATTCTAACATTAAAAGTGGGAACCTTGGTATCGCGAAACAAGTTCTTGCTTAAATTGGTTGAAAACCTTTACTCTCGGAGCAATGAAGATTTCAAAAGAGGAACTTTTCGCGTCATGGGAGATACCGTTGACATTTATCTTGCTTACGCTGATTATGCGATACGAATAGACTTTTGGGGTGATGAAATTGAAAGTCTTTCAGCAATTGATCCCATTTCCTCACAAATCCTCGAGAAATTTGAAGAAATAACCATCTATCCTGCAAATATTTTTGTTTCTAGTCCGGAAAACACGTTCAAAGCTTTGGAACAAATTGGAGAAGATATGGTTATTCAGGTTGCCAATTTCAAGAAGGAAGGCAAATTGGAAGAAGCAAACCGTCTTCAAGAAAGAGTGAGTTACGATATGGAAATGATTCGCGAATTAGGTTATTGTTCCGGGATAGAGAATTATTCCAGATATTTCGATCAAAGGCAACCAGGCGAAAGACCATTTTGCTTGTTGGATTACTTTCCAAAAGATTTTATAATGGTTGTTGATGAAAGCCATGTTACCCTTCCACAAGTCAAAGGAATGTATGGCGGAGATCGGTCACGTAAAATTAATCTTGTTGATTACGGTTTTCGTTTGCAGGCTGCAATTGATAATCGACCACTAAAATTCGAGGAATTTGAATCACTAATCAATCAAGTGATTTTTGTTTCAGCAACACCAGCTGATTATGAAATCATCCAATCAGAAGGCGTTGTTGTTGAGCAGCTTATTCGCCCAACTGGACTCTTGGATCCTATTATTGAAGTGCGCCCAACCCGTAACCAAGTAGACGATTTATTGGAAGAAATACAGAAAAGGATTGAATTAAAAGAACGCACGCTTATCACAACGCTCACGAAGCGAATGGCTGAGGAACTCCAAAAGTATATGGACCGACTTGGTATTTTGTGCCGTTACATTCACAGTGATATCGATACTATAGAACGGGTTGAAATTTTAAGACAATTGCGTTTGGGTCAATTTGATGTGCTCATTGGCGTGAATTTGCTTCGCGAAGGATTGGATTTGCCAGAAGTTTCTTTGGTGGCGATTCTTGATGCTGACAAAGAAGGTTTTTTGAGAAATGAAAGCTCTTTGGTGCAGACAGTTGGAAGGGCAGCGCGTAATATTAATGGCATGGTCATCATGTATGCTGATCGCATGACCGTTTCTATGGAAAAAACCATTTCAGAGACTGCTCGAAGACGCAAAATGCAGGAGGCTTACAACGCCGAGCACGGAATGGTTCCAACTCCACTGAATAAATCAATTGATAAAATTCTAGAATCAACAAAAGTTGCTGATGGTGACACCATTGTATCGACCAAAACTTACGATTGGCAAACAGATACGACTATCGCTGCAGAAGCCGATTTGACGTATTCAAATCCTCAGGAATTGGAAAAGAAAATCAAACTAATCAGAAAAACGATGGAAAAGGCGGCAAAAGATCTAGATTTCATAGAAGCAGCAAGATTGCGGGACGAACTTTTAGCTCTTGAAAAATTCAAAAACAATTCAAAATAATAGCTATGAAAGCATCTCAGAATTCGATTTTAAAACAATTACAAATTTTGGCATTGGCGGAAGGTATTTCTTACCTCAGTTTTGGTTTAACAATGCCCTTGAAATATATGTATGCTATTCCACAACCGAATTTGTACGTTGGGATGGCGCATGGAATTCTCTTTATTGCATATTGTATTTGGGTTTTAAGATTACATTTCGCAATGAAATTGAAATATGAAATTACCGGACTTTTTCTTTTGGCTTCGTTAGTGCCGTTTATGACTTTTTGGATTGATTTCAAATATTTAAAAAAACTACATGAAAGTGATCAATTATTTTCTCGATAGAACGATGGTAACCGCTGAATGTTAGGTGTATTAATAATCTTTGCTATGCTTTTTTTACCTATTTTTGAAGCCAAATATGGATACTAGAAAACGTATAGAAGTTTGTTTTACACCCGGTGAGTATACCTACTTCAAAGATGAATTTGAAATTGTTGTTGTTATTGACGTTTTACGCGCAACTTCGGCAATTTGTGCAGCTTTTGACAATGGAATTTCAGCTATTATTCCTGTACCAAGTGTTGAAGAGGCTTGGGAATACAAACAAAAAGGCTTTCTTGCTGGTGCCGAACGCAAAGGTCAAATCGTAGAAGGCTTTGACTTTGGAAACTCTCCTTTTTCTTACATGAAAGAAGAATTTAAAGGTAAAGAAGTCGTTCTAACAACAACCAATGGAACCAAATCGCTTGATGTAGCCAAAGATGCCGAAATAGTAGTTGTTGGATCTTTTTTGAACTTAACAGCCTTATCCAAGTGGCTTGAAGAGCAAGATAAAAACGTATTATGTCTCTGTTCAGGTTGGCAAGATAAATTTAATCTTGAAGATACCATTTGCGCCGGAGCAATTTCAGATTATTTAATTTCAACCGGAAATTACACATCCATTGAAGACTCATCAATTGCTGCGAAATACCTGTTTTTATCCGCTAAGGACAACTATCTTGGATATTTAAAATCCAGTTCTCACAGAAGAAGACTGAAAAACCTCAATTTGAATGAGGATATAAAATATTGCTTAACACCTGACCAAACATCCGTAATTCCAATTTTAAAAAATGGTAAACTTGTTCAATTATAAATGGTTCTTTGGGATATTCATTTTAATCTTGTTATCATTTGATGAAGCAGGTTATGTGGCGGCATCCAAATGGGGGTTTTATGGACATAAAAGAATCAATCGGGTTGCAATTTTCACGCTTCCACCTGAAATGTTTGGATTTTACAAAGATCACATCGAATACCTAACAGAACATGCGGTTGATCCTGACAAAAGGCGCTATGCTGTCGAAGGAGAAGCGCAATGTCATTATATCGATTTAGACCATTATTACAAGCCTGGAGAGGATCCTTTTACTATTATGCCGAGACATTGGTATGATGCTGTGGACAAATTTACTGAAGACACCTTACAAGCTTATGGAATTGTTCCTTGGCATATTAATGTCATGAAATCCAAATTACAAAAAGCCTTCGAAATTAAAAATGTCGATTTGATTTTAAAATATTCTGCAGATATCGGTCATTATATTGCAGATGCGCATGTTCCCCTGCATACAACAGAAAATTATAATGGACAGCTTACAGGACAAAAAGGTATTCATGGACTTTGGGAAACCCGTTTGGTTGAAATCAATGCTGAGGACTACGATTATTTTGTAGGTAAAAGTGCATATGTACCAAGTGTTATTGACTTTGCATGGGAAGCCGTTGAAGGCTCTCACCTTGCCTTGGATTCTGTTCTTCGATTTGAAAAAGAGTTGACTGATGAATTTCCAAGCGATAAAAAATACAGCTATGAACAGCGGGGAAATACAACAGTATCTGTCTATTCATTTGAATTTTCACAGGCTTATCATCAACGTTTAAATGGAATGGTTGAAAGACGATTGCGTCAAGCAGTTATTGCAGTTGGATCAATTTGGTATACGGCATGGGTAGATGCAGGGCAACCAGACCTTGGTTCGCTTCAACATATTCCACCTTCTGAAGAATTGTTACTTGAAATGCAAGCCCTTGAAGCTGACTTTCACAATGAAGCGCACAAAGGAAGAATCTGTGAATAAATGCATCTTCGATTAATAAATCAATCATCTCATTGATTTTTCTCTTATATTTAATGATTGTCAAAAAAGAGTTATGTACGGTTTAGTTAACAAAGCAATTAAAGACTTGGTTGTAAATAATCACGGTGAAGAAAAATGGAAAGAAATCTGCAAATTATCTAATCATTATGAAGAAGATTTTATTGCAATGAGTCCTTATCCAGATACATTAACTTATGAACTTGTAAAAAATGCAGCAACTGTGCTGAATGCCGATCCTCATGATCTATTGGAGGCTTTTGGTGAATATTGGATTTCATATACAGCAGATGAAGGTTATGGAGAGTTAATGGAATTGACGGGTTCAACTTTTACCGAGTTCCTTGGAAATCTGGACATGCTACATTTTAGAATCAATAATTTAATGCCAGAATTGCAAGCACCACAATTTTCGACAAGAAATGAAACTTCAAGTAGCGTTGAATTGGAATACCGCTCAAAAAGAGCAGGGCTTTCACCAATGTTGATCGGACTGATTAAAGGTTTAGGTAAACGCTTCAATCTGGTGGTAGCAATTGGATGTATTCAAGAAAAAGCAGATGAAAATGATTGCAGCGTGTATAAAATAACTTGGTAAACCAATGCGATCCGAACCCGATATAATAAACGAGGAAAAACGTCTCGAGGCGCTGAAGGGATATCAAATTTTAGATACGCTTTCAGAGGTTGAATATGACGATTTAACGGAACTTGCTTCTGAAATCGCGGGTGTCCCAATTTCATTAATCAGTTTGGTTGATGAAAATAGACAATGGTTTAAATCAAAGAAGGGACTAAACATTTCAGAAACTAACAGGTCATTATCTTTTTGTACACATGCTATTCAAAACCAAAAATCAGCTTTTATTGTAGAAGACGCACGAATTGATTCACGATTCAAAGAAAATCCATACGTTACTTCGGATCCGAATATTGTTTTTTACACGGGAATCCCCTTGGTTGACAGTGATTCCTATGCCCTTGGTACTTTGTGCGTTATAGACAATGAACCTAGAAAACTGAATGACAAGCAAATCAAATCGCTTCAAACTATTGCCAAACAAATAACCAGACTTATTGAATCCAGAAGGTCGCACCGCAATTTATCAGAGGATAAAGCAGTATTGAAAGAAGCCCTTGGTATAAATAATGGTTTCTACATCATTCTCGATCATTCGGCTAAAATTACCAGTTTTGGTGAGAATTTTAAAACGATTCTAGGTGAATCGGGCCAATTTGGTTCGTTTAATGATTATTTTCAATTTGAAGGAGGCTTTAATTTTGACGACTACCTAAATAATAAAATTGCTGATGACAAAAAAATAAAATTTATAAGTGTTAAAGGCAAACACCAACGCTTCAAATGCACCCTTAAAAGGATAAACGAATCTATTGTTATTGTTTCAAGCCCTATAATTAATGCAGAATATACGCTCAAGGATTATGAACTAACACTCGGAGATTTTGCACCACATGATTACATCGCAGAGTATTTATTTTTGCAACAAACTACCCAACGTTCCCTCAAAGATTCACAAACCCTAACTTCAAAATTAATTGAACGAAATAAAGAATTGGAAAAAGCGCAATTGAGTATTGATGCGCTATCCAGATTTCCTGATGAAAATCCGTATCTTGTTTTGCGTTTTGATTTTAATTATAATTTAGTTTATGCTAATGAATCCAGTCGAAAATTCTTTTTAAACGATTTTGGAATTACAAATAATGATATTGAAGATATTTCATTCAAATTGCTAATATCGGAAATGATCGGTGCAACAGATCATTTTGCACATAAAATTATCGAACGAAATAACAGACATTATTCAATCACTTTAAAAACGGTAAGTGCGTTTCGCTACATAAATCTGTATGTCAACGATATTACTACATTCATTGAAAGAACCCGTTCTAATGAATTAGCACTTATCGAAATAAAGGATCAAATTAATGAACAACGCGAATTCTATGAGTTTATTTTGAACAACATCCCTGCGGATATTGCAGTTTTCAATAAGGAACATAAATATGTATACGTTAATCCCCAAGGAATTAAAAACCCAGAAATAAGAAATTTCGTCATTGGGAAAGATGATTTTGACTACTGCACGTATAAAGGAATTCCTGATGATATGGCTCGTAATCGAAGAGCTGTTTTTAATAAAATTCTTGAAATAAAAGACTTTGTTAATTGGGAAGACGAAATTATCAATGTTGAAGGAAAGCGAACCGTAGTTTACCGAAGAATGGGGCCACTTTTTAACAATAAGGGAGAAGTGGAATATATTATTGGTTATGGTATTAATATTACAGATAGAAAAATTGCTGAGGAAAATCTTATTGAAGCGAATAATCGATTGAATCTTTTAGAAAAATTTATAGACCGAACTAGTGATTCTATTCAGGTTGCCAATGAACAAGGTCAACTCATCTATATCAACAAAAAAGCGTCAGAGCGTTTGGGAATAAATCCAAAAGACATTCAACATTACACGGTGATGGATTTTGAAAATACGATTAAAGATGAAGAAAAATGGAAAAACCATCTTAATGAACTTAAATCCAAACAATCGTTGCAAATTGAAGGTTTAAACAAAAATCAATTAACAAATGAATTTATTGATGTCGAAGTCAATTTAAATTATGAAATCATTGATGGACAAGGTTATATTATTGCAGCTTCAAGGGATATCACTGAAAGGAAACGAACACAAGAAGAAATAAACAGACTTTCATTGGTTGCAAAGAATACAAACAATGGCGTTTTAATTCTTGATACAGAAAGAAAAATTACATGGGCGAATGATGCCATGATAAATCGTTCTGGTTATTCATTAGAAGAATTGGTTGGAAATAGCCCTAAAGTATTTCAATTCGAAAAGACAGATTCATTAACAATTGAACGTATATATAAATCCCTACTAGCATTAGAACCAATTTCTGAAGAATTACTGCATAAAGGAAAAAATGGTAATGAATATTGGATAGATTTAAACATAATGCCAATCAAGGATGGAGATGGAAAACATATTGGTTTTATTGCAATTGAATTCGATATTACGGAGCGCAAAAGATTTGAACAAAAAATTGCAGCTATTAATAATAGCCTAGAACAGCGTGTGGTTGAAGAAACTCAAAAAAATGTCACTTTGGCAAAAACACTCTCTGATCAAGAAAAACTAGTAACACTAGGTGAAATTTCGTCAGGAATTGCGCATGATTTAAACACGCCTCTTGGTGCAATAAAGAGCGGGGCCGAAAGTATAAGGTACACGCTTGAAAATCTTTTTAAAGAAACAATAAATAGTTGCAATGATCATCAAATAAATGTTGCATGTCAAAGAGCCGTAACTAATGATACCGAATTATTTATTGGGGGACTGCAATTTTTAAAAGAAACCAAATCATTTGGTAAATTTCTGGTAGAACGTTATCCAAACATCGATAATTCCATACTTGAAATTTGTACTGAAAAATTTGTTAAGGCAAGAATAGGTATTGAAGAAACAACAATCATTAACGATATACTAACTAGCTCGAATCCAATTCAATATTTGGACTTAATTTATCAACTTAAAACGATTAGAACTTTTATAGACACAATCCTAAAATCAAGCGAAAAAGCCGCTCGCGTAATACAAGATTTAAGATCGTTTATAAAGGATCCTAAAAATAAAACCAAAGGAAAAATTAATCTCCATCAAAACATTGCGACAGTACTAAATATTTTCAATTTCGAATTAAAGAAAACCGCGAATGTTGAGTTTAATGTTGATGAAAACATTGAAGTTGAAGCTTTTGATATTAAATTGTTTCAATTGTGGTCAAACCTCATTAAAAACGCAGTTGAAGCAATGGAAGAAAATAAAGAACGTGGATTATTGAGAATATTTTCAATGATTGAACAAAATTATATTAATATTGTTATAGAAAATAACGGCCCTAAAATTCCTGAATCTATTCAAAATGAGATTTTTAATAAGTTTTATACCACGAAATCCTCTAAAAATGGAACCGGTTTGGGCTTGAACATAGTGAAGAATATCATTGAAGACCATTACGCCAAAATTCAATTAACTTCTGATGAGGAGAGCACTAAGTTTATAATTACGTTTAATAGATAGCATGACAGAAATAAAATATGCAGTAGTGTGTGTGGATGATGATCCTTTGATTCTTCAGGTTTTGAGTTTTCAACTTGAAAAAATCATTGATAAAAAATGTACTTTATTAGAGTACTTCACTGATCCTCTTGTAGCATTGTCAAGCATAGATTACCTAGTAGCTGAGCAAATAGACATCATTTTTATTATTGTTGATTACCAAATGCCAAAGATGAATGGTGCTCAACTTATTAGGGCAATAAAGGAAAAATATCCGAATCTTGCATGTGTCATGCTTTCAGGTCAAGCTAATGCAATTCAAGTTGCTGAATTAGAACAAGATAATTTACTTGCTAATTTCGTAAGTAAACCATGGGATGAAAGCGTACTTTTTAATGCCGTTGCTCCTATTATCAATCGTAACAAATAGTATTATTTGTACTACTTCAAAATTTAATTTATGATAAAAGTTGAAAATCTTTACAAAGAATTTGAACTCTCAAAACAACAACGTAAAGAATTGGCAACGGAAGAAAGGATCGCTGTAGCGGTTAAGTCTGTTTCTTTTGAATGCAAACCAGGAAAAGTATTTTCACTATTGGGACCTAATGGAGCGGGTAAAACAACTACACTGAGAATGATTTCAACCATTTTTGCCCCAACAAGTGGCAAGATAACAATTGGAGGGATCGATGCGGTAAAAGAACCTCAAGCGGCACGTAAGAAAATAGGATTTTTAACTGGTTCTACAGGTCTTTATCTGCGTTTAACACCTAACGAATTAATAGATTATTTTGCTGGACTTTACAATGTAAGTAAAGAAGATCTTGAAAAAAGAAAAGCTCATTTATACAATCTGTTGAATATGCATGAGTTCCAAAACAAAAGAATTGGAAAACTCAGCACAGGAATGAAACAAAAGGTATCCATTTGTAGAACTATGATTCACGACCCTGAAGTAGTTGTTTTTGATGAGCCAACAAGCGGATTAGATGTCATTACTGCAGAGAATATTATTAAACTCATTAAAGACTGTAAAAACCAAGGAAAAACGGTAATCTTTTCAAGTCACATTATGAGCGAAGTCGATTTGTTGTGTGATGATATGGCTATAATTCATAAAGGTAATTTGCTTTATAATGATTCAATGGAAAATTTCAGAAAATCTATGCAAGCTGAAAACCTTACTGCCGAATTTATCCGAATTGTAAACGAATCCAACCAAAAATCATGATTTTCAAAATATTTAAAAAGGAACTTAAAGATTCATTAAGGGACCGAAGAACGTTAATATCAATGTTGGTCATCCCTATAATACTCTTCCCTGTTATTATCAATTTGATCATGTTTATCACAAAAGAATTATCAAATGAAGTAGCTTCGAAAGAATTAAAAATAGGAATGGTTGGAGACGCTGACAACAATATTTATAAAGAGCTGAAAGCTTTACCAAATGAATTAGGCAAAAAACAAATTATATTCTTCAAGGATACTTTAAGCATGATAAATGCAGTAAAAAATGATTCTATTCAATTGGGCACATTTGTGCCAAAAAACATGGAGAAATCTTTGGATAGTCTACTAACTGTTCCATTGGTTGTTTATCATAATGGTGCAGATGTTGGAATGATGGAACGCGCGGAGGTTTACATGAACACAATTGATCAAAAAGCAAAAGTAGAAAGACTTGCCAAATTAAATATCGATCAAACTAAAATCACACCCTTTTTAACAACATATAGGAATGTTGCCTCAGATAAAGAAATGTTTGGCAAACTCGCAGGAGGTATGCTACCATACATTTTTATCATTTTCGGTTTTATTGGTTGTATGTATCCTGCTATTGACTTATTTACAGGCGAAAAAGAACGAGGAACGATAGAAACATTGCTTACCACTCCAGTTGCACGATGGCAAATTCTGTTCGGTAAAATGGGCGTTGTTGTGCTTTCTGGAATTACAGCGGCGACATGCTCACTCTTGGGATTATATTTGAGCATTCAGACTATGGACTTAGGTCCAAATGTTGAAATTATGGAAGTGGTAAATTCCATTTTAAGTTTTGAGTTTATCGTTTTACTTTACGCTTTGCTTATTCCGCTAACCATTTTCTTTGCAGGAATTTTAATTCCTATTACCATTTATGCAAAATCTTTTAAGGAGGCACAAAGTATTATCGCACCATTAAATATTTTGATTATACTACCAGCGATGGTTGCCTTGACACCTGGTGTTGAATTGACTTTTGTGACAGCTTGCATTCCAATTGTGAATATTGCTTTAGCAACAAAAGACCTGATTGCTGGAACCTTGGATTATGGTCTTGTTGGGATTAGTTTTGCTGTAATGATAGCATTTGCTTTTATTGCAGTGATGGTTACCTACAAGCGCTTTGGAAAGGAAAATAGTGTGATAAACTAAACTACCAACTTCCACCGGAACCACCTCCACCGAAGCTTCCTCCACCAAAGCCGCCAAATCCTCCTGAGCTTCCTCCGCCCCATCCGCCTCCGCGACGAGAATGCCCGTAATAAAAAGCGCGTCCAGCACCGAGTGTGACGCCATCTCCAAATCCTCCTCCTCTTCGTCCAAAAATAAAGATTAAAACAATGATAATAACCGCAATAATTATCATGAGAAGCTTTGAAAACTTTTCAGACTTTTTAATTTGATCTGCATACGCTTTTGAATTGTATTCACCTTTAGAAAGGTCCTCCAGTACTTCAACAGCAGCTATAATTCCTTCTAAATATTTTTCTTGTTTGAAATTGGGTAAAATCTCATTTTCAACTATTTGGTGGCAAGTGGCATCGGGAATAGCGCCTTCCAAACCTTTACCCACTGCAATAAATGTTTTTCGTTCACCTTTTCCACCTGTAGGTTTTATAAGAAGTACTATTCCATTATCCTCCTTTTCCTGACCAATCTTCCATTTGTCACCAATTCGAGTGGCAAAATCCCAAGGTTCATAACCTCCTAAATCATCAACAATAACAACAACTATTTGGTTTGAAGTCGAATCAGCAAAAGCAACCAAGCGCTTTTCAAGTTTCAAGGCATCAACGGAAGAAATAAATTCGGGAAATTCTACTGATAGATTGTTGTACAATCTTGGTGGACTTGGAGCTTCTGGAATATCATCTTGCGCAAAAGAATTATTGAACACAACTAATAAACAAAAAGCAATACCACTCAATGTCAGAGAAAATAAATGGTGGGTATATCTAACCAACATACTTAGTTTCCAAAAGAGATTTCATTGCTTAGTTCATTCTTATCAGTTTCTTGAGCCGGAAAATATATTTTCAGTTGCTCTCCAACCAGTCGTATTCCTTCTAATAAGCCATCAACATACCTGCCTTCTTTGAAATAAGAAATCATTATTATCTTCTCATCCTCCCAAAATCCCAATGGAACCTTATCGTTAATTCCACTATCACCTAAAATTGCCAATTTGTGATTTTTTGTTGCTATGTATATCAAAACGCCATTTTTTTCAGCAGTTTCATGCATCTTTAACCTTTTGAAAACGCGTATAGCCTTTCGCATAGGATTTCCTAAACAAAAAGAATCAATATGAACCCTTATTTCACCAGAAGTAGCGCGTTCAGCATTCGAAATGGCTTGCTGAATAGAAAACTTTTCAACCTCTGAAAATAGGTTTTTTGACATTTTTATTGAACGGATAATTAGAATTTGACTTCTGGCGCTTTTTCTGAACCTGGATTTTCTTTGAAAGGCTCTTTTTTAGGAAAGGTTTCACTGTTCAAGAACATGCTGTTAAAGAATCCTCTTATGTGAGAATTATAATTTTTCACCGATGCATTGTAATCAGTCCTTGCCTTATTGATACGATTTTCAGTCCCTTCCAACTGCGCTTGTAAGGTAGCAAAGTTTTCTGTTGATTTGATTTGTGGATACGCCTCGAATGCCAAGTTGATAGCAGTATTTATTTCTTTTCCGAACATTTCCATTTCTTCAGGAGTTTTGGCATTCACAATTCCCGCTCTTGCATTGGTTACTTTTGTCAATATATCTTTTTCATTCGCTGCCGCCCCTTTAACTGTTTCAACCAGCTGAGGAACTAAATCTGCGCGTCTTTGGTAACTTGCACCTACATCTCCCCATGATTTATCCACATCTTCTTGTAAAGAAACAGCTGTATTGTAACTTCCACGATACATAAATAAAATAATCAGCGCAAAAAGTAAAATCCCACCTAAAACACCTAAAAGAACAATCGTACTCCTTTTCATTTTTTAATTTTTTCTAAAGGTATGAATTAAATTATCCGATTTTCTTTTATTAACAATAATTACACGAATCAAATACTTCTGGTCGAAGAAAGACCGCCGTCAATATGCAAAATTTCACCGGTCATCCATGAAGCGTTATTCAACAAAAACGAAACGACCCCGGCAATTTCGGTCGGATTCCCAACCTTTTTCATTGGGTTTCGTTGTCGAGACGCTTCAAGTTTTTCAGGTGTTGAAACAAATTTTTCAGCAAGAGGTGTATCTGTTAAGGAAAGTGCAATGGCATTGAACCTTATAGTTGGCGCATATTCAGCTGCTAAAGACTTTGTCAATGATTCTATTGCACCTTTCGAAATACTAATTGACGAATGGAATGGCATCCCTGTTTGTGCAGCAACAGAACTAAAGAGGACAACTGCCGGGTTTATTGATAGTTTTAGATTGGGAAGGTACTTTTGAATAGCAGCAATGGCTCCCCCTACATTGATGTCAAAATCACTTTGAAAGTCATCTTGAGTTAATCTGTGGAATGGTTTCAAGTTAATTGTTCCAGGAAAATATACCAAACCGTCCACAAGTCCATCTAATTCTGGAAGATTCTGAATATTGTAGTTCTGAACAAGGTGAAAATCCGTATAATGTTCTGAAGAATTATTTCTTGAAAGTCCAATTACCTGATGACCATTTGAAGTTAAATATTTCGCAGTTGCTTTAGCGATAGCACTTGAAGCGCCGGCAAAAATAAAAATTCCCATAAAAGTAAGTTAAAAACATTCTTTAAACAGATGCTAACCTACTTTGTTCATGAATTTAGCAAGCATATAGACTAAATATTCAAAGCCAACTATTACAAGGAAGATAATTATGGTATAGTTATTTTCAAAGCTGTTCACAGCGAGTAAAGCACATAAAAAACGAATTAAACCAGTTAGAGAATATGCCATATTTAAACCTATTTTAAATCCATCGGCAAAATTACTCGCAGTGTTTATCCATAATATTACCGTGGTCAAAATCAGACTCAAATCCACAAATAACATATTAAAATTAGTGTAGTTAGTCATAATTAATCCAGCAATAGTATTAATGAACACCAGCCCAAGACCGGATATTAAAATGGTATTTTTCATTATTTGAATTGTTTATTGTAAATAAAATTACATTTTAAATTCGAGAAATGAAAGAATGTGAAAATCGTGATTTAGCGCTTCGAAACCTTATTACCTGAAATTTGGCGTTGTCTGCTGCATTTGAATCGGTCAATTTCTGAATTTCTCTTTTTAAGGTGTTTGGTTTGGCATGCCTCAACGCGAATCCTCCATTTTTTATACGAACTCGGTTTTAGTTCTTTTTTCATCAAGTTTCTAACTGACTGCTCATTTAAACCAAATTGTTTTTTTATTGCATCAAAAGGCGTTCGATCTTCCCATGCCATTTCTATAATTCGATCAATATCTATTTCACTAAGAACATCTTCAGAAATGTTTTGCTGAGAAATATATGCCATTGGAGAGGGCAAATCACTGTATTGACAAATAAGTTCTTCCGACATGTTAACTAAACAGATTTTTGGACTGTTTGTTTTTTTAAATTCTAATCCGGAATGCTATAGTTCAAATGATCACTTATTTATTGACATGATTTTTAATGCAAAATATTGAATAACAGATAAATATATTTTTGTATTTTAATAATATATACTTTTGTATTTTAATAATATATACTTTTATATTTTAATAAGATATACTTTTGTATTTTAGTAATATATATTTTTGTATTTTAATAATATTCTAATTTAAAAAAGAAATTATGGTTCTCAAGTCAACTTTGGAGCAATGCGTATTCGATCAGATCGGTCAACTTAAAAAGAATGAGCCTAGTGTAATTCGAAAATCCATTAACCATATAGAACTGAGAAAGGAATTGATTACCATTATAACCGGAATAAGGCGATCTGGAAAAAGTACATTAATGCGTCAACTAATCAAACAATTAAATGAAGACTTTGCCTATTTTCATTTCGAAGACCCAAGAATATTCGGTTTTGCAATCGATGATTTCGAGAAACTTGAAGAAATATTAGGAAATAAAAACTATTATTTTTTTGATGAAATACAAAATATACCACATTGGGAACTATTTATTCGCAAATTACACGACAGTGGAAAAACAATATGCATTACTGGATCCAATGCTTCCTTACTAAGTAAAGAATTAGGAACTAGACTAACAGGTCGAAATATTGCAAAAGAGTTATTCCCATTTAGTTATGAGGAATTTTGTCAATTTAACAACATAGAACAAAATTCGGAAAACGCGTTAAGATACATGGATGATGGCGGAATACCGCTTTATTTAAAAACACAGGATATAAGCTATTTACATCAGTTGCTACGAGATATTCTATATCGAGACATTATAACGCGAAACGGTATAAGAAACAGTAAAATTGTAGAAGAACTAACCTTATTTCTAATATCGAATGTAGGAAAACCTTATTCATTGACTGGATTAAAAAAAACATTCAACATCGGTTCAACAAATTCAGTATCAGATTATATCTCTTGGCTGGAAGATAGCTATTTATTTTTTTCTTTACCAAAATTCAGTTGGTCCTTAAAATCTGTGGCTGTAAATCAAAAAAAAATATACAGTATTGATACTGGTTTTGCCCAAGCCAATTCATTAAGTTTTAGCAGCGATAAAGGACGTCTCTTCGAAAACATGATCTATTTGTCTTTAAGAAGAAAATATACAGATCTCTATTATTTCCGGGAAAAATTCGAATGTGATTTTGTGGTTAAAGAAAAGGAAAAGGTGACCAAACTTGTACAAGTATGCTTTGATTTGAATGCAGATACCTACCAACGTGAGTTGAACGGATTGAAAGAAGCGATGACTTTTTTTGAATTAAGTGAAGGGCATTTAATCACTCCGAATTTAAACGACACCCTTAAATTTGAGGGCAAGGTAATTAGATTAATGACAGCAGACGAGTGGATGAAACTTCTTGAAAGCTAATTTGCCTTCAAAAAATTACAACCACAACTTTTGATACAACATGTCTTTATCATAAAAAATTGCTTGTTGATTCACATCAAATTTTTTCCCATTTTTAGGATCGTTTCCAACACCTGCAATATATGCCCAATTTCCCCAGTTACTTGAAACATCATAATCGATTAATTGGGACTCAAAATATGCTGCACCAAGCCTCCAATCAAGTTTTAAATCATGAATTAAATAACTGGCAACATTTTGTCTTCCACGATTACTCATAAAGCCAGTCAATTGCAACTCTTTCATGTTAGCATCAACAAATGTATTTCCGGTTGTGCCCGACTTCCACTTTGTAAACAAATCGAGATTTCTGGTAGCATTATAATAAACTTTTTGTTTACTAAATCCATTCAAATGAAAGACCTTGGATTTATGTTTTTTCATTACATATCTGAAAAAATCTCTCCAAAGTAATTCAAAAATTAGCCAGTAAGTGGATTCATTTTCTACAAGTTCTTTTTCAAATCGTTTTACAGCATGGTATATAGAACGCGGGGAAATGCATCCGTGAGCCAAGAATGGGGAAAACTTGGATGAATAATCGCTGCCAATCAAACCGTTTCGTGTTTCCTTGTATGACTGTATACATTTCGACTCGAACAAATAATAATTCAATCGATTAAATGCTTCCTCTTCTCCCCCCTTAAATTGAACAACTGATCGCTTATCGTTTGCAACTTGAATTTTACCAAGCTCCTCGTTTAAAATTATCTGCGCATTGGAAATCACTGGAGAAGTTATTCGAATTGGTGTTGAAAACTCATCGAGAACCGAGGATTCCTTCTCTACCTTTTTTCGAAACATTGTAAAAATATCAGGGCAATCTTTGATTGAGAAGGGCAATGAAGTCGCTTGATGTAATACACTTGTGCTGAATTGTTCTAAAAGGACTTTACTTTTCCAAAGTTCTTTTTCGACAATTTGAATTAAGTAAATTTCTTCTGGTGCAATTTCTTTTTTTGTAAATACCTTTTGAGCACCATAATTCAATGCAATTTTAGGGATTTCTATTTTGGGATTCCCTTTTAAAACCAATAAACCCGAACCTTTGGATTTTAAGGCTAAATCAAGAGACGACAAAGATTCTAGAAGAAACTTATATCTTAATTGACCCATTCTCGGAAATCCCAACCCATTTTCCAATAATAATTCTTCCTCTATAACATAAATAGGAATTACTTCATCTGCCCAATTCAATGCCTTAATAAACGTTTCATTATCAGATAATCTCAAATCGGTTTTAAACCACACAAGCGCTCTCTTCATGACTACTTACTTTATGAATTTTTCTGAAATTGAGATTTTGATTGACGACAACGCTGACTGCAATAGATGACCTCATCCCAATTTTTCTCCCACTTTTTTCGCCATGAGAATGAAAATCCGCAAACTGGGCAAATTTTATTCGGTAAATGTTGTTTTTTCACATTGCGCATAGAAGAAAAACAACATGAGCAAAGAATAGTTTTAAATGCCAGCAATTAATCTCGCGTTCCTTGAAATTCAATAATATTGCCGTTGTTTTTTTTGACCAGTGTTTTATCCGATACAGGTCCACCAGGATAATACACCCGAACATCGGATGCTAAAATTTTACCATTGATTAGTGGTTGAAATTGTTCCGCTACACTTTTACTTCGAATATAATTTGGAGGAAGCGCAGTGCGACAGCCACCTACCAAATCTATCAATGCATTATCAGAAAAAGAGGACGAATCTAACTTGTTTACATTTAGTCTATCACTAAACAGTTTGTTCCAAAAGTAACCATTTACAAAACCCATTTCCAAATTTCCTAAAGTTGCATGTCCGTAATAATGAAGCTTAGAGAACTTCGCATTTACTGCGGACGTATCCGCGCGATCGTTTATCAATTCAATTAAATCATTCCCTGAATCCAACACAACCACTTCAATGTTTTCAGCTGCTGCTTGAGCCAAATAAATTTGTAGGATGGTATCTGGATACCCACCTTTTTCAGGATTCCCTGAGTTGAATATAACCCATGTAACCTTTTCATTGCTTTGCTCTCGTTGAAAGGCATTCCTCAATTTCAAACTGCGATCCAAGCCATTTTCAAGAAAATGTTTTTTATTCAACATTGGACCAGGTTGACCGCTTATTACTATGGCATCATTTGGTAAATTCGACCAAGTCCAAGATGATAACGATAAAAATATTATGACTTTAAACCATTTCATTTGAATGTTGCAAAACTAACAATTCTTGTTAATCTTTACTTTGTTGCCTTGAAACGTGTTTGGAAAGTATCCTTTTTCCTTCGTGCCTTGCTTCTTCTGACTTTTTCAATTTCCACATGATGTCAGAAGCTTTTTTTCTTGATTCTTCTGGATCAACAATTGTAAAAGGATAATCTTCACCAAGAGTACAATTGTATAAAATCTGTTCTATCGGACTTAATTTCCATGGCTCATGTACCAAATGTGTAGGAATATCTTTAAGTTCAGGTAACCATTTTTTGGTAAATTCACCTTTAGGATCGTGATCTTCTGCATTTTTAACAGGGTTGTAAATGCGTAAAGTATTGATTCCCGTTACACCTGACTGCATTTGAATTTGTGGATAATGAATTCCAGGTTCATAATCTAAAAATTGCCTTGCCAAGAAATGTAAATCTCTCCAGTCCTGCCATAGGTTGTGAACGAAAAAAGACACCACCATAGCACGCATACGAAAATTAAGATAACCAGTCTCCACCAAACAGCGCATGCATGCATCAATCAAAGGAACTCCAGTTTTGCCCTGTTGCCATGCTTCAATAAATTCAGGTTTTTTTACTTTTTCCAAACTATCAAAAGCGGCATTCACATTTTCAAATTCCATGCGGCATTCATCTTCAAACTTTTGAATAAAGTGACAATGCCAATGTAATCTCGATATAAAATTCTGTAATGGACGCTTAAATTTGGTTTGTTCCAACTTTTTACATGCTTTATGATAAACCATTTTCATACTGATGTTTCCATAAGCAAGGTAAGGTGAAAGTCTGCTGCATCCAGTCCTGCTCAAATCAGGTTTTGAGATGTGTTTTTGATAGTTTTTATACCTGTCCTTCAAAAAACTTTCATAATACCGCCATGCCAATGTTTCCCCACCTTTCTGAAAAGAAGGATGTGGAACTTGTACTTCTTTCGGGATTTTGTTTTCAATTAAATCAAAGGCAACAACCGTATTTAACTTTTGTAAAGGAACATCAATTATAGGCGCAGTCATTCGTTCAGTCCAGCGTTCATTCCAAACCTTCCTGGATTTTAACTTTCTTACAATTCCGTTCGTTGGAAACTCAATCCAATTCCAAGAATTCGTTTTACAAAAATCCAAAACCTCTTTATCCCGGTTATAGGTCAATCCGTTTCCAATCTCTTGATGTGATAGAAGATTCCGGACTTTAAAATTTTGTATTAGTTTTTCGAAAATCGGTATAACCTCATCGTGAAGAATGGAAAGTTGCAAATCATACTTTTTCAATTTCGATTGCATATCTATTAATGACTCGTACACGAAACGCCAATGGCGAATATCGCTGTCATCATACTCCATTACCGAAGGTTCGAAGATATAAATTAACAAAACGGGGATCCCTTCATCAGTGGCAAATCGCAACGATGCATGATCTAACAATCTAAGGTCACGTTTGAACCAAACGATATTGATTTCTTGTTTCACAAAAAAGAAACAGAGGAGAACTAAAGAAGTTTATAACCTAAAATAAAACTTCAAAAATTTCGTTTTCCAAGAGTAAAAAAGTGTTTGTGAAAATTAAAATATTTCTTTTGTTCGTAATTGCATTTTCAAGCTCCTGCGAAAAACATCATGATTGCTACAATGCTAATTTAGTTCATAATAACGCCTGTACAACTGATTGTGGCGGTTTTTTAGGATGTGACGGCAAAACTTATTGTAATGAATGTGAGGCAGCTCGTGTTGGAATTGGACCGATGTGAAAAATCAATGAACTTCTATTTCGAAATTGAATGCTATTTTCTTTCTTGCTTCTAACCAAACCAGCCCTTTTTTGTCTTCCAATTTACCTGTAGTATTGATATCATCTGCCCATCCCCACCAGGGTTCTATACAGAAAAATGGCGCGTTTTTCTTCGTCCAAAATCCTACAGCAGACCAATCTTGGCAACTGAGCGTTAATATGGGAGTTGATAATTTACAGAGGGTAACCTGATTGAATTGTGGGGATTTGAAAACAATTGCATCACTTTCAAAATAGTCCGCTTTCAAATTGAATTCCTTCTCCAAAAAAAGCGTTTCTGTTGAACCATTATATAAACCATTGGCAATCAAGTGTCTGTCAGCTATAAATTTTTCTGGAAAATGTAACCAGTAATCTTCCAATTTACCAGTCAATTTAAAACCCGGGTGTCCTCCAATAGAAAATGGCAACAACGCTTCTCCCGGATTTGTCACAATGAAAGCAACCAATAATTTGCTGCCTTTTATTTCATAAGTTACATTCAGTAAAAATTCAAATGGATATTGCGATAGGGTTACAGTATTTGAGTTCAATTGAAAATTCAAGTAAGATGCGGTTTGTTCAACCAATTCAAATTTTTGATTTCTTGCAAATCCATGTTGCATCATTTGATATTTATTGGATTTCCATTCATATTCGTTCTGCTTCAATCTTCCAACAATCGGGAATAAAATTGGTGAAGTCCTGTTCCAGAAGGATTCATCGACATTCCAAATAATACTATCATTTCCAAATGAACTCAATGCTATTAATTCCGCACCCAAAAGAGATATTTCTGCTTGAAGTTCGCTGGATTTTATACTAATTATTTCCTTCATGTATCTTCAATACTGTAACACGAAGTTAATAATCTGCCAAAATCGATTTATCTATTTATTGCAACTTTTTAGATTGAATGTTAATTCAAAACTAATTTTAAACAAGTGAAAAATCTATTTATATATTTCCTAAATTTAAGTCAAACTACTCCACATGAAAAACTGGTACTTACTTCTATTAACAATAGTATATTCAAATACATTTTCTCAATTTGTAAAATATCCTGAAATGCTCGGAGTCACAGAAAAGCTCCAACCTTCAACCGTTGTTGCAAATACCTCTGAAATAGAAGATTTCAATTATATTGAATTAATTGAAAAACGAGATCTTTTTTCGGCTCACTATGAATCGGAAAATGGAAATATAAAATCAATTTTCAGTAATAAGCCTATTCATTTTTTTAATGAATTCAATGAACTTGTTCCCATTAGAACTGAACTCCTGAAAATTAATGAGTCCTTGTATGGCGCATTGGAACAACCCTTCCCAACTTATCTTAAAATCAATGGACAGTTTGGACTAACCCTGCCTGGAAAAGATCAAATATATTTTGGTGAAATCTTATCAATTTCTGGGCACGAACTTTTGAGTCCACAAATCAATATGGATATCAAAGGCATGGAATTATTGGAACTGGCCGATGGAATAGATAAACAATTATACTTTCTAGAAAATGGGATCAAATACTCGTACATTCTTACTGAGGAATATGAAAACTCGGAAAATGACCTTATAATTTCAGAAAAAATAGACGCACCAGAATATGTGGAATTTGAATTTCCTAAAAATATTGACCAAGCGAATTTCATTACCTCTGACATCATTTTAATTGATAATAGAAATGGAGCGGCAATTGGTAAAATTTCAGTTCCCTATTGTTATGATGCCGATAAAAATTCAGAGTTAGGCTCTTATAAAATTGAACAAAAAGAAGATGGGATCTATTTAGAAATGAAAATTTCTTCTTCTTGGTTAAATAGTCCCGAACGCGTTTTTCCAGTTGTTATTGATCCACTTGTAAGTGGTCCTCCAAGTCAATGGAATGGTGGGAATATGCCTTCATGCTTCATGCCTGCGTTTAATAAAGATAGCATCCTTGTTACCATTCCCGGTGGGATAACACTAACCAATTTAATTGTAGAAGGAAGCTTCTATGCCGATCCTTTCAGTGGTGCAGTAATGAGCCAAGGAAACATGTATTTCAGCACGAGTTGTGGTAATTCAACCAATTTCACAGTTACTGGAGCCAATGCAAATCTTGCAGGTACTGCGTATTTGGATAGTGTAAATATTTTAAGTCCCTTGGCATGTTGTTTTCCTGAAAGCTGCACAGACACTTCTGTTTATGTTCGTATGCATCTTGGAAGAAATGCTTTGGGAACCGGATGCAATCAAACTTACATTCGCTACGACCAATTCAATACCCAATGGCCTTTTCGCGTAACCATGTATGGACGAACTCCCGAAGCCTACGGAAGTGAATGGAATGTACCTCAAACACCAATTTGTTCAAATACTTGTTCATTTACGGCGACAGGTTACGCACGGTATGGTGTTGCACCTTACACATTTACCCATCCTTGGTCGAATGAAGTGATTGTGGATGGTTCTAGCACAGGATGTTCATCAGGTGCTACCAACCATTTGTTTACATTAACCAATCCCAATTGTCCAATATATTGTGATGACAGCTTTACCGAATTAAGTGTACCTCCTCCAGTAATTACGGATGCCTGCGGAACTGTGATTCAAAACATCCCCTTTAAAATTAAACCGATTATTCCTGCTGCCAATACTATTGCTGTTTATGATTCTATTATTTGCAATGGTTCCCCAGTTGAGATAAACCTTACTTCATGTATACCCGGCGGAACTGTATCTTATTTCGGTAATGGGATTTCAGGTCAGGGATCTATTTTTCAAGAAGTTGAAGCAAACGACCAGCCTATTCAATTGAATTATAATGCCTTTACATCGCTGAATGATTGTATCTCTGACACGAGCACTTTGAACATAATGATTGTTCCTACTCCTAATGCACAATTTAACATTGTTTCGAATCCAACAATTGTCGAAACGCCATTTAGCCTTGTGGATAATTCAAATTCTGCCGGTTCGAATATCATTAATTGGAATTGGTACATTAATGATAGTTTGGTTGGAATCAACAACGACTATAACTCTATTATCAATACCATTGGAAATTTCCCTGTCTGCTTGGTTATCAATGATAATTTTGGCTGTCAGGATAGTATTTGCCAAATTCTTGAAATCGTCCCTGCATCAATACAAAATGTTAATATCATTACACCAAATGGAGATAACATCAATGATTTTTTATCATTCGAGTATTTAAGTTTTTATCCTGATAATGAAATATTTATTTTTAACCGTTGGGGAAATGAGTTATTCAGACAAAAGAATTATCAAAACAATTGGTCAGGAACTGAATATGATGAAGGCACCTACTTTTACTTGCTCAAGATTTACGAAACAGGTGATGAATATTCGAGTTTTTTCTTTTTAGATAAGAAAAATTAAATTTACGATATGTATTTTGCGTTACCGATAACTTTGGTTTTATTCACTGGAGTATATTTGTTTTATTTAACACTCATCAAAAAAGACAAGCGAAAGGCCAAAAAGCCGTTTTATCTCACGCTAGCATTGTTAGGAATTTATTTTTTTATTTTGTCTTTAGTTTTCTTGAGTAGTTACTGATGCGTATAATTTCTTTTTGTCTCGCTTTTCTATTTTCGCCTTTCATCTTTTCTCAAACAGTTCCAATTGTCTCCTCTGGAACCATTGTGCACATTGATTCGTTTCCTTCGAAATTTATTGATTCAAGGACTATTGATATTTGGCTTCCTGAAAATTATTCGGCATCAAAAAAATACGCTGTTTTATATATGCATGATGGGCAAATGCTTTTTGATTCTTCAATGACTTGGAACCATCAATCGTGGGAAGTGGATCAAGTTGTTTCGACATTGCTCAATACCAATAAAATCAAAAATACCATTATTGTTGGTATTTGGAACAATGGCAAAGCGCGACATACCGAATATTTTCCTCAAAAACCTTTTGAGTCGCTTTCTGATTCAAGTAAACTTAGTTTGAGCAAACAATTGCAAGATGCGGGTAGAACCGACGCTGTGCTTTCTCCGGTTTCAGATTCCTATTTAAAATGTATTGTGGAAGAGATTCTCCCGATGATAAAAGACACCTATTCGATAAAAAAAGGGAAGAAAAATACATTAATTGCGGGCAGTAGTATGGGTGGCTTGATTTCGCTTTATGCCTTATGTGAGTATCCTGATATTTTTGGAGGCGCTGCTTGTATTTCAACCCATTGGCCAGGAGTTTTTACGATGGAAAACAACCCTTTTCCCGATACTATGTTAGCATACATGAATTTGTCCCTTCCAAATTCTCGAACACACCGCATTTATTTCGATTGTGGTGATCAAACCTTGGATGCACTCTATCCTGATTTTCAAAATAAAGTCGACACACTTATGAAAAGTAAAGGATTCAATAACAGAAATTGGAGATCGCATTATTTCCCTGGTGCTGACCACAGTGAACTTTCTTGGAGCAAAAGGCTTGATATTCCACTCTCATTTCTTCTCGGCAAGTAATTACGTAAATAGTTTACGATTTTCACTGTTAATTTCGCTAAATAATTACTGATTATTTTTTAATCAATTTATGATTATTTATTAATCTAAATTAAAAACTATTTATAATTTTGGAGGAGCAAGGAAGAGGTGATTTCTACCTTTTATCTTCCAATTTTTTACGATATGCAGCCTTATTTGAATTTAAAAAACATTCACTATGGCTGGTTTGCGCTCAATAGTACACATGGATCTCGATACGTTTTTTGTATCGTGTGAAAGGCTTTTAGATAGCCGTTTGATAGGAAAACCCATACTCATCGGTGGCACAAGTGACCGAGGTGTGGTAGCTTCGTGCAGTTACGAAGCACGAAAATATGGAATTCATTCGGCTATGCCAATGAAAATGGCAAAGGAGCGTTGTCCGGATGCGGTTATTATCAAAGGTAATTCGAGTACCTATTCGAACTATTCGAATATGGTAACGGAAATCGTTCGGGAAGCTGTTCCTGTTTATGAAAAATCTTCCATCGATGAATTTTATATGGATCTCTCAGGTATGGATAAGTTCTTTGGAACCATGAAATACGCGAGCGAACTCCGAAATAGGATTATTAAAGAAACAGGACTTCCGATATCGTTTGGACTTTCTGAAAACAAAACCGTCTCCAAAATCGCAACGGGAGAGGCAAAGCCGAACAATCAACTGATGATTTCCTATGGGCAAGAAAAAGATTTTTTGGCGCCATTATCCGTGCAAAAAATACCTATGGTTGGCTTAAAAACTTACCAAACCCTTTGCAATCTTGGGGTAAAAAAAATTCAAAGTATTCAGGAAATGCCTGTAGAAATGATGGAAAGCGTACTTGGTCAAAATGGCATTGGAATTTGGAAAAAAGCACACGGCATTGACCATTCTAATGTAGAACAATACAATGAAAGAAAATCCATTTCAACCGAACGTACTTTCGATTACGACACCATTGATGTTCATAAACTAAAAGGCATCATGGCTGCAATGGCTGAAAATCTTGCTTTTCAACTGCGACGCGGCAACAAACTCACAGGCTGTGTAACAGTAAAAATTCGCTATGCCGATTTTCAAACCCAAACACTACAAAAACAGATTCCATATACCGCAGCTGACCATGAACTCCTACCTATTGTTGCGGAGCTTTTCGATCGAATATACAGCAGAAGGATACTCGTAAGATTAATTGGTGTTCGTTACAGCGCACTTGTTGGAGGAAGCCATCAACTCAGCTTATTTGAAGACAGCCATCGTTATTCAGCACTTTACGGTGCAATGGATAAAATACGCCTTCGATTCGGTGATAGAGCCGTGATGCGGGCCATTGGAATGGATGCTAGAACTATTGGCAGATGG
The DNA here is from genome assembly GCA_964577845.1 of uncultured Akkermansia sp. GTDB lineage: Bacteria > Bacteroidota > Bacteroidia > Flavobacteriales_D > Crocinitomicaceae > M0103. The sequence goes on from CAZOAH010000001.1 coordinate 143,052, forward strand.
AACCCATTCAGCGGAGAACCGCCTCCATTACTTGCAAACAGAAGAATTTAAAATCATTAATAAGTATGTTTTGTAAGTCTTGTTACAGCCTAAAATATGGGATATTAACACCCTCAGAAATCATAGAATGGAGCATCAACAATGGTATCCAAATGCCCGTGCTTTGTGATATCAATTCCAGCACAGCCGTTTTAAGCTATATACGAGAGTCACAAAAAAAAGGTATCAAACCAATTGTTGGTATTGACATTCGCAATGGAATGGAATGCTGCTATCTGCTTATTGCAAAAAACAACAGGGGCTTTCATGAAGCCAACCATTTCCTTTCAAAGCACTTGCATAGCGGAGAAGCGTTTCCAAATCAACCGCCTTATTTAGCTAACTGCTTCGTAATTTACCCATGGAAAAACCAACCTACAACACTTCGTGAAAATGAATACATTGGCATATCGTCACAACAGCTGAATCGCTTCAGAATGAGCAAACAGCCGTCGCAACTCAAAAAAACACTTGCGATGGAAACAATGATTTTTAGGAATAAGCGCGACTTCAATACACACCGTTTACTTCGGGCAATTGACCTTAACGTACTGCTTTCAAAACTACCACAAGAAGCACAAGCCTCAGAAGAAGAAAAATACCTGCCGAATGAAGCATTAGAAGCACGTTTTGAAAGCTATCCTGACTTGTTAGAAAAAACCAAAACACTCCTTCAACAATGCCATATTCAATTTTCATTTGGCGACGACGCACTACCTCAGAATGTGGCCACATATACGGGAACAAAAAAAGGTGATTTGGAACTCTTGCGCCAATTATGTGCAGAGGGCTTGGACTATCGCTATCCACAAATAAGCGAAAACATTGCCATTCGCATCGAAAAAGAAATTGAAATCATCGCCGAAAAAGATTATTTATCGTACTTTTTAATCACTTGGGATCTAACTGCTTACGCGCGCTCCAAAGGTTATTTCTATGTGGGAAGAGGAAGCGGTGCAAACAGTATCGTTGCCTATATTCTTCGAATTACTGATGTAGATCCGATGGAATTGGATTTATACTTCGAGCGATTTATCAACTTGTATCGGAAAAATCCACCAGACTTTGACATGGACTTCTCTTGGAAAGATCGTGATGACATTACACGCTATCTATTTGAACGCTATCCGAATACAGCTTTACTTTGCACGTACAATACATTTCAATACCGCGCTACATTGAGAGAAGTGGGTAAAGTATTCGGACTTCCAAAGGCGGAAATCGATTTGCTTTGTAAAGAAAAATTTGATTACAATCAACTTGACCAATTGTCACAGCTTGTCGTGAAATACAGTAGCTACATCAAAGGCCTTCCCTCCTATCTCAGTGTGCATTCAGGGGGAATCGTAATAAGTGAAAAACCGATAACATGGTATTCCGGAACTTTCTTGCCTCCAAAAGGCTATCCAACCACACAATTTTCGATGATGGAAGCAGAAGATGTAGGTCTTTTCAAATTCGACATTTTAAGTCAACGTGGACTTGGGAAGATTCATGAGACATTAGAGATTATTAACTACAACCAACCAGAAAATCCACCGCATGACATTCACGACATCTCCTATTTCAAAAAAGATTCAAAAATCAGGAACTTACTTTTACAAGCCAAGGCAATGGGTTGTTTTTATGTTGAATCGCCTGCTATGAGGATGTTGATGGTAAAACTTCGTGTGGATAACTACCTCAGTTTGGTTGCAGCAAGCTCTATTATCAGACCTGGTGTATCCCAATCGGGTATGATGCGGGAATATATTTTACGTCATCGTTATCCTGAAAAACGGAAAGAAGCGCATCCTATTTTACAAGAAATCATGCCCGACACTTACGGTGTAATGGTATATCAGGAAGATGTTATTAAAGTTGCACACTATTTTGCCGATCTGAGCTTAGCAGAAGCCGATGTATTGAGAAGGGGCATGTCGGGAAAATTTCGTTCCCGAGAAGAATTTGAGAAAGTGAGGGCACAATTCTTCGGAAATTGTGAAAAAAAAGGCGTCAAATATGAGGAAATCGCAGCGATATGGATGCAAATAGAAAGTTTTGCCGGTTATGCATTTTCTAAAGGCCATTCTGCTTCTTATGCTGTGGAGAGTTACCAAAGTCTGTACCTCAAAGCGCACTATCCATTGGAGTACATGACAGCGTGCATTAACAATTTCGGCGGTTACTACCGAACAGAAGTTTACGTTCATGAAGCCCGAACCTGGGGCGCAACGATTTCAGCCCCCTCACTAAACGACGGCGATTATTTGTGTACGTTGAAAGAAAAAAAGTTGCTACTTGGCTTCATATTAGTAAGTGGGATTGAATATACCGTTATTGCAAAGGCACTTAATGAACGTAAAAGAAATGGTATTTACCGAAATTTTGAAGATTTGATCAACCGCGTTTATATTCCCTTGGAGCAATTGTCATTAATAATTCGTATCGGTGGATTACGAGATTTTCCAGAAACACGCAAAGAACTTTTGTGGAAGGCGCACCTTTACCACAATAAGAGTAAAAAAGATGAGCATGTAGTCGGCTTATTTGATACGGAGCGAAAAACCTATCAACTTCCAGCGCTCGATGAAGGAAATTTGGAATTGGCATTTGAACAAATGGAATTGCTCGGATTTCCCTTATGCAATCCTTTCGACTTACTCAAAAAAGCCCCTGAAAATCATGTATTGGGAAGCAGAATACACAAATGCTTGGGATCAAAAATAAAAACCTTTGGTTACCTCATCGCGCTCAAACAATCAAAAACATCGAAGGGTGAACGTATGTGTTTTGGTACTTTCATCGACCGAGAAGGAACCATAATTGATACCGTTCATTTTCCTGAGTTGACGAGGAAGTATCCTTTTTATGGAAAGGGTATTTACCTACTCGAAGGCCTTGTAACAGAAGAATTCGGCTATTACACCATAGAAGTGAGCAGAATGCACAAGCAAGCATTTATTGAAGATGTACGATTTAGTGAGGAGGCGGAAAATCAATTAAATCGGACCAATTAATCTCTAAAACTTCTAACAATGAAAGTAAAACATTCAAACTCATATTCATTTCACCCTTTTCAATTCTTTGAATAGTTCTTATATCCAAATCACATTTTGAAGCTAAATCTGCTTGAGTGAGCCCTATAAGAATTCTATGAGATTTAATCTTTAATCCAATAAACCTAAAAATGTCTTCAAACTTGTTTTTCACTCTCAAAAGTGTCTAACAATTAAAAAAATTAATACGACATATATGCCGTATCAATAAATTAAATTACTTTTGTGATTGATAGAATAAAAAGCCATTAATCATGAATAAAATAAATTCAAAAAACTCAAGTCAAATGCTCATAAAAACAATTTATACAATAGTATTTACTGCCATATTGATTATTATCGGGGCATCTTCATCAATAGTACAATTCGAACAAGTAACACAACCAATAAAGGCACAAACAATAAGCAACAAACCATTGGTTAAATTAAATCCCAACGATCAGCTATGTGTATTGAGAACAGATTGGTGCAATGACGAACTTGCCGAGGATATTGAAGTTATTTTAGCTAGCGCAGGATATATAGTTCAAAATTGGTCGTCTGCACCTCAAATTTATGCAGAACAAAAACTAAACAATAAATACAAGAAAACAGAATTATCTTATTATATCGCTGTTGAAAAAATTGATGACGCTTATTATTACAGATTGTTAGAATCTAATGGAAAACTACTATACGCTGATAAATCAAATTCTTTTGACCCTAAAAACTCAAATCAAAATTCCCTAAATTTTCTTGTCGCACCATTTGAAGGGATCAAAAACAACATAGATTTAAGTTTCACGAATTACAAATTAACCTTCGGAAATCAAGAATACAATTCAAAAATAAGCGCATCAAAAAACCCTGATGATATAATAAAGGAATCTGAAAATTATATATCCAATACGAATGACGAAAAGATTTTAGAATCAAAAATTAAGGAAAAGGAAAAATCGAGCTATTTTAATGATAAATATGCAGTTTATATAAACTTAGCTACTGCTAGTTTAGTTAAAAGAGATTTTGAAAACTGTAAATCCTATCTAAATAAAATCGATAAAATAAAACCAAATATTGACCTCAAAGGTAATCCATATGCTGAAGATGATTACACATCAAATTTATTAAAGACATGTAATAATTATGAAAGCTACATTAAAGATTCAATAAGCACCTCAAATTCAAATGAAACTACTTCCAAAATAATATTTTCTATTGATCAAGAAAGTTCTAAAACCGTTTTAAATGGTATGACTAATGACTTAAAACTAGCATACTTAAACGTAATTGTTCATTTCTTTAAAGAAAACTTTTCTAAAATAGAAATCATTGATAGAAAGTTAGTTGACGATATTTTATTTACCAATAGCGCTGTAACTCAACAATCCAATAATTATTCAGATGGAGCTGACTTCATTTTAAGCGTTTCCTTAGATAACTGGACAGTTAAAAAACCTTCCAAGGAAACAAGAACGGAACAAAGAACAACATTAACAGGAAAAGTTGAAACTTATGAAATTATTGAGTATACAAATAATATAAACGCTCAAATAAAAGTTCTATTTACTAAAGTCCTTGGCGGATATTATGTTTGTCCTAGTCCTTACAAATACGTAAACAATTCCAAAACTTCATCCCCTGAAGACTTTTCATCATTTTCTGTTTACACTAAACTTCTTCCGAATGGAAGTATGAAAAAACAGTTTGAATGTCTTTCAACCAAATAATTTGCGATTAAAAGACTGGATATATATTTTCATTCTATTTATTATTGGAATTCTTGTATATCAATTACCATTTTTTCCACTATACATAAAAAATTATGTGCCAGATGGAATTTGGTCATTAGCATACACTTTAGGAATTCTTGCAATTTGGGAGGGAAAAATTAACTTAATTGTATATATGTTAATTTTTTTAATAGGACCAATTTTTGAAGTACTTCAACATTTGGATATAATTTCTGGCACTCCAGATTTAATTGATATATTATCGTATACAATTTTCAGTTTTTTGGGAATAATATTGAAAAATCTCAAACCACCTCAACCAGCATAAGGCAAACATCATCCACTTGTTGGAAATCACCTTTCCATTTCAGAAATTGCTCTTTCATGTATTGCTTTTGATCAAATAAGGTAATATCTGCCGAAACGAGTAAATGCTTGAGCAAGGCTTCCTTTTTCATCTTTTTACCTTTAGCCCCTCCAATTTGATCAGCGTAACCATCAGAAAAAAGTGCAATACGGTCACCTGGAAAAACATCAAATTCGGTGTATGTAAAAGGTGCGTGAGAATAAGACTTTCCGATTGGACGTCTTGCACCTTCAACCATATACATTACAAATTGATTATCCGACATACGTTCTTCTAAAGTTTCATCACCTTTCAAATTCGATTTTTTACGAATGATGAAAGCCGAATGGTTTGCTCCAGAAAATTGCATTACTTTTTTAATGTTATCCAATCTACAAAAGCTTAAATCCATACCATCACTCATTTCGGAACTGCCTGCCTCTAAGCTGGCCGTCATTAACTTATTGACTTCCGAAACCAAAATAGCCGTATCATTTTGATGCGAAGATGAAATAGCACGATCGATGGCATTCATACCGATAAGAGAAACCATTCCACCTGGCACTCCATGTCCTGTACAGTCGGCAATACCAAAAAAAGTGAAGTCTGAGAAAGTATGATAGAAATAAAAGTCCCCACTTACCAAATCTTTAGGAAGGAATAAATTGGAAAATAAAAGACTCGAATGTTCGATATGATTGAAATCAGGTAAGGATGCCTTTTGAATATAGGTTGCGTATTGAATACTGTCCATGATTTCCAAATTCTTTATGGAAAGTTCTTGAAGCACATTTTTAAGGGAATTATTTGTTTCTTCAATTTCAACATTTTTTTCATTGAGCAACAAATTGGCCTTTTTACGGCTAAGATTGATTCTCCATAAAAGAACCAATCCAATAAAGGCAAAGATTCCCGCAAGAAGTGCAAACAAGAGAATATTTTTACTTCTTTGATTTTTCAATTCCAAAGAATCATTTTTCAAGCGTTCAATTTCCTGACTATTCTTTAGCTTTTCTATCTCGGATTGTTTTTTTTCTGATTCATGTTTTGCTTCGAGGTCTTTCAGATCTATAGCTTGGTCAGAGAGTTTTAATTTCTCGCTAAATTCAACATGTTTCAATAAATATTTATAAGCCTTATCAAAATCATTAAGAGAAGCATACGCATCACTTATACCCTTATAGCCATCAATTAATGAAACTGAATCCTTCAATTTTTCTTTTAAGTTATTGGATTTCATAAAAAAATCAATCGCTTTTTTATAATCTTTTAGATCAGAATAGGTATTGGCAATATTGTGATAATTAAATGATTCCCATTGTTGATTTTTACTTTGAATATTCATATCAAGCGCCTTAAAAAAGTACGCTAAAGCTTTATATTTATCACCTTTTCTACGCTCAACATTACCTAGGTTATTGTAGTTTCCTGCTATCAGGCGCTGATTACCCAATTCATTGGCCAGGGATAAGCTCATTTGGTAGTATATTAGGCTTTCATCCAATTTATCCTGATCTTTTAAAACATTTCCCAAACTAATTGCGGCATTGGCTATGGCAAGCTTGTCATTAATGGCCTTTGCATGATCTAGAGAGGAGCGTAAATACTTTTCAGCAGTAGAAAATTGATCCAACTTCAAATATGAAGTTCCAATATATTTTTCAAATACGGCATAACTCAGTTTATCGCCGTATTCATTCGATTTTTTCAATCCTTGATGAAAGAACTGAATGGCTTTTTCAAAATTATTATCATCAACCTCAAGATTACCGAGCGCTTTATAAATAATTACCTTAAAGGGACTACTGATATTATCAATGGATTTGAATAAGGAAGTGGCAAGATTTTTCGATCGCTCCTGAAAATCTAACGAATCATAAATGTATAATTTCCACAATTCAATAATTTCCTTATTCTCGGTCTTAGAGGTAGATAGACTTTTAATACTTTTTTCTATCGTATTTGAATCGGAAAAATCAATCTTTTTAGTCCACAATGGAATGGGATCTTGAGCGTGTGTAATACACACCAACAAAAAACTGAAAAAGAATAAAATAGCCCTCATTTCTAAGCGAATTTAATATTTTTATTATTGAAATAATATAGGCAATTTCGCATTCGCGAATTATTTTATGCCTCCACTTTTGAAAGCAAGCGTTCAACGTTGTGCCATAAAAAAAGTCTGGTGTTACCAGACTTTTGATTGGTGCCCACGACTGGATTCGAACCAGCACACCTGTTGGCACCACCCCCTCAAGATGGCGTGTCTACCAATTTCACCACGTGGGCTTGCGAATGCAAATATAATCGAATTCAAACAATATTATTCAGATTTCAAAGACCTATTCAAACAAGAATACAATGCATTTGTTAATTTTAAATGAAAGCCTTTCTTGTTTTTCCGCATCAACTTTTTGAAGACACCGTCCTACTGACAAAGAATTATCATGTATTTATAGTTGAACATGAATTGTTTTTTAGACAATATTCATTTCACAAGCAAAAGATTATTTTTCATCGCGCTTCAATGCGCTTTTATGAAAGTTTCTTATTGAAGAAGGCCGTTAAAACAAACTACATCTGCGCTTTCGATGAAGAAAATGAAACAAGAAAATTGATACCCAAAATTAAATCCTTGGGTTTTTCACAAATTGAATTGTATCATCCCAATGACAATTGGCTTGAAAAACAACTTTCAATAGAATGTGGTATACAGCATTTGGAGCTCTCCTTTTTAAGTAGCCCGGGATTCATTAATAACAAAAGTGAGGATACGCTTAAGCTAGGGGCTAAAATTCCCTATTTCCAAACTAAATTTTACATTGAACAAAGAAAAAAATTAAATCTTTTAATTGAAAAAAATGAAATTCCGATTGGTGGAAAATGGTCTTTTGATGTTGAAAACAGAAAAAGATTACCGAAAGGTTTGGAATTGCCTAAATCTAATTTCCCAAAAACAAATGAGTACATAAGCGAAGCCATTCAATACACAGAAAAGTTTTTCAAGAACAATCCTGGGGCAAGCAATGCTCCATTTATTGAAAATGAGCTTCCCCAATTTTACCCTGTGACTTTTGATGAATCCCGAAAGGCATTTAATAACTTTATAGAAAACAAACTTGAATTTTTTGGCGATTATGAGGATGCAATTATCAAAAACGAAAGTGTTCTTTTTCATAGTGTTATAAGTCCCTTAATTAATGTCGGTTTATTAACGCCCTTGCAAGTTGTGAAGGAAATCATTCGAGCATACGAAGAAAGAAATATTGCCATCAATAATATAGAAGGCTTTATTCGACAGGTAATAGGTTGGCGTGAATTTATTCAACTCATTTACCAACAATCAGGGAGTATTCAGCGAACGAAAAACTTTTGGAAATTTAAAAATCCAATGCCAAAAGAATTTTATACTGGGGAAACGGGTATTCCACCTGTTGATGATGCCATCAAAAAACTTTTGGCAACGGGATACAACCATCACATTGAAAGGCTCATGATTCTAGGGAATTTCATGTTGCTTTGCGAAATTCATCCGGATGCTGTTTACCAATGGTTTATGGAGCTTTACATTGATGCATATGATTGGGTTATGGTCCCAAACATATATGGTATGTCACAATTCAGCGATGGCGGTATGATGACAACGAAACCCTATATCTCCGGATCCAATTATATAATTAAGATGAGTGATTATAAAAAGGGCGACTGGCAAAGGACTTGGGACGGACTATTCTGGCGTTTTTTAATTAAAAACAAGGAAGTATTTTCCAAAAATCCAAGATGGATGATGCTCATTAAATTTTGGGAGAAATTAGACCAATACAAAAAAGAACAGCATCTCATAGAAGCTGAAAACTTTTTAAATAGGATTCACAGAAAATGATGAGTTCAGAAAAGACTGTTATTCTACAACTACAGGGAGTGTTTTAGAGTCTGTCTTCTTACCATTCTTTACATTAAGCGTAACGTTGTACTCTCCTATTTCGGTAAACTTATATTGTTCAACTACTGTATTTCCGTTACCAAAAAGATAGCCACCTAAACCTACATTCGACCACGTGTAAGAATCTGCATCCCCCGTGCAAGCTGCGTTAACCGTTATGGTGTCGCCGGAAAGAATAAACAAAGTATCATCGTTATTCCAAGTATTGTTATTAACTGTAAAGCATGCGACAGGTTGTTTTTTACATGCAATAACAACAAAAAGCGTCAATGCGACTAGTGCTAAATATTTGGTTGTTTTCATTCGTTTTATGTTTAATGTTGAAAAGCCATTCAATATTACAAAATAATTCTAATAACGTTACTTCAAAATAACAAGTTGGCGGTGAACAATTTTTTTATCATCATTCTGAATTAAGATTAGATATGTTCCTTTTAAGGTATTTTGAGGGAATGAGAAAACGTTTTCAGCAATTGAAATGTATTGATCCCCAATCAACTGCCCCTGAAGATTAACTAATTTTAAAAGTAAAATATTCTCAGGCCATTCTGAAGGAAATTTAACAGCGATATTCCCTGAAGTTGGATTCGGGTATATATTGAAATTATTTTGATTTGAAAATTCTGAAATGCCCAAAGGAGCATCATAATAAACCATTATTTTAGAACAAGAGTCATTGGATACACATTCGTATTGATTCAAATGAATTTCAACAGTTGTAGTGGTATCTGCCAACCAATAAAGTGAAGATTGCAATTCATTTGGACCTGAATCATCGCCATAAGCAAGGATTTCTCCTGAGGATAAACGCAAGGTAAGTTGAGAATCATAATTCACATTGGAGCCGTCATATTGTCGGGTAGAAAATGTGTAAAGTCCTCCCTGTATTACATTAACTCTAGCATAATCACCAGCTTTGTTACAGGTGTCTATTGTTGACCAGGTGTTTGGAAGAGGAACAAAGGTTGCAACAGGATATAAATTGGTATTTAAGCAACCTTGAGCATGGATGAATTTTGTTTCTGAAACAGAAATGATCGTTAAAAACGTAACCAAAAAATATTTATGCATATTGTTGATTTGTTGTCGAAGTTAAGCATTCAAAAGCAATAATTCAGTATTCACTCATTTTCAATTTTCCAAACAATAATTCTCTTATCATCTGAACATGTTGCAAAATGCGTTTTATCCATTTGGCAAATTGCATTTACAGAATGAAAGTGACCACCTGATTTCCTGTCAATTCTTGACTCTACAGTCAAATTTTCAGCGCTCCAAATTTTTACAGTTTTATCCCTACTACAAGAAATAATTTTATTAATATGTTGAAAATACATGAGGTCATATATGGCATAATTATGTGCAGGTATTTCATGAATCAAAGTATTTTTATTCAAATCCCACAATCTCAACATCGCATCTTTACCTCCTGAGAGCAAAAGATTTTTTCCGATGTAACATGCTGAATTAGCACCTCCATCATGACCACGAAAAGCATATATTTCATTAAAAAAAGTTGTATCAAAAATTCTAATTTTCCCATCTTGGCTGCATACAGCTATATAGGCACCATCGGGTGAAATGGCGATTCTTCGAATTTTTCCCGAATCTAAAGGGATAAACAACAATAAATCAAAACTATGAGCATCCCATACAGCAAGATTACCTGATGCATCACAAGAATAAACTTGCTTATTGAAGGTGTTTTCGACGATATAAAAAACTGCTGATGGATGCTGTTGGATATTACGGACTTCTTTTTTGGAATGCACATCAATAACATGAATTGAACCATTAGACAAGCCCATTACCAGACGTTTACCATCACTAATTGTCGCTACGGAATATACTGGTGCGTCTGCTTTAACTGAAAATTTATCTTGAGTTCCATTTATTAAATCCCAACGAGCCACGAAATGGTCTGCACTGGCAGAATATACAAAAGTATAATCGAAGGCTAAACTGTAAACCGCGGCGCTATGCCCGTTTAATTCTAAGACTTTATTGACATGCATTATTCATCCCCATCACCTTCTAAATCTGCATCATCATTAACTTGTTTCAGTCGTTCTGCGTAATTAGATGGCATAAAATCGAAGAATGTATCTCCCCGTAAACCTAATCTCAAACATTCCAAAGGTATCATTTCATGTGGACCAATATTTCCAAGATTTACTTCAGCACCAAACAACTTAATAAACCATACTTGCTGATTTTTCTGAGGTGCTTCCCAGAGAATTTTTTCCGGAGCTACTTTAGCGATTATTCTATTTATTAAAAGTGTATGTGCGGTACCATTAGGTCTGAAAACACCTACATTACCCGCTTCTCTCCCTTCCGCAATAACCTTCCAACTTCCTGCCTGTAATTCAGTACTCATCATTTTAATCCATTTTGCTGGAGAAATCAAAATACCTGCATCTTTGGAACCTACTTCGGAGAGCACACATCTATCTTTAGACAAACGGTTAATCAACTTGCACTTTTCATCATGGTTGATAATAATGGAGCCATCTGAAATTTCAGCAGTATCCAGATTGTATTTATCTAAAACCCTCAGGTAATCTTCAAATTTTCCTCTTGCATAAAATGCTTCGAAAAGCGTTCCGCCGAAATATGGTCGAATACCCGCCTCCTTGTATAAATCTATTTTCTTTTGAAGGTCGTTGGTAACGTATGAGGTTCCAAACCCAAATTTGACCAAATCTGTAAGATGACCTGAAGCTTCTATAAAGTTCTTTGCCTCCGTGTAGCTCAATCCTTTGTCCATCATCATGGTAACCCCTTTTTCGCGAGGTTTTACGCTACGCTCAGGAATAAAAGGCAATTCAAAATTCATCATATTAAAATTATTAATCGGTCAAAGTTACAAATTCTTTAACATTTAAAAGTTCGGGGTTGATTTCGAATAACTCCATCGCCTTAGACTGGTTTAGGACAAGACATTCTTTAAAAAGTTCCAATGCTTCAGAATGGCGACCCAATCTCCACAAAAGATTTACCTCCAACACTTTTCCCAACTGATTGCCACCAATTTTCTCATTGAATTCTGTCAAATAATAGTAGGCATCCAAGACAGAACTTTGAGCAAGCAATTCAATATAATTTGTCAAACATTCTTCGTCTGTTCCATCAAGAGCAAGAGATAGCTGGTAATATTCTTCGGCAAGATCATTTTCATCTATTTTTTCATATGCTCCCGCCAAAACGTGATAAATACCAGCATTTTCAGGATCCAATTTAGCCGCTTTTAATAAAAATGTTAAAGCTTCATTGGTTTTGCCTTCAAGATCCAAAACAATTCCCAATCCCAACCAGGCATCCGGTAACATCGGAGCCAACTCAAGACTTTTTAAATAATTGGTTTTGGCTTGTTCCAACTCATTCATTTGTTCATAAGACTCTCCCAAGTAGCAAAGTGCCATTGCATCTTCACCATCCAGTTCCATGCATTTGTGAAAACATTCTACAGCCTCTTGATAATTTTCCTGCGAAAGGTAGGCCGAGCCGAGATTAAAATAAACAGGACCAAAATCCTCGTTTATAATAATACAATATTCATAGGCCCAAATCGCTTTTTCGTAATTTTCAAGCTTAGAATAAGCATTTCCTAGATTATACCATGCTGTAAAAGAATACGGATTTTCATCAATAAAATCAGAATAACACTTTATGGCCTGTTCGTATTCCCCAAGCTGATCGTAACAAAATGCGATTTCATAAATTGCACCTTCGTTGTTAGCATTAAAAGCTATGGCATCTTTGAGCACAATTACGGCATTTTTGTAATCCCCTAAGTTTTCAAATTCCATTGCAAGATCGAGAAATATTTCATCTCTATCCTCTGGTTCTGAAAGTGCAAGGGCTTCTTTAAAGAATCTAACGGCATTTTTTGCATCTTTCAACTGACTAAAAATAGAGGCCTTGGTAAGCATAAATTCACAACTCACCGGCGCCCATTTTTCAATAAAAGTAAGTATATGAAGTGCCTCTTTCAATTGGCCCATTGCAGATACAGATTGTGCTTTTCTTAAATAGAAAATATGATTGTAACTGAATTGGTTTATTGCCAATTCGCAACATTCCTTGGCTTTATTGTACTGACCATTAATCAAAAAATGATCTATTATTTGTTCAAGCCGATCACTATCCATAAAACCAATAGTGTCACCTTTCAAATGTGCTTCAAAACGCTCTAAATCATCGTTTAGACTGCTATCCAAAAAATCGTCATCGTCGTCACTAAACATATCACAACTTTGCTGTAAGGTACGATTTTAAATTTGAACTACTCTAAATAAAAAGCGATTTTTTCAACAACTCAAAACTTTGTTCAAAAGTGCTTATTTTGAATTATTTAGACGATCTTTTTCTATCGGTTTCTTTCAATAATATTTTCCTAATTCTCAGATTTTCAGGAGTTACCTCGACATACTCATCAGCTTGAATGTACTCCAAGCATTCCTCCAAACTGAAAACTTTCGGAGGTGCAAGACGAACCTTATCATCTGCACCAGAAGAACGCATGTTGGTGAGTTTCTTTGTTTTCGTAACATTCACACAAAGATCCCCTGCTCGTGAGTTTTCTCCAATAACCTGTCCCTCATAAATACTTTCATTCGGATGAATAAAGAATTTACCACGATCTTGAAGGTTATTCATTGAGAATGGTATTGATGTACCGAGCTCTAACGAAATGAGCGAACCATTTTGTCGGCCGGGAATATCACCTTTATAGGGCTGGTATTCAAGGAAACGGTGCGTCATGATTGCCTCACCTGCTGTTTGTGTTAATAAATAATTACGTAAGCCTATTATACCACGAGAAGGAATTTGAAATTGAATAATCATACGCTCACCTTTGGGTTCCATATTGGTCATCTCTCCTTTGCGCTTCGTTACCGCCTCAACTGCAGTTCCACTGTATTCCTCGGGTAAGTCGATTGTCAACTCTTCAACAGGCTCACATTTTTTACCATCAATTTCTTTGATAATCACCTGTGGCTGTCCGACTTGTAGTTCATATCCTTCACGTCGCATGGTTTCTATCAATACTGAAAGATGAAGTACGCCACGTCCGTATACAATCCATTTATCAGCCTTGTCTGTGTCCGATACGCGCATTGCTAAGTTCTTCTCCAATTCTTTATGCAGGCGTTCTTGAATGTGTCGGGAAGTAACGAATTTACCTTCCTTTCCAAAAAATGGCGAATCGTTAATTGAAAACAACATTGACATCGTTGGTTCATCCAATTCGATTGTTGGAAGTGGATCAGGATTTTCGAAATCACAGATACAATCTCCAATTTCAAATCCTTCAATTCCTGTGATCGCACAAATATCACCAGCTTGAACAGATTGAACTTTAGTACGCTCCAAGCCTTCGAAAACAAATACCTCTTTGATTCGGTGCTTTTCTTGTGTACCATCACGTTTTTGAAGTATGATTTGCTGATTTTCTTTGATTTCACCGCGACGCAAACAACCTATAGCGATTCGTCCTACGTACGTTGAAAAATCCAAAGACGTTATTAACATCTGGGTATTTCCTTCTTCGATTTTTCTCGGTGGAAAATATGCTAAAATTTGATCTAATAATGGAGCGATGGAGTTGGTTTGATTTTTCCAATCTGTTGACATCCAACCATTTTTAGCCGAACCATAGATTGTTGGAAACTCCAATTGCTCTTCATTGGCATCCAACTCAAACATCAAATCGAAAACCTTTTCATGCACCTCATCTGGCGTACAATTTTCTTTATCCACTTTGTTGATCACCAATAATGGTTTGATTCCCATTGAAAGCGCTTTTCCCAAAACGAATCTTGTTTGAGGCATTGGACCTTCAAAAGCATCAACCAATAAACAAACACCATCGGCCATGTTGAGTACGCGTTCAACTTCACCACCAAAATCGGCGTGACCTGGAGTATCAATAATATTGATTTTAGTATTCTTGTATGAAACTGATACATTTTTGGAAACAATCGTAATTCCGCGCTCGCGCTCCAAATCGTTGTTATCCATAATTAATTCACCTGTCGGTCGGTCGCGCTCGTTCAATACTGCGCCAGCCTCAATCATTTTATCTACCAAGGTAGTCTTACCGTGGTCAACGTGTGCAATAATTGCAATATTTCTAATTTCCATAGTTATGAAATGGATTCCTTAAAATTGATTATGATTTTTTCTTGAATGGTTTTCCAAAAGATGTATTTCTAGCTGAAGCGCCTGATCCACTTTCTTTTTTGAAGCCTCCTTCACGTCTTTGGCTACCTCCTTCTTTCTTGAAGCCACCTTCTCGACGTGATCCGCCGCCTTCACTTCTGAATCCTCCGTCTCGACGTTGTCCTCCACCTTCTCTGCGTTGTCCACTATCTCGATTTCCTTGGAATTTGCCTCCGAATCTACTTCCATCCTTCCGACCGCCTCCACCTCTGTGACCACTTCCTCCTCCAGACTTTGATTTTGTAACTTCGATACTTACGTTATGGCCTTCATAAGAAGTTCCATTAACCTTTTTCAGAATCAAATCGGCATGTTCATTATCGGCATCAAAAAAGGAAAAAGACGCCATGATATCGATTCGACCGACATTGTTTGAACTTAATCCTGTCGCATCACATATCAATCTCAACAATCCGCCTGGGTTTAAGCCGTCTCTTTTTCCAATACCAACAAAAAATCTCGTTTTATTGTTATCTGAATCCCTATCTTTTCTCCTTTTACCTCGTGAACCATCATCTTCACGATCATCACTTCTTGATGAAGTCGCATTCAAATCACCTGAACGCTCGTAGTATTCAATAAATCGATTGAATTCAGCAGAAACAAAATGCTTAATAACCTCCTCTTTAGACATGCTTTCAAATCCAGAAAGAATAGTATCCATGAATGGCTTAATATCTTGCTCACGAACTTCAGTTTGAATAACTTTATTCAACAAATTAACCAATTGTATCTTGCAGATTTCATTGGCATTTGGAATTGAACCAAGCGTGAAAGTGGTACGCATTTGTTTCTCAATCGCCTTAATTTTGTATGATTCTCGAGTATTGATTAAAACTAGAGATGCTCCTTTTTTACCGGCTCTTGCAGTTCTTCCACTACGATGTGTATAATTTTCAATATCATCAGGAAGGTTGTAATTGATAACATGGGTAATATTATCGATATCCAAACCTCTCGCAGCAACGTCTGTTGCAACAAGGATTTGTAGGTCTTTATTTCTGAAGCGTTCCATTACACGGTCTCTTTGCGCTTGAGATAAATCACCATGTAAAGGCTCGGCATCGTAACCTTCCTTTGCCAATTTATCTGCTACTTGCGCTGTTTCTTGTCGGGTACGACAAAAAATCAAACCGTAGATATCTGGATTAAAATCAATCAATCTTTTTACTGCAGCATACCTATCTTTCTCTTTAATCACAAAGTAGGTATGGTCTATATTTTCATTACTTTGATTTTTATGACCAATGGAAACCTCGAGAGGATTATCCATATAGTTTTTTGAAATGCGCGCCACTTCGGCAGGCATTGTTGCCGAAAACAACCAAACATTTTTGTAGTCTGGAGTCGTTTCTAAGATGGCATCAATATCCTCTTTGAAGCCCATATTCAACATCTCATCAGCTTCGTCTAAAACAACGTATTCTACCTCGGAGAGGGAAACTGCTTTTCGATTGATGAGATCCATTAATCTTCCTGGAGTTGCCACGATTATTGAAACTCCTTTTTTAATCTCGGTCATTTGTCGTCTAATATCTGTACCGCCATAAACGGCTACAATTTTTACATTCAGATATTTTGCGAAAATTTCAAGATCTTTTGCAATTTGCAAACAAAGTTCCCTGGTTGGACAAATAACGAGTCCCTGTGGGACGTTCGCGTGGTTATCAATTTTTGTAATTAAAGGTAGACCAAAAGCCGCGGTCTTACCTGTTCCTGTTTGAGCTAAACCAACAAAATCACTATTCTCACCAAGTAGGTGCGGAATGGCTTTTTGTTGAATCGGAGTAGGTACTTCAAAACCCAATTCTTTTAACGACTTAAGTACCTCACTCTTCAGCCCGATTTCTTCAAATGTCATTCAATATATTTAAAATTTGGCGCAAAGGTACGCATAAAATAAGGATTGCAGTTATTTTATTTTGCAACGACTTATAATACAGCTCAGATTTAATGACTAATTAACATTAAATACGTCGACTATTTTGAAGACTCATCTTCCGGTAGAAGATCATTTGATAGTACCTCCGGTTGATGCTCTACTTCAGGTGAATCAAGAACATTGTTTCTTTTGGGATCATAATTCACAGCGTGTTCAACATCCGTTAACATTTGATCGAAGGGTTGCTGAAGTTCTTCGGTTTTATCTTCAAGAATACTTTTTAGGTTCACATCACCTGCCATTTCACCAGCAGATTTTTTAATTTCTTTCTGAAGGTCGGTTGACGCATCTTTAATTTGACGAATGGTTTGACCAAAAGTTTTTGCAATTCCTGGAATACTCTTCGAGCCAAAAAACATCAGCACAAAAAAGAGGATGAGTAGAATTTCAGAACCTGCAATATCGTTTAAGAAAAGAAGCATTAAAGTTAAACTTTAGACAAAGTTACGAATTAATTAAAGAATGTTTTTAAAACTTAACCTGATTAGTTTCTTTTAAAACCGCTACTTTAAACGTTGCATATTCATAACTGTTTTTGCCAAAATCTTTCTTGGTACAAGTGGTGCAATCCAGTTGATTAAAAAGCGATAAATCAATTGATTAAAAATAATTCGACGCCCTTTGAGCATGCCGTTGTAACCGATCAAAGCAGTTTTATGGGCTTTTGCCGCCCCCTTAAATAAATTGCCGCCCCCAAGTCCAGCAGCATCCTCAAATCCTGTGTGTACCGGTCCTGGACACAAAGCTGAGACTTTGACTCCACTTCCAGAAACTTCCGATGCAACTCCTTGAGTAAAAGAAACCACATAAGCCTTGGTTGCGAAATAAACCGATTGTAGTGGGCCTGGCATAAATCCTGCAACACTTGCCACATTTAAGATATGACCTGCATTCCGCTTTAACATCTGAGGAAGCATGTGGTGGGTTAACTTGGTTAGGGCCTCAACGTTCAATTTTATCATTTCTAATTCACGATGAAGTTCACGTTCATGAAAATTACCGTAACCTCCGAAACCGGCATTATTAATCAGTACGTCAATTTGAATTGCATTGGCGTTGATTTCATTTACAATCTTCTCCACTGCATCAACAGCGGTCAAATCGAAAGGAAACAACATTACCTCAATGTTATATTTATCTTGAAGTTCTTTCTTCAAGCTTTGCAATTCAGCTTCTCTCCTGGCAACAAGAACCAAATCGCCTCCTCGGACAGCATGGATTCGAGCAAACTCTTTACCTAAACCGCTTGAAGCGCCCGTAATTAAGGCAACATTTTTCATCATTTTATATTTGGGATTAAATTTTTCAAATTACTTTGAAATCAACAAGAAACAAAGGTATTTTGTTTTTAATGAACATTTGCTAAATTTGTCGCCCTTATGAAAATTCTTATATCCATATTCACAATTTTCAGTATATCAGTAATTTATGGACAACTAACAGCCGTAAAAGATAAGTCTGATTATAATTTTTGGTTGTATTTACCTGAGGACAGTATTCTCAATAACAATCCACCAATAATGATATTTTTACATGGACGAAGTTTGTCAGGAAGTGATTTGAACTTGGTGAAGAAATACGGTGTGATTCATGAAATCGAAAACGGAACAACATTTCAAGCAATCGTAATTGGGCCTCAAGTTCCGAAAGGGCAATCATGGAACCCCGACAAAATTAAAAATGTTTTAGAATACGTTCAATCGCAATATGCAACCGACACCAACAGGGTCTACGTAACCGGAATGAGCTTGGGTGGATATGGAACACTGAATTTCGCGGGAGCATACCCAGAATTGGTAACTGCAGCAGTTGCTTTATGTGGCGGTGGTAATGTTAATGATGGATGTGATTTGGCAGAAGTTCCACTTTGGATTCAACATGGAAACAGAGATGAAGCCGTTCCAATTTCTGAATCTGAAAAAATTGTGAAGGCCATTAAGGCCTGTAATGGTGGTACTAATCTTAAATATACTGTTGTTGATGGCGCAGATCATGGCGATTTGGAACGTGCATTTCGCACCAGTGAAATTTACGACTGGATGTTTCAATACTCTAAAGCTATTGAGGCAATTACCGATGAGGAGAAATAAGAGATTTGTTGAGAACAAAATCATATTTACAATTGATTTATTTTAATGAGCAATAGGAAATAGAGTTCTCCCCATTATCCTCACCAACTCTTTAGGCTAAATATCAACTCGAGGGAAAAATTCGCAAGCTTGTAATAGAGCAACATTGTTTGACTTTTTATTATATTTGATATATGTTATCCATTATTGAAGAAAATAAAGATAAACTCATTGACCTGTGCAAAACTCACAATGTCAAGGAATTTTTCATTTTCGGATCGGCCATAACGGATCAATTTAACGAGGAGAGTGATATAGATTTTGCTGTTATTTTGAACGAAAATCTATCACCAATCGAATATGGTGAGACTTTTTTGAATTTATTAAATGAACTAAAAGAAATATTCAATAGAAATATTGATTTGGTCTCCTATCGCGTAATTAAAAACCCTATTTTCAAGGAAGAATTGGATCGTACCAAAATCTCCCTTTATGCCGCAGCCTAAGAAAGTTATTAAGTACCTTCTTGATATAGAAGCTATAATAGCTGAACTTGAAATTATAATCAAATACCATGAATCAAATTATTCAAGTTTTGAAACCAATTTTATTGCCATTCGAGCAGTAGAAAGAGATCTTATGATTATTGGCGAAGCAGTTTCAAAACTTTTGATAATTAATCCAATAATCCAAATTTCCAGTTCAAAAGATATTATTGGCCTCAGAAATTTAATTGTCCATGCTTATGATTCTATTGAACCAGCAGCTTTATGGAAAATACTTATTAAGGATATCCCTTTATTAAAACTAGAAATTCAAAAAATCAAGAAATGATAAAAGTGTAAAAACCAATTCCCGCCAAGCTCGATACATCAGTCTTTGACTGACACTCGCTTTGACGGGAAATTAGGTTATAAATCTATAAGCAATCACGTTCACACTCACACTCTCCGCCTTAGGCGGACTCACACTCACACTCACTCTGTCACATACGCTCTTTCCACAGTGCCATCCTCATAAATAAACAAAAGCACCACATTCTTTCTGAAAGGCGTTTCTTTACCGTTTAGTTCGGATAATATAAAAAAGTTAGTTAAATATTTTAATCGAATATTAATCTACTTAAAAATCCCAGAAATGAAACTACCTTTGTTCACCAAATTGAGTTTTAAGGTAAAACGAATGCGCTCAGCATAATTGGAATTCAAATAAGAATCCTCTAAATCTTTATTCATCCAGATTGGGAAATACAATCCAAAAACATTGGAGATGCGCACTGCCAATCCCGTATTGATCACAACTTTGGTTGCGTTCGTCATATTGTCCTCAAAAATTCCTGCATCAGCAAATGCATAAAACATCGAAAAAACAGGAGTTGGCAATTGGAACAAAACGTTCGTAGTTACCATCCAATTGTCGGAATTTAAATTTGAGGTACTTTTAAAACCTCCCATATTTTCGGCCCGCTGTTGCGACCACATGCCATCTAGTTGACCGCGACCAAAGTAGTAATCTTCGAAAAACAAATCTTGAGCCCCGTCAGTGCCACTTAATGATAGGCTATAAGCATATTGACCCCAAAATGGTGTTATGTAATTGCTCATATTCATTTTTCCTGCAAAAACGCGAAGCTCCATCCAACGTTCCATATTATTGCGAAGGTAACGCCATCGATAACTTGTAGAAGCCGTGATTCGCTTCATATCAACATCAACACCCTCAATTAACTCCGGGCGAAATTCAAAGCTCAGTTGATGGTCAGGATAGGTTAATTTTGCTTCATATTTTAAGAAAACACCTTTGTATTCATGATTGTAGGTTCCATTGAACGAATTTTTTAGAATACCTTGAAGGGTTAGGAATTGATTGAAATTACTGTTCTCTCTTTGGCCTAATTTTGCATAGATATATGGAGAAAAAGCGGAATAAGTGCCATGCGATTTCGGATGCACCGAAGAAGAATCTTCTTTAAAGGACTTCACCGATAAACCGAAACGAATAGACTTAAAGTTGTATTTTGGCAGCACTGTGTATGACAATTCTCCAATTCCCGAAACGCCATTTCTACCAAACGAATACATTGGTGCGATTAAATACTGCCATTTATTGAATGGAATACCTAAATTATGAAATGCCGCACCAATCATGAACTTATCGTATACATTTCCTGCAATAACAGGAGTCCAGAATAAATTCGTTTTATTGGATTCCTTGTCGCCAATTAAAAACTCCATCTTAAGTGGCTCGATTTTTTTGAAAAGTCCTTTGCTGTGCCAGTTGTTGTTCGCACGATTTATTTCCGGAATATTGTGCTTCGAATCGATCCTTGCCCAATCGAAATCTATTATAGTCTTAAAATTAAGCGTTGCTTTCTTCGTATATGCAGTGCTCCATTGGCTCTCAATAATAGTGTCATTCGAGATTAAATCAACACTAATTGGACCCGGAACTTGTCCCTTGTTTTTTACGGTAACAGATGTCCCATAGACAGTTTTCTTAACTTTTGTGATTTTGTAATCAATATGATTTGTGGTTTGAATCAGGTCGTTGAATAACCAGCTGAGATCTTCACCTGTTACTTCTTCGCACACTTTGCGCATATCTTCAGGTTGAGGATGCTTGAATTTCCAGGTTTCAAAATAGGTTTGCATGACTTGATTGAATTTTTCATCACCTAAATAATCTTTCAAATAATGAAAAACCAATCCTGTTTTTTGGTACATAATGATTCCGTAATTGATGGAACTGAAATCCGCCGAATGTGTTTCTATGGCTTCATCTTCACCTAATCCAGCAATTACGCGATAAGACAAATCACCCGAATCATGGTGATCCAAGTCGTTAAAGTGAAATGCACCTCCGAGTAACATGTTAGACAAGTAGGAATTGTCTGGGTATTTGGTTTGCATGTAGCGCATTTCGTTAACCGTATTCATACCTTCATCCATCCAGCCGTGTACACGTTCATTCGATCCTAAAATACCGTAAAACCAGTTATGACCTACCTCATGAACGATCACGATTTCCAAATCTTGATCCGATCCCACATTTCCAATAACGGTAACATTTGGATATTCCATTCCGCCACCTGCACTGATGGTTCCGTCAACAGCGGTTACTTGATTATAGGGATAATCGCCATTCCAAAGGGAGTAATAGTAAGTTCCGTCGTTGATGTATTCAATCGCATGTTGCCAAAGTTTTGCATTTTGAGGAGTGAAAAGCGCCCAAGAAGTTACAATTCTATTGGAATGAGGCAATTCAACTTCACCTTTGAGTACCAAATAGCGTTTATCGGCGAACCAAGCGAAATCGTGCACATTTTTCTGGGTAAAACGTATCGTTTTTTTACGCTCCGATGAAGGCGGAAACTTCCAAAGTTTTCTATCAATTTTATCATCATCAATCTCTGTATATTCAGGCAATTCTTTCAAAGTTTCCGATGCTTTGGCATTCATGAAATCGATTTCTGATTCCGTTTGTAAATCACCTGTTGCACCAACGATATAATTTTCGGGAAGTGTAATACTCACATCAAATGAACCATATTCCGAGTAAAATTCACCCTGATTGAGATAAGGAATGGGATTCCAACCGTTTTTGTCATATACTGCAGGTTTTGGATACCATTGCGTGATTTGGTAGGATTGTTCAATATGACCAAGTCTTGAAATTTCTCCAGAAGGAATTTTCACTTTAAAAGGTGTGGTAACTGTTAATCGTTTTCCTGAAGCCAAAGGTTGATCCAGAACAAGGTAACAAATATCAATATGTTTTTTTTGGTATTCCCATTTCACCGCTTGACCATTAACTTTAAAATCCAAACCGTCAATTCCTCCTTTAATTTCTTCGGTTCCAAATTTTAAATCGTCTTGGTTGTTTTTATACAATTGTTTACCTAGAGCAGTTTCACCGTTTTTATAAGCATTTGGCCAAATATGGACATAGATGGTGTCCAAGGCGTTTGGTGAATTGTTGATGTATTCGAACGATTCAAAACCATTCAATGTGTGGTTATTATCGTCGAGTTCAACGGAAATGGTATAATTCACTTCTTGTTGCCAATAGTTTTGAGAATAACCGATTGATCCAATAAGAAGCGATAGAATAGGGATGATGTTTTTCATAGGAAAGTTTTGAAGGATAAATTTAATTATCAAATTCTGATTTTGATAGAAAAAATTAAGCGAAGCAGCCTTTTCATATTTTTTAATTGTTCAAAATTCCTCCCCCTTAATCCCCGTCATAAGGGGGAATTTTAATAAAAATTCCATTGCCAATAATATATAAAAAAAGGTCGGCGAACCGACCTTTTTTAAATTTTATAATGATTTATTTATTTCAAAATCAATCGGTGCATTGCAATGAGTGTTCCGTTAGAAACTTCTACAAAGTAAATTCCAGCTTGAAAAGCACTTAAATCCAAAACGATTTCATTTCCATTAAATTCGAAGCTTTGAGCAAACGAACCATTGGCAGACGCAACGGTAATCTTACCATTTTCAACACCGTTCAAGCGAAAGGTTACAATTCCCGAACTTGGATTAGGGAAAATCTCCATAATTCTAGAATCATTTTCTTCTATTCCGAGATAGTTATCAGTACCATCACAATTTTCGTCGATGCCATTGTTTAAAATTTCAACAGCATCTGGATTGATATTTGGATTGTTATCATCGCAATCACCAGGTACTGTTACAAATCCTTGACCTGGATCTTCACAAAGAGAAATCGCAATATCGTTTCCAAAATTATCTCCATCTGCATCTTCGTAGTAGTTGGTAAATGTCAATCCATCATCTACGCCATTGGCACAATCATTATCCAAACCATCACAAATTTCTGGTGCTCCAGGATATACGGTAGGTTCTGCATCATCACAATCTGAATTATTTGTAGCAAAACCAGGTCCTGGATTTGAACACAGACTTAAACCAGTTGTTTGATTAGCATCGCCGAAACCATCATTGTCTGCATCCGTGTAATAGGTCACAGGTCCTAAAATTTGGTTGTTATTGTCATCACAATCACCACCAGTTAACACATAACCATTCGGCTGGTTACAACCAGTTTGTGTAATTTGTTGGTTTCCTAAGCCATCATTATCTGCATCTTGGTACCAAACTGTATTGGGATTGATTAATGAATCATTATCGTTACAATCGGTATTATCCAAAACGTAATTAGTTGGAGCAGTACAAGCAGAAATTGATGAATTTGGATCTCCGAAACCGTCTGCATCAACATCAGCATAAAAAGTTTGTGGTGACAAAGAAGTCGAATTTCCAATCAATGTTACATTGTCGTTTCTCCAAGTAGAACCTGATTGCGCCATGCTTACGATATAAAATCTGAAGGTTACTTGATCCACTGCGTCAAAAGCGGAACCCAATAAAACAGTATCGATTTTATCTGTGGTAATTGGTGTTCCCGTGCCAAGGTCTGTAGTGAAATTATCCAAGCTAGAACGCAATATCCATGTAGGTGTTCCGCCAGATGCACTTATACGATGTGTAAAAATCAATTTATTCAAATCCAAAGAATAACAATCAGCAGCATCAATCGAAAATTCATTGTATTCGGTTAAATCGATAGCTCCAGATGTATTCCAACCGCTGTTATTAAATACATTATTTGCCGCTGCACATGTGGTACCGGATGAACTATATGGACTAAAAGTGGCAAATGTAGGTTGTGCTGTTACATCCAAAGCTGTTACAGGACATGCAGACGGTTGTGTAAATTCATACACACCAATTGTAGTACCTAGAACCGTTGCATCTCCACCGGCACAATCCTCATCAATTCCGTTATCCGGAATATCTATTCCATTTGGGTTAATGTTCGCCGCATTGTCGTTACAATCTTGATTATTCGTTACATAACCAACAGGAACAGTACATGCAGTTATTGTATTGGTTGGCGATCCGAATCCATCATTGTCACTATCTAAATAGAAAACAGTTGTTGGTAATCCTATTGATGCATTGCTGTCGTCACAATCGTTGGAATTGGTTACATATCCAACTGGTAATGAACAACCAATCGTTGTATTATTCGGGTTTCCGAGTCCATCACCGTCAGTATCGGCGTAGTAAGTGATCCCAGCGGCAATCGTTAAGTTGATAGTAATGATACTATCGCAAAGTGCTGCATTTGGAATGGTATCGAAGTAGGTTCCAGAAACGGTGTACGTTTCATCACCACTTGGAACTGTATATGAATTGCAATTGGAAACAGAAATGGTTGAAGTGGTTACGCAAGAGTTTTCAGGAGTAACAGATTCCCAAGTTGAACCGTATCGAATTTCATCGATTTCAATATTTCCAGTACCTGCTGCTGCTGTTCCTGCTTGACGCAAGAAAATAGACGCAAAGTTTGCAAACGGGTTTGTACCTGAGCTATTAGCAACACTTGGTGCTGGTTCCGGCGCACTCACATTTGGGTTAATAAAAAGACTTGCCTCTATAGGGCTAACAGCAGCATTCAATTTTACAACAACAAAAATGGTAATACCTACAGGATATTCTCCAGTGTATGTTTGTGATGTTGTTCCCCCAGTTGTATTTTGAACCCCAAGTTGAAAAGTATTTGGAGTTGCACCGGCTTTAATAAAAACTCGAGGTGCAAAAATAGTAACTGAAGTGCCAGATGTCGCAGCGAAACCTGTAAAATAATCGCCAGTTGTACTTAATCCTGTCGTATTTGGAACATTTAGAAAAAATGAATAATACCCAGTCCCGGCAATTCCAGTAATGGCCTTATTAACATCCTCTGAGTTTCCCGCGATAAAGCTTGAACGATTTCCTATTGAATTAGGTAGGTTGTTGGCATATAAGCTATTTCCTTGGTCTGAAGGCGTAGTTAAAGTTTGTTGCTGTCCTGGAATGGTACCGCTGTGTGTTGTCCAACCATTGGCGTTTAATGCGCCACTATAGTCAAACGATTCGATAACTTGACCACTAACTTTTTGAAACAAAAGAGCAGTTAGACTAAAAAGTAATATTTTTTTCATTTTTAAATATTTTGATGCAAAAGTACAAAAGACTGGTACAAGATTTTTTCGCTAACGTTAAATAATTGTCAACAAAAAAGCGACCGAAGTCGCTTAGTGTGTTAATGCATTTGTTCATCTTCTTCAGGATCCGGAGGAAATAATTTTGGAAGGTCAGAAAAACCTTGCTCCCTGTCTATTAAATCTTCTAATTGTGAAATAGAAATACCTTTGGCAATTATTTTCTTATTCTTGTCCAAAACAAAAACACGAGGTGTTGAAAAAATATCATAAGTCGTTTGATAATTCAAGGATTCTATAGTGGTATATCGAAGTAAATTGTGAAGTTTTGCTTGATTATCCGTTTTGTCTGATGCATCTTTAAATAATTTGTCCGTTACACCGACATTAATAAACGTCAGTTGATTATCTTTTATGAATTTTTTCCATTTTTCAAAATCTTCGCCAACAGCCTTACCAACTGCAAAAATTTCTACGTTACGCGCTTTAAACTTTTCCTTGTAAAGTGTTTCCAATTTAGGCGTCGTTTTTTTACAATGTCCACATTCTGGATCCCAGAAATAAAGAATAGTGTAATCAGAGGTTAAATCATAAAATCCTTTCCAGTTAACATCAGTTGTATCCCGTAGAATAACATTTGGAGGTCTTACGCCAATTACAAGATTCTTTTTTATTGGAACATCTTTGCATAATTCGTCAAATTTTTCAGGTTTTACCCAAGTTGCTAATGAGTTTCCATTTGCATCACGTTTGCAATAGTAGCGCTCCAACATATACAAATAAACTTTGTCCATTCCCATAATATTACTCTTTCCATAGGTAGAAGTAATGTAGGAAACACAATATTCGAAAGCTTTAGATTTTGGATTTAACTGATCACACAATTCAAAAGCATATTTGATGATGGTATCCCAATGCTGTATCATCATCTTATTACTGAATATATACTCTAGCTTATTATGAAAATCTGGAGTATTGACAAGCCTGTCATCATTAAAATCAACATTATCCCAATAGTGGGCGCGGTAATAATTATACCTAAAGTTGGAATCAATTATTTTTCCATTTTCGTCTTTAGGTGCTTCCGGAACATCCACATCAATTGTCATGGCAATATACTTTGACCATAACAATTCTGGATTGTTGCTCATTGTTGATTTTTGATAGTCACTTACCGACTTATTAACCCTCTCAATCTCTTTGGTTAAATTTTTATGAGCCTCAGAAGCGGCATCAAGTTTCGCAAGTGAGTCAGACAGCTTTGTCAATTCATTTCTTTTGCCACTAATAAAATTCAAGTAATCCAAAAACACTTTATTCTCTTTGGATTTAATGATTTTCATGTTCTTATAAAAATCAACCTCTCCTTTTTCATTTTTGTTTTCAGTCGTTTCGATTGACACTTCTTCGTTATTGTAAACAAACTGAAAGAACTTTTGCCCAGGTAATAGTAGACCCAACATTCCAGCTTTTTGTTTAGAACCGTCAAATTCAACAATACCATTTTTGATAATTGATGTATCAGCATAATATAAGTTTTTACCGAAATATTTTACCAGATGCACAGTTGTATCAGAATATCCTGGAACTTTAAACTTTATTTTTTGACTGATGGAACAACTTGAAATAAGTGCGATTGAGAATAGAATAATATACTTCATAACTGTCAGTTGTTTTAATTCACGAATTTACTTTCTCTTGACGTGTCAAATATACAAAACACGCTAAATTTAACATTTCTTTAACCTAATTAGCTAACAATTTTAATTCCCTCGACGCTGTTAAAAAACTTGCCGTTACAAATATTATAAAAGCAACAATTACTGTAAAATATGGAACTAATGAAAAAGCTATTTCCAGAGGAAATCCACTAGAAATGATGAATTTTTCAATGAATGGCCTGATAAAAATGAAAAGTATCAAACTTGCGATTCCTGAAATACCGAAAAGAGAAATAAAATATTTGAAGTAAATTCTACGAATAACCTTTCCATTATTACCGAGCAAGTAAAGCGTTTTAATTTCATAAACACTACGACTCAACAAAAGCTGTAAAAATTGAATCATAATTAGTCCGGAAAGCAAAAGCGTAATCATTGAGATGATTATAGTAATTAGTATGGTTTTTTGTAAAATACTTTTAAGCCGCGCTAAAACCATTTGATTACTTTTCGCTTCAAGTCCTTTATTTTCTATTGTAGACGAAAGTTTTCCAAATGCCCCACTTTTTCCTTTTATAATTAGTTGATTCGTTTTTAACTTGTTCAAATCTCCGTGTTTCCCGTTACAATATTCCATGAATGACTCTGGAATTAAAATAGCATTAAATTCATTTGTAAATCCTTCAATTTTCGCATTGAACCATTCTTTATTCTTTCCTTCGCCTATGGTAAATTTGAATTTTACATCCTTGATGATTTCATCTGAAAGTTGAGGCATATTTTGAGCTAACATGAATGAATTTAGCATTAACACAAAATCCCTCGGAAGTGCAATAGGAACAGATTTATCATTTGCATTCCAATTCCAAACTGACTTTTCAATTTCTAAAAATTCATTAGGTACTGACTGAAGAAATATGTCTGATCGAAGATAAGGAACAAGTTGATCATTTGTTTCAAAAGAAACGGGGAACGAATTATTAATAACCGGAAGAACAGCATCAATTCCATCAGTTGCCTTTAAGGAATTTATTTCATTGGTTGAGAAATTGGGATTAACAATTTTTAAAGTGGAGAAATTTGAAATTTTACGTTGAACCAATAGAATATCTGATCCCAAAACACTAGTCTTTTGATTAGAAGCATTGATTTGAATAAAAAAATGAACAGCTATGGCTAAAAGCAGATAACCAATTAAAAGTCCGAATAGGGCTATAACAACTTGTTTTTTAGGTTGATTTTCTAATAAAAGTTTCTTCATCAGATAACGATGTTTTGCTTAAAACCAGACCATTCATTTTTCTCCAATCCCGAAAGCATAATTGCCGCATTTTGAATTGAACATCTTAATTGAATAAGTTCGAAGCAACTTTCTGCGGTCAAGGTATCTAAGTGCGCGAAGGGTTCATCGAGTAGTATGTACTCAAAAGATTGACATAGAGCTCTTAGAATGGCAACTCGCTGTTTTTGCCCCATGGACAAAGTCCCAACAGTTTGATTCCATTGTTTTTTTACCCCAATTTTTTCGGCAAATGTAAGAAGCTCGGATTCAGAGAAAATATTATTCAGGTCGTTTTTAAGTTTGATATTTTCCCAAACGGTCAATTGGTCAAAAAGCCGCAAATCTTGAAATACCATGGACAATTTTGATTGACGTATTAAACTCCACTCTTCAAAAGTAAAGTCATTGATATTGTTTCCATCAAAAAAGATTTTTCCTGTAAAATCTTTACGAAGACCAAATATCATTTGAAGAAAAGTTGATTTTCCTCTTCCACTTTTGGCTGAAATGTAGGTGTTTTGGCTCTTCAAATCTACATTACCATGAGACCAAAAGCTCCATTCTGGATGCGCTATGTCGATTAATGGTTCAGGCAATACAGTTTGAAAAATAATGTCCATGGCTTAAATCTACAGTAAGGTTAAAATGCGCTCGATCATCTTTTTATCCGTATCATGTGAAATCCATTCCGCATCTTCGTGCCTACGAAACCACGTTAATTGACGCTTCGCATAATTCCGAGTATTTTTCTGAATGAGTTTTACAGCCTCTTCCAATGAAATTTGTTGATTCATATATGCAAAAAGTTCTTTATAACCAACAGTTTGCAATGCTTGTAAGTTCGAAAAATGGCGAACATTTTTAACCTCATCTAGCAAACCGTCATTCATCATTTTTATCACCCTTGTATCAATTCGTGCGTACAAATTTGATCTTTCATGGTTAATTACAAATCTTTTGATGTCGTAATATTTCTGCTTTTTTGAGGACGTTCGTAATTGTGAATAAGGTTGCCCTGTTAAACGGATTACTTCCAATGCCCGAAGAATACGCATGGGATTATTTTTATCTACGCTTTCATAATATTTGGCATCCTTATTTTTTAATTCTTCCAATAATGAAACCAGACCTGATGTTTCCCATTCTTTTTGAAGTTGATTTTTTATTTCAGAATCAACTGGAATATCGTCTATTCCTTCGCAGAGGGCATCGATGTACATGCCAGAACCGCCGACCAGGACCGCAACATCTTTAACAGAAAAAATTTTATTTAAAGTTTTTTCGGCCTCAACAGCAAATGTAGCAGAACTCAAATGATTTGTTACGTGGTGAGAATCAACAAAATGATGCTTAACACCTTTCATTTCATCAAATGTTGGCTTTGCAGTTCCGATTTTTAATTCTTTGTAAAACTGTCTCGAATCAGCGGATATAACTTCTGTTTTCAGTTCAATTGCTAAATCGACTGCTAGACTTGTTTTCCCGCTAGCGGTAGGGCCTTCTATGACAATGAGTGTCTTAATATATTTTATTTCAAAGGTTGTTGATTTAAATATAAATAAATTCAAGCGAAAAACATCATTGAAATCAAATCGCTGTTTTCAATTTGGCATTAAACTGATGAGGACTCATGAATTTTATAATTCAATTATTTCTTAATTGCATCCCAAGCCATCTCGAAAAGTCGGCTTTTGTATTCGAAATCTTCGTTTAAATTTTCATTTTTATTGAGATGTTTCACAGTAGTTTCAACGAGAGATGTCAGAATCCGAACAACAAAAAGGGGATTAAAATGCTTGAAAATTCCTTGATCTATTCCTTGTTCAATAAGTTCCAAATTCATTTGAACATAACGTTGCGCTTTTTCAACTTCCTCATCGTAGTAGGGAGAATTTTCAAATTGGAGCATGAATTCAAAATCTTCAGGATGCTCAAGATTCCATTCTACAGATGCCAACCACAAGGTGTAAATAGATTCTTTTAATGTCGCTCCATTATATATCTGCGTCATCGCATAGTTGAATATTCGGTCTTTAATGTCTTGGTATAAGGATTTTACAAGAATTTCTTTGGTCGGAAAA
This sequence comes from uncultured Akkermansia sp., assembly GCA_964577845.1. GTDB lineage: Bacteria > Bacteroidota > Bacteroidia > Flavobacteriales_D > Crocinitomicaceae > M0103. The sequence goes on from CAZOAH010000001.1 coordinate 174,408, forward strand.
TAATGAAAAAGGATACCGTTACTCACTCCTGCTTCCTTAGCCACCAAGGCTGTAGGTGTCCCATAAAAACCACTTTCTGCAAATAATTTTCTCGCAGTTTTCATCAACAATTCCCTTTTCGACATTATTCGAACTTTTTTTCACAAACTTAGGGATATCGACTAATCAGTCAGTTTCAGCAAGAAAAACTTAACAACAGTGCGTTGTTGAACTATATGTATCCGGCTTTTTCTTTTGGATATGCATTTAAAGTTGCACTTGCCTTTGCGATCAATAAATTATTTTGATTGACAACCTCAGCCTCCATAAAAATCAATCTGTTTCCTTTTTTAATCGGTTTGGATGAACTTATAAGCTCATCATTTAATACACTTGCATTGAGGAAGGAAACTTTAAATTCTAAAGTTGAAACCACCAAATGCTGATCACAAACGAGTGAAAGGGCACCTACGCCGATTGTCGCATCCAACAGTGCTGCAATACATCCTCCATGCATTGCGTTGGGAGTTGCCAAATGTTTTTCTGAAACCTTTAAGTAATATTCAATACAACCGAAATCTTTGATTTGAAATTTAGCATCGAGCAATTTTCCAAAATTATTTTTAGAAATATAAGCTTGAATTAAGGGGTGACCATTTAGTAAATGCATAGATTACATCAATTTTGAGGTTTAGGAAATTGAATGTTTGAATTTGAAAATTCCTTATAAATTCGCTCGTTGATGTCATGCTGAACAGCTGTGCAATCTGATGTTTTTGACCAAGCCCAAATAAGAATTTCCATTCCAGAGGCGCTTAGTGAGGTAATCCCTACAAAAGTTCCCTTTTCTAAAATGACTCTTTTCTCCTCGGATAATATTTTTTGAATGGTCACTTTTACCGCATCAAAATCCTGTCCGTATGCTAAAGTTATTGTCCAATCATTTCTGCGTTTACCCTCCTTGGTAAAATTGATGATATTTCCATTTGCAACCGGACCATTGGGTAGGATTATTACTTTGTTGTCAGCGGTGTAAATGTAGGTATTGAAAATTTGAATTTCTTTTACGACTCCCTTCTGGGTTTGAATCAGAACGGTATCACCAACTTTAAATGGCTTGAGGACTAAAATCATTATACCACCAGCAAAATTTGAAAGTGTCCCTGAAAATGCCATACCAATTGCAAGACCCGCGGCCCCCAGAATGGCAACAAAGGATGTCATTTCTATACCGAGTTGCGTAATTGCAGTAACTACAACAAGTATTTTAAGTACCAAAGAAATGAAGCTTGTTGAGAATGTAATTAGCCCCTCGTCAGTATTGCTTTTTCTGAGAACACGCACGAGCCCTCTCGAAAGCATTTTTGCCAACCAAAATCCAACAATTACGATTATTACTGCTGCAAGAATATTTGTTCCGATTCGCAATAAAAATTGATTTAAATCGGTGTATTTCATTCCAAGAAACGCTTCAATCCAACTCATTTAAAAACTTTTAAGTTGGACAAAACTAATTTAATCTTTCCAGTTATAAGTGCACATTTCAATTTATTAAATGTATATTTAGTAAATGTTTTTCATTTTATCAAAAGCCTTACTTTTTTTACTTTCACCACTTACATGGATTGCAATTGCGCTGTTATTTGTTGTATTCTCAAAACAAAATAGGACAAAAAAGATAGCTGTCTGGACTTCGTTTTCTTTGTTTATTATCTTTTCAAACACGTTTATATACCTTGAAATAACAAGACTTTGGGAGGTTCCAGGAAAAAAAACAGAAGATTTGGATTCTTGTTATGATGCTGCTATAGTATTAACTGGAATGGTCGAATATGACAATGATCTCGAGCGTTTGAGTGTGCGCAGAGGAGCAGACAGAATTTGGCAAGCCTTGACTTTATATCACCAAGACAGGGTAAATAAAATTTTAATTTCCGGAGATAATGGATATGTTACAGATCGAGGATTGCATGAAGCCAAGCAATTGAAGGAGCTATTAGTTTCATGGGGAATTCCAAAGGAAGACATCATTACGGAAGAAAAATCAAAAAACACATACGAAAATGCATTCGAGACAAAAAAACTCATTGATGAAAAATATCCCCATTTAAAAAACAATATTCTTATAACATCGGGAAGGCACATGAAAAGAGCAAAAGCCTGTTTTGATCAGGTTGGGCTGGAATGCGAAACCTATTCAACTGACATGTACACCGGCGAATCAAGATACTACTTTTGGGATCAATACATTATTCCTGATTTCAATACGCTATTGGAGTGGAATTATCTTTTGAAGGAAATTGTCGGTTATATCATCTACGACGTCCAAGATTATATCGATTAAAATTTAAATTTTCATATAAACATAAGAGTTGTTGTTAATTTTGCAACATGATTATGCGTTTGGGACTTTTATTCATTTTTGTTTTTCAGATTTTTGCATTTTACTCACAAAAAACACTGAAGGCTCAGCGACTAGAATATAAAATCACCATTGATGGTAAGATTGATGAAAAAATTTGGCAAGATGCAGAATCTGCCACTGATTTTATTCAAGTAAATCCAAATCCAGGATCAAAAGCAAGCCACGAGTCGGTTTTTAAAGTATTGTTTGATGATGAAGCCATTTATTTCGGTGCTGTATTATTTGATTCATTGAGCAACATATCAAAGGTACTGTCACCTAGAGATGAATTTAATGCCAACACAGACAACATTCAAATTGTTTTAGACACTTATAATGATGACATCAATGCCTTTTTGTTTGGTGTTTCAAGTATGGGAGTACAATATGATGGTAAAATTGCGGCTTCCAGAATAGACCTCTCTTTAAACATGGTTTGGTCCAGCGATGTTCAAATAACAGATACAAGTTGGAACGTTGAGATGAGAATACCCTATTCTGCATTCAGATTTTCGAAAAGTGAAGTCCAAACTTGGGGTGTAAATTTTGGTCGATACATTAGCATAAATCGTGAAAATTCTTCATGGAATACCATCAAGCCTGACTTCGACAACCTACCTGCGCAAGCGGGAACACTAATTGGAATTCATGATATAAAACCACCTGTTAGATTTGCATTAATTCCATATTTATCTGGTTATTTAGACAATGACGGAACCACAACTAATGCCAATTTTAATGCTGGCATGGATGTTAAGTGGGGACTTAACGAGGCTTTTACCATTGACATGACTTTAGTTCCTGACTTTGGTCAGGTTGTATTTGACAATCAAATCTTGAACTTATCACCTTTTGAAATTCAATTCAATGAAAACCGTCAGTTTTTTACTGAGGGTACTGAATTATTTACCAAAGCAGGGCTATTTTACTCTCGAAGAATTGGTGTTCAAGCCCCGTTTAATGTCTTGACTACCCAATTGCAACCGAATGAAAATCTCATCAATTATTCCGGAGCATCAGATTTATTGAATGCAACCAAATTTTCCGGAAGAACAAAAAAAGGATTAGGAATTGGCGTATTTAATGGTTTAACAGATAGACAAACAGGAACAGCTTTAAATGCTATTACTGGAGAGACTAGAGAAATTACCGTTGCCCCCCTATCAAATTTCAATGTTTTGGTCTTTGATCAAAATTTACCAAACAACAGTTCGGTAACATTAACCAATACGAATGTAATGCGCGCCGGAAGTTTTTATGATGCAAATGTTACCGTGATACAAACCCGCATAAATTCAAAAGAAAATAAGTACTTTTTTTCTGGTCAAACTGGTTTATCCAACATTTTTGAAAGTCAAAAAATAAACACTGGCTTCAATACATCTTTAAGATTTGGAAAGCAAACCGGAAATTTTACAATAAACAGCGGGGCATTTATTGAGTCTGACGATTACAATCCCAATGACCTAGGTTTTAATCCAAACAATAACAAACAAAATTTTGATTTAACTGCAAGTTATAGAATCTTTAGGCCATTTTGGATATTTAACCGAATGTCAAGCTACTTTAGTTTTTCATATAACAGGTTATACAAACCGAATGTATTTACTTCGGCCTCCCTTTCTGGCTCATTGATCTTGGTAAACAAAAAATTCAATGCATCGGGTTTTGAATTTTATGCTTCAATTGTGGATTCTTATGATTATTTTGAACCAAGAGCTGACAATAGGTATTTTATTAGACCAAGGTGGTTGGATTTGAATTGGTGGTATTCCTCAAATTATCAAAAAAGATTGGCCTTGGATGCGTCGGTATCTTATACATTCATAGATCGCGAAAATTGGCAGGAATACAGTTTTAGATTGAGTCCGCGTTGGCGTGTTAGTAATCGCATATTTTTAATTTACGATTTTGATCAAACCTATTCTTATAATGGACAGGGTTTTGCGCTTTCATTTGGATTGCCTGCTGAAAACTGGAACGGTATTCTTTTCGGTCAAAGAGATCGACTAAATACTGTTAACAGCTTACAACTTCAATGTTCTTTTACGAGTAAAATGAGTTTGGGATTGCGGGTTCGTCATTACAGATCAGCGGTGAGTTACGATAATTTTTTCGATTTGCGTGAAGATGGAACATTGGCGCCGATCAATTATGTCGGATTACAAGCTGATGGCAGTTCTGCTTTCAATACAAACTACAATGCCTTTACAATTGATTGTGCTTACAGATGGGTATTCTTACCTGGTAGTGAGATCAATTTGGTATGGAAAAATGCCATTTTTTCTTCTGATAAATTGGTGGAAAACAGCTATTTTCAAAACCTTTCCAATATGTTCGATTATCTGCCATTAAACAGTCTATCGTTGAAAGTGTTGTATTGGTTGGATTACCAAAGTTTAAAAAACTTAAAAAAGAAACATTCTTAGCTTTTAGTCATGGTTCCAACCTGACCAATCGTCATGGTCTCCTTTCTTCATATCTCGAAAAATTTTCAAACCAAAATAAATGGCCAAAATTAAGCAGACTATTCCATAAAATGATATTGAGCCCCAAAAAGGAGGCACATCATAAATAAAACATAAAATAAAACCTGCAACTAAGCCTATAAATGTAAAGGTTAATATTACTTGTCTTGTAACCCTATTAATTGTATGAACCATTGGATCTATTCCACGATGGGTAAGATCAACTTGCACAGTTCCGGAATTGATTTTTCGAATAGCATTTTTAAAATCTAATGGAAAGTCCTCCATATAAGTCCCCAGATCATAAAGACCAAAAGCAAGTTTTTTTAACATGGCAAACACATTAAATTCCTTCCGAATAATACGCATTAAATAAGGCCTTGCCAGTTCAAGTAAATCGAGTTTGGGATCCAAGTGATGGATTACCCCTTCTATTGTGACCATAGACCTTGCGAGTAAAAAAAAATGAGATGGAACTTTTAAACCATGCATGATGATTACATCTTTCAATTCAATGAGTATGGTACTCATTTCATTTTCATGGTAATCGCTAAAACTATAATTCTGAACGAATTCGTTAATTGCAAATTCTAAACCGCGCATATCCTTTATTGCAGTATTATCAGACATCATTTGAAGCGATTTAATAATTGCACGAATATCCTTTTCTTTAACCGCAAGAAAAAGCAATCCAAACATTTTAATATCGTGATTCATGATACTGCCCATCATTCCAAAATCTAGAAAACAAACTTCACCATTATCCATAATAAGAATGTTACCCGGATGAGGATCAGCATGAAAAAAACCATATTCAAACACCTGTTTTATGTATGATATTGCGAGTTTTTTAGCAAGGGCTTGATTGTTGAATCCCAGCGCTTTTAATTTGCCCGAATCGGTTATTTTGGTTCCTTGTACGTATTCCAAGGCAAGAATTTTTTGGGTTGTATATTTCTTATAAACCTTTATTGTATAAGTTGTATGATCTTCAACATCGTTTTCAATATTTTTTGCAAAACGATTGGCATTAACGGATTCATGGATAAAGTCAAGTTCCTTTAAAATGCTATCTTCAAAATTTTTAACAAGACCTTTTGGATCGAAAGCGCGGAGCGTAGGAATTCTTTTGGCAAAAATATCAGCAAGAGTATACATGACCTTAATATCCTCAATGATAATTTTTCGAATATTTGGTCTTTGAATTTTAAGCACAATGCGTTCTCCATTTTTAAGAACCGCTTTATGAACTTGTGCCATTGAAGCTGAAGCGAATGCTTCCGTGTCAAAATGATACAGAAGTTGTTCAATCGGTTGATTAAATTCTGACTCTACCAATTTAACTGCAACATCGCCAGGAAATGGTGGGACATTGTCTTGTAACTTTTCCAGTTGAATAATTAGCTCTTTGGGTAACAAATCTGCTCTATTACTCAAAATTTGTCCAAATTTCACGAAGGTTGGTCCCAATTCTTCACAGACAAGTCGCATTTTTTCCCACTTTGTATATTTTTGGGCATTTTTCTTTGTGGTAGATGGGATAAGTTTTCGAATTAATCTATAGCGCCCGGTTGCAATCATATAAGAAACCATTTCCTCAAATCCATATCTTACGAACACCCTCAAAATTTGATTGTATCGAACAAAGGATTTATAACGATTTTGCAACCGAGCCAGCCATCCCATGATTAAACTGCATTTTTCTCGAGTTGATTGATTCTGGTTTCCGCATCGGTTAAGTTTTTATTCATTTCAGCTAATTTTTGTTCTAAAACTTCAACCTGCTTAACATGCGCAACATTAATTTTTTCATAAAAATCTTCTATTAATCCAGCAATTTTATGATCCAAATCTTCTTTTGCCTCTTTAGCTTTTTGTAACATTTTTTCAACGAACTCAACTTCGTTTCCTTTGTCGTCAAAAAGACGTTCTTTTGCCAGAGAATTGATTTTCCTTTTTCCTTTTTCTCCCAATTCACCTAGCTTTTCGAGGACTTGAGTTTCTTTCGAGATGGTATACAATGTTGTTGACAATGTGACCAATTCCAATAATGTTCTTGCTTTCATATTTATAAGTTTTGAGGAAAAATTAGTATATTTCGAATGGCCGAACTATTGAAATCCATAAATCGGTTATTTTATTCAATACAACTGACCTATCATGAAACTGAATGATTCCGTTTTATCTATAATGACATCCGACGTGTTTTATCTAAGTCCAAGTGAATCATTACTTGACGTAAAACATATTTTTGAAAAAAAATCATTTCATCACCACATTCCAATAATTTCTGACAAAAAATTAGTGGGTTTGGTAAGTTTGATTGATTTCATGCGAAAAATTGGAAATGCCAGTTTGGATGATAACGATCCTATTTATAAAATAAAAATTAATGAAATAATGACTTTGGACCCAATAAAAATTGATGCCTCAAAAAAAATTAAAGATGCCATTGAAATGCTACTGAAACAAAATGTGCATGCATTGGTGGTGACAGAGGATGAAGATAGGGTTATCGGTATGCTATCTACTAAAGATATACTTCAAAATATACTGTTAAAGACTAATTGATAAGTTTTCCAGCAACAAAGGCAGTTGTCCAAGCGGCTTGAAAATTAAATCCACCTGTTATCCCATCAATATCCAATATTTCTCCAGCGAAGAAGAGGCCTTTAATTTTTTTACATTCCATTGTTTGCGGGTTAATCTCATGCAAAGCAACACCTCCCGCTGTAACAAATTCTTCTTTAAATGTTGTCTTACCAGAGACAGTATATCGATCGTTTATTAAATTGTTTACCAATCGATTTTTTAATTTTCCGCTTAATTCACTCCATTTCGCATCTGAATGCACGCCTGATTTATCGAGAAGATATACCCATATTTTATTCGTAATTGGAAAAGGATTGTGATTTATTATTTTTTTATTGAGGTTATTCATCTTTACGTCTTCCAATTGAAAAAGAACTTCATTCTCCTTAATTTCATTTAACCAATTTACTAAAACTGAAAAATTGTAATTTTTATCATTCAACAACCTCGCTCCCCATGCTGAAAGTTGCAAAATAGCCGGACCACTCATACCCCAATGCGTAATTAGAAGTGGCCCTTTTCCTAAAAGTTTTTCACCTTCAATTTTCACCGTTACCTCATTCACGACATTACCCATCAGGGCGGTAATACTCTCGGACGGCATGTTGAAAGTGAATAAAGATGGAACCGGATCAATAATGTCGATCCCTAAATTTTCGAGCCAAACCAGACCGCTTCTTTTGGGTTGACCACCAGTAGTAACAATTACCCGGTCGAAAAAATCCATTTGTTCATCAAATTTTAAGAGCAATTGATTTTCAGATTTTTCTATTGATCGAACTGGGGTATTGGTTTTTATATTAATATGATTCGAAAGCGCTTCATTTATAAAGCAATCAATTATGGTTTGTGAATCATTTGAAAGTGGGAAGACACAACCATCAGGATAAGTCTTCATCAAAACATCCCTCATTTTAAACCAATCAATTGTTGATTTTGCGTCGAACTGATAAAATAATTTTTTAAGCAATCTTCCACCTCTTGGATAATTTGCTGCAAGTTCTTTATTATCAAAACAAGCATTAGTGACGTTGCATCTTCCTCCTCCTGAAATTTTGACTTTTGATAAAACTTTGGAACTTTTTTCAAAAATCGTAACTGCTGCATCAGGAAAATTTGCTTTTACACTTAATGCCGAAAAAAATCCGGCTGCTCCGCCACCTATTATAGCAACCTTCACTTAATGCGTTATAACTTCTTGTTCTTGATTTTTAGACTTTTTCTTGGATTTCTTTTCCTTTTTAGATTTTTTCTTCTTTTTCTCTGTTTTATCAACAGGCATTTGATCATCTTCGCCGGTTGCATCATTTACACGAAAAGAATATGTTTCAATCCCATTCTCGTCAAAACTATGTTCCTCTATTAATTTACCTTTTTTATAGAGCTTGGACCACATTATTTGATTGTTTGGGTATCTTTCTTCAAACAAACCCTCAGGAACACCTTTTTTGTAAAATTCATTGAGACGAATGGTTCCGTCATAGAAGAATACTTTAAATTCTCCATTTTTCACATCCATAGTCCAATTTTCAACAGCTAAAACAACACCATCATCAAAATAACTCTTCAATACGCCATTACGTTTGCCATTTTTATACGGTATTTCTTCCAATAAAATTCCCTCAGGGTTGTATCGCTTATACATTCCATTAATTAGACCATCTTTGTAATTCACCTCGGTTCTCAATTTCCCCTTTGGATGAAAATCACGACGCATTCCATTGAGTAAATCATTGGTGTAATACTCGGAAATGACTGTATCCCCATCTTTAGTCAATTGGTATTGATGTCCTTCAAATTGCCCCATGTAGAAATTTGATTCCTTTTGGACAATTCCTGTACTGTCATAGTAAACAGTAAAGGTCCCATTCTCAATTCCTTGAACATAATTTTCTACAACTTGCGTGCAACCAGATTTGAAATAAGTTATGATTTCACCATCTTCCTTGCCATTTACAAAGGTCACTTGTTGTTCCAATTGTCCATTCAAATAACAGGTTTCGCAAATTCCGGTAAATGCTGCACCCGTGCTGTTGGTTACAACTAATTTTCTATCCTCATCATAAACCAGTTTTTCTTGACAATCGATAACTCCGGGAGTAAGACCACACTGCCAAGTAGGCTTATACCCAGGTGGTTTTTCATAGCATTTCAATCTTGCGTCTTGATTAATTTGAGCCATTGCGGCATTTGCTAGTAAAATAAAACTCAAAAACAGTAATTTTCTCATACCAATTTATTTAGTTTCTTAAGTGCCTCCAACATTTGTGGAGGAATCGGAATACTCTGTCCTGAAATAGAATCGTAGCATACTTGAACCGATAATCCTTTTGTATATAACACCCCATTTACAGTTAACTCATAATTTAGTGCAAAGCTTTTTGTTCCTATATGCGCTACTTTCATTTCAATTTCAGGATTGTCGGTTACCAATACAGGTTTTAAGTACTCCACCTCATTTTTCACCAATACCATCCCATCTTTTTTCCAATCCCAATGATCACCAACTAAATATCTGAAATAGTGCAAACGTGCCAATTCGAAATAAGTCAAATAAACAGAATTGTTAACATGACCTAAAATATCGAGATCAGCAAATCGTATTTGAAGTTTTAGTGGTGAAATCATTTTGCATCCAATTTTTCAAAATCTGAATTATTACTAATAAACTCTGGAACGATTTCCTTCATTTTTTTAACGATAGCAGTATTTTCTTGTTGGTCAAAAAGATCAATCAATTCTTCAATCGAACGCATTCGTGAAACAACTTCCTCCCTTGTTTTAGCTTTAAGTATTTGTGGATGATGTGTTGGAATTGTATTTTCCTCAGCTGAAAGTAATTCTTCGTACAATTTTTCTCCTGGTCGCAGTCCCGTTATATTAATTTGAATATCTTTTCCAACCTCAAGGCCACTTAGCTGAATCATTTTATGTGCAAGGTCAATTATTTTAACACTTTCACCCATATCGAAAACAAAAATTTCGCCACCCTCTCCCATTGTTCCAGCTTCTAGTACTAATTGACAAGCCTCTGGAATGGTCATAAAATACCTTGTAATGCGTTCATCGGTTACTGTAACAGGACCGCCTTGTTCAATTTGTTTCTGAAAAAGCGGAATAACAGAACCATTAGAACCCAAGACATTTCCAAATCGGGTGGTTACAAACTTTGTTTTTCCTTTTTGATTGGATAATTGCGCATATATTTCTGCGATACGTTTTGAAGCCCCCATTACATTGGTGGGATTCACTGCTTTGTCTGTAGAAATCATTACAAATTTCTCCACACCAAAGATTACCGATAAATCGACAAGGTTTTTTGTCCCCTTAATGTTTGTAAAAACTGCTTCAGATGGATTGTTCTCCATTAGTGGAACATGCTTGTATGCCGCTGCGTGAAAGACATAGTTCGGATTAAAAAACTCAAACAGGCGCTTCATTCGATCATAATTCCGAATATCACCTATAACGACCTCAAGCTCAATTTTGCTTGCCAAAAGTTCTTGTTGTAAATTGTACAAATCTGACTCTGCTTGGTCAAGTAAAATGAGTTTAGTGGGATTATAATTTATAATTCTTCTCACTATTCCACTTCCGATTGAACCAGCAGCTCCTGTGACCAAAACTACTTTTCCCGAAAGTTCATTTTTTATTTTCAATTCATCTAAGACAATTGGCTTTCTTCCTAGTAAATCTTCAATGTTTATTTTAGCGATTTGTTTAACTGAAAACTCCCCATTAATCCAACTTTTCGCATTTGGCACTTTTTGAATTGTCACTTTATTTGCAAGGCATGATTCAACTACCTTTTTTCTGTTGGCCTCATCTGGTTTTTGTATGGCAACAATTAATGTTGAAACGTTAACTTCTTGCAGGGCTTTATCAAGTTTACTAGAATGTAAAATCGGTACACCTTCCAATCTGGTGCCATCCATTTTTTTATTATCGTCAATGAATGCAATAATTTTATAATTTAATCTTGGGTCTTTTTCTATAGTTCTTTTTGTAATCAGTCCAGAAATTCCTGCACCATAGATAATTATATTCGTTTCAGATTGCTTCGATTTTAATGATTCCAAGTACCACAGCTTCACGGTGAATCTTGAACCTATCATGAAAAGAAATGTTGCAAAAGCCTCAAGAATGAGAACAGATGTAGGGAATAAGAAGAACTTATCAAAGAAATAAACACGAACAAAACCGAGACACAAATAAATAATGGAACAAGTTAGCACAGCCCAAAAAATCCTCTGAATATCTTCTGTTGAGGTATGTCGAACCAAACCTTTATGAATTTTGAAAACATAAAAAACAATAAGCTTTACAGCATAGTAAATTATGATTGATTTCGAAAGCACATACCATTCTTGTGCGATTAGTTCAGTATCGGCTTTAAGGTCGAAGCGAATAAGATAAGCAAAAAGTAAAGCAAAAGTAGAAAGCAATAAATCAACAATAATTATTATCCATCTGGGTGTATTTGCTTTCAATTGAATCATATACAAACTTACAAATTGCAATGCTAACAGAACAAACCTCCGTTTAGATTAATCACTTGGCCAGTAATATAATCCGAATCATCATGAATCAACCAAGCAACCGTTTGACAAATATTCTTTACTTCTCCTAGTTTTCTCATAGGAATCTGTTCAACTATCTCATTTTTAATTTCTTCAGGAACATTAGAAATCATACCTTTTTCAAAATACCCTAAGGAGATTGCGTTTACCCTAATATTATTCACGGCTACTTCTTTCGCCATTGTTTTGGTTAAACCAATTAGACCCGCTTTGGAAGCTGCATAAGCAGCTGTACCCGGAACCCCTATTTGTCCAACAACGGAACTGATATTGATGATTACCCCGTAATTGTTTTTTCGCATTAAAGGAAGAAAAGCTCGACAAATTTTGAAAGGTGCGGTTAAATTTACCAAAATGGTTTCATCCCAATCATCATCCGTAGTTTTCCAAGTTACTGCATTTCTAGTTATACCAGAATTATTAATGATCACATCAACTCTTCCAAATTTAGCTAAGATCTCATCAACCAAATACTCAATATCTGCAGTTTGCGTTAAATCGGCTTTGATTACAGTTATATTTTCATTTTCAACTAAATCGATATTATTTTTGAAATGGTGTAAAACCAAGTGATATTTTTCATCATTTAAAAAGGATGCCAATTCGCGTCCTATTCCACCAGAAGCTCCGGTAATTAAAATCACTTTTTTATCCATAAATTCTTTATTCTCTTTAATCCTTTATACCAAAATGGCATTTTATCAGAATGATAAACTCCGTATTGAATATCGACACCACCCAAGTTTAAATTAAATCTTCGCACGCCTTCTGCTGATGATCCACCAAAATCAAAGATCAAATTATTTTGCTGAGCATGGACGATAGCGTAATCCATTAATGCATACATTGCCCCATTCTTTTTAAAATCAGAAAATGAAGCCCCTTTCAAATATAAAAGTACACCATTGAATTCAATTAAAATGATACCTGCAACGATTTTACGCTCACTTTTAATAACAAAGGATTTTACATAATTTTTTTGACCTAAATTTAGCACCAATTGACTCAAGATTGCAATATTCCTTGTGTTTAAAGTGGATATTCGGGAAGGCAATTCGCTTTCAATTATTTTTAAAATCGAAAGAATCTCCGATTCGTTAGCAATTTCAACTTTATAATCTTTAGCTTTCGCAAGCATTCTTTTCGCTTGAGAACTTAATTTTCTATCTCCTTCAACAATTTGAAAGTTTCTTTCTAGTTGATGATTGACTAAGTTTTTAGGTACCTGAAATGAACCGCCAGAGAATGAATTTTCAATTAAGTTAGCGGCAATTTCCCAATTACTCTGACTACCAAACCATTCCAAATATCTGACAAAGATGGGAGTTGTAAAACACTTTGTACCGAGCCTCTTGGTATATGGAATAGCAATTCCACAGGAATAATCGGAATCAGTAATAATGCACCAATTCTCTGCGACTTCATCTAAGTAATAACTGTGTGAAAAAATAGAATGCCCAAGTTTAGCAGTTACCAAAGCGTTCCATTTGGTGGTGTTAATATGTTCTCTTTCAATTATTTTCAACGACATTCTGGAACGTGAAAAATTCGTGTTTCTTATGGTTTCGTTCTATAAAATCTTCAAGTTTCCTGAAAGAAAATTTCGTCATACTTTTTGGATGTCCAATAAGCACCATATTTTTCGAATCACTTTTAATAAAACGCTTTAAAATTTGATTCAATTTGGATGCGTAATATCCATCTGTACTCACATGATTCCAAGTAAAATTAGTTAAAACAGATTTTTTTCTTCCCGGTTGTTTCAAGAAATTACCGTCACCAACCATTTTATGTTGATCAGGATTAAGCCTTCCGTTAATGTATAATCGCCAGTAAAACAAAGGTGAATAACGCCATGAACTTATTGGTATTTGCAAAAAACTACCATTTTCAACTTCGCTACAAACATCTGATTCAAATCTGTAAGAAGATTTTTTTGGTGCTTTGGTAAAGTCAAATGCATAATCTACTGAGTAAAATTTACCTCCATAAAAGACAGATGAATCAATTTTGATATCCAATTTTGAAAAAATATGTTTAAATCTATCAAATGGTTGAATACACCAACCTCCTGCACGAAAAGCAAAAGTTTTTCTTCCAATTAGCTTTTCCAAATACAATTTGTACTGAGTTAGAATTGATTCAACTTCATCATCCTTAAAATCTGCCAATTTATAATTTCCAGTTACGTTCATTATCCAATTCTCTCCATCATAAACGGATTTCTCCCAATGCGGATGAACATGAAGTTGCACATCATGACCGTTTTGAATCATTAAACGAATTTGATTTGTGACATTCTCAAAATCTTGTTTCAAATGATTAAAATCTCTTGCAAATTGCTCGAGTTTTATTAGATAACCTACATCAACAAAAAACGTCAAATGAATGTCATACTTTTCACCTATTTCTAACAATTTTTTTGTAGGTTCAATCAAACATTTTTCAATTGATCCTGTATTGCTACCGAAGAACAACTCGTAATCGTATGTCAGGAATATTTTCAACATTATAAAATTAGTACAATTCACAGGATTATTGTCCGTAAATGAATTAATAAGGACGAGTATGATTAAGAATATTAATTTTAATCCAATACTTTTGAGAAAACTTTGATAAATGGAGATTGAAAGGAAATTTTTGGTTGATTCAGAAAAATGGAATTTATTTCCAAAGCCCGAACCCTTTTTAATCAAGCAAGGTTATTTGTTAAATTCCTCAAATATAACTGTTAGACTTAGGACTAAAGGTAATGTTGGATATTTAACAATTAAGGGAGAAAGCAAAGGAATTTCAAGGGAAGAATTCGAATATCAAATCCCATTTGATGATGTTAATCAAATGTTCAATAATTTTCAATGCAAAGTCCTTAGCAAGTGGCGATATACTCTGAAATACGAGAATAAAATTTGGGAAATAGACGTGTTTGAAGATAAATTGGAGGGTCTTATTTTAGCAGAAATTGAATTAGAAAGTGAAGATGAAAATTTCACATTACCTCCATTTGTTTTAGAGGAAGTTTCATTAAATCCGGATTATTACAATTCAAAGCTTATCTTGAGGAGTTAATTTTTTATTTCGTAGGCCTCAAGCTCAACAACGATTTCATTTCGTCTATTCAAAATCTGATAGGGAGGGTTGTAACCTAAGTATGCGAAATTGCCCTTGTGTTTATAACCTTTCTGTGTTACCAATTCATCTAATTTTTCTTGATAGCTTTTAATTTTATCATCATTCGCCCATCCCCCAAATTCGATTGCCGCCATCACTTTTTGACTGTCAGCTTCAAAGTATATTTTACTATTATTTGGTTTCGGTAATGTCTCCACCGTATAGGCTTTCGGGACCATAAACGACATTTTAGTAGAATCTCCGATTTCCATTCTTACAGGGGAAGTCATTGCAATACTTTTACTTTCTTCATTCCCTCCAAATATATAACCGGCCAAAACACGAAAACCTGAACTTGACGTACTTTCATAGGAATTGGCATCCATTTTAACACTGGAAAAAAGTGCTGGGGCATATTGTCTGATTTCAAAATCATCAAAACGCTCTAAAACAACATAAGGGTGTTGTTCAATATCCGAACTGCTGCTCATAACAAAAGCTTGACTAACAAAAAATATTGCGAATATGGCAACTGTAACAATCAAAAATGTCTTCATATGGATATAACAAAAAATATATGACTTTGTTCGTTATACCTTATCAGTAACCTCTTACGAAAACGACCTATTTTTCGTTTTTAACACAACGTACCGATAGTCCTAAGCCCTTTGATAGCCAATAAGTTTGAAAACTTCCATCGAAACTTAGATTTCTTCCTAAGGCAATTGAATCTCCTTTAATCTTATCATCTATCGATGAGCTCCAAAAATATGCACTTGACCCAATTGGATCAAAATATCCATTAGAATAACGGTATCCTCCAGGGACAAGGGATAGTCCGCTTGAGTTATTGCCATTTTCATTATCCTTCCATCCTTCAGTAAATTTTAACTTACCCTCAAGTTCTTTATCATCACCTAAAAATTTTACAAGAGTTGACCATTCTTCATCACTCGGGATATGCCAGCCTTCAGGCGCAAGTCCTTGCGGGTCATTTACAGCAAACCAGTTATATAATTTGCCAGATTTTTGACCATTTTTAGGATCATTATAGTAATAGCACCAAGCTGGCTTATGCGCTTTCACGGCTTGAATCCACTCTTGTTGTGTTTTTGCCTCAGGAATTTTATTTCCATTTCTAAATGCATCGACATCTAAATTTTGGGTTGTCCATGTTTGAGTGCCAATTTTTACAGGCGGCCGAACTGGAGCTTTTTGTTCGACGGTTTCTTTTTTATTTTCTTTGCCGGTGCAACCGATAATAAACATGATTGCAAATAAAATAGTCAATGGGTGAATTAAATTTTTCATTTAATAAGTAATTAAATTAATACTGTATATCACTTTTTTCAAGATCGATAACTGTGCTGCCGATTACTGAAATCATAAACCATGATTCGAAAGTTTCTATATTCATTTTTTCTGGCCACAAACTTTCATTATCAGTAACACTGAGTAATTCCGATTTAAAAATTTTTTTAAAATATTGTTCAATGAGAAGTTCATCGTCAAAAAAATCTTCCTTTATCAAATACAGCGTTGGCTCACAATTATCATCCTCGTTTAAAAAGCATTCTTCATCTACATTTTTTACCCAATCCCAGTAGGCTTGACGGTGTTGTACCAAAATATATCCCCTATTCAGTAGTCGCATTATTTTTTAGTTACGTTAATTTCCTCATCTTCCTTAATCGTCAGCCAGTCGGCTTTTCCATTTTTCTTTTGATAAACAATCAACTTCCAATCTGCAATTCCTGAATGTATTTTGTAATAATTCAACCATGCCGACAAAGAAACCAATGCATTAGAGCTTATATATGTCAAGGAAGTATCTGAAATAAAGAGGATAAAATTATCCTTTTGTAAATTCTTATTCTCATACAATTTAAAAGATTTACAGTATTTATCGAAACAATCCAACCAATTGTAAAGTGCGTTATTCGTTTTAATGGAATCTTTAAAAGTCCAATGGTACCATAAAGTGGAATCACTTCCATTTTTCAATATTAGTTTATTTGACTTTTTCGGATTAAAACGCTCAGGAAAAAAAGTGTTATCATTCAGATAAATACTGTCGTAATCAAGCTTGTAAAATGCTGCAGTATCTTTGTTGAATCCATAATCTTCAATCGGAGCTCTTACAGTAACCGCAACAGGCGACTTGTAATCAGATGTTGGTATTACTGTTTCTGCATTTATGATTTGTTCTTCATTGTTTGATGAACATGAAGTTAAAATATGGAGAAATGAAAAAAAAATATAGTTTAAACTTTTAATTCGCATAACGCTTTTTGAACTTTTTGAATATCTGACAAAGCAACGTCTAAATGGGTAACCAATCTTAGCATTCCTGGTCCAAATGCCATTATTTGAATTCCATTTTTGTGCATTTCGGAAATGATTTGGTCCCGTTTATGAGGTTCTTTCAGTACTGCAACAACAATATTGGTTTGGACAGCAAAAACACTTTTAACCCACTTCAATTCGCTTAATGTAGCTTCCAACAATTTAGCGTGATGGTGATCGTCCAGTAATCTTTCTACATTATTTCTCAGAGCAAATAAACCTCCTGCAGCAATTATTCCAGCTTGACGCATTCCACCTCCAAAAACTTTCCTTACCCGTCTGGATTTTTTTATGAAGTTCCTGGATCCTATCAAAAGTGAACCAACAGGAGCACCTAGGCCTTTTGACAAACAAAGGGATATGGAATCAAAATATTGAGCATATTCCTTTGGATTTATTTTAGTTTCGACCAAAGCATTCATCAACCTTGCTCCATCGAGGTGTAGCGGTAAATTATTTTCTTTACAAAAGGAACTGATTTTCTTAATTTCTTCAATATCATAAATGGCACCGCCTCCCCTGTTTGCGGTATCTTCAAGACTTACAAGTTGGGTTAAAGGAAAATGTACATCTTCAGGATTATTGATCCACTTTGAAATCGTTTCAACATTCAGTCTCCCTCTATCACCTGTCAACAACCTAACAGAAGCTCCACTATTTCTGGCAATACCTCCACCTTCATATTTATAAATGTGACTTTCCTCATGACAAATTACCTCACCACCAGGCTGAACATGAACATTAATTGCAATCTGATTAGTTTGTGTTCCGGAAGAACAAAAAAGCGCAGCCTCTTTTCCAAAATAATTTGCAGCAAATTCTTGCAAATCATTAACAGTTTGATCCTCCGCAAAAACATCATCACCAACAGGAGCATTAATCATGAATTCTTTCATTTCCTTGGATGGCAAAGTGACCGTATCGCTTCTTAAGTCTATCATAATTAATTATGAAAATAAGGTTAAATGAAACATAGTAACAAAAAAATCTGTTCTTTTGACTTAACAAAAATAAGAAATGGAATATATTATTGTTTGTGGAATTGTAATAATCGGATCTTTACTTACCTTTTTCTCTGGTTTTGGATTGGGAACGTTACTGTTACCAACGTTTTCAGTTTTCTTCCCAGTTTCATTTGCAGTTGCAGCTACCGGAGTCGTTCATTTTGCAAATAATATTTTCAAATTTATATTGGTTTACAGAAATGTAAATCTAAAAGTACTGATGAAATTCGGTATTCCAGCTCTGTTTGCAGCGCTACTTGGAAGTTATTTATTGATTTCAATAGGAGAATCTGCAACATTGTATAATTATTCGATTGGTTCTATTAAAGCGGAAGTGACGAGCTTGAAAATGCTGGTTGGATTTCTCATGTTGTTCTTTGCCATTTGGGAGTTTATTCCACAAGTTGATAATTTACAATTTTCTCCGAAATACCTTCCTGTTGGTGGGTTGTTGAGTGGTTTTTTTGGAGGACTTTCGGGCCATCAAGGAGCATTTAGATCAGCATTTCTAGTAAAATCAGGTTTAAATAAAGAAGCCTTTATTGCTACATCTAATGCAATTGCATTGGTAATTGATATTGCTCGACTTAGCGTATATGCGACAGGTCTCAAATTTGAATTCATTGGTGAATCCTATGGAATTGTTATTGCATCAACTTTTGCTGCATTTGCTGGTACTATTTTTGGAAATCAACTATTGAAGAAAACCTCACTCAACTTTTTAAAAATTCTGGTCGGATTATTTTTAGCAATAATGGGAATCCTGATTATCCTTGGAATACTATAATCTAAATTAATGTTTACGTGCTATCATCAATCCGTCTCTAATTGGAAGCAATACCTCCGAGACTCTTACATCTGAATGAATCAAATCATTGTATGCTTTTATGATTTCAGTTTCTTTATCCGATTTTTCCTCAATAACTTTCCCTGACCACAAGACGTTGTCTGCAATAATGTATCCGCCACTTTTCACTTTTGGGAAAACCAGATTGTAATAATTGATGTAGTTCTTTTTATCGGCATCAATAAAAACAACGTCGAACAATTCATCAAGATTTGAAATTTCAACCGTCGCATCTCCTATTATACTTTTAATTTTTGTTTGCATTCCAGCCGATTCAATTGACTCTTTTATAATATTTTCCAATTCTTCATTGGCTTCAATGGTAATAACCAATCCATTTTCCTTTAATCCTTCTGCCAAACACAAAGCAGAATACCCGGTATAGGTTCCAATTTCTAGAATGCGCTCCGGTTGAATCATGTGCATAAGCATACTTAATACCCTTCCTTGAAAATGACCACTTAGCATACGTGGCTGTAAAACTTTTAAATGGGTTTTACGGTTTAATTCGGCCAAATAAGAAGATTCAGTTTCAGTATGATCGCACACATATTTATCGAGTTTTGGGTTGAGAAATTCCATATTTTATTCATTTTTACAAAGATTGACAAAAGGTAGCAGGTGCGAAAGTAATTTTGCAATTTTGTTGCATGAAAACAATACACAACCAAGGTTATTTTGCAATTGGAATTTACAGGGGAAAGACAGAACACAACATTGGAACACTTTGGCGAACTGCGTATATACTTGGGGCAAGTTACATCTTTACTATTGATAAACGGTATAAAAAACAAACCTCTGATGTGCTAAAAACTTGGGCAAGAATTCCCATGTTTCATTACCGAACAACTGAAGATTTTTTGAAATCTATACCATATGATTGCAGACTGATTGGCGTTGAAATGACCGAGAAGTCCGAAATGTTATCCAATTTTCAACATCCTAAACGTGGGATTTACTTGTTAGGTGCTGAAGATGAAGGTTTGCCTGAGGAAATATTGGATGCATGCCATTATTTGGTAAAATTACCGGGAAATAATTCGTTAAATGTGGCTGTGGCAGGAAGCATAGTTTTACATGATAGAGTAAGTAAGATTCCGGTTGATTTTCCGACTTATCATAAGGAGTAAGGGAGAGAATGAGACCGCTTCGCCGCGGCGAAGGCGGAGAGAATGAGAATGAGAGAAAGGGTTCATCAAATCAAACAAAATCCGCCAATTCCAACCAACGATCTGACATGATTTCCAGTTGAGAAACGATTTCAGCTATTCGATTTCCAATGCGAATCAAATCTTCATTGGTTACCGAACCGCTGCTCATTTCCATTGTTAATTGTTGCTTTTCTTGCTCAAGTTGTTCCATTTGACTTTCCAACTGGTTAAATTCTTCCTTTTCTTTGAATGACAATTTTCGCTTCTCTTTTACGGGTGTTTCTGCTTTCACCTCCGCTTGTTTAACAACGACAGGTTCGGGATTTTTAACCGCGTTCTTTTCCAACTGTCGATAAGCAGTATAATTTCCAAGAATGTCTTTGATAGCACCTTCTCCTTCGAAAACAAAAAGATGATCAACCATTTTATCCATGAAATACCTATCATGTGAAACAACAATCAAACATCCTTGAAATGAGCGCAAGTATTCCTCAAGGACGGACATTACAAAAATATCCAGGTCGTTTGTTGGCTCATCGAGAATTAGAAAATTCGGATTCGACATGAGTACTGTCATCAATTTTAAACGTCGCTTTTCTCCCCCACTTAATTTGTGAACGAAATTGTAATGCATGGAGCGATCGAAAAGAAACTTTTCCAAAAACTGAGCAGCTGATAGTTGGCGACCTTTTTCAAGCGGAATGAATTCGGCAATATCGCGAATGACATCAATGACTTTTTTATCCTCATCAACCTTGATCAATTCTTGACTATAATAACCAAAAACCACGGTCTCACCGATGACAATTTTTCCTTGATCCGGCTCTAAATGACCTTGTAGAAGATTTAAAAATGTCGACTTTCCAGTTCCATTTGAACCTACAATCCCTAAGCGTTCTTGACGCTGAAAGTTGTAAGTAAATCCGTTTAATATGGTTTTGGTTCCAAAGGCTTTTGAAATTTTATGCAACTCAACGATTTTGGTTCCCAAGCGTTCCATTTTTACGGGAATATCTATTTCATCCTCATCTATGCGTTGTGAAGCTATTTTCTTGGTTTCTTGAAAAGCATCGATACGCGCCTTTTGCTTAGTTCCTCTGGCTTTAGGTTGCCTACGAATCCAATCAAGTTCCTTTTTAAAGGTATTTCGCGCTTTATCTATGGTTGCTTGTTGTTGTTCCTGGCGTTCTGCCTTTTTTTCCAAGTAATAGGAAAAGTTTCCTTTGTAACGGTGTAAGGTTTTATCCTCCAATTCGAAAATTGTATCGCATACTACTTCTAAAAAGTAACGGTCGTGTGTTACCATGATGATTGTTGCTTTCGACTTGGATAAATAATCCTCTAACCATTCGATCATATCCAAATCCAAGTGGTTGGTAGGCTCATCCAAAAATAGCAAATCGGCATCTGCAAGTAATACCTGAGCTAATGCAACGCGTTTTTTCTGCCCACCAGACAAAGAACCAATTTTAGCAGAAGTATCGTTGAGTTTTAATTTCGAGAGCATTTGATTCACTTGAACTTCCGTATCCCAGGCGTTCAATTCTGTCATTTCCTCATAACACGCTTCAACTGCGTCATTGTTACCTGAAGCTAAAGCCTCATTGTATTTTTTTACAATTTTTAAATGTGGCAAATCGTGAGACAATACCGCATCTAAAATACTTTGGTTTTCATCCAATAAATCGGTTTGCTGCATGTAAACCACGCGAATATCCTTTCGATATACAATCGTTCCATTATCATATTGTTCCATTCCCATTAAACAGCGCAACAAGGTTGTTTTGCCGTTTCCATTTTTTGCAACAATTGCTACTTTTTGACCGCTATCGATTCCGAAAGTCAAGTCTGCAAAGAGTACGCGTTCGCCGAATGATTTGGTAAGATTTTCTACAGAAAGGTAATTCATGGCTGCAAAGATACCGAAATGAATCGAAGCATAAGTGAATAATCTTAATATTGGAAAGGACTAGAATTTACTCACCTCAACAATTCAACGTGTCCATGAATTGTTTTCTTAAAATCCGTTCCTATCGCCTTGTACGTTATGGCATAGGTGTATATTCCCGAAGGACACAATTGCCCATTGTAATCACCATCCCAACCTAACAAGTGATTATTGGATTCAAAAACCACCTCACCCCAACGATTATAAATGGTTAAGAGGTAATTATATGGATCAAATCCGCTGGTAAATACCGGTAAAAATGCGTTATTGAATTCATCACCGTCTGGAGTGAAAGCATTCGGTATGTAAAAAACGATATCCCCAATTACTTCGATCGGAACGAATGTGTTATCCGTACAACCAAATTCATTGATTACCGTAAGTGTAACTAAATAATTTCCGGCCTGTTGAGGATAGGTATATTCAAAACTTGTCGAACTGGACTCGATTGGTTCTCCATTATCGAAATCCCAAATTGATACGGCATTACCGTTGCTATTATTCGAAAATTCTACTGTAGGATCATCGCTGTATACCATAGTTGTATTGGCTTGAATATTCGCCTCTGGACTTGGATAAACGGTAACCAATATAGAATCTGAATCCGAACATCCGAAATTGTTACTTCCTGTAACTTGAAAATAAGACGTATTTGAAGGAGTAATTAGATTGGATGCTCCCGTTTCACCATTGCTCCAGATAAAACTCTGAGCACCCGTCGCATTCAATACAAGGTCAGCTCCCAAACAAATTGCGGTATCAGCAGAAACAGAAAGATTTGGCTCGGGATGGACGATTATTTGTATTTCAGCAGTATCTGAGCATCCTGTATTGTTGGTGCCAACGACAGTATAAATTTCGGTCTGACTAGGACTAAAAATGTGATTATTACCAGATTGGCCGGTAACGAATCCGCCATTCCATTGATAGCTATTCGCTCCTGATGCAATGAGACTGACCTCCTCGCCTGGACAAATTCCGAGTTCAGAGGATGTCAAAATAACAGACGGATTGTCGAAAACCGTAACTTGTACGTTCTGAGAATCCAAGCAATTGAACGCATTTGCTCCTATCAAAAGAAAATCCATACTTTGATTTGGTGTAATCGTTAAGGTTCCATTTGAATTGACCAGACCTGCAATTGGAATCCATTGATAAGCATCTGCACCTGAAGGATTTAAAACAGCTGTTCCCCCTTGGCAAAAGGCAGTATCAGAGATTAACAAATTGGGCGGAGAGGAAACAATCAAATTCAGCGTAATGGTTGAATCACATCCGTTCACGCTCTGTAAATTGGCAATATAAGTTCCTGAAACATTCAAAGTTTGACCATTAAAATTATAGGGACCACCATTGCAAACCGTATCGTTTATTACTGAAGATAGATTTGGAAAAACTGTGACAACAACTTGATCACTAGTTGGGCAAACTCCTGGATTGGTAGCCAATGAGGTCGATACTGTATACGTTTGGGTAATTGGAAGCGAGGTATTATTGATGAGCGTAACGTTTGGATTGGCAGTATTGGTTGCCAACAGACCTGTTGACGGTGTCCAATCGTATAGGTATTGATTATTCGGAGTAGAACCGATTGTTACAGTATCTCCAGAACACATGCTCAGGTTTGGACCAGCATTTGATGTGGCCTGTTCTGTGTAAATTATAACGTTTCGAACAGAATGTTGGTCGTACAAGGAACCCGATGATGCGGTGAACCCCATGTATCCGGTAAAATTCAAGGTAAAATTAGCGGTAAGATAAAGTGTATTATTAATAAAAAATTGAATGACTCCATTGTTATAGGTAATTCGAGCCGGCTGATAACTGTTATTTCTAACAAAGTTTAGGTTTCCGGAGGTATTGTCTAATTTCACCATTCCAGCAATACACTCGTCATATCCAGGTCCTGAATATATTTGTAATTCTGGGTTAGGCCCGCCACAATTGTTGTAAGTATCTAATCCTATTTTTAAGCCGTTTGCTGTACCAGGAATACCCATACCACCACCATTAACAAAACCAGATGGAGGCACATCTAAAAAACAGAAAGCCAATCCATCTGCTCCATTTCCACCAAAAATGCGAAAATCAAATTCAACAGTCCATTTGGTGCAAACTTGAAGATTAATTGGACTATTGTAAAAAATCGCTCCACTTTGCCAAGTTGTATTACTCGTGAGTACAAGTTCATTTAACAAATTATCGGCATCGCCAGGAGTGTCTCCGGTAAAAGCATTTCCAGTCATCACCCACCCTGTTGTGTTTACTATTGGACTTCCGTTAAGTTGCGCAAATACATAGTTCTGTGCACATACTCGTTCCTGGAATCCAAAAAAAACGATGACAATAATTAAAAAATTGAAAAATAAATTACTATGCATTGAATATCAATTCAAAACATAAATTTAAGGAAAAGTGTCACATGGACACAAAGAAATCATTATTTCGGAATCAATTACCTCAATCGATTTAATGAATCGAGTAGCGCTTGATCTTTTTTCACACCACGAATACCAAAAAAAATAAAAGGTAAGGCTAAGAATAGGGAGATTATTCCAAATCCTGGTTTCTTGTTTGCTTCGGCAAAAATAGGATTGAAATAAATGGAAACAAAAATCCAAATAACTAAAACTAAAAGTAAAACAAAATCTAACCAAGCTAACTTTATTTGAGTTTTTCTATTCTTAAACGAGAAAATAGTTAATAATAAAATGAGGATTGCTACCGAAAGTAAAATCCAAAAACTTTGGTTTTCGGTTATGCCATTTCCATTGAACTCAAAAGCATCAACTTTAATCTCAGAATTGCCTGGTGTTATTGTAAAAAGTGAAATCCCAATCAAAGGCAGTGTTGCAAATATCAAGGCAATCGTAAAAAAGACAGTTTGAATTCTTTGAATCATAAGGTTAAATTTTAAAAGCGAATATCGGAAATTTTCCAGATTTATAAATGAGTAAGCAGTAATCATTCATTTTTAAGTTTTTTTCACATTTGGCAAAAACAAAGTAATTGTATATTTGTTAAAGGTAAAACAATTATTAATAATAGTATTACTATTAAATGATTAAACAAATTAAATTAAACATCCCAGAATGTAATTTCATCAGGGATCCTCAAGAGACGAAATTGGGAAATGCAATTCTAAATGATGCAGTTGCATTGATTGATGAGATCGGATTTGAAGCGTTTACATTTAAAAAACTCGCACATCGAATAGGAACAACGGAAGCTTCAGTTTACAGGTATTTTGAAAATAAGTATCAACTTTTACTATATCTAGATTCCTTATATTGGGGTTGGATGAATTACCAAATTTCACTAGCGACGCATCACAAAGAAAATATTGAAGACAAAATCAAAACAGCAATTGAAATTTTGATAGAAGAAAACAAAATAGACAATGACTATACTGGAATGAACCAACATAAATTAAATAAGATTGTTCAACAAGAGGGAATAAAATCTATGTTAAGTAAAAATGTCGATGATGTGAATAAAATAGGTGCTTTTCAAAATTACAAACTACTCGTGGCAAGAATATGCGATTGGATTAAAACTGTCCGTCCTGACTTTGAACAACCAAATATGTTGGTCACGACAATAATTGAAGCTGCCCACATTCAACATTTTTTTGCAGAGCATTTACCAAGTCTCACGAATGCTGAAAAAGGAAGCAAAAACGTCGAAAACTTTCTGATCAAACTTTTAAATGACCAGCTTTTCAACACTTTTAACGTTAATAAATCATGATTAAAACACCTTGGAAACGACTTTCAGAGTTATTAAAATTAGAAAGACGCGAAGTTTCTCAATTATATATTTATGCCATTTTTAGTGGAATATTAGGCCTTAGTTTACCTCTTGGAATTCAAGCAGTAATCCACTTTATACAAGCTGGTCAAATTAGCACATCATGGTTGATTTTAATACTTTTTGTTATAGGTGGGGTGATTCTTTCCGGAACATTGCAAATAATGCAACTTCGCATAACCGAAAATCTTCAACAACGCATATTTGCGCGTTATTCCTTCGATTTAGCGTACCGATTTCCAAGATTTAAAAGAAGTATGGTTAATGACAAAGAGCCCGCTGAATTGATGAACCGCTTTTTCGATATTATAAGTCTTCAAAAAGGATTGGCAAAGGTACTGCTTGATTTTACCTCATCATCCCTTCAAATCACTTTCAGCTTAATTGTACTATCATTCTATCACCCCTTTTACATTGCTTTCTCTTTACTCCTAGTTTTTACGCTTTACCTAGTATTTAGACCTATGATTCGTGCTGGTTTCAAAACCAGTTTAGAGGAATCGGGTTACAAATACCGCACGGCATATTGGCTTCAAGAAGTTGCCAGAGCCGATTGGAGTTTTCGCTTAACCCCAAAAGGCAACTTACCACTCAAAAAACTTGACGCACACACACAAGATTACTTGAATGCTCGCGAAGAACATTTTAAAATTTTGTGGAAACAATATTTTTGGATGGTATCACTTAAAGCTGTAATCGTTGCCGCATTGCTCGGATTGGGTGGATATTTAGTTATCGATCAACAAATGAACTTGGGGCAATTTGTTGCTGCCGAAGTTCTAATTCTTTTATTACTGGCCTCTGTCGAAAAACTAATTCAATTATTAGAATCCTTATATGATGTATTTACTTCGCTTGAAAAATTGGGTCAAGTGATTGATATTCCATTGGCTTTCGAACAAGACGAGGAGGAAGAAAAAACAAATGATAGAAGTATTTTCCCAGTGGAACTTACCAGTAAGGAAGAAAATGATAAGCCGATCATTAAAGTAGATAAAGGAGATAAAATAATTTTAAGAGGAATAGATAGCATCGAAACCACAAATATATTGCGTCAGCTCATAGATACATCAATTAATTCCAGTAATATTTTACTTTGGAATAAAACGCTTCCAGATCCACAAAAAATTGTAAAAACCTTCGATGTTACGGGATGGTTCGAAAAAGGATCCCAATTGGTAAGGGGAACACTAATGGAGAATATTATTATGGGAAGGGATTCGATTTCTGAACATCAACTTCAACTAGCTATAGAAACAACTGGATTAATTGAATTTATAGAAAAGGAGCGGTACGGATATAATTTTGAAATATTCCAACAATTTGGACAGTTTACAGAAGAAGTAAAGGAAAAAGTTTTAATAACACGCGCTATTGCTCACAATCCTGAATTTTTATTGCTATCCTTTGATCAATTGGCTATGGAGACAGACGAACTTTCGGAAATTTTATCCAGAATTGAATCAAATTATCCAAACACAACAATTGTTTGTGCATCTGAACACCTTTCGTTACCCAATTGGACAATTAAAACTATTTGATTATGTATCGTTTTCAAAATTATAAATCCATTCAAACTTTAGAAAAGCGAAAAACACCTAATCGTCTTTCAAGAATTTTAATATTTTCCGCACTTCTATTATTGATAATACTGTTACTACCCTGGACGCAATCAATAAGTTCTTATGGAAAAGTTACTGCATATAATCCGGCAAATAGACCTCAAACAATTAATGCAATTATTGGAGGAAAAATTGAAAAATGGTATATTCAAGAAGGACAGTTCGTTGAAAAAGGTGACACACTAGTATTTATTTCTGAAATAAAAACTGAATATATGGACACGATGCTTATTGAAAGATCAGAATCTCAAATAAAATCAAAAGAAAGCAGCGCTTCATCATATATGGAAAAGGTTCAGGCTTTAGATAATCAGATTGATGCAATGATTGACAATCGGGCAGTTAAGTTAATGCAATCGAAAAATAAAATTAAACAAGGAAAATACAAAGTTACAACAGATAGTATGGATCTTGTGGCAGCTTCAAATAAATTAGATATTGCAAGAAAACAATACAAGCGAACGGAAGGCTTGTATGAGAAGAACTTGAAATCTAAAACAGATTTGGAGAATAGCCTTGTTAAAGTGCAGCAGCTTGAAGCAGAATATACGAGTTATGAAAACAAACTTAAAGTTTCAAAAAACGAACTTGATAATTTAATTTCCGAAATTGAATCAATAGATGCGGACTATCGAGATAAAATCGCAAAAAGTGAATCAGATAAAGCCACAGCATTGAGTAGCCTTTATGACACAGAAGCAGAGGTTACGAAAATGCAAAACGAAGTCACGAATTACAGCATTCGATCAGGATATTATTACATAACCGCACCACAAAATGGATTTATATCGAAGGCTTTATTAAGTGGAATAGGTGAAATAATAAAAGAAGGAAGTCCTTTGATGAGCATAGTCCCTGCTGAATCCGACATGGCAGTTGAAATGTTTGTTGATCCAGTTGACCTACCACTAATACATGTTGGAAGTAAAGTGCGTTTACAATTCGATGGATGGCCTGCAATTGTCTTTTCAGGCTGGCCTAAACTGAGCTATGGTATGTATACAGGAATTGTTTCAGCAGTAGATAATTACATCAGTGACAACGGAAAATATAGAATTCTAATTGAACCTGATCCAAGCGACCACAAATGGCCAGCAGGTTTAAGAATGGGGGTTGCAACCCGAGGCATTGCTTTACTTCACGATGTTCCTTTATGGTATGAGTTGTGGCGAAAAATTAACGGTTTCCCACCAAATTACTATGAAAATCCAGCTGCAAAAACAATAGAAAAATCAGAAAACACTAAAAAAGATAAATGAAAAAAATACGCTTAATAGTTCTGTTGTTTTGTTCTCCAATAGTGGGCGCACAAGACACTTTGTTTCAGCTAGACATGGAATCATTTATCATTCAAGTTAGAGAGAATCACCCCTTATCTTTTATTACCAACAACTACATTGTGCAAGCTGATCAATTTACAATTAATAGCAAAGGAGCCTTTGATCCGCAAGCTGTTGCACAAATCAATCAAAAATATTACGATGGAAAAACATACTATAGCACGCTGTCGACAGGTGTCAAAATCCCAACACGTTTCGGGGTTCAGTTTAAAGGGATGCTTGATTGGAATAGAGGCGAATATTTGTCTCCTGAAGACAATACACCTGTTAATGGTCTAGGACTTTTAGGCGTTGAAGTACAATTGGGACGAGGACTTCTAACCGACGAACAACGAACCCAACTGAAACGTGCCCAAAATGCCCTTTTGTTGTCTGAAGTTGAGCGGAACATTGCATTAAACGACTTACTTTATGAGGCAAGTAGTGATTTTGTCGTATGGCAGGAAAATTACAATCAAAGGATTCTGGCCGAAAACATGGCTGGATTCGCAAAAGCCAGATTCGATCAAATTAAAGATAAAGTTTTTGCCGAAGACCGACCAGCGATAGATACTGTTGAAGCATTGGCAATATATACCCAGCGGCTTTTCGAATTGAATCAAAAAACCGTTCTTGAACAAAACTCGCGTCTCAAAGTTGAAAGTTATCTCTGGGATCAAGGGCTTACGCCTTTATTTTTTGATAGTACAGTAAGTCCAGCAGCATTAAATATCCAGCCAATAACAATTTCACGTGCTACCGAACTTAGAGAAACACCATACTTACAAGCCTACGATTATAAACTTACAGACCTCAACTATGAACGGAGATTGAAAATAGAAATGTTAAAGCCGCAGCTATCATTAAACTATAATTTCCTGCAAGAGGCGCAAGGTCCAATTAGCAACTACAATATCAATAACTACAAATGGGGTGGTACTTTTTATATGCCGATATTTTTAAGGAAAGAACGTTCATCTCTAGAAATAACAAAATTGAAAATTGAAAACACCAAGTATGAGCAAAGCATAAAACAGCGTGAACTTGATATCAAGCAACAACAGATATTCAACGAATGGGCTGCCCAAATTGAACAATCAATACAGCTTGAAACGATAGCTGGGAGCTACAAACAATTGGTAGAAGGCGAGCAATCCCTTTTCGAACTGGGTGAAAGTACGGTTTTCCTAATCAACATGCGAGAAATTAACTATATCAATGCTCAGATAAAATTATTAGAAACACAAGCAAAAACCATAAAATCATATTTATCTGTGCGTTACCTTCAAGGTGGATTTACTCGTTAAAATCAGAAAACTTCGTCGTTTTTTGTTGAAGTAGCTGATCAAAAATTACGATTGCAACCATAGATTCAACAATCGGAATAGCTCTTGGAACGACGCAAGGATCATGTCTTCCCTCAATTTTATTTGAAATCAGTTCTCCATCTTCACTAAGGATGTCTTGTTGTTTTTTAATAGATGACACAGGTTTAAATGCAACTTTCAATTCTATGGGCATTCCATTGGATATCCCTCCTTGAATGCCTCCGGAGTTATTACTAATTGTGGTGCCATCTGCGTTAAAAATATCGTTTTGTTCAGACCCCATCATTTTAGCACCATCAAATCCACTCCCAAATTCAAGCCCCTTAACTGCGTTTATTGAAAAAATTGCCTTTGCCAATTCAGCGTTCAATTTCTCAAAAACAGGCTCACCCAAACCTGGTGGAACGCCTTTAACTTTAGAATAAATAATGCCTCCTACTGTATCACCTTGTTCTTTAATGGTTTGAATTAAATCAATCATTCTATTCGCATCTTCCTTATTTGGGCATCTTACAGGTGTTGACTCAATTTCATCATTTGAAAAATCGCGCCATTCTGACAAGGTAATATTCCCTATTTGACAAACAAATGTCGAAAAATTAATTCCAAAATGCCTTAAATACTGCTTTGCAATTGCTCCCGCAACAACTCGACAAGCCGTTTCACGTGCACTTGATCGACCTCCACCTCTGGGATCACGAATACCGTATTTTTTGTAATAGGTGAAGTCGGCATGGGATGGTCTGAAACTATTCTGAATATTATTATAATCCTGTGATCTTTGATTTTTGTTTTCAATAATAAATCCTAACGGAGCACCTGTCGTTTTTCCATCATACAAACCCGATAACACTTTCAAAGTGTCGGGTTCCTTTCTTTCTGTCACCAGTTCAGACTGGCCTGGTGCACGTCTATTGAGTTCCGTTTGAACCAAATTCAAATCGAGATCAAAATTAGAAGGAAGCCCTTCAATAATTCCACCTATGGCCTCACCGTGGGATTCGCCAAATGTCGTAAGTCGAAAAAGTTTGCCAATAGATGAACCTGCCATAATTACAAAAATAATTGATTTCTAACAAAGCCATTTACCAGACAAATTAATCGTCTGTCATTTTTCTCCAACTTTCGTAACGGTTGAATATTTTATCTACGTAATTGCAAGTATGCCACCCACGTGCTGCCCCATTTTTAACTACCTTATCACTAAAGTACTTGCGTTTTGATAAATTTTTAAACATCACTTTAACGTGTCCATCCCATAAATTAGGATCTTTGCCGTATTTTCGAGCTAGGCGCTGTGCATCCTCCACATGTGATTGCCCAGAGTTATAACTCGCCAACGCAAATTTATACCGTTGTAAAGTATCAGGAATTGACTTAAATGATTTTAAGGTATTGGATAATAATTTCGATGCCGCCTCAATTTGCTTGTCGGCACTTGATCCGATATTTACTCCGTATTTTCTACCTGTTAAAGGCATAAATTGCATAATTCCAAATGCACCTCCGAGACCTCTAGCGTTCGGATTAAATCTCGACTCCTGAAATGCAATAGATGCTAAAATTCTCCAATCAATCCCATATGTCTTTCCGTGTTTTTTAAACAAATCATCATAGTCTGAAATTTTACCTCCAATAATTGTTGCAATTAATTCATTTGGATCTGAAGCAATATTTTTTAAATCAAAATATTTACTTTTTATGAACGTATACTTTTCACTTTTCAGAAAAGAACTAAGCCATTCATTCATGGCAGCTAAAAGCAAAGCGCTCTCCTTTCGCATACCAAAAACAATATTTTGCTTTATTGCAATAGGTACTGAAACATCGAGATTATCATAAAATCTTTGATTGAGCAATGCCAAATTCTGCTCTGAAATTGTATAATCTATTTCACCTTCAGCAACCATTTCGATAAGCTCCTCTGTTCCAACATCACCCTCTTGCTTAATGATTTTTATAGAATCGCCAATTTCTTCTTGAAGATGCATTAAACGCTGAAAGTAACTTGAATTTTTCCAAACATACACCTTTTTTCCAGCAAGTTGAATAGGGTCTGTTATCATTGCTGTAGCTCTTTTTTCAGCCGACAATATTTTCCAATTTTCTGGTCTTCGCTGCACCAAAACCTGAGGGGATTTGTAAAAAGGAGTTGAAAAATTCATTTCTTTACTGCGCTCTCGGGTTAGTACATAATTACATGCAATTACATCTACTTCTCCACTATTCAATTCGAAAAGTAAACTGTCTTTATTTTCCAATAATTGAATGTCTAATTCTACACCCAAATGCTTTGCAAATTCTGACATAAGTTCGTACTCAAACCCCATTTCTTTTCCTTTATAATTGAAATAAGAAAGAATACTATTTTCAAATAAAACCGTTAGCTTTTTTTTCTTTAAAATATTCGGTAGATCTATAGAATCGGTCTCATTAGATTTTGAAACATTGGCATTATCCTCTGCGTTGCAAGAAACTTGAAATATTAGTGTGAAAATTAACACTAAAGAAAAGAAATAGTAGCCAATAAACTTCATTCAAATGAATAAGCAACGGTGAAAAATACGATAAAAATCGGAATTAAGGCCTAAATTTACAGTCACAATCTATCAGAAATATTAAAATGGTTTAAGGCATCGGCCATAAACACACCAAAAACATCATGAATAAATGCCAATTTTGAATTATAAAAATCTGGTAAATTTTTAAGCTTATTTTCAAAAGATATTTTTTTCGAAACACCTTCGCTCATCTTTATCAATCCATATTCTTGATGATATACGTCCATCCAACGGTATTTTTTTAAATTATCAATAAAAACATGAAATTCATTTGGGTAATAATCCCAAAGCTCAACCCGATATTTGTAAAAATCATCTAAATACTGCTGGTAATCGATATTTGAAAAACAGCTCCAATATTTGGCTAATAAATGATCAAAAAGCAAATCAACGGCAATTCCCGATACTTTCGGAAGTTCGAGGTACATATCTTTCTTCAATTTTTTTACTTCTTTGTGGTTATCAATGAAGTGATCTATCGATCGATGAAGTTTTATACCTTTCTGAATTATATCTGGATAGGCACTTAAGTCACTTCCTTTAGCAAAATCACCGAAAAGATTGGCGTACATTAATTCCTTGTCTGTTCCAGAGAAAAAAAGATGTCCTAAATAGTTCATTTAAAAAAAAATCCCACAAAAGTGGGATTCAAATTAATTAGTATTCATCTTCATTAAAGAGAAAATCTTCTCGCGATGGGTAATCAGGCCAAATTTCTTCAATACTTTCATATATGTCACCCTCATCCTCCAAATCTTGTAAGTTTTCCACTACTTCTAAAGGAGCTCCAGTTCGGATTGCAAAATCTATCAACTCATCTTTTGCCGCCGGCCACGGTGCATCCTCTAAATATGACGCTAATTCTAAAGTCCAATACATCTTTTCCTTATTTAGATATGGTTAATTTTGCGCAAAAATAAATTTTATTTCAAAGAAAGCAAGTTTCTTAATAAAAACTTTAAATTTGATTTATTAACAATTCAACCAAATTTAAACCCTTGGCTTCCAAGGTTGCTCCTCAACTTTTAGATCATTTGCTATTTTCCGGCTGAGCACAAAAAGATAGTCACTCAAACGATTCATATATTGTAAAACCAATTCCGCCACGAATTCATCCTCATTCAATTGCACAATTATACGTTCTGCTCGTCTGCAAACACATCTTGCCACATGGCAAAACGAAACTGCTTGATGACCACCTGGCAAAACGAAAAACTTCATTGGAGGTAGCTCCTCATCCATTTTATCCATCCATTTCTCCAACAATTGCACATCTTCCAATTTCAAATCGGGAATTTTCATATTCGATTTTTCGGGATCAGACGCCAATGAGGAACCAATCGTAAATAGTCGATCTTGGATTTCAATAATTTGGATTTTGTACTCCTCCCCTATTTCATGGTCGCGAACTACCCCCAAATAGGAATTTAATTCATCTACAGTACCATAAGATTCTATGCGTAAGGACGATTTTAAAATTCGAGTTCCACCAATTAATCCCGTTTTTCCTTTATCGCCTTTTTTAGTGTATATTTTCATCGGTTATTTTTCTTCTTTGTTCTTTCAACTCTAAAATTCTGGCTTTTTTGCCAATCAAGCGAATATTTTTTGCAGTAATCGTATAATAGCGATGCTTTCCTTCCAAATAAATCAATTGAAAATCAATCCATTCAATATTTGACATTAACATTCCAATGTTCTCCAATTCTACTCTCAATTTCTTAGCAACATTATGATAATCAGCCCTTCCCAAATAATCGTGATCTGCATCACACATAATACGCTCCAATATCGATTGTGGCTCTTCGTTGTAACCTGTAGCTAAAATAATCTTTGCAATAGTATCTATTTGTTCAGGAGAATAACCAAATTTAGGTAAATTGGCCCGAGCTAAATCAGCTGCAAAAATTTCATTATTTTCATAACGAAGAATAAATCCTGCGTCATGGTAGAGAACCGCTGTTTGTAACAATAAAATTGATTCATCATCAACACCTTCCAATTTTGCAAAGCGAATTGCAGCTTTCTCAACATTTAAAATGTGATGGATGTCATGATAAACATATTCCTCTGGCATCATTGCTTTAATTCTATTCAAAATATCTTTTCTCATGTGCTCGAAATCTATGGTAGTCAAACCGCAATAAGAACGGAGCGCTGTTGACGGGTACTTTCCCTCTCCATAGAGACAATGTTCAAGACGTATTGAATTGACAAAAAACATTTCCAATTTACCGCCCCTCTTGTGTATAGGAATTTCCCCTCTTGATTCTAAATCTAGGTATTCATCAACATGATCGGCAATCATTTTTGAAATGGAAATGGTACCTGGAAGTGCAGCGGATTCTGCTCGAGCAGCAATATTTACCGTATCCCCCCAAACGTCAAAACTCATTTTGTTGGTACCGATAATTCCGGCTACAAGCGGACCCATGTGTAATCCGATGCGTATTTCCCAAAATTCACGACCAACTGCTTTGGCAACTTCTTTTTCATTTTGCATGAAATCGCGCATTTCAAGGGCAGCAAGGCATGCTCGAATTGCAGGATGAGGAGCATTTTCTGTAACACCAGCTAGCGCCATGTATGCATCACCAATTGTTTTAATTTTTTCAAGATGGTAACGTTTAACTATGGCATCAAATTGGGTAAAATAATACTCCAGTTTTTTCACCAACCGTATCGGTTTAGAATTTTTAGCTTTAACAGAGAAATCGACAAAATCGGTAAATAGCACGACGCCGTTCTCAATCCTTTTCGGCGAAAACTTATTATTTGAATTCAGGTCTTCGAGCACATTTAGGGGAAATATACTCCTCAACAATTGATTGATGCGTTGGTCTTTGTGATACAACGATTTGAACACATCAATTTTTGCTTGTATCAGGTTCGGATTAAAAGGAACAAGAATGAAGTCCACCGCCCCATCGTGCATTCCTCTAACGTATTTTGCTCCCCGAGAGGAGTCACTTGTTATAACGATCTTATACACGTTACGAGAAGTATTTAGCCTTTTAACAGCTTTCAGAAATTCAGGTGCCTCCTCACCCTTTCCATCAATATTTACGAGCAATATCCCAATCTCTTTGATATTAAGTACCAAACGTGCTTCATCAAATGAAGAAACCAATAAGATATTGTTCCCTCCTCCCATGAGGATGGTTTTTAGCTCATTTTGGTTTTCAATATTGTCATCAACAATAAGAATGTTAATGAAGCGCTCCATAATTAAATGTAATTTTTGATTAAAGTTAAGAAAGCTATTTGAATTGGTATTGGGATTGAATACAATGTGTTCAAATTAAAATGTATTCGATATTACACAACTTTAGTTGTTTCATAAGTCTACTTTTCAGCTTAAAAATTATGTTTACATTCGTTTACAGCTATCCGAAATAAAACGTTCACATAGCTTACAGATTTTAGAAGCTAAAGGAAATAAAACTTCGGTTAGAAGTAAGTTATGGGAAAGGCCATTTAAACGATACAATGAACGAGCAGAATAAAACACTAAATTTGAACCAACAAAAAATGAAACGAATGAGATAGAACAAATAACAGTCTAGATGGCTGACATACAATATTGCGTTTAGCAACTCTCAATGGTGAAAACTAGGAATCTTCAAACAAACGGGGGTAAGTGCATAAACGCTCACGCAAAGCGTGGGCTTTATCATTTCCCGTTTGTAGGTATCCTAGTACCTCACCATTGGATTGGTAACTGTCCCACGCTGATTTTTTATACTAACTCTACTACGGGGCAGAGTAGAACAAACCAAACTTCAAAAAAATGAAAAAGAAAAGTTTACTTCTGACCGCTGTAGCAACGCTAGGATTGACTGCTGCAATAATGGCGCAAAACGTGCCTTCTTATGTACCAACTAATGGGCTTGTAGGCTGGTGGCCGTTTAATGGCAATGCCAATGATGAGAGTGGGAATGGGAACAATGGAACGGTTAATGGGGCAACGTTGACAACTGACAGATTTGGAACAGGAAATAATGCATATAGCTTTGATGGTTCAAATGACGAAATAGTAA
Organism: uncultured Akkermansia sp.; assembly: GCA_964577845.1. Taxonomy (GTDB): domain Bacteria; phylum Bacteroidota; class Bacteroidia; order Flavobacteriales_D; family Crocinitomicaceae; genus M0103. Next base: position 211,518 of record CAZOAH010000001.1, read on the forward strand.
TCACGCATAATTCGTCATTTAACTTCACTCAATTTACAATATCTTGTTGGGCTTTAAAGGACAATCAAAGCCTTTATATTCCTGGTATAATATCAAAGGTTCAAACAAACAACTGGGGTTGGTACCTTGTTACAAACTCAAATATTTCTGATTCCCTTACCTTTCAAGGAGCTATTTCGAGTGGTAATTATTTTACTGCAAATTCCGCACCTTTAACTCCTTTGCAATGGGTACATATTGTCGGCACATTTAGTCCTGGACTTCAACAGATATATGTAAATGGTGTTTTAATTGATATAGGCAATAACCCTGGCAACCTATACAATACTTCTGAAAATATTCGGATAGGCTTCAAAAATGGTGACAGTTATTGGGGTGGGAAAATTGATGATATCGGAATTTGGAATAGAGTTTTAACTCCACAAGAAATTACTGATTTATATAGTGGTTGTCAATTATCAGTGAACACCCAGCCAACAAATCAAACAATTAACATAAACACCAACGCACAATTTATTGTCAGTTCATCTGATCCAAGTGCAACTTACCAATGGCAAACAGACCTTGGTATAGGTTTTCAGAATTTGAATAGCGTTGGTCAATACAGCGGAACAACAAACGACACGCTAACAGTATCAAATGTGACGATGAGTAATAACAATCAACCATTCCGCTGTATTATTTCTTCTGGTTCATGCTATGACACATCAAATGTTGCTGTTTTAACCGTGAACAACAATGTAGGTATCAATGAAACCAATCAAGGCAATTTGTTCTCTGTGTTTCCAAACCCTGCGCAAAGCATTATCAATGTGAAAACAGATTCAAAACTAATTGGAAGTGATTATTCAATTTTTGATAACAAAGAGCGAGTTGTTCAAACAGGGAAAATCAACTCTGAAAATACAACGATTGAGCTTGGCAATTTATCATCCGGGATTTATATGTTCAACGTGGGAGAAAACATGAAGCAATCATTCAAAGTAATAAAGGAATAAGTTTGATAACATTAGATAACATCGCAATAGCAACACCCTCTTTAAATGCTTTCTTTGCGTTGATGGTTTTAAGGCGTGGCAAGGCACACGCCTTTTTACGTAGATTTTCCGTAAATTTGATTAATGGCAAAAAACAAGAAAATACACGTAGAGGGCAAGGAAATTTCAATTCTTTTTGAAAACGATTCAGAGTTTATTTCATTAACCGATATGCTGAAAGCAAAAGACGGTGATTTTTTTATCTCCGATTGGTTGCGCAACAGAAATACGGTTGAGTATCTTGGAATTTGGGAATCCGTTTATAACCCAGATTTTAATTATGGCGAATTCGCCATAATTAAAAGTCAAGCAGGTCTCAATAGCTATAAATTAAGCGTTAAAGAATGGACTGAAAAGACGAATGCGATTGGATTAAAAGCAACGACCGGAAGATATGGTGGAACATATGCACATCCAGACATTGCATTTGAATTCGGAATGTGGATTAGTCCACAATTCAAAATCTATTTGATTAAAGAATTCCAACGCTTAAAAGAGGATGAAAACAGCAGATTAAAATTAGAATGGAATTTACAGCGCACTTTAGCAAAAGTAAATTACCAAATTCATACGGATGCAATTAAAGAAAATCTAATCCCGAAAGAAATAACTAAACAACAGGTTAGTTTTGTATATGCCAATGAGGCTGATTTATTGAATGTAGCACTATTTGGAATTACAGCTAAAGAATGGCGCATAGATAACCCAGACAATAATGGAAATATCAGAGACCATGCGACTTTGGAACAACTGGTTGTTTTGAGTAATTTGGAAAGTATCAACGCATTATTAATTACACAAGGTTTAACCCAAAATGATCGTTTGATTCAACTCAACAAAATCGCCATTACACAAATGAAATCTTTATTAGAAAGCAATGCAATTAAGAAACTAAAATAACCCATTCCCATAACAACGTGTAAGCGCAACCCTCGGGTATGCGCCTACACGCGAACCGTAATGGTACATTTTAAAACAAAAACATGACACAATTATATACATTTTGAAATCTACGATAAAGTCCATTATGAAAAAGATATTGTCTGTACTAATTTGCTTATTTGCCTTACAAGCGTTTGCCACAGATTTCCACCCTTCTTTTTTAAACGATTATAGAACTTTGGTTTATGGTAAAGTTTATTGGTCTTCACGCAGTGTAATTGAGTTAGAAATATTAGATACAATTGCTTTGGATGGTGCCGAGGACTTGAAAAAGGGATTAAAAATAACAATTCCCTACCATAACCATCAACATACGATAAATGAAGAAAAAGAGGCGGTATTAGCTTTACGTAAAGAGAGTAATAATTGGCGTATAGAGCGTATTTTTTTAAGTGATATGAAGGATGATTGTAAATTGAATCTGAGGAATCGGTTCTCTTCTATCTCCATCTCCATGCAAGAATTTGCAGAGGGTTTAAAACTTGTAAACACTGACCTTCTGCTAAAATTCCCTAGCGATAGATCAATATATTATGGTTATAGTCTAGGTACGGTAACATTGAAGGTGAGCGAGGAAAAATTTAAACGAGACTTGTCGAAAAATGTTTTTTTTGCACATTTGTTCAAAGAATGGGATTATTTTGAATGTTTCACTGAGCCTTTGAGTTTTGGTTTTTGGCACGATTTAGCAATTATAAAGGATAGTTTAATCGCTGCCAATAATCCTTCAATTATCACTCCATTTATAGATCAATCTAATAAAACAAACCGTCTTTTCGCTCGCTTTCAAAGCTTAGATTCCAACGGTAAAGTAGTGAGTGATTACGCCTTCTTCTTTGACCCGTTGACAGATAGTTTTCGCTTGGTATACACTTTCGTGCCTGACGCACCCATTAAACAAGAGGAAACATCAGTAACTTTTTTAAACAACTATGGTTTCTATCCTTCAAGAACACTTTCAACACATCTATTCGGTGACTTTTATTTCCCGGATAATGCTATGTTCCAATTAGGAATTCTCGATTTTCCCCAAATTATTCTCCCGCAATATGAAACTTCTGGAGTAGTTCATTTTTACACGAAGTCATCAGATTCTTTAATAGCTCGTGTTACAAACGGCCAATTTACTGGACCGCTGAATTATTTTACGAACGAATTTTACTACGAAAAGAACTTTAATGAACAAGGACAAGCGCATGGTGCATTTGCCATTTATACCCAACCAATGGGTAGTTTGATGCAATATGAACATTATACGAACAATGCTAAAAGTGGTCATTATTACACTACCTATCCAACTGGTCATGCGCACCTAAAAGGTTCGTACTTTGATAATAGACGCATTGGCGAGTGGGTGGAATATTACCCGCATGAATTGGATTTCGCCATCAAATCAAAAAATAATTATATCTACTACGACAATTCCATTTACAATGAGTTGTCATCCAGCTGGACTTATCCAAAATTATTGTCCAATCGTTGCATTGATGAAGAAAACATCAGGTCGTTGCATGGATTTCAAATTTACTATGATACTGACGGAGAAAAACTTTCCTTCCAAAATTGGAAAAATGGTGAGCTTTTAGAAAGGCAAGATTGGTATAAAATAAACAAAACCTCAGAATTATTGATTGATAGTTTAGGTGGCCCTCGCATGTTATTTCAAGATACAATATATCATACCAACGGACAATACAAAAACAATCAGCCTTGGTTCGGAACATTTTTAGTTGGCGCGCACAATTATATCGGTGGGTCTGCTTCTGGCAGAGGTCCGCATATAATCATTTCTATAGAAACCTATGTAGAAGGTGCAGTCGTTAAATCTGAAACAATCTATGATAGCCATGCTGGTCAATTACATTGGTCAGATATCCCTAAAATAGAATCCAGACCTGCCGAAACTGTATTTCCAAAAAAGAAAAGGTTGTTCAAAAAAGAGAAGAGATATGTAAGGACTTGTGGCGGAAATCTGATAGAAATTTCTGAAGAGAAACATAAAAAGACCAGAATAATGAAGAAGAAATGAACTTGGACTTAAAAAACAAACTTAGACTGGCAACCAGATAAAAAAACATACCATAATCGAGTAGACTGCTCCGCCCAAAATTGAGCGGAGTGCGCCTCTCACAGCATCAGCCGCGGCTGACGGTTCGTAAACCGATGGGTTCAATTAAGTGTAGATGTCCAATAGCGAGTAATAACCACGTTTCTTTAACCTAGACTTAGTAATCGTTGTGTTTAGAATAGGACTTTGTGCAACTGCCCATTCCCCTTTTCTCGATCTGCTCCACGCGTAAGCATCATCAGGATTGACCCCCAATCGAATCAGGTTCTTCCTTTTCCATTAAGGTTTCTTCCAATGGCTCCAAATACAATAGCGTAGGCGATTTCGTAACCATCCGCCGACGTCACGGAGTTTTCCATGAATACTTGTTCCTTGAAAATAGTTGAGCCACCCTCGTTGAACTTCGTTAATCTTGGCAATCCGTTCATCAAAACTCATTGGTGTGGTTTTACGGGTGATGGTTTTCAGTCGTTGCTTGAGCCGATTCCATGCTTTGTCTGTTATCACCAATTGTCCCCCCAAAACCACAATCAAAAATAAATTTGCATCTGGTGCGTTATTGGTGTATATTTACACCACAACAAATGAGTTATGAGAAGACAAAGTATTTCCTTTACCGAGCCAAATGATGAATGGCTTAAAAGTCAAATTGACAACAAAGAATATTCAAGTAAAAGTGAATTGGTTAATGATCTAATTCGTCAGGCTAGAAATCAGCAACAGCAAATTGACCTAATTCGGCTAAAGTTAGACCGAGCTGAAAAATCAGGATTTACAACTGATTCCAAAGCTAAAATCCTTAAGCAATCTAAAGATTTGCTGAATGGCTAACTACAAATTAAGCAATGTCGCTAAGGAAGATTTGATACGGATCCATCATTATGGTGTAAAACAGTTCGGGATAAAACAAGCTGACAAGTATTTTGAATCATTCTTTGTCCACTTTGAACTTATTACAGAAAATCCACTCTCTTTCGAATCCGTATATTTTATTAAACCAGGATATAGACGCTGTATTTGTAGCGTAGATAGAATATTCTACAAAATGAATGAAAATGTCGTGGAAATTATGACAATCATTGGTCGACAAGATCTCAATCAAATAATTTGATTTATACGGTTGCTAACACACCTCTGGGGCAAGTGCCGGAATCTTGATTCCAAAAAAAGAATATTTGAATAAATAAAGAACTTGGGGCGCGACTAAAATTAATTTAAAATTAGCTCACTCCCCAAGCGCCAAACCGTTTCATGCAATTATAAAAAAACCCCTCATCCAAAAATAAGAATAAAGAATAATACTAATTTAGGGTAAACCAATATTAAAAATCAATGGTATTATACAATATTAAAAATATGAGATTTTTAAGTTCATTGCTACTTCTGTCTAGCCTAACTCTAGGGCAATGTTTTGGTAAAACAATTCCCATTCCTGTCGATTCGATTTTCAATCATATCAATAGCCTTACAGAAATTAAAGTAATAGGATATTCAGGCGATACACTGATGAATTACCTCGATATCGGAAGTCAAGACACCCTTCAATTGGACTGCAAATGGAAAAGATACAGTGAAGAAGAGGCAAGAATAATAAAAGAAAGAGATACAACTTACCAATCACTGGAAGGTACTTTTTCAGAGGTGGGAGAAACACTATTCATTCTGTTTTACGAATACGGAAGAAATGGTTGCTTATTCGCGAGAAAAGAAAGCCAATACTACAGGTTTTGGGATCCAAATTCAATACCCTTCGCTATCTCAGTATTTTTTGTTGCTAAAAATGGCATTTTCCAACCTACAGAATGGTGCAGAAAAGAATACGAAACGCAAACTGAATTTCATTGCTCAGATGGATTTTTAATGGCCGTAAACGAATTTGAAAAGATCGTTACTTTGAATTAATATGTAAGATCGCCCTAATTTATAATATCTGAATCCAACTTCAAATAAATCGCTAAATTGCATTAAAATCCTTAATTATGAATAACCACGTGCTTGCCATATTCTTTTTAATTACTACGGCAACTCAAGCCTTAACTCAAGAAAATCTTCAAATGGAACGCTTGAATTCCTCGTGCGACACCTTGATTATTCAAACTTCGGTGTCGTTTTCGTTTGGATACGGGAACAGTTGCCCTCAATTGGAATTCTTCGAAACAAGCGGAAATGCAGATACCATGGAATTGAAATTGTATTATAACGTTTCAGGTTTTTGGCCACAAGTGGGATGCGGTCAAATCGATACGATTACTACGCTTGTTGTACCCAGTTCGACAGTTCTGAAAGGAACCGCATATGCATTAAGTGAATTGGATACAAGTGCTGTGTCAAGCGCTCAAATTGATTTGTGCAACACGACAGGAATCGAATCATCAGATTCCGATGAATTTTATACGATAGCCCCAAATCCCTTCACTTCAGAACTCAAGGTATGCTCGAAATCAAATGAACAAGTAATGCTCATTATTTACGACTGTTTTGGGCAGCTGGTTTTACATAAAACTTGTGCAAATAACCATTCGATCATCACTGAGCAGCTTGGCAAAGGAATTTATTTTTACGAAGTGCGAAACGATACAGAAATTCTTGCGAATGGGAAACTTGTGAAGGACTAATGTGAAAAGCAAGGACATCATGAATTCAGTAAAAAACTATATTGAAATCAATCGTGAGTCGTGGAACAGACGAACGGAAGCCCATTTGAAATCAGCATTTTACGATTTGGAGGGTTTTATTCATGGAAAGTCTTCGTTAAACGGGATTGAATTGAATTTGCTTGGTGACATCAAAGGGAAACGTATTTTGCATCTGCAGTGCCATTTTGGTCAAGATACTATTTCTTTAAGTCGACTCGGAGCTGAGGTCACGGGCGTTGATTTCTCAGACAAAGCCATCGAAAGCGCCAGACAAATCGCAGATCGAACGGGCTCAAATGCACGTTTCATTTGTTGCGACATTTATGATCTACCCGAGCACCTCGATGAAAAATTTGACATTGTTTTTGCGAGTTATGGAACAATAGGTTGGCTGCCCGACATGGACAAATGGGCAAAAATAGTATCCAACTATCTAAAACCCAATGGAACATTTGTTTTCGTGGAATTTCATCCGGTGGTTTGGATGTTTGACGACAACTTCGAAAAAATTACTTACAATTATTTCAAATCTGATGCGATTGTTGAAACACAAAACGGAACCTATGCAGACAAAAATGCTGAAATTACTGTAACCGATGTGAGTTGGAACCATGGCTTAAGCGAGGTTATGAAGAGCTTGATCCAAAATGAACTTGAAATAGAACATTTTGAAGAATTTGATTACTCTCCATATAATTGCTTCAACAACTTGGTCGAAATTGCTCCCAACAAATATCAAATTCAAGATTTTGGAAATAAAATTCCAATGGTGTATGCGCTGAAAGCGAAGCTAAAAGATTCAGGAATTTAGTCTTTTTAGCTAACCGGAAATGGTGAAAGATTCTATCTTTGATGGTCATCAGCTTAAAAATATCATTTTGAATCATCCAATTATAGTCGCTCTCACATTATTTCACCTCAGTTGTTCCGGGCAAAATATTCCCAATCAACCAGAACAATTAAAATCTTCAGGTTTCCAGCTGGGATTCCATTTTTCTCCTGACGTTTGCTACAGAAGCCTTCAAAACAATAATGGAAGTCAAATGAGTGATAATATCATTGAGCAACGAAATGAAAATGAGATCTTCAAATTGGGATATACCCTTGGAGGGAGTGCTTCGCTTCAATGTAATAACCACGTTACTTTGGAATTCGGCATCAATTATTCCAATAAAGGTTATCAAACAAGAATGCAGGTGTTGTATTATTTCCAATATGATCCAGCTACTCCTCAAAAGATGAAGTCCATTTACAATTACCATTATGTTGAAGTGCCACTTAAGGTCAATTTTATATTTGGAAAGAAAAAACTACGTTTCATATCAAGTTTAGGCATAATCCCTAACTTTTTTCTGGGCGAAACGACTAAAAGTGTATTTGTTTATGCAAATGCTGGAAAAGAAAGTAGTACAAGTCCCGAAAATTTTGGGTACAAGCGATTGAACATTTCACCTTTTATTGGATTGGGTATCGACTACAAAATCAATGATAAAATGAATGTGCGCATTCAACCAAGTTTCAGTTACGGTATTCTCAAAATCATCGATGCACCTGTCACAGGGTATTTATACAACGGAGGTATTAATATGAGTTATTTATTCAAACTGTAAATGCAATTGACCAACATCAAGATCTACTTAGTTTTCTCGTTTTTATTGGTATTGACTTCATTTTCAAACACCATTAGAAAAAATTCGGAACTTGCAGGAAAATCGTTTAAAGCATTAGTAGGTCAAACGTGCAGGGAGATGATCGATGGCGGTTGTATGATTTACACCTATGAACGGTTAACATTTCATGAAGACAGTGTAAGAATTTCATATGAGGTTCAAGCTTATTGCTCTCCAGAAGAACGAGAGAAAAACTATACAAATCTGTATTCGGATAGAACCATGACCTTTAACTGGCATTTAAAGAACGATACCGTTGAGTTATTGGGTAATACAAATTTTAAAGAATTGATTTTTCAAGATTCTTTACTTTATGGTTTCGATAATTCCACCAATCGCCATGTGGTTTTTCATGAAATCACGAATTGATAATTACAATTAGTGTTAGTAAAACATGAAAGAAACAGTTAAGCATAATGAACGTATTGCCAATCTTACTTTTGGTGCAGTTTACCCGCATTATGTGAACAAGGTAAAGCGAAAAGGAAGAAGTGTTCAAGAATTGCACGAGGTCATTGAATGGCTAACAGGTTTTAACTCGGAGGATATCGCACAACTTATTCAAGAAAATGTGACCTTTAAAACCTTCTTTGATCGCGCCGATTTAAATCCTAATTCAACGTTTATAAAAGGAGTAATTTGCGGCTACCGAATCGAAGAAATTCAAAACGAATTAACAAAGAAAGTTAGGTACTTAGATAAGCTTGTTGATGAACTCGCCAATGGAAAAAAAATGGATAAGATTATGCGATCCGGAACCAATCATTGAAATCTAATTAGCTCGTTATGTGTCTTTTTCAAATAAAATCGAAAATATTGAAATACCCTCTTTTGTATCTGAGTGTATTCGTGATCTCCAATTCTTTTTCACAATATGATCAAGGAACATCGTACATTGAACAAACAGAAATCAATCTATCGAATTCCATTGACACAAGCCAATACGGCTTTTGGGAAACAGGTGACTACAAAATATTGGTTAATACCAAACCAATAATCACTTATTGCGAGGAGGGATACCATGCCTTGATTCAATCACAAAAACAATTGGTGAATGACACCAACGAATTCAATCGCTATCAAAAATACATCGACCAATTGTCAATGGCCCAAAAACAGCTTAAAGCGGTACCAAATGGTTTCGACCTAAAAAAAATAGTCTTACACTTTGGGCCAGAGAATGATAACCTTAACAAAGGAAATTCCTATGAAATAGAATCTTTAGTTAAGAATGCATTAGAAAAAGAAGAGGCTATGGTTTTCTATAAAGGTACTCGTGTTTTTAAGCTGCAGAAAAAAACAGATGGCGACTATGTGATGTCCGTGGTTAAAATTTACTTTGACGATGAAACCAATCCCTTGTGTAGCTATTACGGATATGTTAGATGGTAAATCGATTTAGCCCATCAGATATTTCTACTTATAGCGGATTAAATTTTAAAATTTATATATCCTTTTAATTTAAAATAGGTTAATTTCAATCTTAAAACACTCAAAAATTAAACTAATTAAAACTATGGAAAAAACAGAAAACGTTATGTATTTAAAATCTTCCATGATGGGTATGCCTGGAAAACTTACCTTAACTAATGGCATCCTAGAACTTGAAGCGCACAAACAGGGCGTTGCAGGACTTGGAATTTTAGGTGCTATTTTAAAAAGAAAAGTTGAGGCGCCAAATCATGGATTTAAGTGGGAACTTAAGGACATTGCAGAAATCACGCAAGGTAAACATGGTGTTCAGAAAAATGTTTTGGAAGTTAAGAACGCTCAAGGCGAGCAATTTAGAATTCTGGTTAAGAATTTTGAAGAGTGGAAGACATTGATAGAGGAAAGTAAACAATAACAGCGCTTTACATTCCAAAAGTAATGTCAGAAAATTATTTAATTGATCAAACGTTTGCACAGTTAAAAACACTTACCAAGGGAGAATACGAAAATTGCACCTTTCAAAATTGTGATTTTTCCAATTACGATTTCTCAAATTTCAAATTTATTGAATGCCTATTCGAAGACTGCAATCTAAGCCTATTAAAACTGAATAACACCGCATTTAGAGATGTAAAATTCAGCGATTGCAAAATGCTAGGACTTCATTTTGAAAACTGTAATACCTTTGGTTTGGCATTGTCATTCGATAATTGTTTATTGAATCACACGTCATTTTATCAGTTAAAAGTTAAAAACACCTACTTTGCAAATTCACAACTGGAAGAATGCGATTTTACAGAGGCTGATTTGAGCCAGTCCGTATTCGAAAATTGCAATCTAGGAGATGCCATCTTTGATCAATGCAATTTGGAAAAATGTGATTTTCGAACTGCTGTTAACTATGTTATCGACCCCGAAAACAACCGCATTAAAAAAGCGAGATTTTCTTCAAGTGGTGTATATGGTTTGTTGCGTAAATACGACATTGAAATAGAAAATTAAAACTTCATTTTTGATACATGCTCTCCTCCATTCATCCCAAACTTCCTTTTCGAAATAAAGAAGCGACTCTTGGTTACTACCTAAATCAACTCGGATTCGAACTTGTTGCTGATTATGTCAACTATTTAATTGTAAAAAAAGATCAAATTGAAATCCATTTTTTTGAGCACAAAAAACTAAATCCAGAAGAGAATTATGGACAAGTATACATGCGAACCGACAATATTGATGTACTTTACACAAATTTACTAGCGAAAAAAGTTGCAATTCATCCGAACGGGAAATTGGAATTGAAACCATGGAACCAAAAAGAATTTGCCCTACTCGATCCGGATAATAATCTCCTGACTTTCGGGGAAAATATCTCAACATCATGAAAGCTAAGTCGATTCATTTATTGATATTAATCCTTGGAATTCATCCGTTTACATTTGGTCAAGGAAGTAACGCAGTTTTGTTTTCTCTTTGTGGCGATACGGTATTGACCCGAACATCTTGCTATTGCAAAACTCCAGACACGCTTACAACCTATTTTACTGTTCTGGAAAATAAGGAAGGATACCTCCAACTCATATCCGTTTTTGAAGTTAGCGAACCTGGAAAAAATAGCATCCCATGCGCAGATTTTATATTGGTTTCTCCAGATACCATTTCGAAATACCAACTATACAATACCGGATTCACAATTCAAAATCTTAGTAATTATAGGATTGTTTCGAATATTGTATATTCTGAAAAAACAAAAAATGAAAAAGGAAAAAAGGTCTATCAAAGACGCATCAAACATGAATTTTAACTTGATAACCAAACATTTTTCACTTCAACAGTTCCAGATGTTGCTAAAAAGAAAAATGCTCCAATAATAACTCCGAGAACAAAAACTATTTTCGGATATGTACCTATCAATAAATACCACTTTGAAATAATTGTCGAACAACGCTATGTAGACCCAATATCGAAAAAAGTGCAAACGATTATTAGTCACCAAAAAATTGGGAATTAACTTCCAAAAGAGTTTTTTTTATTTTTGATTAAACTAAAAATCCAAGTAATTATCGTATTGAGTTCAGCTTTTATTTTGGAATCGGACAGAGAAAATGTTGTTATTTTGCAATCCAATAACTTTGGTAAATTATTTAAAGAATTGCGATGAAAAAAATCCAGTTTATATTGCTGTTCCTCCCCTTATTGTTCGCAAGTTGCAGTATGTGGAATCAAAAGATGAATGAACCAAGTATAAACGGAACCTGGATACCTATTCGACAAGAAATGGGTGGACAAGAATTACCAGTGAGCTTCTTTCAAACACAAAAACTTATTATAAAAGATTCAGCTTATGTGTTAATCGCAGAAAGCATGGATAAGGGAAGTTTGAATTATGCAAATGGTAAAATGGACATCTATGGTGAAGAAGGCGAAAATATTGGAAATCATTTTATGGCATTATACAAACTCGAAGATAATTTCTTAACGATTGTATACAATCTTGCCGGTGACAGTTATCCAAATGATTTTGAAACACAATCCAAGGAGACCTTATTTTTATCAGTTTTTAGAAGAGAAGAATGAGAAACTATTTCGCTTTAATAATAACAAGTATTTTCATTCATTTCGGAAATGCCAATCTCATTTATCATCCTATTAGTTTTGAGATACAAACAGATAAAGAAAGTTATTACGAAGGAGAAAAAATCACCTTCAATATTAAGATTACCAATACTGATAAGGAACAAACACATCCTTTTCTCCTGCCACACACCCAAAATACAGGACAAAAGTTGTTTTATCTAAGTTTTTATGATAAAGCAAATAATACACTTCTATTGCGTTACACAGAAGATAAAATGCTCAACATGATGGTTCACGATACTGGAACAGTTCAAATACGCTATTTAAAACCGCTGGAACAAATTGTAATTCCCATCTATCTTAATGATTTCGAAAATTACTACAGTTATCATACGCAAAATGCTTCGCACCACAGCATGGGCGTCCCCTTATTTGCTGGAATTTATAAAGTTAACCTTACCTGTAACCCGAATGGTATTCCATTGGGAAATCAGATTTATTCGTATTACGGGGATTTTGACAAGAACAAATCGGATTCGGATAAATTGCTAATGCATGAAAACGGAGCACTAAGCCAAATGATTGATTTGAAAATAAAGCGAAGTTCGGATACCGTGGTTACCATTCAAGACCAAAAATTCTTTATCAAAACAGATGGCTACTACTTCTATTATTTTAATAAATATGTCGAAACCATCACAACAGACACCAGTTGTATTCACATTACAAATTTGCCAGCGGACAGTTCTTCCATAAAAGGGGAATATTTTTACAATCAATTCCCAGGTTTATTTAATGAATATATTGCGCGATTCGACGACGGAGACATTCGGGAATATCGGAAGTTTCGTAATGAGTGTCCTGATTATTTATATACAGAGCGGTTCAATGAATTGAAACAAAAAACACAATACCAATTTCAATTGCGTGACGGAAGATTTTACAGCATATCTTACCACCAACCAAGTGGTAAAGTAGATGAGGAGATCCTTTGCCTTCCGAATGGAACCCGTTGCGATGAAACGAAATACATCTATAATAAAAATGGAGACTTCATCAAAAAAAAGTATACGCAAACGGAGCCGTGTATGGAAGTATTATTGGATGGCAAATTATACAGTTATAAAAAGGTATATACCCTAGAATTAAAGGAGTAAAGCTAAATATTTCCATTTGTGGAATATCATTTTTCTCTGCATCTTAAGCATCAAAAAACTACCCTATGAAAAAATATTGCGTGTTCATTTCATCAAAAATTTCTGTTTTTATTTTGCCTGTCTTCTTTTGTATTTCATTAATCGGAAGAAGTCAGAACGCGGAAAATTTCAATCTTGACATGGCTTATGAATTTATAAATTCAACATTAGTAAACGATACACTTTCCTTTAATTTGGAGGAAACAACAGATATGGGAATCTTTACTGCTGATACAACAAGTATATTAAATGACAGCTTGTTTAATAATGAAGACAGAACGTATTTTCGACAACAGTTTACAATGCTTGGAAAAGTAAAATGGGAAGCTGGAAAAATTACTGGCGCGACGATAATAACTCAAGCTAAAGTCAATCAAATTTTTCGAAGATCATTTTTAAAAAGAATTTTTAGAATCAATAACGGTTGGAAAAAATTCAAAAAAAAATACAGTGGGTGCCTAACGAGCATCTCCTTACCTATTGTTAATGTGAATCAAGATTACTGCATAGTATACGAATGGACACAATGCCATTATTTAGCCGGAAGTGGACAACTAAGTGTTTATCATTTTCAAAATGGGGTTTGGATTTTTGTGAAAGCTTATAGTTATGGGATGAGTTGAAGGGTTTATGATTCAAAGAATCACTTTTAGCGCTCCATGAACATATTCAAGGCTTCCTCAACAGAAACCTCTTCTTGCCGCAAAGTGATTATTTTTTGAATCACCCGATCTACGACAGCATCGGGACAAGAAGCACCTGAGGTGATTATCATTTTCAAAGGCTTGGAGGCATCTAACGGCAGAACATTTTGAATTTTCTCTTCTATTTTTTGGTGAATGTCAAACGAATTAACGCTTCCATCCTCCCCTATTTGATGTTCTGAACGGATAAACAAAGTCGTAAATTTTTGTTCCAACAATTCCACTAAATGAGTGGTATTTGAGCTGTTGTATCCACCCACCACAACTGCTAAATCGGCACTTTCCTCCATCAAACCTAAAGTTGATGTTTGGTTGTCGTTTGTAGCGTAACATAAGGTGTCTCTGGTATCAGCAATGTGATTTTTAATGTTTTCTAAACCATACTTTTCTTCTATAACTCTTCTTAAGTACTCCGTTATTTCCTGAGTTTCTGATGCCAACATCGTGGTTTGATTCACTACACCTATTTTGTGCAAATGAATACTCGGATCAAAATCCTGAGAGTATTTACCTTTAAAAAAAACATAAAATTCCGAGGTTGTTCGCGTTCCACTGATTACTTCACCAAGAAATTTAGCTTCTTCAATATCTTTAATAATTAATGAAGGGGCATTTGCAGCACTATGAGAGAATGTTGCGCGTGTTTCTTCGTGATTGTATTTACCATGAATTATAATGGTATGTTGGTCCTGTCCCAATTTTTCAGAACGGTTCCAAACTTTCTCCACAAAAGGACAAGTGGTATTGTATTTTTGAATCTGAACACCAATGCGTATTAATTGCGCTTCAATTTCCAAGGTTGTTCCAAAAGCAGGAATAATTACAATGTCATTAGCAGTTATTTCTGACCAAGGAATTAACTGCGACCCATCCGTATCTTGAATAAACCGAATACCATTCGCAATCAAATCGGCATTCACATCCGGATTGTGAATCATTTGACTCAATAGAAAAATGCGTTTTGTAGGATTTTCATTTATCGCTTTGTACGCAATTTCAATCGCATTCTCAACACCATAACAAAATCCGAAATGCCTAGCTATTAAAATTTGAAGTGATCCAAAATTTAATACCGAAGGTGTAAAATCCTTTTTTCTTGGATCATCAAGTTTCCTTTTCGCTTTAACTTTGCTAATAATTGGACTTCGGTAAAACGCTGGAATTTCAAATTGCTTCATTACGAGTATGTGAATTACAAAGATAACAACTTGTGGTGAAATTTGTTTGAGTGAGAAATATAGAGGATTCCATCTCCTTCTTTGAAAAATTATTTCAAAAAAAAGGCCATCCATGAGGATAGCCTTTTACAAAGTTAAATCAAAATTACTCTAACGTTATCGTGTAGTCTTTACTATATTTGACCCTATAACTGAAGTTCATATTCCTGGATTCTTTAGATTTCATAGTGAATTTCCATTGAATAATTCCAGTTGATTCATCAATTGTTGCTTTTCCAATATCAAGTTTTTCAATTACAATATCTCCATTTTGAGTTATTGGAATTTGATCCAAAATAATGATATCAATTTCTGTTGCTTTCTGATTTTTCACTTCGATTGCGTAGGACATCGTTTTCTCCTTTTTGTCACCTATAACTTTCTCCTTCGACTCTTCCTTTAACAGATTACGCTTCACTACGATATTCGGATCCTTTCCTAAGCTTAAATTCAATGTATCTTCAATGGTTGTAGGATCAATATATGTTTCTCCAATATACGTACCGTCAAAGAAAATATTTGCTTGTGCCGGTACCAATCCGAGTTCGTCTAATTTTGAAAGTTGAGCGACCAAATAAACACCATTGTCCAGTTTTGGAATACTGTAATAAGTGTAATCAGCTGAAAGATCTGCTACTTTAATCAACACCATATGTTCTTGACCATCGGATTTTATGGAATATGGTAAATCAATTTTAAACTCTACTGAATTCAACTGTCGAATGACTTGAGTAAAATCTGAAGAATATTGAGCGATGGTAGCATCATCCACATCTTCGAAAGCCCTCGTATTTGACAATGTGTTGGTATAACCCATGACTGCTTTTTGTTCCATCGCAGGAGCATTATAATTGTAATAGTCATTTCGGTAAACGTAGTAATCAATATACCAAGGATGTAAATCTGGTTTGGTTTTATTTTGATAGGGATCATTGGTGGAAATGCTCAGATTTACCTCTTCCCAATCCAATCCGGAATTCTGAAAAATCTTAGCTTTATAGGTCAAATTAATTTTGGAAGTTAAACCATCACTTCGCAAATCATACATAGGGATCCATCCACAACTTGAAACCAAATAAGAAATATTTAATTTACCCGAAACCGCCTCTTTTGAAGTTAGTGTTACAACGATTCTGTGAATTGGACCTGTTTCAGCTACTTCACCTTCGCTATCTTGGTATTGTTTCAATTTTTGCAAACGCAATTGCATAGCAGATTGCTTTTTAACTTTATCTGCTTTCTTCTGGTTTAGTGATGAAAGACTTTTATTGATTTCAACCATTTTCACCATGTAGTAATCAACAGTCTCCTTAAGTAAATTGATAGAATCATTTACTTTTCCTATACCTTTAACCATTCCGTTATTATTCAAAATAATTTTGGTTGCATTTAAAACATCGATTTCATTTTGAAATTCAAGAATTTCGTATGCGATTTTGTCCAATGAATCTTCTAGTAATTTAATGTCATTGCGAATTTTCAGTGGCAATCCTTCTAGTGAAATATCTTTGGGTTCAGGGTAATAGATTGTATATTTTGTATCTAAAATGACAACACTTCCAGTTGCCTTAACCTGAATACTGTTTTGGTCAATTCGAGGACTGATCCCTTCGATGATTATTTCTGAGGTACCTGCAGAAATAGAATAACTTGCTTTTTGGAACAATTGGGCTCCTTGCGCATATACGGTAACATTCGAAGTAGTTGCTTTAACGATATCACCATCGCCGGAAAATGCCGGAAATGCAACGAGAACCAGCATAATAAGTTTTACTAATTTATCCATGATTTTAAAAGTTTGTCGTGTTTACATGACGCGTTGAAAATGGTTCAATTGATCATGAAATAAATTTATAAAAAATGGGAAATCTAAATTAACGCCTTGATTTCCAAAATAATACGCTCCGACAATTCTCGAGCTGTTTGTTCATTTTGACTTTCAGCATAGATACGAATTATGGGTTCTGTATTACTTTTTCTGAGGTGTACCCATTCGTTTTCGAAGTAAATTTTTAATCCGTCAGTTGTATCGATTTCAAGATGCGCATGGTTTACTGTCATTTGAAGTAACAACTTATCGACATCAATTTTGGGGTTTAATTCAATTTTATTTTTTGAAATGACATATTTAGGATATTGGTCTCTCATTTCGGACACCTTGCATTTTCTATGAGCTAGATGACTTAAAAACAGAGCAATACCGACTAAAGAATCTCTACCGTAATGCAACTCAGGATAAATTATACCTCCGTTTCCTTCACCACCAATAACAGCGTTGATTTCCTTCATTTTTTCAACAACATTAACCTCGCCCACAGCCGAAGCGGCATAGGTCAAACCTCTTTGTTCTGTAATATCACGTAAAGCTTTAGTTGAAGACAAATTGGATACCGTTGCTCCAGGGGTATGCGTAAGCACGTAATCTGCAACCGCTACCAAGGTATATTCCTCACCGAACATCGTGCCGTCTTCACAGACCAAAGCGAGGCGATCAACATCAGGATCGACTGTTATTCCAAGGTCTGCACCTTGTTCCTTAATGAGATTAGACAAATCTGTTAAATGCTCAGGCAATGGTTCTGGATTGTGTGGAAATTGTCCATTAGGTTCACAATACAATTTAATAATGTTTTTAACGCCCAAAGCATCGAGAAGCGCAGGAACAAAAATACCACCTGAGGAATTTACAGCGTCAACAGCGATTTTAAAATTTGCCTCTTTAATTGCCTCTTTATCGACCAAATTAAGCTCAAGAATGGCATCAATATGTTTCTTCAGATATGAATCATTATTTTCTACTGTACCGATACTATCAATTTCGGCAAATGAATAAAATTCATTTTCGGCAATTTCAAGAACTTTTGTTCCCTCCTCTCCTGAAATAAATTCTCCTTTATGGTTCAATAATTTAAGTGCATTCCATTGTTTGGGATTATGACTTGCTGTTAGGATAATTCCACCATCTGCTTTTTCTATGGGAACAGCTACTTCAACTGTAGGGGTTGTTGAAAGTCCTAATTCCACAACATCAATACCTAAACCGACAAGTGTAGCTGAAACCAAATCGCTAATCATTTGACCGGACGGACGCGCATCTCTTCCAATTACTACCTTCAATTTTTTATCGGGATTTAAACCTTTAAGCCAAGTTCCGTAGGCTGCGGCAAATTTCACAGCATCTAAAGGAGTTAAATTGTCACCAACATTTCCACCAATTGTTCCGCGGATTCCGGAAATCGATTTGATTAAAGTCATACCTAAAAATTAAAATTTATAATTTTTTTAAGGCCATCATTTTTAGAAGCGCAACGGCACATTCAACACCTTTGTTACCATGAATTCCTCCTGATCGGTCGATGGCTTGTTGTTTGTTATTGTCAGTAAGTAAACAGAAAGAAACAGGCTTATTGTATTTGAGCATCACGTTCATTATTCCATCAGTAGCTCCAGAGCAGACAAAATCAAAATGTCGTGTTTCACCTTGAATAACAGAGCCAATAGCAAGAACGCCATCTAACTGGTGGGAATCAAACATGAATTGGCAACCTAAGGGTAGTTCAAAAGCACCAGGAACGAAAAAGACAATAATATTTTTGTCAATTACTCCATTTTCCAATAAAGCTTTTTTTGCTCCATCAAGAAGGCTGAAGGTAATGTCTTCATTCCATTCAGAAACAACAATGCCGACTTTAAAATCGGCACCGTTAGGAGTTGAAATCTTTTTATATTCAGACAAGTTTCGACCAGCTGTAGCCATCGTTACTTTGTTTGTTTATTTGTGGCTCTTGAAAGGTATTTTTCGTATTTACGATTTCCATAATCAGGATAATCGTCTTTAATCTTTTGATAGCATTCAACAGCCTTTGCAAAATCTTTCACCTTCTCAGCGCACAAACCTGCTTTGAACAAGTACATTGGGGTAGTGAATTTATTTTCATTGATACTTGCTGCCTCAATATACATTTCAGCTGCACCAGTATAATCTTTCATTTCACTTTTGCAATCCGCAATAAGTCCAGATTTCATGGCACTTAAATAGGTGTCATCTACATCGGTTCCTTCCAATTCAGTAAGAGCTTCTTCGAACTTACCTTTTTTCATGTATTGCGTTGCCAATAAAAACTGGGATACTTCACCCCCTTGTTTTCCATCGTAGCTTTCTACAGCAGATTCTAGTTCTTGTATAGCTTTGTCAGTGGAGTCTTTCACAGCAAAATTCAAACCTCTCCAATAGGAAGCTTTTGATTCAGTATTTGCTGGTTCGTAAAAGAACATTTTGTAAAGCACAAATAATAGGCTTGCAGCAAGTACACCAGAGATTACATATGTTGCAAGTTTTAATTTTTTCGAGGAGTTAATTTTCTCCTTAACAGCATTTATTGAAAAATCTTCAGACATTATATCATTTTTAAGACATGCAAAAATAGTTTTTTTTTTGAATTCTGAAAGCGGCTTGAAAGGATGAAAAATAAAGTATAAAAAATAGGGGCTTTGGATATTCCATCCTGCATATTTGAATTAAATTTACGACAATGTATCTGAATAGTATTTTTCTGAGCAACTTTAAGAATTACCATGAAGCTGAAGTGACTTTTTCCCAAAAAATCAATTGTTTTTTCGGGTTAAACGGGTCAGGAAAAACAAATATTTTAGATGCCATTTATTACTTAAGTTTTTGCAAATCGTATCTCAACGTCATCGATCGACAGAATATAAAGTTTGACGAAAACTACTTTTCAATTCAAGGAAATTGGCAAAAAGAAGATGCTAAATTTTCCATTCACTGTTCTTTAAAGCTTGGAGGTAAAAAAATCGTAAAGAAAAATAAAAAGGAATACGAAAAACTTGCAGATCACATTGGGATGTTTCCTGTTGTGATGATTTCCCCATATGATCGAGATTTACTTTCTGAAGGGAGTGAATTGCGAAGAAAATGGATCGATAGTATCATTTCACAATTCGATAAAGATTATCTGCAAACCTTACAACGTTATAAAAAAGTTCTTGAGCAGCGCAATGCACTTTTAAAAAACATGTTTGACCATGGGCTATTCGATAGAGAATCCATTGAGGTTTGGAATGAACAAATGGTAAATTGTGGAAACATCATTTACGAGAAACGTTTAAAATTTACAGCTGAATTTCTTCCAGTATTCCAAGAGCGTTATAATTTTATTGGCTTGGAAGAGGAGGAGGTTCAAATTGAATATAAATCGCAATTGAATGACGCTTCATTTTCTGAATTAATTAAACAATATGAAAAAAAGGATGCTTTCAGTCAGTATAGCAATTGCGGCATTCATAAAGACGATTTGATTTTTACCATTAAAGGTCATCCAATAAAAAAATTTGGTTCACAAGGGCAACAGAAGTCATTTGTAATTGCTTTGCGTCTGGCTCAGTATGAATGGTTAAAGAATTATTTAAATGTTGCACCTGTTTTACTTTTAGATGATATTTTTGATAAGTTGGACAAAAGTCGTGTAACAAAATTAATGGAATTGGTTTCAAATAATTATTTTGGACAGATTGTTATTACTGATACTGAGAAAGATCGTTTAAAGGAGTTATTCGGTAAACTTGAAATTGATAAGAAATTTTTTAAGGTTGAAGACGGAAATGTCACTGAATTAAAATAGGAAATTCAATGGATGCATTCAAGCGAAATTCAAATCAAACTACATTGGGAGAAGCCATAAGTAAATTATTGAAAGCTTATCGGTTAGATGGCAAAATGAAAGAGCTTGACATTATCACTGCATGGCCAGAATTGATGGGAGTTGCCGTTGCGAATCGTACAAAAAATATTCAGATAAGAAACAAAACGCTCATTCTTCAAATGGAATCATCCGTAATGCGTGACGAACTCGCTCATGGGAAGCAAATCATCATTGATCGAGTAAATGAAAAGGCAGGTTTTGAGATGATTGATGACATTTGGTTTGGGTAGATAATCACCAAACACTTTGAATTTTTATTTTTTAAAATCAATCCATATTCTAATTACGATTCGACTCCACAAATTCTTTTAATTTCTCTAATGCTTTTGGATATGTAGCAGCGAAAAATTCTTTATAATCATCTATAACATCCATCGTAACCGTTACTTTTGTTACTCCATCATTTTCCTCGTATTGGTATACTTCTATTCCTCCAGCCCATTTTTCAACTTGTTCACCTGTTGTAATTTCCGTATCTCCATCCAAAAAACCGTAATGAAGAATTGCAACCAATTCACAAGGAATGTGCTCAGTAATTTTTGATACCATCCCTCCTTTTTTACCATTTTCGTCAATTCCAGCGAAATAAATCTTACTTCCTTTATCCCATGAACCTTCAACGAATGATGTGGGGTTGAAAACACTTGTCCAAACGTTGTAAGATTCTTTATTGGATAAACCCAACATGTTATCGTAGACTAATTCAACTGGTGCATTTACAGCAATTTCAAAGGTCATTTTCTCCATGACTTATTTTTTATATTTATCGTTCAATCCTAGGCCTTGAAAAACCATTGGCTTTATTTTTTCCAATCGAGCTAATTTAGTCGACTCCTGTTTTGCAGAATTAATGTATTCAAGATATTCTCTCCGTTTGCCTGGAGTTAACTTATTAAAACCATTGAGAAACAAGGGATCTGAGTCTAATGCCGTTTTAAGCACCCCTTCAATAAGCAGCTCCGTATTTCTTTCTACAGGAATTTTTAGTCCTTTATTTTCAATTTCAATCGCTTCATACAGGTAGCTGATTATTTTATCTTCTTCAATATCGTCCATCGACGTAAAGCGCCATTGTCTGAGCGATTTGGTTTTTCCTTCCGAGGCACTAACCAAGACCCGATAGGGATCCTGGAGAAAAACTCCATTGAAAAACCACAAAGCAAAATAATTTTTAAATCCTCCGTAGCTTACCACATTCTTGCCCTTGTATGTAAAAACCTCTGCTCCCCATTTGGTAGCAATTTCAAATTCAGGCAACGCAATAACAGCTCTTAATTTCGTTAGTTCGGACTCCCAGTTTGGTGCATTTTGCATAAGCAATAGTAATTGTGGGAAAATTAGAAAATATTGAGCTAACGAACTACATTTTATTAAAATTCGTAACTAAAATGGAAGAGAATTAATGATGCTTCCTCCCCACTCTACGACCGTAAAACCTTTTCGTTCTCTTCTTAATGGAGCCAAATCTTGTATAGGAACTTCAATCTTTTGTTTTAGCGATTTTGTTAGCATCATGACACGAATTAGGGTTTCCGGTTCGGGATTTATTTTCAATTCAGCCATTTCATTATAATCTTCACCTGCAAAATGAATGAAGTTATAAGCATTATCTTCCATTCTTGGAAGCCAATACATTATAAACTCGTTAGCTTCTCTCCTATTTAAACCGAGAAACGCCAAATGTTCCTCAAGAAAAGTTGCCGTTTCTTTTCCAGAAACAACGAAACCATCGGGAGGGAGTAGTTCTTTATCAGGCGTACCTTCCCAAAATAATGCGTAATACTCCTGACCTTTTTGGTCCCACAATGTGCCATTTGTTTGGGCTTTAACCATCCAACCTGAATCTGAATAAGATGGATAAGTATGTAATAATTCTCCCTGGTAATTCAATTGCACATGAACCATTGTATCCTTTTCCGTATAAATATAAATTACCGGCTTTTCCAATTCGATAATAAACTCTTTGAGTTTGACGTCCATATCTACTTTATAGCCAACTTCCAAATCAATGTTCATTGTAATTTTTTCATATCCACCAATCGAACTGCTGAATTCAATTGTATAAATTCCGAATTCAATCCCTTTGATTTCAAAATTTCCATTTTCATCGCACAACACACCATAGTAATGGTCGCTATTGTAAAGAAGAACTTCACCAGAATAAATTGGCTCTCCTGATTCGGCGTCTGCGAACGTTCCTCTAATTAACGATTTATCTGGATAACGCGATTTTTCAATTGTTGCTGAACCTTCGATATTTTCTGATTGATCGCAATTGTGAATCGTTTTACATCCAGTTAAAAAGCAGATTGAAAGCAAAAAGATAATATACGTCTTCATGGTGAACATTTTTATGAAGTGATGAAATCAAAGCGTCAAATCCACAAATATTTTTTTCAGACTAGCTTCAACTTCGTTGAAAAACAAGTTATTTTGATATTTCCAACGCTGTAGCTTTCAAAATTTCCCTGACCTCATCCATAGTTGGCGCTTCGGCATAGGTTCTTAAGACCGGTTCCGTTCCAGAAGGTCGAATCATTACCCAGCGATCATCGTCAAAGAAATACTTGTAACCATCGATTTTTTGGATGGATTTTACATTATACTCTCCAAAAGATGTGTAAGCATCATTTTTGCAGGCAGCGACGATTTTCAGTTTTAATTCTTCATTAATGTGTAAGTCGTTTCGCTCAAATTTAAATTCACCGACAATTTCATATACTTCATTGATGAGTTCATCAAGAGTTTTTCCAGATTTCGCCATAAATTCCCATATGATCATTCCCATCCAAATACCGTCGCGTTCTGGTATGTGACCTTTCACGGCAATTCCGCCAGATTCTTCTCCACCAAGCAAGACATCTTCTTTCACCATTATGGAAGCAATTTCTTTAAATCCGATTTTGGTTACTTCCAATTCAAGTCCATAATGTTTACATAGTCTTTCCACCCTTGGTGTTACAGAAAAGGCAATAACGACTTTACCCGTCATTTTTTTGTATTTCACCAAATAATGAATCAACAAGAGAATAATGTGATGTGAATCGACGAATTCCCCCTTACCATTGAAGAGGCCTATTCTGTCTGCATCACCATCGGTTGCGAGTGCGCAGTTTACTCCTGGGTTTGATTTGATGTATGATTCCAATTCTTTTAGATTCTTACCAATCGGCTCAGGCGCTTGTCCGTGAAAAGATGGATTGTGCTCGCAATGCAAAAAAGCGATATTCGGAAGCATTCGTTTTAGCACGTTTTGTCCTGCGCCATACATGGCATCGTAAGCCAAATTCAATCCTGACTTTTTGATAGCATCCAGATCAAAGTTCGCTTCAAGATGCTTACAATAATTGGTTTCTAAATCAACCAGTGTTAATTGACCTGATGATTCTGCACCTATTAAATCAACATTCTCATAATTAACTTGGCAAGTTTCCGGAATTATTTCTTCGATTTCGCTGATGTATTCGGGCGCTAATGGTCCACCGTAATAGGCCTTTAACTTGTATCCATTGTAGGAAGGTGGATTGTGACTTGCTGTGATAATTACACCAATTTGGCAATCGTATTGTTTGGCACCAAGTGAGATCATTGGTGTAGAAACAAAACCTTCTGCCATAATGACTTTTATTCCTTGCGAGAGGAAAACCTTAGCTGCAGTATGCATAAACAATTGTCCAGCAAATCTGCAATCGTGACCTAAAACAACAGAAGGATTTTCATAATTCTTCAATAACCATTCTGCAGTTGCTTGTGTTACACGAGCGACATTTTCTACTGTGAAATCTTGAGCAATAATTGCTCTCCAGCCATCGGTTCCGAATTTAATTTGAGTTGCCAAAGAAATATATTTTAGAGTTTAACTTATTTTGAAAGATTCGATTCGTAATCCTGAATAGTTTTTTCAATAATCTCCACACAATCCATTAGTTGTTCTTCGGTGATTACAAGAGGAGGCGCAAAACGAATAATATTTCCGTGCGTTGGTTTTGCAAGTAAGCCATTTTCCATGAATTTCACGCAAAGATTCCAAGCGGTTTCACTTTCCGGACTATCATTGACAACGATTGCGTTTAATAAACCTTTTCCTCGAACTTTAACAATTAAATCCGATTTATTAATAATTCGTTGCATTTCTGATCTAAATAATTTTCCGAGGCGACGTGCATTACCAATTAAATTTTCATTTTCAACAACTTCAAGAGCCGCCATTGCAACTTTAGCTGCAATAGGATTGCCGCCAAAAGTAGACCCGTGTTGACCAGGTTTAATAACCATCATGATATCGTCATCAGCCAAAACAGCTGAAACAGGATAAACGCCACCTGAAAGTGCTTTTCCTAAAATGAGGATATCTGGTTTACTATAAGTATTTTGCCTTTCACATTTCGATTCACACGAACAATTGCCGCACATAGCAAGAAGACTTCCTGTCCGAGCAATACCTGTTTGCACTTCGTCTGCAATGAAGAGGACATTTTTTTCTTGACAAATCTGATGCGCAGCAGTCAAAAAGTTCTCTTCTGGCACATATACCCCTGCTTCTCCTTGAATTGGCTCTACGAGGAATCCTGCTATATTTGGATGCTCCATTGCTTTTTTTAATGCCTCAATATCGTTGTAAGGAATACGAATAAAACCTGGAGTAAAAGGCCCAAAATTAGATTTGGCATCCGGGTCACTTGAAAAGGAAATTATGGTTGTAGTGCGTCCGTGAAAATTACCTTCACAAACAATAATGGTCGCTTCATTTTCTGAAATTCCTTTTCTTTCATAGGCCCATTTACGGCAGATTTTAATAGCTGTTTCTACGGCTTCGGCACCTGTATTCATTGGAAGCACCTTATCAAAACCGAAATAACCGGTAACCATTTTTTCATATGAACCTAGCGAATCGTTGTAGAATGCGCGTGATGTTAGTGTGAGTTTTTTTGCTTGATTGACAAGTGTGTTAACAATATGAGGATGGCAATGACCTTGATTTACTGCAGAATAAGCAGAAAGAAAATCGTAATACCGTTTACCTTCAACATCCCAAACATATACTCCTTCTCCTTTAGATAATACGACGGGAATCGGGTGGTAATTGTGCGCACCATATTGGTCTTCCAATTGCATTAATTCATTCGAGAGTCCTCCACTAACTTGACTTTGCGTTGCCATATATTCACTTTTCAATAATAGGGCTAAAGATAATGACAATCCATAAGAGAAATAAAAAACAAAGCAGAGAAATCAGTAAAATGTATTCGACCATGGTAAATTACAACGAATATTTAGCCATTTAAGATTAAATACCAAATTAGGACGGTAAAAAACAGCAGTAATACCCCAAGGATTATGGCGAAAACAAATCTTTTAAAAAATACCATTCGGCTTTCAATTATGGGTAACATTTTTATTTTCACTGCGTCGCTTTGGTTGGGCGTAAGAAAGGTAATCACTATCCATATTAAGGTCGTAAGTAGAGTCACAATAACGATTCGGCTTTCACCTTCTGGGTATTCTGATAGAGGTAAAAATTCATGGTAATAAGGATAAATCAAGGTAAAGATCGCCGAACTGAACATTGCACTGAGTTGTGACCACGCATTAATTCGAAACCAAATCCATCTAAGAATATATACTGGTGCCACTCCTGCGGCAATGGAAAATGTAATTTTCACCAAACTTTGAAGGCTATCTATATTCAGGGCAAAAATCATAGAAAGTAGGCTGAGTAAAACCATTGTTCCGAAGGACATCAACTTCAGATTTTTGTCTGAATTTGCATAAATGTATCCTTTATAAACATCCATGGTTAAAAAAGAAGCTCCCCAATTAAGCAATGAATCTGCCGTTGTAATGAACATCCCAAAAAATCCAAGAAAAATTAAACCGTGAAAAGCATCTGGAACGATATTGAAAACACTTTCAACATATTGCAATTCTGGATTGGAAAATTGATTGGTTAAACCAAGTAGAACGAGAATGTGTCCAATTACTAGGAACCCGACAACAAAAGAAATTCCAATAGGAAGCAGTCCGGTCCAAATAGCATTTTTCCTACCTTTTACTGATGTAAACCTAGACATTTCAGGGCCTCCACCATCAAATAGGTTGCAGCTCCACCATTGAATCCCGAGAAAAACAAACAAAGAAAACCAAGATTCTTGATTTTCGTTTTTAGGAAAGATCAATCGTTTATCAGGGTTGTCGTCAAAAAAAGAAACCACATCATGAAAACTGGACATTTGGTTACCTACAAAATAAAGTATGATCACCAAGCTAAGAAAGAAAAGTATAGCATGCAAGGCATCCATCTTTAGTTTGAACTCAAAGACATTTTTAAGTGCAAAAAGACCAAGAACTGCTACAGAAATATAAATAGCCATCGCACTATCCATATGAAAAAACACCTCCAAAATTCTGGAGAACCCGATTACATGAAAACAGAGTAATAATGCCACAACAAGACCACCAACGTAAACGGCACGAAACAGATGTAAAATCCTGCCGCTCGTTCCAGGAAATCGAAAAAGTAGAAATTGATTATCTGTAATAAAATCGAGCTTTTGCCACAAGGGTGCAAAAACGATTGGCACAACAAAGGATCCAATAATTCCTACCCAAACCATCCACAATCCAGACATTCCATGTTCAGCAATAAGCCCCATAAGGAATTGTCCTTGATCCGCAGAAAGGTAAAACATGTAAAGAGATAGTCCAGAAATCATCCATGAAATCTTTCCCTTTGATTTAAAAAATATATAGTTATCTCCTCTAAAATTGTAAATAAAAACAACTAGCATTAATAAAGAGTATACAGTAATAACAATCACAACCTAAAGTTAAATCAAGTAAATGAATTTTATCCTTCGTATTTAACATAGTCGATAGAATATTTTATAGATCAGAAAACACTCTTCAAATTTAAATCTGTAATAATATTTGTTAAAATTTAATATTATAATCGGTTTTTATTCGGTTACCTGTGTATTATTTTAATAAATTTGGTTTAAAAAATAAAGATAGTCGGTTATAATCCGATTATTTATATTAAATTTGACATGTGAATTTAAGACGCAAAATAAAATTTTATAGGGATGCTCCCATTACACATAATGTATTGCTTGATGCTTTAGGGTCATATCGTAGGCCTAACGATAAAGTTAGCGAAATGATAAGAAATGGGGAATTGATTTCTTTACGTCGGGGTTTGTATGTTCCGGGTCCTGAATTTGATCTACCCATACCTGATACATTTGTAATTGCGAATCATTTAAGAGGTCCAAGTTACATTTCATTAGAAACAGCACTTTCCTATTGGGGATTCATACCGGAGCGCGTACATGAAATTTCTTCGGTTACAACAAAAACCACAAAAACATATAGTACTCCAATCGGGCGCTTTAGCTTTCAGCATTTGCCTTTACCTTATTATTCATTTGGCATACGAATGGCTGAGATTACAGAACAACAAACTGCATTGTTGGCATCTCCTGAAAAAGCTATATGTGATAAAATAGTATTAACAAGCGGGGTGAACTTGAGAAGTAAATCGCAAGCTTACGATTTTCTTACGGAGGATCTAAGAATTGATGAGGAACAATTACAAACATTGAACATTGAAACCATTCAAACTTGGATCGAGGAAGCGCCAAAAAAGAATAGTTTGCAACAGCTGGTAAACATACTTGAAGGGTTATGATAAAAGAATGGCTTGCAACATATAATCCAAGTAACGAAGAGGAAACACTTGCTGCCATGCGCGAGATCATGCAAGAGATTGCGCTGGCGGCTTTGTCGAGAACAGATTTTTTCAAAAAAGCAGCATTTTATGGCGGAACCGCCTTGCGTATTTTCCATGGACTCGATCGTTATTCAGAGGATCTTGACTTTTCGCTTTTAGACAAAGACCCCAATTTCTCACTGCAACCATATTTTAATGTCATTCATGAAGAATTTGAGTCGCTAGGAATACGTGTAAGTATTCGGGAAAAAGAAAAACGCCATAAAACACCGATTGAATCGGCATTCTTGAAAACAGAAACCATTTGGCAGGAATTGGTTTTGGAGGATATCATTAAACAGCATGGTATCAAATCTAACAGATCAATAAAAATTAAAATAGAGATCGATCGCTTACCGCCTTTGGATTTTGAAACAGAAGAAAAATTATTGGTGAAACCATTTTCATTTTACGTAAACTGTTTTGATCTTTCGAGTTTATTTGCCGGAAAACTCCATGCGCTTTTGTTTCGGAAATGGAAAAATCGCGTAAAGGGAAGAGATTGGTACGATATGGAATGGTACATCAGAAAGGGAATTGCATTGAATAAAAATCATTTCCTACTTCGTGCAATCGAAACAAAGGATTGGAAAGAGGACCAAATAAGCGAAGAACAAATTCTTGATTTACTCAAACAGAAAATCGACGCTGTTTCCTTAAAAGCAGTAAAAGAGGATGTTCGAAAATTCATCAAAGACGACGGCCAATTGGAAATTTGGAGTGCGAACTACTTTAAAGATTTGGTTGAGCGGATGAAGTTTAGTTGAGATGTTTTATTTTTTTTAAAACATCCTTAAACTCCGTTCTATTTTCTAAGAAATATTGAAAAGAATCTACAAACAAAGAAACAATATCTTTTATTTTGAAAGATTCTCCATTAGGATTAACAGACGGGTCAATACTTTTGTAAAAATAGATGAATTCTCCAGAATTATATTCACAAAAAGTTCTGTACCCAGAATCGTCTTTCAAACTTAATTTATGGTAGACATCTTTTCTTTTGCCTTTTCCGTGAAGAGGTTGTTTACTTTTATGATCACAAAACCAAAGTCTTTTCCGAAATAATTCTACTGCAAACAATTCATTAAGAGCTTTCTGTTTTGATAATGTGTAATACCTAATCTGATTTCCCTGTAGCTGCATTCCTATAAAAAAACCGCACCCTTTGTCGAGTTCAATTTCAGCAGTTGTGATCCCTGAAGAATTGGTAAAAGTAGAATCGACTTTTCTTATTGAAATATCATTTTCAGCAAAAGCTATTTTTAGCAAATTTGCTATTCTAAAATGTGCAAGTTTAAAAATTAAATCATGCATCCGTAGTTTTCTAACAAGGGCGATTTCTTTTGAAGAGTAGAAATCGTATCTTCTGTTCAAAAAACTGTGGAAATCTTTGTGACCAAGATTAAATTGATTTATCATTAATATGAGATTACTGATAAAGTGAATGTATGTTTTTAAGACAACTTTTATATTTGTTTCATATTGATCAAGGAATGATAATTTAGTGCAAATTTTCAAGAAATTGAGGATTTCATTTTCGTAGGAAATATTTACCCATTCTCCAAAGTTTAAATCTGATTGAATTGGCGTTAAAATAAAACGATGGTTAATTTCATTTCTTTTGAGCACAACATATTCTTCATCAATTAAAAGTTTTGTCTTCCCATTTGAATAATACTTGATTTTTTGATTGTACTTTTCAAGTTGTTCAATAGTAGGAATACTCTTTAACTTGTTCTCAATAAAAATATATTTTAAAAAATCACCTTCACGCCATTTCAAAATCAAGTCAAAATTATTCTTTTCACGTTCTATAATGATTTCTTCCCTTTTGTAAATTTTAGGAATAGAAAATCCGGCTATTTCTTTAATAAAAACTCGAAATACTTCAAATTCTCCATCCTCATTCTGTTGTTGCAAAATCCACGCAAGCATGTTACTGTGAAAGAGTTCTTTAGAACTTAAGGATGCTTGAAAAAGAAAGTTGTTATTGAGTTCTGTATAGAGTTGATTCATAGTATTTGCTTTTGATGAATTGAATTCAAAATGAGGATCTCGTGCAAAAATAAAAACCTCAAAATGTTATTTTAGCTTGATTCAAAAAACGAAACAATAACGAAACCCCCTTTGAACCCCCAAATTGGAGATAATCTCTTAAAATTGCTCTAAATTTTTATTACCGAATGATACTAAGAATAAGAACAAAAGATGATCTTTCAACTCTTCTGAGACATGGGAATTCGCCGGCATGGAATGTTGCGGAATGGCGAATTGAAAAGATTGAAAGCGTGGAAATCTATCAATTTGATGGCAAAAAAGTTCTAAAAGGCAAATTTGATAGGGACAATTCATTCCGAAACAAAAATGGTCGTCTTGTTGTGGCTTTTACAAATGCATCCATTGAAGACTCGAATTTTGTTTGGAATGGACAAAACTCAATAAAATATGTCTCCAATGAAGATGAATCCATTGATGATAACAATCACTGTGGCGAAGTTGGGATATACACAGGAATAATTATAGATGGCGATCAAGTTGAGGAATGTTACTCTCAAAATGAACGACCTGATGTTATTGTTATGGGAACTTTTGATAAAAACTCAGGATTCGTAGGTCAAATTCAAACTAATTGGTGTGATAAATATCCTACTGATCATCTAATTATTGAAGGCAAATCTGCGATCGATTCCGGAGGCTTTGCTGAAGATGAAGATGGAGTTAATCTTTGGAATTTGGTAAACGATCGCTTTCCCCTTTTACAAGCAAAGATCGAAGATTATTACGAATATTTTGAAATGGACGAAGACGAAGAACATAGAAATATAAGCCAAGATATCCCAGAAGCATCTAGATTATCGGCTCTATTCAAAGGCTTCACTATTGATCTAAGTAATATTAAGGACGGAAGTGGCAGTGACCTGGGTATTATCATCAATCTAGATTAAGAATGAAAACAATAGAGAACATAGACCAACTTCTGGATGAAATACAAACAATCTCCATTGATGGATCGATTACCCTTGATCTAAGGGGAGATAAAGCCTTTGTTCCAGAAGAAAAGCAATATCCTTTTGTTAAAGAAGCTCAATTGATGAAGCTTGATGAAGCGATAAAAAAAATGCCAACCGAATTGAAATTTTCGTTAATTAAAAAAGGTTATTCCCAATTCATAAACGATTTTAACTTTGAGGAAATAGATATACCTGGACAAACATGGATTGGAAGCCGAACTGCTTTTTTACTGATAAATTATCCAGAAGTTGAAAAAAAGCTTGACTTAAACAAACTGAAAAATGTTTGGATGGCACAGGTCCTAATTGCAAAACCTGACTATGCACAAAAACTAGATCTGAATAAATTAGAAGTAAAAGGATACGTCGATCTTATCCCGAAACGACCAGAATTTGCCAAATACTTCGATTTTTCTCTATTGAATAATCCCGAAAATGCTCATCTGTGGTTCCGAATATTAGATGTTTTACCACAATATTCAGACAGATGTGATTGGAAACTTATATCCGATTATCAGAAAAACCTTTTAAAAAGTAAATATCCAAATCTTTCAATCTCTTGATCGTAAAATTAATTTTACAGTAAAAAGCAGGTTAGATTAGATGGAAGTAAAACTTAAAATCTTAAAAAAAGAACTAGAAAATAAAATCGGTTTTTCAATCGATACGATCGCATCATGTCGTCGTTTAGAACAAATTCTTAAAACTGAAGGAAAGTATGTCTCCTACACCACACTTAGTCGGATCTTTGGGATTGCCAATATATCGGCAACGGCAAGGGAATCAACATTGAATGAATTGTCTCAATTTCTTGGGTTTAGCCATTTTGAATCATTTATTGAAAATCATGCAGATAAGGAACATTTGAATCGAATTAAGGTGATCACGAATCTGGAAATTGATGCGCTGCTGTTGCGTAATCAAACCGAAAAAGCGATCGACTATTTAATGGATCTAAAAGAAAAATATCCTCCGGTTTTTCGGTATCATTCACAATTTATTTGCAAACATCTGTTTGAAAAACCAGAACCTGCTAAAAAAAGTATCGATCATTTGCTTTCTTTTTCGTCAGCATCAGAAGAAATATTTCAACATTTTGTTTACGAGGATGATCCCTATGGTCATTATTCAAAAGCTTTGAACTTGCTGAACACAAAGTACAATAAGGATGAGAATCTGTTCTTGTTTTCGACTCTTTTTGGGGCAAGAAAAACTATTTTAAAAAAACAACATCATCCGTCTCAACATTTTGATTTTGATATCCCTTCCGATGCCCATTATCATATAGTGACAAGGAAACTAGAGATTGAATTATTACTTGAAAACATGAGTAATAAGAACATTCTTAATCGCACGGAAGAAATCATCGATATAATCGAAAAATCGAGTGATAATGATCTTGCTTTTGCATATGTTGGTCGCTGGTGTCGGGGACTTCTATTTTCAAATAAACATGATCTTTTAAAGAACCACCATAAATGGCGTGAACAATGTCAAAGGCTCTTAAATTTCAGAGTATTCAATATCGAATTTCAAGTAATTATTTTCAGTTTTGTTCAAACCACCTACGGGATAGCTGAATCGTTGGATTTTATGTTTCGCGGTCGATGGGAAAATTCAAAATTGGAATCCCAATTGTTGCTTTCGTTGGCATTTGACAAAACAGCTGCCTTGAAGACGTATAAGAAGGCTTTGGGGTATAGGGTCTAACTCAAGTCAGAGTGATAATAACTTTTTATATATCACCACCATACCTTTTGTATCTCGCTCACAATAAGCTAAAAGGTCTAGTTTTGTTTTATCTTTTACACCACTGAATTGGTTTTCAACCATAGAAAGAAAAGTATTGCTTGCTAATCCACCATTTCCTATTTCGAGATCGCTATAGGAGAATTCCGGTGTCATTGCGGGTAAAACTGATTTAATAGAAGCACTTGAACCCATTTCAGGTGTGTAATACCAGCCTTTCTTGAAAGGAAGAAGGAGATCAACAAATCTTGACACCAAATCATCAATAAAATCTTTTTCCTCTGAGAAGACTTTGGATAAAGATTTAAGTATGGAAATTTCAAAGGCAGCATTGTACGCAACAATTGATCCTTTTGGACCGATCTCCCTTTTTAACTGCAGAATTAATTGTTTTCTGGGGTCAATGCAAGATGACTTAGAAAAATCATTTGGATCAGCTAAGAACTCCCTGTGCTCCTGAATTTCACCCAATTTATCGGTAATATGTAAAGAATATTGAAAAGGCACTTGCTGAAAGGGTTTTGTACCATCTAAAACCGGAATAGCCGGATTTATGGTTTCAAAATCAAAAAAATAAAGAGGACCTTCAAATTTTTCTAAAAATTCGCATATTTTTAAATCATCGATATGACTGCTGTTATGTTTTACACCTTCAATCTGCAATGTCTGTCTATGATTTAGAGGAAAATCAGTCGGTACATCTTCCAAAGACATAATACCCAGATTATAAAGTGTCCAATCTTTCCCTCTGGAATTATTCAATTGAAATATATTATTTTCTGGCAAATGAGCCCAACAATGATAGGTATAGTCGCAGGAAAAAGGCTCACCACAATGCTTACCGATACTAACAGAAGGCTCGGCCTTTTGATCAAGTATGTGCAATAACGCAGCGTGTTTTTGTTGAACAAAATCTTGATTAGCTAAAACCCTTTCTGTAATTTCTTCTAAATGAAAAAAATGGCTAGGGTCAATTTCCCCCTGCTTTACATACCGGTTGTTAATGTGCATCAGAAAAACTTTATCCGGTGGATATCCCACCATGTTCATGACAAAATACTGAAAAGATGCATCCGTAATATGATAATCTTTCACCGATGTGCTACTTTTTACTTCTATAGCCCATCTTTCCCCACCTTGATGATGAAGAATATCTAATGCAGCAAAACCACCCGGAACAGAGAAAGTGGCTTCGTAAATAGTTTGGAGGCCTTCTTCAATCCACTGCCGAGTTCGATCAATGGCCAGATTCCAATCTCCATACATTTCAAATGTAGCATCTTTTCCATTTGAGAAAACACCCTTTGCTAGTTCGCCAATTCGATGTCCTGAATCAAATAAGGCCTGTTGCTGTTCATTCACCTGAGGCTTTAATTCTTTGCGAAAAACATCGAAATAAAGCTTTTTTGAGCATTGGTTACCAGATAAAAATCTTGATTTAGATAAAGTTGGCATTTTTTGACGTTAAAGATAATCGAATCTGAAGTGGAGTGAAAGTTGTTCAGGAATTACGACAACTTCACTGTATCCAGTCAAATAATTATCTTCTTGAGGATCATAACCTTTAGGTAAAAAAGTTAAATAACGATCAAAATATTCTTGGGACTTCATTGGTGAAAACGTTTTCCCATACTTAAACATTGTTCCGGATTTCAGGCGATCTACTGGCAATTTTGCCGAAATAAGATCCTCCGATTTACCTACTTTAAGGTCAGAAAACAGACTGCAAATGACATATTTGATTTTTTTATCTTCTAAAAAAGAATGGTACTGTCCTTTATCGATCGTTCGAATCTTTTGAATAAGTTTATCCGCTTTCAAAACAATTTTATTTGCATCGGCTTGAACTTTTCCTTTGTTTAAAGCCGCGCCGTGTTGCAAAATATTGAGCAAATGTCCAAATTCTATGATGTAAACAAAGTCATCGATTCCAATGACAAGATCCAATCGGTTTGCTTCCATTAAATTTAAAGTGATTCTACCTTCTAATGATCTATTTAACCATGATCCAAATTTGAACCTTATTGTTGGCTCAACAGTGCTCTGTAAAAGACAATATTCAATATCTTTATCTTGAACTAAACACTCATTTAAAAAAGTTCTGAATAGTGTTTCTATTTCAGGAGCATCAGATGTATTATTCATTGTTGAGTTTATTTAATTATTTCTCTTCTAACTGTTCTAAAATTTCTGAAAGAAAATGGTAAAGTGTTTTAGAATTGATACATTGTTGAATATCTGAAAATAATTTATCTGCTATTTCACCCTTAACTCGATATTCTTCATCTTCCAATATTATGGACCATCCGAAACCAAGTGCAGAAAAATCAACCCAAGAAGTGTATTCCCCGAATTCAGTGTGGAAGTCATCTAGCCCAGAGTGCCAACTGTTCGTGTAAATCTTATATATATAATCCGAATCGTTCAAATAGTCTTCGGAGATATATTTTGAAGTTATTGGTAACATGCAATTATTTTGAATATCATATACTAATTCAAAATAGTCAGAACCATTGTTACTCTCAATGGATACATTTCCATTCGTGAAACTAAAACATAGATATTTTATACCGAAATTAAGTAGCTCTTTGAAATAATCACTAGTTATATAAACCTTGAATTTTTCAGGTAGCAAGAAGTCTGATGATTGATTAATAAAAGATAAATATGGATCACTTTGTGTTTCGCTTTTAACTCCATTTGTATTTTCAAAAAATCGTTTATTCGATCTTATAAACAATTCAAAAACCAATCGTTGTTGCTCCGAAGATTCCCATCCATCAATAAAATATGGAGATGAGGGAGTTCCGCCTTTTTCACTACCCCAGGAAGTCGCCTCTATTCGTTGATGCAATAAACCCTGCCAATCACGATCCCACTCGGATTCATCATAAAGGCGATCCATCTCGGATTCCGAAATTTGCGACATCAGATATTCTCCTAAAACCTGTCCTTCTTCTCTCAGTATCGACTCGAAGTAGTCCACATCCCAACCATCCAGTTCTCCCCAAAAGAGATCATCTCTATTTGCATAAATTGCTTTGTATGCTTTAACATAATCAAAATGATCGAAAGGCATTTCAAACTCTCTGAGCCAATGAAGGAATTCTTCTCTCGTTTCTTTATTCTCGAATGTCCATGCGTCTTTGCTGATATTATTATCGGATGGCTCTTCTGTATTTGGACTTGATTTTATCATGGATTCAAAAGCTATATCAAGAAACGAGCTCAACAAATTGTTAATTTGTTCAAAAAGTTTGTCCAGTGAACTTACATCGTTCAAGTTTACTTTCCAAACCAAACGGATTCCATTCTCATTTTTTATTACATGACTCACTTTTCCTTTGGCTAACTCCTCAGCTCTGGCAATAGATTGTGCCAACTCTTCGCTTGGTTTTGCAGAATAAAATCCCAAATGCACCTCAGTTTCTCCTTTCGCGTTGGGCTCTTTTACTCTCCACGCAATATCCTCCCAATGGGGTTTACTTTGCCAAATATAGGCTCGCCATTCATTTTCCTTCGGAGCATGAGCTACCTGTGAATTTTGCTTGTCTGTTAAAGTGCTTACCTTTTCAGATATGCGCTTAAGTAGTTGTTTTGCGTTTTGTTCCATAATATCTTTTAAATTCCATAATAGATCCCATTTGAATTTGATTATAGCTCTTTATTTTTCACCAAATATTTTTTCGCTGTGTAATTCATATTGGCCTCGTATGTTCAAAAATATCAAAAGATACTCCAGATGTTTCCGTCAAGTTCTTGCAAGTTGCGGATGAGATGTAAGTTGTTTAAATTCGAAAAATGATAAGTAATGGAATAAGATTCTTATGTGATCAAACTGAGCTAAAAGCCGGAATAAAGGTTTTAACCTTTTCTGATGCTGAAAGACTTTCCTGCCTGCTAAAATCAGAAAAGCATAATATAAGTGCGCATACCATTGCCAGATTATTTGGTGTAATTAGTGAGACCCGAAAACACTACAGAAATACCTTGAGTATTTTGGCAAATTACATTGGATTCAAGGATTATGATCATTTCATCATGTCCTATCAATCAGGTTATTTTAATCCTTTGAATGTAGATTACACCAGAGATTATGACCAATTCATTATCCTTTTGGAATTGTATGCTACGATAAATGACTTCGAAAGTATTTTCGTATTCATTGAAAATATGAATCAGGAACACAGACAAAGTTGTGCTTTTAAAATAGCACATCTTTTGGGTAAAGTGGCAAGACAAAACAATTACAGTGAACAGTTCATTCATTCCATAAAAGCGTTTCGTGCCACCAATGATTTGTTTCTGAACACTTGGATTGATGAAGATTACTTGAATCAAGGATACATGAATTATTTAAGATCAAATCTGCAACCTGAAAATTCAGATTTAAGTGTATTTGTTCAAACTCTGGAATTGACATCAGCCGTTTACAGCAAGATTTCTTCAAAAAACATTGATTTTAATATTCCATACTGGTCCGCTAATCCTCACATTTTATCAAGACAGTTAGAAGTTTTATTACTGGGAATGGGCTTATCAAATAAGCCTGTGAGTGAAATTCTAGACAAGATCGAAAAGGAGATTCATGATGTAAATCCTAACAACCAAGAGGATCTTTTGTGGTTAATTGGGCGTTCTCTTCGAGCGTGCGCTTATTTGGGTATTTGGAAGGATTTGAAAAAGTTACGATCTTTCAATAAAATAATAGAGTCAGTATTGAACAGGGAAAAATCAAATTTAAATTCGATTGGGGAAGGAATCGTTCAAGCTTATGCAATGTATGCGGATCTGGAATATAACCTATTGTTTCTGCCTCAATCAGACGTCTTGAACGAACAAACTAATAAACATGGTCTAAATGCTTTATTTTTATACAAATCTTCATCAATCCATACTTCTGAATTACAAACGACATTAAACCAATTAATTAGAGTACCTAATATGGCTTGGATGAAAGGCTGTTTTTAAGCGTTTGAAAAAATCTGAAAACTAATATTCAAAACAAAAAATCCCCCGCAAATTGCGAGGGATGATATATGATGGTGGTTAGGGAATTGATATGGTAAATCTATAACTCTATTGAATAATGTCTCGAAGTATCGATCCGATTTCTCTCTTCACTTTTCCATTCATTTTTATTGATACCGGGTGAGGAACTAAACAGAAGGTGGATGAATCATTAGCTAATAAGGTTAAAGGCAGATTGTTGCAATTGATTTCAATTGGTTGAGCTCTTAAAGACTCAATTATTTTCATCCAATGCTTATTAAAAGACTCACTGTAAAACACAACTAATTTCGGTTTAAACTCCTTGATTTTTTTTGTGAGCAATTGAATTCTTTGGTCACTGTATTTTTCCCAATATTCATTTTTGGTCGTTCCGAAAAATTGAAGCCAATCGTTGTCGTTCAATGATTTACTGGAAAATGGGAATAATTCCCCTAGCATTGTTTCACCTTTTTCACTACCCAAAAAAGTACTTTGAAATATTTTTTTCTCCTCTACTGAGACCTCTTTACCCAAAATACCAAACAAAATCTCAATGATTCCATTCCACGTATTTTGCAGTTTTACGTTTCCCTCAAAAAAATATTCGGTTCCGTTTTTGAACTCTAAATGAAAGCTTTTTAAATCATGAAAATGTTGGTCCTTGCCCAGCTTATTCCAAATTGTTATTCGTTGATTCAAGGAAGCGATACTACCACCTTCCTCAGGGCCTATGAACCAATAGTTTCCATACGGATTGCCATAGCCTATTTTGGTTGATGCAAATTTTTCTATATTATTCATTTTTAAATTAATTAAACTTTTATTCATGTTATTCATCAAAAATATCTCGGCCTAGTATTTCTTCTGAAATTGCTATGTAATCATTTGAATATCCGTTAAATGATGAATAAGAATTATCGTTTTCGGCGTTAAAAATATCAGATAGTTCTCCACCAAGGATTTTTTCGATACAAAATGTTATTGAGTCCACGGCTAGCAATAGGCCTTCATCATCTATGTTATATTTTGATTTTAATAATATGGAATTTGTTAAATCAATATTATTCTCCAATATGGTCCATATCAATTTGGCGTAGGCTGTTGGTTCAAGGTCATATTTTGATCGGGCATAGTTTCTTAAATTGGCTAGAGTAGTTGTAATGGTACAATTTTCAATGAAAGCCATTGCCTCTGAATCATTCTCTTCATTTGCTTTCTCTTCGAAAAGCCATATTTCGGATATACAATCGATAAAAGTAGTTTGCTGCCCCTTTTTATTTAACCACACTTCAATTGAGGTATTGTAAAAAAAATCTATCTCACTCAATTGATTGAAATTGACTTCTACAAAGCATTTATCAATTATGCTGTCCTCATCGCTAAAATCGAAATTATCGCAAAAGCTGATTATATCTTCAACAGTTTCCTCATTGCTTCTTTCAATTATTCTATTTATAATCAATCTTGAAATGTATAAAATCCAATGCATTTCAGGTTTTTTCAAAACTAACTCTTTGATATCACTACCTAATTTTACTGCTTCTTGGATGTCTTGTTTTGAAATTATATTTTGGATCAAATAATCTAATTTTTCAAAAATGTGATATTTGGAAAGGTCATTTAAATCAAGGTCATTCAGATTCATTAGTATGCCTACCCACTTCCCTTTCATTGGACCTTCATCAAGGCCCGCTTTCCATTTGGCATTAAAACCATTTTCGTTAAATTGGAATTCTATGAGACCCTGCCCTTTCGAAACTGTATCGATGAATTCACCTTTCAGCGTTTCACCATCCCACATTCCTTGTATTGTGCCTCTATTGTATTCTGCTGAGACTATTCCGGAGCCTGAAGACTTAAAAACTATCCATCCTTGACCGTTATTTAGGTCATATTGTTTATTGTACTGTATCATAAATAGATTAAATTGTTAAAATATAAACCAATGTCGCTTTACTCAATAATTCCATTCCACGTATTTTGCAGTTTTACGTTTCCCTCAAAAAAATATTCGGTTCCGTTTTTGAACTCTAAATGAAAGCTTTTTAAATCATGAAAATGTTGGTCCTTGCCCAGCTTATTCCAAATTGTTATTCGTTGATTCAAGGAAGCGATACTACCACCTTCCTCAGGGCCTATGAACCAATAGTTTCCATACGGATTGCCATAGCCTATTTTGGTTGCAATGTAATTCTCCATTTATCCTCGTACAATATCACTAAATACCTCAACTCCATTCTCATCGGTTACGGTTAGTTGAAATTCGTACCAATCAGAATATTCTTTCGCTGTGAATTCAACTCCATTCTCATAAAGAAATTGGTAAAACTCCTCTTCTTGTTCCCACCAATATCTCTCGACCAATTCACTTTGACTTCGCCAATTTACCTCTTCGATTTCAAGCCCAGTCACGCCGAAAATTGACGCTGAATCTGACATGCTATTTTCTGCATAAAAGTCAAAATTTTGAACAACAACTCTTATTTCAATGCGATCGGATTCATTGAATATCGTTCGACTTATTGTCTCATCGGAAGTCGATTGTGCATCGCCTTTTGATTTTAATCTACCTTTCCATCTTCCCCTCATTGGACCTGGTGTCGTCCCGCCTTTCCATTTTGCTTCAAGACAATCTTCATCGAAGGTAAATTCAATAAGACCTTGACCTTTCGAGATGGTATCGATAAAAGTTCCTTTGAGTAAGTTTCCATCCCATTTTGCATGTATTGTTCCTCTGTTGTAAATTGCCGAGACTGAATCTCCCGAACCTTCTTGGAAAACAATACTTCCTTTACCATCGTTTAATGAATATTCCTCGTTATATTGTATCATTTTTTTGAATTTAAAAGCTCAATAACATCTTCAACAAATTCATAGATCAGATTGGCGTTAATGACAGACTTCACACGTTCAATAATGTCATCTGAAATCACATCAGGATTCCAAACATTCTTTAATGAAGTATCCCAGTAAGAAATATCCCATCGATACTCAGTAGGAGGAACAACCCCTTTAATAGTCCAGAGCCCTCTATAAGATTTCATATCTATAGAATAACCGCTCAGAAGAATCACCTTTGAATCAACAAAATGTTCTGCGAAAGATTCTTCACCTAGCGTGAAATTATTTCGAAGCAATGAACCGGAAGGAATATGGTAAAAAATCACATATGACCAATTTCCACCTTTGTCTTTGGCGCGTTCATCATTATCTAGTTCAAAACTTATTACATCTAAATCTGGTAACAATTCTTGAAAATACTTTTTCTCTAGAGGTGTGATGAATTCTTTAGGAATGTTTTCCCCATCAAATTCATCTTTAGACAAGTAATAAGAGAGGTATCTTTTGTATCCTTCTATTCCCTTTCCTGAAAATAAGGTATCATTTTGTGAAAGGCTATTTTCTAATTTTCCTACCCACTTCCCTTTCATTGGACCTTCATCAAGGCCCGCTTTCCATTTGGCATTAAAACCATTTTCGTTAAATTGGAATTCTATGAGACCCTGCCCTTTCGAAACTGTATCGATGAATTCACCTTTCAGCGTTTCACCATCCCACATTCCTTGTATTGTGCCTCTATTGTATTCTGCTGAGACTATTCCGGAGCCTGCAGACTTAAAAACTATCCATCCTTGACCGTTATTTAGGTCATATTGTTTATTGTATTGTATCATAAATAGATTAAATTGTTAAAATATAGACCAATGCTGCTTTACTCATAATTCCATTCCAGTTGAACAAATTTCGTCCAGTTTGATAGTCTCTTAAAATGTTTCTATCAACCTGGAACAGCAATTTTCCTGAATCATAATCACGAAGAATTTCTCCTTCCCAGATAAACCTTATCCGATTTGAATTATAATCCATAATATTATTTCCATCAACTAGAAAAAGCACACGATTTGAGTTAAAATCCTTCAAATGCGAGCCATCAAGGAAACATAAATGTTTCGAAGAAATAAAATCCTTTAAAATATTTCCATCCCAGGTAAAAACCAATTTTCCGGTATTATAATCAAATATTTCTGTCATTTACTTTTGCTCCGTATATGTGAATACGGTTACATCATAAGGCCCAACTCCATAATGGTTCGCCAGCCATTCTCTGATCCGATTGACATCTAATTGTGAAAGGTTCATTGTGTGTATTTCTTCTCGAGTGGCCATACCACCTCCCGGTATTCCACTTAATCTGAAACTAACTTTAATTGAATAATTATACATGTTTTCTTTTTTTATCAAAAATGGTAATTGTTTTGTTTTTCTGTAACTGCAACTAACTGCAACTAAAACAACCATTTGAAATAACCATTGAAATGGCTAAATTCGAATACAATGAAATCAATCAACACTCTTTTCTACGACTATCTCAGAAGTGATATTTGCGCGCATGCTGAAATTTCGATGTTAAACTTTTCTGATAGCCTTCTCCTTTCTGCAAAAATGTTGTCTGCAGGTATTTCGATTTCATCCCATACGATTGCACGATTTTATGGTTTTTTACCTCAACGTCGTCTTTATCCGGCAACATTAAGGTCTTTTTGCAATTATTTAGGATTTAATGATTTTCATGATTATGTTGCCTTCAAGCAAAAAAATCTTGAAGGAAGCCTAGTGGCTGAAAGCAGTCTTTTTACAAATAGATTTTTTTCTGAATACAGCTTTCAACTGGCATTTGAGTTAATGGATGAATTAAGTATTAAGAATCATTTAGAAGCCTTAGATCCTCAACACGATGAAATTGAACAGCTCGCTCATTTAACAGGTTTTCTGGTACGAAAATCAAAACACAAGGAGAGAATGCTCCAGTTGTTAATCGAACAAAAAAATGGAAGGACACTTTTTTATGAGCGTTTTGTGGATGAGGATGACCCGGAAGGATATTACAGCAAGGCACTGAAAAAGCATTACTTGAAGGCGGTTCAAACAGAAAACAACAGACTCTTTTACTTCACTTATTTAATTTCAAACGCAGTATACAAATCCAAACCTATCACTTCTGATTGGATTACTGAGTTTGAACGCATATCGCAAGGTATTGATCACCATTCCTTGCA
The DNA here is from genome assembly GCA_964577845.1 of uncultured Akkermansia sp. GTDB lineage: Bacteria > Bacteroidota > Bacteroidia > Flavobacteriales_D > Crocinitomicaceae > M0103. Next base: position 255,287 of record CAZOAH010000001.1, read on the forward strand.
TTTTCACGAGATTTCAAGATTGTTTGAGGTGCGTGTATTGTTGTTGGAAAAAGATTCTAATTCAACTGCATTATACAAATTAATTGATGAGATTCATCAGATTTTGGAAAGTATGACAACACATGCTCAGGCCTGGATACTTGCAAGATTTTTAAGAGCGATGTCATTTATCAACAAACATGAAATATTATTTATTTCGGAAGAATTGAATGAATTAATGAAACGTGTGATGGCAGATGTTTCAATTCAGTCTATTGGAGAACTAATTGTTCAACTTTTTTATCACTTCAGAAACAAGGAATCAAATCTACATGAATTAACGCCACCGCTTCGAATCGATTCACGTTATTCGGACAATGAGTTTACAACACGAATCTGCACAGAGACGGCTACACGTTATTTATATTCAAAGAATAGTGAACAGCAAATGCTTTTCTCTCAATTAAACACATTTTGCAATTATTCAGGAAATACCTGGATTATGAATTTGTTAAAGGGAAAAGAAAACTTGTGTGCAAGATATTAAACTAACTCTCAACCTCAAAGCACCCCATTTGGATAAATTGACGCGGCATTGGGATTTAAGAATTGTATTTGCTGTGAAAAACTTAAAGTATTAAAGTAATTTGGAAATCTATAAAAGAAGTCTTCAAAATGCAATTTAAACTCGTTCATCATCACTAATTGCAAATCAGGTTGTACTTGAAGTGAATCTAAAAATGTATGAATGATGATTCGTTGTTCTTCAAAATTTCCAGATGTAAATTTCTCAAAAGCATATTTCTTAATTTGTTGAAAATCATCCAAATTAAAATTATCCTGAGCATCATCATATAGCAACTTGTAGGTAAGGTACCTCATTCTCGGAAAAATAAATAGCGATTCAAATTGGTCATTATCAATATGGATTTCTTTGTAAATTAACTTCCCAATTCTAATAACCTCAGATTTGTTTCTCTGCATAAAATGATATCGTAATAGCAGCGTATTCGCAAAAATGAAATCCTGTAATTCTTCCCAAGAGTTTTCATGGTTAATAGCAACTAAATAGTTTGACAATCCAAATTCGTAATCGGGAATCGAAAAATCAGGATCAGCTAAAAACTCAAAGAAAGCTGATCGAACTACAGGCAATTTAGAAAAGCCTCTAAAAAAATCTATATTACGATTTGGATTTTCTTTAAGGCTTGAAAACAATTCTTGTCCAAGAACAAATCGATAATTATAATCTAAGTCTTTGGGGAATTGTTCTAAGAAATCATGCAGAGGTCTCAATGTATTGGAATGCACATTGTATTTCAATAGGCTATTGATATCTTCAGTAACTTTCAATTTACCAAAAGAAAATTGAAACTTGAGGAGCTGTTCAATATTTTCCTCCAATTTTTGCCAAGATTCATATCCCAGATATTGAGACAAAATTCCTAAAGTGTGATAATAAGGAATATGGTTGTTGTTATTCCATAAAAAGAGGCGGTAAAGTGTACTTTCGGAAATTGACAAACCCATTTCTAATTGAATGAGTTCAGCAATTTTTCTACAATCAAATTTGCTCAGAATATTAAATCCTATTTTAACTTCTAAATACCACTTTAATCCTGATAATTGATAATTTGATATTTTATATTTAGGTCTTGGCATTTATCAGAACCAGATTTGTCTTTAAAGAATCCAGAAATAGGAAAATTAATAAAAAGATAAACTTCACCTAGTACTCAATTATATTTTCTCTTTTTAACAACTCAATATAGGCAATGGCGCATTGGGTCCTGTCCTCTACATTTATACTTGAGCTGTCAAATCCATTATTTTCGAAGAAATCTTTAAAACTTTGTCCGCGAGGTGTTTTACTCAAATGCAATACGGTATACACGTCGATTTTCTTATCTTTTATTTGAAGTGTAACTTTTGTTTTTTGGATAGGTTGACCAATTTTTGGACAATTTTTATTTAATAAAAATGAGTGCGCCAGTTTACCAAATACAATTATTACATCTGGTTGAATCAATTCCAATTCTTGCATAAGAATTTTTGAATGTATTGAAGTGGCGGCTTCTCCAGTATACTCATTATCTAAATAACTTCTTCTATTTTTCGCTTCATTAACAAAATAGGTTTTGAAGATATCCGTGCAATATACAAAGTTACCTTCCGAACACAAACCGTCAACAAAGGTCCAATAGGATTTGCAAGCATTTTCTCTTGAGGACTTTTCATGAAAAGCATATGGTATGCCTATAATGGCATCCGTATTTCGATTTGCATTTTCTTTTTTAAAGACTTTTTCACTTCTTAATGGGTCGATTCCAAGAATGACAATTTTTTTATGATGTGGATTACCAAACCAAATCGGTAAATCAATTCCTTTCAATACAGCACTTGAGGGTATGTTTTGGTTTTTATGAATTAAATGATCTTCTAACCTAATATTTTTAAATTCAGAAGCGTTAAAACTTAAATTCCACAAATCGTAAAATTCATCCAATTGCTCACTTTGAAGATTTAATACATTATCTGAAAGAATAGTTTTAAGTGATTCGAAGAAATTGATGTTTTTATTCATTTGTTAATCATGAATATAAGAATTTGGAAATTATGGGCAGTATAATTCATCAATTATAGCTTCACTCATGGCAATGTAATTATAACCTGATTCTATGGGGCTTTTCAGGTAATAATTCGGGTAAATTGAACAATCACCGGCATATTCGTGAATGCTAAACCCATACATTTTAAGAACATCAATAACTTGATCTACTATAATATTTTCATCCTCTATAGTTTCAGAATAATTTGATGAGGATATGGAAAATATAAATTCTGCAAGTTCCTCGGCATCATTTTGTTCTGCTACAATCTCAAGTGAATAAATAAAATATGATGAAAGCAAATGAATAAAATCATTGAATTTTGTATCATCATTATTTATTGAATTTACATCTAAATTTTCATTTTTTAAAGTGAGCATAATTAATCCTGAATTTCTCAAACTCTCAATTGAAAAGATAAACTTTTCTCTATATTCATTATCCTTTTCAAGATAAAATGAAGACCAAATATCATCCGCATTTTGGGTAATTTTCTCTGCTATCTTACCCAAATAAACAAACTCATTTTTTATTTCTATATACCTATTGAGTTGAGAATAAAAATTTCCTAAAAAAGCATCCTGAGCTTCATCTTCTAACAGAGCACCTTTTTTAATAAATTCGTTCAGCTTGTTTGTAAAACTATAAACACCATCTTTCACCATTTTTTCAATATCGTATTGTTCATCTGAAGATTGAAGTGAAGTGGAATTCTCATTTTCAATAACCTGAGTGTTTTGTTTCAATATTCCCAACCACTTTCCTCTCATCGGACCTGGTTTAAGACCTTGTTTCCATTTCGCATTGAATCCAGATTCATGAAAGGCAATTTCTATTAAACCAATAGCGTTGACCTTGGAATTGTGAAAAGTAGCTTTAAGAATATTTCCTTCAAGAACTCCCGTTAGTGTGGCATTACTGTATGTACCGGTAATTGTTCCTTTTTTGCCTTCAAAAAAGGTGATTATATCGTTCCCATTTTCTATGCTGTAAGGGACATTGAATTGAATCATAACTATTAAATTAAATTGTAATCATTGGAAAATCATAACTTTCTTCATCCCCTATTTTTTCTGTTATTTTCTCATAATTCACAGAGTAATTTCCCCAATCCTCATCAAATTCTTCGTCAGTAACATCTATATTTAGACAATAGAGTACATCATCAATTGCCCATGCCATTGCATCCCCGAATCCATTTGTTTGAGATTCAATATCTCTGATATTTTGATCCTCAAGTGGTGACGTAATCAGAAAAGCTATGCTTTCATAATCATGTTCTTCGGTATAATAGGCCCTTACCATACTCGCAAAAAGAACGGTTCTAATAATATTACTGAACTTAATAAATGTAATTTGTTCATCACTTTTATATTCAGCATTATAACTAAGTATGAGATCATTTAATGAAATATCGACATCCTCTAAAATCAAATCAAATAGACTAATTTTATCATCTTCATCATTCCATGCAAAAAAACCACTTCTAGAATCATAAACGGCGCATTGCTTGCTGAATATTCTTGAAGGGATTTCCTCGACCATTTCAGATTTTTTGAAGAAACCAATAATTTCTCCTTCCATCTCACCATCATCAATTTGCCATTCAATTGACTGTAACAATCTTAAATATGCAGGAATCAACCATAAAAACTCTTGATTTTCTTTGACAAATTTTATCAAACTGTTGGAAAAATCGATTCTATCCTCTTTCGATTTATTAATCAAATCTTCCATTATTTTCCGTAATTCATCAAGCCCAGTATTTAAATCAAGCTTAATATTTTTTTCTACAGACGGATCAGAAATTAAACTGCCTATACATTTGCCTCTCATTGGGCCTGGTTCAAGACCTTGTTTCCATTTCGCATTGAATCCAGATTCATGAAAGGTAATTTCTATTAAACCAATCGCGTTGACCTTGGAATTGTGAAAAGTAGCTTTAAGGATATTTCCTTCAAGTGCTCCTGTTAGTGAGGCATTATTATATGTTCCTGTTATGGTTCCTTTTTTACCTTCAACAAAGGTTACCATATCATTGCCATTTTCTATACTGTATGGCTTATTGAATTGGATCATAAATAGATTTTTATATTCGTACCAAATATATATTTCAATTGCCTAGAACTATTGGTTTAAGTTGGTTCAAGTATTGGTAGAAATATTTTTAAAGTATACAAAAAATGGCCGAACCGAAGTTCAGCCATTTTAAGTGAATAGTTGTGTTAGTTGTTAATAAAAACTCGGTTTGCGTTTAATTTATTTTATCACTTAAATAAGTTACCAGCAGCTGTAGCTATCTTGGATTGAATAGCAGCAAATCTCTTTAGAAAATCAGCATCCTTGCAATCTCCGTATTTTCTTGACTTTTTATCCCAATCAGCAATTTGCGTATCCAATTCCAATGCTTCCGTCATGAGTGTCGGATCTTTAGGGTCCTTTTTATACTTTTTTGTAAAAGCAACATACCCATCTGCAAAATCGTCAAATTCTTCAAGAAATTCATCACAATCTGTATTTGAAATTTCAGCAGCTGATTCTTCGGCATCGGCTTCACTTTCTTCAGGCAAATCGGTTGTTGGAACAACTGAAGCATTTTTACCTCTATTGATTTTTATGTTGAGATCTTTAATATCATTCAATGTCTTAATTAAATCGATATATTTTTCAATTAATCTTTCAGTTGAACCAAAACTATGTAATTTTTCCAAGGTAAAAACCACTTCACCTTTTTCTTCTTGCGCTTCATTGTCTATAAGTTTTTCAAAATCAAAATCTATACTGCAACTCGCGTCAAGTTCATTTCCGCTATTATCTAATAAAATAGCACCAACCGTGGTAAAATCATGCTCAAAAGACTGGGTGTAAGGTTTACTCAATAATGCCTCAAAAGGGATTCTTAATGCTCCATCTTTTACTTTGATGTTTACAGGTCCAGCTTCTTGTATTTCGATAAAACTACCAACATTCCCATCGCCATTTTTTTTCGAGATGCTAATTTTCAATTCATATGTTTCAAGTTGTTTATTAATCGTTGCTGTTAATTTTTCATTAACTATAGATTCAATTTCACGATTTTCAAGATCCGTTTTGTATTTATCTAATAAGTCCTTAAAAGAACTATTTTTTACTTTAAATCCAACCTCTTTAATTTTGGATTCGAAATCATTAACAATTTCTTCTGCTTTTTTGGCTGGATCGCTGCATGAAGTTAATGTCATTAAAACCGCAGACATTATTAAAAAACCAATTTTTTTCATTTTACTTTTTTAAAACTCGATCTTACTCTTTTGGATTTTCAGTCGCTCCCGTTTTTTTTATTGGTATCTGCTCCAAGTATCTTTACATTAATATTTATCAATTTCAACACTAATAATTTCTGCTTCGCTATTCAAGTTTTGCAATAAGAACTACCTTATTTCTCCTTATCCAACAAAATCTGTGGGTAAATGCAACCAATATTTGTGTTAAAAAAAAGAAAGTGGATTTTTCGATTTCATGAAAAAATCAAAAAAAAGGAAATAACATTGCATAGTGTAGATTTTGAAAAGTTTACAATTTTCGGGGCAAATTTATTCGGTATTGCATTACGATTGCTTTGCATCTTATTGCATCTTTCATGTAGCTTGATTATTCAATAAATTTATTTTATTCTTGCACAATGGCAGAAGGATTTGAATTCAATCATTTGACTGTTTTAAAGCAACGATTAGAGGAGGAAACCGGAATTCGATTATTTGACTTTAAAGATTGTACAAAACTTTCCTTGTTACTTTCTCGTGAAAAAATCATTGTCTCTGCCCATACCATTGCAAGGACCTTTGGCATATTAAAAAAAAACCATATACCTTACAAAAGCACCCTTAATTTAATGGTTTCGTTTTTGGGTTTCTCCACGTATGAGCAATTTTGCCAAACAGAATCACATCTCTTGAAGCAACGATTAAAAAGAAAGCATGATTTTAATACGGGTGACTTTTCTTTTACGGCTTTTGAATTAGCTGTTTCACAATCATCGTGGAAAGATGTACATCATTTATTAGAAGCCTATCAAACTGATTTTCGCAAACAATCATTTACAGATTACTTAGGTTTTACTGTCAGAAATCACCCAGACAAAAAAGAATTTCTAAAAACTTTAGCAGATTCAGAACAAGGGCGTCTGCTTTTCTACGAGAGTTTTGTTGATGAAGATGACCCAAATAATTATTACTCCGAGGCCTTAGTTCATTTTTACATGAATAAGAAAACAGACTTTGGAAGCCGATTATTTATTGAATCCTTCATAACTGCAAAAAAAATTTATGCAAATAGCCCCGTAAGTAATCTCTTCAAAATAAAAGAATTGCATGAAGCGTTCAATGCTGAAAATCTTCATTTCCATCATTTGTCGAGATGGTTTGAATTACGCATTTTATTGGGAACTCTTGCAAGAAAACCATTTGGAGAAATTGCTGAAATAGTATTCGAAATGCTCGAAAAAATAAAAATTTTCCATCCCTATGACCGACGTTGGGTTTTAGCAAGAAGTTTAAAGGCCATTATTCATTCAGGTTTTTGGAATAAATCGTTACAATTGGAGGTATTGAAAAATGAAATTTTGTTCTGTTACCAAAACATGGATAAACGCGTGGTATCATTAGCTGATTTAATTATCCAATTGTGCGCTCATAATATTTGGAAATCAGAAGAACTATTATTTCCCATTTTAACTTTAGAGGAAAGCCATTTAAATGAATCTCAATTGAAAATAGCCGTAGAAGGTGCAACTGCATTGATTTACGCTGAGAAACCCGTTAGCAATATCTTATTCAAAAACCTCAAACCTTTTACAGAAAAAACAGGAAACTCGTGGGTTTTAAATTTGATTTAATCCCAATACCATAAACGAGGTATTCAATCTTTTTTGAGCTGTTCAATTTCATTTTACCTTTTTTATGGTATTCAAAATCTCTCAATCAGAATATATTTTTGTCATGTTATTTATATTTAATCTAAATAAGATGAGATTTTTAATTCTTGCTTCAATTTTCAACCTTTCAATTAACAATTTTTACGCACAAATAACAAACGATACCATTCGCTGTAAGGAAATGAATGAAATAACTATATTGGAAATAAATCCTAATTATTTACCGGGATCTGGAATGGTTGTAAACAATCTTACTTTGGCGAAAATTAACCAATCCGACATCAATAAGGTATTACGAATGGTACCTGGTGTTAATATTCGGGACGAGGAGGGATTTGGATTACGTCCTAATATTGGTTTGAGAGGAACACCTGTTAATCGAAGCACCAAAATAACTTTGATGGAGGATGGTGTTTTAATTGCACCTGCACCTTATGCTGATCCATCTGCATATTATTTTCCGACTTTTTCGAGAATGCAAGGCGTTGAAGTATTAAAAGGAAGCAGCCAAATAAAATATGGCCCTTACACAATTGGAGGCGCCGTAAATTTACTTTCCACATCAATCCCGTATTCGTTTAAAGGACTTATTCAAGGAAGTTACGGCAGTTACGGTACCAATCAACAACGCCTATGGATTGGCGATAGCAAGCAACGAATAGATTACGTTTTTGAAGTAAATCGTATTGCAAGCCAAGGGTTCAAACAACTGGATGGAGGTGGACATACAGGTTTTGACCGACGTGATTTTATGGGCAAAGTACGTTGGCATTCATTAGCAGCAGCAAAAATTCAACAATCAGTAACATTTAAATTTGTTCGCTCTGAGGAAATTGGAAATGAAACGTACCTCGGACTCAATTACGATGATTTCATAGAAGACCCTTTAAGAAGATATTCTGGAACGCAAAAGGATATATTGAATATGAATCATAGCTTGTTTACATTGAGTCATGCTATCAATTTAAGTTCTACGTTAAAGATAAACACGACAGCATATTACGGTAAAACATTTAGAGATTGGTCGCGTGCCAATTCATTTGGAGGGCAAAGTATTAATGCTATTCTGGCTGATCCAGTAAACAATTCTTTAGGATATGGAATAATGACCGGACAAATTGATGGTGATATTATTTATAGAAGTGCTGCGAGAACCTATTATTCTAGAGGCATTCAAAGTCAAGTGACGAAAGATTTTAGAACAGGAAACTTGAGATATATCAATCATAGACTTCAAGTTGGTGGCCGCTACCATGAAGATCAAGCAGATCGCTATGGTACGCAAAGCACGTATTCAATGATAAATGGTATCATGGTTATGAAAACTGCAGGAATAAATGGTAATCAAGAAAACCAGATACGCAATGCAAAGAGTGCATCGGGCTACATCAACTACGAGATTGGATTGAAGAAATTTAAGTTTTCTCCCGGATTGCGCTATGAGTATATTGAGATGGAATTTCAAAATTACGGAACAGCGGACTTTTCAAGAATCGGAACTAACTTGGAAAAAGGTGAGAACTTTTTATCTGTTTGGATTCCTGGAGCGACCTTATATTACGAAATCAACAATAAGATGAATGCCTTTGCTGGTGCCCACAAAGGATTTTCTCCTCCTGGAATGCCTTCAGTAAATTCAGCTAATGGACAAGCAATGGAGGAAACTGCAATTAACTATGAACTTGGATACCATTATATAGGAAATAAACTTAATATTCAGGCAGTTGGGTTTTACAGTGATTATGCTAACATACTAGGTTCTGACAACATTTCTGGCGGGGGTGCGGGAACAGGTGACATGTTCAATGCGGGTCGAGCATTAATTCGTGGTGTTGAATTCAGCTTGGATTATAACTTTAAACCTAATGCGACAAAACTGACTTTTCCAATTCGCATTGCATACACCTATACGAATGCCCTCTTCAAAGAAACCTTCATTAATGGTGGCGGAGACTGGGGAAGCGGACAAATAAACGAAAATGATTTAATCCCTTTCATTACTCCACAACAAGGAATGTTTAGCTTAGGAATTGAAAACTATAAATTCAATGTGACAATAAGTGGTCGGTATGTCGGTTTAACAAGGACAAAAGCTGGGCAGAATGAAATAATTGTTCCTGTTTCAAATGAAAATTTCTCACAGGTAAATGCAATTGCAGCGTATACTTTTTTCGATCTGAGTGCTAATTATTTTATAAATAATACATGGACGGTTTATTCAACCATTAACAATTTCACCAACAACCAAAGCATTGTTGCCAATTTGCCACAAGGGTACAGACCGGCTATGCCTATTTCCTTAAATTTTGGGGTGAAAGTTAATTTATAACCTAAAATGGTTTAAGGTTCAAGAAGGTGAGGGCTTAAAAAGTTTAAGGTTTAAAAAAGTTTAAGGATCAAAAATGTTTAAGGTTTAAAAAAGTTTAAGGTTCAAAAAAGTTTAAGGTTTAAGGTTTAAGGTTTAAATAGTATAAACTTTGAACTTTGATCTTTAAACTTTGAACTTTAAACTCAAAAGAGTGTCATTTGATCTTCATCATCCTGAGGTTTGGTAAAATCCCATTCAACTGTTGTTCCATCACTTGTTGAACCTGATGAATCGATTTCTTCCGAATTTCCTTCGACTTGATTCTCATCAGTAATTTCATCTTCAGGCCAGGGTTCATCGCCTTCAATTGGATGCGTTAGTACCACCTCTTTAACTTTCAGCTTTGTCAATTGATTTCCTTGGGCTTTCATTCCTTTTACATCGATGAAATCAGTTATTGAAACAACATTATCTGGTAGATTTTTCGTTTCTTTCAGCAGCTTATTATAAACAATTCTTATTTGCGGTTTGAATGCCGTAGTTACGACATCTAAATAAGAGCCTTCACTTTCGCTTATGAATGAAACTTTTTTATCCGATGTAACCTCACAAAGGAATCGCTTAACAAAATGAAGTTCTTTTTCGCCATCATAATAAACAGCTGATAAAGGTCTATCTGGATGCCACTTTTCAATATGCATCATGTCTTCATCAAAGTGATTGGATAAATCGAAGTTCGTTAAACGATATTCACCCGTTTTATAAAGCGTAAGAATTCTGTCTTCACCTTTGAATGCTCCGAGATACTTTCCTCTGCCTTCATCATTCAATCTACCAACAACATCATCGAACCAAATTTTACGCGCTGCCAACGTGGACCCTCCAACCTCTTTCTGAGTAATTTTCTGAACGATTTCTTTCGTTACACGATTGCCTGCAGATTGACGTCCTTTAATAAGAAGTTCACCCATATCTACATCGAAACGCAATCTTTTTAAATGAGGTCTTGGTCGCAATAAAACATTTACCACTTCGCGTTCACCATTAGGATGTACAGAGAAATAGAGCATTTTGGAACCCTTGGTTCCTCGGGTTAAATCATATTCAGTGTCCCGAGTAATAGAGTTCACATAGAATCGCTTCATCATTGCTGATCCACCGACTCCATCTTGATAAATTAAGTGATATATCGTACGCTTATCTCCTTTTTTCCAAACATCCGCGTGAACGATACCTTTACCGACAAACTTCTTATCGGCTACTTTGGTCACCATCATCTTACCTGTTTGGAAGAAAATAATAACGTCGTCAATTTCAGAACAATCGTTAACTGGTTCATTCTTTTTCAAACCATAACCAATAAATCCTTCCTCATAATCCACATAAAGCTTTCTATTGGCGATAATTACTTTTGTGGCACTAATGGTATCAAATACCCTGATTTCAGTTTTTCTTTCCTTTCCTGCTGCAAATCTCTTTTTAAGATCTTTATAGTAATCTATGGCGTATTCAACTAAATTAGCCAGATGATCCTTAACGACTTTTATTTCCTCTTCAATTTTCAGCAACAATTCATCCGCCTTATCCGAATCAAAACGTGTAATTCGAATCATTGGAATTTGCGTTAACTTGTGTAAATCTTCATCTGTTATTTCTCGAATAAATTGCTTTTTGAATTTTTCGAAACGTTTGTAAAGGTATTCGTATAGAGATGATTTATCACTGTATAATTTAAAGTCAATATACATTTCTTCACGGATGAAGATTTTTTCAAGGGTAGAAAAATGCCATTGTCTTTCAAGCTCATCCAACTTAATTTCCAACTCCAGTTTGAGCAATCTAACTGTATGATCTGTATTGATCCTTAGGATTTCACTCACTCCAAGAAAGCGAGGGGTATCTTTATCAATAATGGATGAATTCGGGGAAATAGAAACTTCACAATCTGTGAAAGCATACAATGCATCAATCGTTTTATCAGGTGATACTCCAGGGGCTAAATGAATTATGATTTCTGCCTCCGCAGCTGTGTTATCTTCTATCTTCTTGACTTTTATTTTTCCTTTTTCATTTGCCTTGATTATGGACTCGATTAAAGATCCGGTTGTTGTACCGAAAGGAATTTCATGAAGGACAAGCGTTTTGTTATCCAATTTTTTGATTTTCGCTCTCACACGAACTTTCCCTCCTCGAAGTCCATCATTATAGTTGGAAAAGTCCGCCATTCCTCCATTTGGGAAATCAGGGAGAATCTCTACTTTCTTACCTCTCAAATGATTGATTGACTGATCAATCAACTCAATAAAATTATGTGGTAAGAACTTACAAGCCATACCAACAGCAATACCTTCAGCACCTTGCGCCAGAAGCAAAGGGAATTTCACCGGAAGCTGTTCAGGCTCCTTGTTTCTACCATCATAACTTGAGAGCCAACTCGTAGTTTTCGGATTAAAAACAACGTGGCTTGCAAATTTTGATAAACGAGCTTCAATATATCTCGGCGCAGCAGCACCATCACCAGTCAAAGTATTACCCCAGTTTCCTTGGCAATCAATCAATAAATCTTTTTGACCAAGTTGTACAAGTGCATCACCAATTGAAGCATCACCGTGGGGATGGTACTTCATAGTATTACCGATGATATTTGCTACCTTATTATACCTGCCATCATCCATTTCCTTCATGGAATGCAGAATTCGGCGTTGAACAGGTTTCAAACCATCGTAAAGTGAAGGCACTGCACGTTCAAGAATAACATAACTGGCATAATCTAAAAACCAATTTTGATAGAGCCCGCCAACAGGAACGATTTTTTCATCCACAGATTTATTATCAAATGGGTTAACAGATTCCTCTTGATTGTTGCTTATATCTTCAATTTCGTCCTCTGCCATATATTAAGAAGCAATATCCAAGTTAGTATTGTCTTCAGCATCTTCTAAAGATTCTGCTGCTAAATCTTTTTCTACACGAAGATTGTCAATAATAAAATCTTGACGTTCCTGTGTGTTTTTACCCATGAAATAAGAGAGAATGGAATCAATTGAATTATCCTTTGAAAGTAAAACGGGATCCAAACGAATATCTTGACCAATAAAATGTTTGAATTCATCTGGTGAAATTTCTCCAAGACCTTTGAAGCGCGTTATTTCTGGATTTTTTCCTAACTCATCTATTGCGGCTCTTCTTTCCTCGTCCGAATAACAATAAATGGTTTTCTTTTTATTTCGAACCCTAAAAAGTGGAGTTTGAAGGACATAAACATGATTTCTTTTTACCAAATCGGGAAAAAACTGCAAAAAGAAGGTCAATAACAACATTCGAATGTGCATGCCGTCAACGTCTGCATCTGTTGCAATCACGATATTATTATATCGCAAGTTATCCATATCCTCCTCAATATCCAAGGCAGCTTGAATAAGGTTAAATTCTTCGTTTTCGTAGACAATTTTCTTCGTCAATCCATAACAGTTCAGTGGCTTTCCTCGCAATGAAAAAACGGCTTGGGTATTCACATCCCTTGACTTAGTTATAGATCCACTTGCAGAATCACCCTCTGTTATAAATAATGTAGTTTGTTCACGACGTTCATCTTTCAGATCTGTCAAATGAATTCTGCAGTCACGAAGTTTTTTATTATGTAAACTGGCTTTTTTAGCGCGCTCTCTGGCGATTTTACGGATACCTGAAAGTTCTTTGCGTTCTCTTTCAGACTGTTTGATTTTTCTTTCAATCAACTCAGCCGTTTCGGGATTTTTATGCAAATAATTATCAAGTTGATCTTTAAGGAAATCATTGATAAACGTCCGTATTGATTTACCACCTGGCTCAATTTCCTGAGATCCTAATTTGGTTTTGGTTTGGGACTCAAAAACAGGCTCAATAACTTTAACAGAAATCGCCGCAACTATAGATTGACGAATATCTGATGCCTCGTAATTCTTGTTATAAAAATCTCGAATAACTTTTGCCACAGACTCTCTAAAAGCACTTTGATGCGTTCCTCCTTGTGTTGTATGTTGACCATTTACGAAAGAATAATAATCCTCACCGTAAGTTTTACCGTGCGTAAATGCCACCTCAATATCTTCTCCTTCAAGATGAATAATTGGATAAAGGGGATCACCATCCATATTATTCTCAAGTAAGTCTTTTAATCCGTCTTTTGACTGGTATTTTTCTCCATTGTAATAAATAGAAAGACCGCGATTTAAGTAGCAGTAATTCCACATCATTTTATCGAGATATGCCGTTTTGAAGGCATACTTTTTAAATATGGTATCATCAGGAATAAATTCCACGTAGGTACCATTTTGTTCATCTGTTTTGGACAACGGCAACTCTTCTAGTAATTCGCCACGTTGAAAGGAAGCTTGCTTTTTCTCGCCATCACGAACAGAATAAACCATAAAATGTGATGAAAGTGCATTAACAGCTTTCGTTCCGACACCATTCAATCCAACGGACTTTTTAAATGCTTTCGAATCGTATTTTCCACCTGTATTTATTTGCGAAACACAATCAATCACCTTTCCTAAAGGAATTCCTCTTCCGTAATCGCGAATGGTCACCTTTCCATCTTTTACTTTGATATCAATGCGCTTTCCATTCCCCATTACAAATTCATCGATACAATTATCAACAACTTCTTTTACAAGAATGTAAATCCCGTCATCAGCTGCCGCACCATCGCCTAATTTACCAATATACATTCCTGGACGCAAACGAATATGTTCTTTCCAGTCGAGTGAACGAATATTATCTTCTGTATATTGATTTTCAGCCATTACGCTTTAATTTTCATTAACCACCAAATATAAAAATAGAATACTGTCAAAAACCCCTTAAGAGCTAAGACTTTTGAACTTTTTTACGTTGAAAACAGCTTATAATTCGATAGTTAATCCATCTTCAGCACAAATCACATTTTCGAATTGTAATTTTGCTTCATTTAGGTGCTCATCAACACTTTCGTATCGTGCACTAAAATGACCTAACAATAGATTTAGTACATTACTCTTTTGCGCAATAATAGCAGCTTCACGTGCCGTAGAATGGAAAGTTTGTTTCGCTCTAATTTTTTCTTTTTCGAGAAAAGTTGCTTCGTGATATAGCAAACTAGCATTTTTTACAAAATCAACAAGTTCGAGATTGAAAGCCGTATCTGAGCAATAAGCATATGCGCGAGGTTGCTTTGGGGGAAGCGAGTAATCATCAGGATGAAAAATTTTTCCTTCAAATTCTATAATTTCATTTCTTTTTAACCTTGGAAAATGCTCTCTAATTAAACCTGCTTCTAAGGCTTTTTCAGCCAAAAGTGATCTTTCTTTCTCTTTTTCTTGGATGCGAAACCCCCAAGTTGGTATACGATGTTTTAGCGGAAAAGCAAATACTTTCACAAGACGATCTTCAAAAATTGGCTTGATAGGAACACTATCCTCTAGCGATACAAAATTGACATTAAATTCCAATTTCGCATTACCTACTTCAAATTGCTGAATTATTATACTTTTGAGTGCCTCAGGAGCATAAACTGTAACACCCTTTGTTCGTCCGAGCAGATGCATCGTACTTAAAAGTCCAACCAATCCAAAATAATGATCACCATGGAGATGCGAAATTAAAATATGACTTATTTTTTGAAGTTTAAGTCCATACTTTCGAATTTGCAATTGGGTACCTTCACCACAATCAATTAGAAAATAACGATCGTTACAAACAACGTAATGCGACGTTGGATTTCTTTTGGAAGTTGGAATTGCAGCACCACTTCCTAAAACGGAAACACTAAAACTCACAATTTCAATGCATGTCGAGCAGATTCGACATCAGACGCAATTAATAGCACTTTGTCAAGTTGGGCAATTTGCACCATTTTGAGAACATTATCATTCAATCCGCATAGCGCAAAATTGCCATTCGAATCCTTGCATAATCTATTTGCAGTCAGTATTGCACTCAATCCGGAAGAGTCGCAGTATTTGGTACCGCTCATATCCATAACAATGGAATTCACACCATTTTTATTCAGAATTACCAATTCAGCCTTGAGTTCAGGAGCATTTGTAGCATCAAGTTTTTCAACGTTTGTTGCCACTACAGCTTCGTTCTTATCTTGAGTTGTTTCGAAATTCATAGTTTGATGTTTTACCAAATGTACTATTTTTTTTAAAAATCTAACTACAAATTAAGTCAGTCAGTCATACATTTAAAAAAACGCTTATTTCCGGTTAATTTTAGCAGCAAGTAGATAAATAACTGCCATTCTTACAGCAACACCATTTTCAACTTGCTGAAGTATTATTGATTGATCTGAGTCGGCCACATCACTGGTAATTTCAACTCCACGATTTATAGGCCCTGGGTGCATAATGACTATTTTCTTTGAAAGCGAATCCAAAATTTCTTTATTCAGACCGAACTGCATTGCATATTCTCTTAAAGAAGGAAAATATTTTGTTTCCTGACGTTCCAATTGAATGCGTAGCATATTTGCTACATCGCACCATTCCAGAGTTTCCTGTAAGTTATGACTAACCTTCACGCCAAGGGATGAAATATATTTTGGTATTAATGTCGTTGGACCACATACCATCACTTTTGCTCCCAATTTTTGAAGACAGTAAATATTAGAAAGTGCAACTCTTGAATGCAAAATATCTCCAACAATGGCAACTTTTTTCCCTTCCAATGTGCCAAATTGTTCCCTTATGGAGTATGCATCGAGAAGCGCTTGGGTAGGGTGTTCGTGTGTTCCATCACCTGCATTTATAATTTTAGCATCAACGCGATTAGCTAAAAACTCAGCTGCACCTGGGTTGGGATGACGCATTACAACCATATCCACTTTCATGGATAAAATATTATTTACTGTATCAACCAAAGTTTCGCCCTTTTTAACAGAACTACTTGAGGCACTAAAATTGACAACATCAGCGGATAGTCTTTTTTCTGCCAGTTCGAAAGACAGTCTGGTTCTGGTTGAATTTTCAAAGAAAATATTGGCTATAGTAATATCGCGCAGTGATGGAACTTTTTTAATGGGGCGATTGATTACTTCTTTAAAACTATCTGCAGTCTTGAAAATCAATTCAATATCCTCTTTGGTAATATTTTTAATTCCTGTAAGATGATCAACATTGAGTCCGTTCATATCAATCTGGGCTAAATAAAACAACTTTATCCTCACCTTCAAGCTCCTGCCATTCGACCGAAACCCTTTCAGTGCTCAAAGTATCCACTGACAACCCGATATAATCGGCTTGAATGGGCAAATCTCGTCTAAATCTTCTATCTATAAGAGTGAGTAATTCAACTTTTTGTGGTCTTCCAAATGCTAAAAGTGCATCCAAACCAGACCTGATTGTTCGACCGGTAAACAACACATCATCAACAAGCACTACATTTTTATCTTCGATAACGAAATCGATATTGGTAACACTCGGAATTACCGGTTTTTCACGTCGTCTGAAATCATCGCGGTAAAAGGTAATATCAAGATTCCCACATTTTATTTCTTTCTCAAGAATTTGCTCCAGTTGTAATTTCAAACGCTGAACCAAATGAACTCCCCTAGGTTGTAGACCTATGAGAACTGTATTTGAAAAATCGTTGTGCGTTTCTATTAATTGGTAGCAAAGTCGATTTAGCGTTAATTCGAAGTGGCGCTTATTGAGAATCACTTGCTTTTCCATTAAGACAAAGATAATCGTTTTGATTAAAATGAATGTAAATGTGTAAAGAACTTAAAAACCAAAACTTCCAATTAATTGCCACCTTTTTTCTTGACTTGGTACCCATCATTTGATAATAAGTCAAAAACCTTGTCTTTAAAATTCCCTTGAATAATTATTTCGTTGTCTTTTACTGTTCCTCCAACTCCACATTTTGTCTTGATTTTCTTACCCAACTCCTTTAAGTCATCCTCAGCTCCAATGTAACCTTCTATTAACGTAACCTCTTTGCCACCACGTTGCTTTCTATCAATTGAAACATACAATTTCTGTTGATTGGGTAGAAGCGTTTCTTGCTCATTTTCTTCATCAAATTGGTAATTGAAATTAGGATTGGTTGAGTAAACGATATTTATTTTTTCTTTTTTCTTTGCCATCAGTATTTCTCAATTAGCGCGGTGCGAATATCATCAGTCATAATTCCAAAAGGGTATTTTTTTAATGCTGATCTAATACCCTTTGGTGATCTCACTTCAAAAATAACAACTTTTTTGTCTAAACTTTCTAGATAAATAATATCATCCTGATTAACGGATTTATTATTAACAACCACACCTGAAACTTGAGGATACTGTTGAATTATCGCATTAAAATTGGCTATGTCCGTAACAGTCGTCATCACTTGAAATCCTGAATCTAATAGAGGTTGTATCCACAAATTTGTCGAGACCACACAATACAAATCTATCTCAGACAATTGATCAAATTGAAGGGATTTCAAGCTCTGAATTACTTTATTTATATCAACCAATTGATTGTTACAAAAGTTATAATGCCTAAAGTCTAAATAAAGATGTTTATTCTTAAGCAGATCTGTATTAATATCGCATAATTTACATAGCTTTTCTCTGGAAAACGTATTATATTTTAGTGACTCAATATAAGCGCTATTTCTATTATTTATACAACCTTCTCCATTGGTTTCACTTTCCAAAAAATTATCATGATACAACCAGAGTTCACCATCAGCTGAAAGTTGAACATCAACCTCAATCCCGTTATTGCCATCAATCGATAGGGCCAAATTTATTGCTTCTAAGGAATTGTCGTGATAATATGAATTTAATATTTCAAGGCCATTACCACCATGACCAAATAATAAAACAGCATTATAATTTGTGGACTTAGAACAAGAAGCAACAATTAGTAAGAAACCAATTAAAATCCCTTTTTTATAATACATATTTCAATCCTATTGTCCCTTGAAATCCTAAGGTGTTAAATCTCAACATTTTATTTTCAAAATTACTTTGAAAGGACTCTTGTATTAAACCTGATGAAGCGTTTATAAAAGGTCTGAATCGATTTCCAAATTCAACTCCAAGTCCGCTATAAATTTCATTCCAGTAGTGAAAGGAATCCGAATTTTGATTGATTTTACAAAGGGAAAAAGCGTAATTACCACAGATATAAAAGCGAAAACTTGATTTTGAAATCAATCTATAATTTCCAATTATTGAAATTTTTGGAAATGACCTTTTTTGAAAAAATGTTCGATTAACCCCAGTTTCTATTCCGGCACCGATAGACCAATGTTGTATGTTTTTACACACTTGAATTCCAGTAAAAAAATCCATTCTTGTCATGGAAAAACTTGATGAGACACACCAAATAGATGAATCTTTATAATTGGACCAAACAATAACATTTACTGAGAGAAACAGGAATAAAAAAAAGGATTTCATCCTTCAAATATAACGAAGGTTTTTGAGCTTACAATTTAGGACATTGCTTGCAGTGCTTCCCTTTTTTCTTGTATTTTTTACAACATTCTTTTTTCTTACCTTCTATACATGAAGTACACGAAACAGGAAATACAGTGATAAAAACAATATGTTCAAGTTGTTGCTTCAATATTATTTAGAATAAATCTAAACAAAAGTAATAATATTTTTTTTCAAGAACACTTTTGAATTCAATTTTAAAAAAAAATATTTTGCGCACAACGAAAGGTATTTGCATGCGCTTCAATAATGATTTTTACATCTGGGCTATAACCTCCACCCATCGCGCAAACGACGGGCACGCCTAAAGAATTTGCGGTATTAAAAACGATTTTATCTCTTTCTTTGCATCCCTGGAGTGAAACATTGAGTTTACCTAATTTATCGGTATTCAAAATATCCACACCACATTGATAAAAAATGAATTGCGGGATAAATTCACTTAAAATTTGGTTTAAGTTTTTTTCCAATAAATACAAATATTCAGCATCTTCGATTCCATCTTGTAGTTCAATATCTAAATCTGATTTTTCTTTATGCATAGGATAATTATTCGCTCCGTGCATGCTGAAGGTGAAAACCCGACTTTCGTTTTGAAATATAGAAGCTGTTCCATTTCCTTGGTGCACATCGAGATCAATTATTAGTATTTTATCTAAATTAATCTGATGCATCAACCAAGAGGCAGCAATTGCGAAATCGTTTAGTAAACAAAATCCCTCACCTCTATTTCTAAACGCATGATGGGTTCCACCGGCAATATTCATCGCCACCCCAAATTCTAATGCATATTGACAACATAATCGCGTTCCTTCCATGATGGTGAATTCTCTTTCGATCAATTCGTTAGTATGAAAAAAGCCAGATTTTCTTTGCTCAGCTGCTGATACTTCTAGATTCAGGAGATTGTGAAGATACGCTACATCATGTACTTTTAATATCCACTCCTTATCAATGACTGATGGTTCAAAAATATTTGATGATTCTAAGGTTCCCTCGTAAAGCAATTGTCTATGCAATAAATCATACTTTTCCATTGGAAACCGATGATTTTCCGGCAAAGGATGAACATAACTTGCTGCAAATGCAGTTTTTAACATTGGAATCAATTCAATACATTAACTTGAACAGTAAAAAGTGAAAGCTGTTCATTTAGCCTTGTAAAAAATGTATCAAGTTGATTGAATGACCTCATTCTCATTATCAAAAGCCCAGATCCGCTACCATCTTTTTGATTTTGCACATAATTTAAAAGCGAGGACTGGTGCATTGTCTTTATTTCATCTAAATTGGTATTATTGAGATCGCACACATAGGACTTAACCCTTTCAACATCTCCGTTTGGTATCAAATTACTGAAGTAAATTCGATAAGTTCCTTGGGAACGAACAACCATAAAATACGCGATTTGCAGATTATTTTCATCTAAGGATCCATGAGAGCGGATGTTTCTACAACCTTCAATAAAAATTGAAAATATTCTTTTAATCCTGGTTTTGTCCTCCCCAATAGACAATAAAATATCTTCAATTGTATCTGCCAGACTATTAATAAGGTCCTGTGAAACAATACCGAGATGACTCGCAATAATGTTCGCCTTATCCTCTTTTATTAATCTTGACTTAATTGATTCATATTGTTCTTTAACCTTATTGGTTACTGAATTTATTATGTTTATATCATCTAACATAAATCAATTAGTGAACAACATGTATGAATCCATGTTTTTTCAAACCATTTGGTTCTATGAGCAAATAAGTGTATACACCATCACTTACACGATCATCTGAATCCTTATTATTACCATTCCAATCATTTAAGTAATTATCAGTTTCGAACACCACATTACCCCAACGATTAATAATTACCAAACTAGAATTATTCTTTAAACCATCTATGATAAATAGATCATTCTTACCATCATCATTCAAGGTTAAAACATTAGGAATTGTAACATCACCCAGTACAAAAATAGTTTGAATCAAAGTATCTACACAATTATTCATGTCGGTTATTACCAATTGAACAGCAAAAGAACCACTGTTTGAGAAAGCAAAATCTAAATTATTTGAATTGAATGTTGCATTACCAATTGTCCATTCTGAATTAAAATTTGTAAGTGCATTCGAGTTATTTAAGAAAGACACATTTTCACCATAATAAGGCTCACTTGGTGACCATGAAAATGCAGCTGTTGGTCCCGCTGGTGTAGTCATTGTTACTGGACCATAAGTCACTGTACAGCCATTGACGTCTGTTACTGTCAAAATATAATTCCCATCTGCCAAGTTATTTAGTGATGCTGTTGTTTGAGTTGTATTTGACCATTGGTAATCAAATGGTCCGTTTCCATTAACCACAATTCCATTGATTGATCCACCTTGTATACAAGTTGGTTGTGTTACATTGATTCCAGATACATCAACTGTTGGCGCTTGATTTTCTCCTATTTCAACACTAACTGTTGCCGTACAGCCCAACTGATCACTTACCTCTAAATCATATGTTCCTGAGTTCAGTCCTTGAAGATTCAATGTGTTGAGTGATGCATTATTGTTCCACTGGTAAGTATAGTTTGGTGTTCCATTATTGACAACTATTCCTGTTATCGAGCCATCATTCTGATTGCAACTTTCATTGCTTAATATTGCACCTGTGATATCTATTGTTGGATTGGAATTAATGTTTACCGTCAATGCTCCATTCAATGCACACTGTCCAGGATCTACTGTAAAGGTGTAATTGGTTGTACTTTGATTGTTTATTGCTGGACTCCATACTCCCGTATATCCTTCTACAGATGTTGCTGGTAAACTAAATGTACTTCCAGAGCAATATGGCCCTGATGCTGCAAATGTAGCTTGAACTGGTGCTGAGATCACTACGGTCATGCCTGCTGTTGTCGCACACTGGCCTGCTGTAGGTGTAAAGGTGTAATTTGTAGTCGCCAAGTTATTTATTGCCGGAGACCAAGTTCCTGTAAAGCCTTCCAATGAACTTGTTGGAAGTGTGATTACTGATCCTGCGCACTGGGAAGGAATAGCTGTGAATGTTGGGGTAATCGGTGCGCCGACATCAACCGTTAGGGTATTTGTCGTTGCACATTGACCCGAGCTTGGAGTAAATGTATAAGTTGTCGTCTGGGTATTGTTCACTGCTGGTGACCAAGTACCCGTGATGTTTTCTAAAGAAGTATTGTTCAAGTTTATTGCATCTCCTGAGCATATCGGTGCTATTGACGTAAATGTTGGCGTCACGTTCGGATTTACAACTACAGTCATTGTGGTAACGTTGGCACATTCACTCGCGTTTGGCGTGAAAGTATAAACATTGTTTCCAGCTGTTGACGTTGATACCATTCCTGGATTCCATGTCCCATTAATTCCTTCCTGTGATGCAGTAGGCAACATCACCTGCGCTATAATTGCATCCTGACAATATGGACCCCATGTAGCAAAGGTTGGTGTAACTGGTTGATTTACCGTTACTGTCATATTCGCAGTACTTGCGCACTGGCCTGCATCTGGGGTAAAGGTATAAGTTGTTGTTGCCGTATTATTAACTGCCGGGCTCCACAATCCAGAATAACTATTTGTTGATGTTGTTGGTAGGCTTATCGCTCCTCCACTACATATGGGATTGATTTGAGTAAACAAAGGTAATACTGGTTGATTAACCGTAACTGTCATTGGGGCTGTCGTTGCACATTGGCCTGCATCTGGGGTAAAGGTATAATTCGTAGTTGCTGTATTATTAACTGCTGGTGACCAGCTTCCCGTAAATCCATTCGTTGATCCAGTAGGTAAATTCAATACATCTCCTGAACATATCGGATTGATTTGTGCGAAAGTAGGAACTGTAGGTTGAGTGACCGTAACTGTCATCGCTCCTGTATTCGCACACTGACCTGCATCTGGAGTAAAGGTGTAAGTTGTCGTTGATGTATTGTTCACTGCGGGTGACCAGATGCCCGTTATGCTGTTATTCGATGTACTTGGTAAGGTTAACGCCCCTCCATTACATATCGGACTTATTTGCGTGAAGGTTGGAGTGATTGCTTGAGTTACTACAACTGTCATGGTTGCTGTATTCGCGCATTGACCTGCTGTTGGTGTAAAAGTGTATGTTGTTGTTGCATTTGTATTTACTGCTGGTGACCATGTTCCGGTAAAACCTTCATTTGATGCGGTAGGTAATGTTAATGTTCCACCTACACAAATTGGATTGATTTGGGCAAATGTAGGTACCGTTGGAGCTGTAACAGTAATTGTCACATTATCCGTATTTAAGCACCCTTGAGCCGAAATACCTCCAACAGTATATGTTGTAGAACCTTGAGGCGGAGTAAATGGGATTCCGTTGGATACGCCATTATTCCAAGAATAGAAATTGGCTCCTGTTGCATTTAAAGTAACAGAAGAATTAACACACACATTTTGATCTGGACCGGCATTTACTGCTGGCAGCGGATTAATAGTTACGGTTGTTGTTCCTGTTGAGGTACAACCTAAATAAGTCGTTGTTAATGTATAAACACCACCACTTGATACTGACGAACTTGGAATACTCGGAGATTGTTGATTTGAACTAAAGCCATTCGGACCACTCCAGCTGTAGGAATCAGCAAGTGAACCATTTAATTGAATTGTTGAGCCTTCACAATAAGGACCGGTATTACTTGCCGAAGCCACACCGGTTCCAATTGTATAAGAAATGGTTAAATAACCATTGGGTTGAGAATTAATACCTTGATTACAGGTACCTCCTGCAGGAACCAAACTTGATCCACCGCCGCCGCCGCCACCACCATATGGTGCTGAAGCATAACAATCGGCGCCACCGCTGCCGCCGCCATAATATCCGCCACCGCCACCGCCGCCTGGCGAGTTGTTATAACAATTATCGGTTGCTCCATCTGCCCCAACACCTAAAAACCCAGCAGAACCCATTAATCCTGAACCCCAAGGTGTTCCTCCATTTCCTCCTGAAAATTGTGTCCCTCCAGTTCCTCCACCACCGAAAGAATTGACTCCTGTTCCACCATCGGAACAACCTCCAAAACCACCTGTTGCATCTTGCGTTCCACCACCCATACCACCTCCTCCGGCAGCAACTATTACTCTATCATTTAATGTTGTTCCTCCAATTCTAAGATCTGTTGCACCACCTCCGCCACAAGAACCATTTGCTGCTGTATTCGCCACTTTCCCTGTTCCTCCACCATTCCATCCTCCACCTGAGTTTGTGCCACAAATTCCATTACCTCCAACATAAATATATAAAGTTTGACCTTGGGTTACTGATAATGTAGCTGTTACAAGTGCTCCATTACCCCCGGTTGCTCCGCCTCCTTTGGCTCCTGCCGCAGTAACAGTAATTGTATTGACACAAGGGGGAACAATCCATGTTTGGACACCACCCGTATAATTAAAAGTTACAGATTGGGCGAAAAAGGATGAAAAAGAACAAAGAAATACATTAACGAATAAAAGTAATCTCAAAACAATTCTCGGTTGAATATTTTTTTTCATACGGGCTGTAGCAGTTTTATTTCCAGAAATTTAATAAACATTTATGAAACAATACATTGATAAAAACAAATTAATTTGTTACATGAATAATTCCATGTTTTTGTTTTCCATCAGGACCTTGAATCAAATAAGTATATACACCTTCTAAAACAGGATTACCCGAGACAATGTCGATTCCCTTCCAATCATTTAAATAATTATTGGTTTCGAAAACTACATTCCCCCATCTGTTCAAAATCACTAAATAGGAATTTTCTTTCAAACCTTTAATGAAAAACTCATCATTAATCTGATCATTATTCATTGTGATAACATTTGGAATTGTCATTTCCCCGAAAATGGTAATTACTTGAGCCAATGAATCAATACATCCTGTCAGATTATCAGTTACAACCAAATAAATTGGATATTCTCCTTCGAGTAAATATGTATAAGTCGCATTTTCAGTTAAAAATACCGAATCAGAAATGTACCATTGGCTGGAAAAAGATCCAGAGGTAGCGCTTGATAAATTGCTAAAGGCAACTAGATTTTCCACATTTGGCTCACTTGGTGACCATGAAAATGCAGCTGTTGGTCCCGCTGGTGTAGTCATTGTTACTGGACCATAAGTCACTGTACAGCCATTGACGTCTGTTACTGTCAAAATATAATTCCCATCTGCCAAGTTATTTAGTGATGCTGTTGTTTGAGTTGTATTTGACCATTGGTAATCAAATGGTCCGTTTCCATTAACCACAATTCCATTGATTGATCCACCTTGTATACAAGTTGGTTGTGTTACATTGATTCCAGATACATCAACTGTTGGCGCTTGATTTTCTCCTATTTCAACACTAACTGTTGCCGTACAGCCCAACTGATCACTTACCTCTAAATCATATGTTCCTGAGTTCAGTCCTTGAAGATTCAATGTGTTGAGTGATGCATTATTGTTCCACTGGTAAGTATAGTTTGGTGTTCCATTATTGACAACTATTCCTGTTATCGAGCCATCATTCTGATTGCAACTTTCATTGCTTAATATTGCACCTGTGATATCTATTGTTGGATTGGAATTAATGTTTACCGTCAATGCTCCATTCAATGCACACTGTCCAGGATCTACTGTAAAGGTGTAATTGGTTGTACTTTGATTGTTTATTGCTGGACTCCATACTCCCGTATATCCTTCTACAGATGTTGCTGGTAAACTAAATGTACTTCCAGAGCAATATGGCCCTGATGCTGCAAATGTAGCTTGAACTGGTGCTGAGATCACTACGGTCATGCCTGCTGTTGTCGCACACTGGCCTGCTGTAGGTGTAAAGGTGTAATTTGTAGTCGCCAAGTTATTTATTGCCGGAGACCAAGTTCCTGTAAAGCCTTCCAATGAACTTGTTGGAAGTGTGATTACTGATCCTGCGCACTGGGAAGGAATAGCTGTGAATGTTGGGGTAATCGGTGCGCCGACATCAACCGTTAGGGTATTTGTCGTTGCACATTGACCCGAGCTTGGAGTAAATGTATAAGTTGTCGTCTGGGTATTGTTCACTGCTGGTGACCAAGTACCCGTGATGTTTTCTAAAGAAGTATTGTTCAAGTTTATTGCATCTCCTGAGCATATCGGTGCTATTGACGTAAATGTTGGCGTCACGTTCGGATTTACAACTACAGTCATTGTGGTAACGTTGGCACATTCACTCGCGTTTGGCGTGAAAGTATAAACATTGTTTCCAGCTGTTGACGTTGATACCATTCCTGGATTCCATGTCCCATTAATTCCTTCCTGTGATGCAGTAGGCAACATCACCTGCGCTATAATTGCATCCTGACAATATGGACCCCATGTAGCAAAGGTTGGTGTAACTGGTTGATTTACCGTTACTGTCATATTCGCAGTACTTGCGCACTGGCCTGCATCTGGGGTAAAGGTATAAGTTGTTGTTGCCGTATTATTAACTGCCGGGCTCCACAATCCAGAATAACTATTTGTTGATGTTGTTGGTAGGCTTATCGCTCCTCCACTACATATGGGATTGATTTGAGTAAACAAAGGTAATACTGGTTGATTAACCGTAACTGTCATTGGGGCTGTCGTTGCACATTGGCCTGCATCTGGGGTAAAGGTATAATTCGTAGTTGCTGTATTATTAACTGCTGGTGACCAGCTTCCCGTAAATCCATTCGTTGATCCAGTAGGTAAATTCAATACATCTCCTGAACATATCGGATTGATTTGTGCGAAAGTAGGAACTGTAGGTTGAGTGACCGTAACTGTCATCGCTCCTGTATTCGCACACTGACCTGCATCTGGAGTAAAGGTGTAAGTTGTCGTTGATGTATTGTTCACTGCGGGTGACCAGATGCCCGTTATGCTGTTATTCGATGTACTTGGTAAGGTTAACGCCCCTCCATTACATATCGGACTTATTTGCGTGAAGGTTGGAGTGATTGCTTGAGTTACTACAACTGTCATGGTTGCTGTATTCGCGCATTGACCTGCTGTTGGTGTAAAAGTGTATGTTGTTGTTGCATTTGTATTTACTGCTGGTGACCATGTTCCGGTAAAACCTTCATTTGATGTGGTTGGCAGGGTAAAAGTAACATTAGAACACTGTGCAGGAATTGCATTAAATATTGGCGTTACAGGAGCCCCAACTGAAACAGTCAAATTGGCAATTGTAGCACATTGCCCTGTTGCTGGGGTAAAAGTGTATGTCGTTGTGGCGGTATTGTTGATTGCTGGTGACCACGTTCCTGTTATCCCATTGGTCGATGCGGTTGGCAATGATATTGTTCCTCCTGCACAAATGGGAGCGATAGGATTGAATGAAGGTGTACTGGGTTGATTTACCGCAACAGTCATATCAACAATTGATGCGCATTGACCTCCAGTTGGCGTGAACGTGTAAGTAGTTGTTGCGGCATTGTTGATTGCTGGAGACCATGTTCCTGTGATGCTGTTATTAGATGTTGTTGGTAAACTTATCGCTCCACCGGAGCAAATTGGACTTATTTGGGTAAAAGTGGGCGTAGTTGAAGGGGTAACCGTGACAGTCATGGTCGCAGTGCTGGCGCATTGACCTGCCGATGGATTAAAAGTATAGGTTGTTGTTGCCGTATTATTTTCTATTGGGGACCATGTTCCCGTAATGCTATTATTTGAAGTTGTTGGCAAAGAAAATGAAACACCCTGACAGATCGGACTTACTTGAGTGAATGTTGGGCTTACATTTGGATTAACTGTTACCGTCATTGTAGCTCCAGTAGCACATTGACCTGCAGCAGGTGTAAAAGTATAGGTAGTGGTTGTACTTGCATTAATCGCTGGAGACCAAGTTCCGGTAATGCTATTGTTTGATGTGGTTGGAAGTGTAAAAGAGTCTCCTTGACAAACAGGATTGACTTGTGTAAATGTCGACGTAACGGATAGATTAACTGTCACTGTTACAGGAACGCGAAAAGTACCTGGACAGATTCCCACATAATAAGTTGTTGTAGTTGTCAAAACAGGTGTGGTGTATGTCGCTCCGGTTCCAATTGCTGTACCACCAAATTGCTGCGCATACCATGTTAAGGTTCCTGGAGCAGTTCCAGTAAGGTTTGCTGTTAATGTTGCAGATGCAGCTGAGCAAATGGTAACATTAGATGCAGTAATATTAAAAATAGTATTTGTCAAACCTGATATTCCGGAAGCTCCTGCGGTTGCTCCGTTTACAGGAAAATTACTCACAGAAGTCGAATTTGTTGTACCGGCATTACCTCCTGTTACCAGTTGGGTTGGCGTTCCTGATGTAAAAATAATGCCACCACCTGCTCCACCTCCACCTGGGCCACCTGATTCTTGCGTTGTAGGCGGAAAGAAATAAGATAAAACTTGATTCCCACCGTTACCCCCTCTCGCATTTAAAGCTGGATTTGCCGTTAACGCAGCAGCATTTTTAATACAAATCATTCCACCAGCTCCCCCCCCGCCAGCTCCATCTCTTCCTTTGATTGTTGCAGTTGTCGAAACTGGTTGATTATTAGGGTTCGAATTCTGCCCCGCAGACCCATCGGATTCAATAGTTCCAGATCCAGAAATGGTTCCATAGCAAGTAATATGTACAATACCACCACCATTTCCACCACCACCACCTTGACCATTATCTTGATCTCCCGCTCCGCCGCCACCGCCCATGAACAAACGGGTTGCATCATATGCCAATTGATGGCCACCAAAACCACCATTTTCTTTTCTTGAATCACCTAACCAAGCAGTTTGATTTGGACCAAGCGTTAATTCATTCTGGTTGGAATTTGCGTAGGAATATCCTCCTCTTCCACCTCCTGGACTTACACTACCTCCGAAACCAGCACTTTCCAAATTCCATGTTGCATTGGCATAAGTTGTGGACGGAACGCCTTTTCCTGTATAGCCTGTCGCGGCTCCAATATTGGCACCACCGCCACCACCGCAATTATTGAAACCACCACCACCACCACCATTGGCAATTGACCCACGACCAAAAGGTGATAATAATGTTGATGTATATTCTGTTGTAAAACCTGCAATACTCTCCCCTTTACGACCACCTTCAGTAGTTGGAGTAGCAGAAGAACCAAGTGCTGTAGATCCATTTCCTGTCCCATTGGTATGCGTATTGTTAATTCCACCCAAACCTGTAACATCAGCTAATGCTCCTCTGAAACCCTTACCCGTGGCAGAAATTTTTGAAGTTCCATTTAAAACCAAATTGCCATTAACCTCAACCGCGACAACACCACCCGTAGATCCATTCCAAGCTTGTGCTTCGAGATTCATTCCTGTGTTAATTGTTAGGTTATTGAATCTTGGGACTCGAACAATCTGAACTTTTCCTGCTGCCGTGTAACTGTTTTGTAAACCACAATTCAATTGTATTGTATTTGCACCTCCAACATTGACACTTCGGACTTCAACCAACTCATGTTTTCCTGCATTATTATAGTTAGTTACTGTACCCCAAATCCATGGCTGTGTGCCTAAAGGAACAGCGCCACTTATCCATTCATTAGGCCAAGTATACGTTCCTCCCCAGCTAACAGTAGGTGTAGTGTTTATATTTACACTTGCGCCTTGCATTTGGATGATCATAACCAAGTCACCTGCGGCTAGTGCGGTAGTAAAAAAACCACCTGTCAAAGCACTGCTTGCAACAGATATACTTGTGGCACCAGCGGCAGCATCTGTTGATAATGTAGTATATGCATTGACCACATAAGGTGAGGTGGATACCGTAAAATCATTGTTTTTTCCTCGTTGTGCTAATAAGATATATGGAGAACAAATAAAAATTGCTAGAAATAATTTTAGAATCTGTATATTCATATAGTTGAGGTTTCCAGGAAAAAAGACGAAATTAATAAGAAAAAGTTGGCACTAATTAAATTTAATTTTGATTTCGTTCACAATGTTAGCAACCGCAGGACAAACCAATGTATTAACAATTGTCAGATTCGCAATTTGATAATTATTTTTTCTATCGGTATGCGGATAATCCCTGCATGCCAATGGGCGCACATCGTATATTTCACACTTGTTTTCCGAACCTAAAAATGGGCAAGGTGAAGTTTTCAATACCAAATCATTGTCTTCATCAACCTTTAAATTCTTATCAATAAAATTTGACTCCTTCTCTCTTAAATGTTTCGCTATTCTTTTAACATCGATATCTCGAAATATTGGGCTTGTAGTTTTACAGCAATTTGCGCAGTCTAAACAATCTCTTTTTTTAAATTCTTTATTATGTAGGTTATGTATGATATCATCAAGATGTTGCTTTTTTTTAGCAGCTATTTTCATAAATGATTTTTTATTTGCTTGAAAATCTAATTTTGCTTGTTCCAACAACTTTCTATCCTCTGCTTTCAAAACGGTAGTGCTTAATTGATTATTTCTTTCCGAACTTAGTATATTTGACCGTTAATTTATAAAATTAATGGAGAAATTTGACCTTATTGTTATCGGAGGTGGGCCATCAGGTTATGCTGCCGCAATGCGTGCAATTGATTTTGGTAAAAGAGTTTGCCTGATTGAACGTGATAAAGTTGGTGGGGCTGGTGTATACAACGGTGCACTTAGTTCAAAAACATTATGGGAAATCGCCAATAGGGTTGACGGTATCAACGAGATGATTGTCCCAATGGGCAGAAAACCATTTGATTTGGAATGGAATGATGTCAAAAAAACTTTAGCGGAAGCCGTATTTGAAAGAAAATTTCAATATTCATGTCATATCAAGTTACTTCAAACGGAAACCATGAAAAAACTACTGAGTTACGAAAGGGGCTCAGGGAAATTGATTTCTAAAAATGAAGTTTCGATTAATTATGAAGGTGAAAACAAAACAGTTTGGGGAGACAACATCATTTTAGCATCGGGAAGTAGACCAAGAAAAGTAGACAATATAAAGGTTGATGAATCTACGATTCTTACAAGTAATGGCATCGATCAAATTGAAAATTATCCCAAAAGCTTGGTAATAGTTGGCGCCGGTGTTATTGGTTGTGAATACGCAACCATATTTTCAAATTTCGGAAAAACAAAGGTTTATATCATTGATAGACAAGAGCGTATTTTACCATTTGAGGACGATGACATTTCGAAATTGGTAGCACAAAACCTTGTTAAAAAAGGAGTAACTATTCATTCCAACGCAAAATTGGAAAGAATGGAAACTATCGACGGAGAGGTTGAATATGAATTATCTTATCCAGATGGAAAAACGGAGTTAATTCGCGTTGAAAAAGCCCTTTTATCAATTGGTAGAATTCCAAATGTTGAAGATTTGGGCTTGGAGAATGCTGGTGTAAAAATGTCTCAAAGAGGTGTGCACATTGGTGATGATGATACGCGCACCAATATCCCAAACATATATGCAGTTGGGGATGTTTCTGGAAGAATTGCTTTGGTTAATATGGGAGAAATTGAGGCTAGACATGCTGTTGAAAAAATGTTTGAACAAAAAACGGAAAGACTCAATTACGACAATATATGTACGATTATGTTTTTGAATCCAGAGGTCGCTTCTGTTGGTATGAATGAACAGCAATGTGTCAAGCAAAACATACCTGTTAAAGTTGTAAAGCTCGATTTTTCTCTCATTACGAGGGCAATAGCCATGCGAAAAACGCAAGGTTTTTTCAAAATCATTGTAACAAACGATAAGGATATGCGAATTCTCGGAATGCGCGCTGTAGGTGAACATGCATCAACAGCTATTCAAGCTGTTGGATTGTTGATAAAACTTAATATGCCTATTGAGGTTTTATCCGAATTGATTCATCCTCACCCATCTATTGTTGAAGGAATTCAAGAATGTGTGCGTATGCTGTTGAACAGGTCTATTTTTAAATCCTCGGTTTTTAAAGATAAATTGGCATGTTATTCACTAGTTGATGGTTTAAAAACACCTTTGGAACGCTTGTAATCATTTTCCTTTCAATTCCATTGCCTTCAATGTATTTATCATCAGAGAGGCAATAGTCATTGGACCTACACCACCAGGAACTGGAGTAATGTAAGAACACTTAGGCGCAACCTCATCAAATTTCACATCACCCTTCAATCGCCAACCTCTGGCTCTTGATGCATCCTCAATTCTTGTAGTACCAACATCAATTACAACAGCCCCATCTTTCACCATTTTAGCTGTAACAAAATCAGGTTGACCAATCGCTGCAATTAAAATATCCGCTGACTGGCAAATTTCCTGAAGATTTTTGGTTTTACTATGTGCCAAAGTTACCGTGCAATTGCCTGGATCAGCATTTCTACCTAACATAATGCTTAATGGTGTGCCAACGATATTGCTTCGTCCAATAATGACACACTTTTTACCCTCTGTTTTGATATTATTTCTACGAATTAATTCCACAATACCCGCTGGTGTTGCCGGCAAAAATCCTGGTAAATTAAGAATCATTTTTCCCAGATTAACAGGATGAAAACCATCGACATCCTTCATAGGATCAATTGCTTGTGTGATTTTTAATTCATCAATATGTTTCGGCAAAGGAAGTTGTACAATAAAGCCATCAATACTTTTATCTTCGTTAAGTGATTGCACTTTAGCCAATAATATTTCTTCAGGAACAGAATCATCATATCGGATTAGTGTACTTTCAAAGCCAATTTGTTCGCATGCCTTTACCTTTGCAGCAACGTAGGTTAGAGAACCTCCATCATTTCCAACAAGTATTGCCGCCAAATGTGGGATTTTTTTTCCGTCTTTTTTTCTTTGTTGAACAGCTTCAGCTAACTCTTTTCGAATTTGCTCAGAGGTTGATCGCCCGTCTAGTAATTGCATTTGACAAATATTTTGACAAAGATAAGGCTATGAAACAATAATTCTAAAAAAGATGATTTGGTTTTCTTTAATTGCTTGTATTTTTGAAAAAAAATGAAAATGAAAAATATATTCTTATTCCTATTTGCTTTTGTAATTTCTAATTTTAATTATTCTCAAAAAATTGAAGGGGTAGAAATTGGTCTAGATGGCTTCTTCGGCGCATCAACAATGGGAGGTTCATTTGGATTTGGACCTAAATTGGGTTTTAGAATGAATGAAAATTTAATTCTAGGTCCTTCATTCCGCTTTCAGAGAACATGGTCAAAAAATAATTTTACGGGGCAAGAATTTAGTTTTAATAATTATGGTGGGGGATTTTTCATTCATGGTAGATATAAAAACACCGTATATGGAGGAGTAGAAGCTGAGGTAATGCGAACAGCGAACATTTTCATTGATACGTCTGCGATTTTTAAAAGAATTGTTCCAACTGTTTTTCTTTGTGCAGGTTTTTCAAAAGAATTCAATGAAAAAATAAGACTTAATGTTGGATTATATTATGACATCATCAATAGCTTAAACAGTCCGTTTAGAACATCTTATGTGATGACTATCAAGAATCCCGAAACAGGTCAGATTGTGCGATACATCCCGATGATCTATCGCATTTCTGTTTTTATTCCGATCGGTAAAAGATAATTAAAATCCTCCTCCAACATTTGCTGGTGTCTGCGGCATTGGCGGAGCTAAACTTCCTGCCTTTCCAAAGTTAATCAAATCAATTTCAAAAACCAGGGCAGCAGCAGGGCCTATTTCAGCTGGTGCTTGATCCCCATAAGCCATTTCTGCAGGTATAAACAATTTGTACTTCCCACCTTTTTTCATTTTTTGAAGACCAAAAGTCCATCCCGGAATTACCTGAGCCAAATTCATAGCAATTGGATCTTGATTCTGAGACATTTTTTTCATTTTATAAGAATCTTGAATCGTATCACCTTTCGCATTCATTAAAATATATTCAATAATAACATCATCTGTTGCTTTCGGTGAAGCACCAGTTCCTGCTTTGAGCTCCTGAATAACTATACCATTATCAAAAACTTGAGCACCTTTTAGTTTCTTTGCATCTGCCAACATTGTAGCACTCAACTTTTCATTTTCACTTTTAATAGTTGCGTTTTTGGCTTTAATTTCATTATTCACTTTTGAGGTAAATCCTTCAAGTAAAACTTTTTTCTGTGTTTCATTCAAAGCCAATTTTTTATTCAATAGAAAATCAGAAAATCCTTTTTTGAGCACTGCAATTTCGAAATCTTCGAGTTTATTTAAACCCTTCATTTCATTATAAAACCCGTAACCAATAATTTTACCAATACATTCTGATCCTTCTTTAACGTAGGCCGTATTAAAATCTTGTCCATAAGGTCCCATAAGTTGTTTCAAAACATTTACACACGGTTCAGGATAAACATCATTAATATTGGACTCAAAACCTTTTATGGCCAAATCTTTATCCAAACTTTGTTTCATGTTTGGATTGGCGTAAATTGAATTGGCATATTCTACACCAAAAGCATAGGAAAGACTATCCTTGAAGCTTGATAATTTTGCATCTGATGGCGTTACCCCTTCTTTTACTTCTGTTTCCGTACCACAAGACGACAGAATTAAGAATAAAGCAGCCACAATATATATTAATGTATTTTTCATAAAACTTTCAATAATTCAACATCAAAGATAAGTGCACTAAAAGGCTGAATTGGACCTCCTGGATGCGGATGCGCACCATAAGCCAATTCTTGCGGAATGAATAGTCTGTATTTTGATCCTTCATTCATCAATTGCAAGGCTTCCGTCCAACCGGGAATAACTTGATGCACACCAAAAGTTGCAGGTTCGCCTCTGTGCACAGAACTATCAAACACGGTTCCATCTATCAAAGTTCCATGATAATGCACAGAAACAGTATCTTGAGCACTTGGTTTTACTCCTGTACCTTCAACTAAAACCTCGTATTGCAAACCTGAAGCGGTTTCTAAAATATTTGGTTTTACTTTATTACCTGCCAGGAATTCCTCACCGGCAGATTTATTAACAGCAAATTTAGCATCTCCAACCTGTTGTAGGTAATTCTGAATAATCGCATTGGCTTCGTCTGGTGAAAATTTAGCTTGTTTAACGGCAAATACATCTGCAATTGCTTCTGCCATTACTTGAGGATTTATCGCTTCCAAATCTTGTTGTAACAAACTTCCCGCGATACTCATTCCAACGCAGTAACTCACTGCATCTATGTCGTGTGTCATTTCAATAATTTATGTAAAATTAGTTATTATTTATTCAATAAATCCTTTAAGATTTGCTTATTTCTCCGTATCACTATCCGAATTTAAATCTTCAGGTTCATTATTTAGACTCGGATTGAGAGGGATGGTATGTTTTTCATTTTCACCAAAAAACATTATTCCAAACATCATTATCAAAACGGAGAGTACAATTACTTGAAGAACAAGGGCATTATTTACCAATTCAATATTCTCTAGAGGTGATATCGATACAAATAATAGAATGGTGATTAGGCCTCTTGGGGCAATAAATAATAATGGAAAGATTTTGAGATTGAGAATTCTTAATGAAATTGCTCGTAATAGCAAGATAATTGAAATTATTGCAATTGCCCATGGCAGGGTAACAAGATTTACAATCTCAGAACTTTTTACCAAAAATCCAAAAATGATAAAAAATATCGTTCTGATTAAAAAGGTAGCTTCGGCAACAAGGTCTCTAAAAAACTTGACTTCACTTTTTAGTTTACCTGGATTAAAATTTTGGATTGGCAACAATTCGGTAATTTTCTCCACGTTACCTAAAGTTAGTCCAAAGACAACAATAAAAATTAATGCTGGTAAATGAAATAGCTTCGTTACAGCATAAATCAAAACTACAGTTATTAATATTGGCACAAACTTAACATGATGCTTGAGTCTACCTAAGATGAAAGATAAAAAAACAGTAGATACTACAGATATTAAAATTATAACAACAAGTTCAAGAAGAAAACCGGAAAAAGTTTTAAAATTATAAATTGTATTAAGGGTAATAAAATTAAAGAGTGTTACGCCAACAATATCTGAAAAAGAACTTTCGTATGTAATGAAATTTTTATTGTATGAACTTAAGTTTCTGGCACTCGGTATTGCAATTGCACTGCTTATAATAGAGAATGGCAAGGCATTTATTATTCCTATTCTTAAATCTACATTTAAAAAATAAATTAGTAACAGCGCTATTAGTAAGGTAATTAACAATAGCGGTAAAATAGACATTAAAATTGATTTTTTAATCGTGCTTAAACTTTGTTTATCGATCTCTAAATCCAATGTTCCTTCTAGAACAATTAATACCAACCCGACAGATCCAAAAACATGAAGCGTTTCGGATAAATCAGGGATAATCACCTCAAATGCAATTGAAAACTGTTGCGCTACCCATCCAAGTAACATTAATAATATGACACTTGGGATTTTCGTTTTAGACGCAGTTAAATCAAAAAAATATGCAATTAAAATAAGTACGCAAAAAACTATGATAATATGCGTGCTCATAATCTTATTTAATATTGGATTGAATTAGTGCCAATCGGTAATTACTAAGTACATCAGTTTTTAACACAAAACCAATATAGGTATTATTATTGACAACGGGAATTGCCCAATGATCTGTTGATTCAAAAATATCCATAAGGTCCTTTATATTTGTAAACGTTTGAATTTTCACAGACACTTTTGTCATCAAATCTTTTGCACAACTAAACTCAGTGGGTACACTTTCATTAAAAATGAATGATTTTAAATCATCCAACAATATGATTCCAAGCAAATTGAAGTTATCATCAACCACTGGAAAAACATTTTTTTTAGACTTGATAATTATTTCTTTTACCTCTTCAAGACTCATGTTGGGCTTTATAATTGGAAAATCATCTTGTATAAGTTCATGTATGTTTAGGTTGGATAAAATTTCAAAGTCTTTGTCATCAGAAACATAAATACCACTTTCAGCCATCTTTTTCACTTCCATGGTGTAGGGTTCTAGATATTTTGAAATCAAAAAGCTTATTGACGATACAATCATTAGAGGAATCATTAAGGCATATCCACCTGTTATTTCAGCTATTAAAAAGATTGCAGTTAATGGTGCATGATACAATCCACTGAGAAGACCAGCCATTCCAACAACAGTAAAGTTATTTTCAGGAAGTTTAATAAATCCAATTGCATTAACAACTCGAGCAAAGAGAAATCCAAGATAGGCCCCAATAAAAAGTGAAGGAGCGAAATTACCACCATTACCACCTGAACCAATAGTAAGACCAGTTGCAAATGATTTTAAAAAAACCAAAAGTCCTATTCCAACGAGAACACTAAATTCACTAGAAAAATAATTGTTTACGATACTATTGGAAAAAAT
This sequence comes from uncultured Akkermansia sp., assembly GCA_964577845.1. GTDB lineage: Bacteria > Bacteroidota > Bacteroidia > Flavobacteriales_D > Crocinitomicaceae > M0103. The sequence continues at coordinate 292,847 of CAZOAH010000001.1, forward strand.
ATTATTGGGTTCATTATCAACTAATGATCTGATACTCTGGTAACCTTCTCCAAACAATGATGGAAAAACACCAATAAGTATTGTGAGCATTACCCCCCCAATGATTGCTTTTAAATATCGATTTAAAGTACTTTGATTAATGGAATTTTCAATTTTTACAAATACTCGCGAATGATAAACAGCAATAAGACCACACAAAACACCTAGGAAAATGTAAAAGAATACATTCCAATAATTAAATTTATTCGTAATTATAAATGAGAGAAATACATTTTCATTCATTATTATTATCGACAATAGCGATCCAGTCGCAGAAGAAATAATTAGGGATGTAAATGCAGTTATTGTAATATCCAAAAGTAAAACTTCGAGTGCGAAAAGCACACCAGCAATGGGAGCATTAAATGCAGCAGAAATTCCTGCTGCGACACCACATGCAAGCAAAAGCATACGGTCTTTTTTATTCAGCCTATAACTCCTTGAGTAATTTGAACCAAAAGCAGCTCCTGTAATTACAATTGGTGCTTCAAGACCTGTTGATCCACCGAAACCAACTGTTACAGAACTAGTAACAACTTGATCATACATTCTTGAAGACGGAATAATACCAGATCTTTTTTTAATAGAATAATGTATCTGTGAAAGCCCTTTAACCAATTTGTTTTTAAGAAGTTTATTTGCAATAAATACAGTGGTAAAAATCCCTATTGTTGGTAGGAATAAATGCCATAAGTAATATGACACAAAATCACCGGTTGTAACGAAATTATATATAAAGTGGGTGGAGTTTTTTAATATAATAGCAGCAAAACCCGACGATAATCCGATTAAAATACTTGACAAAAGTATAAATTGCTTGTGGGTTAGCCTATCTTGAGCTAAATCAATAAGTAATTTAAATTTTAAATATCCTTTGTAAAACACTTCACAAAGTTACAGTCAAATTTCATGACTCTATAAAATATTTATTAAAAGAATTCAAGTAAAAAAACTTAAATTATATGTAATACCTAATTGCAGTGTATGATTTCGTTCAGCCTTAATACCATCAGTTTTAACTATGTACTGGTTTAAGTATCCCAGTTGAATATTAAAGTTTTTATTAAATCTCCATCCCAATGCACCATAGAGCCGGTTTTGATCAAGAATGTTTTTTCCTATTCCTTTTCCAAATCCAAGAAAAGGTTCATCGTAAACACTTAAAAATAAAGTATTATCCGCCAATTCTTTTCTGCTTAATGGGACGGTAATTAAAAACCTGTATCGTATCCTATTTCTAAAGACATAACCATTTTGTTCATAATAATTGTTTGATGTCAATTTATATTGCTCTATAAACCTTTGTTCCAACCTGTAGCGATGCTGAATGTCTATCCTACCGATTTTATTTTTTACAATAAATTGCTCCCAAATACGGTGTTCGTTAAACGAATTAATTACTGGTTGATCACCATATTGGAAAGTTTTTATCCAACCATATCCCGCTGTCCATTGGGTTTGATTTTTCGCATAATAATCTAAACCTAAGCGCATTAAAGATTGTTGCCAATCTTGGAAAATATTTGCGCTTTCTTCTCTACCAGCTCTTCGCCATTGATATTCAGTATGCAGTCCCCATCTATCGTTGAGCATATGATTACCGAAGTACATTATCCAAGCATTGCGTTGATTTACAATTTCTTTTTGAGAAAATGAAAAAAATATTGAACATGTGACAATGAAAAAGGCCTGAATTAATTTCAAGAGCATTAGTTTGCAGTATTCAAATTAAAATGCTTTTCGGCTTCATCAGCAATATAGCCACCAATTGATAGAGAAGCAGTTGCAGCTGGTGATGGTGCATTTAAAACATGAATGGAATTCCCATGATATTCAATTCTAAAATCATCTCTGGTATCACCATCTTGAGCCAACAATAATGCCCTTACACCTGCCCTACCTGGTTTAATATCATCCATCGTTAATGATGGGATCATACGTTGAAGGGTTTTCAAGAATAATTTTTTAGAAAAAGCTCTTCTGTATTCGTTGATTCCAAAACGCATATTTTTAAAGAACAATTTCCAAGTTCCTCGATAGGTTAGCGCATCCCAAGTGTCACGCCAAGAGAAATCTGTTTTTCCATAACCTTCTCTTTTAAAGGTAAATACTGCGTTAGGTCCACATTCGATTTCACCATCAGTCATTCTTGTAAAATGCACTCCTAAAAATGGAAAATCAGGATTTGGAACTGGATAAATTAGATTCTTTACCTTATGTTTTGCTTGATCAGTTAGCTCGTAATAATCACCTCTAAATCCAACAACTTTCTCTTTGAGTTTAACGCCGTCTTTTTTAGCCAATCTATCGGCTTGCAATCCTGCACAAAACACAAGATATCTAGCTTTAAAATCTGCTTTATTCGTTTTAATTGTAGAGTATTCACCTTCTTTTACGATATTAGTAACTTCATGATTGAGATACAATTTACTTTCTGGATTTATTTGAAGTGCCAACTCGACCATTTTCTCTGTTGCGCCTCTAAAATCAATAATTCCAGTCACTGGAACCCAAATTCCACCGATACTTTCAACAAATGGCTCAATTTCTTTAACCTCATCAGCAGTTAACATTTTAATTCCTTCGATACCATTTTCCACTCCAGTTTTAAAAATCTTTTCCATGTGTGGTAATTCTGAAGTATCTGTTGCAACGACAACTTTGCCGCAAACATCGTGTTTGATTCCATGCTCTTGAGCAAAAGCGACAAGTTCTTTACGACCTTGAATACAATTTTTAGCTTTCAATGATCCTGGCTTGTAATAAAGTCCTGAATGAATCACACCTGAATTATGTCCCGTTTGATGATCAGCCAACTTATCCATCTTTTCAATTAGAACAATGTTTAAGTTGGGGAATTTCTTTTGCAACTTGTACAGCGTCGCAGCTCCAACGATTCCACCTCCTATTACAGCAATATCAAAAGTCATATTTGTGAAATTAAAACACAAAAATAACACATAGAAAGTTGGAAAGAAAACAAATACTTACAGATAAAAAAAAGGGGCCTTTCGACCCCAAATTTTATTGCTTTATAAATTCTTGAGTGTAGACGCTATCTTGACTGGTAATCTTAATGATATATTGCCCATTAGGCAAGAAACTTAAATCCGGATGTGACTCCGCAAAATTATCAGTTGCTATCATTTTTTCGTTATATACATTTCTTCCCATCAAATCATAGATTTGTAAATCAGCACTTCCGCTAATATAACCACTCAATTCGATAGTGACCTGTCCACTTGTTGGATTAGGGAAAACAACGATTTCATGATCCAATTCTGCCTCATCCAATCCAACACCAAAACCTACGGAAAAATCATATCTGTGGTAGTGCCCAAAATCACCAGGGAAAATCTCGACATAACTTCCACCAACCAAACGAACTCTAAATTGGCCTGACGTCTCACCCTCTACTTGACTTGAATACCAGAATCCTGTTCCATCATGATCAGAGTCTTCCAAAATCAAACTGTAGCAACCAGGAGCAAGATCAAAAGTGTCTTTGTAGGTTGTGTTATTCGTTAAAGAGGTTCTTTCAAAAAGGACGTTTCCGCTAGCGTCCTCAAGACGGTATTTGTTCTCATTCGCTTTGTTATTTGTAATCATCCAAACAAAGAATGGCCCATCAATTCTTTCAGGGGATTCAAACTTCGTTTTCATTGCGTTATTGTTTGGATACTCATCCAAATCTGGATAACCTTCAACCGCATATACTTGAGCTGTAAAAGTCATTAATCCTTCATAATCTCTCCACCAACCCAAATCGGTTACTGGAATTTCTACAACTTCTTTTTCCAAGAAACCTAGATTTCCTGTCCACTCATATTCTAACCAGTCTCCATAACTGATCCAACAACGAATGGTACATTTTGTAAGTGGTTGCTCACCGGTATTTTGCAGTACAACTCGTGGGTTCGAACAAGAAGGATTGTATTTCCTGTAGTACTCATAGTTATTCGGATTCAAAATATCAATTATCGCAGCGTCATGTTGAAAGTTTGGTGCAGAGTAGGAAATTAAATCCATTGCGACAATATAATTTCCACCAGCTTGGCCTGGATCGTTTGCAGGAACATCATTGATGACATAATCGATTCTTGCCGTGTCACCGGGGGTAACGAATGGGGTAATTTCAAATTCATTTTCTTTAACCTTATCCCCTGGACACCAACCCTCACGAGCATAGGGCCATGTCCCACCTTGACCAGTGTTTGGATTGTCACCGCATTCTGTTGTTTGCCAAATATTCCATGAATATCTCGTTACACCATCAACTTTTATAGAGTGATTGTTTGGAACCCATTCACAACATGCATAATTACCAACCTGACCATGACCTGTTAAGCGGGTCTTAACTTTAAACATTTCTGAGGTATCTGATAGCAAAATGGCTTTCTCACTTAAATCGGTATCATTTGCCATGTTAGCAAATCCATAACTTCTAAAATCAGCCCAGATGGGCTCTCTTTTGTGAACATCTCTTGGAGGAATTCCTTCGATGAATGCAAATTTCAAGTCGATAAGCTCTTGAGTATTGTGCGCCGCTAAATCAACTGTATCCTTTAAATATTGTTGGTAATCCGTTACGTCATAAATCCAAGAGAATCCCTGCGGACCAAGATCAAATTGAATCCCATAAGGCGTAATGTATCGGCCAATTTCAACATCTTTGATGATCTCATATGGTTGTTGGAAATAGTTAATTTGTTGATTGTTAATGGTATTTGTTCCAACAAATGGAATACTTGAAATAACATTACCTGCAGCGTCATAAACATTTTGGTTTCCTGAAGGAATAATAAGGCTTGCATTGACTATTTCAAAATGTCTTGGCACAGATGCATATTCAAAAAGAATTGTTGGTTCTTTTAATCGCACTTCTTGTTCTTGAGTTGTAACAACACTTCCAGCGACAGTACCCTGACCTAAGCTGATTTGTGGTCTAAAACCTGGATTCGAAATATCTGTTAAGGGTAATTCATTGAAAACGATAAGCCCTTCTTGTGAAGGCATCAATAAATAATCATTTTGAGATAGGTCTTCCGCCCAAGTTTTTTCATCAAAATCATAGAAAACAAGTAAATCATTCCAATTTGGATGTGTTGCATCAGGTTTCTTTGTCATCCAAGTTTGAATGGTTGATTGAGACAATGAAACATCGAAAAGTTGGAAATCGTCAACTTTACCTTTCCATTTGTTACCATGATCTCTGTTAGCACCTAATACAAATCTGTGAATGTAGCCAACTGGACGGTTTTTGTTCGTTCCAGAATGCCAAAGCACACCATTTTTATAAATAAACATTTCACCAGTATTCTGCTTTTTAACGAATGCCCAATGGTTCCAATTATTATCGATTTCAGCTCCCGTCATACCTTTGAAAATTCTATCATATCCCGACCCTTGACCTGCATCGAAGTACATATTGTTATCACTCCAAGGCATGTGAATGTTAATAATTCTATTTCCTAAGGTATCGTATGCTTCTAATATGGAAGTGTTCGTTCCAGCAGAACCAGTTCCTTTCGCCCAAAACGTTATGGTCATGTCGTTGCCCATATCAAAATCTGAAAACTCCATTAAGGAACTGTTGTTTCCCGTAAAGTGAGCACAACCGTTTAATTTATTGTAAGATAATGCGTTATCGCTTGATGTAGTTTCACTTTCGAAAGTCAGAGTATTGGCAACATCCATGGTGTTTTCAAAATAAAACTCAATGATTAAATTATCCGTACCATTCCACGCGTAAGGTTGATAGAATAACAATTCGTTGGAACCCGTAATTAAATCCGCTTGACTTCCCCCTGACCAGTGCGATGCATTATAAACTTCTGTAAAACCAGTTGAATGGAATGTCGTTAATACCGCGTCGGAAGTTCCCTTTATTGAAATTCTTGGATATTTCAGCTCGCCATTTGAAGTGAAAGTGTTCAGATAAAGTGATAACGACTCGATATTTCCCGGAACTACTCCCGCTGCGGACAATTCTGATGCAGTTAATAGCATTTGATATCTTCCCCCATTATTTGAAATATTAAAAGGAAACGGTGAAGTTGTTGAACCGCTGTTTACCATATTGGAATTCAAATTGGCACCATTTCGATTCGATTCACTTCGGGTGTAAGTGTCCGCATAATTGTATGGTGCAACTGCGTATTGAAGATTGTTAGGGTTATTGAAGTTTGCAGAAAATTGATTGCCAGTAACTTGAACGGAATCAAAATTACCGGTATGATCAAATACACGTGTATATGTTAAATAATCCCATTCTCCACAATTGTACTGATCCCAGGTTGTCAAAGGGCTGCACTTCAGTTTGTAGTACATCAGTACTTTTTCGAAGCGTTTATCATTCAGTTCTTGCGGAAAAACAAAGTTCGCACGGCGGGTAACAATCGAATCAAAAGTATAAGTTTGAACCCAAGTAGTGTCTTGACCAAATCCCAGAAAAGGACATAGAATGAATCCCAATAATAGTTTTCGTAGCATAATAAAGTTGTTTTGTCAAAAATAAGAAATTCAAAGTTTTAGAGAACTAAAAAATCAAGACAAATAATTTTTAAAAATTGACTCTATTCTCGAAAGCATAATGAGCTCTGATTTGTTCATCTGATTTACGACTAACGCAAGGTTCCGAATTATTTTTAAAACGAGATTTAAGAAATCTGTCTTGTATGTTTTATTCTCAAAAAGTAATTTGACAATGGCATTAAAATGATCTATCGCTTTCTTATCTTTTAAATTGATTTCAATTTTAAATTGGTTTAAAAGAAATTTGGAATGGATATTAAAATCTCTTAATGCTTCTTTATATCTTTTCAAAAAAAATTCGACTTTTTCAAATTCCTTTTGATGAACCTTTCCGTCGGATTTAATAATCGCGCAGATACTTTGCAATAATAATTCAGCTTCAAAAGAATCCAATTCAAAACACATTACTGTTCATCAAAATAATAGTAAATTGGAATTACATTGTGATTATTTTCATAGTGTGGGGAGTTTTTGTAAATGAACTCCAATTGTTTGCCTGGTGAATTGCGAAAAGTTTCATCTACGGACTTTAAGTTTTCCAATGAATCTTTAAGATCGGGATTTTGTTCAAGAATTTCTATTGCCCTATCTTCAAAAACATAAGCTGAAAAATACTCCTTTTGCTGCAAATAGCTATCAAAATAATTCCATCTGAAATAGCTATCCTCGGCTTGTGGCAGGAGTATTGACAATAAAAATTGTCTTCCTTTTTGTTTCGTTGAAATGATAATATCACCCTGTTTCAAATTAACGGTATCTGAGATATTGTCAACGCTCAATTTCGAATGGTAAAAATGGCCCTCGTATGGTTTGTAGACACTTTCAAATTCAACTATTTTCTGCGCTTTCAACACTAAAAAATCGCATTTTTTAATTTTTGCAAATTGAATCTCATTCAATTTTAGTAATGTAATAATATCTTGACATTGCGATCCAACAACAAAATAATCAGGTATTTCAAGACTATCAACTGTTGAATAGGCATTTCTGTATGGAATCCACTTCTCATAAGGCATATCAGAATGGTATTTTAATCTGGCTTGACCAGTAATTTCGCTTACTGGGTTACTAAATTCAAAACCTTTGAATAAAATGGAATCACGGATACTGTCCAATTGAAAATTGTATTTAAAATAAGTTTTATTCAACTGTTCTTGAAATGCGCTATTACGAGCCGATTCTATTTCGAAAGCATAAAGATTGGTAAAATTGAAAAGGACATCTAAAAAATCTAAAGTAGCTTGGACACGCTGTGGAAATAGCTTGAGCATGTGCGTTTCAACAGTGAAACTTATCGAATTAAATAACGAAGCATAACCCATCGCATACCGGGGAAGATCATTGAATGCATGAATTCCTTCTTCAGGTGTATCGCCGAGCAATTCGACATAAGGAAAAAGGTCCCAATTTCGTTTTTTCAAAGTACTATCCAAAAATGGTATACATTGGTCATAAGTAATACGTTTTAAAGATGGTGTAAGGCGTTCCTTCATTGATGCAATATAAGTCAGTGTGTACTGGTAATCGGCACCATTTGAAACATGGGTATCCACAAAAACATCTGGGTCCAGAGCATGAAAGATTTTGTAAAAAGTTGCAGTATTTTCTGCATTGGCTTTAATAAAATCCCTATTTAAATCTAGATTTTGAGCATTCCCGCGGAATCCATATTCCTCTGGACCATTTTGATTTGCCCTGCTGAATGAATTTCGATTCATCATTCCACCAACGTTATAGGCTGGAATTATGGCAATTAAAGGAAGATTCTTCAATGGCTTTCCCTCTTCAATCCATTTTTCAATCCAAAGAATGCATGCATTTACACCATCAGGTTCACCGGCATGAATTGCATTATTTATTAAAACCGTTGTATTATTTCTTGCCTTTTCAAAAGTTTTTATTGAATCGCGTGCTCCATTAACAATGCAACAATAAATGGGTAGGCCATAATCAGAAGCTCCCATTTCGTAAAGTTCTATTTCTTTGTGATCAAGATCAAATTTCTTGTAAATTTCTATCAGTTCTGGATAAGTCGGTGTAACATTTCCATCCCATTGTGCTAAAGAACCCTTTGTAGAAAGAAAAAAAATGAGTGCAATTGTGAACTTTTGGAAGAATCCTAAAATCAAATAAAATTTTCTCATATTGCGAAGGTATAAATTGGTATTTAAAATCAATGTTTAATCTGAAGTTATTACCTTTTGAACAATCGATTTTATGTAAATTTGCTATATGCGAATAGATATTCTCACCATATTACCCCAACTCCTGGAAAGTCCATTTTCGGCATCAATTTTACAACGGGCAAAGGACAAGGGAATTTTAGATATTCATTTACATAATATTAGAGATTACGCTACCAACAAACATAAAAATGTAGACGATTACCAATACGGTGGTGGTGCTGGGATGGTGATGGCGGTGGAACCAATTGCATTATTAATCGATAAGTTACAAAGTGAGCGAGAATATAATGAGATCATTTACATGACTCCTGATGGCGAAGTTTTAGACCAAAATATTTGTAACCAGATATCCTTGAAGGAAAATATCATTATTCTGTGCGGACATTATAAGGGCGTTGATGAAAGAATTCGTGAACATTACATAACCAGAGAAATTTCAATTGGTTCTTATGTTCTTTCTGGAGGGGAATTGGCTGCAGCTGTTTTGGTTGATGCCATTGGAAGATTGATTCCAGGTGTGCTTAATGATGAAACATCGGCATTAACAGACAGTTTTCAAGATAATTTGCTCTCTCCACCGGTATACACGCGACCTCCTGAATTTAGAGGTTGGAAAGTGCCTGAAGTTTTACTTTCAGGGGATTTTAATAAAATCGAGTTGTGGCGTGAGGAAGAAGCTTTGAAGAGAACAAAAGCACGACGTCCAGACATTTTAGGAAATGATGAGTAAGGAATTTATCGAAGTCAATAAGGTACTCATTGAAGCACTTCAAAATGGAGAAACAATTTTATATCCAACCGACACCATTTGGGGCCTTGGATGTGATGCAACCAATGAGCATGCCTGTCAAAAATTGCTAGATTTAAAGAAACGGCCATCAGAAAAGAGTTTTATTGTTTTAATGGATAGCATTCATATGCTTGAGAAATATATTCCTGATTTTCATCCCATTTGTTACGACTTGATAGACCTAGCTACTTCGCCTTTAACCATTATATATCCAAGTGCTAAAAATCTCGCGCCTTCAGTGTTGGCAAATGATGGAAGTATTGCAATCAGAATTCCGAAAGACAAAACATGTTTGGAATTAATCAGAAAATTAAAAAGACCTTTAGTTAGCACCTCCGCCAATATTTCAGGCGAAAAAAGTCCAGAAAAATACCTCGACATTAATATTGACATTAAAAAAACCGTAGACAACATTTTAATTCAAAGAAAGGATGAAGTTATGCGTCATCCGTCTCAAATAATTAAAATCGGTTTGGATGGAAGTGTTCAAGTAATCCGAAGATAAAAACCCACAACTAAAGTCAATAATGACACTTAAAAATTGTAACTATCTTTGACCATCATGAACGCAAATTATTCTCATGCCTTAACGCATCCTGTTTTTAAGGTCGTTTCAGAGATAGTTACCGAACAGGGTTTAGAGGCCTATGTTATCGGTGGATTTGTGCGTGATTTAATACTTGGAAGACCTTCTAAAGACATAGATATTGTTGTAGTTGGAAATGGTCTTAAATTGGCTGAAGCGAGTGCCAATAAATTAAAAGTCAAAAAAGTTTCGTTATTCCACAATTTTGGAACGGCACACTTTAAATATAAGGATTTAGATGTAGAATTTGTAGGTGCACGAAAAGAGTCATACCGTCATGATTCAAGAAAACCAATTGTAGAAAACGGAACACTCAGAGACGACCAAAACAGAAGGGACTTTACAATAAATGCTCTTGCGCTTCATTTGAGTAAGTCAAAATTCGGAGAACTTGTAGACCCATTTGATGGATTAAATGATTTGGAAAAAGGTATTATTCGAACGCCACTCGACCCAAATACGACATACAGTGATGATCCGCTTCGAATGATGCGGGCAATACGTTTCGCGACACAACTTAATTTCAAAATTGAATCTAGAAGTTTACAGGCAATTTATGACAATGCAGATCGTTTGTCTATCATTTCCAAGGAGCGAATACTCGATGAATGCAATAAAATTATACTCAGTGAAACACCATCGAGAGGTTTCAATTTGCTTTATTCAACAAAACTTTTACATCATTTTTTTCCGGAAATGGTGCAGTTACATGGTGTAGAAACGAAAGACAACAAGTCGCACAAAGACAATTTTTACCATACCCTTGAAGTTTTAGACAACGTTGCCAAAGAAAGTGACAACCTATGGTTAAGATGGGGCGCAATAATGCATGACATTGCTAAACCAGTAACCAAAAAGTTTGATCCGATTACAGGCTGGACATTTCATAGCCACGAGGAGGTAGGAGCAAGAATGACCCCTAAGATTTTTGCCCGACTTAAATTACCTTTGGATCATAAGATGAAATATGTTCAAAAATTGGTTCGGCTTCATCTTCGTCCTATCGCGCTTGTAAAAGGTTCTGTAACAGATTCTGCTATACGCAGATTATTAAGTGAGGCTGGAGATGATATTGATGATTTAATGATTCTTTGCAATGCAGATATTACCTCTAAAAATGAATTTAAGGTTAAACGCTATCGGGAAAATTTCAAGAAGGTAAAAGAAAAGTTACTGCTCGTGGAGGAAAAAGATAGAATTCGAAATTTTCAACCTCCTGTTTCTGGGGAATTGGTTATGGAAACTTTCGGAATAGGTCCTTGTGGTGAAATTGGACTCATAAAATCTCAAATTAAAGAAGCTATCCTGGAAGGGATTATTGAAAATGATTACGACGAAGCTTACCGCTTTATGTTGAATATTGGGAAGAAACTAGGACTCAAAATAAAAAATGAGCTCGAATAAATTCAAAAATATTACATTTATCTAACGAAAATTAAAAAGATGGCAGGATTAAAATTCAGGGTGCTTCTGGATACCGAAAGTGACAACGAGATTTTTCGTGACATTCTTATTGACGATCAAGATAATTTCGAATCGTTTTATAAAAGTATTATCAAAGCCTTTAATTTCAGCGGTAATGAAATGGCTAGCTTTTATGTTTCCAATGATAGTTGGGACAAAGGTTTTGAAATAAGTTTGATGGATTTGTCTTACGAGGATGATGATATTGATGCCCCAGCATCGATTATGAAGAATGCCACTATCAAAAATTATCTTGAAGAGCCCGATCAAAAATATATTTTGGTTTATGATTTTATGCGGATGTGGATTTTTCTTATCGAACTTATAGGTTACGAAAAAGAAGGTCCGCAAATACCACAATTATTACTATCAGTAGGTGTAGCTCCTCCAGAAGACTCGAAATCAGCCGAGGACAATGAAAACATGTTTGTAGGAGATATAGATGATGAAGATGAGTACGGTTATGATGATTTCGATGATGACTATGACGATGAAGATTTGGGTGGATACGACGAATACGACTATTAAATGATAAAACAAGGCGACCCAATAGGTCAAGCAATTCTTGACTTTCAGAAAACCAAAAAACCTGCTGACATCATCGTTAAATCTGACATTTGCGAGGATGATATCATACCTGTAGAAGTATTATTTCGCAATCTTTCTGAAATGCCCGAATTGGAACTTCAAGCCTTGGACCTCGTGAAGGGTTCAGTTTTAGATGTTGGAGCTGGTGCAGGCGTTCATGCATTGGAATTAATGGACAGAGGTCACAAGGTTCTCGCTATTGATACTTCATTAGGTGCAATCAACCACATGAAATCAATGGGAATAAATGCCATCCAAAAAGATTTTTTCGATTTTAAGACTGAAAAATTCGATACGCTATTGCTTTTAATGAATGGAATTGGAATTGCTGGTAGACTTTCCAACCTTGAATCAACACTAGCGCATGCCAAAAAGTTACTAAACCCAGGAGGAAAAATCTTATGTGATTCTTCTGACATTCAATATTTATATGAAGATGAGGATGGCGCTCTATGGATCGATTTAAATACCGAATATTACGGTAACTTCCGCTTTCAAATGCAATATAAAAGCGAAAAAAGTGATTGGTTCGATTGGTTGTATGTTGATTTTGACAATTTATTTCAAGCAGCAAAAAAAATCGGTTTCAAAGCTTCGAAAATATACGAAATAGACGATCACTATTTGGCTGAACTTGTTTTAATTTGAGTATCATGAATAGTAAAATTCTTAATTTCTTCTTCTTAACCGCATTGATATTCGGATGTCAAACGTATTCTGAAAACGACAAAGCATCTTTTAATTCACAAATCAAAAGCTATTTAACAAAGAAGGGAATTGCTTGTACCAAATCTAATTCAGGATTGCATTATAAAATCATAAATCCAGGAGAAGGTGCATATGTTAAATATCAGGATAGTTTGCAATTTACATATAAAGCCTCATTGTTAAATGGGAAAATTGTTGATGAACAAAAGGAGACAGTTCAATTTGCCGTAAAAGACTTAATTGCTGCATGGAAAGAAATCGTATTGGAGCTCAAACCAGGTGCAGAGGTATTCATGATTGCTCCCCCACAACTTGCTTACGGTGAATACAAATTGAATTTAATTCCTGAAAATTCTATTCTTCAATTTGAAATGAAAATTTTAGGAGTAAAATAATACAATAAAAAATGTTTCAATCCTTGCACAAAGCAACCAAACGTTTAATTTTGTAGACATTATAAAATAGAAACAAAAAAACTCGAAAAATGAGTGTACTCGTAAATAAAGATTCCAAAGTTATTGTTCAAGGATTTACCGGAAGTGAAGGTACTTTCCATGCAGGTCAAATGATTGAATATGGCACCAATGTGGTTGGCGGCGTTACCCCAGGAAAAGGTGGTTCTCAACATTTGGAAAGACCGGTTTTCAATACGGTAAAAGATGCTGTAGTTAATACTGGGGCTGATGTTTCCATCATTTTCGTTCCACCAGCTTTTGCAGCTGATGCAATTATGGAAGCAGCTGAAGCTGGAATTAAAGTTATTGTATGTATAACCGAAGGGATTCCAGTAAAAGATATGGTGATGGCGCGTGAGTTCATCAAAGGGTTTGAATGCCGTTTAATCGGGCCCAATTGTCCTGGAGTAATTACTGCAGGTGAAGCAAAAGTTGGAATCATGCCTGGCTTTGTTTTCAAAAAAGGAAAAATTGGAATTGTATCCAAATCAGGGACTTTAACTTACGAAGCAGCAGATCAAGTTGCTAAGGCTGGATTGGGAATAACAACAGCGATAGGTATTGGTGGAGATCCAATCATTGGTACTACAACCAAAGAAGCTGTAGAATTATTAATGAATGATCCAGAAACGGAAGGTATCATTATGATTGGTGAAATAGGTGGAAATCTCGAAGCTATTGCAGCGAAATGGATTAAAGAAAATTCCAAAAAACCTGTCGTTGGATTTATAGCTGGTGAAACAGCTCCGAAAGGCAGAACAATGGGGCATGCTGGCGCAATTGTAGGTGGTGCTGATGACACTGCTGAAGCGAAAAAACGTATAATGAGAGAATGTGGAATTCACGTGGTTGATTCTCCTGCTCACATAGGAAAGAAAATGGCAGAGGTACTTGGTGTACTAGCTTAATTCATAATAAAAAATAACATTAATAAACGAAAAAAGTGGCTTTCGCCACTTTTTTTATGCTTTGATAATTTCTTATCTTCTCGTATATTCTTTAAACTCCATTTTGTCTGAATCGTAGGTCAATAATGGAAGCAAAACGTTTGCCTTATCTTTATCTATCATGCGATCGTACAAATATTTGGAAATATCCAAACGATCAGAATCGTATGTCAACGTTTCAACAATCTTGTATGCTTGACTTGCAGTGACGCAATAATTCTTCAAATCCCCACGAATCAAATCAACTTTGTCAGAATCAAAAGTAAGACCTTTAATATCGTTAACAAATGTTGCATCATCAACTAAGATATTTTTGCATGTGATGCTTCCTCCGTTATTCGCACCGGTATTTGAAGTAACATTTGAATTTCCAGAGTTATTCGTAGTTATACTGGTCGATCCATTTGAGGAACTTGAGGTAGATGTGGTTTGTGTTGTCGTTACCGTTGTAGTTGTTGAAGAAGATGAAGTTGTTTGAGTAGTACCATTACCATTTCCCATACCATTCATGTTCATATCCATTCCCATTCCACTCATATCTATATTCATATTGATACCACCAGTACCATTTGTCATTGTAGGGTCAGAAACATTCACATTCATATTAATTCCCATATTTCCTCCATTAGGATTATTAGGATCTGTAAAATTCATGTTCATATTCATACTACCGTTATTGTTGTTGTAAGTTGGATCCGTTACATTCACATTCATATTCATTCCCATGTTTCCATTTGGATTGTTTGGATCGTTCACATTAACGTTCATATTCATATCACTATTGGACCCCTGAGTGGTTGTAGTTGTTGTGGTAGTCGTTTGATTCATTCCTTGGTTTGTGCCGTTTCCTGTAACGCCTAAATTCATATTTAAACCACCATTTTGATTGTTGGTGTTTTGCGTAGTTGTGGTATTCGTTGTTGTCACCGTTTGTTGTGTTACCACTGGAGCATCAGTATACACAGAAGCGTCTGATGATCTGTAAACAACCGTTGAAGGATCAGTTAAAACTCCGTGTGTTGGCTCTAGACTAATTAGTTGTAACTTACCTTTACCTTTCTTAAAAGTGATTTTTGTCGTAATATCAGAAGGCTCCGTTATCATAACATTTTTATCTATATCGGCTGTTACACCATCTGCAAAAATAATTTTCACAGCATAATTTCCATTTTTAATTCCACTGATGAATACATTGGTCTTTGGAAGAGAATTTTGTTTTATCCCATTCATAATGGCATAAAACTGTTTTCCATCGTTACTAAAAATAGTTAGGTTACTTTGGGAATAACCAATCATTGTACTTAAAAGAAAGCAAAAAGTAAATAACCGTTTCATAAAATATTTTTTTTGCTAAGTTACAACATTCCAGTTTATAACGCTTCAAATTAAGCTTATAAGTGTTATCAATAATAAATAGTATTTTTGATTTGAATGAACTATGTAATCGTTGATATTGAAACCACTGGAGGAAGTCCCAAGAATTCAAAAATTACTGAAATCGCACTATACAAGCATGATGGAGAGCGAATTATAGATCATTTTGAAACATTAATTAATCCTGAAATCAATATTCCAGATTTCATTGTTCGCCTAACGGGAATCAATAATAAAATGGTTGAAAATGCACCTAAATTTTATGAGGTTGCGAAAAAGATAATAGAATTTTCTGAGCGATGCATATTTGTAGCTCACAATGTGGGTTTTGATTACGGAATCCTCAGACAAGAATACAAAAATTTAGGTTACGACTTCAGATTACCACATTTATGTACTGTCAGGGCTTCCCGATACGTAATTCCTGGGCTTCCTTCATACAGTTTAGGTAAAATTGCAGATCACTTTCAAATTTCAATCGAAGGAAGGCATCGAGCTGGAGGTGATGCTCTGGCTACTGCAGAACTATTTAGGATACTTTATAATAAAGACAAAAACAAACTGAACACTTTTATTCAAGAAGAAATAAATCCAAAAATACTTCATCCCAATCTAGACGTATCAAGTTTAGATGAATTACCTTCAAAAACAGGAATTTATAAATTGTTTGATGAAAACAATCAACTCATCTATATTGGAAAAAGTAAAAACATTAAACAACGTGTAGAACAACATTTACGAAATAACACTACAAAAAAAGGTATTAAAATGAAAATGGAGATCACACGGGTTGAATATGAAGAAACTGGTTCTGAGCTTATTGCGTTATTAAAAGAGTCACAACTTATTAAAGTAAATAAACCCGTTTATAATCGTCAACTCAGAAATAGTCGCTTTCCTATTGGCACCTACGATTATTTGGACGAAAATGGTTATTTACAGATTTATTTGGCGCAGACTTCAAAAAATCCTGAAATTCCATTTGCATCTTTTTCTACAAGGAAAGAGGCTATAAATATGGTCAACCATTGGGTAGAAAAATATGAATTGTGTCAAAAGCTTTGTGATATTTATCCTTCAAAGGATGTTTGTTTTCATTATACTATAAAACTTTGCAAAGGGGCTTGTATCCAAGAAGAGGAACCTAAAGAATATAATAAGCGTATTCAGGAATTGATTGATAAATTAACCTTCAATCGCGAAAGTTTTTATGTTGTAGACAAAGGAAGAAACAAAGGTGAAAAAAGTATTGTTTTGGTTGAACAAGGAAGTATTATTGGATTTGGCTATGCACCTTTTCATTTCAATCATCTTCATCCAACAAAATGGAATCGATTTATCGAAAGGCATATCGAAGATCGTGATGCCAAAACGATTCTCAATGGATTTCTTAGAAAAGAAAAATCAAGTAAAATAATAAATATATAGAACTAAAAAAGCCGGAAATTCCGGCTCTTTAATATTTGTGAATAAAGTTATTTTAAGACTTTATTTTTTTGGAGAAGTCAATCAAAATTGGTGTTGCCACACAAAGTGAGGAATAAGTTCCAATAACCACCCCTACAAGTAAGGCAAACAAAAATCCTTTAATTGCAGGTCCACCAAAAATGAACATTATCAATACTACCACAAACAAAATCATTGAAGTATTAAAGGTTCTACTTAGTGTAGTATTAAGCGATTTATTGATAATCGCTTTATGATCATCACCTTCTTTACTGTTTTTTAAATTCTCACGAATTCTATCAAAAACAATAACGGTATCATTCATTGAGTATCCAATTACCGTGAGGATCGCAGCAATGAACGCCTGATTTACATCTAGGTTAAAAGGAAGAAAACCGTGAAGCAATGAGAAAATAGAAACCACAAAGAAAGCATCGTGAATCAAACCTAAGATGGCACCAATTGAGTATTGCCACTGGCCAAATCGTAGAAGAATATATCCAAAAATAGCAACCAAGGATAAAACTATCATTATGATTGACTGGGATGACAACTGATTCGAAATTGAAGCACTAATACTTCTCGACTCAACAATCTGGTGGTTTCCAAATTTATCCTTACAAGCATCTAGAGCAGTGTTTAACTTTGTTTTTACTTCTTCCATTGCGCCATCATTATTCACCATATAGTTCGTAACGATTTCAACATTGTATTCATTGGATTTGGTTTTCAAATCTATTGAGGCTGGTTCACCATTCTCAACAAATGCTCCTTCCAATTTGCCTCTTAAATATTCGATATCAGCTACATTATCAAACTTAACAACAAAGGTTCTACCTCCCGTAAATTCTACACTAGTTTTTAAGCCACGAGAAACCATTCCTACAACACCGAGTATTGTTATGGTAATTGAGAAAATGTAGAAATATTTTCTTTTACCTACCCAGTCAAAAGAAAGGTTTTGAAATAAGCCTTTCGAAATTTTTGTAAAGAAAGAAATTTCTTTTCCTTTCTCCATCCAAGAGTTAATTATTAATCTAGAAATTATAATTGCTGAAAATAAAGAGGTGAAAATACCAATTATAAGGGTTGTAGCAAATGAATTGATTTCACCGGTACCAAAAATCTTGAGGATAATTGCTACTAACAAGTGGGTTACGTTTGCATCTATAATTGAAGGAAGTGCCTTTTTAAATCCTACGGCGATTGACGCTGCTTGATCAACACCTCGGTATTGCTCCTCTCTAATCCTTTCAAATATGAGAATGTTTGCATCAACAGCAGTACCGATCGTTAGCACAATTCCTGCAATACCTGCTAGCGTGAGCACAGCACCAAACTGAGCAAGACATCCAAAAATCAAAATGACATTTACGATAAGTGCCACATTGGCTGAAATTCCTGATTTACCATAGTATAAATACATATAAATCAAAACAGCAATAAAAGCAAACAAGAAAGAGATAAGTCCAGCCTGAGAATTCTCAGCTCCGATTGTCGGACCAACCTTAGTTTGTTCTTTGATAATACAAGGAGCAGGTAGAGCACCACCATTTAATAATGATGCCAAATCTTTAGCCTCTTTCATGCTGAAAGAACCTGAAATCTGAGTGTTTCCACCAGAAATTTTATTCATAACGCGAGGCGCACTGTAAACAACCTCATCCATTGTTATGGCAACAATACGATTCACATTATCCTCAGTCATTTCAGACCATTTATCAGCACCTTCTGCCGACATGGTAACATCAACTGTAATTTTTCCGTTCTGATCATAATCCTGACGTGCAGACTTAACATCCTTACCTCCAACACGCGCTTTACCATCCTCTGGAATTCTTATAGCATATAGATAATAAGCCTTTTCGTCTGAATCTTCACCAATTGACTCTGGTTCCGCTCCCCACATGAATTTTAAATCTTCTGGAAGCACCTCTGCAATATCCGTTCTTTTGAGGAGTGCATCTACGTTTTCTTTATTCGCTATTGAAACATAACCAACGGCATAATCTCCAACAGGAATAACATAATCACCAAGTCCTTTTTGAGTATTGTTCAAAGATTTCGATACACTTTCCGTTTTTTCAGCCTTTTTTACTGTATCAGTCGAATCTTTTTTAGCAGTTGCAGTTGTATCTTTAGCAACTGGCACCTCTTCTTTTTTAATTTCAGCAGCCTTTGTTAAATTCTTTGCTTGATCCCATGCTGAAGCGATTTCACTCATAGCATAAGTTTCAAAAAACTGAAGATTTGCAGTGGATTGCAATTTCTGAGCAACAGTGCTTTCGTCTTGCACTCCAGGAAGTTCTATGTATAGTCTATTATTTACATTATCTCTTTGAATGTTGGGCTGTGCCACACCAAATTGGTTGATACGACGTCCCATGATATCTTCCACCCCTTCCATTGACGAAGCAGCGATTTTTCTTAAAAACGCTTCCACTTCAGCATCTGTCGATTTACCATTGAGACCTTCCATTTCAGAAGTTTCGAAAAGGCGTGCCAACGCGGTTTTATTGGTTTTAGCGTTTTCTGCAACGAAAAGCGAAATAAAATCACCCCCTTTCGTTTGGTAGGTTGCTTTTGCTTTTTCATAAGGTCCTTTAAATCTGATATCTCTTGGGTTTCTAGCAAAATTCTTTACCATATCTGGTATAGAAATTTCTAATGTTACACTCATTCCACCAACCAAATCCAAACCAAGAGCTAAACTTCGGTTTTTACAATCCTTAAATGTCGATCCAAAAACAGGATATACAGATGAGTCTGCTCGATTCTTTAGAATGTGATTGAGGATAGCAGATTTAGCAATGGCTTCACCGTCTGCTTTATTAAAATGGGCATACGTACCATTTGGTAGTAAAATACTATCGCCAGATGTTGACGCTTTCTTTTTATACTCTTGAACCAAGTCTTCAGCTTCTAATTCTGCTTCTTTTTCAACAGAATTTGTAACGAAGGTAAATGAAAGCATGTAGACGCAAGCCAACACCAAAGCACCTGATATAAACCAAAAAAATCCTTTATTTCGCATGTCGAAAATGGGTTATTTATAAATTAAGCCTGCAAATATAGGATTTCGGTTGATTAATTCAAAAAAGAGTACATCAATAATTTGATTCAATAGCAAAAAGCGTTGAATTTATTGGATATTAGAGGTTGGAAGCAAATTCAAGTAGTTTGGCTGCAAAGGCATCCCAGCCATTTAAAGATTTCTCATTTTGAATTTGGCTTTTAAAATTTTCGATATTCTTGCCCTTGAAAGCATCAAGTATCGCCATTCGCAATGCTTCAGGATTTTCTGATTCAACCACTTCTCCCAATAATCCGTCTTTGAGTGACTCCCTCAGCCCGCCCACATCCGTTGCAATTACTGGCACTTCAAAATGAAATGATGTTCCTGTTATCCCCGATTGTGTTGCTGACCTATAAGGTAAAACACACAAATCTGCTGCAGAAAAATAGATATTCACCTCATCATCAGGAATATATTGGTTGAATAGAAAAATATTTTTATTCGATGATTTTTCGATCAATTCCAAATATTTATCACTTTTTCCATAAATTTCACCGGCTATGACAAGCTGAAAAGAATCATCAAGTTCCGAAAATGCTTTGAGCAAAACATCCAAACCTTTATATTCCCTTATGAGCCCAAAAAAAAGAAGTGTTTTCTTTCCTTCCGATAGCTTTAGTTTTCGACGGGCCTCCTCCTTAGGAATATTTTTACCAAAATGATCGTACCATGGATGTTCCAATTTTAAATATTTGGCATTAGGAAGCATGTAAAGTAAATCACGTTCAACTGCATCAGACAATACCACAAAAGCATCATAACTTTTCAACATTTTCATGATTAGGTAGCGATCAAAGAATCGTTTTTCGTGAGGAATTAAATTGTGAATCAAAGCAATCTTTTTTACACTTCGCTCCTGCTTTCTCGCCATTTTGCTTAAGAAAGGTGCAAAAAATGACATCCAGAAATTTGTAATAAAAATATCTGGTTTAAAAGCCTTTATTTTTGACGCCGCTTTTCCATAGGTTAGTGGATTAAATGTACTTACAATTCTGTCAGCTGGAATTTTATCTGCAATATCTTTATTTGTTACGTATTGACTTTTTCCGGGAAACAATAGATCAGGATATTGTTTGTTAAATGTAAAGGCTTTTACATTGCTTATTTTTTCGAGCGCTCGATAAAGTTTGGCGTTAAATTGAGCTATTCCTCCACGAAAAGGATAGAATGCAGAAAAAACCGCAACCTTTTTCATAGATTTTGATATGCCTTTCATTGAAAGCCGTGGTTCAAGTAATCGTAATAAAGTTCTTTGCCAAATTGAACATTTAAAGTGTCAAATCCAGAAATTTTCAAATCCTTGAAGTATTTGTGAATCAATCCGATACCTTTTGCATACACTTCATGTTTTTTTCTCCTGTCCACCAATGAAAAAAAATCATCTTGTTCAACAAATAAAGTACTATCAAAACTTTGATAGGGCTTGTGAATTTGAGCGTAATAATACTCCTCCGTGTTCATATTATTGAATGCATTTGGGTTCCAATCCTTGCCTTTTGACGGTGGAAAAACAAGCTTAATAATCCTTTGATTCTCTTCTACGAGTTCACCACGATTATCGTCGATTATTGTTGTCCAGATATCTGTAAGTTGCCAATTTTCGGTAGTATTCATTCGCTTGTACCTCAAAAATTTATTGGCTATCCTTCCCTGATTATCAACAAAAGTATCTCCAATAACTGTTTTCAATTGATAGTAAATCGTATCGTGTTGAATAAGCGCATCAATGTCATGAGAAATTTCAGTTACTTGATATTCAACAAATGCACCATTTTGAAGTCCAAAATAATCCAAATTCAATACTGGGTTGGAATTGTCTTTTTTACATGAAAACAATAAAACTAAAAAGGGGAAAAAAAGTATTTTTCTTACACTTCGCATGAGGCTAAAATAGTTAAAAAACACTATTGATTGGGATCAATTCCATTTTTTTTGAAGTATTCCAATTTGGCATCTAAAACTTTACCTTCTAATTTTTCACCGTTGTAATAATAGGATTTCCCTGCTTCTTTACCGCTTTCATCAAAGGAATATTGCCAACCATGCGTTTTACCGTTTTTGAAGCGTTCTTCCATCATTTTTGTACCATTGGGGTTATTTTTCAACCAAACTCCATCCATTACACCATCCTTATATTGACCTTTAACTTTAATGGTTCCGTTTATAAAATACTCGTAATATTCACCCGAAAGCTTATCGTTTACATAATTGGCAACTGAAGCAATTACATTTGCTTTACCTTGAGTTGCATCAGAAAGATAGAAGGTTGTTCTTTTGCCATTTAAGAGGTCATTTTGAAATGTTTCCGTGTAAACCAAATCTTCGTTTTCATTAAAATTGGACCACACAGAATCTTTTTTCTGATTTCGATAAATACCAAATGTCATCAATTTACCACTGGGATAATAAAAGAAAGCTTCCGATCGAAGTGCCTTGTCGCCGTGTAAAACAATAGCCTTCGTTTTACCAGTTTCATAGAAATAAGTAAATGTTCCTGTAGGAACGTTGTCTTTAAATTGTCCGGAATATTGAAGAACGTTAGTTCCGGGATACACCTTTGACCAAGCACCTTGTTTCAGACCTTTGGCATCTGTTAAATTCTGCGCCTTATTCTGACTTGAAATAAAAATGAAAAACGAAATTAAAAAAGCTATTCTCATACTTCCAAGTAATTATACAATTCTTTCAAACTTGCTATCGTAATATCTGCCTCAACCTTTATCTCCTCTATTTCAGAAAATATCCTTACAGTTTTCATTCCAAGTTTGCTTCCAAATATGATATCTGAATCCGTATCGCCCACCATTATGGACTTAACAAAATCTACGCCTTTATGCTGTCTTTGGGCCAAAAGTGCCATTCCCGGTTTCGGTTTTCTCATGTAATTATCTGGTGATGCCATCCCTGGTGCATAATAAACTTTAGTTATTTTTCCACCTTTATCCTCAACATTCTGCTCCATTAAACGATGAATTTCACGAAGGTTACCTTCCGTCATTAATCCTTTGCCAATTCCTTGCTGATTGGTAACAACGAAAAGCCATCCGAAAATTTTAGAAAGTGAAGCAATTGCATGGTCTGAACCGCTAATAAATTGAAATTCTTCTGGAGACTTGACATAATCGTTTTCAAGTCTTTCGTTTATTACCCCGTCACGATCGAGAAATAAAGTCCAAGAATTGTCGATTTTCCATTTTAACATTCTTTCTCAACAAGATAAACGTTACGGGTAGAGGAATTTCGTCCAATGATTTCAGCGATGAATCCAGCTAGGAAGAATTGTACTCCGATAATCATTGCCACAAGCGCAATAAAAAATTCAGTTCTTTCAGCCAACAATCTAGCCGTTTTATCAATAAAAAGTTTATCAATACCCAAATAAAGGGCAAATCCAAAACCTATAAGAAACATAAGTGTACCTATCGCACCGAAAAAATGCATTGGTTTTTTACCAAATTTACCCATAAAAACGACTGTCAATAAGTCTAATGGGCCATTAAGAAATCTGTTCAGACCAAATTTGGTTGTTCCATATTTTCTCGATTGGTGTTGAACAACTTTTTCACCTATTCGATTAAAACCGGAATATTTAGCCAAAGCAGGAATATATCGATGCATATCACCATACAATTCAACACTTTTTACAACTACTTTTTTGTAAGCCTTTAAACCACAATTGAAATCATGAAGATAAATTCCAGTAAGTCTTCTTGCAGCCCAATTGTACAATTTTGTAGGAATTGTTTTTGTAATAGGATCGTATCTTTTCTTTTTCCAACCAGAAACAAGGTCGAAATCCTGATCTTTAATCATTTTATACAACTCAGGGATCTCATCTGGAGAGTCCTGAAGATCTGCGTCCATTGTAATGACAACATCACCAAGCGCAGCCTCGAAACCTTTTTGTAAGGCTGCAGACTTTCCGTAATTTCTCTGAAATTTTATGCCGCGTACAGCGCTATTTTTTTTATTCAATTCTTCAATTAGATCCCAAGAACCGTCTTTACTCCCATCATCAATAAAAATAATTTCATAAGAGAACGAATTTTCGGTCATAACCTTGTGAATCCAGTCATGCAATTCAGGAAGCGACTCCACTTCATTAAATAAAGGGACAACTACTGATATATTTAATTTATTTTCCAATCAATCTGTAAATGATAGAACAAATATAAGGAATGCTTTTCAGCTTATTCTGCCCTATTCTAAATATGATTAAAAATCAAATTTTAATAACTTTCAGATTTGAGGTGCCAATTTGAATAAAATAGGTTCCGTTAATGACCGATGACATATCAATAATAAAATTTTCATCAGCGATTCCCTGCATTAAGATTCGACCATTGATATCAACAAGAAAATAACTATCACCCTCATGAGCTCCTTTTACTTGAAGTTGGTTATAAACTGGATTCGGGAAAATATCAATGACATTTTGTTGTTCGGATATTTCAAGCACACTAGCATTGGAAACATGAAAATAATCGATACCTGCTTCTGTGATATTCACATTTCCATCTTCATCTGAAACCCTAAATGAAACTTGCATTGAAGACGTTGGTGTAATAAAGTCCAAAAGTCGGATACTCTTGGGTATCCATTGATAAAATTCATTGGCATTAGAACCTGTTTGATCAATTACTACACTTGTTATACCGTTTGAAACAATAACCTTGAGCGTATCATCGGGAGGATTTCCGTGCATACAGAAAAACCATCTTGAAAAGTTAATATGCGGATCTGTATAACTGGTCAAATCCATTGTCGGGGAGGTTAAAATCGTGAATCCTCCATCAACATCATCAATATCATCATTCAGTGACGGATCGTTTCCGGTAACAAAGGCCTGATCAGAACAATCGTAATCCATATCAACTCCAGGAGCTGAACCCCCATTCGTTGGATTGGGTTTTCCTCTTTCCCAAACTCCAGTTGTAGCAGTTCCACTAACAATCCAGCCATTATCGAATGAGAATTCATCATGATAACCTTTTGACAATTCGATTGTAATTGATCCTGTTGAGTTATCAATAACTTGCTCAAAACAATTGGTATAATATCCCCATTTCCCAACTGTAATCCAATATGGATCCTGATAAAACAAAGTAAGATTTTCTTGACCCAATGCATTCGAAGTTCCATTATGCTGAATAAGTGGCGTTTGCAATATTATAGTTGCATCCGCTATTGGGGCCCCTGTACCACTCTCAATAACATTAATTTGAAACGGATAAGGCGGTATTGCAACCATTTGAACATTAAAATTGGTAACGGTACCATTTGTTAAAAAGACCGTGTGAATTTGAGGGAAATAGCCCACTTTAGTGAATTCAACATTGTAGCTTCCCCCATTTAAAATTCCGGTTGCATAGTTCCCATTCAATTTTGACAAATCGGATTGATCGTTGCCAACAATTTGAACCTTGACATTTTCAAGAGGAGAAGAAGTTACAAAATCCGTTATGGTTCCTTCCAAATAGGATGCTTGCATGTAATTCACTCCCAAAATAAAAAGACCATCGGTTATGTCTGCCGCGAGAATTGTACCTGATGGCAGAAAAGGATACACTCCCCAGCATCCATCAAAACCTGGTGTTTGTGTTGGATAAGTATCGTATTGACCTACCTTTATCATGTTGTATGGATATGTAGCATCATGAATCACCACACCATCTGAATAATAACTTGTCACTAAAAAGTTATTTTTTACATGCACATTATGCGGAATGACCCCTGTTCCAGGGGAATGTTGAGTTCGATCTACCTCAATAATGTTATTTACGTTAGAAATATCATAGCTTGTAATGTATGCACCTGACACCTCATCAGTTGTAAAAACATAATTACCATTGTTGGTTGGCCAAATGTTATGGGTAAAGCTATTCGGTGTTGTTTGGGTAGCAAGTAAAACAGGATTTGCTTTATTCGATCCGTCAACTATACTGAAAAAGCCATCAGAAATATGAGCCAAATACATCGTATCATTTCGAACAAATCCATCGTGAACATACCAATTGTCGAATTCACCAACTTCAATTGGGTTCATGGGATTGGTGAAAACATCTAAAATTATAGCGCCACCGTTTCCGCGATTCGAACCAAAAATATAGGCATAACCATTTTCATCTAAAAAGCATGTATGTGCAGACTGCCAAGGATTTCCCAGAGGTCCAGTATATACCGATGTAGGCAGATTTGTCGATTGAGGAAGTGGATTTAAATCAATAATAAGTAATCCATCTTCAGCTTCAGTTGTAATGTATGCGTAATTGCCATAAACGCTTGGATCTCGCCAGATGGATTCTGTTCCACTAATCCAAAATACTTCTTGAGGTGCTGACGGATCAGTAACATCAACAATAGATGTACCTTTTGAGGTTCCAACGATGGCATATTCATTTCCTAATTCATCAACATAACCCCAAACATCATTTAAATTGGCAGCATGAAGTGCTTGGTAATCAATGTGCGAAAGCGAATCCATATTCAATTGGGAAAACAATGATGAATTTAAGAGCAAGGTAACAACCAACGTTAATATTCTCATGAAAATTGAATTATTAATCTTTGACATTCTTTTAATATTATAGAATAAAAATTGCTGCAAGTATAAAAATAACTATAATCGCCAAGTACTGCCATATGTCTACAAAATAAGGGAAGTACTTCTTGTACAAGGCGGATAACTTATTCATTTAACAGCTAAAAAGAGTAAAAGTTTAATGTGTCTAAGGTAGCTAAAAACGGAAAATAAAAGGATGAAAATGATTATATTTGTTCAACAAATTAACGCGCTATGGCTAAGGAAAAATCAATTGAAACTGAAGAAGCGGTAGATTTTCAATCTTTTAAAAATGAGGTGCTCAATGACTTTAGGTTAGTATGTGTGTCCAGGGAGGCATCGCTTCTGGGTAGAAAAGAGGTGTTAACAGGTAAAGCGAAATTTGGAATTTTTGGAGATGGTAAGGAATTAGCGCAAATTGCTTTAGCAAAACAATTTCGAAATGGCGATTTCCGTTCTGGATATTATCGTGATCAAACCCTAATGATGGCTATTGGGCAACTAGATGTTCAGCAGTATTTTTCTGGATTGTATGCGCACACTGATGAAAACGTTGAGCCTCAATCTGCTGGTCGACAAATGGGGGGGCATTATTCCACGCGTAATTTGGATGCCAATGGTAATTGGAAGAATTTGATGGAACAAAAAAACAGTTCTGCCGACATTTCACCTACCGGAGGACAAATGCCAAGACTTTTAGGACTAGCACAAGCTTCCAAAATTTATCGCAATCATAAAGCGCTTCAAGAAATTGAAGATTTTAATAAATTTAGTCATAAGGGAAATGAGGTAGCATTCGGAACAATAGGAGATGCTTCAACTTCAGAAGGTTTATTTTGGGAAACAATTAACGCTGCAGGCGTTCTTCAAGTTCCACTTGTAATGTCGGTTTGGGATGATGGATATGGCATTTCAGTACCGAGAGAATTTCAAACAACAAAAGGAAGTATTTCGGAAGCACTTTCAGGCATGCAGCGTACAAAAAATTCCAATGGATATGAAATTTTTGTAACCAGAGGTTGGGACTATGGTCATCTTTGCGAGACCTACGAAAAAGCTGTTGCAATTGCGCGAAAAGAACATGTCCCTGTGCTCGTTCATGTCAAAGAAGTTAATCAACCGCAAGGTCACTCCACTTCAGGATCACATGAGCGCTACAAATCTGCAGAACGTTTGGAATGGGAAAGTACGTTTGATTGCATACAAAAATTTAAAGAATGGATCCTAAACTTTTCAGCAGAAGGCAATTCAATTGCAAGTGCAGAAGAATTGGAATCCATACATGCAGAAGCAAAAAGCCTTGTTAAAGATGAAAAGAATAAAGCTTGGAAACTTTTTACAGATGATTTAAGAAAAGACGTTAATGGCCTATTGCCAATTTTAAAAGAATTGGCAAATGTTTCTTCACAAAAAGAAATTATTTTAAGTGAAGTTAATTTTCTTGAGCAAACCAAAGATGCTATTCGTAAGGAAATAATTGGAGCAGCAAGAAAAGTGTTGCGAATTGTAAGAAACGAATCTTCTGTTCAAAAAAATGAACTTATTGGTTGGATAAACCAGCAATTGGAACAAAACAAAACACGTTACAGTTCTTATTTGCATTCTGAGTCAGCAACTTCAGCATTAAAAATTCAACCTGTAGCTCCGGAATACGATTCTGACAAAATGGATGATGGAAGAATCATTTTAAGAGACAATTACCGTGAGCTTTTGAAAAAATATCCTCAGGCTCTAGTTTTTGGTGAAGATGCAGGTAAAATTGGAGGAGTGAATCAAACACTTGAAGGATTGCAAGAAGAATTTGGGGTTTTACGCGTTTCGGACACTGGAATCCGTGAATGCACAATTATTGGTCAAGGTATAGGTATGGCGATGCGTGGACTGCGTCCGATAGCTGAAATCCAATATCTTGATTATTTGCTTTATGCGATTCAAATCATGTCGGATGATTTGGCTACAGTACAATATCGGACTAAAGGTGGACAAAAAGCACCTCTTATTATCAGTACACGAGGACATCGTTTAGAAGGAATTTGGCATAGTGGTTCTCCGATGGGAATGATAATTAACGCAGTAAGAGGAATTCATGTATGTGTGCCACGAAACATGACAAAAGCAGCAGGGTTCTATAATCTATTAATGGAGGCTGATGAGCCGGCATTGGTTATTGAACCGTTAAATGGGTATCGAACCAAGGAGCGAATTCCAACAAATATTGGAGTATTTAAAGAAGCTTTAGGTGTTCCGGAAATTGTTAAAGAAGGAAAAGACATCACTTTGGTTTCATACGGGTCAACATTTAATTTATGTGAAGTCGCAGCAAAAGAACTTCTAGAAATGGGTATAGATGTCGAATTGATTGATGTGCAAACTTTATTACCTTTTGACATTCATCATTCGATAAGTAAATCTTTGGAAAAAACAAATAAACTCATCATTATCGATGAAGACGTTAGCAGTGGCGCAACAGGTTTTATCTTGGATAAAATATTGGTTGAACAAAATGGCTACTACCATCTTGATGCATCTCCTGTGACATTGAGTGCCAAAGACCATCGACCTGCATATGGTTCCGATGGAGATTATTTCTCTAAGCCGAGTATTGACGACATCGTTGAGAAGGTATACGGTATCATGCACGAATACAATCCAAGTGAATATCCTGCTATTTATTAAATATGACTTTTCAAGATTATCAGGAATTATTTGAGGACATATTAGCTGGAAGAATATTCACTCACCCCTATGATGATTTACATTTTGTCGAATACACCAAACTCAACCAAAGCAGACAAAATCGATGGTTGAAGAAAGGAACAATAGACGAGAAGCTCAAGAATGTAATTTCAAATATTAATACCAAACAGCATTGGATTTTAATTACTGAACCTTGGTGTGGAGATGCTTCTCATAGCGTTCCATTTATTGCAATGCTTGCTAATTTGAACCAAAATATCAAACTTGAAATTCAACTTCGCGATGCTGAAAACTCAGAAATTGATAACTATTTAACAAAAGGATCGAAATCTGTTCCAATTCTAATCATTAGAGATGTTGATGGAAAAGATATATTTCGATGGGGACCAAGACCTGTTAAATGTCAAAAGGTTTTTGATGATCTAAAATCAAAGGAAGTTGCTTTTGAAGAACTAAAAAAAGGACTTCAGGAATGGTATAACCACGACGCAGGAATGAGTGTGCAACAGGAGCTATTAGCGTTATTTGATAACCTATAAAAGTTAATCTAAAATCTTAAGTGGTATTAAATCAGATTATTCAATACATAATCAAATGCTCCACCAACCAGTAAAAGTAAACTACATATTGCTAAAACAGCGCATTGAAGAATAGAAGGTTTTAACTCTCGCACTTCGTCATTCTCTTCATTTTTAGAAAGTGCAACAATCAACAATCTGAGATAATAATAAATACCGATTCCTGAATTGACAATTGCAATAATTACCAAAATAGGATATTCGTTAAAAGCACTTGAAAAAACCATGTATTTACCCATGAATCCTAAAAGCGGAGGAACTCCTGCCAAGGATAATACTGCCAAGGCTAGAGCAACACCCAAAAGAGGATATTTACGTCCAATACCTTTAAACGAAGCGATATTATCTTCGCTATCATTTACCATTTGACCAATTGTTACAAGAATGATTACCGACAATCCATAACCCAATAGATAGATCCACAAGTTATTCAGGGATTGTGAGGAAACAGCCATTAATGCAATCAGCGCGTACGCTGCATTTGAGATACTTGAGTATGCCAATAATCTTTTAAATTTAGTTTGACCTAACGCAGATAAATTCCCAACAAACATTGTTAAAACAATTACAGCGAATAATAAATCCGACCAGAATGAAATTGCACCAACAAAAACAAAAGTGAACATTTTCATGAATGCAAACAATCCAGCCAACTTAACAACTGCAGCCATATAACCAGTAACCATGGTTGGACTTCCAGAATAAACATCTGGACTCCAGAAATGGAAAGGAGCAGCACCGACCTTAAAGAGAAAAGAAGCAAGTATGAATAAAATACCCACGTAAACCAGCGGACCAAAACTGACCGATTTTATTATTGAATCGTGAATTGCTTTCAATTCGAAACTTCCGGTAGCTCCAAAAACTAGGGCAATTCCAAACAGTAGAATACCAGTTGCAAAAGCTCCGGTAAAAAAATATTTAATCGATGCTTCTGTTGAACGGATATCCTTTTTATTGGTTCCTGCCAAAACATAAATTGGAATAGAAAGAATCTCCAAACCGATAAAGAACATAAACATGTCGGTAAATCCGATCATACAAAGCGCTCCAACCATTGAGAAAATAATCAACGAAACGTATTCACCGGTATGTTCTGGTTCTCTTTTGAAAGCTTCGTATCCGCTTGTCACAATCAACAATCCTAAGAAAAGAACAAGAGCGACGTACAACAAATTATTCGGGTCAAATGCTAGACCTTGATAAGACCATGTGATTAAACTAGTGCTACCCATGATTTGTCGCACCACTAAGCCTAAAGATGCTGCAATTCCAAAAGTAGATGTTACCAAAACCAAATTCGGTTTTTTCAGCATTGCTGTGAACATTACTACTAAACCGGTAAAAAACAATATTATTAAAGCGTCCATATTTTAAGCAGCTTGAAAAGTTACGGATTGGATATAATTATATACTCTATCCAAACTTGGTTCTATTAAATCGGTAATATATTGAGGAAACAATCCTATCAAAACAACAAGAACAGTAATGATTGCAAAAACAACTACTTCGTTCCATTTCAAATCTTCAAATGACTCGAAACGGGTTGCACCAAACATACTCAATTGATAGGCTCTCAAGGTGTATACAGCTCCGAAAACCAGCGTTGTTCCAGCTATAGCACCTATAATCCAATGTTCGTAAAACAAGCCCTTTAGCAAGAGAAATTCTCCGATAAAC
Organism: uncultured Akkermansia sp.; assembly: GCA_964577845.1. Classification (GTDB taxonomy): domain Bacteria; phylum Bacteroidota; class Bacteroidia; order Flavobacteriales_D; family Crocinitomicaceae; genus M0103. The sequence goes on from CAZOAH010000001.1 coordinate 324,557, forward strand.
CCTGAGGTGAACGGCACAGAAACGGCAGCAAAACTAATAACAGCAAACCAAAAAGCGAATTTTGGAGCTAAAACAGCAATACCGCCCATTTCAGAAAGATCTCTAGTTTTTAACCTATCTTCAAGAATGCCTGCAGCCAAAAACAATCCAACGGCAACCAAAGCATGATTAACCATTTGAATGTATGAGGCAGACAAAGACTGCTCCGTAAATAAAACAATGCCTGCAGCTATTAACCCAACGTGACTGATTGAAGAAAATGCGATTAATCTTTTTATATCCATTTGCTTGATGGCGATTATCGCACCATAAACGACACCTATTAATCCAAGAACTATAATGATGTATTTATAGTCCGCCAATGCCTCAGGAGCAAGCGGTATCATCCAACGTATCATTCCATATAATGCCATTTTTAGCATCAAGGCACTTAAAAGCATTGTACCAGCTGATGGTGCCACTGTGTATGTCGAAGGCTGCCAAGTATGAAAAGGGAACAACGGAATTTTGATAGCAAAAGCTAAAAAGAAACCACCCATCACCCAAAACGCTGTTTTTATTGGCAGAGCAACTTCCAGTAAACTTTCATAAGAAAAATCCTTTGCCGAATTCCCTAAAGCAATTAATGAAATGAGCATCGCCAAAGAACCAACAAAAGTGTAAATGAAAAATTTAATCAAAGCAGGCTTTCTGTTTTCAGCACCATACCAAAGTGCAATTAAAAAAATTGGAATGAGTGTCAATTCCCAAAAAACATAAAAAAGCAATCCATCGAGGGCAGTGAAGACGCCAATAAGACCAAATTCCATTAACAAAACCATCGTGTTAAAGCCTTTCTGTTGTCCTTCGTTTCGGTTTAAACTTGTTAGTAAAATTAGAGGTACTACGACTGCAGTTAACAACACCATCAGTAAGCCCATGCCGTCATACCCCATATTAAATGTCATTTTAAAACTTGTCATCCATTCTGGGTGAATCAAATCAACTTTTTCGGTTGGCACAAATGAAGTCAATCTAGCAATGACAACAATTAAGGTTGCCAAAGCACCCAAAAGACCTATCCATTTCGAAAGATTTTTTGGAGCAATTGCAACAACCAATGCAAACAATAGGGGTATTAATAACAATTCCAAAACTTAAAATTTAATAAGGTAATACAACACCATTCCCACAATTCCCAAAACCATCCATAATAAATAATTCGCAACCATTCCCGATTGCCATTTTCTAATCAATTCCCCTGAATGACTTAAGGCTAGGGTAATTCCATTTATTGATTTGTTCAAAACACCCATTTCAATAATTGCATGGAATTGTTTTGACAGCCATTCGGTAGGTTTTACGAATAGGTAATTATAAATTTCATCGAAATACAACTTTTTTGAAGAGGTCAGTTCCCAGCCAGAGAGTTGGTCATCGTTTTTAGCCGTAGTTCCTTTTTTAACGTAAACTACGAAAGACACGAATAAAATTCCCAGAGATAAAATGACAGCACCTCCCATCAACAACATGGCTTGACTGCTCTCTAAATGCATAGGTTGAATTAAATTCAATCCGGCAGTATTGAGTTCAAGGTAGTCAGATAACCAATGAGTACCAGAATGGAAAATAATTCCCGGTAAATTCAACAAACCTCCCACAACCGATAGTACAGCCAATACCATAAGTGGAACCGTCATATTGAGGGGACTTTCATGTAAATGACTTTTCACCGCATCACTTCCTCTGAACGAACCATGAAAGACCAAAAAGTATAGTCTAAACATATAAATCGCTGTTAAGGCCACTGACACCATTAAAATCAAATATATTCCAATATTGTGGTGTGCTGCGTGAGCTAAAATTTCATCTTTAGAATAAAAACCAGACAATAACGGGAATCCTGCAATAGCTAGTGTTCCAATTAAAAATGTAATATGCGTAATTGGAATGAACCTTTTCAAGCCACCCATCAAGCGAATATCTTGTTCATCAGACATCGCATGAATAACACTACCGGAACCTAAGAACAATAGAGCTTTAAAGAAAGCATGAGTTGTTACGTGAAACATTGCTGCGGTGTATGCTCCCATTCCAAGTGCAACAAATAACAAACCCAATTGTGATACAGTAGAATAGGCAAGTACTTTTTTAATGTCGTTTTGACGCAAGGCAATAAAAGCTGCGACCAATGAAGTCACCAATCCAACATACAGCATAATTTCTTGAGTTGTTGGCGCTAATTCGAATAAGAAATTTGATCTAACTACCAAGAAAATACCGGCTGTTACCATTGTTGCTGCGTGAATCAAAGCCGATACAGGTGTAGGTCCTGCCATTGCGTCAGGTAACCAAGTAAACAAAGGAATTTGCGCTGATTTACCTGTTGCTCCAACAAATAAAAACAAAGTAATAGCAAAACTCATTGCCTCAGAAGGACGAATCCCGTTAACTAAAATCTGTTGCGCAACATCATTGTATTCCAAAGACCCAAATTGAATTAATATTAAGAATAGGCCTATCAATAATCCAAGGTCACCAATTCGGTTCATGATGAATGCTTTTCTAGCGGCAATACCGTTTAGCATTCCTTTTTCTTTGTCGCTGTAATGAAATGAGATCAATAAATAAGAACAAATTCCTACACCTTCCCATCCAAAAAACAACATGAAGTAGTTGCTTCCCAATACAAGAACCAACATGGCGAATATGAAGCAATTCAAGTAGGTGAAAAACTTATAGTACCCTTTATCATGACTCATGTACCCCATAGAGAATAGATGAATCAAGGAACCAACTCCAGTCACGATTAAAAGCATCCACGTTGATAAAGAATCTACCATCAAACTTGCACTCAACTTTAAATCATCGTACGCGAGAATGTTAAAAAGGTGGACAATGTGTTGTTCTGAATTCGAATTGAAAATAACCATTGAAAGGGCAAATGCAATAAACATTACACCTGTTGCAATGGATCCTGAAACTAATTTAGGTAAGTTTTTACCTATAGTTCCATTGATTAATGCTCCCATAAGCGGAAGCGCCAAGACTAATAAAACCAATTGATCTATCGACATGTTTTAGCCTTTTAAATTGTTAAATAATCCAATATCTGTTGTTCTCAATTTGCGATATGCCATCACCAAAATCGATAAACCGACGGTTGCCTCCGCAGCGGCGACAACCATAATAAAAAATACAAAAATCTGAGCATCCGCCTCGGCTTTACCGAAATAAGTAGAAAAGGCTACCAACAAAAGATTGACCGCATTCAACATCAATTCAATACACATTAAGAGAATTATTGCATTTCGTCTTATTAAAACGCCCACAGCGCCTATACAGAATAGCATTGTAGCTAAAACAATGTAAAATTCTATGCTCACGCCTGACTGAAAAATACTTGCTATAATCATATCAATCTATAGTTTGTTTTTCTCTTTTCGCTAATAAAATTGCTCCAACCATTGAAGCGATGAAGAGAACTGAAGAAACTTCAAATGGAACGACATATTTGCTAAAAAGAAGCTGTCCTAAATTCTGAACCAAGCCCTGATCATTGCCATCTATTCCAGCAGTTTGTGCAACGATTACCCCATCTTTAAATGCAGCTATCAAGACAACAAATAAAAGTCCACCAGTAATTACTGAAGCCAATTTAACAAACAAACTGGTTTTGGGTTCATTTTCCTGGCTCAAATTGAGAAGCATCAGTACAAATAGAAACAAAACCATAATTGCCCCAGCGTATACGATAATATTTACTATGGCTAGAAATTGAGCATTCATAAGCACATAATTTGCAGAAATCATGAAAAAGGTTAAAACCAGATACAACACACTTCTTACAGGGTGCTTACTGATAACAACCATTAAAGCGGAACCAATGGTGAGTCCACCTAAAATTGTAGCGATTAATTCTAAGCTCATTTTACTCCTCTTTTACCTGTGTGTTGACGTTTGGTGATATCAATTCTTTCATCCATCGACTCCACCAATTTATCTTTTGCATATATGAATTCGTCTCTTTCAAAATTTGAAGGGACAATTCGATCCGTAAGAAATATTGCTTCTTTAGGACAAGCCTCTTCGCAAAGACCACAGAATATGCAACGTAACATATTAATTTCGTATGAGGAAGCATACTTTTCTTCACGATAAAGATGCTCCTCTCCTTTTTTCCGTTCCTCTGCAACCATTGTAATGGCTTCAGCTGGACATGCAACAGCGCACAAACCACAGGCAGTACAATTCTCACGACCTTGCTCATCTCTTTTCAAAACGTGCTGACCTCTATATACTGGAGCAAATTCTCTGACTTCCTCTGGATATTTAGTTGTATTATTTTTTCTAAAGAGATGTTTGAAAGTAATCCACATACCACCCAAAATGGCAGGCAAGTAGATTTTTTCCATGAACGTCATTTCTTTTTTAGAAACGACTTGTTTTCTATTGGATAAACTTTCCATGTTTTAATTTAATGAAACCAACCTTCTTTAATTGCTATAATAATTGCTGTGATCAACAAGTTGAATAACGATATTGGAATTAAACTTTTCCAACCCAAATGCATCAACTGATCGAATCTAAATCGTGGTAAAGTCCAACGTATCCACATGAAAACGAATACGAAGAAAAATGTTTTGGTAAACATTGCCAATACACCAAGAAGTGCGAGCGTATTCCCTGTGAAGTAATCCATTCCTGGGAAGTTGTATCCTCCGAAGAATAGTACCGAAATGACAGCCGAAGATGTAAATAAAGCTACGTATTCCGCGAACAGGTAGAATCCCATTTTCATAGATCCATATTCTGTATGGTATCCACCAATTAACTCACTTTCACATTCAGGTAAATCGAAAGGTGCACGATTCGTTTCAGCAAGGGCACAAACAAAAAAGATAATAAATCCTAAAGGCTGATAAAATACATTCCAATTCATGCCGTGCTGTTCTTCTACAATATTTCTCAAACTTAAACTTCCTGAAAGCATTACTATGGTAATAACACAAATTCCCATTGCTAACTCATAAGAAATCATTTGAGAGCTGGCGCGAATTGCACCATACAATGAATATTTATTGTTTGATGCCCAGCCGCCAATCATGATACCGTAAACACCAATGGACAAAAATCCCATGATGAATAAAATACCAATATTCACATCAGCAACTTGTAGTTGTACAGACTGACCGAATAAATCTAAATCCTTACCCCATGGTATAACGGAACCTGTCATTAAAGCAGTAAACATAGCGATACCTGGTCCTAGAATAAAAAGCCACTTCTCCGCTCGTTCTGGAATAAAATCTTCTTTAACAAACAATTTCGCTCCATCGGCTAGTGGTTGCAATATACCGAAAGGCCCTGCTCTATCCGGACCTATTCGATCTTGAAACCATGCTGCAACTTTACGTTCAAAATATGTCGCATATGCAGCAATTCCAAGGGTTACCGCAAATAGGATAAAGATGAAAACAAACTTTTCAATTAATTCACTGGTTGCCATCTGTAATTTGTTTAGCGTTCGACCTTGGACTTAGATAATGACCTTGAGAAATAACAGAATGTCTGTTAATTTTTCTAGGCCCTTCTATATTCCATTTAGATGCATCTTTTTTATCGAAGCGGCAATCGTTGCAAATCCATCCAGTTTTACCGTCTTGATCTTCAACTTCGCCGTATTTATCTTTTCTCGCAGTAACACGGTAAATTTCATTTCCAAACATCCAAACAACAGCTTTGCCTGAGCATTTAGTGCACTCACAAGAAGCATCCATCGGCTTCAAAAACCAGACGCGGCTCTTGAATCGGAAAGTTTTATCTGTTAAGGCTCCAACAGGACAAACATCAATCATGTTTCCAGAAAAGTCATTTTCGATAGCATTTTCAATGTAGGTACTGATTTCAGCATGTTCACCTCTGTTTAGAACACCATGAACCCTTTTATCTGTCAATTGATTCGCAACATGAACGCATCTGTAACATAAAATACAGCGATTCATGTGCAATTTGATTTTGTTTCCAATGTCAATTGGATCAAAAGTTCTGCGTTCCTCTTCGTAACGGGTTCCTGCTCCTCCATGTTCGTAGCCCAAATCTTGCAAATGACATTCACCTGCTTGGTCACAAATCGGACAATCCAAAGGATGATTTATTAATAAAAACTCAACCACACCGCCTCTATTGGTTTGCACCCTTTCACTGGTTTTATTTTTAACCACCATGCCATCCATAACAGGAGTGGAGCATGAAGCTACTAATTTAGGCATAGGTCGGGGATCTTTTTCTGACCCTTGAGCCACCTCAACCAAACAAGTGCGGCATTTTCCTCCAGTTCCAGGAAGTTTGCTGTAGAAGCACATAGCAGGCGGAACAACGTCACCACCGATTTGTCTGGCAGCGTTAAGAATCGTTGTTCCCGGTTCTACTTCAATTTGTACATCATCAATGGTAACTTTTACCATATTCGTTCAATTTTAAATTTAGGCAACAGTTACATTTTTCAACAAGCCGTAGTTGCGTTTTTGTGCCTCTTCCGGATGCGTAACATGCCATTCAAATTCTTCTCTAAAGTGTCTAATTGCCGCAGCTACAGGCCATGCTGCAGCATCACCAAGTGGACAAATCGTATTTCCTTCAATCTTTTTATTAATATCAGCCAGCAAATCGATATCGCGCATATTTCCTTGACCAATCTCAAGTCGATGCAATACTTTTTCCATCCATCCGGTACCTTCTCGACAAGGAGAACATTGACCACAAGACTCATGCGAATAAAATCGTGCAAAATTCCAAGTATTTCGAACAATACATTGGTCTTCGTCAAAAACAATGAACCCACCCGAGCCTAGCATAGAACCAGAGGCAAAACCACCGTCAGCCAAGCTTTCATAAGTCATTAATCGATCTTCACCATTAGCAGTTTTGGTTACCAAATGAGCAGGTAAAATTGGAACTGAAGAGCCCCCTGGAACGCATGCTTTTAACTTTTTGTTATTAGCGATACCGCGACAATAATTGTCTCCATATATAAACTCTTCAACCGTAATTCCCATTTCGATTTCGTAAACACCAGGGCGTACTAGATTACCTCCGGCTGAAATCAATTTTGTTCCCGTACTTTTTCCAAGACCAATTTTTGCATATTCATCACCACCATCATTCACAATTGGAACAACGGCAGCAATACTTTCTACATTATTAACAACCGTTGGGCATCCCCACAAACCTTTAACTGCAGGAAATGGTGGCTTCATCCGCGGATTTCCTCTTTTTCCTTCAAGGGACTCGATTAATGCAGTTTCCTCTCCACAAATATATGCTCCGCCACCTGGCATTACCCTTAGGTCCAAGTCATAACCAGAACCTAAAATATTCTTACCAAGAAATCCTTTTGCATATGCCTCATCGATTGCCTTTTCAAGGATATCTAGAATCCACATGTATTCTCCACGAATATAAATGAAGGACAAATTCGCGCCTAATGCGTAGCTTGAAACTATCATCCCTTCAATTAATAAATGCGGAATGCGTTCCATCAAATAGCGATCTTTAAAAGTTCCAGGTTCTGACTCGTCGGCATTACACAACAAATAACGTGGAACGCCTTCAGGCTTTGCTAAAAATGACCATTTCATTCCTGTTGGAAACCCAGCTCCACCTCTACCTCTCAAGCCTGACTTTTGCACTTCCTCAACAATTTGTTCAGGAGTCATAGACTTCAATGCTTTTTCAACAGAACGGTAACCTCCGTGTTTACGGTAAACATCGAAAGTTTCAATTCCAGGAACGTGATCGTGCTCTAAAAGTAATTTTCTTTCCATCTTACTCATCAATTAGGTACTTGACCAGAACGGTAAGCGTTAATAATTTCATCCACGCGCTCTTTCGTAAGATGCTCGTGGTATTTTTTTCCGCATTGTAACATTGGAGCATAACCGCAAGCACCAAGACATTCGGCCGTTTTCAATGTAAACATGCCATCTGCTGTTGTTTCACCAACTTTTATATCCAACTTTGATTCAATGTATTCTATGATTTGATCGCTGCCTACAAGCATGCAAGGTCCAGTTCTACAAACTTCAAAAACGTATTTACCAACAGGATCAAGATTGAACATGGTATAAAAAGTAGCTACCTCATATACCTCAATAGGCTGAATATTCAATATTTCAGCAACGTAATCCATGGTTTCGATGCTTAACCAACCACCGAAATCCTCTTCGGCCATATGTAAAATGCGAATCAATGCACTTTTATGTTTACCCTCCGGCAACCTGTTCATCAATTCTTTAACCTGTGCCATTCTTTCCGGACTAAACTCCGGCTTTTCAGAATGTCTTTTACTTAAATCAATGTGTGTACTACTCATGATTATGCGTCTAATTCTCCTGCTATTACATTCATACTACTCATGGTCAAAACTGCATCACTGATATTTTGACCGGTTATCATTTCTGGATAAGCTTGATAGTATATAAAACAAGGTCTTCTGAATTGAAGTCTGTAAGGTGATCTTCCACCATCAGAAATCAAATAATAACCCAATTCTCCATTTCCTCCTTCCACTGAATGATATACTTCTCCAGCTGGAATTGCTGTTTCACCCATTACAATTTTAAAGTGGTATATAAGTGCTTCCATGTTGTTGTAAACATCATCTTTCGGAGGCAAATAAAACTCAGGAACATCACCTTTATAAGATCCTTCAGGTAAATTGTTGTAAGCTTGTTCAATGATTTTCAAACTTTGTCTGATTTCTTCCTGACGCACTTGAAAACGATCGTAAGTATCCCCTTGTGTTCCTACAGGAATGATAAAATCAAAATCTTCGTATGAAGAATATGGATTCATCACCCTAACATCGTAATCTACTCCTGCAGCCCTTAGGTTTGGTCCTGAAAACGAATAGTCCAAAGCACGTTGAGCTGAAATAGGCCCAGCACCGATGGTTCTGTCCATGAAAATTCGATTTCTTGAAAGCAAACTATCAAACTCGTTAAATACTTTAGGGAATGTTTTCAAAAAATCTTTTAATTTCTCGTGAAAACGCGGAGAAAAGTCCCTTTCAAAACCACCAATTCTTCCAACATTCGTTGTCAAACGTGCGCCACAAACCTCTTCATAGAGATCATAGATTTTCTCCCTTTCCTGAAATACATAAGTAAATCCTGTTAGCGCTCCAGTATCAACACCAATAACCGAATTACAAACCAAGTGGTCAGCTATTCGCGCCAATTCCATGATGATTACCCTCATGTATTGTGCTCTTTTTGGAATATCAGCTTGAATCAATTTTTCAACGGTCATATGCCAACCCATATTGTTGATGGGCGATGAACAGTAATTCAAACGATCAGTAATTGGCGTAATTTGATTGTATGGTCTTCTTTCAGCCAGTTTTTCAAATGCCCGATGAATGTAGCCAACAGTTTGTTCTGAAGAAAGAATTTTTTCACCGTCAACTTTCAATATGTTTTGAAAAATACCGTGAGTCGCAGGGTGAGTAGGTCCTAAATTTAAGGTAGATATTGTTCCATCAATTGTTTCGTCAGATAAAACTTCAGAAGAACTAGGAGCTGTATGATGTTCTAAATTTGCCATTTTTTCAACTATTTATCTACCAAAAAATCGATCATCTTTGTCTTCACGTGTTGCATCCTCTAAGTGGTATTCTTTTCGAAGCGGAAAATAATCCATGCTGTCTTCATTGAGGATGCGTCTTAAATCTGGGTGCCCATTAAATTGTACTCCGTAGAAATCAAAAGTTTCGCGTTCCATCCAATTTGCACCAGCATACAAGTCGACAATCGATTCAACCTGAGGATTTTCAATCGAAATAAAAACCTTAAGACGAATTCTGAAATTATTTACCAAGCTGTGTATGTGGTAAACGACAGCGAGTTCACGGCCTTTTGATTCCGGGTAATGAACAGCGCCAATATTTGTTAAGTAATTTATTTGAAGTTCCGCGTTTATTTTCAACCATCCAACAATATCCTTCAACTTTTCAGTTTGAATTTCAACTGTAAGCAGGTCAAAAGGATTTTCTGATGCAATAATTGCATCTCCGAATTGCGTTTTCAGTTGCTGAAGAACACCATCATTTGTCAAACTATTCTTCATTGCCTTCAATTTCGTATTTATTGAGTAATGATTTGTATTCATCTGAATACCTTCTTCTCAAAGGTTCGTTTCTTACCATGTCGTGAATCTTCATGATTCCGTCAATAATTTGCTCTGGTCTTGGCGGACAACCTGGAACATAAACGTCAACAGGAATAACCCTATCAATTCCTTGAAGGACACTGTATGTATCGAAAATACCTCCAGATGAGGCACAAGCACCTACAGACAAAACCCATTTCGGCTCTGCCATTTGCTCATATACTTGTTTGAGAATTGGACCTAATTTCTTTGAAATTGTTCCAGCCACAATTAAAAGATCTGCTTGACGTGGGGAGAACGACATGCGCTCCATTCCAAATCTTGCCAAATCGTAATTACTTCCCATCGTTGCCATATATTCAATTCCACAGCAAGATGTTGCGAAAGGTAAAGGCCATACAGAGTTTGCTCTGGCAGCCGCAACAACTTTTTCAAGCCGACCCAACTGGTATCCTTCACCGTTGATAACTTGTAAATCTTCTATTTTTCCCATTCTAAAGCTCCTTTTTTCAGTACGTAGAAAAAGCCTGTTAAAAATAAGGCTACAAATAATACAACAGCTAAAAGCCCTTCTAGTTCAAGTGCTTTAAAATTTACTGCATAAGGATAGAAAAAGATAACCTCAACATCAAAAAGCACAAATAGTATTGCGGTCATGAAGTACCTAATCGAAACAGGGAATCGGGCATCACCTTCTGATTCAATACCACATTCCCAATTGGCGTCTTTTTTCTTCGACTTTAACCTGGGTCCTAAATAATGAGTAATCACAAGGACAAATGAAACGAAACCACCAATAAAAGCAATTTGGAGCAGAATCGGTAAATAATCAACACTTCCTGTAGTCATAATCTATTTCTTTTTAGTTAAAGGAAGAAACCTTTGAAACTCCACTTTTGTTCGAAAGCTAAAATTTCACCTGCAAATTTATTCTTTAGTTTCATCTTTGAAAGGGATTTTTCAAATTATTTAAAGATAAAATTCAAAATGAACACCTTGAAAATGTTCAACGGAGCTTTGTTCCATGGAAATCTTGGGTAAGACTCTTGTATTGATCTGAATAATTTCCAGTTGATTCTCGAATGATTATCGAATCTTCTATAATTGGCTTTTCAACATTTGAAAATGAAAAAATTAGTCTTGAAGGTCGGTCTTTTTTTGCAAAAACAATGATTTTGCGATTCACAATCAATCCAACGTTTTCTGCCAATGACGAAATATTTTCCTCTAGTTCGTACGGTATAATTATCCAGAAATCTCCAATGGGCGTCAACAACTCAGAAACTTTACGGAAAAGATTATCAAAAGGAAGCGATGCATTATGTTTTGCGAGATTTATAGAATTTGAATCAGATAATAAACCGTTAAAATAAAAAGGTGGATTGGTAATAATTAGGTCAAATTGATTTTTGAAATCAAAATTTAAAAAATCCCCATGATGAAGCATTAAATTCGATGACCATTTGGAGGTTTCAAAATTTAAATGGCAATCCTGAATGGCGCCATCATCGATTTCAATACCTTCTATTTTAAGTAATTCATTACGCTGAGCTACCATTAACGAAAGTACGCCTGTCCCTGAACCAATATCCAAAGCATTTCGTTTTCCTTCTGCATTTACAAAGGCACCAAAAACCATAGCATCTGTACCAACCTTAAGTGCGGAATTGACCTGAATGATTTCGAATTCTTTAAAACGAAATACGGACATCTGAATAAACTGGGAATTACTTTAGAAGTATTAATCGCTCTGTATGCGATATTGTTTGGACGAAATAAATTCCGGCATCGAGATGTGAAAGATCCAGCACGGAATTGTTTTTGTCTACTTGAAAATTAGCACATTCTTTACCATATGCGTCAATAACCTTTACCTTGATTGGGATTGTAAAATTGGCTTGAAAAGAAATAATCCCTGAACTAGGATTCGGAGAAACAACAAATTGTTCCTGTGCGCTTAAATCATTAACATCACCTAAAATATCAATACATCCTTCTTCTGACTGTAAATCACTCTCAGAAATAGAAATGGATATTTGAGTTGGAATTATTGTTCCTGTTTCAATCAACTGAATAGGGCTTGCAGTAAATTGAAAAGGAAAAGCAAATGAACTCTGCTCAAAAGAACATTGATTAGAAAAACCATGCATCAAACCAAAGTGCGGAATGCTGACAAAAGATGACTTTAGACCTAAAACCGGCCCGTTACTTAAAACGACAGGAGTTCCATCATGTTTTTTCAAAGACTTTATTGACATACCAATAACAGATCGTTCGTTTAAAGGATTGCCTAATGAATCAATCTTTAATACGTGACCGTAAAATCCATCGTTCAGTGTAAAAAGAATATTGTTTACTGAATCTCTTTCAATAAAGGCATCATTCCCTATTTGACTGCTCATGAAGTAGCAATAGGTATTGGCCCATTGAAAATTGAAATTTTGGTCAACTTGAAACAAGGAGCCGTTCAATTCATCAAAGCCATAAATGGCACCATTAACAATTTTCAAATCGCGAAAACTTGTCGCCTCATTGCACCTAATTGCGTTAATTAAAGTCCCATTCGAAGCCAATTCTAATAGAAATCCTTTCCCTCCTTGCCCAATAGTTGTCTCTGATCCAGCGATTACCAAATTCCCATTTGATTTCACATCCAATGCATTCAATTCAAAAAAAGCAACGCCAACATTTGTAGAATTCAGTTCTTTGGACCATAGGATATTGCCTGTATTCGATAATTTCAACACGAATCCTAGACTGCCAATATTTCCCACCATAATCAGATTACTGTCCTGATCTTCTACTATATCTTTAACAATTACATCGGTCCCATTTGTATTTCCAAATGTTTTTGTCCACAATGTGTCATATTGACTGTTTAGTCGAATACATAAGCCGTTTGATGAATTCGCATAACCGACTATTGCAAAAGAAGAATCTTTTAATTGAATAATCTTTCTAAATCCAAGTGCACTAGGACTGGAAAATTGGCGATTAATGTTAATGTCACCTGCATTGTTAATGACGGTAAAAATCCCTGACAGCCCAAAATCAGCATTTCCAACGACCAAAATATTTTCTCCATTTAAAACAAAATCCTCACTTCTCAATGGTGAAGTTGAAAAATATTTAAAGTCAATTTGGTTTTGAGAATAAACGCTGTTAACTACAAAAATTGCTAATGAAAAATAAAAAAAGCGAAACATTGATTTAGATTAATAGGGTGCAATATACAACTAAAACGTAATTATCCGAGATATAATTCGATAAGTCCAGGAGGTGCATCAATATGCATGACTTTGTTCTTGCGATCAATTTTTTGAACCAATCCTTCTCTCAACGGAATGAGCACCTCCTTTTCTTCATTCATGATTTGAATAAGAGGATTAACTTGAAAATCGATAACAGCTTCAAGAATACCGACTTCACCAAAATGGATATCGATGACTTTAAACCCGACAACTTCGTGGTCATAAAAGTTTATACCTGATAGTTTGGGTAAGATTTGTTCTGGCAGGAAAACTTGCATTCTAAGAAGCCTTCTGGCACTTGTCTCATCATCCACACCTTCAAACTTTACGGCTGCAAAACCTTTATTTTTTAACTTTAAAGATTCAATGAAAATTGGAATCAATTGGCCATTAATTTCTATAAAAACGGCATCTAATGTTTGGTAATCTGATGGATTGGTAACGTCTAAAAACAACGAAACTTCACCTTTAAATCCGTGAAGTTTCGCAATATAACCTAAATGAAAGCAATCTGCTTTATTCATTATTTTATTCTTCTGTAGCAGGCTCTTCTGTCGCAGTTTCCTCAGAGGTTTCTTCTTCAGACGCCGCTTCTTCAGTTACAGTTTCTTCAGATACTGAATCTTCTGTTGTTGTTTCTTCAGCCTCGGCAACTACCTCTTCTTCAACAACTGGATTATTTTTAGCTTCAACAGCAGCAGCTTTTGCAGCATTTACTTCAGATTCAGCTTTTAATCTTGCAGCTTTATCTGCAGCAGCATTTTTAGCCAAACCGTCTTTTTTACCCGTAATTTTTGAATCTTTTTCAGCCAACCATGCATTGAATTTTGCTTCAGCTTGCTCTAAAGTTAAAGCACCTTTTGCAACACCCTTCAATAAGTGATTTTTGTGCAAAACACCTTTGTAAGAAAGTATCGCTCTTGCTGTGTCGCTCATTTCAGCTCCAACTTGAACCCAACTTAAAGTTCTTTCAAAATTGATGTCAATTGTTGCTGGATTTGTATTTGGGTTGTAAGTTCCCAATTTCTCAATGAATTTACCATCTCTTTTTGCACGGCTGTCAGCAGCTACTATATGAAAGAAAGCCTTACCTTTCTTACCGTGTCTTTGCAATCTAATTCGAGTTGCCATAATTTAAGTTTACAATGTGAGGTTCGAAACCTCGGTTTATAAAAAAATGAATTTAAGGGTGCAAAGGTACACTATTTTTCGACAAGTCCAATAAACATGCTGTAATTTTAAAATATTGTACGATATTTATCTTCAGTATTATGAAGCAGGACATTCAATCAACACTTTTTCAAATTATCAAACACCGCATTTCCGGACAAGATACCTTAGGGAATGTTTTGTCTGAAGTACTAAGTGTGAGTACAGATGCTGTTTACAGGAGGTACAGGGGCGAAACATTACTGACTATTGAGGAGGTCAGAAAAATATGTAAACATTTCTCCATATCATTCGACGCCCTAATGGAATTATCAGTTGGCCATGTCACTTTTAGTTATCCGCCCTTAAATACCTATGATTTTAAATTGGAATCCTACCTTGAAGGAATCCTTAAGGCTTTCCAAAGATTGAAATCAATGGAACAACCAGAAATAATAATTTCAGTTAACAATACACAGTTCTTTCAATTACTCAATTTTCCACAGCTCGTTCGTTTCCGATTATTCTTCTGGGCAAAAACCCATCTGCATCTCGAAGACTATCGTGAAATGATGTTTGAACATGAAAAAACAAGCGACAGTGCTTTTGCCATCGGAAGAGATATTTTACAATTATATAACAGCATTCCATCGATTGAAATATATGACCAAGAATTTATGCGTGGATTTTTAAGACAAATGCTCTATTATTTCAACTGCCATCAATTTAAAGATCCCAATTATGCGCTTTTTCTTTGCGACCGTATGCTTTTGTTATCTGCACATTTAAAAGAACAGGCTACATTAGGAAAAAAATTCATTTTTGGAACGCAAGCTCCAGCTTCAGGGAATAATTTTCAAATGTATTTGAATGAAACCGTGAACACCGATTCCACATTCTTGTACAAAAGTAAAAATTCCTCAGGGTTGTTTATAACGCATAATGTTATGAATTACTTGGATACCAATGATCCTGCATATTTGAAAGATACACAGCATATAATCGACAAACAAATAGCCAATTCAAGCTTAATCAGTGAGGTCAATGAAAGACAGCGAAACAACTTCTTTTACGAATTTGACCGGACCATAAATAATTTTAAAAATAAAATGGCCGCTGACTTAGAATTGAGTTAAAACATTAATTAGTTGCGATTTACACAACTAAAACACACCAACCTTCGGTATTCAGTTTTGATAAGCACAATTAATTTACAAATCTTTGTTCATCAAAAATTGAATTATGAAAACAATAAACAAGATTTCGTTGATTTTAATGGCCATTATGCCCACTTATTTTTTCGCACAAACAATTAAACCAACAATTGCGGTAGCGAATCCTAATGTAAATAACCTACAAAACAAACCGGCCATTGTTGCAAAAATGATGCGCCTAGAGCTTATTAAATTGAATCAGCACAGTGTCTTGGATGAATTCGATATGGCAGATGTGATTGAAGGAGATTCGAATTTTCAAAGTGATTGTTATGGCCAAACATGTTTGATTAAACTTGGACAAAAATTGAATGTCGATTATGTTATGTGCGGAAGTTTCGATGGACTGGGAAATAAAATAGCAATAACGCTTAAAATGATCGACGTAAAAAACCAGCAGGTTTTCAAAAGTGCTGTCGGCGAATATGACAACCAAGAATTGGAATTGCAACGCATGATTGAAGTGCTTATCAAACAAATGTTGGGTCTTGAAGTCGAAAAAGAACTTACCGACAAATTGGCTTTCAAAAACGAACCAATCACATCAAACAATGTAGGAAGAATCAATAATAGCGGTCCCAGAATTGGCTATGCTTATATGGTCGGTTCCATGAATGAATTTGCAACAAGAAGTCAAGATCAAGGAGGATTAGATATTTTTCCTGCGGTAAGTATGATTGGCTACCAAATGGAAGCTCAATATGTAGGAACCGAAAACTTTTCAGCTTTAGTGGAAGGGATTGTAAATGTTAACGGACTTGAGCAAGGTAAATTTATACCATCCATTACTTTATTAAATGGATTGCGATTTGGAAAAGCAGGATGGGAATTTGCTTTCGGACCTGGATTCACTATAAAGAAATCATCCTATGGTTTCTTTGACGAAGACAAAACTTTTTCTTCTGATGGCCGATATTTTTCGCAAAGTGATTGGAACAATTATGCTTACGAAACCTATTCTTCTGATCCGCAATATTCCGTAAATGGATTTTTTACAACTCCTACACCTGATCAATTTAATTCGAAATACAATTTCGATTCGAAGTTTGGTGATACCCGAGGAGATTTAGGCATTAGCACCATGTTCGTTGTTGCTGTTGGAAGAACATTTCATGCAGGTGCCTTAAATATTCCAGTGAATGCATTTTATTCTTCTCAGCGAAAAGGTGGAATAGTAGGCGTTAACGTTGGATTTAATGTTCAAAAAAGCAAAATACCAATTAACAAATAAAACTTTACAACTAGACAAACAAACGCTTCGGATATGCTTTGGCATATTCGGAGTTTTGTTTTTAAATTTCAATTAATATTGTAATCAAACACCGTTAAATAATGATAAAAATATTGATTTGTGTAATCATTTTATTGTTTGTTCCATTTCAATACTTTTCACAAACAGATGATGACTCAACAAAAAATGCACTCGAATGCGACTCGATCATTCTCAATTCAGGTGAGACATTGACCTGCCTGATTCAAAAACTTGAAAAACGTAAAATCATTTATTTCCTCTGCTGCGATGTTTGCGCGGTACCCAGAGAAATTAAGATGGAATTGATTGATACGATACTACTTTCTGCAGCATCAAGAAAACGATTTTATCCAGATAATTTAAATTCATCACTCCCGGATGAATCAGTGACAGAATCTACAGATTCTCTTAATGTCGACACAAATATTTATGCCGGTCATAACAACATTAAAATTCTCATGCTAAAAAAGCGATTCGGAAATCAAAAAACTACACTTATTAAAATAGGAAGTCACGTTAAGGTTGTGACAAAACTCAACGAGGTTTATAAGGGAAAACTTTCACTCGGAAACAACAAAGAAATATACATTGGAAGCAAACAACTTATTCTCACAGATATAAAAACGATAACAAAGAGCTCTAGAGCTTGGAAGGTGGCAGGAGGAATAACAGGTTCGACAACCACACTAACCACGCTTTATTTGGCAGCATGGGGAATACCAGTGCTTTTTATACCTGTATCGGCAACACCTTTTTTGTTAATGCTTATCAAAAAGGAATATGACCTTGTGAATGATTATGAAATTTACTATTTACACTAAAAAACCATGAAAACATTTTCAACTTTTCTAATGGTTCTGTTTGCCGGAATAACTTTTTTTGGACAAGACGCCAACCTTTCAAACTTCAAAATGGAAGAAGTTCAAGAATCTAATGAAAGCCAAAAACAATATGTATTGGCATTTCAAAAAAAAGCAGATGATTCGAAATCCCATTTTATAATGCAAAACCAAAAAGTAGTCGTAATTTCTAAAAATAAAGAGAAAATTAAAGGCATTCTTCAAATACAAAATAGCTCCATAATTGTCGTTTCAGGAAAAAAAATTCCAATTTCATCAATTCAAATTATCAAAAAACCCAATAAAGGTTTACGAATTTTCGGGGCAATTTTAGGAAGTATTACGGCCATAACCATTCCAATTGGAATTGGAAGTGCGGCAGTGCTTATTTTCGAACCATTTTACGCAAGTCCACTTTACCTTTTAGCTGCAAAAAAGACTTTTAATTTGGAGTACAAATACAATATGTATGTTTTAGAATCAGATTAGGCAAACGCTGTTAAGTCATTTAAAAGATTTGGTATTTTTGAATTCTAAAGAATGTCTTGTCATGCGAATTTTGTTTCTAGTCCTTTTTATTTCCCTTTCTTCTTTTTCTCAAAATACCAATTCCGCTGATGGAATTGTACTCAAAGAAATCATGAAAGGCCACGAATTTGTAGGTTATCTTCCAGAATCCGCAAACTGGAGTCGTGACGGAAAGAAGATTTTATTCGATTGGAATCCGGAAGGCAATTTAGGAAATTCAAGTTATTTTTTCGACCTCACCAAATCACTCTCGAATTATACTAAAATTGAGGACCAATGGTTAGAATATTTTGATCCAAAACAAACAACATTTACGGAAAGATATTACGAATTAGAGGGCGCACTAGTTTCGATTTCTGAGGGTATGAATTTTCCCAAAGTTGTATACCAAACGAATTCTGAAATATCACGGATTCATCGTCTTAAAAACCCAAACTTGGTTGCCTTTAGACAAAGTTGGAATCTGTTTCTTTACGATAAAGGATTGGCCTCTGTAATTCAGCTTACCGATTTTACAGATGAGCGTCCAGCAATCGATACCGATGATACTACCCTATTTGAAAAAGAAGAGTTGAATCTTTTTGATTACCTCAAAAAACAAGAAAAGAAAAATGAATGGTATTCCGAAAATGAATTCACGTTGCTCGATCAACCCAAAAGCATATTCAAAAATGGCAATTACGTTGAAAACCTTCAAATCGATCCAAGTGGAAACTTCATCAGTTTTATGCTTTCAGATTATCCTGAATATGAAGAGACTGAAGTCATGGAATTCATAAGTTCGGACGGTCATACCCACACTTTTCCGGCAAGAAATAAAGTGTGTAATGAAGACCCTTCACACAAATTGGGGATTTACAATCGTGAATTAGACACGGTTTTTTACATCGACTTTTCATCACTCACTGCTATTCGTACAAAACCAGCCTACCTCAACGATACAGCGGAATACGAGAAAGATAGAAACATCATTATGCATCCCTTAGTTTTCAACGAAGGAAAGAAAAATGCACTTTGTGATGTAAGAAGTTATGACAATAAAGATTTATGGATTATACTCATCGATTTGAACACTGGAAAATTCACTGAAATTGACCACCAGCACGATGAAGCTTGGATTGGAGGTCCCGGTATTGGTTCATGGAATGAAGAAACAGGAACACTGGGATGGCTTAAAGATAATGAGACCGTATACTACCAATCAGAAGTAAGCGGCTATTCGCATTTGTATACTTATTCTACTGTCACTCAGCAAAGAAACCAACTTACCAGCGGAAATTGGGAGGTTCACAATGTTCAACTATCTTCCAATGGGAAACTTTTTTACATTACTGGTAACAAAACGCATCCTGGAAATCGTGATTTCTACCATTTGCAAATCAGTGATGGTAAACTCATACCGATTCTAACAAAAGACGGATTTCACGATGTTGTAGTTTCACCAGATGAAAAACAATTGGTTGTAAGGTATTCTGCCTCTAATCTTCCTTGGGAATTGTATCTGACTGAGAACAAAGCAAACGGAAAATGGACACGCCTCACCTATTCCACTTCCAAAGACTTTAATACCATTTCATGGATTAAACCGGAGGTAATTACCATTTCTGCATCCGATGGTGTTCCAGTTTATGCAAGGCTATATAAACCGGAACCTTCTCAAGGCAATGGTGCAGCGGTTTTGTTTGTTCACGGAGCCGGTTACTTACAAAATGCACACCATTACTGGAGTAATTATTTCAGGGAATACATGTTCCATAACATGCTTGTTTCTGAAGGATACACTGTTTTAGATGTTGATTACCGCGCAAGTGAAGGTTACGGAAGGGATTATAGAACTGCAATTTACAGGCACATGGGTGGCAGGGATTTAGAAGATTTCGTGGATGCTAAAAAATATTTGGTTGAGCAACTTCAAATTGACTCCAATCGTGTTGGCATTTATGGAGGTTCCTACGGTGGTTTCATAACACTTATGGGCTTATTGACCAAACCTGGAACTTTTAAATGCGGAGCTGCATTAAGAAGTGTTACAGATTGGATGCATTACAACCATGAATACACATCAAACATTCTCAATTATCCTGGAACAGATACTGAGGCATACCGCAGAAGTTCTCCGATTTATTACGCAAATAATTTACAAGACAGACTCCTTATGTTGCACGGAATGGTTGATGATAATGTTCAATTCCAGGATGTTGTTAGGCTTTCTCAGCGCTTTATTGAATTGGGAAAAGAAAATTGGGAACTAGCAGTTTTTCCAGTTGAGGCTCATTCCTTTACTGAAAGCACTTCATGGTATGATGAATACCGAAGAATTTATGAAATGTTTACTGAAGAATTAATCTTTGCAAGATGATCATCAAAGAATTAAAAACTAAAGAGGAAATGCTTGTCGTTTTTCCAGTATTACAAGAATTGTATCCCAGTTTGACAAAGGTGCAATATCTTGAAGAATTAGAATTAATGCTACCCAATAACCAATATGGTCAAGTTGCGGCATTTGATGGTGACATTTGCGCTGGTGTTACTGGATTTTGGATTGGATATAAACTCTGGTGCGGAAAGTACCTTGAAATTGACAATTTTGTTGTAGCTCAAGCCTACCGTTCGAAAGGAATTGGAAAAGCTATAATTGATTATTTAAAAGAAAAAGCTATCCAAGAAAGCTGTTCAATGGTTGCGCTCGATTCTTATACCACCAATTTCAAAGCACATAAATTGTTTTACAATGAAGAATTTGGTCCCAAAGGCTTTCATTTTATTCACATTTTGAAAGATGACGCGCTGAGATAGTCGATTCAGTTACGAATTTCACAACTATCCTTTGACACATTGCGAAATATCGTTTTAGTTCCTTGAGCATTAAAGTTATATTTACCAAACGAAATCGAACTCAGTGCACATACTATTAACCGGAGCTACAGGATTTTTAGGATTCAGAACATTAGAGCAACTGATTATACATTCGGGTGTAGACAAAATTACGGCTACTGGCAGGACGATTAAACCCAGCCATCAAATAATAAATCCAAAAGTAACTTATGAGCTTGGTGATTTATCGGATATAGAATTTGTTAAGAAAGTCGTTTCAGGTATTGACATGATTATACATGCTGCCGCACTTTCTTCACCCTGGGGCAGTTATGAAATGTTCTACTCGGCAAATGTAAAAAGCATTCAAAATCTCATTCATTTTGCGGAATTATTTGGTGTAAAACGGTTCATTTATATTTCTACACCGAGTATGTACTTTAACGGAAAGGATCGTTTCAACATCAAAGAAAGTGATCCACTACCCCATCGATTCGTTAACGAATATGCGAATACCAAGCGAATGGCAGAATTGGAATTGGAGCAATCGAATTTGGATTTCATTTCACTCCGACCGAGGGCTTTAACAGGTCGCAGCGACACGGTAATTATGCCCAGACTGGTTCGTGCTTTTGATGAAGGTCGACTAAGAATAATAGGTGATGGTAAAAATATCGTGGATTTAACTTCTGTTGAGAATGTCGTTGATGCCATTCAGCTTTCCATGCTTGCACCAAAAGAAGCATTAAGGCAACATTACAACATAACAAATGGGGAACCTGTCGTTCTTTGGGATAAAATACGCATGGTTTTAGCTGAAATGGATCGTCAACTCACCGATAAAAAAATACCTTATACCATAGTTAAAAGCATTGCTGGTATGATGGAATGGAAATCAAAATTGACCAATAAAAAGGAACCCACATTGACCGTTTACGGTGTCGGAACTTTAGCCAAATCCTTCACAATGGACATTTCAAAAGCAAGAGAACTTCTGGGCTATGTACCAAAGGTCAGCACCGATGAAGCAATTATCGAATTTGTTGAATGGTACAGAAAGAATGAAAAAAACTAAGTTATACCTCAATTACGCTGGCTTTTGTTGGGCGAAGGAAAACCATTCATTGCGCAATGGAAAGAAACGCAACATCAAATTTCACGCATTGTGGGGTTTGATTGAACATCCAGAAAAGGGCTTGATTTTATACGATACTGCCTACACTGAACGATTTTACAAAGCAACAGAACGATTTCCGAATAAAATTTATGCCAAAATCACCAAGGTTGAAATCAATAAAGAGGATGAGATCAAACACCAATTGCTTCGTCAAGGTATAGACCCTGATCAAATCAAGCACATCTTGCTCACACATTTTCATGCCGATCATATTGGCGGCTTATTAGATTTTCCGAATGCAACCATTTACACTTCATCAACCGCATACGATTACACCAAAAAATTGAGTAATAAATTGGCATTCACCAAAGGTGTATTAAAAGACTTATTACCTACTGACTTAGATAAAAGAATTGCCTTTGTTGAAGAAATTTCGAAATCACAAAAGGATGAAATATTTGGCACAACTTACGATTTGTTTAACGATGAAAGTTTAATTATTGTGCCACTACCAGGGCATGCTGCCGGACAAATAGGTATTAAACTACAAACCGAAAAACAATCTTATTTCCTCATTGCAGATGCCTGTTGGAATGAAGAAACCTATAAAAAACTACATTTACCAAGTCCAATTGTGAAATTGTTCTTCCATTCTTGGAGCGACTTCAAGGCTACTGTTTCAAAATTAAATGCTTTTCACAAATCATATCCAGAAGTACTAATCATACCAACGCATTGCAGCCAAACAACGGATTTGTTAGTAAGAGATAAAATCGATTTTGATGTTCTTTAAGTTGAAAATATTGGCTTATCTCATTCGCTTCAAATGGATGCATTTCAGATTTGATTCGCGTTTGCATGATCTTCAATCGCAACGTTGGAAGCGTTTCAAAAAAGTACTTTCAAAATCTCCATTTTACAGTCAATTATCGGACAAAAATATTGAGGATTTTCCCATTATGCATAAGCAAACTTTCATGGAAAATTTCACCACTATAAATACCTGTGGAATTGAGTTTGAAAACGCTATAAAAGTAGCAATTGACGCAGAAAACTCACGTGATTTCGCTCCAATGATTAACGGAATTACCGTTGGCCTATCCTCAGGAACAAGTGGAAATAGAGGACTATTTTTAGCTTCAGAAAATGAGCGTGCACAATGGGTGGCAGCAGTTTTAGATCGAATAATTGATTTTAAACTGAAAAAACGCAAAGTTGCATTCTTTTTGAGAGCAAATAGTAACTTGTACAATGCTGTTGCCTCAAATTTATTGCATTTTGAATTTTATGATCTTTTGATTCCTACGGAAAAACACCTTGTTTCTTTATATGAACTTCAACCCAATATACTGGTTGCCCAACCAAGCTGTTTGCTTGAAATAGCCAAATATATCGAATCACATCAGCTGCAAATCAAACCTGAAAAAGTTATTTCCGTTGCAGAAGTTTTGTATCCCGAAGACAGAAGTTATTTGGAAAAAATATTCAATCAGCCGATTCATCAAGTTTACCAATGTACAGAAGGTCTTTTGGCTAGCACATGCAAAGAAGGCAATCTTCATTTTCACGAAGACTATTTAATCATTGAGAAAAAATATTTGGATGACGAACAATCACGCTTTCATCCTATAATTACAGATTTGATGCGTTCCACTCAACCCGTAGTGCGCTATGAATTGAATGACATCATTCACGAATTAAAAAACTGTCCTTGTGGTTTGAAATCAACGGCTATTGCTCAAATTGAAGGAAGATCTGACGATAAATTAACTTTCATCGATACGCATCAAAAGTTGATCAGTATTTACCCAGATTTTTTTCGAAGGGCAATTATTCTTGCTGATGCTAAAATTCAGCATTACATGCTCATTCAAAAAACAAAGAACTCGCTGGAATTATTTATAGACGGTGATCAAGCACTTTTCGATAAAGCACAAAATGAAATTCAACAATTATTGACCTCAAAAAACTGTTTTGATGTTCAAGTGCAAAAATTAGATCAGCTTCCTTTAGAAAGGGGCTCAAAATTAAGACGTATAAAAAATGAATCAAATTAAACCCATACGCATCATTGGGATGGGAAAATACCTCCCCCAATTGGTAAGCTCTCAGGAATTGGAATCCCGTTATAATTTGACTAAAGGATGGTCTGAAAAATATTCAGGTGTTCAACAGCGACATATTGCAACGCATGAATGTAATGGATACATGGGAGCTCAAGCGGCAGAAGCAGCACTCTTGGATGCTGGCTTGAAACTTTCGGATTTGGATATGATAATTTCTGGAAGTGGAACCTATGATTACCCATTACCCAATCAAGCGAGCATTATCAAAGCCAAAATGAAAGGCGGAGAAAAACATCATGTTCCGGCAATTGATATCGATAGTACTTGCCTTAGTTTTGTTGCTGCCTTTGATTACGCGTCCAAATTACTTGATGGCAAATCATACAAGAACATTTTAATCGTAAGTTCAGAGATTTCCTCAAAAGGAATCAATCCGAATAATTGGGAAACACTCACCTTATTCGGAGATGGTGCTGCTGCAATGGTTTTAAGTTATGATGAAAGTCAATCCTCTCAGTTCATAAAAGGAGGACAGCGCACCTATTCTGAAGGCGTCTTCGATACTATTATCGAAGGTGGAGGAAACAAACATTTTTTCAAAGATCACCCTTACCATCAAGAGTTGCATTCCTTCAAAATGAATGGTAGAAGATTATTGAAGATGGCCAAACATTACATTCCTGATTTTATGGATTGGTTTTATAATGACTTATCTTACAGCATTCCAACAACGGATATTATTGTTCCACATCAAGCTTCGAGAATGGGAATGAGCGTATTTACGAAATTATACAAATTGAGAGCGGAACAAATGAAAGAAACACTTCACAAATACGGCAATTGCATTGCTGCCTCAATTCCATTAACTTTTATTGATGCAGTTGAAAAAAATGAAATCAAAAGAGGCGATATTTGTTTGCTCAGTGGCACTTCAGCTGGATTTTCCATCGGTGCTGTTTTATTAAAGTATTGATTTGAATGACCTTAAAGCTCGCACTTCAATTCCTATTTGGCATTTTTTCTTTTGACAGGGAAAACATGCGCTTTTTCAATTTGAAAAGAATTGTTGTTTGCGTCATCGTTTGTCCGCTATTTCTTGTTTTACTGCTCATTAATAATTTGTTTCTTGCTTTAGATTTTATCCTATTCCCAAGATTTCTATGGCACAAGATTTCAAAACCTATTTTTATTATTGCTGCTCCAAGAAGTGGAACCACTTTCCTTTACCATTCACTCGCAAATAATAGAGAACATTTTTCGGCAGTAAAACTTTGGGAAATTGTTTTCGCCCCTTCAATTTTTCAAAAATATATTATTGAAGGAATTTTTAAATTAGACAATTTCATTGGTGCTCCTTTGAAGCGAATAATTCTTGGAATGGAGAATCTTTTGATTGGAAAATTAAAAACCATCCATTTGATTGGTTTGAACATGCCAGAGGAGGATGAAGGACTTTTGGTCTGGAATATGACCACACTTTATTTTAACTTTTTCTATGGCGATTCCAATTTCTTTGAGGAATTCTTGTATTTTGATGCTTCGATGCCCGAAAAACGAAAAAACCGCATTATGAACCGTTATCTCCGTTTGATTCAGCGTCACAACTTTGTTTTTAACAGAAAAAATAACCGTCGATTTGTTTCAAAAAATCCGCTAATGATGAATAAGATCGGTGCTTTGAGTAGAATTTTACCGGATGCGAAAATTTTGAATATTAATCGGAATCCAAGAGAAACAATACCTTCAACCATCCACTTGGGGCATTCCTTATACGGAATTTTCACCTCCATTCCTCAAAATGAGCGTGTGAAATTGGAAACAAAAAACCTACTTATCAGCTGGTATAAGATGGCCGAAGAGCAGTTGAATGCGCATTACAGCAACCAACATCTTAAAATTAATTTTTACGATTTGGTGGATATCAAATCTAATGAATGGAATTGTATTTCGAATTTCCTGGAATTTCCGGACGGAACCATTAAAAGAGACGAGAGAAAAGAAAAAGTAGGCCATAAAAGTAAAAGCGATTACGAAAAATTGAGTGAGGAAGAAACCGCTGCAATTTTTGAAGAATTGCCATTTTTGAAACCGTTTTGTGCCCCATCAAGAAACTAAAATGACTGAGAAACAAATCAATATATTGGATTTAGAAATCAATTATGTGGAATCGGGTTCTGGGCAACCAATGCTTTTTCTTCATAATGGTGGCGGTTTTTGGCACAGTTGGGAATATCAAATCAAGCATTTCTCTGAATCTTATCGTGTATTCGGCATCGATTGGCCTGGTTTCGGAAAATCAACGATGCCGCAAGGAATGATTTCACTTGAACTGCTGACACAAGTTCTGGAACAGTTTATTGAAAAATTGGCATTAAAAAACCCTATTCTCATTGGGAATTGTATTGGCGCATCAGCATCGCTGAACTATGTGATTCAAAAGAATCCTTCCATCAAAAAGCTTATTCTTTTCAATCCATGTCCAGGAAGTTTAATTTTTCCGCTGAAGCCATTGAGAAATCTCATCAGTTCGGTGCACATCAAACCTAAACGCAAAAAATTTCTGGAACGATTTTTCACCTTTTTATTTACCAAAACACCAGTTAAAACGCAATTCCCAAAAGTGCTATTCGGAAAAAAAATCGACAGGCATTCACCTTTATACCAGCGCTATTTAGAAAAATTAAAAGAACCCAATCATACGAAATCCAGAGTTAACATGTTTTTTTCTGTCCACACCTTTAATATGGATTTAATTACAAAAGATTTTGAGATTCCCGAACACCTTTTGGTTTGGAGCAGACACAACAAAGTTACTTTGCTTAAACGTCATGGAAATGTACATCGTAGATTGCTTCAAACCGAAAACTTTGAAATAGTTGAAAATGCTGGTCATTTGTGCATGTACGAACAACCAGAAAAGGTAAACGAGATTATTGAATCCTATCTATCAAAAGCATAGTCGTATGTCACTATCATTCTTCATTTTTATCATTTTATATACTGCAGCGATTGCTATTGAGGTGAACTATGACCGCAAGCACCATTTAAATTTATACGATTTGAAAGATTCCGTACTTAACATTTCTTTGGGAATATTAGCTGTTTTGAACCGAGTAATATTTGAGGGAATGTGGTTGGGATTTTGGATTTTTTTGTCGCAATTCAGTTTTTGGAAATTTGAAAACAATATACCCGTTTGGTTATTACTTTTTTTCCTTAACGAATTTGTTTATTACTGGTTCCATCGGTTCAGTCATGAATGGAGGATATTATGGGCGATACATGTCAACCACCACTCTTCCCAAATGTTCAATTTTACAACAGCAGCGCGGCTTCCATTTTTAAATATCCTCGTTCACATTACATTTTGGACACCACTTATCCTCCTAGGATTTGATCCTTTTATGGTTTTTGCTGTTTCTAACATTGGATTTCTATTTGGTGTATTTCAACATACCAAACTTATAGGACATTTGGGATGGATGGAATTTTGGTTCAATACCCCACGAAATCATAAAATACATCATGCTTCCAATCCCAATTACATCAATCACAACTATGGAAATGTACTCATCATTTTTGACAGGATTTTCGGAACCTTCATTGAAGAGAAGAAAGAAGAACCCATTGTTTTTGGAATAACCAAAAACATATCAACGAATAATCCCATTAAGGTAATTTTTCATGAGTGGGTGGCGATTTTTAATGAAAGAAAAAGAGAATGACGCATTTGTAACTATTGTTGCATTTGGAAAAGGATTGAATTATTAGCTTTAAAAATCTAAATAGTTCAATATGAAAAAAAACATGGGCAACATAGACAAAATGATCCGCCTGATTTTTGCCGTAATCATTTCAATATTATTCTTAACTGAAGTCATTTCTGGCACCTTCGGAATTGTACTTCTTGGCATATCAGCCATTTTTTTACTAACCAGCTTAATCAATTTTTGTCCACTTTATGCGCTGTTTGGAATTT
Source organism: uncultured Akkermansia sp. (assembly GCA_964577845.1). GTDB lineage: Bacteria > Bacteroidota > Bacteroidia > Flavobacteriales_D > Crocinitomicaceae > M0103. The sequence goes on from CAZOAH010000001.1 coordinate 352,915, forward strand.
CCACTTGTAAAAAAATGTAGTTTGATAAATTGAATCCAAAATATTTACAATGACTTAAATTGAGAATTGATTAATCTAGCTGAAATTCGATTAATTTTAACCTTATGAAGTCATACATTTTATCAATTATAGTTGGGATATTATTTTCAACTGTTAATGCACAAACTAGCGAAACCCATAATCGCTGCTCAAAACGTGATGCATTCAAAAATCAGCATTTAAAGAGCAATTCCTTAAATCTTTCTCAAATTGCAGAAACAGAAAAATATAATGTACATTATTACGCCTTGGACTTAAGCATGAGTAATTTGAATACCAATGTTTCTGGAACGGCTTCAATACATGCTGTTTCTAAAGAACCGATAGATTCCATTTTGTTTGAATTATTCAGCTCTTTAACCATCACACAAGTGCGCTTTAATGGGATACCAACCAACTTTTCAAGAAACGCATCAGCAGTTACTGTCCCAGCAAATATCGCCTCAAACACGTCGTTTGTTGTTGAAGTAACATACAATGGAACACCACCGACAGCAGCCACCAATCCACTTGGAGGCTCTGGAATGACCAATGCAACATCTCCAACCTGGGGAAATAAAGTTACCTGGTCGCTTTCTGAACCATTTTCTGCTTATGAATGGTGGCCATGTAAGCAATCGTTAAAGGATAAAGCCGACAGTTGCGAGGTAAAAATTACGGTACCTTCGAACTGTAAAGCAGGCTCGAATGGTAAATTAATCAACGTTGTTGACCTCGGTAATGGAACTACCCGTTACGAGTGGAGGCACAAACACCCAATTGATTACTATCTTATTTCAGTAGCCGTTGCGAGATATATCGAATACAACGTATATGCAAATCCAGCGGGATCGACGAATCCTGTTTTGATACAAAACTTTATCTATGATAACCCAGCTACATTAGCAAATTTCCAGAATGATATTGATGAAACTATAAATTTCATGGAACTGTTTGCAGACATGTATGGCCCCTATCCTTTCGATGATGAAAAATACGGACATTGCATGGCCCCATTATCAGGCGGTATGGAACATCAGACCATGACAACACAAGGATTCTTTGAAAAAAGTTTAACAGCACATGAGTTAGGACATCAATGGTGGGGAAATAATGTTACTTGTGCATCTTGGGCAGACATTTGGGTCAACGAGGGGTTTGCTTCCTACAGCGATTACCTCATGATTGAAAATTTATATCCTGCTGAACGCGCGCAATACATGACAGATGTGCATTCCAGTATAATGAGTCAGCCTGATGGGAGTGTTTACGTTTTGGATAGTTTGAATGAAAATAGAATTTTTAGTGGCAGACTTTCCTACGATAAAGGTTCTGCAATTGTTCATACCTTACGTTTTATTGTCGACAATGACCCCTTGTTTTTTCAAACATTAAGGGATTTTCAAAATACTTATGCCGATAGTGTTGCCAAAGGAATTGATATCAGAGATGCATTTGAGACAAGCACAGGTATCGATTTAACCAACTTTTTTAATGAATGGTATTTCGGACAGGGTTATCCAACCTATTCAGCGAGATGGAATCAAGTGGGAACAGATTTACTTTTAGAAATTACGCATACTGCTTCAGCATCAGGTACTACACCAACTTTCACTAATCCACTTGAAATTCGTTTCACACGCCTTGGATTACCAGATACTACAATACGTTTCGATATTACTGGAAATACTTGCCAATATTTTATTCCAAATGTTGGGGACATAAATACGCTTGCACAATTTGATCCTTACAATTGGGTTGTAAATAAATCAGGAGCCAAAGTGTACGACCCAAACTTCTTTTTATCTATTCATGAAGAGCAATTAACACCGTTCTCGATTTATCCTAACCCAGTTAACGATCTAATGCAAATTATTTCTTTTGATAAAAACACTGAATATGACTATGTAATAATGGATCTTAATGGTAAAAAAATGTCATCCGGAACCTTGAAGGATAATATGGGTTTAAATACGAATCATTTGAATCATGGCAACTATTTCTTATTGATTCTAAAGGATAATAGGGCGGTTGAAACGATTAAATTTACAAAACAATAAGCTTCGAACTTACTTTTCAAATCCAGGTTCAAAATAAAGGGCCGGGTACATCTTTACTGCATCTTTATGTCTTCCAATGGTAAAATGCCACCACTCAGTCGAAAGGTTCCAAAATCCTTGACTGGTCATAACCTTTCTCAATAATTTTCTGTTATTGATGTGCTCCTGAGTAAGTTCACCAGTTCCTAAATAGTAACTTTCTTTCGATGGATAGGCAATCTCACGAATATCATCAAAATTTGCACCCATATCGAGAGGAATTCCTTGTGAATCGCAAATCGTTATATCAACGGCAAGACCCATATTGTGCATTCCCAAATTTCTTCCGCTTGAAACAAATCGACCTCTTCGTTTTGGTGGAATGGAGTCTAGAGCTCTCCACATCTTTTTTTGAATATCTACAGGTCTCACTGCATCATAAATTAAAAGATATAGATTGGAATCCAATTCGGTCAAATAATTCTGACAAGCAGCCAACTTCATAGCGACCTCATTATTTAAGAACGCCCTGTCCAAATACTTGTAATATTTTACTTTGAAGAAATTATCTGTCGTACGATATTTCAAATCAACTTTTATTTTAGAATTATATTTTTGAACATCACATAAATTCAAATTTACAAAAACGGAGTCCTGTCTCCTTTTGTATATGGCGATACTGTCAACAAGAGTATCCTTGAAGGTAGTATCCCGAAAATATTGTTGACTTTTTTGATTGGTAAGACTGGAATTTGTATCAGCTGTTAAATTGCTATTTTCAAAAGAACAAGCGCAGACGAGAATTATAAAAACAAAAGCCAATTTATACATATTTCAAAGTTCGAAAAAGAAATCTTTAATTCTACATTAAATTCACCATTTGACTTAAATTTGTAAAAAATAAAGTAACATGCCTCAGATTTCTCAAAAGGCCGTAGACATGCCGGCATCTCCAATACGAAAGCTTGTTCCATACTCAGAAAAAGCAAAAAAAGAAGGTAAGATCGTTTATCATTTGAATATAGGTCAACCTGATATCGAAACACCTGAGGTGGCTTTACAAGCTATAAAAAACCTTGATCGAAAAGTTCTTGAATACAGTCATTCAGCTGGCTTCGAAAGTTACCGTAATGGTTTGTCCGCATACTATCAGAAAACGGGTATTAATGTTAATCCGGAAAATATACTAATCACAACAGGAGGTTCAGAGGCATTGATATTTGGTTTCATGTCGGCTTGCAACCCTGGTGACGAAGTGATTATCCCAGAACCTTTTTATGCCAATTATAATGGGTTTGCCGTAATGGGAGGATTAAACGTTGTTCCTGTAACTGCATCTATAGAATCAGGTTTCGCGCTTCCTCCAATAGACGCGATTGAAGCGAAAATAACATCTAAAACTAAAGCAATTGTTATTTGTAACCCTGGTAATCCAACCGGATATTTGTATTCAAAAGACGAATTGTTGCAACTGCGTGATATTGTCAAAAAACACGATTTGTTTCTTTTTGCAGATGAAGTTTACCGCGAGTTTTGCTACGATGGTGCCGTACCTTTTTCTGTAATGAATCTAGAAGGCATTGAAAACAATGTGGTGATGATTGATTCAGTTTCTAAGCGTTACTCGATGTGTGGTGCAAGAATCGGTGCATTGATAACCAAAAATAAAGACCTAATGGCTGCAGCCTTAAAATTCGGTCAAGCACGTTTATCTCCTCCAACCGTTGATCAAATAGCTGCTGAAGCTTCGTTAAATACGCCTCAATCCTACTTTGATGATGTTGTTGCCGAATATGTGGAAAGAAGAAACATCATGGTTGATGGCTTGAATAAAATACCAGGCGTATTTTGCCCTAAACCAAGTGGTGCTTTTTACTGCGTTGCGAAATTCCCTGTTGACGATGCGGAAAAGTTTTGTCAATGGCTATTGGAGGAATTCTCATTTGAAGGTCAAACCGTAATGATGGCACCAGCAAATGGTTTTTACTCTTCAAAAGGAGCAGGACAGCAAGAGGCACGTATTGCTTATGTTTTGAATCAGGATGCTTTGAAGAATGCCGTTAAATGTTTGGAAGAGGCTTTGAAGGTTTATCCAGGTCGGATTTCCTAATTCCATTTAATAAAATTTTGAAAACAAAAAAAGGTCGGGAATTCCGACCTTTTTTAAGGTATAATTTGTGAGTTTTATTTCACATAAACTTTCTTTGTTACTTGTCCAGCATCAAACTGAGCAGCAACCGTGTAGATTCCTGTTTCGATGCCTTCAAAAGACAATTTGGTATCAACATCTTGAATTGATGTACTTGCTACCAATTGACCCGACATACTGTATAGATTGACTTTTCCACCAATTAAATCTGGAGTAACATTAATTAATGCCTCGTTCAATGTAGTTTTAACAGTAACTTTTTCATCAACAGTAATGTTTTCTAATCCTACCATTTGCCCTGCCAAAATTTCTCCATCCGGAAATGCATTGAACGCATAATCTTTAATGGTAATGGTTGATGCATCAGCTGCTACATCCAATCTTACCCATCCGTAATGTGTGTTTGCTCCAGCAACAAACTTAACACCTAAGAATTTATCGGACACACCTAAAAACTCACCCCCCTGGTAGGCATAAGTATATCCTAACAATGGGATGTTTACAAATACATCTACACCAAGGGCCGCTCCTGAACTTGTAAACATAGCCCCTGGATTTATAGCGTCTCCATTATTTAATGGTGCAACCGCACTTGTCATGGAACTACTAGAGCCTGGAACCAAACTCATTTGAAGTCCTCCCCCAGCTCCCGGATACGCAACCGCATAAGTAGCATCGTACGTAAATGGAATTCCGCTGTAAGTCGCTGAACCAGCGGCACTTTGCACAAGGAATGACACATCTGCTATAGCGTCATTATTAAAATCAAGATCGTAATTTGGATTGTTAACATCAACAACCACATCTGGATTTGCGTCAGTGTAAACAATTTGAGCATCGGCAGCACTACCTGCAATTACAGCACCAGCCATAGCGGAAAAACCAGCCAATTTCTTCTCATCAATAAGTAATTTCTTTTTCATGTATTTTTGATTAGACGTTCGAATATACGATATATTTATTCAAATTATTCAAAAAATGTTTTAAGTTGACGAATATTAAGATTAGGATTCTTGAAAAAGTCATCAAATTCTACAACCATAATCTGCAGCAAAGGCTGAGATTCCATCCATATTTCAATTTTCGAAATTTCAGATTCCAACTGGTTTAATTTATTAATTGGTATTATCTTTTTTAAATTGGTTTTACCTTTTTTAACAAAATCGGAATCAATTATATCAGCTTTAGTTTTTTCGAAATAGACAAACTTATAATTAAAATCTGGCGGTAGTTGACTTAAATATTGAGGCGGAATATAAATGATTCGATTTTTCTGATTTGCCAACCAATCCAATTGCTCCTTAAGTTTTTTGGTTTCATTTGCGATATAACGTGTTTCGGGATTTGAAGCATTTTTATTAACCACAACATCAAAATGATTGTCTTCAAGTAACTTTAAAAAATCCTGATATCCAGAACCAGGGACTCCTGAAACAATATGTAGTTCGCCCTTAATATTCTCACTCAGAAATGTTTCGTGCTTTGCGGCTTTTTCAGGTTGCCGCAATTTGTTCCGATATAAATCAACCAACCACTTGTGCGCCTTAGCCATTCCTGGAGACAAACTTACCGCGACAGCAAAAGCTTGTTCAGATTCGTTGAAATAACCCGTTTTGTAAAAAGCTTCACCTAAATGATAATGAACATTTGGAATAAAAAAGTTTTCCTCTGAAGCTGCAAAAAATTCTTCAATTGCCTCTGCATACATTTTGCGCCTAAGAAAAGACACGCCCAATCCGTGATGCGCTTGTGCATTTCTATTGTCAATTGCCAATGCCTGAATAAACTGTTTTTCTGAAGCTTGGTATTTTTTTCTTTGATTTAAAATCTTCCCAATGTTAACCGCGACTTGCAAATTATTGGGATTCTTTTTTTGAACTCTTTCAAGGATCGGTAGTGCCTTTTTCGGTTTATTGATTTTTAAATTCAGTAAACCCTCAACAAAATCGAGGTACATCGGTTCCTCATAATCCGCATTTCCAAATGGATCTTTCGGATTTTTCTTCAAAGCCTCTTTTTTATTTTCCAGACTGGATTTCTTTTCCAATACCCGTAACTCGTCGATTAAACTTTGACATTTAATCAATTTATTAGTCGACAAATAGACAAATGCCAGTCGTTGGCCGTATCTGGTAATCTTCGATTCCTCGAAGATCTGTTCCAAAATCTCCAATGCTTGATTCCATTTTTTTGCATTGATGAGATTTCTGGCAACATAATATTGGTTTTCACGCTTTGCTTTTTCAACAGCAAGCAATTTATCATCTCCTATTTCATCAATGTAACCCAAATCCACCAATTGCTGTAAGGCTTCCATAGCTTGCCATGGATCTTCCATCAAATCAGGGTCATGCATACCAAAATCTCCTGTCACATCTTCCCATGAAGGAATCATTTTTACCGATTTTGCTTGCTCGAAAACACCATGAAGTACCTTCCCCTCCATATCCTGACCAACCTCAAAATCCATGTGTGCCAATAAGGTAGGTGTAACATCGAGAATTGACGCACCGCTAACCCTTTGTCCACCTTTTTTAATTCCAGGTCCAGCCATAACAAATATTCCGTATGGACTGTGTTCAACAGCGGGTCCAGAAGGCTCTTTTGGAATGTATTTAGGTCTTTGATGATCTGAATGAAAACCATGATCTGAAATCAACATTACGGTGGTTTCATCATCAATCAATTCCAATGTTCGCTCTAACATCATGTCATGAAAACGATAACCTGATTCCACTACATTTTTATAATCCTCATACTCCTTTTCATCTATTTCAGGTCTTCTTGGAGGATGAAAGCGCATGGCTAGATGAGAAAAATGGTCAATGGCATCATGATAAACAGCCATAAAATCCCATTCAGTTGTTCGCATAAGATTTGTAGAAACAGCATGAACAGAAGCAGCATTGGCGATTACTTTTACAACTCCTGATGTACGTTTTGCTTTTCGAAGTTCCTTGTCCTTTTCAAGATTGGGAATAAAAGGCAAAGTCATGGCAAGTGTAACTTCATTTGGGTGAACACGCCATTGTTTCAAGTCATCTGATAATGATTTGGGGTGTATTGTTCCACGTGGCATTTCCCATTCTTCTTCTATGGGCTTTGATGCAACTTGATAATGATTGGAAACCATTACCCCATTAATTGGTTCAGCCGGGTTACTCGGCCACCAAGAAACAACATTGGATTTTAATCCTTTATGGTGTAAAATATTCCAAATTGCCTTTACTTTTCTTGAGGTTGATGTAACGGGTCTAAGACCTGTACCGTCTGGATTTGGTTCAACAAAACCGCCAATTCCATGTTTATCGGCTCTGAATCCTGTTGCAATACTTGTCCACAGCATGGGCGAAAGTGGTGGGTCTAAAGTTTGAATTTTTCCATATACACCACGTTCAATTAATGCTTTTAAAGCAGGCATTTTACCCTGTTGAATTAGAGGATCTATGACTTTCCAATCTGCTGCATCCCAACCAATGAGCAAAATTTTATTTCTTTTATTTATGCTCATTTTTATCTTTGGAATTGACTTTTTTAGTTTCACGATTTTCTTTAACGGCCTCACGCCATAGTTGAATGCCAATATCGCCAAGTGCCAATAATCCCAATGAACCTTGAGCAGTAACAGTGTAGTTCGGTTTTTTATTTTTACTCATGAATCAAAGTTAAATCAAAAAAAAAGACCGACGAATCGGTCTTTTCAAAAATTTATATCGAATCTTAATGAACGATAACTTTCTTAGTCATTGAACCTTCAGCAAATTGTGCATTGATTACATAAATTCCAGCTGAAAGACCGTTTAAATCAACGATGTATTCGTCGCTATCAACGTTTCCAGTAGAAACTGTTTGTCCGTTAGCAGATACCAATGTAATTGAACCATTTGACAATCCTTCGTTGATCACAACTTTAACTGTGTTGTTTGGTTGGTTTACGAAGTGTAGGTTGTTTTCCATTTCAGTAGTGCTTATTCCAGCCATTTGACCTGCTTGAATACCTGCATCTGGAGTAGCATTGTATGCATAATCTTTCATAACGAAAACATCGCCATCAGCAGTAACGTCTAAACGTGCCCAACCATAGTGTGCGTTTCCATTAACGAAAAACTTCAAACCTAGATATTTGTCAGTAACACCATTTTGCCAGTAAGATGCATAAGGAAATGCTCCGTCTACATTAAATGCCATTGATAAAGCTCCAGAAGAAGCAGGAACGATCCAAGCTGTAGCAGCATCAATGTTGGTGCCAGCTGTCATTGCAAATGCATAATCATAACCTGATGGCGCATCACCTGCAACTGCATTACCCAAAGTACCGTAAGGTGCAACCATTGTTAATTTGTATGCTGTTCCGCCTACAACAGTATCAATCGAATAAACAAAAAAGTCTAAAGTAGCATCATTGTTAATGTCCAAAAGACCAAATTCTGGTCCATTGCCCATCATTGCATCATGAACTTCATCTGGATTGATGTCTGTGTAAACAATTTGTCCGTTTGCCCCAGCAACAGCTCCTACAACTGCAGTAGCAGCAGCAGTATACTTAGACAATCTAGATTGTAGATTTTTTTTCATATGAAAATAATTTTAAGTTAACTGAGGCAATTTTAAGCAAAAAAATTGATTTATCGGTGAATTACGGCATAAACTTTAGTAAAAGTCACTCAATTTATCCAAATCATTTATGTAAATGATGTCTAAATTCGGTTGCTGATTGAACCATGACATGGTTGCTTGTTCCAAATTTACCAAATCAGCCAGCAACTCAGAATTAAAAGAACCTCTTCTCATTTTCATCAAGCCGTTAATATATTCCATCACACGTTCTGTATCGTCTTTAATAAAAATGAACTTGTATTCGTATCTTGCATTCAATGCGCCGAAATATTGCATTGGAACATAAATAACATCTCCCGTGTATTCAGTTAACCAATTGGTATTCATTACATTGATTTTTTGTGAGGCAAATATTTCCTTTGAATTACCAATTTCTACATTTTGAGAGGAAAGGTATTCTAATGCGTTTAATAATTTTTCACCTGGAGGACCGCTAATAATGGTTTTTGAACCCAACTGTATTTTGGACAGAATGTTTCGGTATTCTGAAGCTTTTTGCTCATTTTCAGTAACCTCATAAAGATCGAGTAACCAACGATAAATTTTAGTCACCTTTGGCATCATTGTTCTCACCAGCTCAAGGGTATCAATTGCTGCATCATATTCTTTCATCAGTGCCAAGGTCTCTCCAAGGTGCAAATGAGCAATTGGGAAATGATAAAGGCGCTCGATGGCATTCAAAAATTCTTCAACCGCATTTTCATATTCTTCAGACCTTAGATAAGCCAATCCCTTACCGTAATAAGCGTAGGCATTTTCAGGATCGTAATTTAAAACCCTGTTAAAGCATTCAAGGGCATTGTTCTTCTTGTGAATTGCATTGTATACCCTACCCAAATCCATAAGCAATTCAATAGAGTCAGGCATTTGCTTCAAGACCTTATTAAGTAATTGAATACCTTCAACAGGTTTATTTAGGCCGATTTCAATTTTAGCCTCCATGATGTCCAATTGATTCTCGCTTAATACTTTGACATGCCTCGTAAACGAAAGGTATTCTTTTGCTAGATTGTATCTTTTGGTACGAATTGCACAATTGATAATATCCGTTAATACGCGATAATCGGGTTTAGATTTGTCTTCAATTTCCAAAAGAATTTCCAAGGCCTCTTCATTAAAACCTGCGCTTGCATAGGATTTGGCTAAATAAAAGTTGTTTTCCTTAACCAAACCCTTGATATGGTCATATTTGTTCTCATCCTCTACCTTGAGATCATCGATGTATCCAAGATCAATGAGTTGTTGTAACGCCGCTTCATTATTTGAAGTTGTATTGTTCTCAGTAGCCAAAAGTTCTCCACCGTATTTATCAACGTTTTCCCAACTATCAATATATTTTAATTGCTTTTCACCTTCAAAAATAGATACTAAGGGCTTGCCATCCATATCTTTTCCTATTGGTAAATCCATGAGTGCTAATAAAGTTGGGGTAACATCTAAAACACTAGCACCAAAAATTTGCTCTCCTTTCTTAATTCCAGGACCTTTGGCAACAAAAATTCCATATGGAGAATGTTCGATGGCAGGACCAGAGGGAACTTGAGGAATTGATACAGGTCTTAAATGATCTGAATGAAATCCGTGATCAGAGACTACAATTACCGTTGTTTGGTCATCAATCATTCCCAAAAGTCTATCTAGCATCATGTCATGATAGATATATGCACCATCGACAACATTTTTGTAAAGATCGAAGTCCTCTTTTTCTACATGTTCTCTTCTTGGCGGATAGAAACGCATGTAACCATGGCTAAAATGGTCTAAAGCGTCATGATAAACTGCGGTGAAATCCCATTCTTGCGTTTCCATCAATTCAGTCGCAACAGCATGAACAGTCGTCGCGTGGGCAAGGTATTTGGAAATTACCATCAAATTATTGTCCTCTTGCCTACCTAGCTTAAGCACATCAGGCACAAAAGGTGAAATTATATTTAAACTTATTTCAAGTGGATGTACACGCAAATCTTTCAATTGGTGAATTAATGATTCAGGATATACCGATGCTTCCGCGACAGGCCACTCATTAACATCTAATAATTCTTTTGCCTTTTTTTCCTGATGAAAAAGATTGGAAACCATGCATCCATTGATTGATTCAACGGGATTACTTGGCCACCATCCAACAATATTTGATTTAATCCCCTCCATTGTCAACATGTTCCAAATGGCCTTAACTTTTCGGTAGTGAGATGAAACAGGTCGAACACCTCCATTTCCATCAGGCTCTACGAATCCGAGAACCCCATGTTTAAAAGGTCTTTTTCCAGTCGCCATTGAAGTCCAAAGCATCGGAGACAAAGGTGGATCCATTGTCGCAATCTTACCCCGAACACCTTGGTCGATCAGACTTTTCAAAGCAGGCATTTTGCCCTGAGCAATCAATTTATCAATAACTTTCCAATCAGCAGAATCCCATCCGACAAGCAAAACTTTATTTCTTTTCTTCACGTTGAATAGGATTTTTTTCTAAGTAATTGTCGCGAGATGTTTTCCATGCTCTAACACCAATATTTCCGAGGGCTAATAAGCCCAGAGAACCTCCAGGAGGAACGTTGTAAGGTTTTCCTCTATAAATTATTTTTTTTACTTGAGATTTATTTTTCATTTCTATTTCGATATAAATCTGGTCGAACTACTTCTAATAATTCTTGAATGCTAGAATTCACATTCAGAAACTGCTTAAATCTATCCAGTTCATTTTCAGGATTAGTTAAAAGTTTATTGTAATTGATATCAATGAAAGGAATTTCATTTTCCAATAAAAATTTGTAGGTTTTTTTCAAGTGAAATTCATAAATGGTACGGAATTTTTCCCTTTCACTGACTTGATCCTTTTGAAGCATTTTTTCCTGAGAGCGTAAAATTTCATCCATTTCACGACGCATGAAAATGACTTTATATTTAAATTCAATGTCCAAATATAAAGGCAATGGCGCAACAATTTTGACAGCCTTACCCGGAGCACCTTGAAGAAAACTATTGTCTGATACGATTCCTTTTACCGCTTCCAATTCGTAGTATCCTTCCGGATTGCTTATGTCTTTTTCTCTTTTTCCATCCGACAGAATTGGAATATTTGCCTTGTGAATGAGCTGCATCATTAATGAAGTTCCCGACCTAGGCAAGCCAGTTACAACTAGAATTTCTTCCATAGATTTAATGGTATTGATTGAAATTCAAAGTTAATGAAATCAATAAGGACTAGATAGTGGCAAGGACAATTTTATTTCGGAACAATTGAATTCCGCCTTTCACTTCAAGTTGTTTCAACAATCTTGAAATCACAACACGTGATGAATTTAGATCCTCTGCGATTTGTTGATGTGTAAGTGACAATTCTAAACTACCTGTAATTTTTGCTTGATCACTCAAATACTTCAAAAGTCGCTCATCCAATTTCATGAATGCCATAGCGTCGATGGTTTCCAATAATTCCATCATTCTAGCATGGTAACTCTGGAGAATAAAAGCTCTCCAAGATGCATATTTTTCCATCCAAATTTCCATGAATTCAATAGGAATCATCAATACAATAGAGGATTCTATTGCCAATGCTTTCACCTCACTTTTAGTTTTTCTCATGCAGCACTGTAAAGTCATTGCGCAAGTATCCCCGCCCTCAATGTAATAAAGCAATAGCTCCTCCCCATCATTGTTTTCACGAACCACTTTAATTGAACCTTCCAATATGATTGGAATGAACGTCATTTGATCCCCAACGTGCAAAATAAACTCCTCAGCATCATAAACATGGAGTAAACTTTTGGCCTCCATTTCAACAAGTAGTTCTGGTTGTAAAATTCCAGCGAATAAATTATTTATCCTTTGTTGTTGCTCCGCGGATATCGGTATTTTTTTCATAAGAAAAGAAAAAGTTTGCCCAAATTATTTTGGACAAGGCGTATAAATATGGCCCTAAAAGTAATGTAAAAAAAATTATTGCACCGATTTGCCAACCAACAGAAAAAGAAGGTAAAAATAAATTGAAAGAAACCCAAATGGTTACAAATAGTGCAACAGCAAGCGCATAAGAAACATACATTGCTCCGTAATAAAAACCAGGCTCCGCTTGATATTTCAATCCGCATTTTGAACATTCTGGATGAATATCACCTGCTTTCGATAAATCGTAAGGATGAGAAACAAAAAATTCACCTTCGTGACAACGCGGACATTTATGTCTAAATATGCTGTATAACTTACTTCCCTTACCTAACATGATCTTTTTAATACAAATTTAGGAACTCCAATAAAATATTGAGTAACATTTGTTACTTGATTTCGAAATTAATTCCTTGAAAATTTAAAGTGTTATTCAAATTAATTAACTTATTTTTTTATAAATTCAACCTAAATTTTAAAAATGAAAAAACTACTACTAATTTTAATTCTTGCACCGATTTTCCTAAGTCAGGGATTCTCCCAATGTACAACGACTAATGCAACATCTTGTGTTTGTGAGGACGGCACAGCAAACTGTCTACTTTTGCCAGATATTACAGCTTCCTGGAAAGGAATTTCGAACAACGGTTACACTGAATATCCTCAAACTGGTGCTGGCACAAATTATAATGGTCAAGGCTCAGACAATGGAAGACTAAGGGTTACGGGATCAACACCAAATATTGGTCATGGCTCATTTACTGTTAGAGGCCAAGATGCCAATGGAAAAAGAACATTTTTGTGCGGCAGTGATACAGTTTTTAATGTTAATGCTACCGGAGCCTTTACATGTCCAAATGGTTATCCTAATCCAAAGCAGTTAATCACTCAGCGTATTTACAAAAAAGATGGCAACTCAATGACGTATGTTGACCAATATGCAGGAAGTGTAACATATCACCCAGCCCATGGACACAATCACGTGGATGACTGGGCTGTGATGACCTTAAGAATTCAGACCGCAGACCCCAATCCACTAAATTGGCCGATTGTTGGAACCGGAGCTAAAATCGGATTTTGTTTAATGGATTATGGTCAATGTGGGACTCCTGGTAGCACATATGATGGACATTGTCGTGATGACAACACGATTTACATGGGTGGAAATATTATGTATAACGTTAATTTTCCTAACTGGAATCTAGGCGGTGGGAGCTACAATTGTTCTGTAATTGAACAGGGAATTTCCTCGGGATGGACTGACGTTTACGGCAAACACCTTGATGGAATGTGGATCAATATTCCACCTAACACATGTAACGGCGATTATTATATTGTTATGGAGGTAGACAAGAACAATATATTTCTTGAAGAAAATGATGACAACAATTATACAGCAGTACCTGTTACTTTAACCTTACAACATCCCGCAGGAACCCCACAGGCTCCAATTATTTCTTCTGATAATTCCAATAATTTATGTGATGGGCAAACTATCACCCTAACTGCGACTGCAGGAACCAATTATCTATGGTCAACTGGTGATACCACACAAACGATTACAGTTACGCAAGCTGGATCATACACTTGTGAAGTCACCAATTATTGTGGAACCAACATTTCTGATCCGTTCGTGGTTAACAACGTTGCTCCTAACCCACCCATTGCTATTGGCGATACTATTTGTGTTTCAGGTTCAATGGAATTAACTGCAACTGCCTCTGGAGATATCACTTGGTATGATGCAGCAGGAAATTTTGTTGGTGCAGGACCTTCATTTACTACGCCTAATTTGACTGCATCAACAACCTATTACGTTCAGAATACTGATGTTTACACAGATTCTGTATATGCTGAGCCGTATTCAAACGGCATAGGTGGCGGAGGCTGGGTTAACTCAGAGCAATACGAAATTTTCAATAGTTTAATTCCTTTCACTTTACAATCCGTATTGGTTTATGCGCAAAGCGCAGGTTCTATTACTGTTGATTTACAAGATGAATTGGGTGTGGTTTTACAAACGACAACGGTAAATGTTCCAGTTGGATCGAGCAGAGTAGATTTGAATTTCGATGTTCCAGTAGCGAATAATTTAAGATTGGTTGGTAAAAATATCAATACCGGCGGTCTCTACCGAAACAATAACAGTGCTACTTATCCTTATGACTTACCAGGAGTTTTATCTATAATTGGAGCTTCCGCTGGAGCTTCTTATTATTATTTCTTTTACGATTGGGAAATTCATACGCAAAATAGTACTTGTCCGAGTGACTTGGTTCCTGTTGAGGCTGTTGTGAGCTCATGCGCTGCAATTGGAGAAAACGTTCCTTTTAAAAATTCTATTCACATTGCGCCAAATCCAAATGATGGGATATTTAATGTAGCATTTGAAACCCCGTTTGAAGGATCAATAAAAACAGAATTATTGAATATGGTAGGATCTAAAGTTTACGAAAATAACTTTGAGCATCAAGTTGGTTTTAATCAACTTCCAATAGAAACGAAAGGCTTGGCAAAAGGTGTATACATTTTTAACATTCTATTTGAAGGTAAGAATTACCCAACTCGTGTGATTATTGAATAACATGCGATTAGGTCTGAAAATTATTTTATCGCTTCCGTTACTTTTGGGTAACGGAAGTTTTTTTTTCAGTCAAATTTCAACCGATTGGGAGGTCTTCAATAATTCCAATTCTCCAATTACCAACAATACCATTCGTTGTTTAGCTATTGATTCCAACAACACCATTTGGATTGGGACCGACCACGGATTGTTTAATTACAACCAAGGAACCTGGAATAGTTTCAATACTCAGAATTCTGAATTAACAGACGATTATATACGCGCCTTGGCCGTTGATCATAACAATAACATTTGGATAGGTACCACACTCAGTGGTATTTTCAAATATGATGGAAGTTCCTGGACAAACTACAATACTTCAAATTCTGATATTGCAGACAATTTCATTAGAACCATTAGTTTCTCCCCGTCACATGAATTATGGATTGGAACTGTTGAAGGATTGTGCAGGTATGACTGGAGTGCATGGACAACTTGGACGATTGCCAATTCAGGATTGCTGTCCAATAATATTACTTCAGTAGATTTCGATCAAGCAGGAATTCCTTGCGTAACGACCATCAATGGTGGGATATTCTTTATTGTAAATGACAATCCAATAATTTATACTATTGCAAACTCAAACTTACCGGACAATTCATCCATTGCTGTGCAATACGATGCTTTATATAATCCTTGGTTTGCATCCACTGCTCAAGGACTTTTCACAGAAACCGGTAATCAAATTTGGTTGACATTTAACGTTTCCAATTCTGCAATTCCAACAAACAGTTTAACTGCATTTGAAATAGATCGCCATCAACATTTTTTAATTGGTACACATCAAAATGGCGCAATTATAAGAACTAATAATTTGGAGTGGATTAATCTTGATACCCAAAACTCTCCAATTCCTGATAATTATGTTCATTGTATAACTAGAGATTCGTTGGATAATATTTGGATTGGAACTGACAATGGTGGATTGGCAAAATTTAAATTGGAGTTTTTAAATGTTGATGCTTTAACCAATATGGACAACCTTCAAATTTATCCCAATCCTGTTTCCAGCCAATCATCCCTCAATATTAGAAGCGATATTTCGGATTATGAAGTCACATTAATCGATATTCAAGGAAGAAGTTATCCGATAGAAATAAATCAATTTGGTAATATAATTTCTTTAAAAAACGTTACCCCAGGGATATACGAACTATTATTTACTAGCGAAGCATCACAGTTTGTAAAAAAATTGGTTGTTATCGAGTAATTCTAAATCCATGACTTTAATCATGTTTTTCGCTCGAAAACAGTCATAAGTTAGGCCTTTTTTTCTTTTTTAATTTGCAACAAGCACACGAATAGTGAAACCCTATGCAGATTAAAGCACCACAAAAAGAGCAAGAAATGCTCGCTGAATTTGAAACGAAAATAGAAAATGAAGTTAAAATCGAACCTAAAGATTGGATGCCTGAAGCATACCGTCAGCATTTGATTCGCCAAATTTCACAGCATGCACATTCGGAAGTGATTGGTATGCAACCCGAAGGAAATTGGATTACAAGGGCACCTTCAATCCGCAGTAAGAAAATTCTTTTGGCTAAAATCCAAGATGAGGGGGGACACGGCTTGTATTTATATAGCGCAGCCGAAACTTTGGGTGTTTCCAGAGAAATGTTTATACAATGGTTACATGAGGGCAAAGCAAAGTATTCGTCAGTTTTTAATTACCCAACATTGAATTGGGCAGATATCGGTGCAATCGGTTGGTTAGTTGATGGTGCTGCAATAACTAATCAAGTGTCACTTCAACGCACGTCATACGGTCCCTATTCTCGAGCTATGGTAAAAATATGCAAAGAAGAATCGTTTCATCAAAGGCAGGGGTATGAAATTATGTGGAGAATGATGGAAGGTACAAAAGAACAAAGAGAAATGGCTCAAGATGCATTGAACAGGTGGTGGTGGCCAGCATTGATGATGTTTGGTCCACATGACACCGATTCGCCTCGTTCGTCTGTTGCTATTAAATGGAAAATAAAAAGAGAAACCAACGATAACTTGCGAGAGAAGTTCATTAATAAAACCATACCTCAAGCGGAACTGATTGGTCTAAAAATTCCGGACGAAAACATTATTGCACATGAAGATGGAACTTATTCTCATGGTGAAATTGATTGGGAGGAATTTAAGAATGTAATTAATGGGAATGGTCCTTGCAATCAGCAAAGACTCTTGCACCATATTCGAGCTCATAAAGATGGACAATGGGTCAGAGCTTCCGCGAGTCAGTATGGAATCAAACAATTGTTAAGATGATTAATAAAGAAAAACTTATCGAGGTGCTTGTTCAGCATCAGAAATTAAAAATTAACGAACTAAAGGATCGTTTAAAAATGGCAACAGAAGCTGCTGATATTGATGAAACAGACATTTTGGACCCTGAAGATTATTCACACCAAAATGAGGCAAACGACATAAAATTAATTTTTGAAAACCAACTTCGGACAGTAGAACGAGATCTTAAACAATTGCTCTTAATCGATACCTCATCAAAAAACACTGTCGTGTCAGGAGCATTGGTTTTTACGGATCATTTCAAGTTTTTCGTTGGAATTTCCTTCCCATCGATTCTCTTCGATGAAATAAACATCATGGGGATTTCAACTGAAACACCTATTTATATTAAAATACAAGGAAAAAAAATTGGGGATAAATTCACCATTTCCGAAAAAACATATTCCATTTTATCAATTCAATAAAAATTTATGGAAACCACAGAAAATCAAGGTACTCTTTGGGAGGTATTTATTCAAACCAAGCCGGGCCAAGCATTCAAACATGTTGGAAGTCTTCATGCTTACGATAAAAACATGGCGCTTGAAAATGCAAGAGACATATACACACGCCGCAGTGAAGGAACAGGCATGTGGGTTGTCCCGAGTAAAGAAATAATCAGTGTTTCCTTAAACGAGTCGGGTTACTTTTTTGAACCCAACGACGATAAAATTTACCGTCATCCAACTTTTTATAAGCTGCCCGAAGGTGTGAAACAAATGTAAATTCAAAATTTATGAGCGATATAATTAAGCTATGTCTTCACTTAGGGGATAATTCGATGATTTTGAGTCACCGCTTGGCAGAATACAGCAGTAGAGGACCTTTTTTGGAAGAAGACCTTGCAACAACAAATGTGGCATTAGACCATTTAGGAATTGCAGAATCTTTTTACAATTTAGTGGCAGAAAATGAAGTATTTAAACGGAATGCCGACGAAATTGCTTACAGAAGATCAGAATTCCAATACCTCAATTTTCTTTTACTTGAGCAACCCAATACAGATTTTGCATACATCACAGCAAGGCAGTTTTTCATTGATGCATTTAACTACTACTATTTCGGAGAACTTTCCAAAAGTGAACATATAAAGCTTTCTGAAATAGCAACCAAATCATTAAAAGAAATCACCTACCATTTAAGACGCAGCTCTGAATGGATGATAAGATTGGGAGACGGTACCGATGAAGCAAATCAAAGATTGCAAGTTGCTGTTGATGAACTTTGGAAATTTACTACAGAATTTTTCATAACAACGCCAACCGAAAACACCCTAATTCATGACAGGATTCTACCAGAATTAAAAGAAATTAAGCGCAACTGGAAACAAAAAATTGCAGAAATTTTCTACTTGGCGAAACTTAAAATTCCAGACGAAACCATTTTAATGAAAGGAGGAAAAAATGGTATACATACAGAGTATATGGGACACCTTCTTTCAGAAATGCAATATTTGGTGAACAAATATCCGGATGCCATTTGGTAATTACTTACCAGCGAGTTGCATTAATTTATTCTTGTTTATGATTTCCACCTTTCGTGTATGCGTTTCAATAATCCCTTCATCTTTAAAATCTCGTAACAATCGAATTAAGGTTTCTGTTGCTGTACCCACAAAATTGGCCAAATCTTCTCTCGTTAAATTAATTTGCTCATCACCATAAATTTCATCCAATATCAACAGAGCAAATGCCAACCGTTCACGTACAGATTTTTGCGCCATATTGGTAATAAACAAAGCCCGCTCGCCCAATTCTTTGGATAATTCTTTAATGATTCCATTTCTTAAGGTTTGATTGGTGTCAATCATATTTAAAAATTCATCGCGTCCAATAAAACAAATGTTACTTTCCTCTAATGTTGATGCCGATACCTTATATGGCTCTTCACTGAACATGGATCGAAAACCTATGATCTCACCTTGTTTAGCAATATGGATAATCTGCTCTTTCCCTTCGTCTCCTCTTGCAAAAACTTTTACTTTACCTTGATTAATACAATATACACCTCTTGGATAACTTCCTTCTACGAATAACGCTTGATTCTTTTTGTAATATGAGCAGCTTTTCGCATGATCAAGTCCGTTTAAATCACCATCTGTAACATTATTAAATAATGAAAATTTTCGCGCACCACAAGTGTCACAAGTTACATGTTTATGAGACTTATCCAGCATAATACAGCATTTAAGGCAAAAATAAGATTTTTAAACCTGTTTTTCAAACTTGACGAATGTCATTTTTTTAATGTATTGAGGCTCATAATTTTGCAAAATGTTGAAGGAGAAAGAAGCGTTACTGATTGATAAATATAATGTGTCTGGACCACGATATACCTCATATCCTACAGTACCATTTTGGAAAAATCCCCATTTAAATTCAATAGATTGGATAAATACATTACAAACCAATTTTTCTTTTTTTAACTCAACTTCATGTAGCGTATATGTTCATTTACCATTTTGTGAGAGTTTATGTACCTTTTGTGGTTGCCATAAGCGAATTACAAAAAATCATGGTGTTGAACAACCTTACATAAAGGCTTTAATATCAGAATGGAAAATATATAAGCAATTGCTACCCTTTACTCCAGAGATTAAAGAAATGCATTTTGGCGGAGGGACACCTACATTTTTTTCTCCTCATAACCTCTTACAACTTTTGGAAGGATTGTTCGAATCAAAGCAAGTAAATCCCGAAAAGGTGGCTTTAAGTTTTGAAGCGCATCCAAACAATACCACCGAAGCGCACTTAAAATCTTTGTATGCATTCGGATTTAGAAGACTCAGTTTAGGTATTCAAGATTACAATTCAATAGTTCAAAAAGCCATCCATCGTTTCCAACCGTTTGAACAAGTTAAATACGTTCATGAAAAAGCCATTGAAATAGGTTACCATTCCATTAATCACGATCTTGTTTATGGTTTACCAAAACAAACTTTGAAAGATGTTGACATCACGATAGAACTTACGCTTAAACTTTTACCGCATCGCATAGCCTTATACAGTTATGCCCACGTGCCATGGATCAAAGGTTTGGGTCAACGTGGATTTAAAGATGCTGACATTCCAAATGCTAAACTTAAGCAAGATCAATACCGCTTAGCTAAATACAAATTACTTGATAATGGTTATTTGGAAATTGGAATGGATCACTTTGCATTACCTGAAGATGAATTATCCATTGCATTGCATAATAAGAGCCTACACCGCAATTTTATGGGGTATACAACCCAACAATCACAACTTCTTATTGGATTGGGAATGTCAGCCATTTCTGATAGTTGGTTTGGTTTTGCGCAAAATGAAAAAGTATTAGAAGACTACATTTATCGTATTGAAAACAAGGAATTGGCAATAACTAAAGGTCACTTATTATCTGACATGGATATTGAAATAAGAAGTCACATTAAAAATCTCATGTGCCATTTCGAAACCCAATTACAGATCAATTCCCCATTTCAAGCATTTTATTCTAAGATTTTAGAGCGGCTTTCGGACATGGTTCAAGATGAATTGGTTTGCGTTACGAACAACAAAATTTCTATTACTGAAAAAGGTAAACCATTTGTTCGAAATGCATGTATGGCTTTTGATCTTTCGCTTTTTACTAATTCTTCAATGGAAGGTGTTTTTTCAAAGACCATATGAATAACCAAAAATGTTTTCATTGTGGGGATTCTTTACCTTCAAAACCCATTATTTATAATGAAAAATACTTTTGTTGTGATGGTTGTAAAGGCGTTTATGTGATTTTAAATGAAAACAATCTTAGCAATTTTTACAATTTGGAAAAAGGCGCAGGTATCAAGCCTAATTCTTTGAATTACAGGAAGTATGAGTTTTTAAACATCCCTTCAATTCAACAAAAATATATTGACTTTAGTGATGAAAAGACATCAAGAATAACACTTTTCTTACCTAAAATACATTGTTCCTCTTGCATTTATTTATTAGAGAATTTGAGCAAACTCAATTCAGCTGTTCTTTCGTGTCAAGTTGATTTTACTAAACGTGAGGCAGCTATTGTATTTGATCACCATAAATTAAGTTTCGAGAATCTTGCGATGTTGCTCGATAGCATAGGTTATCCACCAAATTTTGGAAATCGAAAGGAAGAAGATAAAAAATCGCAGCGAAAAGCACTATACAAACTTGGAATAGCTGGTTTCGCCTTTGGAAGTATCATGCTATGGAGTTTCCCTGAATACTTAGGTATACAAAATGAACACGTCGAATTTAGAAACTTCACTTCCTTACTTTCATTTATCATTTCCATTCCTGTATTGATTTATTCTGCCAGTGATTATTTTATTTCTGCATTTAAAGCCATAAAAAACAAGAACCTTAATTTGGATGTTCCAATTACTATTGGAATTATTGCGCTTTATCTGCAAAGCACATATTCCATACTAATGGAAGACGGACCAGGTTACATGGATTCGTTTGCTGGTTTTATTTTCTTCTTATTAATAGGTAAATGGTTTCAGGGAATGACCTATAGAAGTTTATCCTTTGAACGCGATTATAGTTCTTATTTTCCAGTTGCTGTAACAAGAAAAACAAAAAATGGTGATGAAATAATCGAGATAGAGGAATTAAAAGTTAATGATGAGATAATCATACGAAATGAAGAGGTTATTCCCTGCGACACAGTACTTTTATCCGAAAGCGCTTTAATCGATTATAGTTTTGTAACAGGAGAATCAGAAGCCATTACCAAAACTAAAGGTGATTTCATCTTTGCTGGAGGAAAATTACTTGGACAGAAGGTCAATCTTAAGGTTGAGAAGGAAAGCAATCGAAGTCACCTCACTCAACTTTGGAACGAAGTTAAAACTTCAAAGGAATCCCATTCTGGTTATAGATACCAAGATAAATTATCCTACTTCTTTTTGATTGGACTTTTCATTATTGCGTTATTAGCATCAATTTTATGGGCATTTTATGATATCCATCAAATCCCAAAAGTTTTGGTTGCCATATTAATCGTTGCGTGTCCATGCGCACTGGCATTATCTGCACCGTTTACTTACGGGAATATCATTAGGTTTCTTGGAAGAGAGGGACTTTATCTTAAAAATGCACAAGTGATTGAACGATTGAATGAAGTTACAGACATCGTTTTCGATAAAACAGGTACCTTAACGCAATCAGATTCAGATGATGTTGTTTATGAGGGGGAAAAATTATCTCAACAACAAATTGATGCCTGTTTTGCGCTGACCAATTCTTCCACACATCCTTTATCGATGAAAATAGCGCAATTCCTAAAAAAAAAGAAATTAGAGGATAAAAAAATTGAGAACTTTCAAGAACATAAAGGTAAAGGAATACAAGGAGATATAGGTGATTTAAAATTATTAATGGGTAAAGCTTCATTTGCTCTTTCAAAACCAAAAGATATTAATGAAAGTGCAGTATTCATTAATATTAATGGGAAAACTATTGGAAGGTTTGTTGTTCATACTCACTTACGTGATGGTTTGTCTGAAATGATAAAGTCGCTAAGAAATTACAAACTGCATTTACTTTCAGGAGATCATGAAAAAGATAAAGAAATCATGAATGAATTATTCGAGAATAATGCCATCATACTTTTTAAGCAGTCACCCCGACAAAAATTTGAATATGTTAAATCATTGCAAGAAAAAAGTAAAATTGTATTAATGGTAGGAGATGGATTAAATGATTCTGGAGCTCTTGGTCAGGCTGATGTTGGGATTGCTGTATCAGAAGATATTTTTAGATTTACACCTTCATCTGATGCGATAATTGAAGCAAATTCCTTACAAAAATTAAATAAACTTTTGGCATTATCCGCGCGTTCGAAAACCGTTTTACGTTTTTGTTTAAGCTTTTCAATTTTTTACAATATTATTGGATTATCATTCGCGATTAGCGGACAACTAACACCTTTAGTAGCAGCTATTTTGATGCCTATCAGTTCTATAACAGTCGTACTTCTAAGTACATTTTCGGTATACATTTATAGTAAAAAAGTATCGGCTTCAAAAACATGACAGAAATCAGTTTTTTGTCTAATTCGCATCATTCTTTTCATTTAATAAACTCAGCAAATTTGCATCATGGGAGTAATTTACATCATGCTAATTGTGAGTCTTTTTGTAGCCCTATTTTTTCTAATCTCATTTTTCTGGGCAACAAAAACGGGTCAATTTGACGATGATTATACTCCTTCCGTGCGGATTCTTTTCGACGATGAACCAGAAAAAGAAATAAACAAAGAAACAGATGGAAATTCAAAAGTTTAGTTACGACAATAAAATTGTAAAATACTTCGCCTATGCGACTATAATCTGGGGAATAACCGGTATGTTGGTAGGACTTATTGCAGCCTTACAATTGGCATTTCCAGAGTTTTTCAATGACTATTTAGGCTATAGTTTTTTGTCATTTGGTCGCATTAGACCCTTACATACCAATGCCGTAATTTTTGCATTTGTAGGAAATGGCATATTCATGGGCGTTTACTACTCCTTGCAACGGTTACTGAAGGCAAGGATGTGGAGCGACAAACTGAGTTACATCAACTTTTGGGGTTGGCAGTTCATTATACTTTGTGCGGTTCTGACCCTTCCATTTGGAATTACAACAGGTAAAGAGTATGCTGAATTAGAATGGTGGATTGATATACTCATCACATTACTATGGGTAGTATTCGGTTTCAATATGTTCGCAACCATTTTAAATCGACGGGTTAAACACCTTTATGTAGCCATTTGGTTTTACATTGCAACATTTGTAACCGTTGCCATTCTGCATATTTTTAACTCCTTTGAACTACCGATTTCATTCTTAAAAAGTTATTCATGGTATGCAGGGGTGCAAGATGCACTTGTACAGTGGTGGTATGGACATAATGCTGTGGCATTTTTCTTAACTACGCCTTATTTGGGTTTAATGTATTATTTCGTCCCAAAAGCGGCTCAAAGGCCAGTGTATTCTTATCGCCTTTCAATTATACATTTTTGGGCATTAATTTTCATCTACATTTGGGCTGGACCTCACCATCTTTTGTATACGTCATTGCCGGATTGGGCTCAAAGTTTAGGAGTTGTTTTCTCTGTTATGTTGATTGCCCCGTCTTGGGGAGGAATGCTGAACGGACTGTTGACATTGAGAGGGGCTTGGGATCGTGTAAGAGATGATGTCATGTTGAAATTCATGGTGGTTGCATTAACGTGTTATGGTATGGCGACCTTTGAAGGCCCACTGTTGTCATTGAAAAATGTAAACATGATTTCGCATTTTACCGATTGGACAATTGCTCATGTACATGTAGGCGGACTTGGTTGGAATGGCATGATGACCTTTGGACTTCTTTATTGGTTGTTTCCTAAAATGTTCCGGATTGAATTGTATTCCAAAAAACTTGCAAATCAACATTTCTGGATTGCAACCTTAGGAATCATTCTTTATGCGATTCCCATGTACATTGCAGGTTTCATGCAGGGGCTAATGTGGCAAGATTTTAATCCAGATGGTACATTAGTTAATGCTGACTTTTTGAAAATGGTTGATGCGATGAAACCTTATTACATACTAAGGTCAATTGGTGGATTGCTTTTCATTATAGGTGCAGTGATGATGTTTTACAACTTAATTAAAACAGCGAAAGCCGGAAATTTCTTAGCTAATGAAGAAGCGGAGGCCAGCGTCACTAAAAACTTAAAGGTAAAAACCAAAGGCGAATACTGGCACCGCGCAATAGAGCGTAGACCAATTCGATTCATGATCATTAGTATCATTGTAGTTGCCATTGGAGGTCTCGTTGAAATAATTCCCACAATGATTGTCAAAAGCAATGTCCCAACAATTTCAAGTGTTAAACCATACACGCCACTTGAACTTGAAGGAAGAGATATTTATGTTTCAGAAGGATGTTATAATTGCCACTCGCAGATGATTCGACCTTTGCGTTTCGAAACTGCGCGCTATGGTGAATACTCGAAATCCGGTGAATTTGTTTATGACCATCCCTTTCAATGGGGATCGAAGCGCACAGGTCCCGATTTGGCCAGAGAAGGTGGCTTAAGAAGTAATTATTGGCATTATCAACATTTGATTCGTCCAAAAGATGTTTCACCAGGATCAGTTATGCCAGCATACCCATGGCTCAAAGAAAATAATCTCGATTTATCCTTAATCGAAAAGAAAATTGAAGCCATGAGAACTATGGGCGTTCCATACAAAGCAGGCTACGCTAAACAGGCTAAAACTGATTTGGATAAACAAGCTTTGTTAATTGCTGCTGATATCATTAACAATCTTCCAAAGGAATTGCAGAAAAACATTAACAAACAAGCAGAAATAGATAAGCTAAAGTCGAAAGAAATAGTAGCAATCATTGCATATATGCAAAGATTAGGAATCGATATAAAAGGCGTGAAATAATTAAAACGAATATTATGTTAAGATTCATAAAGCACAATTTAACAGGAATAGATGGCGTTGAAATTTACCCATTAATTTCCTTACTCATTTTCGCTATTTTCTTTGCGTTTGTTATTGTTAGGGTGATAAAAATGAAAAAGAATGAAATTGTAGAACTCAGCGATATTCCTCTGCAAGACGGTTCTATGATTGACAATTCAATGAATGCAAATCACCATGAATAAAATCAAATTAATTGTCATGTATAAGTACTTCAAACACCTCCTATTTTTTGTTGCATTTTTCTTGAATTCAACCGTTTTTGGTGCAGTGCCAACAGCAGACTCAACTGGTAATAATTTAAATCAACCTGCTGAAACAATTTCAGGCGCAATGCCTGATTATGATTATCATCTTACGATATTTTATGTCCTATGTACATTAATGATAATCTTAATTATTGCAATAATCGTAATGTCAACTACCATTTCAACACTAGTAAAATCTACATATTTTCAGGAGAAACTAAAAAAGAAAAATGAAAAGGAATCAAATACCATTAAAACTACAATATTACTAATTGGTTGCATGGTTCTCCTTGGGGGTGCCAACACAAGTCAAGCAATGGGCTTTGTTTCTGCAGGAAATGAAACAAAAGACTTACCTTGGTTACTGGTGGAAACCTTTGACCTCTACTTTTTAACTTTTGTAAATATCTCATTATTGGTAGTCGTACTTTATTTGAGGGGCGTTTTCAGGGGATTTATTGATATGATTTCTGAAGTCAAAACGGAAACCATTACTGAAAATATGGCTTCAAAGAAAATCAACAAAATTCTCACGGATGCGGTTGATATTGAAGAGGAACACACTATTTTAATGCATCATGAATACGACGGGATAAGAGAATTGGATAACAATTTGCCTCCGTGGTGGGTATGGGGATTTTTTGTTACGATAGTTTTTGCAATTATTTATTTGGTAAACTACCATGTTTTAAAAACTTCTGATCTTCAAATTGCCGCATACGATAAAGAAATGAATCAAGCAAAAATTGATATTGATGCATATTTGAAAAAGATGGCCATGAATGTGGATGAAAATACAGCAACTTTGCTTACCGATCAAGGCGCTCTAAATTCTGGAAAATCTATTTTCGAAGCCAATTGTATTGCATGCCATAAAAAATCTGGAGAAGGAGATATTGGGCCAAATCTTACAGATGATTATTGGATATATGGTAATGATATTAAGGATTTGTTCCGCGCAATTAAACTAGGAACACCTAATGGAATGCCAGAACACGCTTCCAAACTTAACCCAGTACAAATTCAACAAGTAGGATCTTTTGTTCTTTCTCTTCCAAATGTAAAAGGAAAAGAGCCTCAAGGTGACTTATACAAAGATGGTAAAAAACAATAGGTGAATTCAATTGGTGAATTTTTAAATACCAAAACTCAATTAAATGGAATCTGAAGAACAATTTGGAGCATCTTTCAGGGATCACATTTCAACGGTTAATGAAAAGGGGAAAAGGGTTTGGATTTTTCCCAAAAGACCTAAAGGTAAATGGTATTCGAAACGTAAAATTGTCAGCTATTTTTTGCTGGCATTTTTATTCTTGGCTCCACACATTTACATCGGGGGAGAACAAATGCTTCTGTTTAATATCATTGAACGCAAATTCACCATTTTCGGAAAAGTGTTTTGGCCACAAGATATGTTTTTGTTTGCTATAGCAATGATTATCGGAGTAATTTTCGTTGTGTTTTTTACAATAATTTATGGCCGATTGTTTTGTGGATGGGTCTGTCCCCAGACCATATTCATGGAAATGCTCTTTCGTAGAATTGAATATTGGATTGATGGGGATTGGAATGAACAAAAAAAACTATCAGCCGCAGCTTGGGACAAAAAGAAGATTTTCAAACGCATTTTTAAACATTCTTTGTTTTGGATAATATCTTTTTTAATCGCGAATACCTTTTTAGCCTACATCATCAGCTCTGAAAACTTATGGAATATACAAACAGATCCATTGGGTGCTCATGTTGGTGGATTTGTCGCCATATTTATTTTTACTACGGTTTTTTATTTTGTTTTTACACGACTGCGCGAACAAGTCTGCACAACAATTTGTCCTTATGGCCGACTTCAAGGAGTATTGCTTGATGCAAATTCAATGGTTGTTGCTTATGACCATGTAAGAGGAGAACAAAGGGCTAAATTTCGGAAGGATGAAAATCGAAAAGAAGCACAAAAAGGTGATTGTATTGACTGCATGCACTGTGTTCATGTTTGTCCAACAGGAATTGATATAAGAAACGGAACACAATTGGAATGCATTAACTGCACCGCTTGTATTGATGAATGTGATCATATCATGGAATCTGTAGGGTCTGAAAAAGGACTGATTCGATTCGTTTCTGAAAATGGAATAAAATACAGAACACCTTTCCAATGGACCAGAAGGGTTAAAGCTTACTCAATGCTTCTGCTTGCGTTGATAGGTGTCTTGGCAACTTTACTAATAACCAGAAATGACTTTGAAACATATATAATGCGACAACGTGGAACAACGTATCAAATTTCAGATAAAGGTATTGTGAGCAATATCTATGAGATCAATATGATCAACAAAACCAAATACAATTTTGATGTAAAATTAGAATTGGAAGATGAAATAGGACAAATTGAAACCGTAGTAAAAAAAATGATCCTCAAAGAACAAGACCAGTTAAAAGAACGCTTTATTGTTAAAATTCCCTATTCAAAAATTGAAAACGGTAAAAAAATAATTCATATCAAGGTCTTTGGAAATGGAAAGGAAATTGATCGTATAAAAACCAAATTTATTGGTCCATCACTTTAAAACATTAATAATGAAAATGAGCTGGGGAAAAGGAATAGCACTTGCAATGATACTGTTTATAATCTTCATTGTTGTGCTCACAACCATTTTAATGACAAGAAGTATCGACTTAGATAGTGAAGATTATTATAGAAAAGAAATTAATTATCAGGAGGAGATTGATCAAATCATCAACTTAAAAAAATTGAAAGATCAGCCAATTATAGAAATAAAAAATATGCAACTCTTGGTTCAAATACCTGATTCCATGAACATAAAAAATGCTGAAATCACCTTGCATAGACCTGATAACAGAAAACTAGATCAAAGATTTCCAATTGAAGGAACGTTATTTTTCTCAATACCATTGGACAAGATAGTTAAAGGTAAATACAAATACACTTTAAAATTCGAAGCCGATAAAATAAAATATTTAAAGAAGGGCGAAATCTATTTTTGAAATTATGGGTGTTTTTATTGCAGCATTTCTTCTCGGTTTAACCTCTAATATTCATTGTGTTGGGATGTGTGGTCCGATTGCATTGGCACTTCCATTGAATAGGAATTCTAATTTGAGCATTTTATCTGGTTTATTTCAATATACACTTGGAAGAATTTTCACCTATTCCATGCTTGGATTAATAATAGGTATAATAGGGTTAACTGCAAATACATTAGGAATTCTTCAATGGGTGAGTATATTAACCGGTCTTGCAATGATATTTTATGCTGTCGGTAAATGGATAGGTATTCGAATTCCTTTGATAGGCAATTCAGGATTCAATTTGCCCTTCATAAGTAAGGGGTTTGGTACTATGGTTCATTCGAAATTTCCATTCAAGTTGTTTTTCTTCGGGCTGCTTAATGGATTATTGCCTTGTGGAATGGTTTACTTCGCTTTACTAAATGCACTTATTGCTGGTGACATGCTACATGGAGCATTTGCAATGTTGGTGTTTGGCTTAGGGACAGGCCCTGGACTCATTATTATTGCCTTCGCAGCGAATAAATTGCCAAACCAATTCAGATTAAAATTTTCTAAATATGCTAGTGCCTTACTTTTTAGCGTTGGATTTTTAATTGTTTTAAGAGGAATGAATTTAAACATTCCATTGGTTAGTCCAAAAATTGAAAACAAAGTAAACACTAAAGAGGAAACAGAAAATATTAACGAAATTTCAACTGAGAAAACAGTAGAAATGAGCTGCTGTCATTCTAAAGCGAAATGCCAAGAAAAGGTTGATTAATTACCTATTCAACATAACCGGCATAACCAGCATCAAAATGTCTTCGTTTGGATTGTCTCCATTAGATGGCATCAATAAACCAGCACGTGAAGGCTCGCTCATTGCAAGCTTCACCTCTGCCCCATCAAGATTGTTTAGCATCTCCATCAAAAAACGGGAATTGAAACCGATTTCCATGTCGTCACCATCGTAGTGACAAGTCAAACGCTCGTTGGCTTCGTTCGCGAAATCAATATCCTCAGCAGATAATGACAATTCAGATCCAGCCAATTTCAATTTGATTTGGTGCGTAGTTTTGTTTGCAAAAATCGAAACGCGACGGATTGAACTCAAAAACTGGGCTCTGTCGATAGTAAGTACGTTAGGATTTTCTTTTGGAATTACGGCTTCATAGTTTGGATATTTCCCATCAATTAGGCGACAAACCATCACCATGTCATTAAATGTGAAAACTGCATTGCTCTCGTTGTATTCAACAAGAACCTCTTCACTACCAGTTAAATTAGATTTAATAAGGTTCAACGGCTTTTTGGGTAAAATAAATGCTGAACTACCTGTAGCCTGAGAGTCAGTTCTACTGTATCGAACCAATTTGTGGGCGTCGGTTGCAACAAAAGTAATGTCTTGTGGACTGAACTGGCAGTATACACCACTCATTACTGGGCGCAAATCATCGTTTCCAGTAGCGAAGAGCGTTTTGTTAATTGCCTTTGAAATAATTTCACCTGACACTTTCAGCTGGTTACTGTTTTCGATAGTTGGCGTTTTTGGATAATCATCTCCATTAAAACCTGTCATTTTTGATTTTCCATTGTCGTATGAAATCTCAATTGAGAAGTTTGTTGGGTTAACCAAAAAAGTACAAGGCTGATCAGGTAAAGCTTTTAAAACATCAAGAAGTAATTTTGCGGGGATTGCGATTTTACCTTGTTCCTTTGTTTCCGCTTCCATGCTTGTTCGCATGGTCGTTTCCAAATCAGATGCAGAAATGGTCAATCGCCCATCACCAACTTCCACCAAAAAATTATCTAAAATTGGCAAAGCGTTACTTGTACTCAATACTCCAGAAATACTCTGAAGATGTTTCAATAAGGCGCTACTTGATACTACAAAATTCATTCTTTCAAATTTTATTCAAAACTAAGAAACCAAGAGGTTTTGGTGTAAATCCATATCTCTTTTTTTATAATTTTTTATTAACAATTAAGGTACTTTCGGCACTGCACTCATCATAGGGAAATAAACGTTTCCGTAAAGTAGTGGATTAAAAACAAAATACTGACATTTCACAATACTTCCATTTGGCAATTGACACCAGAACCGGTCTAAATCATTGTCTACAATTTCACCAAATTCGTTTGGTCGTTTGTCTGTAGTTTTAATTCTAAACATCTTTAGTATCGTGCTCTTTCCATTTGTTTCTTTAACAGTTAGCACAGCAAAAGGAACAGTCTTTTTCAAACTGTCTAATTGAAGTGTATTCAACTCATAATTAGGTAACTCAAAATGAATTTTCTTATAGTTCTGAAGGTATCTGTATACCCTTGCAGTATCTTTAATGGTTAAGCGCTGGTTTTGCTGGAACACTTGAATATCACCTCCATTTTTAATTAAATTGAAACTCATCTCAGGCTTGTCATTAAACTTAACAGCTATGGTTGCAATTCTATCCGAACTCAAGCTAAAAATATTGGTGCACATCCATTTTCTTGGATCTGCAAAAAAACGTGGTTCAATAATACCATTCTCCCCTCTAATTTTCATAATTACTGGATGGGTGCTTTTTCCGTAGTGTGCGTCATCCAAAAGCATGATTTGACCATAATGATCTTGAGCGGGCGGACCTAAATACCATGTCTTAATCCATTCACCATTTTTATAAATCATTACTTTGGTATGTTGCGTGGCCATCAGTTGCTCAAATTTATCTTGAGAATTATCTGGCAAATAACCTTTGAATTCTATTTTCTTGAATGTTTCTAATATAAATTGGACACTTTGCTGGTTGATGCATCCGCCATCCCCATCAGTCCAAATTTTCCCGCTTCGCTGCAAGGTAAAAGGCTTAAAATTGGGGTCCTGAATTACAATTTTGTCAATACTTGCCGTATCCGCAACGGCAAACTCTATGAGCTCTGAGTCAGACTTCGGTTTTTGCTTCATCAAACTGAATGCAAACCAACCTAAACCAACCAATACCAGCAATGAAACGATTAATAATATACTTTTTTTCATGGCTATTTTGCGTATTTTCTTTTTCTTAGGAATAACATTAAAGCTGCCAAAAGTCCAACTATAAGAACAGGAATAATAATATTAATCAATTTATAAAATTGGGCATCATTTTTAATTTTGCTTTTGTCAAGCGCATAGATATCGACCTTCCTGCTTCTGAGCCCCATTACCGAACCCTCATCCATCATATAGTCCACCATATTTAGAAAAAATTCTTGGTTGCCTATTAAAACATATTTTCTCGAATAAATTGTCATTTCTTCATCTGCCGACAAACTTGGAAAATATGGCTTAGGATAACCCCTTTCATCAGGGCGCAAAGAATTTGCAATAAAGCGTCCATTTCCAATTAACAAAACCTTTCCGGGTTTTTGACTACTCGTTAAAAACTTGTATTGCTTCAAATCCTTATCTTTCTCGATAGACTTTGTATATTCTTCAACAACACGATTGCGGAATCTCGACGAGAATTTCCCTTCTGCGACAGCTCCAAGAGTTCGCTTATTTTTTTCATCGGTTGGATTTGGAACCAATTCGGGGTTATCTCCATAGTTTAATGGCATCCCTAAACTGACTAACGGAGCATACCCAGTAACATTGCTATTGGTCGATGATGTCAAAACTGATGAAACTTTGACGCTGTCAATATCCAGCATTTCAACTTCACTTGTATATTTTAAGGAAACCGGTTCAACATTTTTAGACATAGGATGTTGAGATGGAGTCGCCATAACATAATAAAACCAGTTTAAAAATGGCTGTCTTGCATAGGGGACTATTTTGCGCAGACACTTTGCGTCGACCACTAAATTATCATTCAACTTCAGCCCATAATCAAAAAGCATATCATCGATACCTGTTTCCAGTCGAACTGTATGGGTATTCCCATTCGTGTTTAGAGAGTCTTCATTCAACTCGACAGCATCTAACAAACACATCAACTTTCCTCCGCGCATCACAAACTGGTCTATAACATACAATTCCTTATCTGTGAAAGCGGTTTTAGGTGATACAATAATAAGTCCATCTACATCATTCAATGCTGCGATTGAGTCATTTATGGTAATGTCGGCAATATTGTAATAAGGAGAAATATTCGCTCTTGCTAAAAAAGTTTGGTAAGCGTCCAATTCACCATGACCGTGAAGAAAAGCAATACGCTGTTTCTTTTCTTTAACAGCTTTATTAATGGAACTTAAAAGAGTATACTCCAAATTTACCAGTGCATTTTCGATAGATGAAGTCAACTCAGAAATTGGATATGCGTCTCCCAACTTACTACCCGGCAAAAACTGGATATGTCCAACTGTTGAGCCTCCATATTCCAAAACGGCCCCTGGCCAAACCTGCATTTTTATTTCGTCACCGTCGGCAATATATTTTAAGTCCATTTTCATGATCCCTTTGCCTCCAGCTTGTAAAGTTTGTTTCAACTCAAACTGCTCTTGCTCTGTCCCAACATTAGGATCTATAAACTCATATTCGATTCTATCCCCAGCTATTTCCTTGAATTCATTTAACTTTTCTTCAATTGCATTGCGGAATGTCCTCAGTTCAGAGGGTAATTTACCTTCCAAATATATTTTTACATTCAATCTGTTCTTAAGATTTTTGGGATTTTCTAAAAACTTCTTTGTGTCTTCAGAAAGGGTGTAACGTCCGTCTTGGGTCATGTCAATGCGATAATTGACATAATTGCTAATAATATTCAAGAACACAATTGCGAGCAATACAATCCAGAAAAATGCCCAATTAAAAAGACGATTGGTGAATTTACTTGATCCTTTCTTTGTCATTTCTTTAAAGTTTTTATTACCGCCAACGAAGCAGTTAAGAACAACACTATAATACTGATCAGATAAATAATGTCTTTGGTAACAATTATTCCTTTTTTTATTTCATCAAAATGATAGGATAAGCTTGTAAATTTCACCACAAAATCAAATTCTCCAAGCAAATTGTATGAACCGATGAGCATAAAACCGTCATAAAAAATCCAACACAAAAACATTGAAATAATAAAAGCTACAATCTGACTGCTCGTTAGCGCAGAGGCAAATGTTCCGATTGCAACGAAACAAGAACCTACCAATATCAAACCTATGTATGAGGTAAATGTTGCGCCTTCATCAATAATACCAACAGGATCACCAAGGAAATACATCGAGAAATAGTAGACTATTGTAGGCAGAATAGCAATAACCATTAATGTTACACCAGCAAAATATTTAGCCAATAAAATTTTTATATCTGATATTGGTCTGGTAAATAATAATTCTATCGTCCCCGTTCTGCGCTCTTCCGCAATTGAACGCATGGTAATTGCAGGAATTAATATCAAAAGAATTAATGGTGAAAGATTGAAAAACGGAATTAAATCCGCTTGACTTCCTTGCAACAAATTGGTATCATAAGTAATAACCCAATGAAAAATCCAGGAAGCTACCAAGAAGATAAATATAAAAATATAACCGATAATAGAACTCAGAAAACTCTTAATTTCTCTGAAATACAATGCCCTCATTTGTTCATTTTAAAAAACGCTACAAAGTTAAGATTTCATTTTGATTCAAACTGTAAGAATTGGACAGAGTTTCCACCAATACAATATTGAAAAACCAATTAAACTTAAACGAAAAAAGTCCCAAAAGGGACTTTCAAGAATTAAAATAAACGTTAAATATATGTATTACGCTAATTTCACATTTACTGCATTCAATCCTTTTCTGCCTTCTTCAAGGTTGAATTCAACTTCGTCATTTTCTTTGACTTTGTCAACCAAACCGGAAACATGCACAAAGTATTCTTTGCTAGAATCCGTATCAATAATGAAACCGAATCCTTTTGTTTCATTAAAGAATTTTACAACTCCTTTACTCATTATTTTGTTATTAAATTTGAGTAAAGGTACGTTTATATTTCAGATAGCGCTGATTTAATTAAATTTTTTCGTTGAAAGTCTGAAATTAATTGAATAATTCAAGACCATCGAAATGACTTTTGAGCGTCCAAGCTTCCGGTTTTTCTGCAAACCAAACTTTAATTTTGGGCCAAATATTTGAAAAAGTTTCCGAAGTGCGGTAATTTTCTAAATCTGCTTCACTCTCCCAAATGCTATATGTAAAAACAATGCACCCGTTACTTTTATCCCTAAACAACTGCATTCCCTTACAGCCTGGAAATGAATTAACCTTATGCTTAACTTGTTCGAAAAAGTCGAGAAATTCTTGAATCTTTTCCGGTTCAAATTCCAATTTAACTATTCTTGTTATCATTTTAAAAAAATGAATCAATTGTCGATCGTGAACCTCTTGGTGTAAATTCAATTCGAACAACATCACCAACGCGAATTCCAAATAGTTTTTCAGCACCTCCATTTAAAGTGTTCGCTCCTCTATTAACCGCTATTTCAAGCATTCCTGCATCATTGAAAATTGCAACACGCTCTCCTGGAGGGACGGAATTGTAAGTAGGGGAAATAACATCAATATGGTATTCTTTATTCCTGTAATAAATCGTAAAAGGAACATCTTTTCCAAACCTATCAAATAATGATTTGTGCACATTGGTAATCAAATTCCCATAGCTATCAATTACCGTAACATTTCCTTTTATCAAATTGGATTCGATTATGGCAGTGCGTACGAAGGCCTTTTTGAATGTGTGGAATTCGGATGCAATTTTATCTATACTTTCGCCATTCAGCAATTTACAGGCAGCAGGAACCAACATGTTCTTTGTAGGAAACTTGAACAATTCTACATTGGATAAAACATCATCAATTCGATAAAACCCCTGATGTTCATTTTCACCTAACAAGGCACCAAAAACACCATTATCTGTAGCGATAAAATATTGATTTTTATATCTCATGATTGATGGAAAAGAGCCCTCCGAACCACCAAAATTTATCATAGGCTCGCTATCAACACCAATTAAGTGAACTGTATTTTCTGGAAAATCGTCTATGCAATAACTCAGATACATTGCCGCTTCAGCGACATCAAAAGGTTTTATAGAATGTGAAACATCAATAATATTGGCTTGGCGACAATATTTTAAAATACTGCCTTTAATTGCTGCAACATAATGATCGCGAAACCCCATGTCTGTTGTTAATGTTATTATTTGCATAATACCTTAAACCCCTTATTAACCGAGTAGAATAATTTATAAATTTGTCAAAAGTAATTCTTCTGAAAATAAATTAAGTTAAACCGGGCTCAAAATATTCATATTGCACGAAAGAAAGATAGAAATTAAGAAAATCAATCCTGTTGAATTGTTTGGCGTAAACAACGCACTTTTCAAACATATTAAAAGTTTTTTTCCAAAACTTAAAATAAGTTCAAGAGGCAATGAATTAACCATTACTGGGGACGAAGAAGTAATGGATGAATTTGAACGAAAATTTGAATTGATTATTCAACATTTTCATAAGTACAATAGCTTAACGGAAAATAACATTGACAACCTGATGATGGACGAAGGGTCGTCTATGATTTCCACTGATGATGGATCTGAAACGCTTGTTCATGGGAATGGAGGTGTTAAAATAAAAGCGCGAACCTTGAATCAAAAGAAATTGGTTCAAGCCGTAAATGAAAATGATATGGTTTTCGCTGTAGGTCCAGCAGGAACAGGAAAAACATATACGGCTGTTGCTTTAGCGGTAAGGGCCCTGAAAGCGAAGGAAGTGAAACGCATCGTTCTTACCCGTCCAGCGGTTGAAGCCGGCGAAAACCTAGGTTTTTTACCCGGGGATTTAAAAGAAAAACTCGATCCTTATTTAATGCCGCTTTACGATGCACTTCGTGATATGATTCCAGCAGAAAAATTGGCAGACATGATAGAATTCGGTATTATCGAAATTGCTCCACTTGCTTTTATGAGAGGAAGAACATTAGACAAAGCCTTTGTAATTCTTGACGAGGCGCAAAACACTACTGCAATGCAAATGAAAATGTTCCTGACCAGAATGGGAATGACTGCAAAATTTGTCATTACGGGTGACATGTCGCAAGTGGATTTACCGCATCGTCAAAAATCAGGTCTTTCCTATGCGCTTGATGTTTTGAAGGAAGTCGAAGGTATTGGAGTTATTAGACTCGGTCAAAACGATGTAATTCGGCACAGCTTGGTGAAGCGCATCATTGATGCGTTCGATAAGGTGGAAGCAGAAGAAAGAATAAAAAAAGAGGAACTAGCAGAAACTAAAAAAAGAAATTATGGCAAAGGCACTGACAGCGAGTAACTTCAATTTTCCAGGACAAAAGAAAGTATACAAAGGCAAAGTTCGCGATGTATATACCTTGGAAAATGATATACTGGTCATGGTAGCATCAGACAGAATCTCTGCTTTTGATCATATTCTTCCGAAAGGCATTCCCTTCAAAGGACAAGTATTGAATCAAGTGGCTACTCTTTTCTTGAATGCCACGAAAGATATTGTTCCAAACTGGTTAATTGGCACACCGGATCCTTCTGTGGCAGTAGGTTTTGCATGTGAACCTATCCGAGTTGAAATGGTTATTAGAGGATACCTTGCGGGCCATGCTGCAAGAGAATATAAATCTGGAAAAAGAACTTTGTGCGGAGTTACTTTACCCGAGGGAATGAAAGAAAACGATCGGTTTCCCGAACCTATCATAACCCCAGCAACCAAGGCAGATGAAGGTCACGATGAAGACATTTCTAGAGAAGAAATCCTAACCAAAAACATAGTACCTGAAGATATTTATCTGCAAATGGAAAAATACACCCGAGCGCTTTTTCAAAGAGGTACCGAAATGGCTGCAGAGCGAGGACTTATATTAGTAGATACAAAATATGAATTTGGACTTAGAAATGGTGAAGTCGTTTTGATAGATGAAATTCATACCCCTGATTCATCGAGATATTTCTACGCTGATGGCTATGAGGAACGACAAGCTAAAGGTGAAGCTCAAAAACAATTGTCTAAAGAATTCGTTAGGCAATGGCTCATTGAAAATGGATTTCAAGGTTTAGAAGGACAAACGATGCCTGATATGCCAGATGACTTTGTGAATATCGTTACCGAAAGGTATATTGAACTCTATGAAAAAATTACCGGAAAAACTTTTGAAAAATCAGATTCGTCAGACATTAATGAAAGGATTGAGAAGAATGTAATGGCGTTTCTTGAGACAATTTAAAATTAAATTTTACTTCTAAATAATTTCGATTAAAACAAAGAAAAGAGGCCTCCTAAAAAAGCCTCCTTTCCCTACGATTGATGCATTATGATTATTTAACCTCGATGGTTTTAACCATTTTAGGTGCATCAATTTTTTTCTTTGCCATTACAATTTTAAGAATTCCATCTTTGTATGAAGCATCGATTTTCTTTTCATCAACGGTATCTGGCATTTGAAAAGATCTGAAAAATGATAAATAACTGAACTCTTGTCGTTTGTAATTGCCTTCCTTGTTTTGCTCTACTTTCTCGTCTTTTTTCTCAGTAGATACAGACAAAACGTTGTTGTTTAATTCAATTTTAAAATCGTCTTTTTTTAAACCTGGTGCAGCCAAATCAATCTCAACATCCTTTTCCGTTTCAATGACATTTGCTGATGGAAGCGTAGTTCCAAGTGAAAGTAAACTTCTATCTGCCCAATCGAGTAAATCTGTGTTTAAAACATCATCAAAAATATTTACAGGAGATGGAAATAAACTAGTTGTTGAAGGAAACAATCTAGAACGTGTCAATAATGAACTCATAATACTTTTTTAAAGGGTTAAACATTTGATAATCATATGTGAATGATTGTTTCTCAAAATTAGATTTTGAATACAGCCTCAACAATAAACTTCAATGACGTTTTACGAAATTCAAATCAAAAACATCTTTTACCAAACGAAGTATATGGTGCATGAAAACTTCATCAGATTTCACTTTAAGTTTGCTTTGCTTTCGTTACTTTTGTAACCTAGGTAATTACTATGGAAAAAATTTCAAAAGCACTTTTTTCAATGCGAATGATGGCAGTGGCCATGATCGTTTTCTTGTTGGCTATTGCAGCAGCGACTTTCATTGAATCTGCATACGACGTGCAAGCTGCCAAACTTATAATTTACAATGCTTTGTGGTTTGAAATTTTGCTTTTGTTCTTGAGCGTAAATCTAATTGCCAATATTTTCAGGTATCAAATGTACAAAAGAGAGAAAATAGCAATGTTCTCTTTTCACCTTTCATTTATCATTATAATTATAGGTGCTGCAGTTACAAGATACATAAGTTTTGAAGGGTTAATGGTTATTCCTGAAGGGCAACAAACAAATACAATTTACTCGAGTGACCCGCACCTATGGTTGAAGATAAACGACGGTAAACTACAATATACTTATGCAGAGAAGATGTTCATGTCGGAAATTACCTCGAACGACTTTTCCATTCCTGTGGAATTTCCAAATCACAAAACACCCATACAAATCGATTATGTAAAATTCCAAAAGAAAATGGTTGATTCCCTTGTTACAAATGACTCAATTAAGTCCACTTCTTTGGAAATTGTAACAGATGGAATGCGTCCAAATTACCTAAGCGAAGGTGGTTTTTTAATGGTAGGAGATATACCTATTTCGTTTGAGAAGAAAGATGCCATGCCAGGTGTATTGCTTTCCAAAAAAGGAAATACCATAATTATGAAATCAGATTTTCCAATTCGTTATCTTCCAATGGCCCAAATGACGAAATACCGACAATCAGGTCAAGATGTTCCAGATTCAGCCTTTGTTGAGATTCCAGCCAAACAAGAAGCACCCTTTATGACAACAACGCTATACAATATTGGTGATCAGCAGTTTGTTTTCAAAAACTTATTGAAAAATACCAAATTAATGTTAATGCCTTCAGGAAAAAGAAATGTTGGAACAGACTATCTTACTGTAAAAGTTTCCGATGGTGAAAAGTCGAAAGAGGTTGTTTTGAAAGGTGGTATTTCCCAAATTCCAGATCATGAAGTGTTTGAGCTCAATGGATTGACTTATGAAATGGAATACGGTTCCATTCGCATCGAATTACCTTTTGCAGTGAAATGTAGAGACTTTCAATTGGAAAACTACCCTGGTTCCAATGCGCCTTCCTCATTTGCGAGTGAAGTAACCATTCTAGATTCAGCAAACAATTATACAAGAGACCAGCGTATTTTTATGAACCATGTCATGGATTATAACGGTTACCGTTTTTTCCAGTCAAGTTATGACCTCGATAATCCGAACACACCACAAAATGAAGAAGGAACGAGACTCAGCGTTAATGCAGACTGGTGGGGAACAAACATTACTTATTTAGGTTATTTACTTATGGCAATCGGAATGGTGCTTTCATTGTTTTCTCCAGCTGGTAGATTCAGGGCTTTAAATGAAAAGCTTAAAAAATTGCAACAAAAAAGAAACGAAATTACAACCGTTTTACTTCTACTTATCCTTTTGCCTTTCGGATTCAATGCATCTGCGCAACATGAAGGCCACAACCATGAAGTAGAAAATCAAGCACTAACGGCTCCAACCGAACCCATTATTATTTCTGAAGAGCATTCGGATGCTTTAGGCGAACTGCTCGTTCAAGTTCCGATGGGACCAGATCAAGGGCGAATTGTTCCTTTGCACACCATGTGTTTGAACTTACTAAGAAAAATTTACAGGGCAGATAAATATGAAGATTTGAATGCGGTTCAAACCATTATGAGTATGCACCTCTCCCCTGCCTCTTGGATGGATAAAAAAATCATTCAAGTCCCTTCTGCTTTGAGAGCTGAACTTAAACTGGATAGCTATGCATCAATTAAGGATTTGATAACGGATAAAAATGAATTCAAATGGGCCAAAGAATATGAAGTTGCCTTCCAAAAACTTGAATCTAAAAGAAATGAATTTGATAAAAATCTATTAAAATTAACCGACCGTTTTCAGTTGATCAATACTTTTCCTTCATGGGATTACATGAGATTGGTTCCACTCAAGAATGATAAAAACAACACCTGGTATGTCCCTCTTGACGAGAGACTTTTTAAAGGTGATTCTTCAGCATTTTACACCGCAATGGGCTATTTCAAAGAAGTTTTTTTAGCAGCTAAATCAAATGATTACAAGAAAGCTACCTCTGAATTAAATAAATTAAAAGAAATTCAAAGAAATGCAGGTAAGGATGTAGTGCCGTCAGCACTTGCAGTTGATCTCGAAATCAGCTACAATAAATTGAATATTTTTAGGTCGGTTCAAAATTGGTATTTTCTTATTGGTTTTGTTGCATTGGTAATTTTTTTCATCAGTATTTTCAGAAATGACAGCAAAAAGGAAATTTCAAAAACAAAAACCAAAAAATCAAAATCGGCAATAATTACCTTGATAGTAGCAAAGGTTATTGTATTGATCTGGAAATTATATACTTCAAATTTCTCGATTAGAGATATTGATATTGTTTTATTGATTCTATTAATAATTATAGTTTTTTACGCTTTGTATAGAAAACTAGAAATCAATAAAATAATTATCCTCTCCTTATTTTTGGTTTTTATAATGCATGGTGCTGGACTTGGAATTCGCTGGTATATTTCAGGACACGCTCCATGGAGTAACGGTTATGAAGCGGTTGTTTTTATAGCTTGGGTAACCATGCTTGCAGGCTTCATATTTTCAAGAAAGAATCCTTCAGTACTTGCTGGAACTGCGATTTTGGCTGGTTTAATGATTTGGGTAACCCAAATGAATTTATTGGATCCAGAAATTACGCCGCTCCAACCCGTTTTGAAATCCTATTGGTTAATGATTCACGTGGCAATCATTACTGGAAGTTATGGATTTTTAGGGTTATCAGCTATACTCGGCTTGTTTAATTTGACTCTCTATATTTTCCGAACTGCAAAAAATTCGAAACTCGTAAATATCCACATCAGTGAAATCACCTACATCTCAGAAATGACCATGACGGTTGGACTTTTCATGTTGACCATCGGAACATTCCTTGGTGGGATTTGGGCAAATGAATCCTGGGGAAGATATTGGGGATGGGATCCAAAAGAAACCTGGGCATTGGTATCTGTATTGGTATACGCTGTAATTCTACATTTGCGATACATTCCTGGGCTTAGTGGAAAATTTCTGTTTAATGCAGTGAGTCTTTGGGGTTACGCTGCTATTCTGTTTACCTTCTTTGGCGTTAATTTTTATTTGGTTGGTCTCCATTCGTATGCACAAGGTGAAGGCTTGGGCGCTATACCAAATTGGTTAATTATAACAATTGTTATTTTTGTTCTATTTACCGCTGCAGCAGCATGGAGAAACAAGTCTTTCAAATCAAATCAAGGTGTTATCATAAATGATGAGGCATGAACAACATTGATAAAGTAGATATTTTAGCTTTTGCAGCGCATCCTGATGATGTTGAATTGTCGGCATCTGGAACGCTAATGAAACATATTTCCATGGGATTGAGTGTTGGCATTATTGATTTAACAAAAGGCGAACTTGGTACGCGTGGTGATGAAAGCACCAGAAAAGAGGAAGCTTCCAATGCTTCAAAAATCATGGGAATTCAGGTACGAGAAAATCTTGGAATGGAAGATGGTTTTTTTGAGAACAATACTGCCAACAAATTAAAAATCATTGAAGTTATTCGAAAATTTCAGCCTAAAATTATTTTGGCAAATGCAATTGATGACCGACATCCAGACCACGGTAGAGCAGCAAAATTGGTTGCGGATGCTGCTTTCTTATCTGGACTACCAAAAATCATCACCACTTTTCATGATATCCAGCAAAAACCGCATCGTCCGCAAGCATTGTATCATTATATTCAAGATTATTATTGCAAGCCTGATTTTGTTGTTGATGTTACCTCGGTTGTAGAAAAGAAAATTGAAGCCATAAAGGCTTATAAAACGCAGTTCTTTGATCCAGAATCAATTGAACCGCAAACTCCAATTTCTGGTGAAGATTTTTTTGAGTTTATAACAGGTCGAATGATGCAATTTGGCAGGCCTTCAGGATTTAAATACGCTGAAGGATTCACAATTTGCAGAACTATTGGTGTGAATAATTTGAT
The DNA here is from genome assembly GCA_964577845.1 of uncultured Akkermansia sp. GTDB lineage: Bacteria > Bacteroidota > Bacteroidia > Flavobacteriales_D > Crocinitomicaceae > M0103. Next base: position 396,314 of record CAZOAH010000001.1, read on the forward strand.
GGATTTAAGCTAGATATATACAACCTTTTACCTTGTATTTCAGTCTATTATAGCATGAAATTATTTAAAGCTTTTATTTTTACAATAGGTGTACTGTCTTTTCCTTTGACTTTTTTCGGCCAATGTAATGGAAATGAACCACCAATTAATCTGGGAAATGATACCATTCTTTGTCAAGGTCAAACACTAACACTTGTTGCTGCTTTGGGTTATGATTATTACCAGTGGTCAACAGGATCTTTTTCCAATCAAATAACTGTAAGTTCGAGTGGAACATACATTGTATCAGCAGGTTTAACAGGCAACAATCTGATATTAAATGGAAACTTCCAAGGAGGAACCACAGCACTAGCGAACAATTTTACCTCATCATATATCCCTGGAACTGGGGGAACATATGGTCTCCTTTCTACTGAAGGTCAATATGCCATTTCAACTTCTCCATCCTTGGTGCACAATAATTTCATGAATTGCGGTGATCATACCACCGGAAATGGTAACATGCTCATCGCTAATGGAGCAGCTGCGCCAAATACCATTGTTTGGTCTCAGACAGTAGCCGTTACGCCAAATACAAATTATGCCTTTTCTTTTTGGCAAATGAATGCGCTTAACACAACGGCAACATCAGATTTACAGCTCTACATCAACAATATCCCTATTTCAGTGATTGTTCCTACTAACCCAACAGCTTGTATTTGGGAAGAAAATACTGGATTCTGGAATTCAGGCGCAAGCACAACTGCTGTATTGTCCATCGTTAACCAAAGCGTTGTAGGCTCCGGAAACGATTTCGCTGTTGATGATATATTTTTTGCACCAATATGCCTTGCAGAAGATTCCATAACTGTCTTATATGATACCATTCAAGTGTCCGCTGGTCCCGACATTACAATTTGTGCAAATGAAACAACAACAATTAATGCCATATCCAATGTAAACACAACAGATTGGACTTGGTCGGATGGCACATCATTACCCACATTTACGCCGAGTGCTTCAGGAATTTACAGTGTTTCCGCAACCTCTGAAAATGGATGTGTTGCTACTGATAATGTTAATGTGAATATCATCCCAATGGATTGGACTATTGATGATATTTTTATAGGACCTGCTGATTGTGGATTGAACAACGGATATGTTTCTGCAATAACATCAGGGACATTTATAGATCCGCCAAGTTATACTTGGACTGGACCAGGAACGAATAGCACCAACTTTATTAATGCATCCGTTTGGACAGATTTACCTGTTGGATGGTATTATATTGAAATTGAATCAGCAGGTTGTTACAAATATGATTCCGCCTTTGTAAATCCAAATAACCCTCCAATCGCTGAACTTACTGCAAATCCAATTTCCGGCATTTATCCTTTAACAGTAAATTTCCAAAATACAAGTCAAAATGGTAGCAGTTACCTGTGGAATTTCGGCAATGGACAATCTGCAAATACTTCAGATCTTTCTTCTCAAACACAAACTTATGATACAACTGGGTTATATACAATAATGCTCGTTACCCAAAATGGGAATTGTTTTGATACGGCTTACATTCAAATTGAAGTCCTTGAACCACCGGTTATTCCTCCTGTATTGCCAGTTGGTCTTGAAGCAACAAATGTTTTCTCGCCGAATGGTGATGGTAAAAATGATTATTTTGAATTCAAGTTATTGAACATTATTGAATTGGATTTGACAATTCTCAATCGATGGGGACAGGTTGTGTACCAAAGTAATGATGTAAATTCAACATGGGATGGCAAATCTCAAGATGGTTTAGATGTTAGCGATGGTGTTTATTTTTACAAATACAATGCAGTAGGTGCTCAAAATGAACCTTTCGAAGGCCATGGTTTTTTACATTTGGTGAGGTAATTAATAAATTTTTAAAATTTTCAATTCCTTTCCATTCCAGTTGACAACCTCACCTTCATTTTTTCCGCTTAAAATTTTTCCAAGCGGAGCCTGAATATTCATTGTAAAAATCTGATGCCCTTCATTTTGAATGACTCCCAAACCAGCTGAAAGATAATACCATCCTGTATTGGTTTCCACCAGGCTACCCAATATTACTTTTGAACACTTTTTACTAGGATTGATTTGAAATAATAAGGCCTTAACCCGTTCCAATTCCATCAGTTGATTCGATAATTTTTCTTGCTCCAATTGTGCCATAGCACGACCGGTTTCATGTTTGTCACCAACAGTACTTTTTGATTCATTAGCTGTTGACTCCAAAATATCTGATAGCTCTTTTTTAAGAACTTGATATTTTGCTTCTAACAATTGAAGAACAGTATTGTGCACAGCAATTTTATCCAAGGTATTTCTTATAAATGTTTTGAATTTGGTTTAGAATCTCCGTTTCAGCATATTGAATTGCATGTTTGCGAATAGCATTCGAATCAAACTTTTTACCTTCCATTATTTTCAACATTGCAAGAGAAAGGGCTTCAACGTCATTCTTTTCCACTTGAATGCCTAATACTTTATTTAATTTGTGAGCAATACCAACAGGGGTAGAGATTACAGGTAATCCACATGACCAAGATTCAGCTAGAACTATAGAAAATGTTTCAAAATTGGAAAACAAAACAAAAGCATCACTCTCATGGTAATGTTGAACCAAATCCTCCGGATTACAGGGTCCATAAAATTGAATAAAATGTGACAAGTCTTTATCCTTAACCATATTTTCCAATAAACTGAAATCTTCATCACTGACAATCCGTAAATAGAAATTTTCATGACCATTATTCACCAATAACTCAACTGCTGAAATGATCCCTACGGGATTTTTATTAACCGTATCAAGCGTTGAGATATGAAGAAAAGTTGTATCATTCGACTGAATGGTCGGTTTTAATTCAAACAATTCAGTTTTTATCGGATTACCAATTACTTTAATTTTCTTTGAATTGGAAAAGTAGCAATTCATAGATTCTTTTAAAACTTCGGAAACGGCAATTATCTGGTCAGCATTATTCCTTATGCTACGGATTAAAAGTCGGTTTTTTAATCCCAATTGATTTTTATTAATCTGTAGAAAAATAGAACTGTGTTCAGTTATAATTAAAGGTTTATTTAAAATGGATTTTGCTTTAAGAAACAGATAACCCTTGGGTAACATCACATGTCCATGTATTAAATCAATTTCACCAATCTTCGAAAGTCCAATTTTTAATGCTTTAATAGCAATTCTGTAAGTACTTAATGGATTTGATTTTTTAGGATAGTAACCTATTGTTTCTGTAAAAGAATCCCTTTCATTTATTTCAAATTCAATTGATTTACAATTTTTATCTGCATGGAGATAAATCACGGTTACTCTGTATACTTGAGATAAGAGTTCTGCCTGATTTTGCACAAAATTTCCCAAAAATGGCTGGTATCGATTGGGATACCAAGAACTTAAAATCAGAATATGCTTTTTTTGCTGATTCAAATATCTAAGCTAAAGCAATGGTGAATACACATTGAACTTGTTCGAGAGCGAAATCAATTTCGGCTTTAGTTGTATATCTTGAGAAAGAAAAGCGAACATTCGGGCGGGTCATATCTGCACCGATACCTTCAAGTACGTGAGATCCTTTCGTAGCACCAGAAGTGCACGCGGAACCTCCACTTACAGCAACTCCTTTCAAATCAAGCGAAAACAATAACATGCCTGCCTTTTCGGTTTTTGGAAAACAAACATTCAAGACGGTATAAAGCGATTTTTCCGGATCAATTTCACCGTGAAAACTGATATCGTCAAACATGCTTCGGAGTTTGTTAATCATATAGGTTTTTAATCCTAGAACATGTTGATGGTGTTCTTCAAGATCGTGATATGCCAATTCAATTGCTTTGGCAAGTCCAACAATTCCGTAAACATTTTCTGTTCCACCTCTCAAACCCCTTTCTTGAGAACCACCGTGAATCAGAGTTTCAATTTTAACTCTCTTATTGACGTACAAAAATCCGACGCCTTTCGGTCCATGAAATTTATGAGCTGCACAAGTTATAAAGTCAATATCAAGTTCAGATAAATTGAACGCATAATGCCCCATTGTTTGCACAGTATCTGAATGTAACAAAGCACTGTATTTTCTGCAAAGGACACTTACTTCCTTCAGTGGTAAAAGTGTTGCGATTTCATTGTTGGCGTGCATCAAAGAAACAATTGCCTTTCCTTCTAACTGCAGCAATCGCTCTAAATCTTCTAAATCCACATTTCCCTTGCCATCAACTTTGACATAACTTACGCATGCCTTTCCCGTTTGAGCAATGGCCTCTGCGGTATGTCCGACGGCATGGTGTTCAATTGTTGAGGTAATGATGTGGTTAACCCCCATCTGATTCACAGCACTGTATAAGGCAATATTGTCTGCTTCTGTTCCTCCTGAAGTAAAAAGAATTTCAGACGGTTCACACACCAAATGTTTGGCAACTGTTCTGCGCGAAGTTTCAATTAATGCTTTGATTTGTCTTCCATAATAATGCGTTGAAGACGGATTTCCAAAACCTTCTTTCATAACGGAGATCATAGTCTCTGCAACTTCGGGAGCCATTGGTGTTGTTGCCGCATTATCCAAATAAACACGCATATTTTTGAAATTTTCCTCAAAGATATCAAAATGTTCAGATGCCAACAAAAAAGGCGATCTCTTGACTGCCCTCAAAATTAAATTTCATTCTATTTACATCCATTTAGCCGCAAATTTGTTAAATTCTTTCCTCAAGGTATTGAAATTCTTTTCAAAAGTTGTGACCAAATCATGCTCACGTTCATGGTAATCTACTTTTCGGCGATCAGCAGCGACAGGATTACTTTCAATAGAAGCAATTAATTCAGCTTCATTACTTTTTACTGCGTGTGCTATATTGTCTAAATTGTTTCTTTGTATAATGAATTGATTTTGAAAATGCTCAACTTCTGCCATTACATCTTTAGACGAATTCTTTGCTGCTAATTCTTCCAAGCGGCCAGTAAGTATCGATATTTCTTGTTTATAAAAATCCAATTTGCTTATCCAAGCATTATTTTCTTCATGCTGTTTGTAAATTTTTTCTTTCGTAGCCATATATCTATCATTTGTGAGTTTATACAAAGTTTGATTTAACATGCTAAAACAAACATGACAAACATCACTTTACAATGTGATATATGTCAATTCGTTTACAATTCGCCTTAGATTGAAGACCAATTACATACTTCAGAAGATTGTTTCAACTATTCAATTTTGTAAAATTCAGAATCAATTAAGGGATATTAGTTTTGCGCCATCAAAAAAGTCAAGCTTGGCATTTGGCACTTTATTGGTCGAATCTGACAAATAAACATCATCAATCCATCTATCTTTTTTAAGACTTAAATCAATATTATATTGATCAACGTTTAGAACAACTTTTCCTTTACTTTTATGAGAAGAAACAAGGTGCCTTTCCATTTTTAACAAGTGATTTTCATCATTCAAATTATAAAAATAAATGGAGCCAGGATGATGTTTCTGATATGAATTCACGAGTTCATTTGCTTTTGCACGAGTCTTATCATCACCGCCGTAAAAACAAAAAATATCTTTTCCAATTTTTACACTTATAACGGGCTCTGTATTGTTGTAAATACAAACTTCATTTTTGTTTAATTCATAAAACCGATTGTAAACAATCAGCGCAAACAGGAATAAAAAACCAGTCCAAATAAGAAAATTCCAATTTCTATTTTTTCGGAAAAACACATAAAGAAAAGCAATTATAAACAATGCGCATACCGACCAAAATGAAAGGTTGAAACCATAAGCTACAGCACCTGGAAGTGAAGAGACCCAACCTAGAAATTTTAAAGAAAGAAATAAACTGATAAAAAGTAGTAGCCCAATAATTAAATTCACCCATGGAATCCAAAATAAGGTAAATAAGGCCAATCCAAGACCTAAAACTGCCCCTGAAGTGGCCATTAAACCTAAATTAGAAAGTATAAAATAGTTCGGAAATTGATGGAAATAATAAAGGCTCAATGGTGTTGTCATGATTTGAGCGGCAAAACCAATGGCAATGCCGTCCCATGCCATTTGAAACAACCTCTTTTTAAAATAAAATCCCGTTCTAATCATTGAGTAGTATAGAAATATGCCTAACATGGCCAAAAATGAAAGCTGAAAACCAATGTCAAAAAGAGTTAATGGGTCAATTACAAAAAGGACAAATGCAGTAAAAAACAAGCTGTTATAGATATCGTAATTCAGACTTGAAATTTGAGAAACACCAAGTATGGTAAACATAAAAACAGCTCTTAAAACTGATGGTGATAGGCCTGTAATAACTGCGTATATCCACATAACAGCTATTATAACAATTAATCCATTTCTCTTTGAAACATATCTGGAAAATAACTCAAGAAACTTCATCAATATTTGCATTATTATTCCAATATGGAGACCCGAAACAGCAAGGACATGCATCGCACCGGTATTTGTAAATTGCATGGTTACCTCTTGACTAATTAAACCTTTATCACCCAAAATAAGTGCTTGTGCTACTGCAAGTTCGTCTCCAGTCAAATACATAGATAAAATGGATCCAAAATAATTTCTGAGCTTCAAAGGAAGTTCGTAAATCCAATTGGGCTTGCCTTGTTCAATAAGCTTAATTTCATGTGATTTGACAAAAACTATTTTATTAAACCCCTTTCTTTTCCAGTAATTTTCACCATCAAATTCACCAGGATTATTTTTGTTTCTAATTTCATTAATAGCACCACTTAGAATAACTTTATCCCCAATTTTAGGTGAATATCTAGAATTTTCAATAAACATTACCAAAGGCAACGAAAGCTTCTTAATGATGGCGTCTTTTTCTATAAATTGAATTTCTCCCAAAGCTTTAATCCATTTTTTTTGAGATGCATCAACATCAGTTATAATTACCCCAACTATAGCACTATCGTCATACGATTCATCAAAAGATTTCAAGTTTTCACGATTCAATCGGTTCGATGTTAGCAACATCCCTATGCAAAAGCAACAAATTGAAATACATACAAATCCTAATATTGGCCTTTGATAAACATTAACCCAAATCAATAAATTAAGCGAAAGGATTAGGACTGAAATGATTAGTAAATTGGATAATTCTCCGAAAAAAAATGAAAACAATATACCTGCACTCAACAGCACTGTTAAGAATACAAACGGGCGTTTGTAAATAGAAATTTCAAAGTTGTGCATTTGTCAGGTTAGGTGATCACAAAAAAAGTGTGTTTTTACCTATTAAAAAAGTATTTCGTTGAATCTTCATGGGGTTGCATTCTTTGTAAAATCAATGGTTTGACTATATTTGTTCTTCAAAAAAAGTCATCAATGATCAATATTACACTTCCAGACGGTTCTGTTCGACAATTCGAGAAGGGTTCAACCGCTTTAGATGTAGCAAAAAGTATTTCAGAGGGATTAGCCAGAAACGTTCTTGCTGCCAAAGTAAATAGCGAAGTTATCGATGCTTTCCGCCCCATTAGTATCGACAGTTCGCTTCAGTTGTTGACTTGGAATGATGGTGAAGGTAAATCAACGATGTGGCACTCCTCTGCACACCTTATGGCAGAAGCACTTGAATTTTATTACCCAGGAATTAAACTAGCCATTGGCCCTCCAGTAGCGAATGGTTTTTATTACGATATCGATTTAATGGATTATACCATTTCTGAAAAAGATTTGGAAAAAATCGAACAAAAAATGAAGGATTTGGCCAAAGAAAAACTGGCTTTCGAAAGAAAAGATGTTTCTAAAGCCGATGCCATTGCATTCTTCCAAGAAAAAAATGATCCTTACAAACTTGAATTACTTGAAGGATTGGAAGATGGAACAATTACTTTTTACACCCAAGGTAACTTTACTGACTTATGTCGTGGCCCTCATATTCCAGATACTGGATTTATAAAAGCAGTTAAACTGACCGCTATTGCTGGTGCATATTGGAAAGGTGATGAGAAAAACAAACAGTTGACGCGTATTTACGGAATAACGTTTCCGAAACAAGCTGAATTAACTGAATACCTCGAAAAACTGGAAGAAGCTAAAAGACGTGATCACAGAAAGTTGGGCAAAGAACTTGAATTGTTCACGTTTTCGCAAAAAGTTGGTCAAGGACTTCCCATGTGGCTTCCTAAAGGCGCCGCATTGAGAGAGCGCTTGGAGAATTTCCTTAAAAAAGCACAACGTAAGGCCGGTTATGATCAAGTAATCACTCCACATATTGGAAACAAAGAGTTATATGTTACTTCAGGTCATTATGCAAAATACGGCGCCGATTCTTTTCAGCCAATCAGAACTCCAGATGTAGATGAAGAGTTTTATCTCAAACCCATGAATTGTCCGCATCACTGTGAAATTTTCAAAACCAGACCGAGATCCTACAAAGAACTTCCTGCACGATTTGCTGAATTCGGAACAGTTTACCGTTATGAGCAATCGGGAGAATTACATGGCTTAACCAGAGTAAGAGGTTTTACACAAGATGACGCACACATTTTCTGTACACAGGAGCAGGTAAAAGATGAATTCAAAAACGTAATTGACATTGTACTTTACGTTTTGAAAACTTTAGATTTCAAAAATTTCAAAGCACAGATATCGTTACGTGATCCTGAAAATTTAGCCAAATATATCGGCTCAGACGAAAACTGGGAAAAAGCAGAAAGTGCAATCATTGAAGCTGCAGCGGAAAAGGAATTACCGACTGTAGTAGCATACGGTGAAGCAGCATTCTATGGACCAAAACTGGATTTTATGGTTCAAGACGCACTTGGAAGAGAATGGCAGTTGGGAACAATCCAAGTAGATTACAACCTACCTGAACGCTTTGAACTAGAATATACAGGAGCTGATAATCAAAAACACAGACCGGTAATGATTCACCGCGCGCCTTTCGGTTCTATGGAACGATTTGTAGCAGTGCTTCTTGAACATTGTGCTGGTGACTTTCCGCTTTGGTTGGCCGTTGAACAATTTGCGATACTTCCTATATCCGACAAATACAATGCATACGCAGAAAAAATTTCACAATTGCTAAATAATTACGATATTCGCGGTTCCGTTGACGATAGAAACGAGAAAATAGGTAAAAAAATCAGAGACGCTGAATTGAACAAAGTACCTTTCATGTTGGTTGTAGGAGAGAAAGAAGCTGAAAATGATGAAGTTTCAGTTAGGCAAAGAGGAGCAGGCGATAAAGGTAGTATGAATGTTGATGCGTTTGTTAAGCTGGTGGAAACGACTATTGAAGAGGAATTGTCAGCAAATGTTTAAATTATTGAATGAGAAAAAACACTAAAAAACCTTTTGTAAAAAGAGAAGAAGCAGATCAACACCGTATCAATGAGAAAATCGTTGCTCGTGAGATTCGTTTGGTTGTTGAAGGCGCAGAGCCTCAGGTAATGTCCGTTTCAGCGGCACTTCAATTAGCAGAAGAACAAGAAATGGATTTGGTTGAAATATCACCTAATGCTGTGCCGCCTGTTTGTAAAATCATGGATTACAGAAAATTCATGTACAACCAAAAGAAAAAACAAAAAGAACTAAAGGCAAAACAGAGTAAGGTAGTGTTGAAAGAAATTCGTTTTGGTCCCAACACCGACGACCACGATTTTCAATTCAAATTAGCTCATGCAAGAAAGTTCCTCGAAGAAGGCTCCAAAGTTAAAGCTTATGTATTCTTTAGAGGTCGTACAATTGTTTTTAAAGATAGAGGTGAAATTTTATTATTGAAATTCGCTCAGGAACTTGCTGATATTGGTGCTGTCGAGCAGCTTCCTAAATTGGAAGGAAAACGAATGATTATAATGATCAACCCAAAAAAGAAATAAAAAGCTGATATAGGGGTAACTTTTAAAATTGAAGAGAGATGCCAAAAATGAAAACTAAATCCAGTGCTAAAAAACGGTTTACCGTTACTGGAAGTGGTAAAATTAAAAGAAAACACGCTTTCAAAAGTCACATCTTAACGAAGAAGTCGACTAAGCGTAAGCGTAACTTAACGCACGCAGGTCTGGTTCATGAATCAGATTTGTCGAATGTGAAATTACAGTTGTGTATGAAGTAATCAGCTTTGCTGATACTCACAACAGGTTTATGTATTGTTTAACCCGATAACGAGTAACTAAGATTCGATAAAACGAACACTTGTCGTCAAAAAACTCAAAATTATGCCAAGATCAGTAAATCACGTAGCATCAAGAGCTCGTAGAAAAAACATGATGAAGCTTGCCAAAGGATACTTTGGCCGCAGAAAAAACGTTTGGACAGTTGCAAAAAATGCAATCGAAAAAGGTTTAAACTATGCTTATGAAGGACGTAAGCAAAAGAAAAGAAACTTCCGTTCACTTTGGATTGCCCGCATTAACGCTGGTGCTAGAGCTAATGGAATGAGCTATTCTCAATTCATGGGAGCTGTTCACAAAAGCGGAATTGAACTTAATCGTAAAGTTCTTGCTGATTTAGCAATGAACCATCCCGAAGCGTTCAAAGCTGTTGTGGATTCCATAAAGAAATAAATGTATTCAACCCTATATCGCGAAATCCTGATCAATGATCGGGATTTTTTTTTGATTATAATTCAAGTCAATAACTAAATTTTCCATTTAACTGTCATAAAAACTGACATTTCGTCTTGTATTTAAGCTGAGGTTTTGCTTTTTAATGACAAAAATTTCATTCAAAACCAAAAATATCCAATGGCACAAAGATTGACTAATGCCCGCCGTAATACTGAATTTTAACAAAAAGTAATATGGGAAAAATAATCGGAATTGACTTAGGAACAACCAACTCATGTGTTTCCGTAATGGAAGGAAATGAGCCCGTGGTAATTGCTAATTCAGAAGGAAAAAGAACAACTCCATCTGTTGTTGCTTTCGTAGAAGGTGGAGAACGAAAAGTTGGTGACCCTGCAAAACGACAGGCTATAACGAATCCAACAAAAACGATTTCTTCAATAAAAAGATTCATGGGAGCTTCCTTCGATGAAACAAAAAAAGAATCGGATCGCGTGCCTTATGAAGTGGTAAAAGGAGATAACAATACACCGCGAGTAAAAATAGATGAAAGACTGTACTCACCGCAAGAGATTTCTGCCATGATTCTTCAAAAAATGAAGAAAACTGCCGAAGACTATTTAGGTCAGGAAGTTAGTGAGGCGGTTGTTACAGTTCCTGCCTATTTCAATGATGCGCAAAGACAAGCAACTAAGGAGGCTGGTGAGATTGCTGGCTTAACAATTAAGAGAATAATAAACGAACCTACAGCAGCAGCGCTTGCTTATGGTTTGGATAAAAAAGGAATTGACCAAAAAATTGTTGTTTTCGACTTTGGTGGTGGAACCCATGATGTTTCTGTTTTGGAGTTAGGTGATGGTGTCTTTGAAGTACTGGCAACTGATGGTGATACCCATCTTGGTGGTGACGATGTAGATGAAGCTATTATTTCTTGGTTAGCACAAGAATTTAAAAATGATGAAGGAATTGATTTACGTCAAGATCCAATGGCTTTGCAACGATTGAAAGAAGCAGCAGAAAAGGCAAAAATTGAATTGTCTTCAACTACTTCTACTGAAATTAACTTGCCTTACATCATGCCGGTAAATGGTATTCCAAAGCACTTGGTACGAACCTTACAAAGAGCAAAGTTTGAACAACTTATTTCAGAAATCGTTGAAAGAACTATCGCTCCTTGTAGATCAGCTTTGAAAAATGCAGGATTGTCAACAAGCGATATCAATGAAGTAATTTTGGTAGGTGGATCAACACGAATTCCAATCATTCAAGATGCCGTTGAGCGTTTCTTTGGAAAATCTCCGTCAAAAGGAGTGAATCCAGATGAAGTTGTTGCTGTAGGTGCTGCAATCCAAGGTGGCGTTTTAACAGGGGAAGTAAAGGATGTCCTTCTTTTAGATGTTATTCCTTTATCTGTTGGTATCGAAACAATGGGAGGTGTCATGACCAAGTTGATTGATGCAAATACAACCATTCCAACAAAAAAATCGGAAGTATTTTCAACGGCTTCGGACAATCAACCATCAGTAGATATTCATGTTTTACAAGGTGAGCGATCAATGGCTGCAGACAACAAAACACTTGGACGTTTCCAATTGACAGATATTCCGCCCGCACCAAGAGGAGTTCCTCAAATCGAAGTAACTTTTGATATCGATGCCAACGGAATCATGAATATTTCAGCCAAGGATAAAGGAACCGGTAAGCAACAGTCTATTAAAATTGAAGCTTCTTCAGGTCTTTCAGACGAAGAAATTGCAAGAATGAAGGCAGAAGCAGAAGCAAACGCAGAGGCCGATAAAAAACGTCGTGATGATGCTGAACTAATCAATAAGGCTGATTCTACTATTTTCCAAACAGAGCGTCAATTGAAAGAATACGGTGATAAAATTCCTGCTGATAAAAAACAACCAATCGAAGATGCATTAGCTGAATTGAAAAAAGAATTCGAAGCGAAAAATACAGACAATCTTAATGCCGCAATAGATCGTTTGAATAACGCTTTCCAGGCTGCATCTCAAGACATGTACAATGCTGCTAATTCATCAGAAGGAGGTGCTCAAGCTTCTGAGTCTAATCCAACCGATGAGGTAACAGATGTAGATTTCGAGGAAGTCAACGATAAAAAGTAAGTAATCCAATTAATCAAAACAATTGAGGCTACCATTCGGTAGCCTCTTTTTTTGATCGTTAATAATAGGTTCGATTGTATTACTCATCTATTTTGTGAGTGTTACCAGCATTATACTTTCTAAAGTTATGAGATTTGTTGCTACTCGAATAGTCTTCAAAATCTTCTACCATTTCTTGATCAACTTGTTTGGTAACCGTAATAGGGATGTATTCCACTTTAACGTTTGTTTTATCTAAACCAAAGTCTTCTGCCGGTTTTAATCCTGTTGCTTTGATGAAACGATACGCTTTAACGCAAATGGCTTGAAAAGGCGTCAATAAATTATCCATTGAAATTCTGGAATTCAAAACGATAAATTTAAAGTCAGGATGGTCAAATTGACCTCTTACGGATTCAAACGCACTTTCTCCTGAAAGTTCACCTTTTTCAACCATTTTAGAATGAATTTTTTTCATCATGTGTTCAATTCGGTGTTCCTCTTTAAAGCCTAATTGTAAGTTGACATAGTAACAACTTTTATCGACAATTTCGTTTACCGTGTAGTGAACTCCCCAAGGGTCACTGATGATGTCAATATGAAGAAACCAAACCACTTTTGCTCTTCTTGGTCTTTTTCTAAACAAGGAGTAAAATACGGTTGAATCCAATTTGGTTGGAGAGTTACTTCTCGTTGGATATATTAAATTTGTTGCTTCATAAGGAACTTGAGTATCTGCCTTCACAGCATTCAAAAGCGGAATAACCTTTTGCATTGGAATGTAAGCTGTAATGTTTTTTCGCAGTTGCCTGGCTTTATAATACAGAAACAACATGGTGAAAAATGATGATGCTAAAATCAATGTAAACCACCCTCCATGTATAATTTTACCAAGATTTGACATAAGGAATATCCCTTCAATTAATAAGAATATTGCGAAAATACCAAGGTAGAATCCTTTCATTTTTGGATATTTGAGTAGGAGCAGGTAACACAATAAAATGGAAGTCATTACCATATCAATTGTTATGGCCAAGCCATAGGTTGCCTCCATTGCGGTCGACTTCTGAAACACTGCAATAACAAGAAGGCATCCCGCCATTAAAAACCAATTGATGAAAGGTATGTAAATTTGCCCCTTATGATCCGTTGGGTATTTCACCTTTAGATTGGTCCACAAATTCAATTTAATAGCCTCATTCATTAACGTGAATACTCCTGTAATCAAAGCTTGTGAAGCAATTATAGTAGCAGCTGTTGCAATTCCAATAGCAAACGGTAAAATATTATCTGGTACCATGGCATAAAAGACTGTTTCTTTCGGTTGCAATTCAAACCCCGGAGAAAGACATAACGCGGACTGTCCAAGGTAATTCAATACCAACAAAGCACTCATGAAACCCCAGCTTATGCGAATATTATATTTCCCACAATGTCCTAAATCTGAATACAAAGCTTCTGCACCCGTTGTACATAGAAAGACCGCCCCAAGAACCCAAAAGCCACCATCAACATTAACAATTAAATTGTAAGCATAATAGGGATTAAACGCTGCCAAAACAGCTGGATTTGCAGAAATGTTTATTAATCCCAAATAGCCTAAAAATCCAAACCAAACAAGCATTATAGGACCAAATGCCTTACCAATAGCTGCCGTACCAAATTGTTGGACAGCAAAAAGCGCAACAATTATACCTACCACTACTGGTAACACTGGAAAATCCGGATTGATATTATTAATACCCTCAACAGCCGAAGAAATGGAAATAGCAGGTGTAATAAAACCATCCGCCATCAAGGTTGCACAACCTATCAAAGCTGGAATTATTACCCAACGTATTCTTTTAGATTTCAGCAAGGCAAATAGCGCAAAAATTCCACCCTCACCTTTATTGTCAGCATTCAATGCGAAGTATATATATTTTGTTGTTGCAAGTAATATTAAAGTCCAAATAACACAGGATAGACCACCCATTATCCATTCGTGGGATATTTGAGTGCCACCCTCTGTTATCGCTTGAAAAACATATAACGGTGAGGTACCAATATCACCGAAAACGATACCAATTGTTATTAATATTCCAGCTAAAGAAGCTTTACTCGTATTAAGTGCCATAATTCTATTTTAAGCAAATGTAATTGAAAAGTTTAGGGTGGAAATTATTAAAGTTGAAAATCTTAAAAAAAGTTAATAAGAAACCAAATATCGGAAAATTATAGCGCTTAGAAAAGCATTTAAGGACTTACATTGTTGATTAATTTTATCCTAAAAACAACATCAAAGCGATTGATACCATGGAATCCGATATTGTTAAAACACAACAAATAAGTAGCTACACAATCAAAAATTTATTCCTCAAACCAAAAGGAGTGGTCATCTCCATACTGGACTTTTAGCAATGGAAAATCCGATTCAGTTAAGGTTTTTATTTGCTCAAAAGCGCCATTTAAGTCATCAATGATTGGTCCTCCAGGACTGTTTTGCTTGGTGGATATGATATCACCTTTAACGAAAGCACCGTCTTTTTTTAGCGTGAGTTTAAAAAGAGGTGCCATACCACTAACTCCTTTAAGATTAAACTGACCATAAGTGCAGAAGTTCCCCATGGAATAGGTAATGAACCTTCCTTTGTAATAATCTATAGCTCTTGTTACATGAGGGCCATGACCAAGCACAACATCAGCTCCAGCATCAATTGCTAAACGTGCAAATTCATAGACATTACCCCTATCCTCACCATAAAATATTTCTGTTGCCTTAGTAACATGGGTTTTACTTGAACCCTCAGCACCACCATGGAATGAAACAATAACTATATCGCAGGTATTGTTTAGTTCTGTAACCACCTCTTTAAGTTTTGTATAATCTTTTATTTTAAGACATCCCGTATTTGGTGCGAAAGCTGTCAAACCAATTTTTACACCTTTCACTGTTATTGTATCCCAAGGACATGCAGTCAACCCTGCATAGCGCAATCCCTTATCACGCAAAACTTTTTGTGTATTGGAACGACCTTCATCTCCAAAATCACCCATGTGGTTATTGGCAATTGAAAACATGTCAAAGCCTGCATCTTTAAGTTGATCAACAAAATATTCCGGTTGTCGGAATGCATAACATTTTGATGGATCAGAACATTTCTTAACGGTTCCTCCAGAATTTAATACTGTTCCTTCTAAATTACCAAAGGTAATATCAGCCCCTCTAAGATATTCCCACAAAGGTTCTAGTAATAGCTTATCTGATGATGGTAAATAAGAAGCACTCGGGTAATTAGACCCCATCATGATATCACCGACTGCAACTAAAGTTATTGTAGAATCAGATGCATCAGCTTTCACAGAACTGTCCCTTTCTTGTATATCTGTACCAGTGGAAATCATCGACAATTCTTTATTATTTTCAGGTGAAAGAAAAAATATAAAACCTGTTGCAGTCAATCCAATGGCACCAAATATTAGAGATAATTTCATCACTTTCTAATAAATAAAAAAAGGGTTCGATATTTCGAACCCTTGACTTATACTGTAACACTTATTTTTAGTTACAAATTTCCACGTCTAAATGAACAACATAGAAAGCTGAACCATTACCTTGTACTGTTAAATCAGTTCCTTTGTACAATTCAAACAATCCAGCTGCTGGTCTCTCAGATGGCAATTGGTCATACCCTTCAACTTTTACAGGCTCATTAACATTTTGCAATTGCATTTCAGAACCTAAAACAATTGATATTTGATCGGTAGTTGCATCATAAACTACAGATGCACCAGGCACAGCTTGTTGACCTGCGTAAATTGGATAAGTTCCACTTGCAGATGCATCTAATGCAAACCACCATGCGTTACCAGCTCCAGTAATTCCACCACCGAAAGCGGTTTCTTCTTGCCAGTTACAAGCTTCTTGTTCGCATTCAACCAAATTGTAACAAATAGTTAAATTACTTAGACCCGCAGGATTACCACTTGCATTAACAGGAGATGCTAATCCTGAATCACTGCTTTGACCATTGTTGTAATAGTAAACGTTTGCATTTGGACCACCTTTAACAATTACAGCCACATTAGCAACACAATATCCTGCAGGAGGAGTAATAGACCAAGAAACATAAGTTCCATCAGTACTAACTGATACACCATTACCAAAACTAGTGCTGTTAAAAGGATAGTCTTGTTTGCCAGTTGAATAGGCATAACCGGACAAACCAGCAGTCAATGCAGCCTCATCACATGTTACATTTCCACCATTGTTGGCACCAACTACAAGCTCTGGCGCAACGCCTGTTGAAGATATTTTTTGACCAGAATTCTCAGAATTTACTTCTTTTGAACATGACGCAACTATTAGCGCAGCTGCCACAAAACCTCCGAATAAGAGGCTATTAAATTTTTTCATAGGATTAAAAGTTTATTAGCGTTTCAAATATAGTTGAAATTTTTTCACACGCAAATTAATTTATGATAAAATCTTTAAATGATAACCATATAATTTAGTTTATTAAACAAATCGATTACGTTCAATACCATACATTGTTTGATGTTGAGGGTTTAATTTTTTCAAATTAACTAAATTTGCAGAAATTTCCATCTCATGAAAGTAGCCGAAATCAGGAAACATTTTTTTGAATTTTTTGCTTCCAAAGCACACGAAATTGTTCCATCTGCACCAATGGTTGTTAAAAATGATCCAACCTTGATGTTTACCAACGCTGGAATGAACCAATTCAAGGATTATTTCCTCGGAAATAGTGTTCCCAAAAACCGGAGGGTAGCAAATTCTCAAAAATGTTTACGCGTTTCCGGAAAACATAACGATTTAGAAGAAGTTGGCGTTGATACCTATCATCATACCATGTTTGAAATGTTGGGCAATTGGTCGTTTGGTGATTACTTTAAAGAAGACGCAATTACTTGGGCGTGGGAATTACTAACTGAAGTTTATAAAATTCCAAAGGATAAATTATATGTTACCGTTTTTGAAGGTGACACAAAGGATAATGTGCCAAAAGATCAAGAGAGTTATGATATATGGAAAAAATTCATCGATGAAGACCGCATCATTCTCGCATCAAAAAAAGATAATTTTTGGGAAATGGGAGATACTGGTCCTTGCGGCCCATGTACAGAAATCCATGTCGATTTAAGATCTAAAGCTGAACGCGAAATCATTCCTGGAAAATCGCTTGTTAATAACGATCATCCACAGGTCGTTGAAATATGGAATAACGTATTCATGCAATTCAATCGTAAAGCAGATGGATCTTTGGAACCATTACCTGAAACACACGTCGATACCGGAATGGGACTAGAGCGCTTGGCAATGGCTTTACAAGGTAAAACTTCTAATTACGATACCGATTTGTTTCAGACCTTAATCCAACACATGGAGCAGGTTTCTGGTGTAAAATATGGAGTTAAAGAGGAAACAGATATTGCGTTACGTGTTATTTCGGATCACGTTCGTGCTATTTCCTTTTCAATAGCTGATGGTCAACTTCCTTCCAACACTGGTGCTGGTTATGTAATCCGTAGGATTTTGAGACGTGCGGTGCGCTATGGTTACCAAACGTTAGGATTAAAGGAACCTTTCCTTTGTGATTTATCTAAAGTTCTAGGTGACAATATGGGGGATCCATTTTCAGAATTAATTAGTCAAAGAGAACTTATTCATAAAGTCATTCGTGAAGAAGAATTGAGCTTTTTTAGAACGCTCGAGCAAGGATTAAAACGAATAGATACTATCATTCAAACAACACAAAAGGAAAACAAGGAAATAATTGATGGCATTGCCGTATTTGAACTTTTTGACACTTACGGATTTCCGATTGATTTAACCTCATTGATTGCAAGAGAAAATGATTTATCAATCGACGAAATTGCTTTTAATGCGGAGCTTCAAAAACAAAAAGACAGATCACGGGCAGCAACGGCTATTGAAACGGATGATTGGGTTCAAGTAAGACCAGATGTAAATGTCGATTTTATTGGATATGACAATTTGGTTGCTGATATTCAAATCGTTAAATACCGACAAGTAAGTCAGAAGCAAAAATCATTTTATCAAATGGTTTTCAATCAGACGCCGTTTTATCCCGAAGGCGGAGGTCAAATCGGGGATAAAGGAGTAATTGCAGCAAATGGTGAACAAACCCATATTTTTGACACAAAAAAAGAAAACAATCTTATCATTCATTTGAGTGAAAAGTTGCCAACTGATGTTTCAGCTACATTTAATGCTGTTATAAATGAGAAAAATCGCATTGGGTCGGCTTCAAACCATTCTGCTACACACCTTTTGCACCATGCACTTCGCACTGTTTTAGGTTCTCATGTGGAACAAAAAGGATCTTTGGTTACGCCTGAATATTTACGTTTTGACTTTTCACATTTTTCGAAGGTAACAGACGAACAGCTTGAGCAAATTGAAAAATTGGTGACTGAAGCTATTCATCAAAACATAATTTTAGATGAACGCAGAAATACTCCTATTGAGGATGCAAAAGCGATGGGTGCAATGGCACTTTTTGGCGAAAAATATGGTGACTCTGTACGTGTAATTAAATTTGGAGATTCAGTTGAATTGTGCGGGGGAACACATGTCCCTTCAACTGGGAAAATAGGCTTGTTCAAAATTACTACAGAAACCGCTGTTGCAGCTGGGGTTAGAAGAATCGAAGCCATCACAGCAGACAAAGCTGAAAATTATTTTAGAGAAAAGGCTGAAATACTTGATTCCATTTCGAGTACATTAAAAAATCCAAAGGATGTTTTAAAAGCAGTTGAAGATTTAATCCTCAAAAACAATCAATTATCGAAAGAAATCGAGACTTTACAGCGCGAAAAAGCTATTCAAGTAAAAAGCGAATTGAAATCAAAAATTGAAACAATCAATGGGATTCATTTCTTGGGGGCAACTGTCGACTTAGACGGTGGATCTATCAAAGATATATTGTTCCAATTTAAAGGAGAAGTAGATAATTTTTTCGGTGTAATTGGTGGAAATGAAGGAGAAAAATGTACCATCAGTATAATTATCTCAGATGCAATCATTACATCCCATGGATTTCATGCAGGGAATTTGGTTCGCGAAGCAGCAAAACATATCCAGGGTGGCGGCGGAGGTCAACCATTTTTTGCAACCGCAGGAGGTAAAAATTCAAATGGATTGAATGCTGCAATTGATGAGGTGAAGGCTAAACTGTAACAAAAAACTATTTCTTTTTTAAAGAAAACTTTTGAAGAATAAAACCAAAACCTTTTTGAAAATAATTAATACTTTCCGGCTCCAACTTTAAAATATAAATTGGCAGGCAAAATAACAGCACAAAAGCACTCAACTGAGCGAACAAATCCAACCAAATATTGAAAATCCATTGGTGAATAAAATGTCCGAAAAGCAAGGTAGTTAAAGCTAAACCAATCATAAATATTTGATTCCAATTAAAGGGATGAATTTTAAAGGCGGCATAAACAAATAATAGCCTACCAAGATTGTAAACGATTAATGCAATTGAGGTTGAAATCGCTGCCCCAGGTATACCCCATAACGGTATGAAATACAGGTTTAGAAAGAATACACAAATAATCAAAAATAAGGTGAACAAAATGTCGTATTTGTATTTTTTCGATGTAGTAAAAATCGAGCTGTTCAAACCTCCATACATATCAATCAAACGTCCTAGCATTAAAAAGAAAAACACCCAAATTCCGGGTTGAAATTCAGGTTTCAAAAAACCAAACAGAAAATCAATATTCATCCAAATCACACAGAAAATTGCCAAGCCTATGAAAAGTGAAACAGAACTCACTTTGGTATAAAGCTCCTTCATTTTATCCATTTGGCGATGCTTCCAACAATCCGCAATCATAGGCGAACTGATTCTCACCAATGACTTGTATGGAACTTGTAATGCACTCGCCAAGAAAATTACAGTGCTGTATACTCCTGTTGCTCTCAAACCGAGTATTTGAGCAATCATCATAATGTCCATTGAATTGACCAAAACGGTACCCAAGGTATTGATATAATTAAAAGCTGAAAATTGAAAGATAATTTTACGAAAGCGTTTGGAAATATTAATGTTTTTTGGCGAAACATGCATTTCCCCAAGGCGGTAAAGATATATTACAAGTATCATTGTTGGTAGCACATAAATCAAACTTTGTAATGCAACAAATACATCAAAAGTCAGCCAGCCAAGGAACAACAACAAGAGCAAAATGGTCATTGCCAATCTAAGTACAATTTCCAAAGCAAAAACTGCGACGATATTTCGGTAAAAACTCCTCAAGTAAATTTCAAGCACCATGAATAAAACATAAGCAATGCCAATAGGAATAATCCAAAAATAATAGTCAATAAAAAGCGGTGATCTTGCCTGATAAAGTGTTACAATTTGAGGTTGAAATACAAAAGTAGCGATAGTACATAAAATGATTCCTGCACCAGAAATTAGCAACATGAGCAATAAAAAACCATGGTGCTTTTTGGATTCGTTTTTAAAAAAAGGTAGAAATTTCCATGTCGAATAAACGGTTCCCAAATTCGCAAATTGGGCGAAAAGTGTTCCTACAGAAACAACCAGATTTACCAAACCTATTTGTTCCGTAGATAAAATGATCAGAAATAAAATACCCTTGTTAAGGTAACCGATGACGATTCCGAAATAAGAAATCAACATCGTACGAAAGGCATCTTTTTGAACTAATCCCATTATTTTAAATCATTGGAGCATGAAATTAATTAAATTATCGCTGAGTTTATAAGCCAACTGTGAAACAGAATTAATGTTAGGGAGAAAGTAAAGGGTCAATTAACTTTGGAAATTGGTATATTTGAAACGAATTTATTCTGCAAATGATCAAAACTTCAATAATAATTTGCACCTACAACAGAGAGGCTTATCTTCCGAAATGTTTGGAACACCTTCGATCACAAAAGGCGAATCTAAAAAGTTTTGAAATCGTTCTAATCAATAACAATTCGACTGATAATACAGATACTATTTGCACCGCATTTAAGGAAAACAACCCTCAACTGAACATAACTTATGTCATTGAAACAACGCCTGGACTTTCCGCTGCTCGTAATTGTGGGATAGAAAATTCAAAAGGTGGAATTTTGTGTTTTATTGATGACGATGGTTTTGCAGTTCCAGAATACGTTGATATCATTCAGAATTATTCCGAAAATGAAAACTATAAGGAATTCATCTCTTTTGGTGGAAAAGTTATACCTTGTTATAACGAGGGTAAAGAACCAAAATGGTTGTCGAAGTACATTGATGGCGTAGTTTCCAAGGTTGATTTAGGTGAAAAAGTTAAAGATTTCGATAAAAAATATCCTGCCGGTTGTAATATGATTTTCCGAAGAAGTTTCTTTGAGGAATATGGTGGTTTCAATACAGATTTACATACTAGAGGAGACGATAAATTTGTCTTTGACAAACTGAAAAAAGCGGGTTTAAAAACCTTATACATTCCAGAACTGAAAGTAGAACATTTCATTGACGACTACAGATTAGAAGCATCTTTCATCAAGCGACTTTCAAAAATAATTGGTCAAAGTGAAGCCATAAGGCTTAAAAATGAATCGATTATACTTAAAATTTTAAAGTTTGGAGAATACCTTTTTAAATTTGGGGCTGCTTGCATTCTGGGACTGGGTTTTCTATTTCAAGGAGCACCTTCCAAAACAAAGTTCATTTTGATGGTACGCTGGTATGTAATCGTTGGTTTTTTTATTAAATCAAAAATTTAAGTTCATTTTATTGATGATAAAATTTTTTAGCAACATAGGAAAATCTAGTTTATCCATTATAAAATTGTTGTTCTTCACAAAATGGTTTGGATTGTTAAGGCACAAAACGACAAAAAAAGCTTGTATGATTTTAGGGAATGGCCCTTCCCTATTAACGAGTATTGAAAAATACAATAAAACAGGAGTCAAAATTGATCTTTTCTGTGTCAACAATTTTGCCTGTACCGATCAATATGAAGTGCTCAAACCGGAATTCTATATTCTTCAGGCACCCCAGTTTTTTCAGGAAGATGATAAACTCTCATCATTTTACATTGAACAACGCCAAACGCTTTTTAATCATATCAAGGAAAAAACGAATTGGGATATATTTTTGGTAATTCCAATTAAAGCAAAAAAATCAAGTGCTTTCAATGCGCTTTTGGCTGAAAACGACCACCTCAAACCTTTGTATTTCAACGACACGGCAATTGAAGGATTTTCATTTTTAAAGAAGTTCAGTTTTACAAAAAGCTTGGGCATGCCAAGACCCCACAACGTATTGATTCCAAGTTTGATAAACGCAATAAACATTGGGTTCAAGGAAATTTATATCGTTGGTGCCGATCATTCTTGGTTGGGTGAAATTTCCGTTAACGAAAATAATGAGGCACTTGTTCATCAAAAACACTTCTATGATGAAACAAGTTCAAAGCCTGAAAAAATGCAAGATTATATTCATAGACCAAGGCGATTACACGAAATCCTCAATAAATTTTACCTTACCTTTTTAGGTTATTGGGAAATCAAGGAATATGCTGCCAATAAAGGTGTTAAGATCATCAATGCAAGTGAATCTTCAATGATTGACGCCTTTGAAAGAGGAAGTTTAGAATCGATAAAATAAATTCAACAACAACATTCTTTTTGGTATCTTTACACATCAAAATTTTAGCGTGAAAGACAAATCAATTCTCATTACCGGCGGAACTGGTTCTCTAGGAAAAGCTTTAACGGCTCACATTTTAAAAAACCATCCCGAAATCAAGCGCCTTGTTATTTTTAGCCGTGACGAACAAAAACAGTTCGAAATGGAGCAAGAATTTCCACATAAAACTTATCCTCAAATTCGCTATTTCATTGGCGACGTTCGTGATCAAGAGCGCTTGGAAAGAGCTTTTACCGATGTTGACTATGTCATCCATGCTGCAGCAATGAAGCACGTTCATATTGCAGAGTACAATCCAGATGAATGTGTAAAAACAAATGTTGGTGGTGCTGAAAATGTTATAAAGGCAGCATTAAAAACAAATGTTGAAAATGTTGTTGCGCTTTCAACCGATAAGGCATGCGCTCCAATAAACCTCTACGGTGCAACAAAACTCACGTCAGATAAATTATTTGTAGCTGCTAACAATATAAAAGGTAAACAAAATATCAAGTTTTCAGTTGTCCGTTACGGAAACGTAATGGGTTCGAATGGTTCTGTGATCCCTTTCTTTATTAAAAAGAAAAAACAAGATGGTGTGTTACCGATCACAGTAGAGAGCATGACCCGTTTCAATATTACATTACAAGGTGGAGTGGACATGGTAATGCATGCATTACAACACGCTTGGGGAGGAGAAATCTTTGTTCCTAAAATCCCATCTTACAAGATTACTGATGTTGCTGAGGCAATTGGTCCAAATTGCGAAAAACCTGTTATCGGTATTCGTCCTGGAGAAAAAATACACGAGGAAATGATAACATCCTCCGACTCTTTTTTCACATACGATTTAGGTAAATATTATGCGATAATACCTCAAATGCCGCATTGGAATGTTCACGAATTCAAGCAATTTTTCAATGCTGTAAAAGTAGAAGACGGATTTTCGTACAACTCATTAAACAACACTGAGTGGGAAAGTGTGGAATCCTTGAGAAATCTTATAAAATTGCATGTAGATCCAACATTTGAAGTTTGATGAATCCTATTCCATACGGCAGGCAAGAAATAACAAAAGAGGATATAGAAGCTGTTGTTGAAGCGCTACAATCCGACTTTTTAACCCAAGGTCCTCTTATTAAAGAGTTCGAATATCAATTCGCAGCCTACACGGGTGCAAAATATGCTGTCGCTTTAAGTAACGGTACAGCGGCTTTGCATCTTTCTGTATTGGCTCTTGGTATTCAAAAAAATGAATATGTTATCTGCACTCCTCTTACATTTGCGGCATCCGTAAATTGTGTAAAATATTGTGGCGGGGAAGTTTTATTTGCTGATATCGATCCAGAGACCTATTTGATGGATATCAACCATGCTGAAGCAATCATCAATAACAACCCTGACAAGAAAATTGTAGGAATTATTCCTGTGGATTTTGCTGGAAGCGTGGTTGATTTAGATGCATTCAGGAACTTTGCGGACAAACATCATTTATGGTTACTTGAAGATGCTTGTCATGCACCTGGAGGCTATCATGAAAGTAAGCTTCAAAGTGCTGGAGGAGGAATTGCCGATTTAGCCATATTTTCCTTTCATCCAGTAAAACATATCGCAACAGGAGAAGGTGGCATGATTACAACCAATAGCGAAGAATTGTATGAAAAATTGTTGGTACTCCGAACGCATGGAATTACACGAAACACCGAACTTTTTCAAAACAATCTTGAACTTGCAAATGGCAATGCTAAAGATCATCATACCGATTATCCTGCTTGGTACATGGAGATGCAAACTTTGGGTTATAATTATAGAATAACAGATTTTCAGTCTGCACTCGGCATTTCACAATTGAAAAGAGCAGAAAAAAATCTTGAGAAAAGAAAAGCCATTGCAAGAAAGTACACTTCGGAATTAAATGGTCAAAAAGGAATTATTCGCATTCAAGAATTTAATGAAGGACATGCCTATCATCTGATGGTATTGGAGGTAGAAGATCGAAGAGGATTGTATGATTATTTAAGATCTCAAAACATCTTTTGTCAAATTCATTATTTTCCTGTTCATCTAATGCCCTATTACAGGCAATTTGGATGGAGTGAAGGCGATTTACCAAATGCTGAAAAATATTATTCCCTATGCATAAGCATACCTATGTTTCCGACTTTGGTAATGTCAGATGTTGATGCAATTATTGAAATGATAATTTCTTATTATAACCCCAAGTAAAATCTTATAAAATGTCACAAAACAATTTCAAAACGGAACAAGAAGCATTTTGGGCTGGAGAATTTGGAAATGAATATATTGGTCGCAATAACAGTGAACAACTATTAGCCTCGAATTTACATTTTTTCAGTACTGCTTTAAAGCAGATGGGAAAACTGCAATCATGCATTGAATTTGGCGCTAACATTGGGATGAATCTTAAGGCATTGCAAATGTTGTATCCTGGAGTTAGTATGCGAGGTATTGAAATCAATGCAACTGCTGCTAGAGAACTTGCGCAGGTTATTGGTGAGAAAAATGTGCACCATTGCTCTATTTTTGATGTTGACGTAACCCAAAAAGCGGAATTATCATTTATCAAAGGCGTACTGATTCACATCAATCCAGATCACCTTCAAGTTGTATATGAAAAACTCTACAATTCTTCTGACAAGTACATTTTAGTGGCAGAATATTACAATCCGTCGCCTGTGGCGATACCATATAGAGGACATTCGGACAGACTTTTTAAAAGGGATTTTGCCGGTGAAATGCTCGAGAAATATTCAGATTTATCTTTGGTAGATTATGGTTTTGCATACCGGCGTGATCCAGCATTTCCTCAGGATGACATTACTTGGTTTTTGATGAGAAAAAACTAATATCAATGAAAATTGCCATTATACCTGCAAGAGGTGGAAGCAAGCGAATTCCGAATAAGAATATCAAGCTGTTCCATGGCAAACCCATTATTGCATACGCGATTGATAATGCGCTGAAATCAGGTTTATTTGATGAAGTATTTGTTTCAACAGATAATGAAGAAATTGCAGCTATCGCAAGAGAAAATGGTGCAATTGTTCCGGTTTTACGCTCCTCCGAAAACGCTGATGATTTTGCAACGACATCAGATGTTCTTATTGAAGTTTTAAAATACCATCAAGAAATTGGTAAATATATTGGCACGGCTTGCTGCATTTATCCAACAACACCATTACTCACTTCCAAAGATTTGATAGCAGCGAACGATATATTTTCAAAGGAAAAATACGATGTATTGATTACCTGTGTTGCTTACGATTCACCAATACAAAGGGCTTTTGAATTGAATGCAGCATCTGAAGTCATTTTAAGAGAACCTGAATGTATCAATATGCGTTCGCAGGAGTTACCGAAAACCTTTCACGATGCAGGTGCATTTTATTTTTTTGACGTCAATAAATTCCTTCAAAACAAATCATTATGGGTTGGACGCATTGGAGCCTATCCCCTGCCTGATTTGAAAGTTCAAGATATCGATAACCCAGAGGACTGGACTTTAGCTGAATTAAAATTTCAACTGCTCAGCAATGAATAAGCTAGTTGTGCTAACTGCTGGAAATTCAAAAATTGGTTTTGGACACCTTGTTAGATGCCAAGCCTTGGTTTCACAATTAAAAAACACCTCTGCAGTTTTTTATTCTGTTGACGATTTATCCGAAATGTTTGAAGACAAACTTTATAAAAATTTAAAGTTTGAGAGACTTAACAACATAGAAGATATTTTGACACAATTGGATGAACAAGCGAATGTAATTATTGACGATTATCAAATTTCAAATCCATTGGTTGCTACTATTCGCTCAAAATCTGCGGGAATTGTATTTATAGATGATATAGCCGAGAGGTATTTCTATGCTGATCTTGTTATCAATCCAACACCAGGATTTGAAATTTCAAAATATCATGGATTGATGGAAACCCAATATCTCATTGGGATGGAATACGCCCTATTGCGGAAACCATTTCTTGACCTTGCAAAGCGAGAACCAGAAAATTCAAATAAAAATTTAATGATTTGCTTTGGCGGATCAGATCCTAAAAATTTAACAGAAACTGCATTAAATTGTGCTATTGAATGCAATTTTTTCCAAGAAATCCATGTGGTATTAGGGGCAGGTCATCAGCATTTCAATAGAATTAAAGAAACATACAATTCCGAAAAAATTCATTTTTTTGAAAATCTAGACGCAGAAGTAATGGCAACTTTAATGTATAAAAACACTTATGCCATTTATCCATGCAGTGGAATTCTTCTAGAAGGACTTGCAGCTAAACAGAAAATCGTTTCTGGTTATTATATCGATAATCAAAAATATGTTTACGCACAGCATCAGAAACTAGGCAGTTTTTTTGATGCGAAGTCATTTGAAAAAAGCGATATTCTATCCGCCATTGAAAAAATGACCAAGAATGAAGGTTCTAAATCTTCGAATGATTGGATTGATGGCAAATCAATTCAACGTTTTCAAAAAAATATAGATGTACTTTTTCATTCTCAGAACTTTAAAATACGAAAAGCAAATCAAGTTGATGTTGATGTTACTTTTTCTTGGGCAAATCATCCTGAAACCAGAAAACACTCATTTTCGAAAGATAAAATTGAATGGGATTCCCACTGCAATTGGTACATGGGCAAGATAAACTCTGAAAATTGCATTTATTTAATACTTGAAAAAGAATCTGTTCCACTAGGAAGTATTCGCTTTGACCTTAAGGAAGGTGATGCTTTAATCAGTTACCTAATCGCTCCAGAAAATCATGGTCAAGGATATGGAACGATTCTGCTCAAAAAAGGATTGCAATACTTGGAAAAATATCAGGAAAGCAATAATTTGAAAACCGTTACTGGAATTGTTCAAGAAGCGAATACTGCATCAATAAAAACCTTTGAACGCTTTGGATTCCGAGGTGTGAAAGAAAACGGTAACTTTGTTTACACAAAACACTTCATTCAAGATGAAAATTGGAAATCGTGAAATTGGAGCAGGACATCCTGTTTTTATCATTGCGGAACTTTCAGCGAATCACAATGGTAGTCTAGAAACTGCTATTGAAACCATTCGTGCTGCAAAAAGATCTGGAGCTGATGCCATCAAATTGCAAACCTACACCGCAGATACCATCACCTTGAAGTGCGATAAAGACGACTTTAAAATCAAAGGAACTTTATGGGACGGCCTTTATCTTCACGATTTATACCAAGAGGCTTTCACACCATGGGAATGGCATCAAACCCTTTTCGATGTTGCAAAACAGGAAGGATTGCTTTGTTTTTCATCACCTTTTGATAGGAGCGCTGTTGATTTTTTAGAAAACATAGATTGTCCAGCATATAAAATAGCATCCTTTGAGATTACTGATATTCCTTTAATTGAGTATGTTGCCTCAAAAGGAAAACCTGTTATTATTTCCACAGGAATTGCAAATTTTGAAGACATTCAATTGGCAGTTGATACTTGTAAAAAAGCAGGAAATAATGAAATTGCACTACTGAAATGTACTTCAAGTTATCCAGCGCCCATTAATGAAGCCAACATGGTAATGGTTAAACGATTGTCAGATGATTTTAATGTCATTTCAGGCTTATCTGATCATACAATGGGAAGCACCGTTCCTATTGTTTCCGTATGCTTTGGTGCAAAAATCATTGAAAAGCATTTCATATTAGACAGATCTTTGGGCGGACCAGATGCTGCATTTTCGATGAATGAAATTGAATTTACTGAAATGGTTCAAGCCGTTCGTGAAGCAGAATCCGCAATAGGAATGGAAAGTTATCATCTCACTGAGAAGCAAGAGACTGGAAAAGTATTTTCCCGTTCGCTATACATTTGCAAGGACATTGCTGAAGGAGAAATTTTAACTGAAGCGCATGTTAAGTCAGTGCGTCCTGGAATGGGCCTTCACCCAAAATACTTTTATGAAATAATTGGAAAGAAAATCAAGCGTAATTTGACAATAGGTGACAGAATCGAACTTGACGACCTAGATTAGATTCTTTTCGGATTTAATTAATGTGCTTGTTTGTCACCTTTTAGGTAATTCTTTAAATTCATTCCTAAAATTCCAAATAGTGCAAGCAATAAGCTTAAGGATCCGATCAAAGCATAGGTGCTTCCTTTAGCATATGTTTCTGGTTCAAAACGCCATTCAATGGCATGTTTACCGGCCGGAACAACAACTGAACGCAAAACATAATTCGCTCTAAAATAATCCGTTTTCTTGCCGTCAATGTAACAATTCCACCCTTCAGGATAATAAATTTCACTAAACACTACCGGCGCTGTTACTTTACTATTGGATTCATATTTCAAAAGATTTGTTTTATAATCCAATAAACGGACATTTGCTGAACTGTCTATATCATAGGAAACCTTTAAACCACCAGCTATTTTTGAAAATGCTTTTTGATCCACAACAAGTGCATTTTTTGTATCCAATTTTGCTAAAGCCGCCATTTCCTGATCAGCATTATTCACTTTATTGACAGAGGATACAAACCATGCATTTCCATTAGCGCCAGAATTAACAAATGGCTTTTTATCTGGATTATGCATGAAATACTTCGCGTTAAGCATGTTCAGAACTGGTGTATTCAAATTCGCTTTAATGGTATCCAAGTCACAACTGTTGAAATATCCTTGAACAAATTGATTGCGTTGATTAGGATCTTCTATTGAATTGGCTTGCATTATTACTTGAGGAGATGCATTAACTGCTGCTTGAAACATGGTGTTTTGGGCTTCCCCTAATTCTTTACCAATATAAAAGTCAATCAACTCCTGAAAACGTCTCATTTTTGCACCTTGATACCCACCCATACTTTTGTGAAAGTAACTCGTATACGTTTCATTAAATGGATTTTGGAATGACATCACGCGGTAGTCAGCATTTAAGTTGAGAACCCCAAAAGACGCTAATTCCTTTTTTGTGTCGCTATTTTTTATGGTAGAGTAAACCGCACTTTCATCCATTTTATTGATATAAGCATCAACCTTCTCATCAAATTTAGCAATACTCGTTTTTTCCTTATCAAGGATGAATAAATCCGCTTGTCGAACGGGATAAGGTGTAGATGCTTTGTCTTTGGACTGATATGATTTGTAAGTTGAGCCCTTCTTTTCACTATTCAAATACCTTCGAGCAACTGAGAGGTTATCACCCATAACAACTATGATTGCAACGGCTGTTAAAATTGAAGTTGTCATTGCAGAAGCCTTCGAATAAAAATAAGCAAGAACAATGGCACAGGCAACAATTATTAAACCTAACATTTTTAATATTTCTGACTGATATATTCCCGTTCTCGTTGCAATTAATTCAGATTCTAATCCATCAAGAAAAGCCATTTCCTCTGGATTATCTTTTACTTTAGATGCATATTGTTCAAATTGCAGAACTTCTTCTTCTTTCATAAACGAACCAGATATTGATGGCATAGCATAAAGAATCAATCCAACTACAATTAAACCTGTTGCAACAATTAAAAATTTCTTCTTATCAAACGAAATCAAACCGTCCTTTCTGAAAAGCTTATCCAAAAATAAAATACCCAATGCAGGAACAATTAATTGAATAAGCACTAAAATCATCTTACTGTCCCTAAATGCATTATACATAGGAAACTTATGTATAAAGAATGCGTTTACCCCCCCTGGATCTTTCGATGCAAGCGTTGCTGCCAATAAAAAAATCGCCAAAAACGCCCATTTAATAGGATCTTTAAGAAAGATAAGCCCGAAAATAAAGAACACAAACATGACGATGCCAAAATAAAAAGCACCACCACTCATCTTTTGACCTCCCCAATATTTGTCCATTTGTGCAATTTGCTCCCGGTAATTGCGGTCAACCTTTTTCATTACTGCCTTATCATCGCCAATTGCAGCATTATTTCCACCTTTCGCGTTTGGAGCAACAATGGATAAAATTTCTCCTGGACCATAATTGTATTCCAAAATATATTCTTCCGACAAACCTTTTTGTTGGAGTTCTTGACCTTCTGCAGGTTTGGTGAGTTCTGTATTTCCTCTAGTGGAATAAGGTTTATATTCCGACATCACCATCAAGTAACCAACGTTTGGCAAAATACCCAAGAAGACACCAAATAATAAGCCCCCTACAACTTTACCCAGATAAATAAAATCTTTTTTGATGAGCAAACGAATACCTTCTACTACAGCAACGGCAAATAATAAAAATGCCAAATAATAGGTCATTTGCGGGTGTCCTGCCATTATGTTCAAACCGAAAAATAGCGCAAACAATATGCTACCAAGCAGCCATTTCCCTCTGAAAGCCAGTATCAGACCACCTAAAGTTGGCGCCATATAAGTAATCGCCAAAACCTTTGTAACGTGCCCTGCTCCAATGTAAAGAATATGTATTGTTGAAAGTCCAAAAGCCAAAGATCCGAGTAAACCAAGCCAAGGATTCACGCGAAGACAAAGCGCAAAAATGTAAAAACCAAGCATGGCCAAAAACATCAAACCAACTGGTTTTGGGAGCCCCAACATAAGGATTTGATTAATAACCGACAAATAGTTATTGGGGTAAAGCGTCGAAATGGCATAAGAAGGCATACCGCCAAATATTCCATTAGTCCATAAGGATTCTTCCCCATTCATCATTCTGAAATCCTCAATTTCTCTGGACATGCCTCGATATTGCTGAATATCACCTTGAATAAGTTCATTACCTTGGAAAGTAGGTAAAAAATACAAACTGGAAACGATTACAAACGATACAACAGCAACTATGTGCGGTAACAAGGCTTTGAAATTAATTTTCATGAATTCAGCATTTGTTGGATTTGATGCTAAATTTAGAAAAATAAGTTGAAAAGTACTTTCCTTATTTAGTCCTATTGTTTTAAGTAATTCTCAAAAACCTTTTGGAATTTGTCTATTTTCGGTTGGATCACAAACCTACAATAGGGTGCGTCTCCATTAAGTTCGAAATAATCTTGATGGTAATTTTCGGCTTTGTAAAACGGCCCGACAGGCTCTACTTTGGTCATTATTTTAGATGCATAAGCTCCACTTGCATCAAGTTCGTCAATCAATCCAACGGCTTGAATTCGTTCGGCATCGTTTCTATAAAAAATCGCAGATCGGTATTGGGTTCCCACATCAGCACCCTGACGATTAAGTTGTGTTGGATCATGGACACTGAAAAATACTTTCATCAAGGTAGCGTATGATACCTTAGTTGTATCATAAATAATTTGTACTGCTTCTGCATGTCCTGTTGTACCCGTACACACCAATTCATAAGAAGGATTTGCAACGGTTCCACCCATGTAACCGGATTCAACTACAAGCACTCCATTCAATTGTTCAAAAGGAGCCTCTACACACCAAAAACAACCAGCAGCCACAGTCAAGGTATCGGTGCTGGAATTTACTTCAATTTGTTCTTTTTCTTCTGTTTGTTGTCCACATGCCAAGTTCGTTGTCAGTAGTAGAACAAATAACAGACAATTCAATATTCTCAATTTCATAAATGATAAACAACCAATCATTTCCAATGTTTATTTTAGAATCTTTCAAACCATAATTTTCAGAACAAATTATGTTGAATTTTGAATATTGATGATGATTTATTGGGCTATTTTTTTTAATCTTGTTATAGCAAATACTACTAAATTATGGAAACCAAGTATCATATACTCATTCCTGTTGATTTTACAAAAGCAGCGGCTAGTTCAATTAATTATGCCTTGGGAATGTCTACACAGATCCGTCCAGAAATCACCCTATTACACATTATTGATCATGAACGTGAGCAAATTGCTGCAGAACAACAACTTGAAACATTCGCGTCTGATTTCAATTTTGGAGATTTGCAAATCCACAAGCGTATAATTATAGGTGACGTTTTAAATGACATGGGAAAAATCGCTGAAGGAATGGATGCCTCGGTAATTTTAATGGGTACACATGGTGAACGAGGTTTTCAAAAAGTTTTTGGTAGTTATGCGTTGAGGGTTGTTGAACATAGTAAAATTCCGCTAATCATTGTCCAAGAGGAAACGACATTCAGAAACATTAAAAAGATTGTAATGACAATTGATTTAGAAAAGGAAAGTACTCAAATTGTCAAAACAGCAGCTGCACTGGCAAAATATTACAATGCCGAAATAATTCTAATTGGTGGAAAACATGACGACAGTATACTGAAAAACAAGGTAAGTTTAAATATGCACATATGCAGAGAATATTTAGCTAACGAAAATATAAAACACAAAATTGAATTGTTAGATCGCAATAATTTTGACACGAATCTCATCGAATTTTGTCAGCAAGAAGGTGTAGATATGTTGGCTGCCACATTTTATCAAAATACATTTTATGCATTTTCGGACAAATTTGTTCAGCATTTGATTATGAATGAATTGCACATTCCGTTAATGACAATTGATAGCTCAGCAACCGGCGTTTATTCTCAGTTAAGTTTCCTAACAATATAGGTATTGTCTATTTTCCTGGGTTTGCATATCGGGAAACATCATCCTTCGTTATAATTTCATCACACAAAATAATGAGGCGTTCGACAATATTCCTGAGTTCGCGAATGTTTCCTGTCCAGTTGATGTTTTTCAATTCATCAAGTGCACCAGTATCAAAATTTTTCCTAGCAATTCCTTGTTCGTCACAGACCATGGTGAGAAAATGATTTGCAAGTATTGGAATATCCTCCTTTCGTTCATTTAAAGTTGGAACATGGATTAATATCACCGCCAACCTATGGTATAAATCTTCACGAAAACGTCCTTCTGCTATTTCTTTACGAAGGTCTTTATTTGTTGCCGCCACAACTCGGCAATCGACTTTAATGTCTTTCTCACTGCCTACCCTTTGAATTACATTTTCTTGCAAAGCTCGAAGGACTTTTGCCTGAGCACTGGCTGACATATCACCAATTTCATCGAGAAACAGTGTCCCGCCAGAGGCCAATTCAAATTTTCCCTTTTTATCCTTAACAGCAGAAGTAAAAGCACCTTTTTCATGACCAAACAATTCACTTTCAATCAATTCGGATGGAATTGCAGCACAATTCACTTCAATAAAAGGCATTTTATTTCTGTTTGAATTATCATGTAAAGACCGTGCAACCAATTCCTTACCTGTACCGTTTTCGCCAGTAATCAGGACACGAGCATCAGAAGGAGCAACCTTTTCAATCATTTCTTTGATTTTCAGAATCCCTTCGGTTTCGCCAATTATTGCTGATCCTTTAAATTTTTTGACAGTAGATTTCAATTGTTTTCTTTCCTCAACGAGAACGGTACGTTCATTTGCATTTCTTATCGTAACGAGAATCCGGTTAAGGTCTAAAGGTTTTTCAATAAAATCGAAGGCGCCTTTTTTCAATGCTTGAACTGCAGTGTCAATCGTTCCATGACCACTGATCATGACAATCGGTGTATCTGTATTTTGATTCATTAATGCTTCCAAGACTTCCATACCATCCATCATAGGCATTTTGATATCGCAAAAAATAATATCAAACAATGAGGAAGTTGCTTTTTCTAGACCCTCTTTTCCATTTTCAGCTTCAACAACCTGATAACCTTCAAATTCTAGAATTTCTCGTAATGCCCTTCTGATTGCTCTTTCGTCGTCAATAATGAGTATTTTGGTCATGTAGTCTATTTTTCACGAAGTTAAAAAAGAAACTTGAATTCTTTTTATGAAGTCTGATATGAAGTTACAATTCAAACAAAGCCCCTTCTTTCAAGGAAAAAGGAGAAACATATAGTTTTTCAATTGGTAATTTTGAAATGACCCAATTCGTTTTAACAGCTGCTATTGGAGCCATTTTTTTTCTAATTGGTATAATCCAAGTGTTACTATCTCTGTCCTTCATTGATGAGAACATGATTTCTTTCAAGGAAGACTTCAGTTCAGGAATATTGACTTCAAGAGCGACTTGACATTCAGGAAAACTTTTTTTCTCAATCAACTCATAAAAGGTTTCAAAAGATCCTGATGCGCCAATAAATTCTGTTTCATATCTTCCTTTAAAAAATTCCTTTGATTCATTTTCAAGAAATTTTTCAATCGTTAAAACTTGATCCTGAGTCAATGGGTCGCTTAATTCAATCTGCTGATAAATTCTGGATACTCCAATATTTAAACTTACCAAATCAACAATATTTTGGTTTTTATAAGCAACAAATTCAGTACTTCCACCGCCGATATCCATTATCATACCTGAGGAAATTAATTCATGTGTTCGGGACACGCCCGAAAAAATTAATTCAGCTTCTCGTTTTCCATCAATAACTTCGACTGAAATTCCAGTAACATTTTGAATGAAATTTATCAATTCATGAGCATTCTTAGCGTCTCTTATTGCTGATGTCCCGAATGCTTTAACATGTTCAACATGATGTAAATCGATAATTGTTTTGAACTTTAAAATGGCATCTTTGGCTCTTTGAAGTGCATCTTCAGCAATAACGCTTTTATTAATTCCACCCATACCCAAAGCCACTCCATCTTTTTCAGAATAGATTAATTCAAAGCCATCCGCATTAACTTTTGCAATAATTAAATTGAATGTATTGGTTCCTAAATCGATTATGGCTTTAAGCATTGTTTATTGCTTTTTCATCCAGCGGAAAAGTGTCATCAGATTTAACCTATGTCCATGCTGTAAAATACCGTTTTTATATAACCTTCCTGCCAAAAGCAACATCAATATTCCCGAAAGAATAAGGGTTAATAAAGAAAGGTATAATTCATAACCATGTCCAGGCTCGTAACCTTGTGCCAACTTAACCATTACAACAACTGGCGCGGTAAAAGGAAAATACTGTAAAAAATCAGCGAAAGCACCTAGTGGGTATTGCATCACGTAATATCCTGAATAGACGCTAAAACACAGAAGCATAATCAACGGTAAAACAAATTGTTGTCCGTCATTTTCCGAACCGGCTGTAGCTCCAATGGTAGCGAAAAATGCTGCATAGAAAAGATAGCTGAAAACGAAAAAAAGTAGAAAAAACGCAAGCATATTGAATACATTCAATCTTTCAAAAACCAAATCTACAAAAGCATTGTATTCCAATGAAGGTATTGCTTCAGTTCCCTCTGTAATTTGGAAATTTGACGGGTCAAAAATATCAGGGAAGAAAAACTCACGCATAAAGTAAAGTCCAGCGCCAATAACAGAAACCCAAATTGCAAATTGCAGAAATGCAGCCAAACCGATACCAATAATTTTACCTAACATAAGTGCTTTGGAATCTATTGAAGCCAATAATACTTCTGCTATTCTGCTGCTTTTTTCGTAGGACACACTTCTAAGAATTGTCATACCGAAAAGGAAAATAAAAACAATAATAACAATACCGAAGAACATTCCAACCCAAGACCTCATATCCGAACTGGTATCATAAGGATCATAAGCATTACGATAGGTGAGGTTAAGAGGTTGTTTGATTTTACGGAATTCAGCAATTGAGATATTCATTTTTTGCTGCACCATAATTTCATCTAGCCTCCGTTCCAATTGATAATGTATCCTTGTTTGCATTTTAACTGAGGGTTTTTCTCTGAAAAAAACAAAACAAATCTTATTTGACAAAACCTTTTCATTGATTTCAATCAAAGCATCATAATTTTGGAATTCAGGAGCATCACGAAACTCATCAACCTCAACGTATCTGTTTAAAAATTGGTAGGTAATTGCCTTATCTTCACTTGGCATGATTTTATTTCCAAAGAGACCTGCTGAAGAATTTGGCAGCTTTGGGTCGACAACTAGAACATTCCAACTTTGCTTTCCTTCTCCACCATAGGTGAAAAGTAAGTATAAAAATGACAAAATGACAAACGGTCCAAGAATCGCTGTAATGAGAAAAGTTCTTGAGCCTATTCTTTCCTTCAATTCTCGCAAGGCAATAATCCAACTATTCTTCATTTACTAAATTGTTTTTGGATTGAACTTCTTGGATAAAGATATCTTGCATTGATGGATATACTTCCCATGCGGCTTCAATCTTTACTTGACCCATAATGGCCTTCAACAAATCTTCAAAATTATTTTCACCTCTCATCTTTAATTTGGCAACAAAGCGATCTGATCCCAAAACTTCTTTATCAATCATTTCAAAACCAGTCCATAAAGCATTTACAAAAGCAATCATATTGCCTTGAAATTTGACCGCATATTCACCATTCTTTGCAGCGTCTTGCAAATCACTTACTTTGCCTTCAAGAATTTTTTGAGCTTGATGAATAAGTGCCACCCTATCACAAATTTCCTCAACACTCTTCATGTTGTGGGTTGAAAGGATTATTGTCTTACCTTGAGCTTTCATTGCCAACAATTCTCGGTTGATCAGGTCTACGTTTACTGGGTCAAAACCACTTAAAGGTTCATCGAGAATGAGAAGTTTTGGGTCGTGCAGTACAGTACAAATGAATTGCACTTTTTGAGCCATGCCTTTTGAAAGTTGCTCAATACGCTTTTTTTTCCATTCTTGAATTTCAAACTTTTCAAGCCATTCATCAAGTTTTGTTTTGACTTCCCGCTTATCCATACCTCTTAATCTTCCCAAAAGAATAGCATGTTCTTCAACGGTCATTGAACGGTATAATCCTCTTTCCTCAGGTAAATAACCCACTGCAGAAAGATGATGTTGTCGCATGAGTTCACCATTGATTTTGATGCTTCCACTATCAGGTTCAATGATGCGGTTTATTATACGAATCAGCGTTGTTTTTCCGGCACCATTAGGACCTAAAAGACCGAAAATTTCACCGGAAGGTATCGACATAGAAACATGATCAACAGCAACCTTGCGATAAAATGACTTAGATATATTTTGAATTTCTAACATTTCCGTAGCTTAATTGTAAAGCTAAGAAAATTTGTCTGAAGAGGAATTACTTGAATTCAAAGGTTGAAACAATTTCTTTTTCCAGTCCTTCCATTTGTAAACTTTTGCAAAAATTAATATAAGCAGTGGTTGAATGACAATTAAAGAAAGTACCATCTCCAAACCAAATGTAGGTTTTGAATTATCTATAAATATGGCATCTGTTTGAAAAGCTTGCCAAGTATTGGTTAAAATTATTGCTCCAAAAATATTATTTGCAGCATGATATCCCATTGGCAACTCCAAACCTTCATCCATA
The DNA here is from genome assembly GCA_964577845.1 of uncultured Akkermansia sp. Lineage (GTDB taxonomy): Bacteria > Bacteroidota > Bacteroidia > Flavobacteriales_D > Crocinitomicaceae > M0103. Next base: position 434,799 of record CAZOAH010000001.1, read on the forward strand.
ACTGCAATTATGGAAAGAAAAACACCTGTTAATACATAATAAATCAGCGCTATAAAGCCCAAATAATCAATCTCTGGATTGCCTGCGTGAATGAGCCCAAAAAGTAATGAGGTAAAAATTATTGATAGCCAAGGTAAGCGATACGCAGTGCCAAAAAGTTGCAGGAGGTATCCTCTAAAAAAAACCTCTTCACAAGTAGTTTGAATGGGTATTAAAATAAGGGAAACTAGTAACAAAGGAATGAAGGTCTGAAAATTAAAATGCCAATGTATAGTATCCGAGAAACGAATGGCAATAAATAGATTTGCTCCCATTATTGCAAACCAAACAGTTGTGGAAAAAAGAAATCTTTTCCAATCAATATTTTTTCGGGAAGTAAAAACTGTTAGGATCGATCGCTTGTGAATGAATTTAATACAGATTAAAAGCGTTACCAAGGCAAACAGAAAAGGTATCAATTGAATGGCTAAGAAGGTATTGGCACCAAGGTTCGTTATTAGGTTATCTAAATTACTAGAAGTCAATTCGACTTTGGATATACTTATGGCCAGAAGCAATGAAATAACCTGAGTCACGAAAAAAACAAAAATTACTGCAACTATCGTAATAAAGATACTGCCAAAATTGCTGTTTCCTCTTTGACCGAGTTGAATGAAGCGCATTTTAATGGAACATATCTTTCATTCTGTTAAAAAAACCTCTGTCGTTTTTCTCTGGTTGAGGTTGAAAATTATCACTAGATTTAAGTTTCTCGAGCAATTCCCTTTCCTCTTTTGAGAGTTTTTGTGGAGTCCAAACGTTAATATGAACAAACAAATCGCCTGTTCCGTAACCTTGCAATTGTGGGAGACCTTTTCCTTTAAGGCGGAGTACTTTACCGCTTTGGGTACCTGGATCTATTTTAATTTTAACTTTCCCAGAGACGGTTGGAACTTCTATGGATTCACCTAAAGCCACATAAGCAAAATTCACGAAAGCTTCGTAATGCAAATTTTCACCTTCTCTTTTCAACTCGGGATGTTCTACTTCCTCAACTACAACAATCAAATCACCTGGTACTCCATTGAATGGCCCAGCATTTCCTTTACCGGTTACGCTGAGTTGCATTCCTTCTTCTACACCTGCAGGTATTTCAATTTCGATTACTTCTTCTTGACGTTTCAAACCATGTGCATCAGCATCAGAAGGTCTTTTGTCAATCATTTTACCTGCACCTTGACAAACATTACATGTAGATTGTGTTTGCATAGCACCTAAAAAAGTTTGTGCCACTCGAGTAATTCTTCCTGTTCCGTTGCAAGTAGAACAATTTTTATAGGTAACGCCCTCAGCGTTAACCAACTTATTCACTTTGATTTTTTTCTTAACTCCTTCTGCTATTTCCTCAAGAGTCAATTTCATTTTGACCCGCAAATTTGTTCCTCGAACAACTCGTGAACCGCCTCTGCTTCCACCAAAACTTCCTCCACCAAAAGCACCGCCAAAGATGTCGCCAAATTGAGAGAATATATCGTCCATATTCATCCCTCCTCCAAAACCAGAAGCTCCTCCCATTCCAGCATGACCAAAGCGATCATACTGTGCCCTCTTTTCTGGATTACTTAAGATTTCGTATGCCTCAGCCGCCTCTTTGAAGTTTTCTTCAGCCTGCTCATCACCAGGATTTTTATCTGGGTGGTATTTTAATGCTAATTTTCTATATGCCTTTTTGATTTCGGCTTCATCAGCATTTTTCGCAACACCCAGAACCTCATAATAATCTCTTTTTTGGCTCATATTTTTCGTTTGTCTAAACCTAATTTTGTTTATTGTCCAACCACTACTTTTGCGTAACGGATAACCTTTTCATTGAGATAGTATCCTTTTTCAACATCGTCGATAACAATGCCTTTTTCTTTTTCATCACCAACAGGAACGTTCGCTATAGCCTCATGCAATTCACTGTCAAATGGTTTCCCTTTGGCTTCCATTGATTTTAAACCTTGTGACTCCAGAATTGCTTTAAACTTATTGTAAATAATGTTAACCCCTTCTTTAATAGAATTTGCATCATCGATATTTTCATTATTCGCTATCGCCCTTTCAAAGTCATCAACAACAGGAAGTAAATCTTTTAATATGCCAGCACTAGCAGTAGAAATTAATTCCAATCGCTCCTTATTTGAACGCTTGCGGTAATTATCGAATTCTGCAAAAAGTCTAAGAAATCTGTCGTTCAATTCGGCGTATTTATCTTCTGGAGACAATTCTTTTGGTGTTTCTTCACTTGCCGATTCCTGTTCAAGATTTAAAGTTTCCTGGTCCTCAGTTTGCTCTTGTTCTTTTTTTTCGTTGTTTTCCTCTACCATGACTTTTAAATTAACTTTCGCGCTTTTTCAAAGATAAGACCAAAACAGAAATTCAGACAAGCTGGCAGTATTTTATTTTTATACAAGTAAGAATGTCACAGAAAACGAATTACCTAAGGTATTTTCAGTGTTTGTCCTATTTTAATCATATCACTTTTAAGACCATTTTTACTTTTAATTTTGGCTACAGTCGTACCATATTTTTCTGCAATTTCAGAAAGAGTATCCCCTTGTTTAACCTTGTATGTTTTTGTTGTTTTGGCAACTGAGGTTCCTGTATTTTGTGTGGCTTTTGGTTTCATTACACTGGCCGTTTCGTAAGATTTTGTTGGAATGGTTATGGAAAGTTTTTTGTCAAACGTGCAACTATTATATGTATTCAAAATAGACTTATATATCCAATAACCTTTTACTTCATATCCTTTATCCGTTAAGTGAATACAATCTGATTGGGCATAACCTTTTTCATTCCAGGTTTTTATGGTACCTAAGCCACCGGATAGATCATACCAATTCCAAAACATGCAATTTTGTTCCTCTGCAATGGAATCAATCAAATCTCGAAAAACAGGGCCTGCTGTAATGTAGTTTCCTTTATAATTCAAATCTTGAACAGTTGTTAGAACAATAATTACATCGGGATTAATGACTCTAAAATTTAGAATTGCTGTTCGAATCTGATCGGCCAATTTAGAATCAATTGCATTGGTATATAAAATATCGTTGGTACCAAAATCCAAAAACACAATGTCAGGATTGAGCACTTTGGCTTGCTCTGGCATTTTATCCAATTTTAAAATCGATTTGAATGGAGCGGCCCCAACACCTAAGGAGTGATACACAATACCCCCAACATTGGTTTTTTCAATCGACATACCATAAAAAGGGAATTTTGTGGCCAATGGGTTACCATCAATTAATTTTAACTGTATACCATTTATTTCACCGGAGTAATTAAAACGGATTATGTTTTTTTCATTTTGAAAATCATTAAAATTAAAAACATAAATATTAGTATCAACGGTGAATTGAATATCAAAAAGTGACGAATCTACATCTGTAAATATGGTTATCTCATAGGAATCGTATGGAATAGGAGTTTTGAATTTAAAATTCAATTCCGCACCTGATGCGTTACCTTCAACTGCCATTCCACATACACCTAAGGGTATTTTAGGGGCTGTCTGATAACTTTTAGCAAACTTCCATGTTCCTTTGTATGTAGAGCTATAATTAACAGATGAATACGTATCTGCAGCTCCATAATTAAAGACCATGCCATAGCCGCCACTACCAAAATCAGCTTGAAGCAAGTTTCTTGCTATTGTTGTTGGACGCTCTGCCTGGATATGGCTACCGCCGTAGTGAAATATTACAAATTCATCATTTTCGACATTATCTAAATGGTTGACCAAGCGTTGACCAAGGGTAGAATCATAAAACTGCAAAAAGGCATACGTTGAATCAATCTTTAATTCAGCAGGTACTTGTGATAAAGAATTTGAAATAGCATAAAAACCAATTACAAAAAATAATACAAATCCTTTCATTACTTTAAAGTGTCTTCAATTAATGGTTCAACAAATATTTCTTTTGGCAAAATGGTATCTGTAGGATTTTGTACTATCGGTTTTGGCGCTGGAGGTCCTTTCTGAGTAGCCAAATTACGAATTCTGTTAATTGTACCATTGCTCATTGCTGCATACATGCCTACTGCAAAAATAAGATCATCAATTTCATTAGTAACAATTAAGTCTGTTAAATTTTGATAGGCATATCTAAAGTCCATTACCCATATTTCTTCGTAATGGCTAACCAAATACACTGTGAATGCGTTACCCATTGAATTTTTAATGACGCATGCTTTTCTTCCATTTTGAACTCCGGTAGTAATTTTTATCAAAGGAATATCACCACAAAGGAAAGTACTGTAGGTATTCCCTCCAGAACATGAATTACAGAAAACTTGGCTTTTTGAACCTTTATAGCCTGTTTTTCCATAGCGGATTGCTGAGGTTTTTACTCTTGGAATAAAATACTCCATAGTGTCTGGATTATTCTTAACACTCGGGTCCCTAGTATGCTGGTAAAGAGAGCCTAGAAATTTATATTTCACCCTTCTTTCCATGTTTTCAAGAGGAACAGGTTGAAAACCGGCTGATTTACAGAAAGCAACATAAGCATAATAAGCTCCTTTTGCATTCCAATGGTGATCCGTACTGAAGAACATTTTTTCATTCATGTGATTATTCATTTCACCCAGAACATCACTAAAAATTGCTCCATTTGTTAGATTGTTGCCAATGGCTTGAAGCGTTGCTTTGTTTTTACCATTGTAGTGTTTGTATTTCTCGGCAGGAATGAAAGCTGATGAAAGAGGCGCTACGCAGGAAAAAACGCGAGTATTTGGCCCCAAATTCGCGGCATATTGGCTTAACATTTTCGCGAATACACGAGCCATCTTTGGGCTTCCGCCATTCAGAGGAAAAACGCTTCCATCCAGAATAAGCATGCTTCCAGAATATGCCTCTTCAAAATCATCAAGGAAATTCATGTTGGTATCTAGTGGCATACCATCTTCATCAAATGCCTCGGATTCTTTTTTTACTTTCTTTTGGGAAACAAATATTTTCTCTTGATCCTGAAAATGAAGTCCTTTTTGATATTTAAGCCAATCTGCTAAATCAACACAATTTTCACGAGCTGGAAAATGATCATTGATATATAAATCAACACTATCTGCCCAGGTACCATTAATGTATCCTTGCCATGTCAAATTTGGAAACGTTGCCAACTTTCGTTTTTCATCTTCTGATATTTCTTTAGGTGGTATGAGGAAAAAAGAGGACAATCCTCCAGAAAGCATCAACAAAAATAATATGACATTAATTCGATGCATCAAAATCTAAAATAAATAAACGGATTGTAGGTTGCATCCACGAGCATGACTGTTGATAAAAGAAGTAAAACAACATTCATAAAAGGTCTTGCGTAGTGATTGAATGAATTCGCCTTGATGTAAAGTTTTGAATCCTTTTTATAGATTTCATCCCAAGGAATACAAAGTAATAAAACCAAGATAAACCAAAAAACGTGTTCAGTCAGATCGGTATAAAAGCCGTCACCAGATTGATAATTGGAGGCGAAGAGTTTAACGACAAATTCTTTTAATTGTGAAAAGTCGACAAAATAAAATATTGCTCTACTGAAAACTATAAGAATTAAAGTATATATATGTCGCAGTACTCTTGGTGTTTTAACTAAATATTTTTCTAGAAGTTTCTCAATTATCATAAAACAGCCAAAATAAAATCCCCAAAGGACAAAGTTCCAGCTTGCACCATGCCAAAAGCCCGTTAGAAGCCAAACTACCATGATATTTCTTAGCTGGTATTTTCTGTTTCCTCCTAATGGAATGTAAACATAATCTCTAAAGAATGTACCTAGAGAAATGTGCCATCGTTTGTAAAAATCTGCTACGGAAATCGCCGCGTAAGGATGCCTGAAATTTTCACCATAATGAAATCCAAACATTCTGCCGAGACCAATTGCCATATCAGAGTATCCAGAAAAATCAAAATAGAGCTGAACAGAAAACATAATTATACCGAACCAGGCTTCAGCACTGGAGAGATCGCTAAAGCCATTTTCGAGGTATTTTTGCACCAATTCGCCTGCGACATTCGCGATAATTACCTTTTTGAAAAGACCAAAACAAAACCTATTGATTCCAATACTGATGTCCTCCCAATTAACAGACCGTTGTTCTAATTGTCCTGCAATCAGTTGGTACCTGACAATTGGACCTGCAACAAGTTGATGGAAAACACTCACAAAAAGCATAAAATTCAGTAGATTTCTCTGCGCTTTAACCTCTCCTCGATAAACATCAACACAATAAGAAATTGTTTGAAAAGTGTAGAAGGAGATACCAATAGGCAAGGTATTCGTAGGTTTAGCGAACGGCAATTCAACAATTGCGTTAATGTTTTCCCAAATAAAACCGCCATATTTGAAAGACATCAGGAGCGCCAAATTTCCAATAATAGAAACCCAGAGCATTATCTTGGCTTTAGATGTTCCACGCCATTTTTCGATTAGCAAGCCATTACCAAAATCAAAAAGTGAACTGAAAAGCATTAGGACGATCCAAAGAGGCTCACCCCAGGCATAAAAAATGAAAGAAAAGAAAACTAGAGAAAGATTTCGAAATGTCATGTTTTTGGTGACATAATGAAAGAGCAGGCTCAATGGCAAGAAAATATAAAGGAATGTTAAGCTCGAAAATACCATGCTCAGTCGACTTTCACTTAGTTTTGTAGTTTATTCGGGTCGGCAAAATTAAAAACTAATTTGGTTTTATAGCAATATTAGTGGGAATATCAACTGAATAGGTAGCATCTTGAGTTGATAAAATTTAAATACACCTTTTGAATTAGGTTTTTAAAAATTCACGTTGATTAATTTATTGAATTCAAAAAGTAAACTACAACGATTACTAAAAAATATTCCGATTGTTAAAAACTTGAATTTGGGAGCCTTCAGCCAATATAACTGATTCAGGTTTTTGATGGTTTAAAAATCCAAAATCTTCACCATATAAGGCCCCGAAATCGACATGAACAGCATATGACTGTATTGGATAAACTTCCCATCGCGGATGATTAACCCGGTACTCTAAGGTTTTACTTTCTGACAATTTGGAATACCCCCAATAATGTTCCGTAATAAATTCCTCTTCACTTCCAGGAAGAATTGCCTTTAAATTGCTGGATGCCTGAACCTGACAAGAATACCATTTTTCTTTCTTCCATTCGTATGAAATCCTCAAACCATCATATTCCTCTTTGCATTGGTGTTGCATGGGCATGGTAACGTAATGTTCTTTGTATAATTTATTGGCTATAAAAGTTAATAAAGGTTTGGGAACAATTTCGCGTATAAATACTACTCCTCTTCTTACGGACGCTCCTTCAACATATCTTTTAACATAAAACCTCAAATTTACTTCTTCAAAATTTACATGAAAGGGAAACTTAATGCCTTTAACTTTGGTATTCAGAAACATAAATCCAATAAGACTCACGTAACATTTTCCTTCCCAAAGATCCAATTCCGTATTTGCAGGTAGATATTTTATTAGAATTTTTGGATCAATGGCATAATTGACCATGATTAGTTTTCGCCATTCTGCTTCGAGAAAAACTTTCACTTTTCTTAATTTTCAACCGATTCGGTTGCGATTTTAGCTGATAGCAGGCAAAGTGGAATGCTTGGTCCAGGATGCACGCTTCCACCGCAGAAATACAAATTCTTAATTTTTTTTGAAAAGTTAGGATGTCTTAAAAATGCTGCGAACTTGTTGTTTGAACTGTTTCCATAAATAGCACCAAATGCTGATCTTGTTCTGTTTTCGATAACTCTTGGATCAAAAACCATTTCACATTCAATTAACGGCCTGATATCTGTTTTCAAAATTCGATTAACTTTCTGAATCACCGCTTCCCTAACCTTATCTATAAATGTATCCCAATCTTGACCTTGATTGTTTGGAACATTTACAAAAGAAAACCAATTTTCACAACCTTCTGGAGCATCGGCGGATGTATGTTTTGCAGTAATATTGATATATATGGTTGGGTCGTGGTAAGGTGTTTTTGTTTCAAACATCGCTTTAAACTCAGCCTCATAGTCTTCCGCAAATAAAATGTTGTGCAAATTCAACTCAGGAAATTGCTTCTTAATTCCCCAATAAAATATTATACCGGAGCTTGATTTGGGTTGATTGAGTGTTTTAAGTGGCTTTTTTTCTTCCGGAATTAACTTATGGTAAGTATTGTAAACATCCATATTGCTCACAACACAATCAAAATTTTCTTTTCCATTTTCAGTAACAATCCCTTTTGCAATTTTTTGTTCAACAATTATTTGATGAACCTGAGTAGAAAAACGAAATTCAACACCTATATCTTTGGCAAGTTTAACCAGTGCTTTGGTAATCGAGTGCATTCCTCCTTCAGGATAAAAAGCACCTCTATCTATTTCAACATGGGAAATCACATTTAATGTAGCAGGTGCAACATAAGGATTGGATCCATTATAGGTTGCGTAACGGTTAAAAACCTGCACCAATCGTTTATCTTTAAACTCGCGATTATTGGCATTGTGCATGGAACTGAAAGCTCCAATTTTTCCGAAATTCAGCAATCCTTTGGCTACAGCTTTGGTAAAGTAGTTTTTCGCTCGGTGCAAAGAGTTATGAAGAAAAACTTCATCGGTCAAATTGTACATGAGCTCCGTTTTTTTAAGATAATTCAAAACGGTTTTTTCATCATCATTTGTTTTGGAAGCCATTTCCTTGGCGTATTGCTCCTTACCGTTAAATCCATCCAGTACGGTTCCATCTTCAAAAAAATATCTGTAAACAGGATCTAAGCGCTCGTAATTAAAATAATCTCTTGGATTTTTACCTGAAAGTTCAAACAATTCGTCTGCAAAGTGAGGCATTGTAAAAACTGAAGGCCCCATATCGAAACGGTAACCGTTCAAGGATTCTGTTGACAATTTTCCACCAGGAAAGGAATTTGCTTCGAACACAGTAGTTTGATACCCTTTATTTTGCATTCGTATTGCAGCAGCCAATCCGGATACCCCGGATCCAATAACTGCACACGTTTTAGAAGTGGATGATTGCATTAGAAAAATTTATGTTTTGTAACAAGAGAAATAGCGAAATTGTTCAACTTTAGCTTCATCAAACCCTTCCTGAAATGCGATTTGCAATAGATGAAATTCCCATCATAACGACAAAAAATACGATCAACTGAATGGCATTTGGCAGAATATCGACGAAACCGCCATTTCTTAAATAAAGGCTGTAAAAACCTTCCAAAGACCAATTTAAAGGAGATATAACACTTACTTGTCTCATCAATTCAGGCATAACATAGGTTGGTACTAAGATTCCACCTATTGCCGATAGCAATAATATAGAAAGTGAACCTGTTATCGCACCTTGATGTTCACTTGATGCCAAAGTTCCAATCAACACACCAAAGCCCGTAGCAGCGAATGCTGTGCATAACGCCAAAAATAGCACTGCAAAGGCACTTGAACCCAAATCTAGCGGTTGCAAACCTAAAAGAGGAAGTATAAAAATCCCGACTGCAAGCATCAAAAGAAATTGAGTAAAACAAACCATGACGTAAACGATAATTTTACCGTTCATTGATAAAATATATGAGGTAGGCATTGTTTTCAGGCGGAAAGAACTACCCTCCTTTTTTTCTTTCATCACATTGTTAACCACTGATATTACAATGAAAAACATTCCAAAAATTGTCCATGCAGGCACATTATGTTGAACCGAATTTGGCACAGATTCACCAATTTTATCAGAGCCATAAACTTCCTTATAATTGATCATATCAACTTTTTTATAGGCGGTATTGGCAATTTTTCCTTCTTCAGGAAGCAATGCTGTAATCTGTTCTGAGAATGATTGAAACATAATTTGTGTTTTAGTTTCAGATATGAATTCATGCAGGCTGCTGGTTACAGAAGAAACGAATGACTTCTTTGCAACTGGATCGATAAATAATGTGATGTCGAAGGAATCTACTTCGTTTACTTTGGTATTTTCGCCATCAATCGCCACAGTCTCATTAACAATATGTTCCACGTTGGAACGAATTGCTTTGGTTGCATCTTTGGGAATAACGACACCAATTATGAATTTTCCACTTGCAACAGCTTTTTGGGCATTTTCTTTTGTAGCAGGCTTTCCATCAATTTCTTCAGATAAGGTGCAAAGTTCGGCATCCATTAAGCCCTTTCGAATAGCAAAACCAAGTGAATCTTTGTCTTCATTAACCAGAACAACGGGTATCCCCTTTTCGTTGATTGACTTAAACGTAGCATCTTGAATCAGTGTCATTACGAGAATTAGAAGCACAGGCATTAAGAATAATATTGCCATTCCCATTTTATCCCTAAAAAGTAATTTTGCTTCCTTTACAACTGCTGCTCTTAACTTATTCCACATCAATCCCTAAGTTTTCGTTTTGTTAATGAAAGAAAGACATCTTCAAGATCTTTAGCTCCTTCACAATTTTTGATGAGTTCTTTGGGTGATCCCATTGTAAGAATAGTACCGTAATCAATAATTGCGATTTTAGAACAAAAATCTTCTGCTTCTTCCATGTGATGTGAGGTATAAATGATTGTCATTCCAGATTGATTTAAATCTTTCAGATGCTCAATAATAACATTTCTTGATTGCACATCCACCCCAACGGTTGGTTCATCTAAAAATAAAATCTTGGGTTGATGAAGAATACTTGCAATAAGATTCACGCGTCGCTTCATTCCACCTGAATACGTATCGACCTTTTTATCGGCAGCATTTAACAAGCTAAATTTATCCAACCATTCGTTAATTTTTACTTTAGCTAACTTGGACGAAACACCATACATTGCGGCATAAAAATTCAAATTTTCGCGTGCTGTTAATGTTGGATACAGCGCTATATCTTGAGGAACGACTCCAATCAACTGTTTTATTGCATGTACATTTCGATTCATATCCAAACCATCGATAATAATTTTACCAGTTGAAGCTTGAACTACACCGCATAGAATAGAAATCATGGTCGTTTTCCCTGCACCATTTGGGCCAAGTAAACCAAATACTTCATTTTCTAAAATGTCAAAATTGATATTATTAAGTGTTAACTGATCTGCATGCTTATACTGCTTGCTCAAATTTTGAATGGTAATTATCGGTTGGGCGGTCATAAAAACTTACAAAGATTGATCTAATTTTTTGACCATTGTTAAAATTGTAGCCAAAGCCACCGTTTCTCCTGTTTCATCATAAACATCAACAAGAAACTTAACGATTCCTTTAGCAATATCGTCTTCACTCTTTTTTTCCTGATCTATTTTTTCTTTAACTGTAAAACGCACTCCAAGTGTAGCTCCTGGATAAACGGGTTTCGTAAATCGTGCTTCATCAATGCCATAGTTTAATAAAACTGGACCTTTTTTAGGGTCCACAAATAAGCCTGCAGCTTTAGATAGAACAAAATAACCATGAGCAACCCTTCTTTCGAAAATCGTACCTTCAAGAGAAGTTGCATCCATGTGCGCATAAAAATTATCACCTGAGACATTGGCAAAATTGACGATATCAGCATCAGTAACGGTGTGTTTGTGTGTAAATACCGTTTCTCCAACAACAAGTTCTTCAAAATGCTTTCTAAAAACATGTGGATTGGCTTCAGGCATTTCCGCACCAACTTGAAATTGTTGAGTAATTTTCGTAATCGTAGTTGGATGTCCTTGAATAGCAGTACGCTGTAAATAATGTAACACACCTCTTTTTCCACCCATTTCTTCACCCCCACCAGCACGACCCGGACCACCATGAGTTAAAAGTGGCATCGGCGAACCATGCCCAGTACTTTCTTTGGCGCAATCTTTATTAAGTACCAATATTCTACCATGCATTGAAGCAGCATTAACTACATATTCAGTTGCCTCCTTATCACAAGGTGTAACAATTGATGATACTAAAGATCCTTTGCCCATTTTGGCCAATTCGATTGCCTCATCGAGGGTTTTATATGGCATTATCGTTGAAACAGGTCCGAAAGCCTCAACTTCATGAACATCTGTCAAATTAAATGGATCATTATTTCGGAACAAAATTGGCGAAAAGAAGGCACCTTTTTGAAAATCAGCTCCAACAACATCTACATGATTGATATCTCCAAAAACTACTTTTTGAGATTTAGCCAAAATTTCAACGTTTTCTCTAACCCGGTCAACTTGCAAGCGCGTTGCTAAAGCTCCCATTCGAACACCTTCTGCTTTTGGATCACCAACCTTAGTTGAAGCTAAGCGGGCTGAAATTGCTTTTTCGACTTCGTCAATAAGATTTTCGGGAACAATTATTCTTCTTACAGCAGTGCATTTCTGACCAGCTTTTATGGTTATTTCTTTTACAGTTTCCTTGATGAACAAATCAAATTCTTCTGTTCCAAGTACTGCTTTTTCGCCAAGAATTGTGGCATTAAGTGAATCGGCCTCCAAATTAAAAGGAACACTTTCTTGGGCAAACTGCGGTAGAGATTTGAGCATCTTTCCAGTTTTTGCACTTCCAGTAAATGTTACCACGTCTTGACAACCCACATGATCGATAATGCCTCTTCCCAATCCACAAATCAATTGCAAAGCACCTTCAGGAAGAATTTTAGAATCAATGATATCTCTAACCATTACCTCTGTCAGAAAACAAGTAAATTCAGATGGTTTAACAATAGCAGGAACGCCTGCCATGAGATTAACAGCAATCTTTTCTAACATTCCCCATATTGGGAAATTGAATGCATTGATATGAATGGCAACTCCTTCTTTAGGAACCATAATGTGATGACCGATAAAGGTTCCATTTTTAGAAAGTGGTGCAGCATTTCCATCCACATAATAGGGAAGATCTGGAAACTGACGTCTTAAGGAAGCATTCGCAAAAAGATTTCCAATTCCGCCTTCAATATCAATCCAAGAATCAACTTTTGTTGCTCCTGTCCATTCCGAAACAGCATAATATTTTTCTTTCTTGGTTAGTAGAAACAATGCCAATGCCTTGAGCATTCTCCCCCTTTCCTGGAAAGACATTTTTCTCAATGCATAACCGCCAGTTTTCTTTCCATACGCTAATATTGCTTGATAATCTAAGCCTGCACTTGAAACTTCACCGATTAGATCTCCAGTGATTGCGTTATATAGATTGGTTTCGACACCTTCACCATTCATCCATTTTCCTAAAACATAATTTTGATAAGGTTGCATAAGCTATGTATTGAGAGTACTGTAAAATTAGGTATTATGATGCAATAAGGAAAAGAAAAATATCTTATGTTTTTACAAGCTATAATTGAAAATGAAAATCCTTGGTTACAAAATTAAGCAAATTCAAATTCGTCTGCTTTGAAGATGATTTCATCTAAAGTCGCCATAATCTCATTAAGATCGAACGAGGTAACCAGTCGCGTTCTGTATTCTTTAAAATGTGCAATTCCTTTGAAATAATTTGAATAATGGCGTTTCATTTCTGCAATACCTAATGATTGTCCCTTCCAATTGATACTCATATTCAAATGATCTCTTGCGACTTCAACACGTTCTGCTATTGTAGGCGCTTTCATGTGTGAACCTGTCTTGATATAATGTTTAACTTCATTGAAAAACCAAGGATACCCTATTGAAGCCCTACCAATCATAATTCCATCAACACCATAGCGATTTTTGTATTCGACAGCTTTTTCAGGCGAATCTATATCACCATTACCAAAAATAGGAATACGCATTCTTGGATTGTTTTTTACTTCCCCTATCAATGTCCAGTCGGCATCACCCTTGTAGAGTTGAACTCGAGTTCTTCCATGGATTGATATCGCCTCAACGCCAACATCTTGCAGTTTTTCAGCAGTACTAACAACGAACTTCGTTTTATCATCCCATCCGAGACGTGTTTTAACAGTAACCGGAAGATTGGTAGTTCGAACAATTTCATCTGTCATTTTAATCAACTTAGGAATATCCTGCAGCATTCCAGCGCCAGCGCCTTTACAAGTTACTTTTTTAACTGGACAACCGAAGTTGATATCAATAATATCCGGATTTGTTTTTTCAATAATTCGGGTAGCTTCTTTCATGCTTTCGATATCATGACCGAAAATTTGAATACCGACAGGGCGTTCGTACTCATAAATATCCATTTTTTGGACACTTTTTGCGGCATCACGAATTAATCCTTCGGATGAAATAAATTCGGTGTACATTAAATCTGCACCATGTTTTTTGCATAGGGCTCTAAATGGCGGATCGCTAACATCTTCCATAGGCGCTAGCAACAAAGGAAAATCGCCAAGTTCTATGTCCCGAATTTTAACCAATTTTTAAACCATTATTTCTTTACAAACTTGGTAAGAATAACAATAGACTGCCCTTCGATTTTACCTTCAATTTGTTCAGGATTATCATGAACCAAACGGATATTTCTAACTGCGGTTCCTCTTTTAGCTGAAAAATTTGCTCCTTTAACATCCAATTCTTTGGTGAGTGTTACCGTATCTCCGTTTTGTAAAATAGCTCCGTTACTATCTAAATGGATTATTTTTTCATCTGAATTGGAGCCTTGCATACCAGCCTCTGCCCACTTTTGCAATTCATCATCAAAATAAATCATATCCAAGAGTTCTGAACACCATGCCTCGTCTAGCTTTTTTAAAATGCGCCATGACAGTACCTTAACGGCATCATATTCACTCCAAATACTTTCGTTTAAGCATCGCCAATACTGAGGGTCTTGAACAAGGTCATGGAAAGCCATTTGACTGCATTTTTCACACACTACCAATCCGCTATCAAAAAGCTTAGATTCTGGCTCTAAGTGAATGATTTTAATATCATTTTGCGACTTACACAATTCACATGAATTGTTGCTTCTTTCTAAATAGTTTTGACTCACAAAGAATTTAATTAGCTATATATTTATCTAAAGTAAGATGCAGCCCCATTCCACGGAGCTCTTGACCTTTTGCAATAATGTTGCCTTCCCCATCAATGAGAAAGGCAGAAGGGATTGAATATACTTGATATAAAGCAGATATTTTACCTTCCTTATCCCAGCCGTGATATTTCCACGTTAATTTATCGGAATTAATGGCATCCGTCCAAGCTTGTTCGTCTCTATCCAATGAAACACTAAAGACTTCGAACCCTTTCGCATTTTTAAATTTAGATTTATGATATTTTTCATATGCTTCCACAACGTTTGGATTTTCGTTTCGGCATGGTCCACACCAAGAAGCCCAAAAATCAACCAAAACCATTTTTCCTTTTAATTTGGAAAGTTTTATGGTTTTTCCTTTTGGATTCAGTAGTTCAATTTCAGGTGCTTTCTCACTATTAAAGTTTTTATTTACCAATTGAGACGAATGGTTTTCAGTTAACGATTTAAACGCGAAAACCAAACCTGCAAATAGAACTGCTAAAAATAGAATTATCTTTTTCATCCTATTCTTCTGATATCAGCACCAAGGTTGTTCAGTCTTATTTCAATATCTTGATATCCTCGATCGATTTGTTCAATATTGTGAATTACACTTTTTCCTTTTGCAGAAAGTGCTGCAATAAGCAATGAAACGCCAGCTCGAATATCTGGAGAGGTCATTTGAATACCTTTGAGTGAATGCTGTTTGTTCAAGCCGATAACAGTTGCCCTATGAGGGTCACAAAGAATAATTTGAGCTCCCATATCAATCAACTTATCTACAAAAAACAACCGCGATTCAAACATTTTTTGGTGAATCAGAACAGATCCTTTTGCTTGAGTTGCCACAACCAAAACAATTGAAAGTAAATCTGGTGTAAAACCTGGCCATGGTGCATCTGCAATTGTCAAAATGGAACCATCTATAAATGTGTCAATTTCATAATGCTCTTGTGCAGGAATGTAAATATCATCATTGCGTCTTTCCAACTTGATTCCTAATTTTCGGAAAACAGTCGGAATGATTCCTAGGTTGTCCCAGCTAACATCTTTAATCGTAATTTCGGAACCTGTCATTGCTGCCAAACCAATGAAGCTGCCAATTTCAATCATGTCTGGCAATATTCTGTGGTAGCAACCTTTCAATTCTTTAACACCTTCGATATGCAACATATTAGAGCCTATTCCTTCAATTTTAGCGCCCATAGAATTGAGCATTTTACACAATTGCTGGAGGTATGGTTCGCATGCCGCATTGTAAATAGTCGTTTTTCCTTCAGCCATAACAGCTGCCATTATAATATTTGCAGTCCCAGTTACAGATGCTTCATCGAGATGTAAATAAGTTCCTTTAAGTTTTTTAGATTCTATGGAATAAAAATGTTCACCCGCGTCGTAGTTGAATTTAGCTCCCAACATCATGAAACCCTCAAAATGTGTATCGAGTCTCCTTCGACCAATTTTGTCTCCGCCTGGTTTAGGAATAAAACCTTTTCCGAATCTTGCAAGTAAAGGTCCAACAATCATTATTGAACCTCTTAATGCACCTGCCCTTTTTTTAAAATCTTCCGTCTCAAGGTATTTCAAATCAATATCCTTTGCTTGAAAAATAAAAGTTCCTTTTTCAACCTTTTCAATTTTTACTCCCATTGTTTGCAGAAGGTTCATCAATTTATTGACATCAATGATATCTGGAACGTTTGATATCGTGACCTTTTCAGCAGTCAATAATGGTGCACACAAAACTTGTAATGCTTCGTTTTTTGCACCTTGGGGAATCAGTTCACCTTTAAGAGGTTTACCTCCATGAATTTCAAATGAGGCCATTATTGCGGTTTTTTAAATTTTTTCTTCTTGTTTTGTTTGAAACCTTGTTTATTTCTTTTGTTATGTCCTTGAGACATTCCCATAGACCTTAACAAGGTATTTGTAGCGACCAACTCATCTGGATTATCCAATACCAGTTCACCTTTTGAAAGTTCTTTAAGCTGATCTGCAATTACGTTATTTTCAACGGCATCGTTATTGTGCGCCAAGAATTGAACTTTCATGAAATTCGCCATCGTACTTTTTAGATACTCTTTTTCTTTTGCATCGGTTACAGCACCTGAATTTTCTAATATTTTTTGGGTGTAACTTCCATAATGACCATAACGAATGTTCCTTTTTGGATATTCCATTAATTGTGGCTTTTCATTCAAAACCTCTTGTTTAGGAATATCATAAGGTGAGTCAACATCTAACTGAAAATCCGACATCACGAACAAGTGAGTCCAAAGTTTATGACGATAATCATCTACATCACGCAAATGGGGATTTAGTTGTCCCATTACTTCAATTATTGCTTGCGCTGCTCTATTTCTTTCAGATTTATCTGCAATTTCCATAGCATGACGAATCATATTTTGAACGTTTCTTCCATATTCAGGAAGTATCAACTTATCTCTAGTTGTATTGTACTCCATCTTCAATTAATTTTGCTCTAACCTTGAAGCCAGAGCATTATTGTATAAATTTTTTACTTCGGTGATGAATCCAAAATGCTCATCATCTACCATTAATTTCCCCTTTGTGACATGACCAAGTAAGGTAAAACTAACCCTTGAGTCAACCATAAATTCAAGGAATTCAGATTCTTTATCCTCATTAACGGTTACAATGGCCCTACCCTGGCCTTCTCCAAACAAAAACGCATCTTCACGAATTTCAGAATCTGTTACAATATCAAACCCTAAATCTCTCGGAATGGACATTTCAACAAGGGAAATGTAAATACCTCCGTCTGAAACATCATGAACAGCATTAACCAATTCATGTTTTATTAATCCTTTCAGGACATGTTGCATTGCATATTCCTCATCTAGATTGAAATACGGCGCAGGAGAAGCCATAACACGATGATAACTTGTCAAATATTCTGAGGAAGCGATATCATTTTTTGATTCCCCAACAACAAAAATTAAATCTCCTTTTTGTTTAAAATCAAGGGTCATCATCATATCTTTATCTTCGATAATTCCAATCATACCAATTGTTGGAGTAGGAAAAACAGGAACCTCAACTCCATTGGTCACGGTCTGATTGTAAAAGGAAACATTGCCTCCAGTAACAGGCGTTTCAAACTTTAAACAAGCTTTAGACATTCCTTTAATTGCGCCAACAAACTGCCAATATGATTCAGGATTGTATGGATTTCCAAAGTTCAAACAATTGGTAATGGCGCTTGGTTCTCCACCGGAACAGACAATATTTCTTGCTGCTTCTGCGACCGCTATCATGGTTCCAACTTCGGGATCTGCATGAACATATCTGGAATTACAGTCTACCGTCATAGCTAATGCCTTTGAGGTTCCTTTGATATTAACAACACCGGCATCAGCTGGTTTATTTGTTGTCATGGTTTTGGTGCCCACCATGGAATCGTATTGTTCATATACCCATCTTTTCGATGCAATATTGGGATATTGAACCATCCTATGTGCTACCTCTTTCAAGTCTGAGGGTTGGGCTACTTGATTGATATCAAATTTTTTATACTCTTGATAGTATGCAGGTTCCTTGTATTCTCTTTCATATTGCGGAGCTCCTCCCCCTAAAACTAGAGATTGAGCAGGCACATCCCCAACGAGCTCGCCATTCATATAATAACGAACACGATCCGAATCAGTTACTTCACCGATTTGTTCAGCATGGAGGTCCCATTTGTCAAAAATTTCCTTAACCTTTTGTTCTTGTCCTTTGGCAACAACGACAAGCATTCTTTCCTGAGACTCAGACAATAATATTTCATAGGGCAACATGTTTGCTTGACGAGTTGGCACCTTATCAAGATGAATATCCATACCAACATTTCCGGCTGCACTCATTTCACACGTTGAACAAGTAATTCCCGCTGCACCCATATCTTGCATACCTCTAATGGCATCAGTCTGCGACAATTCCATTGTGGCTTCGAGTAACAATTTTTCCATGAATGGGTCACCAACCTGAACAGAGGGCAAATCATTTGCAGAATCTTCAGTAATATCTTTCGATGCAAAAGCTGCTCCCGCGATTCCATCCTTACCTGTAGCAGAGCCAACAATAAATACAGGATTTCCTGGACCTTCTGCTTTAGAAGAAATTATTTTTTTAACATCCACGATTCCTGCAGAGAATGCATTTACCAACGGATTGGTATTGTAAGAGTCATCAAAAAACACTTCTCCTCCAACGATAGGAATACCAAAAGCATTACCATAATCCCCAATTCCTTTGGTTACACCTTTAACCAACCATTTTGTGCGATCATTTTCAATATTTCCAAATCTTAAAGAATTCAATTGCGCTATGGGTCTTGCTCCCATGGTAAAAATATCCCTGTTAATCCCGCCAACACCCGTTGCAGCGCCTTGATAGGGCTCTAAAGCACTGGGATGGTTATGCGATTCAATTTTAAAAACACAACCTAAACCATCACCTATATCTACAATTCCAGCATTTTCTTCACCTGCTTTAACAAGCATGTGCGGACCTTCCTTCGGTAACTTCTTCAGCCACAGAATACTATTCTTATAGGAACAATGTTCAGACCACATGACAGAGTAAACAGCTGTCTCAGTGAAGTTAGGAGTTCTGCCCAATATGCTTTTGATCATTGAAAATTCATCCGCTCTTAAACCTAATTCTGTGGCTTGCTCTAAAGTTGCTTCTTGTTGCAATAATTCTTTCATTATAAAATATTACGATAAACAAATTTAAGCTTTTCGCGTTAAATTAAGGTAGATTTTGTAATTAGTTAGCAACAGTTTATTCACCTAAACGCACACGTATTCCAAACGAAGTATTAAAAATCCAATTGGTAATGTTTTCTGCTGGTTTGGAATCGTAAAAAGTATTGAATTCACATTTAAAATCTGTTCGAGAGCCAATTGTAAACGTCAGGGTATATTGTCCCATAAATCTATAATCTTTAAAATCGTCCCAAACAGGTTGATAATAAGTCACAGCAGTAAACGAGGTGGTGGAAGATGGGTTAAAATACCATGAAATATAGTTGCTCCAACGAAGATCTTTTATTCTCAAAGCTGAAGACTGAATTTCTTCATATTCATAAAAGGTTGATGTGCCGGCAAAAATTCTATATCCTGCTTTATCAAGTGCCTTAACTCTAATTCCCGTTCCCAATAAGGTGCGCAGACGCTGATCTAATAACTGATTGTATTGTACTTGCGTATAACTTTCCCATTTCCAAGGACTTTTTTTGGTTGCATTTTTTTTATTTAAACGATAAGCATATCGAAAATGAGCCATTCCTGAGTTTGCATAAACCCTATCCGCTCCCTTGGAATAAAACCAGTCGGTAAGAAAAAGGTAATAGTGGCGTAAAGTTTTATATTGTACTCTTGGTCTAAAAGAGGCGTTTAATAGTAAATCTTTGTTATCAATTAATGAAAAGCCGGCATCAAATGCTCCACTCCATCCAATGGTATCATCGTATATTCTTCTGTTCTCTATATTTACAACCTGCCCTGATAGAAATCCAGAAAAGATTGAGTTTACAAATACTATAAAAAATATTTTTTTCATCTTTTGGAACTTCTATAAAGCAAATAAGCGATCAAACCAAAAATCACGTTCGGAACCCAAACAGCGACGTAAGATGGAAAACCAACTTTTATTGCAGCAACTGTGGTTACCTTCATCGCAAAAATGTAAATGAAAATAATTCCAAGACCAATTGCAATACTCACACCTATTCCTCCTCTCTTTTTCTTTGATGAAACTGCTACACCGATAATTGTTAGAACGTATGCAGCAAATGGATAAGACGTTCTTTGGTAGAGTTCGATTTCGTATACTGAAACATTACCAGATCCTTTCTGTTTTTCGCGATCAATAAACCGTTTTAATTCATTGTAATCCATAGCTTCAGCGGCATTAATTCTCCTAGTCATTTCATCCGCTCGGAAATTAAAAACCGTATCCTTTTGTTTTCCTTCAATTAAAATATCTTTTGGATAACCCACTTTTCGAATATAATAATCTGTAAGTTTCCATTTGTTTGTGTTGGGTTCATTATATGCTGTACGTGCCTTAAGAAAAGAAATCAGTTTTTTATTTTCTTTATCCCATTGTTCAATAACAAAATCATTAATCATTTCCTCATCAGAATAAAATGAAGAAAAATATACAATTTGATTTCCAGGATATTCGGCGTGATAATCTTCTACCGCAAAAGACTCTCTGTAAAAATTTTCTTCAAATTGCAAACGGACCTTATTGGATTTCGGCAATACAAAATGATTCATAAAAAGTGACAAAACCATTAGAATTGTGGCTCCAAAAAAATAGGGACGAAGAAACCTCAGAAATGATCTCCCACTATTCCATATTGGAATAATCTCACTATTTTGAGCCATTTTTGCTGTAAACCAAATTACAGAAACAAAAATGATTAGTGAAGAAAACAGGTTACCGTAATATAAAATAAAATTTAAGTAGTATTCGAATAAAATAGCACTTAAAGGCGCGTCGTTACTTATAAATTCACTTAATCTTTCCGACAGATCAAATACAACAGCTAAAAGCATGATAACACCCATCATAAAGAAGAATGTCTTCAAGAATTTCATTATTATGTAACGATCAATTATGGGAAGCATGTGGTTACAAACGATTCTTTAACTTCGGTATTATTTGATTTTTCCAGCCTGTAAAATTCCCTGCCTTTATTTGCTTTCTTGCCTCTTCTACTAACCACAAATAAAACCCGAGATTGTGAATGGTGGCAATTTGAATTCCAAGATTTTCTTTCGCTTTTATGAGGTGTCTTAAATAAGCTTTTGTATAAACTTTATCAACATAGGTAGTGCCATATTCATCTAAGGGAGAAAAATCTTTAGCCCACTTTTCATTTTTAATGTTTATGATTCCTTCAGACGTGAACAACATGCCATGTCTTGCATTTCTGCTCGGCATAACACAATCAAACATATCGATACCTAGCGCTATGCATTCTAATAAATTGACAGGTGTTCCTACACCCATCAAATATCTTGGCCTATCCTCGGGTAAAACGCCACATACCAATTCTGTCATGGCGTATAACTCTTCCTCAGGTTCTCCAACGGATAAGCCTCCAATTGCATTTCCTTTGGCATTAACTCCAGCTACATATTCTGCAGATTCAATGCGTAAATCCTTGTAAGTACTCCCCTGAACTATTGGAAACAATGTTTGTTCGTGTCCATATAAATTGGTTGTTTCATTCATTCTATTAATGCAGCGATCCAACCATCTATGTGTCATGTGCATTGAATTCTTTGCATAACGATAATCGCATGGGTATGGCGTGCACTCATCAAAAGCCATAATGATATCAGCTCCAATTGTTCGCTGAATATCTATAGCCCTTTCTGGTGTGAAGTAATGATAACTTCCGTCTAAATGTGATTGAAATTTGACGCCTTCTTCTTGAATTTTTCGTGTTCCTGAAAGCGAATACACCTGATACCCCCCACTATCTGTCAAAAGCGGTCGTTCCCATCCTATAAATTGATGCAAACCGTCTGCTGCCGAAATAACATCCAATCCTGGTCTCAAATACAAATGATAGGTGTTCCCAAGGATAATTTGTGCATTGATATCTTCTCTTAACTCTTGTTGGTGAACACCTTTTACCGTTCCAGCCGTACCTACAGGCATAAAAATTGGCGTTTCGATTACACCATGGTCAGTATGTAAAAGCCCCGTTCGTGCTTTGCTTTGCAAATCTTTCTGTAGAATATCAAAGTGCATAAGATTGTTGAAAAAATCAGTTAACAAAGATACATGTATTTCCTTAAGCACCCCATCTTTGTATTCAAGCTTTACAAGAAATGCACTTTTTACCAGCATTTGATTTTAACATCAAAACGTTTCTTTTTACTTTACTAGCACTTGCTGTTTTAACACAGCTCTTATATGCGTTTATTGTGCATGCCAGATTAGCATTTTACAAAAAAGTAAATGCTATTAAAGAAACGAATTGGTCACCATTAACTGTGATTATTGCTGCTAGAAATGAAAGTGATAACCTTTATGAAAACTTGCCTTTAATTCTCGATCAAGATTATCCAGAATTTGAGGTTATTGTTGTCAACCATCAATCTACAGATGACTCCTCCTTTTTATTGAATGCATATTCAAGACAATATCCGAATTTGAAGATAATAGAAGTTGCAAAAAACAATCATTTAAAACCTGGAAAAAAACTTCCAATTACAATCGGCATTAAAGGTGCTAAATATGATTTTTTGGTTTTAACAGATGCTGACTGCAAACCCATTTCAAGAAACTGGTTAAAACTCATTTCTCAAAACTTAATGGAGGGAAAAGAATTGGTTTTAGGTTTCAGCCCTTATTCCCGTAAAAAAGGTTTTGTTAATAAACTGATTAGGTTCGACACTTGTTGGATCGGGATGAATTATTTATCTATGGCATTGGCACGAAATCCATATATGAGTGTTGGAAGGAATTTGGCATACACCAAAAATTTATTTCAATCTGTAAATGGTTTCAAATCACATTACGCAATTCCTTCTGGTGATGACGATCTTTTTGTTCAAGATGCGGCGAAAAATAACAATTACGCAATTAGTCTAAATCGTGAGTCTTTTACCATTTCAGAACCTCATGAAACATTTTCAGGTTGGATAAGGCAGAAAACGCGTCACTTTTCAACTTCTAATCATTACAAGGTTTTCAAAAGATTGTTGTTAGGAATATATCCACTTACCTTATTAATCATGTACTTTTCCTTTATTATTTTGTTGTGTGATTCAGAATTCAGATGGCTTTCTTTAAGCTTGTTTCTTTTCACGATATTAATAAAATGGTGGATTCAAGGTAAATGCCTCAAAAAACTCGATGGTGAAAAGTTTATTCCTTTTTTGCCATTTTGGGACTTTTTTTACGCTTTGATCTTACCAATTTTATTTTACACAACAGATAAAAAGGAAACCGTTAAATGGTAGAAACAGAGCACTTATCAGACAAAGCAAAACATGATTTAGCCCTAGTCGAGTCAGCTAAATTGGGAAATCAGGCTGCTTATGCTGAACTCATGGACCGTTACAGGGAATCTATATATTATATGATGTTTAAAATGGTTAAGCATTCTGATGATGCTGATGATCTGACCATAGAAGCATTTGGAAAAGCATTTAGTCGCTTGGAGCAATATTCTCCTAGTTTTGCATTTAGCACTTGGCTATTTAAAATTGCATCCAATAACTGTATCGATTTTATCCGTAAAAAAAGAATTAAAGTCACTTCAATGGATACTGGATATACTACCAACGATGGTGCTGTTATCTTTGTGGATGCAAAGGCAAACACCCTAGATCCAGAAGAGACAATTATACAAGGTCAAAAAGTTAAGCATATGCGAATGTTGGTTAGCAAGCTTAAGCCAAGATACCGCGTACTTGTTGAAAAAAGATATTTTGAGGAGCTGAGTTATGAGGAAATATCCGAGGAGTTAAACTTACCATTAGGCACAGTGAAAGCGCAGTTATTTAGAGCAAGAGATTTTCTTGCAAGTATGATGAATCAAAATAAAGACACCATTTAAATTGAATCTCTGATTATCCTTTATGGAGCTCATCAAAAAGTATTTTCCGGAAAGCAACGAACTGCAATACAAACAGTTTGAAGCATTGGAATCGTTATACCTGCATTGGAATGAACAAATAAACGTAATTTCGAGGAAGGATACCGAAAACTTTTATGAAAGACATGTTTTACATTCCCTTGGTATTGCAAAAACCATAACCTTTGTAAAAGAAACACAAATCCTTGATATTGGCACTGGCGGCGGATTCCCAGGTATTCCATTGGCAATAATGTTTCCAGATTGCGAATTTACACTTGTGGATTCCATAGGTAAAAAAATAAAAGTTGTTAAGGAAGTTAGCCATGCACTCGGTCTTAAAAATGTCAATGCCATTCACGGAAGAGCAGATAGTTTGAAAACACACTACGATTTTATATTGAGTAGAGCGGTCACAAACATTCCAGCATTTTTACCTTGGACAAAAAATAAATTCAAAAAGCTCAATAATAATTCTTTAAAAAATGGCATTCTTTATCTAAAAGGCGATAATGTTATAGATGAGATTAATGACCTCAATATTGATTTTAAAATATTTTCCCTTAACAAATATTTTAAAGAAGAATTTTTCGAAACCAAAGTCGTTTTATATATCAAAGCATAAAAACAAAACCATTTTTAATTAATATTGTTTTCATGCAAAATTTAACACATCACGACTTTACGGTTAATTTGGATCAACGTATGAAATTGAAAGGCCATAAACCAATTGTAATATGGTTTACTGGGCTATCTGGAAGCGGTAAATCAACCATTGCAAATCAATTGGACAAGTTGTTTTTTACAAATGGATTCCACACGTATATTCTTGATGGAGACAATTTGAGACTAGGCCTCAATAAGGACTTAAACTTCACGCAAGAAAACCGTACCGAAAATTTACGCAGGGTAGCTGAGGTGGCTAAATTAATGACCAATGCTGGCTTAATAACAATTGCGGCATTCATTACACCGTTAGCTTCCGATAGAGCACTTGTTAAAAATATTATAGGCGCTGAAAATTTCTGTGATGTCTTTGTTGACACTTCTCTGGAAGAATGTATCAAACGCGATGTTAAAGGATTGTACAAAAAGGCCCAATTGGGAGAGATAAAGAACTTTACAGGAATTAGTGCTCCTTTTGAAACACCTTCCAATTGTAAAGTTTGGATCAAAACGGAACAGACTAGTCCCGAGGAAGCAGCCAAAATCATATACGAAATGGTAAAACATAATCTTACCTTATAAAAATCCATTGAATTAATGATAAATCAACGAGAGTTATTGGAAATTGCCATAACTGCAGCAATTGCGGCAGGAGAAAAAATATTAAGCGTTTACAATTCAAACGATTTTGGAATTGAAAGTAAGGCCGATGATTCACCTTTAACAAAAGCAGATGTATTAGCGCACCAATGCATTTTGTCACATTTAGAAAAAACAAACATTTCCGTTTTATCTGAGGAAGGATCCTCAATACAATATGATGAAAGATCTCAATGGGAAAAGATTTGGATTGTTGATCCGTTGGACGGTACAAAAGAATTCATAAAAAGAAATGGAGAATTCACCGTTAACATAGCACTTATAATTAATCAATCTCCATACTTAGGTGTAGTTTATGTTCCAGTAACGAAAACGATTTACTGGGGTGCAGAGGGATTTGGCTCGTACAGCTATATCATAGAAAAAGACGAAAACCACATAAAATTGGAAAGTAAATTCAAACTTCCTAAAACTATATCTAAATCTGCATTCACCATTGTCGCAAGTCGTTCACATTTATCTAGAGAAACAGAAAATTATATTGAGGATTTAAGGAAAATTCATGGTGACGTCCAAATCGTATCAAAAGGATCTTCCCTCAAGCTTTGTATGGTTGCGGACGGCACAGCAGATTGTTATCCACGCTTTGCACCTACAATGGAATGGGATATTGCTGCAGGACATGCAGTTTGCAAGTTCTCCGGAAGATCAGTAATAGATTTTGTAACCAAAAAGGAGATGCTTTATAATCGGGAAAACTTAACGAACAATTGGTTTATCGTTGGTTAGGAATTTAGTTTATACTTTTTGAAAAAAGCATCCCAATTCCAAATAAAATTGGTCATTACCTCGTCCATTCGCTTTAAAAACAATGGATTTGGGGCTTGCATTCTTCTAAAATATTCATCTTGAAATTCGTTCAAATTGTATTTGTGAAATACCGCTTTGGACATTCCATAAATCATGTTCTTTGAAGGATGATTAACACGTGTAATGAAAGATTGGTATTCCCTAATAAGTTTCGTAAAATCTCCTTCGGATAAACCATAGATTTTTGACAGTTTTTGAAAAATCAATCTTTCTACCCTACCAGCTTGTTCGGCATCAAAGGTGCTTTCCAGAAAAGATAAATTACCAACAATAACAATCATACCGAATTCGGCATTTGCATTAGAAGCTATTTCCGGCGACTTAACAAATACTACATCTTCGTTTATCATATTTGCTACTTCGGTAAAACCATTATCAATGGTTTCAAGAAGTGCATTTATAAAAATATTTGCAACTTGATTGTCGGTTAACTTTCTTTTAAGGGATAGACCAAGCATTCTTTGAGTTGGTTGTTGTTTAATTACAAATTTAAGATTACTCGAAACCATTTCTGCGCTGTCGAGATGTAGGTTTTCAACCAAGTTTTCAACATCAATCAACTTTAATTTATAAAGAGAACTTTAAATTTCTTTTAAAAATCAATGAACAGTAATTTACCATTTAAAGGCCTCACCTCAGAAATTGCTAAAGAAAAAATAAAGTATCAGGGTAGAAACGAATTGCCCATTGATAAACCTAAAATCTTTTTGCGAATTGCAAAGGATGTTCTTAAAGAACCAATGTTTATTCTATTAATAACTTGTGGAGGACTTTATCTTTTTTTGGGTGACTATAGAGAAGGAATCATCCTTCTGAGTACCATATTAATAATAATTGCAATTACCTTATTCCAACATCAACGCACCGAGAAGGCTCTAATTGAATTAAATAAACTGGCAATTACAAGAGTAATGGTTTACCGAGATAATGCATTGAAATGGATATCTTCAAGGGAACTTGTCACCGACGATGTCGTAAAACTCACTGAAGGTTGTGTAGTGCCAGCAGATGGCATTTACATATATGGAGACGGAGCCTTAGTCGATGAATCATTTTTAACTGGCGAATCCAACGCTGTTTATAAATCAACAGAAATTCAAAATAAACTGTTTAGTGGATCATTCATTGTTCAAGGCTCAGGTTTTATGAAAATTCAAACAACAGGAATTGATACTGAAATAGGAAAAATCGGCAAGTCACTGCAAACAATTGAGCAAGACTCATCACCACTTCAGATTGAATTCAAAAAATTAATCAAGAGCCTTTCAATTATTGGAATATTCTTGAGTGTTTTGATCGCAATTTTATTTTACTTAAATAGACAGGATATAACAAATGCCATCTTAAATGGACTGAGCGCTGCCATGGCAATTCTTCCTGAAGAATTTCCTGTTGTGTTTACCATTTTCACTATACTTGGGTCACTTAAACTGAGTCGATTAAACGTTCTTACGAGAAAACATAACGCCATTGAAAATATAGGCTCAGTAACAACCATATGTTGCGATAAAACAGGAACATTAACCCAAAACAGCATGAAGATCACCAATATTTATGAAAACAATTCATGGAAAAATGTAAATGGACACAAACCATTAAGCAAAAAATCACAAGTGTTGATTCGCAAACTTGCATTGGCTACGGAAAAGGATAGTTTTGACCCAATGGATAAGGCGGTATTTAAGTTTATTGATACAGAGGATATTACAAATTATACAACCATTAAAGACTTTCCTTTTGATTCTTCAAAAATGATCTACACCCGAATTGTTAGCACAAATGATAGCAACAATACTTTAATTTTAACAAAAGGAGCACCGGAAACCATTCTTAATATGTGTTTCGATAATGCAGACACCATCAAAGAATTACAAAACCAGGTAATTGAAATGGCAAATTCAGGCAAACGAATTATTGCACTAGCATCATTTAAAATAAAAGATGAAAGTATACCTTTAGAATTGCCGGCATCAAATTATAATTTTGAAGGCTTGTTTGCTTTCGAGGACCCTATTCGTCCTGAAGTTCCAAAAGCTGTTCAATGTTGTAAAGATGCCGGAATAAAAATATTTTTGATAACTGGAGATTTTCCAAATACAGCCTTAGGAATAGCTAAACAAATAGGGTTGGCTAATGATTGTAATGCAATAACTGGAGAGGAAATAGGTCTTTTAACTGACGAAGAACTATTGATTTTACTCTTTCAAAATAAAGTTGTAGCAAGGGTGAAACCCGAACAAAAATTAAGGATTGTAAAACTGCTAAAAAAAAGCGGTGAAATCGTTGCGATGACTGGAGACGGTATCAATGATGCTCCTGCGCTAAAAGCGGCTGATGTTGGAATTGCCATGGGGCAGAAAGGAACGGATTTAGCAAGAGCAACAGCCTCTTTAGTAATTCTTGATGACAATTTCAATTCTATTGTAGAGGCAGTAAAAATGGGACGGGGAATTATTGAAAATCTTCAAAAAGCTTTTTCTTACATTCTCTCCATTCATATTCCTATTATTGGACTCGCATTAATGCCTTCCATTAACTATCAATTTCCCATACTATTGATGCCAATCCACATTGTTTTTTTGGAATTAATAATTGACCCCATTAGCTCGTTGGCGTTCGAAACGCAAACTTTAGAAAAAAATGTGATGCGTCGACCACCTAGGAATCCAAAACGTTTATTTTTTGGTTGGTCTCAAATCTTTTTTAGTATCACAAAAGGAACTATTTTATTGGCTTCAATATTGTTGATTTATTTTATAACCAAAAAAGAAATACAAACAGATGAAACACTTAGAGGAGTCTTGTTTTCAGCTCTTATTTTGGGTAATATAGCCTTAATATGGAGCAGCCTATCTAACAAAACGAATTTCAATCCATTTAGACAAAACAAAAATAAGATTGCTCGAGTTATCCTTGGATGTGCTTTTTTATTTTTGACTTTAATCCTTTATATTCCAAAATTGGGATCACTGTTTAAAATACAAAATCCAGGAATTAAAATCATTTTGATAACCTTAGCCGTTACAATACTATTTTTTATCAGTCTTGAGTACCTGAAACTGTTATTAAAAAGAAGGAATCATCTTAACGTTTAGTTTCAAACAATTCCAAAATAGGATTCCCCGTCATTGCACCATTACGCTGCAAATTCATAATATTAATTAAGGTTGCAGCAATATCCGTTATTTCAACTCTACTATGAATTTCCTTATTCTCGACTCCAGATCCATACCAAATCAAAGGTACATGAGTATCATAGTTAAAAGCAGAACCATGGCTTGTGCCCCGACGAGCAGATTCACTATCAGTAGATTTGGGTAAATAGCCTGGTTCTAAGATAAACATAACATCGCCACTTTCCTTAGGATGATACCCTAAAAAGATCATATCTCTCCACTCATCATCAGAACCGTTTTTTAATTCTTCAGCAGTGTATATTGCCTTTATCTCTTCGTGTTTTTCAAGTTCCTTTTTGATAAAATGCGCTATTTCGTAAACATCTTGATTTGCCAATTCAATATTTTCTTTATCCAAATAGATGGACAAATTTTCTTCAGTTAGTATTGGGTCAAAACCGAATTTCAAAATCGCCTCGCTTCTCAAGTCATTTAAAACTGTATCCATAAAAAAATATCCTCCAGGCAAGTTTTGATCAATTAAATATTGTGGAACAGGAACTACAGCGTGATCAGCTGTTAAAAATAAAACGAAGTTCTTTTTACCTACTTGCTTCTCTAATTCTTTAATCAACTTGGCAATTTCCAAATCTAATCTAAGATACATATCCTCAATTTCTACCGAGTAAGGTCCAAAACTATGACCTGCAATATCAGGTGTGGAATAACTTACGCAAAGCATATCTGTATTATCATCATCCCCGAGACTTTCTTCTGAAATTGCTTTAATCGCAAAATCAGTAAGCACTGAATTTGAAAAAGGAGTGATGGTAAACAATGAGTTCGGGTTAATGAACGCAGATAATTCTTTTAAATCGTAAGGGAAAGTCGCCGCTTGCTTGTTCCCAAGTTTTTGTTCATATGGTGAATCATCTGGACCAGATTCGGTATAGGTCGCAATCGGATATAGTGTTTCCCAAACTTTTTGAATATTTTGTTCAACAAATTTTGTGTTATTAAATTCATTTACCCATGATGGTAAAGAAGACATGAAAAAACTACTGGTAATAAATTTTCCTGTTTCATAATCATACCAATAAGAACCATCACTTAAATGACCTCCAGGTAATATCGCCCCTCTATCTTTAATAGACATTGAAATTACTTTCGAGGATGAATAAGTTAATTTCAATTGGTCACTTATTGTATTTGTTTTGAGATTTTGAGGAGAACACAATCCGTAAGTGGAAGTTGTTCCAATTGGTCTTACATTTGAATCATCTACACAATTTATAACAGTATTTGTCTCCCTATCATACCATTCATTTGCAACAATACCATGATTATTGGGGGTTGTGCCTGTATAAATAGACGCATGTCCTGGACCCGTAAATGTTGGCACATAGTTGTAATGTGTATTTCTACAATTGGTACCTTTTTCCATTAGTTTTCTAAAACCATCATCAGAGAACTTATCGTAATATCGATACAGGTATTCATAGCACATTTGATCTACAACAATACCTACCACCAATTTTGGAGCTTCATTAACTTGAGCACCAGTAAGAAAATGACTGAAAACGATAATAAATGAAAATATGACTCTTTTCATAAAATTCAGAATTTTGATAAAAATAGTCAATGTCAAATAATAATGATTAGCTGTTTAGCATCTATTTTTGCAAGAAAAAACAATGCTTGGTCTAAAACTCCCTACCGATCCCCGATGGGTTAATATCGTTGAGAAAAATATTCAAGAAATCCTAACAGATCATGCATTTTGTGAGCAAAAAGCGGCAAGTAATGCAATTTCAATTATTGTTCAATATCCTCAGTTCCCTGATTTAGTAAAGGCAATGACAGATATTTGTAAGGAAGAAATGGAACATTTTGGAATGGTACATGACAAACTTATTGAAAGAAATCTGGAACTTGGCTTTGAAAGAAAAGACCCTTATGTCAATGATCTTGCTGATTATCTCAAAAAAAATAAATCAGGTGGACCAAAAGAAAGTCACTTTGTCAATCAAATGCTTTTCGCTGCAATGATTGAAGCCAGAAGTTGTGAAAGATTTAAAATTTTGTCTGAACAAATTAATGATGAAGATTTAAAAAAATTTTACCGCAGTCTCATGGAAAGTGAAGCGCGTCATTATACTACTTTCATTGGATTTGCGAAGAAATATGGAAAGGGAATTGACGTAGATCGGCGCTGGCAAGATTTTTTAGACTTTGAAGCATCATTGATGGAAAAATACGGAAAAACGGAGACCATGCATGGATAAAAAAATAGCCTGCCAAGGCAAGCTATTTTTACAATTATTTTTCAACTCAATAGACAGCAAATTTCATTTGTCCCGTTCTACCGTTCTTAACGGTGCGCAAATAGTAAATCCCCGAATCCAATTGTTTCAATTTAATAATTTGATTGGAATTTACAATTTCGCTTTCATAAATCAGTTTTCCTTGCATATCATATATTGTCATTTTTTGCCCGACGTCTAATCCTGTAACTTGAAAAACACCGTTGTTAGGATTTGGTTGAATGGTAACGCCATTGTAAAACAAGTTGTCAATATTTGCGCATGCTTCAACCAAAATACTAAGCGTATCGTATCCTACACAACCTGTTAAATCGGTATAAGACGCAATAATTTGATGTGATCCTATACCTGCAACTGCAGGATCGAATGCGTTTCCTGAAATTCCGTTTCCAGAAAGTATTGTTCCCACAGGTGAAACAATCAATTGTGTTGGTCCATCGTTAATACATATTGTATTATTGACAATTGATGAAGTCAAATTTACAACTGGATTTGCCACAACAGTAACGGCATTTGTCATTGTGTAAGTATCATTACCAACCGTATTAGAAACAACAAGACTTACACTGTATACTCCTGGAGAAACATAAACATGTGTTGGATTCTGGTCCGTTGAGGTTGTATTATCTCCGAAATTCCAAGTCCAAGAAGTTGGAACATCAGTGGAAAAATCTGTAAATCCAACACTTTCACCTTGACAAATTGTTGCTGTACTTACAATAAAGTTAGCTGTAGGCGCAACCGCTGGCCCTTGCTCGTTGAAAAAGATTTTAAAATCGTCAAAGTAAAACCCGTCAGCAACTTGAGCACCATCTGTTCTCAGTTGAAAACGAACCTTTATAATTTGACCTAAATAATCACTTAAATTAACCTCATCAAGAACCCAAGAAGATTGCACTCCTTCGTAAACAGGCTGATTGTTAGGCTGAACACTTCCATTTGCACTTGTTCCCGGCACAGTGTAATTCGTACATTGAGCTGTCCATGTTGTTCCTCCATCCGTAGATACTTGAAATTGAACACAATCGTAATCAGCCTCAATATTCCACTTCGCATAATAAGAAATCGCAGCAGACACAGCGTTTGTTAAGTCAATAGTTGGAACATAAGTATATGTTTTATTTGCATTGTTTGTATAGTTTCCACTCGGCGAGTCTGTGAATGACTTGGAAGGAGAAACAAAAGTTGATGTTGTAGTATTCCAAGTTTGGCTTGCTACCCAATTTCCATTTGTAGTGGCATCTTCCAAAGCTTGAAGTGTTATCGCACCAAATGTTTTCACAATGGTATCCCGTTTAATCCACATACCATTATCCGTTAATAAAATATAACGAATTTCATCGCCAAATTGAATGGCTGGATTCAAAGTATATGAAATCGCGCCTGGTGCAGTTTGCATAACCGATAAGTTATGAACTACAGGACTTCCAACATAAACAATATTTAGTAAAGGTTGAATTGAAACGGTAACTGGCCCGTCCTCTCTACCCAATCGGTATGCTGAATGATTGAAATTTCCCGATAGGGTAGCAATTGAATTGGGGTCGGAATCCGTCGCCAAAACATACTTTCTAGCAATATGCGCCAATACCAAATTCGGGAAAACCATCTCTTTACAGGTGGCAACAATTTGACTGGACGGTTGCCAAAAGGCAGTGCCAACTTCTGGAGTATGAGCAAAAATGGTATCCTTTTGATTTACTCCAATATCGACCTTATACATGTAGTCATCTGAATCTCCGGATGCAGGATATAGTGCTGAACTCTTTTGGGCTGTATAACCATTATACTGAACCATGTGATTTGTTTCAGCCTGAAAATAATTGTGATGCATGGCAAATTCCGCTGTCGTCGTACCAATTGGAAATAATATATCTTCCGCATAGGTGTGCGCGTTAAATGCAGTAATAAAATTGTTATTTTGAACCAACCATCGCATTGCTTGTGTTTCAGGTTCTGAAAAAGCAGAAGGTCCACAATATGTGTCATTAGATGTATTTGTACTTGTTCCAGTTGTACCCCAGCCATATGAGTAGTTTCTGTTTAAATCAACACCGTATACACCACCACCATTATTCCTACGATTCTTTCTCCACATACCACCACCATTGGGATTGGTAGTTTGATTGTAAACATAACCATCAGGGTTTATGCAAGGAACAAAGTATAACTGGAGATTATCCACCAAATATGTTACCTCATCATTGGTTCCATAATTTTCTAAAAGATACCACATATAAAAAATAGTCTCCATTAAACTCATTGGCTCACGGGCATGATGAATCGCGGTGTATAAAACTTTAGGCTCAGCAGCCTCATCTGTATTTGGATTATCAGATAATCTCACATAATAGATAGGTCTATTTTCATGCGTTAAAAAAGTTGATATAGGAGCTTTTGTTGTTATTAAATTAGGATATTGAGCAACCATTGCATCTAATTCTGCCAACATTTCTGTGTACTTTAAATATCCACCCATCGTTCCCAAATTAAAATTTGTCGGCGTTGCTGGAGAAAACCCTGAATTTCCGCCAGATCCTGCACATGCAGCATTTTTCAATGGCACTTGCTCTTCTAATTGATCGATATAATATTGCTGAACATCCGGTATAAGTATTTCATAGTCAAATCCATTTGATGACATTGTTGCAATTTCTTGGGATGAGAAATCAGAAATAAAAAAAGTATTTTGTTTGTATGTGCCATGATCTACAGCAACACCTAGACTAGATAAATGAGCCAAACCATTAGCATCAGTATAAACTTTTACTCTGGAATAGTTTTGAGAAAATACAGCCGAGACTATACAACTCAGCAATAGAGGTAACAGAAATTTCATTCTACATATTTTAGAGTCGAAAAATACAAAGAATTCCGGAATATAATTATTAGATAATATATAATTCAAAGGCTTAAAATAAAGAAAACCTGTTTAAATATGAAACCTCTGTTGCTGTAAAATAATTAAATTTAGAGATTAATCGAAAACTATGGAAAATTCAAAAATATCTTTTGGAAAAATATTCTGGCCAACCCTTTTAGCCGTCGCTATCATGACTTTCATTGGTTTAATATTCTTTTTACTCATTCTTTTAGGAGTTATAGGGAGTTTGGCAGGTCCCATTGAATCATCAACAGTAACAAAAGAAAACACAATCCTTCATATGAAATTGAATGGGCCAATAAATGAACGGGCAAGTGACAAATTAGACCCAATGATGCTCAGCTTGAATGCCAACATTGGATTGAGTGATATTTTATTGGGGTTTGACGAAGCAGCGAAGGATGAAAACATCAAAGGAATTTTTATTGAAATCGATGATCTACAATGCGGTTACGCAACTGCAAAGGCAATACGAAATGCTATTAATAAGTTTGAAACAACAGGAAAATTTGTAGTAGCTTACAATTCCGGGGAGCTTATTAATCAAAAAGAATATTACTTGAGCTCAGCGGCAAATGAGGTTTATGGATTCCCTACCTCTGTAATTGAATTTTTAGGTTTGGGGACTGAAATTACATTTTTTAAAAGCGGATTGGATATGTTAGATCTGGAATTTCAAGTAATCCGAGGCTCTAACAATGACTTCAAAAGTGCTGTCGAACCGTATTTTCTAAATGCAATGAGTGACTCAAGCAAAGTGCAAATCAATGCTTATCTATCATCAATGTGGCAGGATGTTAAGAATGAAATATCAATTGACAGGAAAATAAACACTTCCACCCTCAACCTTATTGCTGATAGCGCTTTGGTTCAAAGAAGCACTGATGCCGTTAAATATAAGTTGCTAGATGCCGTAATGTACAGGGATGAAATTTTAGAGCATCTTCAAGACAAACTAAAATTGAATGAAGAGGAAAAACCAGAGTTCCTTGCTATGGAAAAATATTGCAGAAACAAGTTTTTAGAGAATCAAACACTAATGAAAATGGACAATCCAAATATTGCCTTTATTACAGCTGAAGGAGAAATCGCAAAGGGTGGCGACGGTTTGAACTCTGATAAGATCTGTAGGTATTTTAAGGAGGTAAGGGAAAATGACAGTATTAAAGTTGTTGTATTAAGAATTAACAGCCCCGGTGGCAGTGCATTGGCAAGTGAAGAAATTTGGAGAGAAGTATATCTTACTAACTTGAAAAAGAAGGTAATTGTATCAATGGGAGATGTTGCTGCATCTGGAGGCTATTATATTGCATCGCCGGCAGATCGAATTTTTGCTGAATCAAATACCATTACAGGTTCGATTGGTGTATTTGGGTTAATTCCATATACAGGAAAAATGTTTGAAAATAAATTGGGCGTTTCCTTTGACCGGGTGTCAACCAACAAATATGGGCTGATGTCTCTTAACAAAAAACTAAGTAATGAAGAATTTCAAATGATCCAAAAACAAATTGACAATACTTATGAATTGTTCTTAGAAAGAGTGTCAAGTGGAAGAAAGAAAAGTAAAGATTTCATTAACGCCGCTGCAAGAGGTCGTGTTTGGACTGGATCAGATGCACTTAAAAAAGGACTTGTTGATGAATTAGGCGGAATTGATAAAGCGCTTGCTTACGCTGTTAAAATTGCTCAAATTAAGAATCCAAAAATTATTCATTATCCTAAAGCTACGACCAATCCGTTAGCCAACATACTTGAATTATTTGAAGAAACAGAGGAGGAGAATAAAAATTCCAAAATCTCTTTTTTTACACAAAGCACAATAAATTTCATTTATTCACTGCAAACACTTGAAAACAGTGGAATTTTGCAAATGAGATTACCTTACCTCATCAATATTAATTGAATTAAGTCGTTTTGTTTTTTGGTTTCTTGTACCTAACCTTAGTGCGCTTGAGTTTTTTCTTCTTAAAGGTATTTTTACTTTTCATTTTATCCTGACGGTAAACAACTCCGGCAGTATATTGAAAGTAGTTGTAAGGTGTCTTGAATAAATCGGCAGCAATAGCTTTTTTTCCAATGATTTGTAATTGAATTCCGAATTGATTAGTAACCCAAATATTTGTCCCCAAAGCCAAATTAATTGTAGGCGTAACTTTTTTAGGAAGAGGTTTTCTGTAGGTAAGCCCCATGCCAAATGACAAATACGGTTCAACAAATTCCAAACCTAATCTTCTCGCTGGAGAAAATTTTGCATGAACATCAGCAGACCAAAACAAACCTTTGTATCCTGTTGCACCATCGACGAACTTTTTTTCCCTGTATTTATTGAAGGCCAGCATGGCTTCAACACTCCAATCTCTATAAATATATTTATCAACAGTAAATCTAAATGGCAAATAAGAACTTTGCCAAGAACCAGTAACATCTACTAGGTTTTTAAATGGTTTTTCATTGTCATTCACAGTATTCCAACTCACACCAAACATCAAATCATATGGATTCTTGTTAGCAAACATTTTCCAACCTTGAGACCAGCTAGAGGAAAAAGAGAATAGAATGAAAAAAAGAATAAAGGACTTATTGGTTAGTAGTGATTTTTTATTCATACCGATAGAAGAATGTTTAAAAAGTTGGTCTAAATTAATTATTTATATATACTTCCCAATACAAAACGTAATTATTTAGATGCGAGATCGACAAAATCATCATAACTTACCTTACGTTCATTCATTTTAACTGTTTCCTTAAAGAATTTGGTTAATTTCTGCTCAGCCATCATATCATAAATTCTATTTGCCTCTTCCTTGTTGGAAAGAACGCGAATTGCTGATTCGGTTAATTCTTTATCTTCAGGTGCAGGAATTCCATACTGTGCATAATTATTCACAAGTAAGGTCTTTGTAAAATCTACAACCTCATCATTGTTTAACTGAATATTATTGGATTTAAATATGAAGCTTTGAATGAGCTGCCACTTCAAACTTTCAGAATAAGCATCGTATTCCGCTTCAATTTGTTCCATTGAAATTTTCTTTTCATTTGATAAAGCAATCCAACGTTTTAAAAAGGCATCTGGCAATTGTAAGTCAGTGTTTTTCATTAAATGATTGTAAACATTTTTTGTAAACAATCTTTCTGAATCATTAGAAAACATGTTTTCCAAATCTTTTTTCACACGTTCGCGCAACTCTTCTTCACTTTTAACTGCTTCTGGTCCGAACAATTTATCAAACAATTCTTGATTCAGCTCAGCCATTTCCATTCGCTTTATTTCGTTTATAGTTACTCGAAAACTTTCTGAAACATTAGGGAGTTCTTCCTCGCTCAAGCCCAACATTGAGGCCATATCAGCAGTACCTTTTGAAATATTAACAGGATTTACAATAACATTCTCGCCTATTTTTTTACCAGTAAAAAGTGCTTTGGTATCTTCATCTTGCAAAAACTCCAAAGAAATTGTTGAGGTTTTATCCACTCCACCATCTTTTATTTCTCCATCGTTGTTTAATTCAACCAATTGCACCATTAGCATTTCATTCCCACTAACTTCATTTGCATCAGAAAGCTTACCATAGCGACGACGCAAATCTTCTACCTGCTTATCAATTAATTTATCATCAACGTCAATTAAATTATAATCAAAAGTAGACTTATCGGATAAGTTTAGGTTTATCACTGGAGACAAACCAATTTCATATTCAAATTCAAAATTTTCAGGTTGATCAAAATTACCTTTAACATCGGAACCTTCTTTGGGTATTGGATTACCTAAAACTTCAATATTATTTTCTTTGATATAATTATATAGAGCATCATTTACAAGCTTATTCAATTCGTCAGCTAGCGCAGCCTTTCCGTATTGTTTTTTAATCAAGCCGACCGGAACATGTCCGGGTCTGAAACCTGGTATTTTAGCCGTTTTACGATACTTTTCTATCGTTGCATTCCATTTACTCATATAATCTGCAGCAGAAATATCTACTTTCAATACTGCATTCAAATCATCGATGTTTATCCGACTTACATTCATTATTCAAATTGTTTTCAATTATGACTAAACAAAAAAGGTCTCGCAAAACGAGACCATTAGTGCGGATGGAGGGACTCGAACCCGCACACCTCTCGGCACTAGATCCTAAGTCTAGCGTGTCTACCAATTTCACCACATCCGCAAATATCTATTTCAATATTAAAAGTGTCGATTCACCTTTATTTCCTAAAAATTAGGTGCGCAAAGATAAAGGTTTATTCTAAACATTAAAACAGATTAATAATATTTTTATGCTATTTAAATTTTTGTGAATAAGTATTTCCTTGAGATTTCGATACCTAAATGAATTCAAAGTAAATTTGTTTTAACGAATTTTTGCATGAAAAGTTTTGACCCAAAAGACCTGGCAATTCCAAAGTTGCATCAATATTTATTGGGGGCAGTAGGGCCTAGGCCCATCGCATTTGCTTCTACAATTAACGAAAATGGAATACCCAATTTGGCTCCTTTTAGTTTTTTCAATGTTTTCAGTGCAAATCCCCCAATTCTTATTTTTTCACCTGCACGTTCAGGTCGAACCAACACGACCAAAGACACCTACGAAAACATTAAAAACGTCCCTGAGGTTGTCATCAATATCGTAAATTACGACCTGGTACACCAAATGAGCCTAGCAAGCTCTCCATATGCATCAGGAATTAATGAGTTTACAAAATCAGGTTTACATGAAGTGTCCTCTGTAATGGTTAGGCCCCCAAGAGTTGCAGAATCACCTGTTCAATTCGAATGCAAAGTAAATCAAGTAATTGAATTGGGAACTGAGGGAGGTGCAGGAAATCTAATAATTTGCGAGGTAGTACAATTCCACATTGATGAAAAAATATTGGATAGTAGTCAAATGATTGAT
The DNA here is from genome assembly GCA_964577845.1 of uncultured Akkermansia sp. Taxonomy (GTDB): domain Bacteria; phylum Bacteroidota; class Bacteroidia; order Flavobacteriales_D; family Crocinitomicaceae; genus M0103. The sequence goes on from CAZOAH010000001.1 coordinate 474,680, forward strand.
CAGAAAAAAATAGATCTTGTTGCGCGAATGGGAGGCAATTGGTATTGCAGAGCTAATGAAAATTCGATGTTCGAAATAGAGAAACCCATCACATCGTGTGGAATAGGTTACGATCAAATACCAAATGACATTCTTAAATCAACCATTTTATCAGCAAACGATTTGGGGCAATTGGGCGGAATTGAAGCATTACCTAACGAAACTGATGTAAATGAATTTAAACTTCTTGAATTGAGTGATTTATTTGTATCTTTAGAAAACGACGCACTCGACCTAGAAAAAGCTCTGCATCAAAAAGCTAAAGAATTTTTGAAAGAAAACAAATTAAAAGAAGCATGGATGACACTGCTCTCATTTAATAATAACTAAAACTTATAAAATACAAAGTCATGTACAAATTAACAGGAAACATTAAAATGATAAGCCCTACTGTTCAAGTATCCGATCGATTTTCAAAGAGAGAATTTGTTGTTTCTGATACCAACGGTATGTATCCCCAAGATATTTTATTTCAGGCAACTCAGGATAAATGCGCAATTCTGGATACTTTTCAAAATGGTGAACAAGTTGAAGTTTCTTTCAATTTAAGAGGGAGAGAATGGACAAGTCCTCAAGGAGAAGTAAAATATTTCAATAGCCTCGAGGCATGGAGAATCGAAAAAGTCGGAAACGTTTCGATGCAAGGAATTCCAGCTGAAGGCCCTTCAGCCATGAATATCAATCCGATGGAAAGTAATACGCCATTCGGAGGTTCGGCAGACGATGACGACCTACCGTTCTAAGTGTTAATATTTAAAAAAATGGCAATCTTAACGTTGCCATTTTTTTATATCGCTAAAATTATTATTCCGTTATATAAATGAGGCCATTTTGCTTCTTTTGATCTTTTCTAGCAACATCGGTAGCCTCAAAATAAGAAATAATCCAAGTATATTGTCCTTCCGAAAATGGATTAACTAAAGGAATTGTCTTTTTCTTTACTTTTCTTTTTGACGCTTTAATTTGTGTGTCACTTTCTTGCATGAAAATATCAATTTTTCCAACTTCAAAAGCAGTAAACAAGACCTCACCCCATCGATTGTATAACTCTATTTTAAAATCAAGAACATCACATCCTGAAAAAACTGAAAGGGAGTCATGATTTGACTTATCAAGCATTTGAGATACGCTGAAACAATTCGACTTATTATCAAGTTGAGCGTTTGCGCTATTTAAGAACACAATTGAAATTGCTAACAAAAAAAATTTTCTTTTCATATTTTTAGTTTAAAGTTCTACCCTTCCAACTATTTTTAACAAACAATGACCCCAAAGTTAAAACAATCAACACTACAGGAAATAATATTTCGTAAATAGGTATCAAAAGCCATGTTTTCGTCTGCTTTCTTTGATTAAAAAAGTTTAAAAACACAAACATGTCAATGATTACTTTTAAACACAAAAGTAAGAGTGCCTTAAGCAAAAAACTATTGACTAAAAAATAAGTTAAAACAGAAAAATATAAAACCGTTAGAATAACCTGTAAAAACATCATGATTGTATTCCATTTATCTTTAATCTTTCGAGAATTTCTAATCCATCGCAAACGTTGAGAGAAATATGCTCTTAGATTTTTAGGCGCTGATGTTTTGACAGCATACTTTTTGTGAATCTCCAATCCAATATCTGCATGATTATCAATAAAATCTTTCAAAATATGTAAATCATCCCCACCATGATAATCAAAATCAGATTGTGTATCCCATTTTAAGAACGAATCCTTATTTATTAAAAGATTTGCTCCACTTGCAATTACAGGTCTTTTCCATCCGGTCAAACCCTCATTAACAGCATTTGCAATATTCACATCAAGAATAAAAAAATGATGATACCATTTGTTTGGATACATAATTACTGGAAGAATTGTTAGATCTTGAATTTTTAAAGTGCACAGGCTCTTGAAAAAATGAGCGTCAAAAATGACATCTGCATCCATTAGCAGAATATATGAAGTGTCAGCGCAATTAATACCCTTTCGAATGGCATGTTTTTTCCCTTTATATTTTTCCTCTAATTGAATTATATGAATTGAAACACCATCTTGAATGAAACCATTTAGAGAACCAATTGAATCATCTTCTGAATGATCGTCAACGAAAATAAATGCTTTCGGCAAAACATTTGAGTTGAGGATTGATTGAACAAAATTATTTAGGTTTCCCGCCTCATTTCTAAAAGGAACAATAACTGTGAGGTTTTTAATGTCAAAATTCGGAAAAGAACGCGTATTCGAATTTCCGTGAATTTTCCTTTTAGTAAATCTTCTTCCCAGAATAATTATAAAAATAAGCGGAAGCGCATAGGTAATTATTGTAAGCCAAAATATCATACCGTCGCGACTTGAGGTGCTTTACAAAAAACCAAACTTAAAAGAGTTGGGATAAACAAGTTCAAAACCCAGATGCTTAATGAAGACAATATAATCACTGTGGGATCTAGCCCAACTGCTGCCAAAACCCATACAGCAACTGATTCTCGGATAACAATTTTACCTAGAAAAAGTGATGGCGATAAGGTTACCCAAAAATAAACTTGCCAAATCCAAAGCAATAAATTAATTGAAATTTCCTCATTAAAAAAATTCAAAACAAGGGCAAATTGAATACTAAAAATCAAATGACGCAAGCCGCTCCATAACAAAAATTGCAATTGTAATAATTTTGAAAAATCATACTCAGTGAATCGTTTAATCCATTTTTTCGAGTAGGGAATGAAGATCAAAAAACTATCGAATAGAAAAAAAAAGGCAATAAGAAAAATAACGATTGGCAGGCAAATCCAAATAATATGAATTTGGGATTCAAAATTTACCATAGCTATCCCAATCAACCCAAAAATAATACTCCAAAGAAATTGAGAGAAATTGGATAATGTGGTTAGAATTATTAAATCTACCCTATATTTTCTTTTAAAGTAAAAAATTCTACCAACAAAATTTCCAAGCATGTTTGGGGTTAACATTCCTGATACTATTCCAGCTAAAAATGAATTTTGAATACTACTTTTTCCAGATTCTTGAACAATCGAATTTACAGTAAAAGTCCATTTTTTATACTCACAGAACCAATTTAAAGGCATAAGAAAAGCCGCAATTAGGATAGAAGTAATTCTTAAATCTTCCATTCCTTTTAAATTCCACTCTACAGACTTGATTTGTAAATAAAAAATTATAGCAATAACCAAAAACAAGGATAATTTAATTCCAAAGGTAACCCAACGGTGATTTTTTATAGCTTTACTTAAAGTTTGCATTTTGAATGGTTGAAGATAAGATAATTCTTGGAATTGATCCCGGAACAACAGTTCTTGGTTACGGTTTAATTGCTGTCCAAAAAAATAAGTTATCTCTAATCAATTTTGGTGTTATTCAGCTGAATAAAATTCCGAATCATCCAGATAAATTAAAAAGAATATATGACCGAATATCAGGAATTATAAGTGAATTTCATCCTGATGAAATGGCCATTGAAGCACCCTTTTTTGGCAAGAATGTGCAATCTATGTTGAAGCTTGGTAGGGCGCAAGGTGTTGCAATTGCAGCCAGTTTAAGTAAAAACATTCCATTTGAAGAATATTCACCAAGAAGGATAAAACAAGCGATAACTGGAAATGGAAATGCTTCGAAAGAGCAAGTTGCAGCAATGCTTCAAAAACTATTAAACTTTAATGACCTTCCGAAATATTTGGATGCAACAGATGGGCTAGCTGTCGCTGTATGTCATCATTTCTCAAAGGGAGTTGGAGAACATAATAAGACCAAAACAAACAACTGGGAAAGCTTCATTAAGAAGAATCCAGAGCGAAAAAAGTAAAATACCTTTATTGAGCTTTACTTAGTTCCAGATTCAATGAATCCAATATTTGGTTATTGATTTCAAGCATGCTTTCTTGGTCGGAGGCGTAAAAGTCCAAACTTCTCTTGAATCTGTCATGGTTTATCGAATATTTGGACAATAATGCGTCACCAGACTTTTTTATGGTAGACTGATGTTCGTTTAGCTGTGCAAATTGATTTTGAAAGTATCCCTCTAAAGTATATAGATCTTTTAATACAGTAACAAAAGTATCTTTCGGGATTAAATCTGAAGGTGCGCTGGTTTTCGTCAAGGTATCAGAACAAGACGAAATAAAAATGAGTCCAAATAAACTTAAAACTAAAATTGATTTCATTCAGGATTAAAATGCATTCTTTGACCCAAATTACCTTCTATAATTTGACCATTTTGATAAACGATATTACCATTAACAAAGGTTGTATCAATTCCATAGCTAAAAGTTTGGCCTTCAAAAGGTGACCAGCCACACTTATAGAGCAGTGTATCACGAGTAACGCTATGTGGAATTTCATTAATTACAACTAAATCTGCAAAATATCCTTCACGAATGTATCCCCTATCTTTTATTCGAAAAAGAACAGCAGGATGATGAGCCATCTTCTCAACAATTTTTTCAATTGTTATTCTACCTGCTTTCATCTGTTCGAGCATTGCAACTAGTGCATGCTGAACCAAAGGTCCTCCTGATGGAGCTTTTGCATAACTGGTACTTTTTTCTTCTAAGGTATGCGGTGCGTGATCAGTAGCAATAACATCAATAATATTGTTATTCACAGCATTCCAGATAGCCTCTCTATCAGATTCTTTTTTAACAGAAGGATTCCACTTAATAAAATTGCCTTTGGTGTCATAATCCTTGTCAGTAAACCATAAGTGATGAATACACGCTTCAGCAGTTATTCGTTTCTCTTTAAGTGGAATATCATTTCTAAACAATTTTAATTCTTTTGCTGTACTAATGTGAAGTATGTGAAGTCGAGAATTGTACTTTTTAGCTAAAGACACTGCATATGATGATGATTTAAAACATGCCTCTTCACTTCTAATTAAAGGATGAAATTTGGCAGGCAAATCCTCTCCAAATTCTTTCACAAATTGTTGAAAGTTTTGCTTGATCATCGGGTCATCCTCACAATGTGTTGTAATTATAGCCGGAGAATATTGAAAAATATCTTCTAAGGCCTTAGAGTTGTCAACCAGCATATCACCTGTTGATGATCCCATAAAAATTTTAATACCACAAATTATTTCAGGATTAACACGTTTTATTTCTTCAATGTTTGAGTTGGTTGTTCCTAAATAAAAAGAATAATTTGCTAATGAATTTTGAGATGCAATATCGTATTTCTCTTCAAGCTTATCTAATGTAACGGCACTCGGAACCGTATTGGGCATCTCCATAAATGAAGTTATCCCGCCAGCAACAGCTGCCCTTGATTCTGTTGCGATTGTTGCTTTATGAGTTAATCCAGGCTCACGAAAATGAACCTGATCATCGATACACCCGGGAAGCACATATTTTCCTTCTAAATCAATTACCTCATCAGACAAAGTATCAGAAATACTTTTTCCGATTTTTTCAATTCTCCCGTTTTTAATTAGAATATCCAACTCATTGATAGAGCCTTCATTAACAATCTTACCAGATTTTAAAAGAACAGACTTGTTCATATTTTCATTTTTCTCATTTTCCAAACACCAAAAAATGCCTCTTTAAAAATACCGGTGCTCATTTTAGATTCACCATATTGCCTATCTATAAATGTGATTGGTACTTCTTTAACCTTAAACCCATTTTTTAACGCCAAATATTTCATACATATCTGAAAAGCATAGCCTTTGAATGGAATAGAATCAAGATTAATCTTTTCCAAAACAGCTTTACGGTAACATTTAAAACCTGCCGTAGTATCTTTTATACCAATCCAAAGTATCGTTCTCACATAAACACTGGCAAAATAGGACATCATTATTCTTTTCAAAGGCCAATTCTTAACCTTTCCTCCTTTACAATATCTTGAACCTATACTTACATCAGCACCATCATTAGCACAAGCATCATATAACCGAATTAAATCCTCAGGGTTGTGAGAAAAATCACAGTCCATTTCAAAAATATAATCGTAATTTTTTTCAATAGCCCATTTAAAACCATGAATATAAGCAGTACCCAAGCCCATTTTACCCGGTCTCTTTTCAATAAATATCTTTCCTGGAAACTCGACCATTAAAGATTCAATTTTATCCGCTGTACCATCTGGTGAATTGTCGTCGACATAAAGTATGTGAAATTCTTTTTCAAACGACATAACCTTGTGAGTCATTGCAACAACGTTCTCAATTTCATTGTAGGTGGGAATAATAATAATTGAATCAGACACGATTTGAATTAATGTTGGTAAAAATAACCATAATTCAAATATACACTGCTATGTTTGGTTGAAATACAACTACAATATCTATCTTTATTAATGTGAAAACAAGATGCCTTTTTGTATTATTAATTTTGATTTCAAGTAATTACTTTAATGCGCAGGAAATTAAAAACATTGAACTTCTTGACAACTGGTTCGAAGACAGTATCGTTACCAGTTCCAGTTTAGCACGATTCAATGGATGTTGGGGATTTGTTCACGATGAAACGGAATATGCAATCTTAGGTTCAACCGAGGGAACACATTTTTTTCAATTAACTGATAACAACAAGCTTAAAAATTGCGGTTTTATTGAAGGTAAATATGCCTCAGGACTTGTGGTTCATAGAGAATTTAAAACTTATCGAAATTTTGTTTACGCCATTTGTGATGAAGGAAGCAGCAGCCTGCAAATTATAGATATAAGCAATCTTCCGGATACAGTTGTTAAGGTTGCAGATATACAAAACGAATTTTTTGGGAAAGTTCACAATATTTTCATCGATACCACCAATGCACTTTTGTACGCTTGCTCTGTCACCCCAATTGTTAATGGTTTGCCACAATCATTGATCCCTTTGCGTGTTTTCAGTATTCAAAATCCCACGCAACCAGTTTTACTTTGGGAAGGACCAAATGATATTCCAGAAGTACACGATTGCTATGTCAGAAATAATATTGTTTTTCTAAATTGTGGTTTTGATGGAATTAGAATCTATAATTTCAGTAATCCTAGCGCACCTATTTACGTTAACAATCTTAATTTTTATCAGGATCAAGGATACAACCACCAAGGTTGGCTCTCACCATCCGGAGACACTTACTTTTTCACAGATGAAACTACGGGTAAAAGAATAAAAAAGTGCGCTTTAAATGAACAGTTTAATTTAGAAATAACACATCTTTTTGGAACAAATTATCAAGAAAACAGCATCCCTCACAATCTAATGTGCGACGAAAATTTCTTATTCGTTGCCTATTACAATGAAGGATTAAGAATTTATGATATTCGCGATGTGCCTTTTGAAATTGCCGCCTTTGATACTTACACCTCAAATTCAACTTTTAATATGAACGGGGCATGGGGAGTTTTTCCATTTAAATCAGGAAGAATCATAATTTCTGACAGACAAGGGGGGCTTTTTCTATTTCGGTTTGATGCAAATAATTTTTTAATACCATCACAGGATGAATTCATTTTTTATCCAAATCCAAGCGAATCAAACTCAACAATAAAAATCAGAACACCCAACGACAAAATTTCAAATTTCTCCCTTAAAATTTTTGATGTTGGAGGGAAGCTTTTATTTGAAAAGCATGTTGAAAATCAAACCTATGCGGAAATAAATACTGACTTTTCACCTGGAACCTACTTGGTGAGAATTGGCTTTGTTAACTATTTGGGAGAAACAGATTTTTATTTCAAAAAAATTGTCTTTTTATGAATTTGCATCTATAGCTTCCTTAATCAATTCAAATTCAAAACCTTTGGATAATAAATAACGAATCACTTTGGCTTGTCTTTTAAAGGTATCTCTTTCCTTAGTTTCATGCCACTTTCTATCACAAAGCGAAGTAATTGTTCTAAAATACTCATCAGGATCAAGTTCCGTCAAAGCATCTGAAATTAAATTAGCAGGGAGTCTTTTTTGTTTCAGATATGCAATGATTTTCTGCTTACCCCATTTATTTATTCGGAATTTACCACTAACCACTGCGCTGCAATATCGAACATCCGAAAAGTAATTGTTAACTTTTAGTTCTAAAATAATTTGATTTTTTTGTTCATCGTTTAATTCAAATGCCGCCAGCTTTTTCAAGATTTCGAAACTGCATCTTTCTTGATAAGCACAATAATTTTCAAGCGCCTGCTTGGCATTTTGAAAATTTGAATCAAACATTATTACAATGGGATTTCTTCGTTATTCTTATCTTTAAATGAATAATCTAAAAGATTATACGCAGTTATTCCACGCACAGGTATCCATTTTTTGTATTTAAAAAACCAACGCAACCTCTTAGATAAAAATCCTTTGGTAAAATACGCCTCAAGGTATGGATGAACATGCAAACTCAATTGTTTCACTCCCCTATCTTCAACTAAAAATTTCAAATTTGATTCAATTTCATCAGCGAACAAAATTGAAGCCTGAACCTCACCTGTACCGTTGCATGTAGGACATTGTTCGGAAGTATTTATGTCCGTTTCCGGACGTACGCGCTGACGGGTTATCTCTATTACCCCAAACTTTGAAGGAGGAAGAATATTATGCTTAGCTCTATCGCGCTGCATAAATTCCTTTAATTTCTCATAGAGTAACTTATTATTTTCTCTATCGTGCATATCGATAAAATCGACACAAACAATTCCACCCATATCGCGAAGCTGTAAAACGCGGGCAATTTCCTCGGCCGCTTCAATATTTGTAGAAAAAGCATTGCTTTCCTGTCCTTCCGCACCTTTTCTGTTTCCACTATTCACGTCGATTACATGCATAGCTTCAGTATGCTCAATAATCAAGTAACCACCACTCGCTAATGGCACTTTCTTTCCAAATAGAGATTTTATCTGTTTATTGATTCCAAAACGTTCAAATATGGTCAGCTTACCATCGTAATGTTTTACAATCTTTTCTCTTCCTGGGGCAATCCCTGAAACATAATCCTTAACCTCGGCAAATAAAACTTCGTCATTGATATGAATATTTGTAAAATCTGCATTTAGTAAATCTCTGAGTATTGATGAAGTCTTATCAATTTCTCCTAAGACTCTTTTTGGCGGACTTGAAGTTTTCAAACTTTCATGCAATGTTCGCCATTTCTCTAATAGATTTTTCAAATCCTGGTCGATCTGCTCTACCTTTTTATTGGCAGCAACAGTGCGAATTATTACACCGAAATTTTTAGGCTTAATGGAATCCATCAGATCTTTTAAACGATCTCTCTCATCATTATCCCTAATTTTCTGAGATATTGAAATTTTGTCTGAAAAAGGAACCAAAACAAGGTATCTTCCTGCAAGTGTTATTTCTGCACAAAGCCTTGGACCTTTACTCGATATAGGCTCTTTGGCAACTTGAACTAAAATTGACTGGGATGAAGAAATAATATCATCAATCTTACCTTCTTTCTGAATATCTTTCTCTGATTTGAAATACATCAAATCAGCAACATTCTGTTTTCCGCTTAAGGTTTCCTTAGTAAATTTATTTAAAGAATTGAACTGAGGTCCTAAATCTAGATAATGTAAAAAAGCATCCTTTTCAAAACCTACGTCAACAAAAGCAGCGTTAAGACTTGGAACCACCTTGCGCACTTTACCCAAATAAATATCCCCTACATTGAAGTCATTATTTCCCTGCTCTTCATGCAATTCGATAAGTTTACCGTCTCGCAACAAGGCAAGCCATATGCTTCCTGCTCGGGAATCAACTACCAATTCTAAACTCACAATAGCTTTTTTAATTAGACAAAACAGAAAAACTTAGCAGAATAATCTACTAAGTTTAAATAACTAAAAAATCAAGAATTACTTTTTCTTCTTGTGACGATTTTTTCTTAGTCTTTTCTTACGCTTGTGCGTAGCCATTTTGTGTCTTTTTCTTTTTTTACCGCTCGGCATAACTTTCTTTTTTAATATTTATATCAAATGTTCTTGTACTTCTTGAAAAAAAAACTCCCAAAAAATGGGAGTGCAAATTTATGAATAATGTTCAATAAAACAAGAATTTGAATAATGTTTTATTTAACCTTAACTTTACTCTTCACTTCATCAACAAAAGTTTTTGCCGGTTTAAAGGTCGGAATATTGTGTGCAGGTATGATTACAGTAGTGTTTTTTGAAATGTTTCTACCAGTTTTTTCAGCTCTTTCCTTGACCACAAAACTCCCAAAACCTCTTAAATAAACGTTATCTCCATTCGCTAAAGAATTTTTTATTGAATTCATAAAAGATTCAACAGCTCTCAATGCTTCTGTTCTGTCTAGTCCTGTTTCTTCTGCTATATTTGAAACAATATCTGCTTTTGTCATGTTATTACTTATTTAGTTTATCATTAAGTGATTTCGTTGGCAAAAGTAATTCACGAAACCATATAAATTTGTTTTAGCTAAAAAAAATCGAAAAATTTTCCCTTAATGTTGAAATTTACGCTACAAATAACAGATTGGTATAGACAAAACTCTAGGGATTTACCATGGAGACATACTAAAGACCCCTACTTAATATGGCTTTCAGAAATTATTCTTCAACAAACAAGAGTTGATCAAGGCCTTCCATACTATAATAAATTTAGCTCTAACTTTCCTACTGTAGAACATTTAGCCAATGCAAATGAAGAGGAATTATTGTTAATTTGGCAAGGACTTGGTTACTACAGCAGGGCACGAAATATGCTAAAAACTGCGCAAACCATTGTTCACAATTATTCAAGTAAATTTCCAAATACTTACTATGACTTATTGAAGCTAAAAGGTATTGGTCCATATACGGCAGCAGCAATCGCTTCCTTTGCATTTGATGAAGTAACCCCAGTTGTGGACGGAAATGTTTATCGTGTACTTTCCAGATATTACGGAATAGACGCTGCAATAGATTCAAAAGAAGGCAAACATCAAATTAATGAATTGGCGAAATTATCAATTGACACAAAAAATCCAGCGATTTATAATCAGGCCATAATGGAATTTGGAGCTATACAATGTACACCTAAAAAGCCAAATTGTAACAGCTGCCCATTAAACGATACATGTCTTTCCTTGTTCCAAAATAAAGTGCATGAAAGACCGCTTAAAATTAAAAAAACCAAGGTGATTGAAAGGTACTTTCATTTTTTAATTCAAATTCAAAAGAAGCAAATATTAATAGAAAAAAGAACCAAAAATGACATTTGGAAAGGACTCTACCAATTTCCACTTTTAGAATTAGATTCTACGGTTTTAACTGATGATATTATCGACGAATACAACATTAAAAACTCTTCACAAATATACAAGCATAAGCTTACCCATCAGACTATTTATGCTATTTTTCACGAGTGTTCTCTACCAAAGAAAAAATCCAAAAACCAGTATCAAGTGGAACTAAACAATTTGGAGAAGTATGCTTTTCCACGACTTATTCAACGATATTTAGAAAACTCGGATTACATTTAAATTGATTTTTAAGTAGATTTACATTTCATTAAGGAGATATGGCAGGAAGTGTTAACAAAGTAATACTAATTGGAAATTTGGGTAAGGATCCTGAAATAAGAAGGCTAGAAAATGGCACCGCCGTGGGAAATTTCACATTGGCTACATCGGAAATCTACACAGACAAAACAACAGGTGAGAAAAAGGAGTCTACTGACTGGCACGACATTGTTGTTTGGAGAAATCTTGCAGAAATCTCAGAAAAATATTTAAAAAAAGGTTTTAAGGTTTATGTTGAAGGAAAACTAAAAAAAAGAAGCTGGCAAGACAAAGAAGGTAATACAAGATATTCAACAGAGGTAATCGCTGACGAAATGACAATTCTTTCAAGACCTGAAATGAATAATCAACAAACTACACGAGCGCCATACTCGAATGAGGAAACTCCTAAACCACCATCTGCCATTGAAGGTTTTCAGTCCGATGATACGGATATCTTACCGTTTTAATTATAGCCATAGACGTTTGCAATGACTGACACCAGCTCCATACTAAGTTTTATAATACTCATTCTTCTACTATTCATATCAGCACTTGCCTCTGGGTCTGAAGCTGCATTTTTTTCAATTGGACCAGCAGAAAAAGACACTTTAAAACAACAAAAAAATAAGTCAGCTAAACTCGTTTTAGAACTTTTGGAAAAACCTAAAGAATTATTAGCAACATTATTGATTACGAATAATTTCGTAAATATTGCAATAGTAATTTTAACCAGCACTATCCTAGACAAATTGCTCGTCTTTTCAGAAGACGACGAAACAATTCGTTTCTTAATTGAAGTTGTTGGAATTACTTTTTTAATTCTATTACTTGGGGAAGTTATTCCTAAAATATGGTCTTCTAACAATTCCCTTTCCATGGCAAATGCAATGGCAAAACCTATAAGTTTAATACGTAATGTCCCCCCGATTTCATGGCTCAAAATGTTCCTGGTTAATGGCACAAACCTTATCCAAAAAAGGGCAAAAAGAAAAGGAATAAATATCACAACCGATGAATTGGAACAGGCTTTAGCTTTAACCAAAGAAGAATCTACCTCCGAAGAAGAACAAAAGATTTTAGAGGGGATTGTAAAATTTGGTAACACAGAGGTTTCTCAAATAATGCAATCCAGAATTCAAATTATCGGTGTTGATGAAAACACTCCTTTTAATAAAGTTTTAGACACAATTTTAGAATCAGGCTACTCGCGAATTCCTGTTTACGAAAAAAATTTAGATAAAATAAAAGGAATTCTTTATGCCAAGGACCTCATTCCATACCTCAATAAAGATGATTTCAATTGGGGTAGAAAACTTCAAACACCTCTTTTTATTCCTGAAAATAAAAAGATAGATGACTTACTTAAAGATTTTCAAAATTTAAAAATGCATATGGCTCTTGTCGTAGATGAATATGGCGGCACTTGTGGTCTTGTTACCTTGGAAGATGTATTGGAGGAAATAGTTGGAGATATCACAGACGAATTCGATGATCAAGAAATCATTTATACGCGAATTAATGAATCCACATATTTATTTGAAGGAAGAACAACTTTGATGGACTTCTACAAAATATTAAGTATTGACGGAAAGAATATTGATGAGGTCAAAGGGGAAGCAGAAACCATTGGTGGTCTTATTGTTGAAACGGTTGGTAGAATTCCAATGAACAACGAATCGATTGAAATTGATAATTTACGATTGATAGTTGAATCGTCAGACAAAAAAAGGGTAAAAATGATTAAAGCAATCAAAAAACAAGGTAAATGATAAAAATTAATTCAGTCATCATTTTGATTTCTATATTTTTGGTGTCCTGCGGAGGAAACGACAAATACAAGGTAACAGTTCCTCAATCAAAAAAGTACCCAGTACCAAAACTACCTGATCACAAATACAAACAGTATCAAAGTAAGTGTGGTTACCATTTTATGTTTCCCGAAATTTTCACAATTAAAGATGTTAATGACGATAAAGGGAATCTTACTTGCCACAAAGATATAGACTTGGGCGCTTTGAATGGAATTATACATTTTTCATATATCCCAATGGTAGAAAAACTGTCAACTTACGTGAATTATGCAAATGATAAAGTTGACGAACATAAAATTAAAGCAATCGCCATAAAAGATCAACAGATTATTAAACCTGAATCCAAAGTGTTCGGAACCTTTTTCGAATTACAAGGCGACGTTGCCGCACCTTTTCAATTTTATTTAACCGATTCAACGAATCATTTCGTAAGTGGTGTAGTTTATTTTAATTGCCGACCTAATTATGACTCATTGAAACCATCAATTGAATATCTTAGAAAAGACTTATTGGAAATGGTCAATTCATTCGAATGGAATTAATATGCATAATGTCATATTGAGTCTAGGAAGTAATCTGGGCGATCGCTTAAACAACTTGAATTTTGCCATAGCAGCGATTAATGAAAAAATTGGCAAAATACTTTCGATTTCATCCATTTATGAAACTGAACCTTTTGGTTTCCAATCTAATAATAATTTCCTCAATCTTTGTATTTTGGTTGAGACAGTTTTAAATCCCTCAGAATTACTAAATCTTACACAAAAAATAGAGCACGACGCCGGGAGGAGGAAAAAATCAAAAAACAGTATTTATCATTCAAGAACGCTTGACATAGACATAATTTCGATAGGTGATCTTTGTTTTGAAACGGAAACCCTAACCATTCCACATCCTCATTTCTCAAAACGAAAATTTGTACTCATACCAATGTTGGAAATCTTTCCTAATTTTTCAATTGGCAAAACAAAAAAATCAATTACTCAAATCCTAATGGAGTGCAAAGATGAAACTTCCGTGAAAAGAGTAGATTTCAAGTTAAATTTTCCACTTTAAAGAGGTGTTTTTTTTGGGTAAAAGAAATATATTGATTATTATTGTCGCAAATTTGAAAAATTATTACTGAAGCATATGAAAAAGACAAGTTTGAAAGGTTTAATTTTATTTCTTTGCGCAGGTTCATTCATGACAAGTTGTGACCTGTTAAAAGATGTAAAATATACAGTGTCTCCTAACCCATTAGAAATGCACGGAGATTCAGTGAGGGTTACAGTAGATGTTACATTCCCTGAAAAAGGTATAAAGAAAAAGGCTAAAGTTGAAGTAACCCCTATGTTGGGCAATACAGCATTGAAAACTGTAACAATTACCGGTGAAAAAGTTGAAAGTAACGGTACTAAAATAGCATACAAAGCAGGTGGAAGTTACAAATATACTGATGTTGTTGCTTACAAGCCTGAGTTCGAAAATGCTGACTTTAAAGTAACTGGTAAAGTTTACAAAGGAGACAAAGAAAAAGAAGGTCAGTTTGAAGAAACAAAAATTGCCGACGCAACAATCGTTACTCCACTATGGGTTAATAAAGATTTCAAAGTTGTTTACCATAAGGACGCTTTTGTTCGTGTCACTGCTCAGTCTACATCTGCAATGTTAAACTTTGACAAAGGCAAATATGACCTTCGCGAAAATGAAATGACTGATCAGGATATGGTTGACTTTAAAAACTGGTTGATCGCTGCACAAACCAATTCTAAAATTGCAATTAAAAATATTGAACTATCAGGTTGGGCATCCCCTGAAGGAGAAGATGCCTTTAACGTTGGCCTTTCTAATGACAGATCCCTTACAGCGGAAAAAGTTTTAATGGATTTATCAAAATCGCTGAATTTAGGGAAAATTGCACCAAACGTATACATGAAAACGGGTAACGGACCTGATATGGATGGTTTTAAAGAATATCTTAAAAAGTCTACTATACCTGCGGCTGATCAAGATTTAATTATTCGAATGATGGCGATTGCTGGAAAGTCTGATACCACAGGCAAAACAGCTAGAAAAACTTTAATGGACCTTGGAAAAGTTTATCTAGACTTAGAAAAACTATGTTTTCCAATGTTGCGTAGAGTTGAAATCAAAACGAATTATGATCTAACCGGTTACACAGATGAAGAATTGAAGGCAGTATCAATTGCCACTCCAGACTCACTAGATGTTGAAGAAATATTGTTTACAGCTACCTTAACTAATGATATCAACGAAAAGTTAAGACTGTATAACATTGGTATCAAGAACTTCCCGAAAGATTATAGGGTACATAACAATGCTGGTGCTGTTTTGTACATGCAAAATAAAATGGCTGAAGCGAAGGCTGCTTTTGAAAAATCGAACGCTTTGAAAGAAAATACAATTGCTAAGAATAACCTAGCTGCAATTGCTGGAGTTTCAGGTGACCGTAAGAAAAGCCGTGAGCTTCTTACCCAAGCTAAAGGTGCAGGAGACGAGGTGTCTTACAACAATGGTATTTTAGATATTCAAGATGGTAAGTACAGTTCTGCAATTACCAATTTCGGAAAAACAAGTTCTTTTAATTTGGCACTTGCTCAATTATTGAATGGTAAATCTGCTGATTGTATCTCAACTATTGACAATTCGACAGATAAAGAAACTGCTCAAGGATATTATCTTAAAGCAGTAGCATCTGCAAGATTGGATAAAGTAGATGCAGTGGCAAGTAACCTTAAAAATGCAATCGCCAAGGATTCATCTTTAAAAGCAAAAGCTGCTAACGATCGTGAATTCTTAAAATATTTCGACAATGCAACTTTCACTAGTGTAGTGAAATAAATCATGTAATATTTTTGTTAAATGGTCACCTTTATGGTGGCCATTTTTTTTGCATTTTAGATCACGTAAAACCTAAAATATTGAAACCGGAAGACATTGTTCAAAAAAATATTCTTTTCGCATGCCTAAACTGGGGTATGGGACATGTCTCACGTTCAATTGCCCTGATGCACAGGTTAAAAAAACAAAACAATAACCTTTATTTTGCGGGAGATGAAGACCAAATTCGAATTATCAGAACATATTTTCCTGATATTTCAACATATCACATTAATGGCTATCCTTTTAAATTTGGCACTAAAGGAAATTTCACATTAGACTTATTGAAAACCATTAAACCTCTGTACAGGAGTTTTAAAAATGAAAATATAGAATGTAACGCGCTTACAAAAAAATTGAAAATTGACATAACAATTTCTGATCACCGTTATGGATTCAAAGGTCAAACTACAATAAATTTTTTTATAACGCATCAAATTAATTTGCCCATAAAATGGTGGCAATTTCCTTTTCAATTGCTTCACAAAAAACTAATTAATACATTCGATTTTATTTGGATTCCAGATACTGATGATTCAAAATATGCAGGTAAGCTAAGCGTGAGGTCGAATAATCCAAAGCTCATACCAATCGGAGTCATTTCAAGGTTTGAGTTATACCCTATCGATTGCACAAAAACCATTAATTCTGTAATAATTGTAAGTGGCCCCAAAACACTGGCACTCGAATTCCTGAGTAATCAAATATTATTGCATAAGTCAGAAAATAAAGAAATACCTGTTATAGTATGCTGGTATAATTTCGAACCCAATGAGGTTGATTTACCCAATTTCAAACCTATTACAAATTGGCTTGAAGCAGACAAAATAATATTACAATCCAAAATGCTTATTTCAAGATCTGGGTATTCAACAATAATGGATATTGCTTATTTAAACTGTGAAAGCGAATTAATTCCAACAAAAGGACAAAAAGAGCAAGAATATCTGTACGAAAATTGGAAAAAAAAGAAATCGTCATTACCGCAAAATTAACTTTTAAACAATAAATTTTTTATAGTTCATAATTGTTACTTTTTCAGAAGTAGCAAGTATTCTTATTTTTGTAAAACTGGCTTATGAAAAATCGAGGAATACCATTCATAGTTACCATTACTGGAGTTTTAGCTTTAATTTCACTTTCATCAAGTAAAAAACTTAACTGCGTTAATGAAGTCAACGTGGCTAAACTAGCACCAGAAACTAGTGAAAGTTCAACAACCGATTCTTGTTTTCATGAAAAAAATTATGCTATCGAGCTGAATGATAGGGTAGCAAACTATTTGAAAGAGTCTTTCAAAAAAGGAACAGGTAAACTTTTGAGTTCTAAAAATCAAATTAATCGTTATGTCAATAATGGGAAATTGATCAAAATAACAGATAATGAGTATTATACAATAGGTAAAATGAAATACAGTTATCCTTATTTAACTCAGGATGCTAAAAGTTTCTTAAATGAGCTTGGTGAACGCTTTCACTTAGCCTTGGAAAACACAAGTTTACAATGTTCACGTTTTAAAATCACATCTTTACTCAGAACAACAAGTTCTGTAGAAAGAATGATGAAAAACAATAAAAATTCTATTAAAAACAGCTCGCATCTTCATGGTACCACTTTTGACATTTCCTACGCAAATTTTGTTCATTCCGAGAATTTAACAAGTTCTGAGATTAGTTATCTAGCAGGGGTTTTAGCACGAACACTTTGGGATTTAAGAAAAGAAAAGAAGTGTTTTGTCACCTATGAAGTTTGGCAAAAGTGTTTTCATGTTGTAGTTCGCTGAAAAACACCTTTTGTTACCTAGTATTTTACGGAGGTTAATCAAATTCAACAAAACTTATTACTTTTTTTGATTGTCATATTCAACTTTGCTTTTATCTTTATCGTTATTAAATAACAATTACATTTTCACATGTTTGACAATAACGAATTCAAAAAATATGCTACTAAGCACATGGGCTTGAGTAGTATTTACATGGATCATTACATAGAATCGTCCCTAACACCTTATATCATTGAGGAAAGATCATTAAACATGACTCAAATGGACGTTTTTTCCAGATTGATGATGGATCGAATTATCTTTTTAGGAACAGGTATTGACGATTATGTTGCCAATATTATTAATGCGCAGTTACTCTTTTTAGAGTCTGTTGATCCTAAAAAAGATATACAAATATATTTGAATTCTCCAGGTGGGTCTGTTTATGCTGGTTTAGGAATTTACGACACCATGCAATATATAAAACCTGATGTGGCTACCATTTGTACTGGTATGGCTGCTTCCATGGGCGCTGTATTAATGTGCGCTGGTGCTGAAGGCAAACGCTCTGCTTTGAAACATGCAAGAGTTATGATACACCAGCCTCTTGGAGGAGCTCGAGGTCAAGCATCAGATATCGAAATTACAGCCCGTGAAATTCAAAAGTTGAAAAAAGAATTGTACGATATCATTGCCTCACATTCAGGTCAAACATATGAAAAAGTTTGGGAAGATTCTGATCGTGATTATTGGATGACCGCTGAAGAGGCTAAAGAATACGGAATGGTTGATGAAGTCTTGGTTAGAAACCCAAAAAAATAAATAAGCACAATAGCTTTTAAACATGTCAAAAAAAGATAGTGGTTGTTCATTTTGTGGACGTTCTAGAAATGAAGTAGGTGTTCTTATAGCAGGAGTATCTGGTCATATTTGTGAAAGTTGCATTCAACAAGCTCACAATATAATTAAAGAAGAAGATGTTAACGAAAAAAACAATTCTTCGGCCATTGTAAACTTGCTTAAACCCTCAGAAATCAAAAGCCGTTTGGACGAATATGTCATAGGTCAAGATGACGCTAAAAAAATATTGTCTGTTGCGGTTTACAATCACTACAAAAGACTCAATCAGCCAAATACGAAAGATGAAATTGAAATAGAAAAATCAAATGTAATTCTTGTTGGAAGAACAGGTACTGGTAAAACTTTACTGGCTAAAACAATAGCTAAAATGCTTAACGTTCCTTTCTGCATTGCGGATGCGACCGTTCTAACAGAAGCAGGATATGTAGGGGAAGATGTTGAAAGTATTCTATCAAGATTACTTCAAGCATCAGATTACAACGTTAATGCAGCCCAAAATGGTATTGTCTTCATCGATGAAATTGATAAAATAGCGAGGAAAAGTGATAATCCATCTATTACTAGAGATGTTTCCGGAGAAGGTGTTCAACAGGCTCTGTTAAAATTGTTGGAAGGAGCTTCAGTTAATGTCCCTCCTCAAGGTGGTCGCAAACATCCTGAACAAAAAATGATACAAATTGACACCAAAAATATATTGTTTGTTTGTGGAGGAGCATTTGATGGAATTGAAAAAATTATTGCGAATAGGGTAAATAGACAAATAATTGGATTCAATTCTTCTGATAACGAAATGATTGAGGACGAAAGTCTATTGAAATATGTAAATCCAACTGATATTAAATCTTTTGGTCTGATTCCTGAACTTATTGGAAGATTTCCTGTTCTTACCTATCTGGAGCCACTCGATGCACATAGTTTAAAAAGAATTTTAACTGAACCTAAAAATGCATTGGTAAAACAATATATAAGGCTATTCGAAATGGATGGTGTTAAACTTAATTTTGACGCATCTGTTTTGGATTTTATCGTTACAAAAGCCATTGAATTCAAATTAGGAGCAAGGGGATTACGTTCAATTTGCGAAGCCATACTTAATGAGGCTATGTTTGATTTACCTTCAAGCAACGAGAAAACATTTAGGGTTACCCTAGACTATGCTGAAAAACAATTTTCTAAATCAAAAGTCGCTACACTGAAAGTAGCCTAATCTGTTTAATTTACTTTAAAGCAACAGTATTTAATGATTGCTCCTTTGCCAGTAAATAATTTCTCATAGTGTGTTTTTATTGGTAATATGTCACTAAGTTGTTCGGAAATATTTGAAACGTTTTCTGAATACAAATCACTTGTGTTGAAAATCATATCATACCCATGACTTTTTATCTCTTCCAAAGTAAAGTCATACAATAGATCAGAATCAGTCTTTAAATGAATTTGCCCTCCAGGTTTGATCAATTTTTTATACCTATCAATAAAAACTTGCGAAGAAAGCCGTTTGTTTGGTTTTTTAGGTTGTGGATCAGAAAATGTGAGCCAAATTTCATCAACCTCGTTTACTTCGAAACAATCATTAATGAAATCGATTTTTGTTCTTAAAAATCCTACATTTTTTAACCCTTCGTCTATAGCTTCGGTTGCACCAATGAACATACGCGCACCTTTTATATCAACACCAATAAAGTTCTTGTCCTTAAATTTTCTTGCCATCCCCACACTATATTCCCCCTTACCACAGCCAAGTTCTAATACCAAAGGATTATCATTTTTGAAATAATCTTCCTTCCACCTACCTTTCATGTAAAATGTCTCTCCAATTATGGGTTCAAATACATTTGTGTAAGTTCTTATAGCCGCAAATCTTCGTATTTTGTCCTTACCCATCTATCAAAAATATTATATTGCTATTAAAACCTCGTACCCAGTATGCTTCCTGACATTGAAAACGCTACCATCCTCGAACATCAAATATTGACCTTTAATTCCTATCAAAACATCTGAAAATGATGAAGATTTGTCAAGAGAAATACTCTTTATAACATTAGGATAGTATTCAACTGGATATTGCAGTTCCATGAAATCATCATCCTCAGAAAAAAAACTTAATAAATCTTCGGGTAGGGTATCATATAAATTCCATTTCTCTTCTATCAAATCAATAGCATCGTCAATTTCATTTTTCAGCATTTTCTGCCAATTGGTTTTGTCAGAATATATCGTCTTCAATTCTACTTCAAGTCTACCTGCCTCATAACGATTTGGCGTCTTTGCGAATACGATTGCCTTCGCTGCCCCTTGGTCAATCCATCTTGCTGGAACTTGGGTACCTCTGGTAACACCTACTTTAATTGTATTGGTTGAAGCAAGATATACGACATGTTCAACATCATGATGCGCTTTTTCCCATTCAACATCTCTCCCCTCTCCAAGATGTGCTCGACACAATTCCGGTCTAATTATGCATGGAGATGACTCAGCTCCAGTTGAAAAACAATCGAAACAAAAACCATCTCCAAAAGATTTTTTAATCGTTTTTTGACAACCAGAACAAACTATTATACCCGTCCATCCTACTTCTAACCTCTTCCCAATAAAAGAATTTAAATCTATATTATCGTTTAATAAAATGCTATACTTGATTGGATTGCCGAATTCGGTCTTCATTTTTCTAAGTAATCCTTTATATTCCATACTTAGTCGTTAGGAAGAATTTTCATTTTTTCAGCAAAATGATAACAGTAATCTCTCAAATCTTCACAAATCAGATGCTCTCCAGTAGCACGTTCGAAAGTATCTGCCATAGTTAAAAGGGATTGATGAAAAAAACGTTTCATTTCTTCAACTGACATATCTTTAGTCCAAAGGTCAATTTTCATTGTGTTTTGATCTTTTTCATCCCACAAGGACAACATGAATGCCTTTGCTCGAGCATTGTTAACAGCTCCATCTTCAGCGTTCCAGGAGATTGCTATTGGCAAATTATTTTCGTCAAGATCTACATTAAGTTTTATTTCGGATGATTTTTTTATTTGGCTATTCATGTTTAATCGATTTCGTAATTGGTAATAATTTCTGAGTAATCTGTGTCGAGCAATTCCTTTGGTGAACATCCTTTACTTTTTACATATTCTTCCACCAACCGAAATCCTAAATATTGTCCTAATCTATCAGGCCCCTTCTCTGGAAGTCCAACTGTAAAAGGACCATCATTCAATAAATTAGCAACCATCAATTCATCTTTTTTAAAGAGTAAATTTTGATCCACAAGGTATTTCCAAAAGGAAACTTCATTATCCTGTGCCCACTTATAATCGTCTTCAGAATACCGCAATAATATGGCATTAGAAACCTCTGGTAGAGCAGCTTTTGTGAGGTACAGAATTTTGCCCCAACGAATAATATTCTCAGCTAAATTACAATTAACGCCCCAATTAAAATCTATATTATTCTCGCTATCATTTTTTGGAAGTACATAATGTGTCATTACCCAAGAACAAATAGCATCACGCACCATAAATTCTCTATTCCACGCCTCTTTAATCCAAGTGGGGAAATAACTTCCAGGTAATTCTTTAATTACATCAGTTTTAGGATTGAGATTTCGGTCCAATCCTATAGCGATTTCTTTTGAAGTGCTTAACGAATTGACATTAAAACACGAATTAATAAAAACAATTTTACTCGGAATCTTACCATTATTAAAATGGTAATTTAAATGCTGGAAACCTTTCAATAATTGTTGTTTTTCAGCATTTAAATCAGAAAATTGATTTTCAATTGCTGCATGAACACGCTTTGCAAAAGAGTCATTATAAAATTTTTTAATTCCGGCAACTACTTCATTATCAGATGTAGCATTGATTTGTAAGCAATAAACTCTTTGATATTCATAAGTCTCAGGTATTTCAACTTGCCATAAACGGTGGTATTTGAGTACTTGATCCGCTGAACTATTTCCTAAAATAGAATCCATATTTACAAATTCAATTTCTACTTCAGAATCAGAAATATTAATGTTCAAGGGATCGGAAGAGCACGCATACAGAACAAATATTGAAAAAACAAATCCAATTAAATTGCTTTTGACAGTCATTAAAATTTTGGTTAAATTCGTATCAAAATTACACAATTCATATTCTTCATTTGTCAACTGTATTAACTAAAAGAAAAAAAAATGAAAAAATACTTATTTACCATAGCAATACTTGGTTTTTTAAATTCATTTAACGCCCAGGAAGCTGCTGAGAAAAAGGTTCAGGCAGGTTTGATTGTAGGTTCAGGAGTAAACTTTCAAAAGATGCTTACCCAAAATATGGATGCAAATGGCATTGGATGGGACTGGACAGTGGGAATGAATACTGTTTTTAATTTCAGCGAAACAATTGGATTAAATACCGGTGTTGAATTTGATTTTAACTCTTTAAAATATAAACCATCTTCTAACACAGCTGGAGACGTTTATTATTATTTCAAAGACTTGGATATTTTAGAATTCCGCGATGCCGACTCTTCATCTTCTTTATTTCAATTAGGTAATCGCTTGCAAAAGTCGGTTTATTTGACCATTCCTACAATGTTAACTTTCAGAACTGGATTTTTTGGATATTGGAGGTATTTTGGACGATTTGGTTTAAGAAATAGCTTTTTATTGAACAGTAAGGTTACAGATCAGGGTTTTTTAAACGGTGTTGAAACTACAAATGATGCTTTAACATCTAAAAATGATTTGTTCTTTTTTAAGTCCGCAGTTGGAATATCAGCTGGTGCAGAATGGAATTTCAGTGGATCAACGAGTTTGGTAGCTGAACTGGGATACTATTATGGTATAACTC
Source organism: uncultured Akkermansia sp. (assembly GCA_964577845.1). Classification (GTDB taxonomy): domain Bacteria; phylum Bacteroidota; class Bacteroidia; order Flavobacteriales_D; family Crocinitomicaceae; genus M0103. Next base: position 498,290 of record CAZOAH010000001.1, read on the forward strand.
CTTTACACACCCAAAAAAGTACTGATGTTGGAAAAGAAAAAAATTCGCTTTTCATAGACGAAGACGGAACAGGTTCGGCTGCGCCAGTTATGTTTAATAACAAGGCTACGCAAAATCAAATCATGTTAAAAGTTTCGATATTATTCTAAATCATTATTAGGTTTTGGATAAAAAGGGCATTGTTGATTATATTTCACAATGGTTATCGGATTATTGTGATGACTCCAAAATGCAGGGATTTGTTGTCGGAATTTCTGGAGGAATTGATTCCGCTTTAACTTCGACTTTGTGTGCGATAACCGCTAAAAAGACATTACTTGTTTCGATGCCTATTAGGCAAACAAAACAAGAATATGAAAGGGCCAAGCTTCACATTTCTGATTTATTGAATCGTTTTGACAATGTTGAAGCTCTCGAAATTAATCTAACAGATTCTTTTACACTTTTAGAAAAAACACTACCATTTTCCTCACAAAATGATCATTTAACTATGGCAAATGTGAGGTCCCGTCTAAGAATGACAACCTTATACGCCGTTGCCCAACCAAATAAATGTTTGGTAGCTGGAACGGGAAATAAAATTGAAGATTTTGGGGTTGGATTTTTTACCAAATACGGTGATGGCGGTGTTGATTTAAGCCCAATTGCAGATTTAACGAAAACCCAAGTGCGTCTTTTGGCTGAAGAGCTAAATGTAATTAATGAAATTTGTGAGGCTGCCCCAACAGATGGACTTTGGGAGGATGGGAGAACAGATGAAGACCAGATTGGTGCAAGCTACCCTGAACTGGAATGGGCGATGGAATTCAATGGTGACATAGCAACCATCACAAAACGTCAAAAAGAAGTATTGGATATTTACACTAGGCTGAATAGGATCAATCAACATAAAATGAATCCCATTCCTGTTTGTAAAATTCCAAACAACCTATTTTAAAAAAAATTAAGCCTCAGGAGCCAAACGAACTACGATTCCATCAATTTCATCGGTTAAATGAATTTGGCATCCCAATCGGCTATTTGATTTCACGAAAAAAGCCTGATCCAACATATCCAATTCAGCATCACTTTGTTCTGGAAGCGACGTATCAGACTCGAGATAACATTGGCAAGTTGCACACATTGCCATACCACCGCATTCACCAAGAACTGGCAAATCATATGCTTTACACAACTCCATAATATTCATGTTCATGTCTGTAGGTGCGTCTAAAATATGAGCAACACCTTCCCTATCAATAACAGTTACCTTTATTTCAGCCATTGTTTTATCAATTATAAATTCTTAGAAGATTTGTTCCGTTAAAGATGGTTTGGTATTGTCTAAGTCCAAATTCTGAACCTTCAACAGGGGAACCGTCGAACAATGAAAATTTGGCAGGGCCGCATGAATCAATGAGCATTAAAAAATTATCTGGATCCGGATACAATGGTTCAGGACAAGTGCCGTTTATGTCTACTGGGGAATGTCGATCAAAAGCCACAAATTCATCTATATTCCTTCTGTAGACTATAATCCCTCTAGAACCCCCATTTGCATATGCATAGCTTCCAACGCCAATGAGAGCATTGTAACTCGGTAAATTAATGTCAATCGTGATATCAAAAGGAATATTTGGAACTGGATGCAATTTATTTTTATTGCAACCATAGAATAGAAAGCATGAAATTGTAATTAAAAATAGTGTTACTTTCATTCGAGAATTATGTACTGTAAAGTTATGAAGTTTAAGAGGTTTAATAACGTAATTTTGCTTTTTTTATTTACAATCACAATAAACAATATTTATTGTCAATCTAGTGATGCATCTCTTAAAGAGGATAAAAAAGCAAAAAAGATTCTGCTTAAACAACAAAAACGGCAGTACAAAACGAATAAAAAATCTAATAAAGAAGCTTTCAAAGCCCATTTAAAAAATCAAAGCAAAGCCTTTAAAAAATCAATTAGAAAAAACTACAGACGACAAAAGAAAATTCAAAAGCAAAAAGGTCGAGGTTAATCTTCAAGTGAGAATAATTGTTCTGTTAAAGTTTCCCATTCATTCACCAATTCATTCAATTCCTTTTTTTTAGCGTCATAATTGGATAATACCTTTTGTGATAAATCTTCATTATTATAATCCAAGACAGCCAATTCTCCGTCCATTTCCAGAATTTGAGACTCTATTGAAGCTATAATTTTTTCAATCTGTTGTATTTTCTTTTCCAGTTCTTTTTTTGCTGGATTTATTTCTTTAACTGCCTTTTTATTGCTCTCTTGAACAACAGGCTTTCTATCAACATGAGACTTTGTTTCCAAAACAGCATCGGCCATTTTTTTCTGCAAATATTCCTTAACATCAAAATGATGAATTTTCAAGGACCTGTTTTCAATATCCCAAATTCTATTTGTTAACCCATCCAAAAATTCTCGATCATGGGATACGACAATGAAAGTACCTTCATAATTTTTCAAGGCACCTTTTAACACTTCTTTGCTTAATATGTCCAAGTGATTTGTTGGTTCATCAAGAATTAAAACATTGGAAGGACTTAATAATAATTGACACAAAGCCAACCGTGTTCTTTCACCACCTGACAATACACCAACCCGTTTGTCTATATCTTCGCCTGAAAACAAAAAAGCTCCTAGAATACTTCGCAAATCCTTTCTGATATCTCCCTGAGCAACATCATCAACAGTTTCAAATATCGTTTTATTAGGATCCAATTGTTCTGCTTGATCTTGAGCAAAATATGTACAATTTACGTTATGTCCATAAGTTACTGATCCGGGGCCTTCCAATACATTTAAAATGCGTTTTAACAATGTAGATTTCCCTACACCATTTGGGCCTAATAGAGCTATTTTTTCCCCTCTACCAACAGTTATATTTACATTTTCAAAAAGTACCTTCTCACCATACTTTTTACCCAGATCACTTAACTCTAAGACCCATTTTCCCGGTTGCACACTTAGAGGAAAGGTTATATTCATCTTTGCAACCTTGTCTTTTTCGATTTCAATACGGTCAGTTTTCTCAAGTTTTTTAATCAGGGATTGAGCGAAAGCCGCTTTATTTTTCTTTGCCCTAAACTTATTTATAAGTTCCTCTGTATGTTTTATATCTTTATCTTGCTGTTTCTTAGCCCCTTGAAGCCGTTCCAATTCCTCCTCTCTTAATTCCTTATATTTTGAATACGGATATGGGAAATCAAAAATTTTGGACATGCTAATTTCAAGGGTTCTTTTGGTGACATTATCTAAAAACAACCTATCATGAGAAATAATAATTACAGCACCTTCAAATTTCTGCAAATAAGATTCCAACCAGCCTATAGAAATAATGTCCAAATGGTTTGTCGGCTCATCCAATAAAATGACATCAGGATTGTTGACAAGGATTTTAGCCAATTCCGCGCGCATTTTCCACCCTCCTGAAAAGGTATTTAAACCGTTATGTATTTCAGAATCATTGAAACCTAGACCTTTTAAGGTCGTTTCTATCTTCTCCTCCCATGAATAACCATCAATAATATTGTAGTTATGGTTTAATTCATTCAATTCATCAAGTAAACCCAAATATGCTTCGGATTCATAATCTGTCCTCGTTACCAATTCATGATTTATATGTTCGATAGCATCCCTGAGGTGTGTTAGCGTCTCGTTAGAATTGTAAAGATATTGAAAAACGGATTGATTTGTATCAATTTTAATATCTTGAGTAAGATATCCAACTGTTAAACCTTTGACAACATGGATTTTTCCTTCAGTTGGTTTATTGGCTCCAGCAAGGAGACGAAGTAATGTCGATTTACCAGCACCATTTTTACCTACTAGCCCAACCTTATCACCTTTGTTGATTTGTAGACTTACATCTTTAAATAAATAACCTTGTGGTAAAAATACTCCAAGCCTTTCTAAATTAATCATACACAAAGATACTTTCGAAAGTTGACATGGTATTTATAACAAACAAAAAATGCCTCACTATGGAGACATTTTTTAATAATACTATACCATTTTAGAAGTTCCACATATCGTGTTCTAATGTTCTAATTTCTTCAGTGATGGCATTAGATTCTATCAAAGCATCTATTCCATATTTATACTCTTCCACTGTTCTATCAAAAACATTACTTTCTTTAACAATATAACTGCTAAACCTACGCTTCCAAAAGAAATCATCGAATGACATCCATTGCGCGTCGTTCTTTTCGTTGTAGACGTAATACTTCGCTAAATAAGGCCTCAGTTGAGGGAAATAACACCAGAACAAAGGAGCTGTTACCCAATTTGCTGAGCTTGCTTCATCGGGTTGACCAGTTTCATCGTCGTAAAATACGAGGGCAGTTCGGCTGGCATCCTTCCAATTGACAACAGGAGCTATACCAATAATCCTTACATCTAAAACTGATCTTTCCTTATCAAAAAACCAATCTTCTTTCAAGTCATAACCTTGAATCTCATTACCGTCAAGCCATTGCATTTCACCAGGATAAAATTGTACGACATATTCATCTTTTACTGGATCATAAATAGTTGAATCTTCATCATTTTCCATTTTAATTGGATCCTTACTTTTAATCGGATCAGTAGTAGGACCCATCTTACCAAAGTAACGCATATTTATACCCTTCCTGAGTTCTGGATCGTTTTCATACCAACCATTAATTTTGGAAGTCATTGGATACTTGAATTGGTCTCCATCGAACATCCCCCATGCATTTGGGTTCTCAGGTTCAAAAATTGTAACATCTCCCCAAATGATATGCTGACGAATAATCGTCCACAAAGACCATCTTGTTGTATTTCTTACCCAAACTGCACTATCTTTTACGTCATCCAGAGGATATTTCAAATTAAAGTTCATTTTTTCGCGTAAATCAATACGACGAAATACACGTTTAGACCAGATATAATCCGCCTCACGTATAACCTCATAAGCTATGGGTCGTTTAGTCGGCACATGTGTAGGCATGAAAACACCGTCTATCACTTGATTTTCAGTTCCAGGATTTATAACATTTATGGGGCCCCCACCATTGTCAAAAGGAACCTGGCTGTAAAACATACCCGTCCAAAACAATGCAATGAACAGAGTTATCGAAACACTTTTAAATCTGGAACTTCTCATATTAATTTACTTTAAATGTACCCGAACCTTTTGTAACGGTTTTATCCGGCTTTTTATAGCTGACAACAAGCGTCACAAACTTACCACTACTTTGTTTCATCATGTTGATTGCTTGTGCATTCAATTCAGTACCCGTACCAGAAGTTTCTCGCCCATTGGCAATAAGCGTCCAACCTGAAATAGGAAATGTAACACCTGTTAAAGTTATTTCAGATCCATATTTTACTTGAATTGAAGTTACGTTTTTGTTTACCGACTCTGTATTCTTCTTTCCTCCTAAGTAAATTCCTGGATCTGGTAATGGTTTTACTTTGTAGGTAACAGAGTTCAATGTAGCTGATTTCTTTGTAATACTATTTGTACCAACAACAGCAAGAGTAAGACTAGACCCTCCTGTTGGGAAAATCACCCAATTATTAGAACCTTTAGCGGTTTTAGTTGCCGAACCAGCAGTAATTTTCAAATCAGTCTTGTCGAAACCGGATGCTACTGCTTGAACGTTGTTATTATAGTTTTTGTATAGAATCTGCATATCAGGTAAAGAAATACTTCCAGTAGGTTCAATAACTTTTACGGTGTACGACCAAGGTTTCTCAGCCCAGTCTCCTGATTTCTTCCTGATTTTCACGGTACCACTCATATTTTTGTCACCGATACTATTGGTTGGAATCTTCATAGTACCTTGTCCGTTCGCAACTGTCCAACTTCCACCACCCGAAATTACAGGTTGGTTATCAGTGTCAAAAGCAGCCATCATTACTTTTAATTCAGCCTCATCTCCTTTGGTTACCATTGTAGGTCCAACAGCAAATCCTTCGATGCTATTGAAACTAAATTCACCTGTCGAAACGCGACTTTTGATGTGTTCAAAAGCACTGGCTCTAGCAGCCAAAACCTCAACTTGAAGCGACGTTAATGATGCAAGTGCTGCAACAAGTGGAGCATGATCAAAAGTTTTACCAATCCAAGGCCACTCTTTTTGCTCTTCACCTTCACCTCCAGCCATCACCATTTCTGGTTTGGTCAACTCAATGTATAGGTCTCTAAGTTTACCTTTGTCATCGTTTTTATTACATTGACTTTTATCAATCATCGCTTCAACTTGTTTGGTCAAATCGTTGAAATCTTTAAATTTATTAATTGCCGTGGGGTTTATAGACCAAGTTTTCCCACCTACTGTGTAAGTACCAAGCAGTTTTACAATATTCAACCGGTAGTCATTGTAAGCTTTCCAGAGTTTCATACCTGCCCCATCAGCTTTAGGTGACATCGGCTCTTCACCAACTAATTCATGCATTGGAATGTCATATTGATCTTTTGCCTGGACAGCTGCCAAATTCATTCGAGCCGGTCTAATTGGTTCTTTCTTATTATAATCTACCCAGAGAATTTTTGTAGCGTCCTTATCACCTGCAGTCAAATCTTCTCCACTTTTTGACAGAATATCTTTCTTGATCCCATCAACCATTTCAATGAATTTGCCAGTTTCCACATCAATCTTATTCATTACATCCATGAAATATTTGATTTTCTGTGCTTTGACCTTCGTAGGATCTTCTTTGTCTTTTTCAGCAACAGTCAATTCTCCACTCAAACTTCGCTTTGCTCCATCACCTCTTTCAAGATGATTTATTGCAGCTTTTTGCATATTTTCTTCGATTGCCACAAAGGCATCCAAAACTTGTTTTGATACATTAAGAGCAAGAAGAGCGGTAAGTACCAAGTACATCATACCAATCATCTTCTGTCTCGGGGTTTCTTTACCTCCTGCCATGATAATTAAATTTTATTTTTTACAATAATATTAATGTTCAATTTTAAAATAGTCACAAGTGTGATTATCCTTTAATTGTCATAGCTTTCAACATATTGCCATATACGTTGTTAAGATCTGTTAAGTTCTTAGACAACATTGCCATATTCTCTTTGTACAATCTTGTATCTTCTACAGAAGCAGAAAGATTCGCCATCATATCTGTAACTTGTTGCTGGAATTTCTCTGTCGCTTCAAGATGCGATGTAGAACCTTTCAATTGCAATTCATAAACATTATTTAATGCTGCCAAGTTCTTAGATACTTTTTGCATTTGCTCTCCAAATGATTCACCTTCTTGGGTAGTCGATGTCATTCCAGATATTGAAACAGATGCTCTTTCGTATGCTTCTGATAGAGCAGAAACACGTTCTGAAGCAGCTTGTAAACTAGAAACATAAGAATCGGTTGCAGCAGCCGCTGATGTTATTCCTTTCAGTGAATTTGCATTGTCAGCTAAAGCAGTCATTCCTTCACCTAATCTTTCTAACAATTTACTATCAATTTTTGCTTCCTCAAGCATTTTGTCTAATTCTTGGCTAACACCAGAACCACCTCTTCCGCCTCTACCAGCAGGAAGTTTTGCATGGTCTAATTCGTCAGAATGACCTAATGCTAACTCTGGATAAACCAATTCCCAATTTGGGTCTTCGTGAATCGGTTCAAATGCTGAAAAGATAAAGATAATTGCTTCTGTTAAGAGTCCTACAGTTAATAAGAACCCTGCTTGGAATGGGAAAAAGAAGTTCCAGTGCTGTATCTTAAATAATGCACCAATAATTACGATTGCGGCTCCAAATCCATACAATTTAGCCATAAACTTTTTCCATCCTTTACTTCCTGGTTTCATAGTTTTCCTTTTTTTAGGTTTTTAAATTAAAATTACTACTTGTTTTATGTTTGTTGTATTCTAGCGAAGTTGAATATCGCTTTGAATTTCTTCTGCTCCTCCTTCGAGTGTCATGTCCACACCTCCTCTTCCAAGGTGGGTCATTACATTTCTGAATCCGATGTAACTTTTAGCTGTATCTTGGTATTCGTAGGTTCTTGTACCACACATTAGATAGTATCCCACATCTTTCCATGAACCACCACGAATAACTTTGCGCTTCATAACAGGCGGATCCCAATCTTTTGCATCGTAACGATAATCAGGATTTATATCATGCTGAACTTCATACATGGATTCATCAAAAGCTGTTTCACACCATTCAGAAACGTTCCCTGCCATACAATATAACCCCCAATTATTAGGATTGTAGGAATAAACTTTAACGGTATGAAAACCACCATCCTCAAAATATCGCCCCCTCATCGGTTTGAAATTCCCTAGGAAACATCCTGCATTATTCCTGATGTAAGGTCCACCCCATGGATAATTATTCAATTCGTTCGGACCTCTTGCGCCTCTTTCCCACTCAGCTTCGGTTGGCAAACGAAAATCATTAACAAATAGTTGGCCTTCCGAAATTAACCAATTATTAAGCAACTGTGTTCTCCAAACAGAAAAGGCTTTGGCTTGAACCCATGTAATACCAACAACAGGATAATTGTCATAAGCAGGATGCCAAAAATACATGTTGGACATTGGATCATGGAAGGAATAAGTAAAATCTCGCACCCAACACAATGTGTCTGGGTATACATTTATCTCTTCATCAATTATAAATCTAGAGCGATCGCTGTGACCTCTAATGGCATTATTTTGACCTTTTTCATTGAATCGTCCTAGATCCAATTCTTGACCAGGACCTTTATAGTTTTTCCAATCTTTAAGATCTTCTTGGCTCTTTCCGGTCACAGGGTTCGGAGGCAAAGTTTCTTTATCAAGCGTTCTATGCTCCTTATTTACTTTGTCACCTGCATCTTGCCATGTATCATCATCCTTAAATGGAGTGCCTCCATAATCGATATTCAAGTCCCCTCTTCTAGCCGCCTCACGATAGTCAATCCAGAAGTAACGATACATTAATTTTCGCGTATCGATTTCCTTCCTACGATAATAACGCTCATCAGTTGGAAGATACATTTCTGCAAGTAGCGGAATAACGTCGGTAGATGAGTAATCTAACTCTTTTTCCCAATCTAGGTAAAATAAAATATTCTCTGGTGTATTGGGCTTAAAAGGAGCATCATATTCACCACGGTATTCCAATCGTTTTTCTGGGTCATGCACCAATTGACCATCTTTATCTTCTTTTCCAGAAACAATAAACTTTGTAGTACCTCCATCGTCCGGTTCTGATTCGTCTAAATAGAATTCATTGTATTTTATCCATGAAGTTGCATCAGCATCTTCCCACATGGCTTGTTTTCCTCCTTTACCGTCTTCTGGCAATCCTTTTACCCACTCTTTATTTTTTGTGTAAAGAATTTCTCTGGCAATTGAGTCTCGAACCCAATTCACAAATTGTCGGTATTCATTATTGGAAATCTCAGTATTATCCATATAAAAAGCTTGAACAGAAACGGGACGTGGCCGCGTCTGAAAAAGAAATGGAACATCTTGGTCCGTTTCACCCATTTGAAAACCACCTGAGCGAATATAAACCATACCCAAAGGAACTTCAGGTTGATATGGCTGACGACCAGCAACACCTGTAAGTTCACCAGTTTGCTCCACACAAGAAGCCAACATGGTTCCAACAAAACCGAATAACAATAGTTTTTTCATTCTACCTCTTTATTTTCTAACTACCGGACACCAAAATTAACTTTCTACAGGATCTACAATTGCTGGTATAACGGCACAATCACAAAAATGGTTACAAATATTCAACTTTTTTTTTAATTTACAACCATCTAGGGTGATTTGATTTTGTCACAGGAGGCGGCGGCAAGAAGTAACAATACTTCAAAACAATCTCATGTGAACCACGCGAAACACTTGCCAACTTATTCGTTGTAAGGTCATATGAATAACCAACAGTCATATTCTTTACTGGCATCCACCCAAGCATTAGACCAATAGCATCAACAGTTCTGTAGGTAAGTCCGGCATAGCCAATTTCTTTCCAAAAATACCTTGCGTTAATATCTGCAGAAAACTTTACCAAATCAGTTCTAAGTAGTAACTGAGCGTCAATTGCCCCATCACCAATACCATTGAATCTTTTTCCACCCATAAGGTAATAATGCCTTGCCATTTGATATTGGTTTGTAATTGCTCCAATTTTACTTTCGAGAAGAGACTCGTTTAAATGGGTTGATGAAAGACCGACATAATAATCACTATTACCTTTGAAATACAATCCAAAATTTACGTCGAGATTTGTTGCAGTAAAACCAACTGGCAAAGAATTATCAATAACCGTTGTTGGAGGAACCCAAACTGGGGACATTCCAAAATTAACTATTCCAAAACCAACACCAATGCCAAGAGTTCCTAGACCTGCAAGATCGAGGGGGTAAGAATAATTTAGTAAAACATTGTTTTGACGAGAAAATCCGATAGCATCATGATAAAAAGAAACTCCTAAACCTCCTGGAAAAAAACGGTTCATATTTGCCTCAATATTTAACACGGCAGAATTTGGAGCTCCATTTACTTTGTCCCATTGATTTCTATAGATAGAAGTCGCACATATCCCGTCATCAATCCCAGTTTCACCTGGATTAATTGACATTTTATCGTATATAAAGTGTGTAATCAACTTATCCTGCTGACCATAAGAAAAACTCATGAATAAGCTAAAAACAGTAGATAGTAGAATAAATTTTTTATTCATATTTGTAGTTTTCAATGGTAAAATCCATAAATCCTTTGGAGATATTTTCGCCAAATTTCGGGGACTAAAATAAGTAATTTTCTTGATAAAAGAAATTTTTTTTCAGAGTGATAAAAAAATTATCAATTATGAAATCCGCATATTAGGTCGCATCAATTGTTGCAGTAACTTAAATTGAACATTTTGGCTATATTTTCAAAAGCCCACTTGGTTACAACTTTTATTGTAAAATCGTTTCAAAATTTTCACTTAGTTTCTCATTCAAATTAGAATCAATTCTTACGACAGCTTTTGGTATGTTTTCCACCAGAGGTCAGGAAGTTCATTTTTCATTGCTCTATCATAATCAGTGGCGTCACAAGGCACGAGATGGTGTCTTTCGTACTTCACTCCTTTGGAAGGTGGGTAGGGTACTTCCATCCACCATCTATCAGACTTGTTGCTTTTGTAGAAAATTACTGTGTCCTTAAAATCATCCAATTTTACATTAAACTTTAGGTAATCACGTTTACTACAAGTTGGGAAATCACCCTTTCTGTGTACAACGCCTTCAATAAAGTACCAAATGATTTCAGCAACTATCACGGATATCAACCCCTGCTTATTATCAGGATAATAATTAAAAATTCCGAAAGAAGTTAATTTGTCGCTAATTCCAGCATATTTTCCAATTTGGCAAATTTGGTCTGCAAAAAATCCATTTGGCTTTTTATAAAAGGGACTATTTATTTCACCAGCTCTAATTGCAGATAAGTCAAGAGATAAAATATCTGCATTTCTCAAATGTGGTTCAGCTTTGCGGCTGTCTGAATTGAACTCACCTAAACGACATGAATCAAAATACAATTTTTCAAACAAATCTATCTCGCCTGCAGCTGCATAAGGAGCTTGAAGTCCAACATTTGCATGATTGAATAAATAGCATGGTCTCTGCAGAAGTAAATGACTTAAAAATGCTCCCGAGTGCATTGGTTCCTCGGGCGAACCCAAGTCGAGTTCTGAGTCAATACAACAAAGATTTACCATTTGTTCTAATTGCTCGTATCCTTTATATAAACTTAGTGTTAGATCTTGGCTTCCTCCAATTACAATTGGAATAATTTTATATTTAACAAGTTCCCCAACCACTTGACTTAGGGCAAAAAACGTATCTTCCTTTGATTCTCCAGGAAGAATAGTTCCTAAATCAATAATTTGCAAATCCCAAGAAACACCAATATTAAGCTTATACAATTCCTTTCGGAAGGAATCACTTTCAAGAAATTGAAATTCAGAATGATCACCTCGATATTCAGGAACATAAATGAGAGCAACGCCTAATTTATTTTTAACTAAATCTGGGAAATTTCCCTCACGATGAAAAACAACCCTGCTTCCAAGTTGATTTTCTGAATATTGCTCTAAATCATGTAAAGCTCGAAAATAAATGGATAGATCTTTCATTTCAACTCTTTGAGCGAAGCTAAAGAAATTTAAAACTCAAAGTAAAGTAACAATAAAAAGAATTGAAACGTTTGGCGTTGAAAACTATAGAAATTGATCAAGAACTTTTCTTTTTCTTTACTTTACGAGAGGTGCTTTTGGACTCCTCAGCTATTTGCAAGCACTCCTCAATAGTTAATTTTTCTGGTACAGTTCCCTTAGGAAGCTTATAATTATCTTTACCTATTTTTAAATAGGCACCATACCGTCCATTTAAAAGTTGTACATCGGTCCTTTCATCAAAAGTTTTAATAAACTTATTTGCATCCTCTTCCCTTTTTGTTTTAATCAATTCAATCGCTCTTTCCAAGGTTATCTCAAGAGGATTCTCATCTTTCGGTATTGAAACAAACAGTTTATTATGTTGAATATAAGGGCCAAACCTTCCATTATTTGATTTTACCTCTTGACTTTCAAACTCACCTAATATTCGAGGTAATTTAAATTGATCGAGCGCATTTTCTAAAGTTAAGGTACCAATGGACTGGTCTTTACGAAGTGATGCAAACAAGGGTTTTTGGCCATCTTCTTTTTCATCACCAATTTGGATCATTGGGCCAAAACGACCTATTCGTGCAATAATTTTTCTACCAGTTTCTGGGTGCACCCCCAGAAAACGTTCACCTGTTGCCCTTTCTGAATTTTCAAGCGTTTCATCAACATTTTCATGAAATGGATTGTAAAAGTTTCGAATCATTTCTGTCCATTCAACCAAACCTTTGGCGATATCATCAAATTCTTCTTCAACTTTAGCTGTGAAACTGTAATCCATTATTGAATTAAAATGTTGTTCAAGGAAATCTGTTACGACAATTCCAATATCAGTTGGGAAAAGTTTATTGGTTTCCTTTCCAGTTATTTCAGACTTTATTTCCAGATAAATTTCACTATTTTTCAATGTAATTTGAGCATAATCTCTAACCACTCCTTCTTTTTCTTTTTTCTCAACATACCCTCTTTTTTGAATTGTTGAAATTGTTGGAGCATAGGTTGATGGTCTTCCGATTCCTAGCTCCTCAAGTTTCTTTACCAATGAAGCTTCAACATACCGTGGCGCAGGTCGATTAAACCGCTCAGTAGCAACAATATGCTCGTAAGCTAAAATTTCATTTAAATGAACTTCTGGTAGAATTCCGTCTTTACTTTCTTCATCATCGAGCTCTTCAACGTTTGACGCTAAATATAAACGTAGGAAACCGTCAAATTTTATTACTTCACCCTTGGCACTAAAATAATCATCAGTATTTGAAATATTAATTTTAATGTTGGTTCTTTCCAATTTGGCATTTGACATTTGAGACGCAAGTGTTCTTTTCCAAATTAGTTCATACAACCTTTCTTCATCGCGATCAGAAGAAATACTATCAATTGAAAAATCGGTTGGCCTAATTGCCTCATGTGCCTCTTGAGCCCCGCTACTTTTAGTTTTGTATTTTGTAGGATTACAATAATTAACTCCAAATCTACTCTCAATTTCTGATTTTATACCCGACAATGCGGTCTCGGACAAATTAACGGAATCCGTTCTCATGTAGGTAATTTTTCCAGACTCATAAAGTTTTTGAGCCACTGTCATTGTTCTCGAAACCGAAAAACCCAATTTTAAACTGGCTTCTTGCTGCAGGGTTGAGGTTGTGAAAGGTGCAGATGGACTTTTGGAAGCAGGTTTAGTTGCTATGTCTGCAACACTGAATTGGGCCACTTTTATTTTATCCAAAAAAGCTTTAGCCTCTTCAACGTTATCCATTGGTCTTGAAAAATCAGCTTTCAATTTTCCTTTTGAAGCATTAAAAACACCTTGAATTTTAACAAATCTCACAGTTTTATGATTCTCGATTTCTTTTTCGCGCTCAACAATTAGTCTTACTGCTACAGATTGCACACGACCGGCAGAAAGGCTAGGTCGCACTTTTCTCCACAGTACAGGAGATAACTCAAAACCAACAATTCTATCAAGAACACGCCGAGCTTGTTGAGCGTCAACCAAATTTTTATCAATTTGTCGTGGATTATCTATTGCTTTGAGGATTGCGTTTTTAGTAATTTCATTGAAAGTAATTCTTTTCGTTTCTTTTTTATCAAGATTCAATGCTTCATACAAGTGCCATGAAATAGCTTCTCCTTCGCGGTCCTCATCAGTTGCCAACCAAATTATTTCAGCTTCTTTTGCCAACTTTTTGAGGTCTGCGACAACCTGTTTTTTATCGGGAGTAACCTCATATACAGGGTTAAAATTATGTTCCAAATCGATTGATAAACCTTTTTTTCCTAAATCTCGGACATGACCAAAACTAGATTTAACAATGAAATCTTTTCCCAAATAACCTTCGATAGTTTTTGCTTTCGCTGGAGATTCGACAATTACGAGATTTTTAGCCATGATTTATTAATTTGAGATTGAATGCAAAATTAAACCTAAAATGCATTAAAAAGTAATTCGATAAACAAAACAGGAGGATACTAATTTTGTTTAACCAAAGGTTAAATAATTTAAAATAAATCACATTTTCAATTGACATATTATTTTTTTAAACAAATTTCAAACATGAAAGTCTGCCATTTTGACATAGAAGGCTTTAATTATTAATTTTGTAAAACATTTTAATTGATTCAGTAAATGAAATGGAAAATAAAATAATTGATGAAAGTGTTCAAGGAACAGCAACAATTCTGAGCACAGCCGATAATAATTCCATTGGCACGAAAAAACTTTATGTTGAGAGCTATGGATGTCAAATGAATTTCTCGGACAGCGAAGTCGTTGCATCGATAATGCATGAAAATGGTTATTCCACAACTCGAGATATTGATGAGGCAGATGTGGTATTAATTAATACTTGTTCAATTCGAGAGAATGCTGAAACAAGGGTTCGTAATCGATTGACTGAGTTTAAGTCGAAAAAGTCAAAAAAACCTGATTTGGTTATCGGGATATTAGGTTGTATGGCGGAGCGTTTAAAAAAATCCTTATTGGAAGAGGAAAAGCTCGTTGATTTGGTTGCTGGTCCTGATGCATACAGGGATCTACCAAATTTAGTTGACGAGGTTGGTACGGGTCAAAAAGCAGTTAATGTTTTACTATCAAGAGATGAAACTTATGCAGATATTTCTCCAATACGCCTTGACCAAGGGGGTATTTCGGCTTTTGTGACCATCATGCGTGGTTGTGACAATATGTGTTCGTTTTGTGTTGTTCCATTTACTAGGGGGCGAGAGCGGTCAAGAGACCCTGAGACAATTGTAAATGAGTGCAGAGATTTGTTTGAAAAAGGATATCGTGAAGTAACGCTTTTAGGGCAAAATGTTGATAGTTATCGTTGGAATTTGAGTTCAAAAGGAGAAATTAAAGATGAGAATCAACCTACCGTCAACTTCGCACAATTAATGGAAAAGGTTGCAAATGTATCTCCTGATTTACGTATTCGATTTTCTACCTCTCATCCAAAAGATATGACAAATGAAGTATTGGAAATGATGGCAAAATATGAAAACATTTGCTCATACATCCATTTACCAGTTCAATCAGGCAGTACTTCTGTTTTGGATAGAATGAATAGATCGTATACCCGGGAGTGGTATCTTGAGAGAATTGATGCAATAAGACGATTGGTTCCAGATTGCGCAATTTCAACAGACATTATTACTGGGTTTTGTGGTGAAACAGAGAATGAGCATGCCGAAACCTTGTCACTTATGGATGAAGTTCAATTTGATTTCGCTTACATGTTCAAATATTCAGAACGGCCAAAGACTTTGGCAGAAAGACGATTTGAGGATGATGTTACTGAGGAAATAAAAAGCAGAAGATTGAATGAAATTATTGATAAGCAGTTACAGTTTTCACTTAAATCGAATCAAAAACAAATCGGTCAAATCCAAAAAATTCTTGTAGAAGGAAAATCAAAAAGATCTGAAGAATTTTTGTTCGGAAGAAATAGTAGAAATGCAGTTGTTGTTTTTCCTAAGGAAAATGTACAAAAAGGTAATTATGTTTACGTAAAAATTGAAGATTGCACTTCTGCTACCTTGATGGGAAAGATCGTTCAAAAATGAACTGAATCATGAATGTTCAACAAGTAAAACAACGATTTGGTATTATCGGAAATGCTCCCGGTTTGAATCGCGCTTTGGAGGTTGCCATTCAAGTTGCTCCAACAGACATCTCAGTTCTGGTGACTGGAGAAAGTGGCACAGGTAAAGAAATTATTCCTCAGGTTATACATCAGTTAAGCCCGCGTAAGCACAGTGAATACATTGCCGTAAATTGTGGAGCCATACCAGAGGGAACCATAGACTCTGAGCTATTCGGACACGAAAAGGGTTCATTTACTGGTGCACACGGAAGTCGGCAAGGATATTTTGAAGTTGCAAATGGAGGTACAATTTTTTTAGATGAAGTTGCTGAACTTCCCATGTCAACACAAGTAAGATTGTTGAGAGTTTTAGAAACTGGAGAATTTATTAAGGTTGGTGCATCAAAAGTAATTAAAACCAACGTTCGGGTTGTAGCCGCGACGAATGAGAATATGCAAAAGGCTATAAATTCTGGGAAATTTCGCGAAGATTTATTTTACAGATTAAGTACTGTACCAATTCATTTACCGGCATTACGCAACAGGAAAGAAGACATTCATTTGATATTCCGAAAATTTGCCCATGATTTCGCAGAAAAATATCGCATGCCAGGAATTAAATTGAAAGACGATGCTATTGACTTTTTAATTTCATATAATTGGCCTGGAAACATTAGGCAACTCAGAAATTTGGTAGAACAACTTTCAGTAATTGAAACAGAAAGGGATCTAGATTTACTCACAATAAGACAGTATCTTCCTGAAAATGAAGAACAGATTCCAATTAAAATTAATTCCGAAACTGGGACTGAAAATTTTTCAGAGCGAGAAATAATGTATAAGTTTCTTTTCGATATGAAAAAAGACTTAACAGAACTAAAAAAATTGGTTCTTGAAATGATTAGACAAAATGGAAATTTACACTTGAGTTCTGATCAAACCGCTGTAATCAATAGGATTCATCAAGAATTGAATGCTCCAATTGGGACTACAAGGGTATTGCCTTCGGCATCAGAAAACATTTCACCAGTTTCCATAATAAATCCTGGTGCTGACGATTTTGAAATACATGAGGAAATTGAAGAATCCTTATCTTTGGAGGATCGGGAAAAAGAACTCATTCAGAAAGCCTTGGAGAAACATAAAGGGAAACGAAAATATGCTGCACAAGAACTTGGAATATCAGAAAGAACTTTATATCGAAAAATTAAAGAATTCAATTTACTTGACTGATGCGCATTAACCTTTTTTTTATTGGAGGTTTGTGTCTACTGATATCCTCATGTTGGCCTTCGAGTATTTCGCTTATTGATAGTGGAGGAATGCCTGAAGAATGGAAAACATTCACATTAAAAACCCTTGAAAATAAAGCGCCAAATACCCCTTTAAGTTATGCCGCACTTTTATCTGAAAAGACTAAGGATGCCATTCAGAACAATACAAGGTTGATGTTGAATCCTATAAGTGGTGCAGGTGAATTATCAATTGAAGGAATAATTACGAATTACCAAATCGTACCTGTAGCGCTTCAAGAAGGAGATAATTCTCAAAAAAACAGATTAAGTGTGAGTGTTGAATTTTCTATATTTGTTTCATTGCCGAAAGAGGATAAAATAACTTTAACCTCAACACGCTTCGTTGATTATGATTCTTCTACAGATTTGGCAAATGCGGAAAATGAATTACTGGAAGAAATAAATAAACAAATAACCCAAGATTTGGTAAATAAGTTAATGTCTAATTGGTAATGTTAAATCTCCAGGAAATAGCTTTGTTAATTGATGGTGGTTATTCAATAGAAAAACACCAAATGGATGAACTTTTCGAAATGAAAACCAAATATCCATACGCGCAACTGTTCCCGATATTGTATCTAAAGTCTTTAGCTGAATTAAACGATATTCGTTTTGATGAGGCCTTAGAAAGTAATGCTTATTTGATTTCTGACAGAACCAGACTGTATGAATTTATTAATGAAAGTAAAATATCCCATTTTTTAAATCCCCCCCCCCTGAAAGATGAGATAGGGTTCGCAAATGGCGGAGAGAGTGAATTCACCAATGTCGCTGAGAGTGGGATTGAGATCGATATTGGGAGTGAAAGTGATTATGAGAGGGCGGATTTAAGCGTTGAAGATCGCCAAGGGGTAATTGTTCTGCCTGAATTAGATAATATTAATGACTTTGAAGATGAATTAGATGGGGTTGTAATACCTCTTGAGATAAGTTCATTCGAGAAAAGTGCAGAAAAAATTATTCAAGAAAAAAGAGAATTTGAATCTATAGATCCAAAGGTTGAAGAAAATGGACTGAATTCTGATAAACAGATTGAATTTCATGAAGAATCAAATAATGATTTAGACTTTTTAGAAAAAGAAATTATTGCGCATGCCATTTCAGCAAATTATAATTTGGATCATTTAGATGAGAATTATTCAGTTGGGCGTAAAGATTGCGATTCCGAAGGAAATCCTCCAGTAAAAAAATCATTTTTATCGTGGCTACAATCCAATAATGAAGGCCAAATTAATGTCAAAGGTGAAAAGGAGCGTGTTCAAGAAATTTTGAACAAATTTATCACTGAGGAGCCCAAGGTTGAAATCGAAAAAAAGAAAGTCGAAATTACAGAGCCAAAGAAAAAAGATTTTTTTTCACCTACAAAGCAAGCCAAAGAAAGTTTGAGCGAAGAAGTAATGCCAGTAAGCGAAACTTTAGCGAAAATTTATACAATTCAGGGTAATTTTCCCAAAGCAATTTATTCTTATGAGCAATTAATGTTGATTTATCCAGAAAAAAAAGTTTTCTTTGCATCCCGAATTGAAGAATTAAAGAAAAAATTAAATAATTAAACGATGGACTTTATTTTAACATCTATTATTATTCTGGCAGCAGTCCTATTGGTTCTAGTAGTTTACGTTCAAAATCCAAAAGGTGGTGGATTGAGCTCAGATTTCGGTTCAGCGCAACAAATTGGTGGTGTTAAAAAAACCAATGACTTTATTGACAAAGCTACATGGACTCTGGCTGGAATCATCATGGTGGTCAGCGTTGTATTGACAATTAGATCTCCAAAATCGCCTGAACAATTACAACAAGAGGCAGCTGAGGAGAATCAAGCACAAACCGAACAAAATGACGGCGGAAAAGGACAAGGTCAAAAACAACCACAAGGTAGAGCGCCTCAATAGTTTGAAAAATACTTTATTTATTAATGTCAGTATGTCAGCGTACTGACATTTTTTTTGTCAAAAAAATGAAATATTGTCCCAAATAAACCACTGGCATAATATTCGACAATGGGGCAATGAATCAAAAAAATATAAGTAATATGTCAATTAAGTTTAAACCTTTGGCTGATAGGGTTCTTATCGAACCGGCGCCGGCAGAACAAAAAACAGCAAGTGGTATTATCATTCCTGACACAGCGAAAGAGAAGCCGTTAAAAGGCAAGATTGTAGCTGCAGGAATGGGTAAGAAAGATGAACCAATGACAGTAAAAGTTGGTGACGAGGTACTTTATGGGCAGTACTCTGGGACAGAAATTAAGTTGGATGGAACTTCCTACTTAATTATGCGTGAGTCTGATATTTACGGAATTTTTTAATCTTTAATTTAAATTAAAATGGCAAAAGAAATATTTTTTGACGTAGAGGCAAGAGACAAATTAAAAAAAGGTGTTGATGCATTGGCAAATGCAGTAAAGGTAACCTTAGGACCTAAAGGGCGCAATGTAGTTATTGGTAAAAAATTTGGAGCACCACACATAACAAAAGATGGTGTTACAGTGGCGAAAGAAATTGAGTTGAAAGACCCTATCGAAAATATGGGTGCTCAAATGGTAAAAGAAGTTGCGTCCAAAACTGCAGATATCGCAGGAGACGGAACTACTACTGCTACAGTACTTGCGCAAGCTATTATTAGTGCTGGTTTAAAGAATGTAGCAGCCGGAGCAAATCCAATGGACTTGAAGCGAGGTATAGATAAAGCTGTCCAAGAGGTAGTAAAAAATCTTCAAAAATTATCGAAGCAAGTTGGTAATGACAATGACAAAATCAAACAAATTGCTACTATCTCAGCAAACAATGATGAAACCATTGGAAAGCTGATTGCTGAAGCAATGAAAGTTGTTGGTAATGACGGTGTTATTACTGTTGAGGAAGCTAAAGGTACGGAGACCGAAGTAAAAACGGTTGAAGGAATGCAATTCGACAGGGGTTATTTATCACCTTATTTTGTTACCAACACCGACAAAATGATCACTGAAATGGATAAACCATTGATTTTAATCTGTGAAAAGAAGATTTCTAACATGAAAGAACTACTTCCTGTATTAGAACCAGTTGTTCAAACGGGAAGAGGACTTTTGATTATCGCTGAAGATGTTGATGGAGAAGCACTTGCAACATTGGTAGTAAATCGTTTAAGAGGATCTTTGAAAATCGCTGCAGTTAAAGCGCCAGGATTTGGAGACAGAAGAAAAGCAATGTTGGAAGATATTGCAATTTTAACAGGAGGACAAGTAATCTCGGAAGAAAGGGGATTCACACTTGAAAACGCTACCTTAGACATGCTTGGAACAGCGGAAAAAATTGAAATTGACAAAGACAATACAACCATTGTAAATGGTGGCGGTAAAAAAGCAGATATCCAAGCTAGAGTTGGTCAAATAAAGGCTCAAATTGAATCTACAACATCTGATTACGATCGTGAGAAATTGCAAGAACGATTAGCTAAACTTGCTGGTGGCGTTGCAGTTTTATATGTAGGTGCTCCAACAGAAGTTGAGATGAAGGAGAAAAAAGACCGAGTAGACGATGCATTAGCAGCGACAAGAGCAGCCGTTGAAGAGGGAATCGTTCCTGGAGGTGGAGTTGCATTGATTCGTTCGATAGAATCACTCGAAAAACTAAAAGCAGAAAATGATGATGAATTGACAGGTATTCAAATAGTAAGAAGAGCTGCCGAGGAACCATTAAGACAGATTATCGCAAACGCTGGAGGAGAAGGAGCTGTTATTGTTCAAAAAGTTCGTGAAGGAAAAGATGATTTCGGTTACAACGCAAGAACAGAAACATTTGAAAAGCTTTATAAGGCTGGCGTAATAGACCCTACTAAGGTTACCAGAATTGCAGTAGAAAATGCAGCTTCTATAGCTTCTATGCTACTGACAACAGAATGTGTCATTGCAGATGAACCTGAAGAAAATGCACCTGCAATGGGAGGAATGCCTGGAGGTATGCCTGGAATGATGTAAATCTAAATTCAGCAATACAGAATCCGTCATCAGGCGGATTCTTTCTCGTTTCTTGTTTCCCGATTAGCTCGGATAATGAGAACGGCCATATATAAAAAGCTCCTACGGGAGCTTTTCAATTTCTATTGTAATTTATTGATTTCTAGTTTTAGTGTTTCCTTGTCCGTATACCCCTTATTGGTCCATTTCAATTCATTTTTCTTATAAATTTGAACCACAGGTAAGGCGCTTATTCCAAGTTCTTCGCTCAGTGTTCTATTTTGATCCACATCAATTCTTAGGACAAGCAATTTGTCTTTCATCTCCTCGCCTATGGCTTCCAATTCAGGTTTCATTTTCTTACAAGGCGCACACCATTCGGCATAAAAATCAACAAGTACGATTTTGTCAACATTTATAGATTCCTTAAAAGTTTCGATAGACATCCCTCCATTAGAAATCATGGCTTGCACTTCAGGTAATTTCTCCGCCCTCCATTTCATCATTCCTCCATTTAATTCATAAACATTTTTAAATCCTTCATCTCTCAAATAATCTGCAGCTGCAGCACTGCGACCTCCACTCAAACAATAGACAAAAACAGGAATATTTTTATCCAAAGTCGCTGCTTGGTCCTTGAATTCATATCCATTCCAATCCAAATTCAATGCACCATCTATTCTTCCACCAGAAAATTCACCTGGAGTTCTTACATCAACCAATTGGTTGGGAATTGTCATTTTTAGTTTTTCCTCAAAAGCTTTAGGGTCCAATACCTTGTTTTCATCTTCCACAGTTTGACCAATTGAACAAGAAACCATGTTGATCAACAATAGAGAAGAGGTAAATAAATTAAATAACTTCATAAAATAATTTTTTTGAATAAAAATAGATGACAAGATTGAAAGTAAAAGAAACAAAAGTTACATAAATTATTGAAATTGATTGTGTTTAAAATAAAAAAGGAGCCGAAGCTCCTTTCTGAAAATATCAATAAAGATAATATCAATACCTGTAATGTTCAGCTTTAAATGGACCTTGAACATCAACACCAATATATTCAGCTTGATCTTGAGATAACATTTCAAGTTCAACTCCTATTTTAGCGAGGTGAAGACGCGCAACTTTTTCATCAAGGTGTTTTGGCAGCATGTACACATCATTTTCATAATTTGCACTATTATGCCACAATTCCAATTGAGCTAATGTTTGATTTGTAAACGAATTGGACATAACGAAAGATGGGTGTCCAGTCGCACACCCTAGATTAACCAATCTTCCTTCAGCAAGGATAATTATTTCATTACCATTAACGTTGTAAATATCTACTTGAGGTTTCACTGTGTATTTAGTTGCACCGTAATTTGAGTTCAACCAGGCCATATTGATTTCGTTATCAAAGTGACCGATATTGCAAACAATGGTTTTATCTTTCATTTTTTCAAAATGACGCCCTACAACGATATCTTTATTACCTGTGGTAGTTACAACAATATCAGCCAAATGCACTACATTATCCAAACGCTTCACTTCAAAACCATCCATTGCAGCTTGTAAGGCACAAATCGGATCAATTTCAGTAACAATAACCCTTGATCCTGCACCTCTCAAAGAAGCAGCAGAACCTTTACCTACATCCCCATAACCGCAAACGACAGCAACTTTTCCAGCCATCATTACATCTGTTGCGCGACGAATAGAATCAACGAGAGACTCTTTGCATCCGTATTTGTTATCAAACTTTGATTTTGTAACTGAGTCATTAACATTGATAGCAGGCATAACGAGCGTACCATTTTTCTTTCTTTCGTAAAGACGATGCACACCGGTAGTGGTCTCTTCTGACAAACCTTTAATATCTTTGGTCAATTCAGGGAAACGGTCAAAAACCATATTGGTTAAATCACCACCATCATCCAAAATCATGTTAAGCGGTTTACCATCTTGAAATGCGAAAAGTGTTTGTTCAATACACCAGTCAAATTCTTCTTCGTTCATGCCTTTCCATGCAAATACTGGAATTCCCGCAGCGGCTATTGCAGCGGCAGCGTGGTCTTGAGTTGAAAAAATATTACAAGATGACCATGAAACTTCTGCTCCAAGATTAACCAATGTTTCAATCAAAACAGCAGTTTGAATCGTCATGTGCAAACAACCCGCTATACGAGCACCAGACAGAGGTTTTTTACCTGCGTATTCTTCTCTCAACGCCATTAAACCTGGCATTTCTGCCTCAGCTAATTTAATTTCTTTTCTTCCCCATTCAGCAAGGCTAATATCTTTTACTTTGTAAGATAATTTTTCTGTTGTATTACTCATGTTTTCGTTTAAGAATTATAATAAGGATACAAAAATACTAAAGAACTTTTTTATATGAAAAAAACGACAATCTTATTTACAATCAAAAAGATTGTGTTTCGAATCAAATTCGTTTTTGAATTAAATCGACTAAACAGTCAATAAAAGCAGGATGGTCATTTGAACTAGGTACCAATTGAACGCGTTCACCCCCACCCTTTTCAAATATTTCTTGATATTCTTCTCCAATTTCAACAATAGTTTCTAAACAATCCGCAACGAATGCCGGACTAAAAACCAATAATTTTTTCGCGCCTTTGGAGGCCCATTCTTCAACAACTTTATCTGAAAAAGGCGTAAGCCATTTTTTATCTAATCTAGATTGGAAGCAAACAGTGTATTTATCTTCGGATAGTCCAAGTTTATTGGCTATTAACCTTGTGGTAGCATAGCTTGTAGCTTTATAGCAGAACTTATTTTTTTCATTAACCTCCGATTCACAAGGTTGATCAGAACACAAGTCTGTATCTTCATAAACTTTATCCACTTGTCTTTCGGGAAGTCCGTGGTATGAAAAGAGGATATGATCGTATTCATCGAAATTAAAAGCTTTAGCCCGATCAACAATTGAATCAATATAACCATCATGGCTCCAAAACTGACTTACAATTTTAACTTCAGGAATAACCCACCATTTTCGAATAATATTCATTGCCTTTTCAATAGCCGAGCCCGATGAAGCACTTGCATATTGAGGAAATAATGGTATAATAATAATTTGATCATAATTTTCTTTTTGCATTCTTCTAAGTACCATATCCATAGAGGGATTTTGGTAACGCATTGCCATTTCAATTTTTACCGAACTTGCATCGAAAGAATTTTGAACCAATTCGACTACTTTTTCTGTGTGAACTTTTAAAGGTGATTTACCTTTTCCATGTTGCCAAAGTTCTTTATAAACTTTAGCAGATTTTGGTGCCCGAAAAGGAACAATAATACCATTAACAAGTAATTTACGAGGCAACCAAGGTAAATCGATAACACGCGGATCATTCAAAAACTCACTTAAATAGCGTCTTACATCGCTTGTTTTAGGACTATCTGGAGTTCCAAGTTGAATTAAAAGTACACCGGTTTTCATATTTTCAGTTTTGTTTATTTTCAATTTTATTCATAAAAAGTTTTTGACGCCAGTTATCCATCTGATCCACACTAATTAAACCCAATCTTAAAAGTGAATTAATTACACCACGAAATATTTCAGGATTAAAATCTCCGAACGACCAGTGGGTATTTTGAAGCCATTCTACTACTCCATCAAGTTTAAGATTATAACGCCAAGCAACTATTTGAGCGGTATCATCATTAGATTTTAATTCAGCAGATTTTATTTTAATAACTTTCAGCATTTCAAATAAAATGTCTTTATTTTTTTCCAGAACCTCTGTCCTCACAGCAACAACAAAACATGGCCAAGGGGTTGTAATTGTGTCAATACAACGACATTTTTCCAATTCGCAGAATGACTGGGTAGTATATTTTTCCCAAAGAAATCCTTGAGAAGCATTATTTTTCAATGCCCAAAGTCCACCGTAAACATCGCCAACGACATTAAAATTAAGCTTAGAACTATCCCATTTCATTTGCTCTGCCAATAGATAAGTCATTAAATGTGAACCTGAACCTTCGCGAGAAATTGCAAAGCATTGGTCTTTCAAATCATCAAGTGATTGAATAGCTGAATCAAATGGGACATGCACTCCCCAAATCAATGGTGATTCTACATACACGTCCAAAACTTTGGCTTGAAGTCCATTTAATATAGCTTTAGTAATCCCTTCAGTAAGGATAACGGCCACATCAATTGAACCAGATTCCAGTCCTCGAATCATTTGCCCAGTACCTCCAGTCATGTCGCTCCAATGCAAATCGAGACCAATTTCCTTAAATCTTCCTTCTTCAATTGCTAGTCTCCAAGGAAGATTAAAATGTTCAGGCACCCCACCTATTTTAAGTCCAATCATGTCAATTTAATTTTCTTCTAACTTAAATTGCATTTCGAAAAGTCTTTTGTAAATACCATCTTCTCTTAGCAATTCCGAGTGACTTCCTGATTCAACAATTTGACCTTGATCAAGAACAACAATACAATCCGCGTTTTGGATAGTTGAAAGGCGATGAGCAATGACTATGGAAGTTCTTCCTTTAGTAATTTCATCTGTTGCCTTTTGAATAAGTTGTTCCGATTCATTATCAACACTTGATGTTGCTTCGTCTAAAATTAAAATTGACGGATTGTATACAGCAGCTCTTATAAAAGAAAGCAATTGTCTTTGACCAACTGATAAAACTCCACCTCTTTCGCCAACCTGATAATCATATCCATGAGGTAACTTTGAGATGAATTCATGGGCACCAATTTTTTTTGCTGCTGCAACAACTTCATCTCGAGTAATGTTAGGATCTCCAAGTGTAATGTTATTGTGAATAGAGTCAGAGAAAAGAAAAACGTCTTGAAGTACAATTGCAATATTGTTTCTTAAATGGATCAAATCAATGGATTTCAAATTGACTTCTCCAATAAAAATATCACCTTTCTGATATTCATAAAAACGGCCTAAAAGATTTACAATTGTTGATTTACCTGCGCCTGTAGCTCCAACAAAAGCGATTGTTTTTCCTTTTTGAATTGTCAAACTGATATTTTTCAAAACCCAGTCACTATCTTTATAGGCAAAGTATATGTTCTTAAATTCTATATTTTCGTCAAACCCGCAGCTGGTGTTTTTACCATCGTCTTGAACGTGCTCTTCCAAATCCAATATTTCAAAAACCCGCTCAGCCCGAATGGTACCTCTTTGAAGAATGTTGAATTTATCCGCCAATTGTCTTATGGGTCTGAATAGCATATTAACATATAAGGTGAAAGAGATAATCTCACCATACATTGATTTTATTTCTACAGCGGATTTACCAGTACTTTTCAAAGCCCCATAAACTAAAAGTAGCGCAATGGACAGAGAACTTAAAAGCTCAACTACCGGAAAAAAGATAGAGTTTGCCCAAACAGCGTTAATATGAGCTTGCCTATGTCCTTTATTTATGGTTTGAAAATTATCAAACTCCTTTTCTTGCCTATTAAACAATTGCAGGATTGACATTCCAGTTAATCTTTCCTGAACAAATGTATTTAACTTATTCACTTGAAGACGCTCCAATTGAAATGAATCGCGCATAGCTCTTGCAAAAATACGCGTTGCAAAAACCAACAAAGGTATTGGCAAAATGGTCATTAAAGCCAATTCCCAATTCATCCAAAACATGACGCATGTGATAACTATCAAAGCGAGTAAATCGCCGAAAACATCCATTAAACCAGACGAAAAAACATCTGTAATGGCTTCTAAATCGGAAACAAGTCTAGTTACTAAAGTACCCACAGGAGATTTATCGAAATAACTTGTTTTAAAACGAATCAGATGGCCAAAAAGTCTTTCCCGAAGATCACGAATTACAGATTGCGCGAGTAAATTGGAAAAATAAGTATTTAAAAATTGAAAAAAAGCTTCAATTGCAAGCATTATGGCAATAATTGAAAACCAAAAAAGTAACATTTCACCATTTTGATCCTTTACAATATAGCTATCAACCATTTTTCCGATTAAAAAAGGTCTTGAAGGGCTCAATAAGGCAAGCGTAAATGTGCAAAAAATTGCTAAAAGAAAGAAACGTCTGTAAGGCTTTGTGAAAGCAATCAACCTCCAGAACACACTTAAATTTATACTTGCTTTTTCTGACATCTAAGGCAAAGTTACCCAAAAAAAGATCAGCGAAAAATACTCATCGAAATTCTCTTACATTTAAGACAAATTATGATTCTGAATGTTTAAAATTCAATTACTTTTACAATTCATCTTTATAAAATGGTTCATAATTTATCATTAACACATTCGGTATTCTCTAATTTTCTTGCTGAAATAAGAGATCAAGAAATTCAAAAAGACGCTATGCGTTTTAGACGAAATATGGAACGTATTTCAGAAGTTTTGGGTTATGAATTATCAAAAAAACTTGACTACAAACAAGAATTTGTTACTACACCTTTGGGTGAAGCTGAGGTATTCAAGTTAACCCAACAGCCTGTACTTGCGACTATATTGCGTGCGGGATTGAGTATGCATCAAGGACTTCTAAATTATTTCGATTCAGCGGAAAGTGCATTCATTTCTGCTTATAGAAAACATTCTACTGCTGAAGAATTTGAAATTCAAGTTGAATATTTAGCGTCTCCAAAAATAGATGGAAAAACGCTAATCATTAGTGATCCAATGCTGGCAACAGGCAGTTCCATGGTCATGGTTTATAAAGCGCTGATGCAACAAGGAAAGCCTGTAAGAACAATAATTGTTGCTGCTATTGCTACTGTTGATGCAATAGAATTTGTTAAACGTCATTTACCTGAAAACACTGAAATTTGGGTAGGTGCTATTGATAAAGAACTGACTGCTCAATCGTATATCGTTCCTGGTTTAGGGGATGCAGGGGATTTAGCTTTTGGGGAAAAATGTTAGTTTTTAAACAATGAACTGGGGTGTAATAATTAGTGTATTTTTCCTTTCAACGGTTAAATTTATGTTTGCGCCTTTTACCGGTTATGGATTAGGACTAAATTTTTGGGAGGCATATGTAAGCTCGGTTGCAGGAGGTACTTTTGGAGCAGCTTTTTTCTATTATGCAAGTGAAATAATTATTAAAATTTCTCACAAGAAAAGGATTCAAAAAGAAATTTCTTACCAAGAAAAAGGTTTGGTATTTCCGAAGAAAAAAAAATTTACAAAAACCAACAGATTTATTATTCGTTTAAAAAGACGATTAGGAATATATGGTATATGTTTTTGGGCTCCATTTTTTCTTTCGGTTCCAATTGGCAGCATTGTAGCAGCAAAATTTTATGGAAAACTTAGCAGGACTTTTCCTCTAATTTTTTTCGGAATGTGTTTAAACGCTTTGATAACCTGTTCTTTAGCATATCACTTATTTTAATTGAAAGACAAACATCTATTTTTTGACCTTGATCGTACGCTTTGGGATTTTGACAAAAACTCAAAAGCTGCCTTACAACAATTGTTTACCGAGCTGGAATTGCATCAAAAAATCTCCACTTTTGAAATTTTCCATGAAACCTACGTAGAAAATAATAATAGATTGTGGAAAGCATACGGTGAGGGTCGCATTCAAAAAAACCATCTGAGGTACGAAAGATTTAGAAGTACCTTATTTGCGTTTGAGATACATGATGAAACGATAGTTCACCAAATTAGTGATGGTTACGTAGACTTATCACCAAAATTAACGCATTTATTTCCAAAAACATTGGAAACATTGGATGAATTAAAGCAGTCTAATTATAACATGCATATTATTACAAATGGGTTTAAGGAAGTTCAATACACCAAACTTCATCATGCACAACTTGCTCCATATTTTGACGTAATTGTATGTTCAGAGGAAGTTGGTAAAAATAAACCATCGATAGAAATATATAAATATGCAATGCAACTTGCTGGTGCAAAAGCAGAAAATTCAGTTATGATAGGCGACGATTTCGAAGTTGATGTAATTGGAGCTTTGAATGCAGGGATGTGTGCAATTCACTTTTATCCAGAAGTTTCCATTTCCAAAAAGGATGATACTACGATAAGTTGTATTTCAGAACTTCCAAACTTGCTACATAGTCTCTTTAGCGTTTTTTAATGTGTTTCTGACTTCCTTTTTACAACTTCAACTATAATGTCATTAATGCTAATCTGAATCATTTTTGGGTTCCAGATATAAATCTTTAACTCATCTGTTTCATCTAAATCTTCCGGCAAATTGAATGCATTGATAAGAGATGAAGTATCATTTTCTGATTTAAATATATTTTGATCATAGGCAACATAAAGAACGGGGTCTGTTCCTTTTTTTAAAATTTGGCCTTGCCTTTCAATTGTTGCTACTAAAAACACTGATGGATTATTTTCGGTAATTAATTGGGTTGATAATTTCAAATAGGCACCTGAACTCAACCATGATTTCGCTTGAGAGATAGGAAATCGGGCCTCAGCCATAAATTCATTATTACTTGCTGAGATCCTTTTATTAATATTCGCAACTTTCTTTTTTTCGTAAAGCGTTTGTCCAGATTTAGCAAAAAGAAAATATTCACTATTGCCATATTTTTCTGATTCACGAATAATTGGGTATTTCCTTTGAATAATCTCCAAAAACATTGGCGTGTGGTATTTATTATTCACACTGTAAATAAAGAAAGGCGTTTTAGCGTTTGTTACACGACTCGCAAGTTTGTTTATTGCATCTTGTTTGTCCCAATCTATAATCGATTCTTTAACATCTTGATTTAAATAATAATTCAAATATTTTACATTATTGTAATTGGAGGCAAAACTGATATTCTCAAAACCATATTTATCGACAGCATTGTTGATTTCATATCCAACTTCTTTGAAAACACCAAAATGATGAGGTCCCAGAATGTCATTTCGAAAAATTGAATCCACAGTTGGAAAAATCAAGAAAACAATACAAGAAAGATTAACCAATTTCCCTTTTTCAGAAAAAAAACTAAAAATGCCTGTAAACAGAAAAGGTAAAATAAAAAGCATGGCAATGTCGCGAAGAATTGGTGTATAAGTAAGTGAAATAATAAAAGCAACAAAGAATGTTATTACAGGAAAAGTCAAAATAAAAATCTGTTCTCGCGTGATTCGTTTTGAATGATTAAATGCTACATTCAAAATTACCAAACTCAATATTAGTGCTACGAGCCACCATGAATTGTTAAAAAACAGATAGAGAAAATCGATAGCCCAATTAAATGTAGGTTTGGCCAACCATTGTAGTCCACCTATTGCCATTTGATGTAAGGTTATACTTAAATGAGGCAAGAAAAGAATAGCCGCAATTAAACCGGAAATTAAAAGCTGCTTTGAATTTCTTAATTCGAGATAAAAAATCCCGGTAAAACCTAAAATCAATGCCGCCAAAAAAGCGAAATAATGGCTGTACATTGCTCCTGCCAGACCAAATGCAATGTATACGATATACTTCCAATTGATATGTTCACTTTTTTTGATCTTCAATATCCCATAAAAAGCGATTAGAAGGAAAAATACACCAGAATTATAAGGCCTTGAAAATGTTGTGTTGATAATTGTGAACGTCAAACCGACATACAGTGCCACCAGCAATAACGCTGACATTTTTGTGTAAAATTGAGATCCGATTTTGTATATTATGAACATACTGAGTACATAAAAAATCAATGAAATGGATCTCAAAGAAAATTCAGTATCGCCAAAAACATGAACCCAAAACCACAATAAGACCTGGTAAAACGCAGGATGCATATCTCCGATTTTAACTCCAGAATTAATTAAATCAGGAAAATTGTTGTATTTCGTTCTAAGCCAAGCACTCAATTCATCATTTGACAAACCGTGGTGTTCTATAAAAATCAATCGTACAATCAACCCAATGCATACAAGAAAAAATAAGATGTATTTTGAGCGATCTAGTGTCATTTGTTAACCCAATTCTTGTCGGTTTTTTTCGTAAAGCACCATTCCTGATGCGACACTTACGTTAAGTGATCCAATCTCACCTTTCATTGGAATTCGAGCTGATATATCTGCCAGATTAATAATATCTTGAGTGATTCCATTTTCTTCAGATCCCATTACAATAGCAACCGATCCTCTTAAATTCACTTCATTTAATGGAATTTTCGATTTTTCTGTACAAGCAATGATTCTCATTCCACTTTGTTGCATATAAAAAAGTGCATTTTTAATATTATCCGTTCGGCAAACTTTTATCCGATTCAAAGCGCCTGCACTTGTTTTAATTGCATCAGCATTTACCATTGCATTTCCTGAAGCGCCAACAAGTAATGCATCTACACCCATACATTCCGCAGTTCTTGCAACAGCACCAAAATTTCTTACATCAGTAATTCTGTCCAAAACCAAAATTGAAATTTTTTCTTCCTTTTCCATTTTGTGGTCTACGAAGGATTCAATATCTAAATATTCAATTGGTGAAATAAATGCCACAACACCTTGATGATTTCCTGTTGTTAACGCATCAAGTTTTTGGATTGGGACAAACTGCAGAGGATAATGCTTTCCCTTTAAAGTCTCCTTAAGTTCCATAAACAAATCCTTATTCATTCCTTTGAGAATGAGAATTTTATTAATATCTCTTTCAGCCTTTATTGCCTCAATTACTGCCCTAACGCCATAAATAATATCAGTTCTTTCTTTTGATTTTCTATATTCTTTATTCATTTACTCTCAATCTGTTAAGTATGTAATATTTGTTTTGATTTCAGGATTTATAGACATTGCAACTGGACATGTTTCACCAGCCCGAATAACTTTTTTTAATGTTATATCATCCCAATTATTTCCGCGTAAATCCATTTCGATATGAATTTCACCAATGCGTCTAGGATTCGAATACATAACTTTATTGACTTTTGCGTTGCAATTATTGATTGTAATTTGGTTTTCCTGACAATAAATACCAATAATTGTAGTCATACATGCGGCATAACTCGTAACAAAAAGATCAGTAGGTGAAAAAGCACTTCCTTTACCTTTATTATCAACTGGAGCGTCGGTATAAATTGTAGTTTCGGAAGAATTGTGTAAACAAACTGTACGTAAACCCCCAAGATATTCTGTAGATGCAGTTGTCATGTTTTGATTAAACTTTTAATTTTATACCGGATTTATTTGCAAAGTTAGACTTTTAATTAAAGCTTGAAAATTTAAAAACAAACGCATCTAAAAACTTGTTATTGAACAGTTGTAATTTTTACAAAATCGATGAAAGAAGTCACAAATGAAATTCGAATAAAGAAACCAAGTTGGTTAAGAGTAAAAT
Organism: uncultured Akkermansia sp.; assembly: GCA_964577845.1. Taxonomy (GTDB): domain Bacteria; phylum Bacteroidota; class Bacteroidia; order Flavobacteriales_D; family Crocinitomicaceae; genus M0103. The sequence continues at coordinate 530,985 of CAZOAH010000001.1, forward strand.
TGCCAACTGGTGAAAATTATCGTAAAGTTAGATCTTTGGTTGACGAACATAAATTGCATACCATTTGTGAAAGTGGTAATTGTCCTAACATGGGTGAATGTTGGGGCGAAGGCACCGCAACCTTTATGATTCTTGGCAACATTTGTACACGGTCTTGCGGATTTTGTGCCGTAAATACTGGAAGACCAGATGCAGTAGACATTTACGAGCCTGGAAAAGTGGCACAAAGTGTTAAAATAATGGGTGTAAAACATGCTGTTATAACCTCTGTGGATAGAGACGACTTGAAAGATGGAGGAAGCGAAATATGGGCACAAACCGTTAGGGCAATACGACAACAATCTCCTGGCACCACACTTGAGACTTTGATTCCGGATTTTGCAGGAAAATGGGATAACTTGGAAAGAATTATTGAAGTTGCACCTGAAATAGTTTCCCATAACCTAGAAACTGTGAGGCGATTGACAAAAGCAGTAAGAATTCAAGCAAAATATGATCGAAGCCTTGAAGTACTTTTTAGACTTAAAAAGGGAGGAATGCGGACAAAATCAGGCGTCATGCTAGGCCTAGGAGAAACGGAGGAAGAAATCATAGAAACAATGGAAGACTTGCGTGCTGTTGATGTTGATATTTTAACTTTAGGTCAGTATTTACAACCTACTCCAATTCATTTACCAATTGCCGAATTTGTTACTCCTGAAAAATTTGAGAAATACAAAGAAATAGGTCTAAAAATGGGTTTTAAATATGTTGAAAGTGGTCCTTTGGTGAGATCCTCTTATCACGCTGAAAAACATTTGTTTTGATAAGTAAACACAAATTTGACTTTTTTTTAAAAAAAATGAACAAAACTATTGACCTTGGGTTTAAAATGAATTATTTTTGTGTTTCTTGGATTTAAAGATATTTGAAAAATATATTAAATAAATAGGCAAAAGCCGCACTAAACGAATTTAAACGATAAGTTATGAACAGAAACAAAATTATCATTGGCTCAGTTACTGTTTTTGCAGTAGTTACAATGTTTGCAGTTTCACCTTGGTTAGAATCTAAGAAAGTAGGTTCTTACTCAAAAAAAGAGTTAAGCTCATTACAAAAGCAATCTGCAGATGATGCACAAGCTTGGTTGCGAGCGAGATATATTGATCAGGCCACCGGTCTTCCAATTACTCCTGAAAAGTTAGAGGAAATACGTAAAGAAATTGCAAAAAGTCCGAGAAGTAAAAATATTTCGTTCATTGAGCAAGGTCCTGATAACATTGGTGGTAGAACTCGTGCCATCCAAATTGATCGTACCAACAACAACAGATTATGGGCTGGGGGTGTTTCTGGTGGATTATTTGTATCAACTAACCGTGCAAATAATTGGTCTAGAGTAACATCTTACATAGAGTCTGGTGCTTCACCATTCATTTCCAGTATGACGCAAACCCCTAACGGTATTTTGTATGTTGCTACAGGATCCAATCAAGAAAGTTGGAACGGTAATGGTGTTTGGTATTCAGAGGATTTTGGTAATACATGGACAAAAATATCTGGCACAACCAATTGTACTGAAATTGTTTCTTCAGATGTTGATAATTACGTTTGGATGGCGACATCAACGGGTTTGAAAAAATGGCAGCCTGGAGATGCCAGTATAACAAGCGTAACTGTTACCAACGGCGGATGTAATACTGTTCAAATTTCAAAAGACGGTCAGGTTCTAGTCGCTGCATTTGGATCAAACAAAACATATGTCTCAAATGACGGTGGTCAAAACTGGGTTGACAAATCTGGTTCAGGTGCAGGCTTGGTTCAAACGGGAGCACCGAGAATTGAATATGCTATTTCTGCTGAGCGTGTTAATGGAAATTACTCTTTGTATGCAGCAAGAACGAATTCAAATTTATCTGGAATGAATGTGTCTCATGATAATGGAAATACTTGGTATCAATTCGTTGGAGCATCAGGAACACCGAGTAACCTTGACATTTATCGTAATCAAGGAACTTATAATTCAATTTTGAGTGTAGATCCAAGTGACAATGAGCGCTTATTAATTGGTGGAATTGATGTTTGGCAATGGAAACAAACTGTAAATAACCCACCATCTGGAGGTTTTGAAAAATTATCACAATGGTTTGTCCCGCCTTTTTCCACAATTTATGCGCATGCCGACCAACATGAAATGAAGTGGGATGCTGTTGATAGATTGTACATTGGTAATGATGGGGGTGTTGGTGTATCTGACGATTATGGAACCAATTGGTATCCAGCAAATAGAGGGTACAATGTAACACAATTCTATGGAATCGCATTCGACAGGGATGGTTCTGTAATGGGAGGAACTCAAGATAATGGTACATTATATAACGATCATACCTTATCGACTTTCCAAGAATTTAGAGAAGTAAATGGTGGTGATGGTTTTGAATGTGAGATTTCTTTCTTCAACCCAAGAGTAATGTTCTCATCAATTTATTACAATACTATTTCAAGATCAGGAGATGCAGGTTCAACATGGAGTTCATTCGTTCCTACTTTTCCTGGAACTTACGACCCAGCTGGAACCGATGGTAGTAGTTTCCACCCTTTCCACACAGAATTTGTGATGGCTGAATACTACGATTTGAATTCTCAAGATTCAGTAGTTTTCATACCAACAAGAAATTATGCTGTTGGGGACGTCGTTAAGGTACCAAGTATGTCTACTGGGGATACTATGACTTTCACGGCTACTTCAGCACTTTATTTTGACGATACTTTAGTATATGATCCTTCATTAACGGTTAATGACGTTTCAGTTGTTAATGCATTAAATAACCAAACAGTATTTTTAGGAAATTATACATGGACACCTTTCCCAAGTGCATCTGGAACAAATCCTCCAACTGTTGGTGATTCATTGTTGGTCAACTTCCCAACTGGACCGGACACTGTTGTAGTAGAAAGTTTAGGTACTTACGAACATTTTTACGCTCTTAACCCTTCAACAGGTGAATCTTACAGTTTAGGAAATGATACTGTTGCATTTAACATTTCATGGGATACGCTTGTTGTGCAGGACCCTTATCAATCATGGTTTTTAATGTACGTTAATGCTAATGGTGGTGAATTATGGGGTACAAGAAATGCATTGAGATTGGCTGCACCAAACCCAAATTGGGTAATCGTTGCTAAAGGAATTGGTGGTGGTATATTCAATAGTGTAGATATTGAATTTAGTAGAGACCTTAATAGATGTTATGTGAGTGCTGGAAATGGTGTATGGAGAATAGATAACCTCGGAGATGTATACTCATCGGATCCAGACTTTGAAACCAAAGCCGGATATCATGGAACTGGATTAAATACTGTACCAACAGCAACTGTTCGAACTAAAATAACGAATACTAACTATGAAGGTATTGCGTTGAATCCTAATAATTCTAATGACTTGGTATGTTTTGCAGGATTTAGTGGGTCAAATAGAAGGTCTTTAAACGCTGGATCATCTGCGACACCAACTTTCACAACATTACCGGCTATTCCAGGATCACCTGCATGTTACGATGGAATTATTGACCGTGACGATTCTGACATTCTAGTTGTGGGTACATCTGAAGGTGTTTGGGTTACCGAAGACGGTGGAGGTCTATGGGAAAATGCATCTACAGGATTTGATGGAACACCAGTTTATGAGGTTCGTCAATCATGGAGAACATGGGATGAAGGCAATGCACGCCCAGGAGAAATTTACATTGGAACATTTGGGCGTGGAATCTGGAGTTCAGCAGCATATCTTGGAATTGGTGAGAATTCATCAACTGATGGTTCAAATTTCAAGACAAAACTTAAAACCTATCCTAACCCAACTACAGAAAACACGACATTATCTTTCAACCTAAAAGAAAATAGTAATGTCTCAGTATATGTGTACAGCATTACCGGTAATTTAGTAAAAACTATTAATGAAAGAAATGTTGCAGCAGGATCGCAGTTGTTGACAATTGATAGTAATGATTTACCGAAAGGAACATACATCGTTAAACTCATTGCAGGTAAACAAAACGATACAGTTAAGTTTATCAAGATGTAATATTTTAAATAATATTTTGAAAGGCTGTCTTTTAAGGCAGCCTTTTTTATGTCAATAAATAGGCGAAATTGCCATTATAATAATAATTTTGTAAAAAAAATAAGATGAAGAGTTTTGATGTAACAATTATTGGTTCAGGACCAGGAGGATACGTAGCAGCAATAAGATGTGCGCAATTGGGAATGAAAACCGCAATAATAGAAAAATATGACACCTTAGGCGGTACATGTCTAAATGTTGGATGTATTCCATCAAAAACGCTTTTAGATTCATCCGAACATTACCACAATGCCGCACATAATTTTCCTGAACATGGCATAGAAATTAAAAACTTAAAAGCCAATATTCAACAGATGGTGAAACGTAAAGATGATGTCGTTTCACAGACATGTGCTGGAATAAAGTTTTTAATGGATAAGAATAAAATCGAGGTGTTTCACGGAATTGGATCTTTTATTGATAAAAACTCGATTAATGTCACAGCTAGCGACGGCAATTCAACCCAAGTTACATCCAAGTATTTTATTATAGCAACAGGATCTAAACCCAATTATTTTCCTGGAATGGAACCTGATAAAAAGCGCATCATCACCTCAACAGAGGCACTTAACATGAATGAAATTCCAAAAAAAATGCTTGTCATTGGTGGAGGTGTAATCGGTTTGGAATTGGGATCTGTTTTCAATCGTTTAGGAACGGAAATACAGGTAATTGAATTTGCGAATACGATAATCCCTTCAATGGATAGTAGTTTGGGCAAAGAATTGACAAAAGTTTTAAAGAAAGATGGTTTTAAATTCTTTATGGAACATCGTGTTCAAAACGTGGAGAATAAAGGTAAAGGTGTTGTATTAACAGCGCTTAACAAAAAAAATGAAGAAGTTACATTTGAAGCAGATTACTGTCTGGTTTCTGTAGGAAGAAAACCATTTACTGAAGGTTTAAATTTAGAAGCTGCAGGAGTGACTTTAAATCAACGAGGACAAATTGATGTAAATGACCATCTTCAAACGGCTCAGCCTCATATCTTCGCTATCGGTGATGTTGTTCGAGGTGCGATGCTTGCTCACAAAGCTGAGGAGGAGGGTGTATTTGTAGCTGAATACATTTCGGGACAAAAACCGCATATCAATTACGATTTAATCCCTGGTGTAGTTTATACATGGCCTGAGGTGGCCGCTGTTGGAAAGACGGAAGAGGAATTGCAAAAAGCAGGAGTCTCATATAAAGTTGGTTCATTTCCAATTAAAGCTTTGGGTCGAGCTCGTGCAAGCATGGATACAGCCGGTTTAATAAAGGTTATTTCCGATCAAAATACAGACGAAATACTTGGCGTACACATGATTGGCCCTAGAGTAGCAGATCTCATCATGGAAGCTGTAGTAGCAATGGAATATAGAGCATCAGCGGAAGATATTGCAAGAATCTGCCACCCTCACCCCACCTATTCCGAAGCGTTAAAAGAGGCCGCTCTAGATGCGACTGAAAAGAGAGCGTTACATATTTAAGGAAACTATTCCTTCACTAGTTGCATTTCATCAACCAGATGTTTGGCACCGCTGTATATGTCCATAACCCATAATACATAACGTATATCCACAACGATGTTTCTGCATCTACTTGGGTCAAACATAAAGTCTGACATAGTACTTTCCCACGTTCTGTCGAAGTTAAGTCCCATCAAATTTCCATTTTCATCAATAACTGGTGAGCCTGAATTACCGCCTGTAGTATGGTTGCTGCCTGTAAAACAAACCCATAATTCACCATCTTGGCCGTAATCACCGTATTCCTTGTTTTCATAAAGCTCCAACATTCTTGGCAACAATTCAAAATCAGGATTTCCCGTATTGTATTTGGCAATTACGCCATCTAAAGTCGTATGTTCTGTGTACGCCATACCATCAGCAGGAACTGACCCTTCTAATTTACCATAGGTAATTCTTAGTGTACTGTTTGCATCCGCCCAGTGTTTTTCGTCTGGGAACATTGCATATTTGCCTTCTACATATAACTTCAACAATTCAGTCATGCTCGCATCGAAAACTTGGAAATTTGGTAAAACATTATCGCGATATTCTGCAACTACTATACTGTATAAATTCAATGCTGGGTCTTTTAAAGCCTTTTTTATCGATGATTTTTTAAAACCATTTAAAAATGAAAGATATCTTTCCTTATCGGTCAGAATAGACTTGGCATAAATCAAATTTGTCAATTCCTGAATATCTGGATAGGCCTCATTAAGCATTGGATTGTTTTTTCTCATTAAGTATTCTTGGGTAAGGAGTTCAAAAATTTGTTTGTCTACATTTGCATCATAATTCTTAAAAAAACCTTCCGCACCTATTTTAAGTTTATCAAGTTGAGCTGTAAGGGTTCCTTTTGCCAAATAATCTTCATAATTGGTGACTAAATCATTTATGCCGCGTGCCAGCTTGAATAATTCTGGACCTACACTCAAATATTCTATCGCCAGAGCATTTTCATATTCCCATTTACTATCTTTTTCCACCAAGAAATTTAGATCACTCACAACATTTCCATACAAATCCTGCCAGTCTTCATTTGTAGCAGCTTTTGCATTGTAATCAAGCTCCCAATCCAATTTCACTTGCACACCATCCAATCTTTTCAATCCATCTATTTGACCAATCCACTTTTTGTATGCGTTGGCAATACTCGCTTGCTTTGCTGCATATTTGATACGTACCTCATCAGAAGCACGCATTGCAGCATCTATTACTCCCAATGATTTTTCACGCATAGCAATTCTGGCAGGGCGTTCCGTATAGATAATAAAATCAAGATAGGCTGATGAAACATGTTGTTCTGTTTCACCTGGAAAGCCATAAACCATTGTAAAATCACCAACTTCTCTGTCTTTAAAGGAAATCGGTAAATAATGAATTGGTGTGTAAGGAATGTTTGATGCTGAATAATCTGCGGGCTTATTGTTTGATCCGGCGTATATTCTAAAAACGCTGAAGTCTCCAGTATGTCTCGGCCAAACCCAATTATCTGTATCGCCACCAAACTTACCTATGGAATTAGGGGGAGTGCCAACCAAGCGGATATCCTTGAAAACTTCTTTGACAATCATGTAATAATCGTTTCCGTAATTAAAAGGCTTAATTTCAGCTTCGTAATGCGTCCCTGCTATAGCATTGCTGATCAAATTTTTAATATTTGCTTGAAGAATGGCTTGACGTTCTGATTCTGAATTTACTTCCCATGAACCCAACAAAGTTGCTTGCGTAACATCTTCAATACGCACAATTCGAGTGGCGGTAAGTCCAGGATTAGGCAACTCCTCTTCATAATTTTTAGCCCAAAAACCATATTTCAAATAATCGTTTTCAAGTGACGAATGCGACTGTATTTGTGAATATCCGCAGTGATGATTTGTCAATAGCAATCCTTTAGAAGAAACCAATTCCGCTGTGCATCCTCCACCAAAATGAATGATCGCATCTTTGAGACTGGAATTATTCACACTATAGATTTGTTCTGCAGATAATTTCATTCCCATAGCCTTCATATCGGATTCAAAAGCAGCAATTAAAGATGGAATAAGCATCCCTTCCTCTGCACGAGAAATAGATGCAATAAACAAGAGGATAAATACGAAATATTTTTTTAACATTATCAAAATTTTATGTCATCAAAGGTAGTCATTTTGACAATTCTAAGAGTAAAGATTCAAAAGGAAGAATATAATGATTACATCAAAAAAAATTAGAACTTTGCTATATGGACTTATTAAATTTCATTTTCCGTTTAGGGGTTTTGTTTGCAATCTACGGATTTATCTGGGGGTTGATTGAGCTTGGAATAGGAATTCTCAGTGCAGGTTCAAATCGCACACCACTTGGCGTATATCTTTTCAGAGCTATCAAGTATATTCTATTGGTTGACGTAACAGTATTGTTTTGCTACAATTTAGAGAACAACCAAATTGAATTGTATAATCTAGGTGTATCCGGATTGATTTTACTAACCTATTTTATTGGGAAACTGCAAAATCGCCAGCAGCAAGCGTTATTCATAAATGCCTTTGGCACCGGACTACCAAACATGAAAAACAATTTTAATATTCAGGCCGAATTAGGGGTAATAGCGATAAGCATTGGATTTTTTGTTTTCCTAGTTTTCTTTCCCCAGTATTCGTATAACCCTATGTCCGTTTGGTTTCATGAAAGTATTATCAATATTGAAGACACCCCAATTTTCGGTTTTATATTCAAAGTAATAGGTTTCTTCTTTTTGCTGAATTTACTATTTAAGATGCTAAATGGATTTGTTTATCTTATTTCCGGGCAACCATTAATTCAAAGGGCTTCTAGATTTGGGAAAAGTAAAGAAGATAGTAATGATGATTTTGACGATTTTGAGGAAATCAGCTAAACTGTTACCCGAACTTGTTTATGTCTTGAATTACATTCTCTATTTGTATCAATAGTGCTCGCTTATTGTCATTTGAAATGATATAATCAGCTAATGGCATTTTCTTTTCATCGTTCCATTGGTTGTTTATTCTTTTTTGAACCTCATCCAAAGAAATATTGTCTCTTTTCATGACCCTTTCAATTCGAATTGATACAGGGGCGACAACAAGAATATTTTTATCAAATTGCCGATAGTTTCCTGTTTCAAATAGAATAGCAGCTTCATTAAATACCAACTTCACTTTTTGTTTTTCAGCCCAGAGATTGAATTGAATTCTTACTTCCGGATGAACAATACCATTTATAATTTCAAGATTTTTCTTATCATTAAAAACCAGTTGGGCTAGTTTTTTTCTATCAATAATATTTTCATTATTAACAACTGCTCCAAATTGTTGAATCAGTTTTTTGATGACATTCTCATTGTTATCAAGAAGTTTTTTCGCTTCTATATCCGAGTAAAAAACGGGATATCCCATTGCCTCAATAATTTTAGCAACAGTACTTTTTCCTGCTCCAATTCCTCCTGTAAGTCCTACTTTGAGCATTGATTAAAGTTCATCAACAGCAATCATATTAACTGGAATATTGAGAATGGCTTGATAATCCTCCCCAGCCTCGAGCATATCCTCGTCATCTTGCTCATAAAACCAATGAATTTCAATTTGCGATTGAACACCATTTAATCCCTCCATTTTTTTGAACATGTCCAACATACTTTTTGAAGAAGAAGTATTGAAATATTCCAACTTTATCTCCACTCTAGTCTTTTCATAAGGTTGACCAAAATAATCATCAATCCAATCATGAAGTGGTCTGAAGAAATCGATTGAATTTTCTGGAATTGATCTTCCACTCAAAGAGAGAACGCCTTTAGAAGCAATAAATTTGACTTCCGGAGTTTTGATTGTTGCTTCAATAATTAAATCTTTCATATATTATTCTTTATTTATTTTTATTTGGACACAAAGAAAACTGCATTCAGGATTGATTTCTGACACCCAGTATTCCAATTTATTACTGGATTTTCTAACCATATCTATTAAACCAAGGCCTGCTGTTCCTTTATCTGAAATTGCTGCAGAACTCAATCTTTGTTGGTATAAACTTTTTAATTCCGATTCATTCATTTGATTTAACGCGTCAATTCTCGGTAATAACTCAGTTAAATGATCGTGGGTGATATAATTTCCAGTTTGAATATAATAAGCATTGTGGGATTGAACAACCGAAACTATTACCGAGCGGTTTTCATTTGAATCTGAATAAATTGAGTTTGGATCCTCATCAACATGATGATACAAATTCTGTAAGCTTTCCACCAATACATTGTATACCTTTTTTCGAGTTCGTGAATTATCCTCGGAAAGATTAAGTTTATTTTCAACTATTTTTAAAATACATGAAATGAGTTCAGGAGAAATGAATCCTTTATATGACAGCATGACCCCATCTTGGTCCAATTTGCGAAAGAAGTCATATAATTGATTATTAGACATTCACATAGTTTTAACAAATGTAATAAAACTGGACTATTTTTGAAATGCATGTTTTATTCCATAAACAAACCTATAAATTGTATTTTTGCGCTATGGAAGAAAAGACATGGTTCAAAGATTGGTTTGATACAAAATATTATCATTTATTGTATCAAAACCGCGACGAATCTGAAGCTGAGGTTTTTATTAAAAATTTGACGCATTTTTTGAATTTAGAAAATGGTGCTCATATTCTTGATTTGGCATGTGGAAAAGGAAGGCATGCTGTAATTCTAAATAATTTAGGTTTTAAAGTCACAGGGGCCGACCTTTCGGAAAATAGCATTAATGAGGCTAAGCATTATGAGAATGATGAATTAATCTTTCAGGTGCATGACATGCGTGATATCATACCACTAAAGAAGTTTGACGCCGTTTTTAATTTGTTTACGAGTTTCGGTTATTTTGAGGATACTAGTGATAATGAAAAAGTTATACAATCTATATTTGAAATGTTGAACCCTAGTGGAATATTGGTTATCGACTTTATGAATGTTCATCGTGTTTTGGAGCGAATGGTTTTGGAGGAAACAAAAATTGTTGCTGGAATTGAATTCAAATTAAATAGAAATTATACCGGCACTCATATAATTAAAGCTATCGATTTCGCGGATGAAGGCAAAAGCTTTAAATATCAAGAAAAAGTGCAAGCCCTCGAAAAGGAAGATTTTGAAGCTATTCTTTCAAACAACGGATTTTCATTGATGCATGTTTTTGGAGACTATAATTTGAATGATTTTAATAAAAACCTATCTGAACGCTTGATTTTAATAGCTCAAAAAAATGTTTAGTGCTTTTGTCGTCATAGGAAGTTTGTTGTTTTCGGTTATTCTGGGTGGAATATTAGTAAGTTATTTACAACAGACCAATAAAAATCAATTGGTGAAATTGTTGTTGGCATTCAGTGGTGGTTTTTTATTATCGATTGCTTTTTTACATTTCATACCTGAACTTTATGGCGGTAAAACTCAAAACATAGGTATCTATATATTAGTAGGATTTCTAATACAGTTGGTTCTTGAATTTTTCTCTGGTGGTATTGAGCACGGACATGTTCACATTCATAAAGGCCAGAAAATGCCTTGGGGCTTATTCATCAGCTTATCGGTTCATTCGATCTTGGAAGGCATACCTTTAGGAAATCAGCTTATCGGAGGTGAAATCGAGCATTTATCGAATGAAATTCATCACCATGCAAATGAAAACAATTCTTTATTACTTGGAATAGTGTTCCATCAACTTCCCGTTGGTATTGCATTGATGACTTTACTGATGCATACAAAATTAAGCCTCACAAAGTCATGGATTATATTGTTGCTTTTCGCTGCAATGACACCAATAGGCGTTGTTTTTGGCATGAATACGAATCCTGAAAATTTATGGTTGAATTCAGAAATTATTTTGGCAGTTGTCGTGGGTATGTTCTTACATATTTCTACTACCATCATTTTTGAAACATCAGAAAATCATAAGTTTAATCTGATGAAACTAATTGCCATTTTTATAGGTTGTGGGTTGGTACTGATAATGGAATAAATTAAAAACCAAGCATCTTAGTAAATGTCTTCCATATTATTTTTAAATCAGTTAGAAGATTTGGATTATTGAGGTACTTTTTATTCAGCTCAATCTTTGCAGGCATTATTACTGATATATAGGTTTCTTTGGGGTTGTCGGAAAGCCCAAGTAATTTGTTTTCCTCAAAATACTCTAAAGACGCAAAATCAGTAATTCCGGGTTTAACATCCAATATTTTATATTGATCCGATGTATATAAATCAACAAATTCTTTTACTTCAGGTCTAGGTCCTACAACACTCATATCTCCTTTCAGAACATTAAGAAATTGTGGAAATTCATCTAACTTGAATTTTCTTATAAACTTTCCAGAACGAGTAATGCGTTTATCGTTCATTCCGACAGTAAGTTTACCCGAAGATTCAGCATTTTTAAGCATGGATCGGAACTTAAGAATAGAAAAAGGAACACCGCTTCGACCTATACGTTCCTGTATAAAGAAAATTCCACCGCGAGATTCCATTGTAATCCAGAGACCAATTATTATTCCTATTGGTAGAAAAAGGAGTAAGACAATTACAGAAAAAACAATATCAAAAAGGCGCTTACTCAAATGCAAGGATTTAAGAATTTATTATTTTTTGTACTGCATTTTTGACAGCATTGATAACTTTTAGCACCTGTTCATCCGTTAAATCATAGTAAACGGGTAATGAGATTTCACAAGAGTATTTGTTCCAGGTTTCCGGGTAATCATTTATATTATATCCTCTTTTCTTATATGCTGTCAGACAGGGCAAGGGAATAAAATGAACATTTACAGCAACATCTTGTTCAAATATTTCTTGCATGATAAGATCCCTAGTTTGTTCGTTACAATTTCGAATTCTTATCTGATAAAGATGATAACAGCTTTTTTTCTCATTTGAGGAATGTAAAGGTAAAATGGCCCAATTTTCATTTGAAAAAGCAGCGTCATACATTTTGAAAATAGTTTCACGTCTGTCTAAGTTTTCTTGATAACGTTCCAATTCTACTAAACCTATGGCTGCTTGAATATCAGTCATATTACATTTAAACCCGGGCTCTTCAACATCGTATCGCCAGTTGCCTTTTTGCGTCTTTGCTAAGGCATCTTTGTTCTGACCATGCAATATTTTTGTGCAGAACGCTTTATAAATCTCTTCATGATCAAAAACTTCAGGCAAATTGAAACATATCGCACCACCTTCGGCGGTAGTAAGATTTTTAACAGCGTGAAAAGAAAATGAAGTGACATCTGTTAATGCTCCACTGCGTATGCCTTTATATTCGGCACCAAAACTATGTGCAGCGTCTGCAATCACGATTATTCGTCCTAGCTTTTTTTGTAATTCATTCCTTGCATTGAATATACTTTTAATAGAGGTTTCATTAACAAGCGCATTTATTTCATCATAGTCACAAGGAAAACCGGCTAAATCAACAGCAATTATTGCTTTTGTTTTTGGTGTTATGGCCGCCCTTATGGCATCAACAGAAATATTAAAATCTTCTGGATTAATATCAACCATAACAGGTTTTGCTCCAGCATGAACTATAACATTTGCAGAAGCGCAGTAAGTGTAAGCTGGGAGTATAACTTCATCTCCTTCTTGAATTCCCCACCAATCTAATAAAACTTGCACACCCATTGTCCATGAATTGACAGCGACGGTGGTTTTACAGCCACAATAAGAAGTGATTTCCTTTTCAAATCGCTTTGTTCTTGGGCCTGTTGTTATCCATCCACTTTTGAGTGCTTCGGTTACCTCATCAATTACTTTTTTGTCAATTCGTGGTGGAGAAAATGGTATCATGTCGTCACTTTTTAAAGTATATCGTCAATATTTTGAACTAAGAAAGTTATTACTTTCTCTGGATTTTCTATTTCTGTAGGTAAATTTAATACATGCTTGCTGACATGAGAAGCAATTGGAAAATTTTCCGGTATTAAAAACCACTTTTCAAATTCAGATTCGACAGGATGAATAGGTGACAAAAACCAATCACCGAGTCTGACAGATGCTTTTTCAGCTTTTGCAATGAATGAAATTCTATCCTTTATAAGTATTGGGTATTTCAGAAAAGAATGATTTTCATTGAAGATTTCGTTAATATAAATTTTACTATTAGCCTGCAAAAACTGAGAATAACGCTGCGCATTTTGTTTTCTTAGTTGCATTAATTGATCTAAATGATTTAATGCTCTTATTCCTTCGCGAAATTGGACCTTGGCGGCTCCCATGAAGTAATTGTCACCCATAACAGTTGAACTGATTTCCGATCCGGAAGATGAGCCTACAACCAATCCCATTTTACTCAACAATCTATATAATTTTACGAAAAACCAATACGATCGATCGCCTAAAAATGCTTTTTTAAAAGTTATGAGCATCTTCAGCATCAATGTTTTTTTGAGACCAGGTTTGATTAACAATTCATTTACTTTATTTATATCTTTTAAAAATTCCTTGTTGTTGACCAACAAAAAACCACCAACTCCCGTCGAAAAGGGTTTATTCCATTGGGTTGAAAAAAAAGCAAAATCCGAACGAACACCATTAGGTCTATTTTGATAATAGCCTCCAAAACCATGTGTACAGTCTTCAATGGTAAAGATTCCTTTTGATTTGGCAAATGCCACAATTTCATCAACTTCTGCCGAAAGCCCAAATGTGTTTTGAATCAAGATACATTTCGTTTTTTCAGTAATTACCGCTTGAATATTGGACAAGGTTGTGTTTAAAGAATCTTCATTAATATCTACATATACTGGTTTAGCACCCAAATAAATAATTGCATTAGGTACAACAACACAAGTAAAAGCTGGAAGAATTATTTCATCTTCGGCATTTATACCTAGCGCTTTAAGTGCTGCATATAGGGCAACCCTTCCTTTCCAATAACAAAATATTTGTTCTGGATTACTTTGAAGCTTGTTGGCTAAAATAGATTTGTATTGCAATTCTATATTACTCACTTAAAAACAAATTTAGGAATGAAGAGCATGCCGGTCAAGGATCCAAAACCATATGCAATATGCAAGATGAAGAAACCGAAAATCAAATGTAAAAAACTTGTGTCGCTCCTATCGACTTTTAATGCAAAGTAGATTAATGCGAAAAAATAACTCAACAAACTCAACATTGTTATAAAAATAGCAGGTAAATAAAAAATTGAAACAATCAATGGGAGTATTACAGATAGCACAAAAATCATTGGGATAAAATGCCTAATACTTAATGATGAAAAATTCTTGGTGATCCAAACTGTTAAAATATTCCATTTGCCATTTCTGAAATTATTTGCAGCCATTTCTCTAAAAATTTCACGGGCATAATAAGTGCATTTAGCATTAGGAATGAGATAAATATTACCTCCTTTTCGCAATAATCGTTTAGAAAGCTCAATATCATGGTTTCTAATTAAGCGTTCATCGTATCCACCTGATTGTTTTAGAATGTCTGCTTTATATAGACCAAATGGCACGGTATCTACATTAAGTATTTTATTCGTTCCAAGCCGAAACATGGCATTTCCTACTCCAAATTTAGACGACAAAATTCTTTGAATCGCAATAGAGGTTTTAGATTTATTTTTTACAGAAGTGCGCATTATACCACCAACTCCAATAGGATTTGGCAGTTTAACAATATTATCATGTAAAACTTGAATGTAACCCGAATCAAATGATGAATGGGCACTAGCAATCATTATATATTCACCTCGCGCTTCTCGAATGCCAATATTTAAAGCATGAGGTGTTACTTTCTTTGGGTTCTGAAAAACAACCAGGTTCTCGTATTTCGTTTGTAAATGATAAAGCTTCTCTATAGTCGTGTCAGAACTCATTCCATCCACAACAATAACCTCCAATTGTTTTCTATCGAATCCATTTTCAAAAAGAGAATTAACGCACGATTCAATATATTTTTCTTCATTTCGGCAAGGAACAATAACAGAGATTAACATTGTACTTCAGATTTTTGATGCTTTATTGCCATTGCCAACAAAGAAAGTAAAAAACTAAAAAACACAATACCACTTTGCCTTTGTAGAACAGATTCGAAAAGTGCATTAAAGAAAAGTCCACCGGCAACGATGGCTAAAAATGCATTTTTATGTTTCCAAGCCAATTTCATTAAACCAAGAATATAAGTCAGCAGAAAAATCAACCCAATGAAGCCAACTTCAAGCGCTGTTTGTAAAAACTGATTGTGTGGATTGTAACGAATATGGCCTTTACCATCTTTGTGCGAAAGTGTCTTTTGTCCAAGACTACTCAAACGGGAACTTAAATGTTCGTCAACATTACCGGTTCCTACTCCCCATGGATGATCTTTAATTTCAAGAATTGTTGCTGCCCACATTACCAATCGCACTTCATTTCCTGTTTTGTCACCAGGTTTATTTTTAACATATTGAATTGGATCGGTCAAGAATAATCCCGTAGCAATTAAACCATTATTCACCTCAAATTTTATTCTTGGAACAAACTGACTACCAACATAGAAAAAAACCGGTAAAAGCACTGCCATTAGGATTGCCCACCTCAATCCAAACCTTTTCTTTACAGCTAACATTCCTATAGCGGCGAGCAATACAAAAAGATATATAATGGATGCCAAGGATAAACATAAAAGAAAAATAAGTCCACAAAAAAAGGTGTAAACAATCAGCCAAAATGGGTGACAACCTATTTTCTTATCGAAATACAACAACCATAATCCTGACACAACGGTAACGATATAAAATGCAAAATAAGTTGGGTGATGGATAGGAGAGATATTGACGCTCACCAAATAATTCAAATCCCAGCCGTTTTGATTTACCAAGATTATTGCATTTACAATCCCATAAACCGATGCATACGAAACACCTATTGCAAGCCCCAACAGAATCGGTAACCAATTGATTTTAAATTTGGGTTGAAACGAAAATATTAAAGGAAAAAGTAAAAAGGAAATTTTATTTTCTGCGTAAGCCCAAGCATCATTGCTGTGATTGGTAAATGCAATTCCGATTAAATAAGAAAAATATAAAGCAACGAGGAGTAGATTAATTGGGGTTATTTTCCAGAATAATTCTTTCTTTATCAATCCCAAAATGACAACTAAAAATAAAATTACAACGGCTAAAACTATTAACTTGGGGAAACAACACAACAAAAGCAGTAAAAACGCAAGTGTGTAATGATATAATCTATCGTATGCGAAGCCTTTTAGCATTTCGAAATAAGTAGTTTATAGAAATTATTTAATTTTTGTTCTTCATTTTCCCAATTGTATTTCGTCATAAATGCTTGATAACCATTACTACCCATTACTTGTGCATTTTCAGGATTGTTTAGTAAAAATTGAATGGATTGCGAAATTTCTGTAGGATTTAATGGGTCCGCTACCAAACCACAGTTTTCTGCATCAATAATTTGTTTCCAATATGGAAAATTAGATGCAACAAAAGGAATTCCAGCCGACATGTATTCAAACATTTTAATAGGCAGGGCCTCTAGGTAACTCGCTGTCGGATGGAGCGTTACCATTCCAACACTTGAGGATTTCAGGATTTTGATTAATTCCCCTCTGCTAACCTGCCCTCTGTAATCAACTTTAATCCAGGCATTTAAATTTCTCAATTCCGTCTCAAATTCAGGTGGCGAAAAAGTACCCGCAAGCACCAATTCACCATCTACATATTCCATGGCCTCGACCAGTTCTTTCACTCCTCTTTTGGGAAATAACCCACCTACATAACATATTCGCCTTGGTTCCTGGGCAATATTTAATTCGCGAAGTGCTTTGGTTTCGTTCATTAAAGGATAATTGGCCACCATTTCCACATTTGGATTAACCGATTTAAATCGATCGCATATGATTTCTGTAACTGAAATTACTCCTGAAATTCTTTTAGCAACATAACACTCATAAGATGCGAATAATTTCGAAATGCATCTGCGTGTAAATCCAGGTATCCAATGTTTATCTAAAATTTGTTTGGGAACATCTTCATGAGCATCATAAATAACAACCTTTCCTTTACGTTTTAATCGAAGCGCAAAACGAAGCAATTCAGGATCATGAAAGTGATAAATATCAGCATCCAGTTCGAGGGATTTTTGATAAACTGCTCTCCCCTTTTTCAGCATCCGATTGAGTCGACCTTTTCCTTTGACTTCAACGGAAACGATACGTACACCATCCTTATATTCTTCTTCACAATTAGGGGCAACCAAGTAAACTTCATGTCCAAATTTCGCAAGTGAGCAGCATTCTTTGTGAAAAATGCGAATATCATGCACCGGGTGCGCTGATGTCATATGACAAACTTTCATTTGGAGATTGCCTTTAAAAGTAAATTTCTAAAATTCTTTTTACTCACCTCTTCCGTACCCTTTTCAAGAATTATTTTACGGTTCTTTTCTCCATCAAAAGTATCAAGTAAAAGTGCCCTTTCTAAATAGTTTCCATCCAAATCATGAACAATAATACCATTTTCATTGTCCACCACCCACTCTTTATTTGCAGGTAAATCAGAAAGTACTGGTAAGCATTGATAATACATGGCTTCTAAAAGTGAAATTGAAGTGGCATCAGATTCAGGTAGGGAAACAAAAATTTTAGCATCTGCATAATACTTATAATTTTCTTCTTTATTGACAAAACCGACGAAAGTAATTTTCTCATTTAAACCCTTATCATCAACAATTGATTTCAATTTTGCTGTTTCAGACCCTGATCCTGCAATTATCAGTTTCCAATTAGAACCAACTTCTGATTTCGCAAACCGTTCAAAACCTTCAATTACCTTATCAATTCTGTAAAGCGGATTATGATTGCGATTGGAATAAATAATATTTTTTTTATTTACTACCAGATCCAAAGGAGCAACCCCAAAATTACTAATAGTAACATCAAGTTTTTTATCAGGAACCAAGCGTTGCATTTCTTCTGCCATAAATGTAGAATCCGAAGAAAAAAATTGGGCATGCCTTAAATTGAACTTGACCAGCCATTTAAGTAAAAGGCTCTTTTTAGGATTCAAAAGGACATCGCTTCCCCAAGCGGTAAGAATGGTAGGTTTTTTAATTTTCTTGTTAGCAATCAAGGTATAAAAGGCGACAGAATTGGCCTGATGAATATGAATCACATTTGGATTAAATTCTCGAATGATTTTTCTAATCCTATTTACAGTAATCCATAAATTCCAAAACTTCAAAAGAGAAAAATCTGCCAAATGAATCTTTTCCTTTTCTTCGAAATAATTATTTCCATTAGATATGACTTCAATAATGGTGTCATCATCTTTAATTCGACTGATATGATTGGCAACATGAGGGCTGCATGTTCCAACAACAAGGACTTTCAAAGCATCTGACTGCATATTAGCTAAGGGCGTTCAAGGTTACGTATAAATTTTGCTGGTGAACCTCCAACAATTGTATTTGCAGCTACATCTTGAAGTACCAAACTATTGGCGCCAATTACGGCACCATCGCCGATTGTAACCCCTGGACCAATAACGACATTTGAAAAACAAATCACGTTATCTCCAATGACCACATCTTGAAATACATGAGGATTCAATGCCGGATAGGCGATTTGATCTTCATATTTTGTTCTTGATGCAAAAATCTTAACACCTGGAGCACAATCAAAATTGTTACCGATAATAATATTTGCACCACAACCCCAAAAAACACAATTAGGTGAAATCACCGATTGGCTTCCGATGGTAATTGATCCTAAATTGTTGCACCAATCTGCTCCTCCACAATGGAGAATCACATTATTTTGAATCGAAACTTTAGCTCCAAGATTTAATTCAGATTGGTTGTATATTTCGACACGTTTCCCAAAAACAGTGGATGGATAGCGCTTCAATACTCTTGCCATGGCTCTGTAAGAAGCAAAGTATAGTTTAAAATGATAAAAGAATAATTTCAACATGCTACCTGTTATTTCTTCAATTTATCTTTGAACTTTTTTATCAGCGCAAAAATACCTTTTCTTTTGCTGAAGGTATAAGTTTTCTTTTCAACAGCCCCCCAAGAATCCTTGAAATCACTCACGCCCTCAAGATTTAAACTTGCCCCCATATTTACATAAGAAAAATTATTTTCAGATGCATGACGTATTACTTCATACTGAACGGCAACTGCGGCATATAATTTTTTAACATCATCATCAATAATTGAGGCTGCTAACCAATCAAAAACACTTTCTTTGTGATAGAAACATATCATAGCTGAAAGTATCCTTCCATTTAATTCAGCCACCCAAATGTAAACTCCCGGTACTTGATACAAACCTGCTATTAATTCTTTACTGTAAGCAGTATTTGAGCCCCATCGTGCCGCTGATTTTTCATAAAGGGAAAAATACTCTTTAAAATATTTTGCTTCTTTGGTTTGGAAAACATTTAATAATCGAGCTTTTTGATAACGTTTTATATGTTTTTTACGGGTTGAATTAAATTCATTAAAAACATCTGCTATCGGACGGCTCGTGTCGATAATATGGCAATTGTATGCTGTAAAATTAAATCCATATCTCAAAGCAAGTCTCTCGGCTTCATTTTTATTTTTAATTATATCAGGACCAATATTATATGTAAATTGACTAAAATGATTTTGATTAATCTCGTTGAAGGTCGCTTCAATTTCAATCGTATTTAATTTTTCTGGATACAGTCCAAATGGGAAATTGTAGTAATAAGTAAGTCCTCTTTTTTTCAGCTTGAATAATGGAATATTTATATCTGTATTTTTTAGTGAAATAACACTAGCATCCTTGTTAAAATTGGATACATAATTCAGGAAAATTTCTGAATCAAAAACTGCTATTTCATTTGTGTCACTCATCTTTTTAATGAGAAGATTTTCAACCTTGAACTCTTAATTTCAGAATTATAACCTGCAAAATCTTGGGCAAGGAACAAACCAGTTATCATTGCAAAGATCATTAAGATCATTGGGTTAGAAATTGGATTGTTTGTAAGCGCATTTATAGCAAATAAAATAACAACCAATAAATATATAATGGATTCATCTGACAATTTTTTAAAAATAAAATCCCTGAATTTGTATGTGAGTCCAAATAATAGGGCGATATAAAAAAACAAACCCGGAATTCCATATCTCCACAACATCAATAAATATTCATTCTCTGAATAAATTTTATGCTCATAGAAATAGTTTTTATTAATCCCGTAGCCAAAAATTGGTTTTTCTACAACCATTTTTAATAATTCCCCCCATACCTCTATTCGTCCTTTAAGCGACCCGTTTTCTTGAACATTCCATTTTGCATCAGAAATATAATTAAGTGAATATGTGTCCGCTTCAAAAACAATAATTATTACTAAAAAAATTAATACGCTATAACCGAGAATTTGAATAAAAGATGGCCTTACCAAAATTAAATAAATTATAAAAATGCATCCAAAAGCCAATAAACCAGTTCTCGATTGTGTAAAAAGTAACATCGCTACAGCAACGAAGAATAAAATTTTTCCCAAATGAAATTTTGTTAATCGAAGAAAAGTCATGAAATAAACCGTGAAAATGGAGAAGAAAATAGCATTGACATTCGGATTCCCCATTGTTCCTAAAATTCTTTTTGTTGCTGGCCCACCCAGCGAGTTTCTACCAAAGTAAAGTAATTGTTGTGGGTTCGGAGAATAGGCTGGCATTACCTTTTCATTAAAATGAAGAAGATTAAAATAATGCAGCAGGTTAAAGATTACGAGGAGCGAAAACAAAGAGGCAATCCAAGGAAACACATTTGGCTTTAACTGAAAAAACATCCAAAAGAGGACAACGAAGCAAAAGAATTTAAACAGTTTATAAATTTCAAAATAATCATTCTCAACGCTCATTCGGCCATTTACTGCCATTGAAACCAAGGCCCAAATTGACCACACTCCCAATAGCACAAAATATATTTGTTTGAATTGCTTAATTGTAGGAAAAATTAAAAATATCACCAAAGGCAAAATAAAATCTTCCAATCGCAAGCTTAGTCCAGACTTAATTGGAATGTAAGGAATGAAACAAACGGATATAAACGAAATAAAACACAGGACATTTATTAAAGCAACTTTAGATTTTAAATGACTTATTGAGTTTTGTTGCATCCGCAAATTTTAATTAAATGTACAAATTACATTTGAGAATAAATCAAGAACGCACGCGTTGTTTTACGCCAATTTTTGAAATATAAAGTGCATAAAACACACCCCAAACTAAAAATAACGCTTGAGAAATGGACATCACCCATAAGATCGTAATAAACGCATCTTTACTGGTTCCTAAAATCAATGGTAAGACGCCAAAACTAAACAACTGCATGCATGTCCCAATAAGACCAATGATAAAATACTCCTTTTGTCTGTTTAAAATCATCGGTATACTTGAAACCGGGGAGATTATAAAATTCATCATCAACCACGGCGTCATAATTTCAGAGAAATAACCCGACTCGCTCCAAGATTCACTAAAAACAAAACCAAACAAGGGTTCACCAAAAATAAATATCACCCCAAAAGGAATAACAGACAGTGCTATCAATACAATCATCGTTTTCTTAATCAGCGGATAAATTGATTTGCCGTCATTTACAATTTCAGAGCAACGATTATAAAAAACTTGACCAATTGAAGTCCCTATAACCATAAGAGGTAAACGAAGAATGGTGTATGAATGATTGTAAGATCCAAAAATATCTTTTGAGAAAAAATATATTATCAGTGTTGCTATCAAAAGGTCTCTTCCAAGATCCATTAAAACGTGCGGCAGACTCACAAGTGGGAATTGTCTGTATTCGCTAAGCAATACAGCTGTTTTACTTGGTGATTCATAATGTTTATGATTTTCTTTTAGTGATTTAAAATCTTTCAAAAAAGAAAAACTACTCAAGAGAAAACCCAGAAATGTTGCGAGAATAAGTCCAAAACTTCCCATTCCAATCAAACCAAATAACCACCTTAAACCATTTGATGAAATGGCATTTATCATTTTTGAAATAGAAATTACCCTAAATTGTTTTTTTCGAATTGCCCAGTTGGTGCCGAGGTTGATAAATACCATTATGAGCGACCCAATCAATGTTAACGAAACGAATCCAACTTGACTCCATGAAAAGGGTTGCGTAAATAAATATAAAATACCTAAAACTGTGCAAGCAAGCAAGATGTAGATGGCAATTTTTAAAGAAACCTTATACAAAAGGTAAGAGTGCGAATCATTTTTAGGAAGTGGAAGGGCCATTTCATATCGAACTGTTCCAAGCGCTGCAATAAAACCAATAACACGAAGGTAGATACCCATATCTCCCATTTCTTCAGTTGAATAAATTCTGGTTAAAATCGGAGAAATAAGGTATCCTATTGCTTGAGCTAAAACGGTTCCGGTGGTCAGTACCAAAACGGCATTCATCAACTCACCTCTTTTTTTAATCACGAACAAATATTGAGGACAAATAGCTAAACATTCCATCTTCAAATTGAACAGGGTCAGTGTATCCCAAATCAACTTCCGTTTTTTGAATGTCTGCTAACGAATTTCTAATATCACCTGGTCTATCAGGACCATGAATTACTTTATGATCTGAATGTAAAGCTTCGAATCGTTCCAAATGCATTTTAATGGTTCCAATAACATCATTTAAAGAAAAAAACTTTCCACATGCTACATTATAAACTCCTCCAAAAGCTTGGTTATTTGATGTTGCAAGTGCCAAAACATTGGCTTTAACAGCATTTTCGACATAGGTAAAATCACGTGTTTGATTTCCATCGCCGTTAATGGTAACTTCTTGACCGGTTGATAATTTTTCGATGAATTTTGGTATCGCTGCAGCATAAACACCATGAGGGTCTTGATTAGGCCCAAATACATTGAAATAGCGTAAGCCTATCGTTTCAATATTGTGGAGTCTAAAAAAAACTTTAGCATAATCCTCATTCAATTTTTTGGTAACTGCATAGGGACTCAATAAATTACCTTCTGAACCAATTGTTTTGGGAGAAACTTCACTATCACCATAAACTGAAGATGAGCTGGCATATACAAACCTCTTAACTTTTTGCTGTTGGGCGGCATGTAGCATATTTAAAAATCCAGTCGCATTTACAGAATGGGTAATTTCAGGTGTTGCAATTGACCTTGGCACTGATCCTAATGCAGCTTGATGCGTCACCATGTCACAACCCTTTACCGCTTTACTACATGTCTCAAAATCGCGAATATCTCCTTCAATCAACTGAAAGTTTGGATTCGATAAAAAAGGTTCAATATTGGAACGTTTCCCGGTTTCAAAATTATCAAGCACAACTACTTGAGCATTTATTTCAATAAGCTTTTTTACCAAGTTAGACCCAATAAATCCGGCTCCACCTGTAACAAGTACTTTTTTTCCGGATAAGTTAACCGACTGCATTTTATTTCGCGTAATTGATTGAACGTTTCTCGCGGATGACAGTAACCTTTACCTGTCCAGGATAAGTCATCTCTGTTTGAATTCGCTGAGAGATTGTAAAAGAAAGCTCATCGGCTTTCAAATCTGTAATTTTATCTGCCTCAACCAAAACCCTCAATTCTCTACCCGCTTGAATAGCATAAGCACTTGAAACGCCATCATAAGAAAGCGCAAGACCTTCCAACTCCTTAATTCTCTTGATATAAGCCTCAACTATTTCACGTCTTGCACCTGGTCTTGCACCTGAAACGGCGTCACATACCTGAACAATTGGAGAAATCAATGTAGACATTTCAATCTCATCGTGGTGTGCACCAATTGCATTACAGACGTCCGGTTTCTCACCATATTTTTCGGCAAGTTTCATTCCGAGCAAAGCATGCGGCAATTCAGGCTCTTCATCCGGAACTTTACCAATATCGTGTAACAATCCAGCTCGTTTTGCAAGTTTGACATTGAGACCCAATTCAGCAGCCATAGTCGCACACAGATTGGCTACTTCTCTAGAGTGCTGTAACAAGTTTTGACCATAAGAGGAACGGTATTTCATTCTTCCAACCATTCTGGTTAATTCAGGGTGTAATCCATGAATACCTAAATCCATACAAGTTCTTCTTCCTGTTTCAGCAATTTCTTCCTCTAGTTGCTTTCGAGTTTTAGCCACAACTTCCTCGATTCGAGCAGGGTGAATTCTTCCATCAGACACCAATTGATGTAATGCTAATCGCGCGATTTCTCTTCTAACGGGATCAAAACAAGATAATATGATCGCTTCTGGCGTATCATCCACGATAATTTCTACACCGGTTGCAGCTTCGAGCGCTCTAATATTTCTTCCTTCGCGACCAATAATTCTACCTTTAACCTCATCAGAGTCAATATTGAATACCGATACAGCATTTTCCACTGCTTGTTCGGTGGCAACGCGCTGAATGGTTTGTATAACGATTTTTTTCGCTTCTCTATTGGCATTCAATTTTGCCTCTTCTGTAATCTCTTTGATATAAGTCATTGCACCAGTGCGAGCTTCATCTTTAAGCGCTTCCATCAACATGTTCTTGGCATCCTCTGGAGTCATTCCGCTAATTTTTGATAGTTCAGCGACACGTTTTTCTTGAATTTTCTCTAATTCTTGATGTTTCAAATCAAAAGCTTGAACCCTTGTTTCAAGTTCTTGTTGATTTTTTTCTAGTTCTTTTTCTTTTCTCGAAACTTCCTCTATTTTTTGAGAAAGTGTTTTCTCCTTGGCACGCGCTCTATCCTCTGTTGATTGCAAACGACGCTCCTTTTCTTTCATTGCACCTTCGTGCTCTTCTTTAAGTTTCAGAAACTTTTCCTTTGCCTGAAGAATTTTATCCTTTTTGATATTTTCCCCTTCTATTTCTGCTTCTTTAATAATTTGTGTGCTTTTTCCTTTTAGGACAACACGTTGGATAAGCACTCCGGCAACACCTCCTCCGGTTAATCCAATCAATAAACCTATAACTAATTCCATACTTATTACTTTAAGTAAAACAACCTAAATGTTGCCGATGGAAGATGATTGAAACTTAAGAATTGAGCTGATCTAGCTCATCGGAAAGTGCCTGAAGTTTTTCTTCAACAGCCTTAAAATCTTGCGGGGCTGATGCTTGTTGAGATGCAGGTTTAATTGCCAATTGCAAAGCAGTCATTGCTAACAAATCTTGCATATCCTTAACAGCATAATTATCTTGAAGCATTTTTATGGACCGATTGATGTCTTCAGCGGCTTGTAACACCTTTGCTTGTTCCGACTCATTAACACTGAGCGGATAAGATCGGCCTGCAACCACAACTTTAATGGACATCTTACTCATTCCCTATTTCCTTAACTGATTGATACAGTATTCTATTTCTTTCACCAACTCATCAATTTCTTCATTATTCCTTTTCGGAATTTCTGAATTAACGACAACCTGACCTTTTGTCTCTTCCAATTGATTTCGCAGCAGATTGACTTGAGATTGCAAATTTTCATTTTTCATTTTCAAATCGTCAAGTTCTACTTTTAAACTGTCTATTTCCATTTGCTGACTTAGACATTTTGAACGTTCATTTTGCAAATTCGCGTGCATAGAAAGGCCTTTTGCCTTTATCTCATCTATGATTTGTTGAATTTGCGCATTCATTTTTGGAGACTTTATACAAAGTTAGTATTTCTTGATTATCGGCAATAAATTTCTCTTATTCTTTCCTAACAAAATTATGTTGGATTAATTTTGTAACATGATAAAAAAAATGGTTTTTATTTGTTTTTCAATTTGTTGGACGCTACAAATATTAGGTCAGAATAAGGATTCTAAATTACATTCACCTTTAGCCATTCCGCTCAAACTATCTGCAAATTTTGGAGAATTAAGAAGCAATCACTTCCACATGGGGTTAGATTTTAAAACCAATAAAAAGGAAGGTTATTCCATATTTTCAATTGACGATGGATTTGTTTCAAGAGTTCGGATTTCACCTAATGGTTATGGAAAGGTTATATACGTTAATCACCCAAATGGTTTGACAAGTGTTTATGCGCATTGCTCGAAATTCAACAATACTATTGACAGTATCATGGAGGCAATTCAAATGGAACAATTGGAAAACGAAGTTGAGGTATTTTTCAGAATTGATGAAATCAAAGTTCAAGCTGGAGATTTAATTGCATATACTGGAAACACGGGACATTCTCAAGGGCCACATTTACATTTTGAAATCAGGAACACTGAAACTCAAAAAGCATTGAATCCCTTATTATTTGGATTTAAAATCGCCGATCACATTTCACCAGAAATAAATTCGTTAAGGCTTTATAGTTTAACACAAGAGGGTTATAACATTCCAGGAAAAATACAAAAACAAGCACTTCCAGCAGCAATTAATGGCAAAATCAGTTTAACAGATACATTGGTTATTCAATCCGATTTCCTTTGTAAAGATGGTTATTTGGGATTCTCTTTTGAAATGCAAGATCGTTACGATGGAGAATCAAATTTGTGTGGTATTTATGCATCCCAACTGGAAATCGATAATCAGCTTGAATTTTGTCAGGCAATTGATAGTATAGATTTCATTGAATCCAGATATATCAATAATCATATGGATTATTCCGCATTTACAAACGAAAAAAGACATTTTCACAAAGCTTTTAGAACTGAGAAAAATCCTCTTGATATTTATCCATGCGAACAAAATGGAATAAAACAAGTAGAAGCAAACACCTTATACAATTTGTTTTTTAGAGCAAGTGATTTCGAAAATAATAAGACAACACTAAACTTAAAATTTCAAGCAGATAGCACCTCATTTATGGCATGTGATGATATCTTTTCTACCGAAAATTTTTTATTTCCTGACTCGTCCTATGTATTTGAAAATGAAAAAATTCGATTCTCGATTTCAGAAAACACCTTCTATGAACCCGTTCAAAAAAATGTATGCCTAAATGGCCCTTTTTCTATTGGTGATGTAAAACAACCAATACAAAAAACCGTTACTGTATCCTTAAAATCCCCAGAAATCAACTCAGAAAAATATTACATTGAAGTCGTTACTTCAGGCGGTGTAAAGAAGGCATTGAAATCTGTTCAATTGAATGGATGGATTACTGCTGAATCTGAATACTTAGGCACTTTCTCCTTAAAACAGGACAAAACAGCGCCCACAATTGTTGCTTACAATTTTAAAATCAATGATCAAAAAATTTCTAAATCTGAAATATTTTGGAAGATACAAGATGCCGCCACATCAATATTATCTTACGATTTGTATGTAGATGGAATCTGGAAACCTGTATACTATGACAATAAAAATGATACAATAGGTTATGAGTTACCGCTGCAATTTTCAGGGAACCATCAATTTAAAGTAGTGGCTTCCGATTATTACAAAAACACACAAGTTTGGGAAGCTACTTTGCACATTGAATAATATTAATCTTCGTCTTCGTCTTCCTCTTCTGCTTCTCTAGCCTCATCATGATCGTCATCCACTGCAGCTTTGAAGTCTTCACGTATTTCAGGGTGACTGATTTCACCTCCGGTTGTACCTGTCTGTCGAGCAAAAAACAATACAACAATCGAAAATGCTAAGACCAATGCACCAATCATTTTAGCAAATTTGTTGCGCTTCCAACTCATCCACAGGGCAACAATGGATACAACACCCAGCAAATAACTCAGTATAGCAAAGAACTCTGCTTTTTCTTCATGTTCGTGAATGAGTTCATGAGACATATTTGGCAAATGTTCCACGATCTCCTCAGCTCCTTCCCCAGAATTCATTGTTGGAAATGTAGCAATGGCACCTAATATAAATAGCAGATATGATACACGCTTGACAACTTCTTGATTGATTAACAATCCAATAATAAGCACCAAAGCTCCAACAATAGGAACAATAATTGGCAAATGGTTGATTAGGAGATGAAAATGAGCGTCATTCATGATTTTAATTTTAAAGTTAATAATTAAGAAACTGAGAATCCTATCAGCTTTCCTATACCAAAGGTAATTGCCGCAGCTGACAATCCAAAAAATACTTGTCGAAATCCTGAGAACCATAGATTTTTTCCGGTAAAGAGCGTAATTGCGGAACCGATTAAAAAGAGTCCAAGAGCACTGGCTACGGCACTTACCGTTATTGCCAACCAACCACTCAAGAAAAAGAAAGGAAATACCGGAATTATTGCTCCAATTGCGAAAAGTACAAATGAAGACAGTGCCGCTTCCATGGCAGAACCTTTCAATTCCTCAGGCTGTATGCCAAGTTCTTCTCGAATTAAAACTTGATGAGCCTTGTCTTTATCCTTCATGATTTCTTCAGACATTAGTTGAGCTTGCTCCTCTGGAATACCTTTAGACATGTAAATCAGTTTCAGTTCTTTTTGTTCACCAGAGGGATTCAATTCCAATTCTTCCAATTCAAGCTGCATCTGATTTTCATAAAGTTCTTGAGAACTTTTAACGGAAATCCACTCTCCCAAGGCCATCGAAAGTGCACCTGCCAATAAACCTGCTGTACCTGCCAATACTACATTCTCTTGTCGGGAACTCGCTCCTGCTACCCCCATAACCAAACTGAAATTGGAAACCAATCCGTCGTTGCCTCCAAGTACTGCAGCACGAATGGCATTTCCGCCTACAGTGCGGTGTTTTTTTTCCAAACGCGCCATTTGACTGCCATTAACATTTTGCTCATTTTCAAGGATATTGCGGAGAATTTTAACATGATTTATTTCTGTCCCGGTAACATCCAGATTTGAATTTCTTTTCTTCAATAATACAGATTGGGCAAGATTTTTTTCAGTATCAAGTAACACACCCAATACATAATCGTAACCGAAAATGCGACCAATTCTGTGGAGCGTTTTTGCCCTCCAAGAAGGATGAAAATCATTTATATTCAACCCTGAAGCTTCACAGAAATGAACGGCGTGCTCTTTTTCGATTTCACTCATTTGGCGGAACACGGATGCCAAATTTGAATCTTCCTCATTTTGAGCCAATACCCCATATAAATATGCTGCATCAATTTCGATTTGAAGATTTCCTTTTTCCAACTTTGAACGGGCTGCTTTATTCATTACCTTCTTGAATTACAAATTGAGAAAGGATATCATAGGCTCCAGATAGTACAAGTTAATTGAAAACTTATCTTGCCAATAATACATAGTTAAATATATAATTTAACTTTAAAACAAACTGAAAAAAGGATGAGTTACAAAGAACTTTAAATTAAACAACTATTTTGAAAGTTTTTTGCATTTTTATGCCATATTACTTGGCGTTCCAAAATTCATAGGAGGCATTGGAGGAACATCATTTTCTTCAATTGTTCCAAAATGTTGTTCATACTTTTGAACATTGTCAATTAGTGCCCTCATGAAACGCTTTGCGTTTTGAGGAGTCATAACAACACGCGATCTCACTTTAGCTTTCGGCATTCCTGGCATCATTTGAACGAAATCACAAACCATTTCAGCATTAGAATGGGTTATGATTGCAAGGTTAGAATATACTCCTAAGGCTGTTTCTTCGTCTAGTTCTATATTCACTTGATGTTCGTTGTTTTCCATTCTTTTTAAACTTTAAGTGAATTTAACATTTTTGATCGAAACATTTGAAGTTATTCAATAAAATTTGAATTGAAATTAAATGCTCTATAAAAAAGAAGCCGACCTCATCGGCCGGCTTCCATAAAACATTTTATATAATTAATCGTTTTCGACCATCTCCTCATAAGCTTCCTTTGAAGCTACAATTAACTTTTGGAAATTTCGAACTCCAGTTCCAGCAGGAATTAGATGACCAACAATAACATTTTCTTTCAGACCGAGTAAATGGTCTTCTTTTCCAGAAATTGCTGCCTCATTAAGAACCTTGGTTGTTTCTTGGAATGATGCTGCAGAAATAAACGATTGCGTTTGTAATGATGCACGCGTTATACCTTGCAATAAAGGTGTTGAAGTTGCCGGTACAGCGTCTCTTGCTTCTACCAGTTTCCTATCTGTACGTTTCAATTGAGAATTTTCGTCTCTTAAATGACGTGCGGATAAAATCTGACCAGGCTTTAAAGTTGTAGATTCCCCTGCATCAACGACTACTTTCATTCCGAAAATAGCATCATTTTCCTCCATTATATCAGCCTTGTGTACCGATTGGCCTTCAAGGAATCTTGTATCACCTGCATCTACGATTTCTGCTTTAAGCATCATTTGTCGAACAATAACTTCAAAGTGCTTGTCATTAATTTTTACCCCTTGAAGTCGGTAAACTTCTTGAATTTCATTAACGATATACTCTTGAACTTTTGTTGGACCTTCAATATTCAAAATATCATTAGGCGTAATCGCACCATCAGAAAGCGGTTGTCCAGCACGAACAAAGTCGTTCTCTTGAACCAAGATATGTTTTGATAAAGAAACAAGATATTTTCTAGTTTCACCTGTTTTGGAGGTAATTTGAATTTCACGATTACCTCGTTTAATCTTACCGTATTCTGCAATACCATCAATTTCAGAGACTACCGCTGGATTTGATGGATTTCGCGCTTCAAATAATTCAGTTACACGTGGAAGACCTCCGGTAATATCACCAGTTTTTCCAGCAACTCTTGGAATTTTAACCAAAATATCACCAGCTTCAATCTTATCTCCTTCATTAACAGCAATATGTGCGTCAACAGGTAAAGAATATTCCCTCAATATTTCTTTTGACTTAGCATCAATAATATGAATAGCTGGATTTTTCTTTTTGTCTCTCGATTCGGTAATTACTTTTTCAGTAAATCCTGTTTGCTCATCAACTTCTTCACGGTATGTTATGCCTTCTACTATACTATCAAAGACTACCTTACCAGAAACTTCAGATACGATAACAGCATTGTATGGATCCCATTTACAAATTACATCACCTTTCTTGATTTTGGTATTGTTTTGCACAACCATTTCCGAACCATAAGGAACGTTGGCATTCATAACTACAATACCAGTCTTTTCATCAGTGATTTTTAATTCTGCAGATCTACCCACTACAACAACTTTCTTGGAACCATCCGCATTTACTTTTTCAATCGTACGAAGTTCTTCTATTTCAAGCTTACCATTTGCTTTGGCCTTCATGTCAGAAACATCAGCAATATTAGATGCAGTACCACCTACGTGGAATGTCCTCAAAGTTAACTGTGTCCCTGGTTCACCAATAGATTGTGCTGCAATAACACCAACCGAATCACCCAATTGAGCGGAACGGTGAGTTGCTAGGTTTCTTCCGTAACATTTAGAACAAACCCCTCTTCTCATCTCACATGTTAAAACGGATCTGATTTCCACTTCTTCAATTCCAGCTTTTTCGATTGTTGTAGCTACTTCCTCAGAAATCAACTCTCCAGCGGATACAATTAACTTATCCGATTCTGGGAAATAAACGTCATGAACTGAAGTTCTTCCTAAAATTCTATCGTATAAAGGTTCAACGACTTCATCATTCTTTTTTAATGATGTTGCCACTATACCTCTTAAGGTTCCACAATCCTCAGCATTGATTACAACATCTTGTGCGACATCAACCAAACGACGTGTTAAGTATCCAGCATCTGCAGTTTTCAAGGCTGTATCTGCAAGACCTTTACGTGCACCGTGTGTAGATATGAAGTATTCAAGAATTGATAATCCTTCTTTAAAGTTTGATAAAATAGGATTTTCAATAATTTCTTGGGTTGAAGCACCAGATTTTTGTGGTTTCGCCATTAACCCTCTCATTCCAGAAAGCTGACGAATTTGTTCTTTAGAACCACGGGCACCTGAATCGAACATCATGTAAATGGAATTGAAACCTTGTTTATCATTTTTCAATTGTTCCATTAACGTATGCGTCAATCTTGAATTCGTATGCGTCCAAATGTCAATTATCTGATTATATCTTTCGTTGTTGGTAATAAGCCCCATATTGTAGTTCATCATTACCTCTTTCACCTCATTTTCTGCTTTAGACACCAACTCAATTTTCTCTTTTGGAATAATGATATCGTCCAAATTGAAAGAAAGTCCACCTTTGAATGCCATTTCATAACCCAATTCTTTAATATCATCGAGGAATTGAGCAGTTCTTGATGTTCCTGAAATCTTCAAAACTTCACCAATGATATCGCGAAGTGCCTTTTTTGTCATGACATCGTTAATATAACCTACCTCTCTTGGTACACGCTCATTAAACAATACGCGTCCACATGTAGTTTCAATTAACTGAAGTGTAGGTTCTCCTTCTTCATTAAGGTCGTATGTTCTTACTTTAATATGGGCGTGCAAATCTACACGTCTTTCATTGTATGCGATAATTACTTCTTCCGGAGAATAAAACACGCTTCCCTCACCTTTCACAACCAGGTCACCCATTGATTTTTTACCCTTGGTGATATAATACAAACCAAGAACCATGTCCTGTGATGGAACGGCAATTGGTGCGCCATTCGCTGGGTTCAAAATATTGTGAGAAGCGAGCATTAATAACTGTGCTTCTAGGATTGCTGCATTACCCAAAGGCAAATGCACTGCCATCTGGTCACCATCAAAATCAGCGTTGAACGCCGTTGTTACCAATGGATGCAGACGAATTGCTTTTCCTTCAATCAATTTCGGTTGGAACGCTTGAATACCTAGACGGTGAAGCGTAGGTGCTCTGTTTAAAAGAACTGGATGCCCTTTTAGTACATTTTCCAAAATATCCCAAACGATTGGTTCTTTGCGGTCTACAATTTTCTTAGCTGACTTTACAGTTTTAACAATACCTCTTTCAATCATTTTTCTAATGATGAACGGTTTGTATAATTCCGCGGCCATATCTTTAGGAAGACCACATTCGTGCAATTTCAAATCTGGACCTACAACAATTACCGAACGTGCTGAATAATCTACACGTTTACCGAGTAGGTTTTGACGGAAACGACCCTGCTTTCCTTTTAATGAATCGGAAAGTGATTTCAACGGTCTATTTGATTCAGTTTTTACTGCACTTGATTTTCTCGAGTTATCGAAAAGTGAGTCAACAGATTCCTGTAACATTCTTTTTTCATTTCTCAAGATAACCTCAGGAGCTTTAATTTCAATAAGACGCTTTAAACGGTTATTTCTAATAATAACCCTTCTGTAAAGGTCATTCAAGTCAGAGGTAGCAAAGCGACCGCCATCAAGAGGAACTAGTGGACGCAATTCAGGCGGAATCACCGGAACCACTTTTACTATCATCCACTCAGGCTTATTTTCTATTCTTTCCTGAGATTCTCTCATTGCTTCTACAACTTGAAGTCTTTTTAAGGCTTCATTTTTACGTTGCACAGAAGTTTCAGTGTTTGCCTGATGACGTAAATTGTATGATGTGGTTTCAAGATCTAATGATTTCAACAAATCATGGAGTGCTTCAGCACCCATTTTCGCAATGAATTTATTAGGATCGGAATCTTCAAGATACTGATTTTCTTTTGGAAGAGCATCAACGATATCCAAGTACTCTTCTTCGGTAAGAAAATCTAACCTGTGCAATTCAGACCCATCTAGATTCGAGGCAATACCTGGCTGAATTACGACATAACGCTCGTAATAAATTATTTGGTCTAACTTTTTAGTTGGTAATCCTAAAAGATAGCCTATTTTATTCGGCAGTGATCTAAAATACCAGATGTGTGCAACGGGAACCACTAGGGAAATATGTCCCATTCTTTCACGTCTAACTTTTTTCTCTGTTACTTCAACACCACATCTATCACAAACAATTCCTTTATATCGAATTCTTTTATACTTACCGCAGTGACATTCATAGTCTTTAACAGGTCCGAAAATACGTTCACAGAACAATCCATCACGTTCAGGTTTGTATGTTCTATAGTTTATAGTCTCCGGTTTAAGAACTTCACCACTTGACTGTTCTAATATAACTTCTGGAGAAGCTAATGAAATAGTTATCTTGTTGAAGCTACTCTGTTTTTTCGGTGTTTCTTTTCTATAAGCCATTTTATTATGGTTCTATTAAATTATTCATTAACAAAAACTAATTAATCCAAGGAAATGTTGAGACACAATCCGCGTAATTCATGCAACAATACATTGAATGACTCTGGAATTCCAGGTTCAGGTGTATTGTCACCTTTCACGATTGACTCGTATGCTTTAGCGCGTCCCATTACATCATCAGACTTAACAGTCAAGATTTCCTGTAAAATATTTGCTGCACCGAAAGCTTCAAGTGCCCAAACCTCCATTTCACCAAAACGCTGGCCTCCAAATTGTGCTTTACCACCCAAAGGTTGTTGCGTAATTAATGAGTATGGACCTATTGATCTAGCGTGCATTTTATCATCAACCATGTGAGACAGTTTCAGCATGTAAATAACACCAACTGTTGCAGGCTGGTGGAACTTTTCACCGGTACCACCATCATACAAATAGGTTTTACCTGATTTAGGAATTCCAGCTTTTTCAGTCCAATCATCGATTTCACTTGGATGCGCACCATCAAAAATAGGTGTAGCGAATTTCACTCCCAACTTTTCTCCAGCCCAACCTAATACAGTCTCATAAATCTGACCAAGATTCATACGTGAAGGTACACCCAATGGATTCAGCACGATATCTACTGGAGTACCATCTTCTAAGAAAGGCATATCTTCTTGACGAACAATATTTGCAACAATTCCCTTATTTCCATGTCTACCAGCCATCTTATCACCAACCTTTAATTTACGTTTTTTAGCAACGTAAACTTTAGCCATTTTTACAATTCCTGCTGGCAATTCATCACCTACTGAAATGTGGAATTTCTTGCGTTTGTATACCCCAAGCAAGTCATTAGCCTTAATGTTGAAATTGTGAATTACTCTTCCAACCAAAGCATTTACTTGAGCATCAGATGTCCAATTCGTTGGATTAACGATTGAATAGTCGATGGCTACAAGGGATTTTTGAGCGAATTTTGTACCTTTCTTAATAATTTCTTCCTTAAAATTATTGAAAACACCAGCCGACTTATGATCACCAAGAATTGCAATTAATTTATCGGCAAGCTTCTCTTTTAGAATGGCTAAATCCTTCTCAAAATCGGAATCAAGGCTTTCCAAAACTGGTTTATCTTGAGCTTTTGATTTTCTGTCTTTTATTGCTCTAGAAAACAACTTTTTATCGATAACGACTCCTCTTAATGACGGACCAGCTTTTAATGATGCATCTTTAACATCTCCAGCCTTATCTCCAAAAATTGCACGAAGTAATTTTTCCTCTGGAGATGGGTCTGTTTCACCTTTAGGTGTTATTTTTCCGATAAGT
Source organism: uncultured Akkermansia sp. (assembly GCA_964577845.1). Lineage (GTDB taxonomy): Bacteria > Bacteroidota > Bacteroidia > Flavobacteriales_D > Crocinitomicaceae > M0103. The sequence goes on from CAZOAH010000001.1 coordinate 566,867, forward strand.
ATGTCACCTTCTTTGATTTCTGCACCAATTCTTATTAAACCATTTTCGTCAAGGTCTTTAGTTGCTTCTTCCGACACATTTGGAATATCAGAGGTAAGTTCTTCCATTCCACGCTTGGTGTCACGCACTTCCAGTGTATATTCATCAATATGAATAGAAGTAAAGATATCATCTCTAACCACTTTTTCAGATATCACAATAGCATCCTCAAAGTTATAACCTTTCCAAGGCATAAATGCCACTTTAAGATTTTGTCCTAATGCCAATTCTCCCTGTTGGGTCGCATATCCTTCACAAAGCACCTGACCTTTAACAACCCTATCACCCTTTTTGACAATTGGTTTTAAGTTGATACAAGTGCTTTGATTGGTTTTCATAAACTTGGTTAAAGGATAATGAACAACCTCACTATCGAAACTAACCAATTTATCTTCAGAAGTCCAATCGTAACGAATTACAATCTCCTTTGAATCAACATATTCAACTACTCCTGTTCCTTCTGCGTTTACGAGCACTCGTGAATCTCGAGCTACTAATCTCTCAATACCAGTACCTACAATTGGAGAACTTGGTTTTAAAAGTGGAACCGCCTGACGTTGCATGTTCGATCCCATAAGGGCGCGGTTTGCATCATCATGTTCCAAAAATGGAATTGAAGATGCCGCAATTGATGCAATTTGGTTTGCACCAACATCCATTAAATTAATATTATCAGGAGTAACAACTGGGAAGTCACCTTCAAATCTTGCTTTAACAAATTCTGTCAAGAATTTACCTCCATCGTCAACTTTGGCATTTGCTTGAGCAATCATTTTTGCATCCTCTTCCTCAGCTGAAAGGTAAAGTGGCTGATTTTCCAATACAACCTTTCCTTGTTTTACTTCACGGTATGGGGTTTCAATAAATCCAAGTTTGTTTACTTTAGCAAAAACACACAGTGAAGATATCAAACCAATGTTTGGACCTTCGGGTGTTTCTATGGTACACAACCTACCGTAATGTGTGTAGTGAACATCTCGTACTTCAAAACCAGCTCGTTCTCTAGACAAACCGCCTGGTCCTAAAGCCGATAATCTTCTTTTGTGTGTTACCTCTGATAATGGATTTGTTTGATCCATAAATTGAGATAATTGATTGGTACCAAAAAAGGAGTTAATCACGGAAGATAAAGTCTTGGCGTTGATAAGATCTATTGGAGTAAATACTTCGTTATCTCTAACGTTCATTCGCTCTCTAATGGTTCTGGCCATTCTTGCAAGTCCTACTCCAAATTGAGCGTACAATTGCTCGCCAACAGTTCGAACACGTCTATTTGAAAGGTGGTCGATATCATCAACATCGGCTTTTGAATTGATTAATTCAATTAAATATCTGATAATCGATATGATATCACCTTTAGTAAGAACACGCGATTCTTCGGAACTATCTGTTCCTAATTTTTTATTTAATCTAAATCGTCCAACTTCACCAAGATCGTAACGAGTATCTGAGAAAAACAATTTTTCAAAAACAGATTTCGCGGTTTCATAGTCAGGTGGTTCAGCATTACGTAATTGACGATAAATATGCTCAACTGCTTCTTTTTCCGAATTGGATGTATCTTTTTGAAGTGTATTGTAAATAATTGTAAAATCGGCAGTATTTACATCATCCTTGTGAAGGATAACATTCTTAATTCCTGCATCGACAATTAAATCAATATGATTTTCTTCCAAAACAGTTTCACGATCAAGCAAAACTTCATTTCTTTCAATTGAAACAACTTCACCTGTATCCTCATCACCAAAGTCTTCAATCCAAGATTTAAGGACACGAGCTGCAAGCTTTCTTCCAACCAGTTTTTTCAAGTTTGCTTTAGTAGCCTTCACTTCATCAGCCAAACCAAAAATCTCTAATATATCTTTATCACTTTCATAGCCTATCGCTCTTAAAAGCGTTGTTACCGGTAATTTCTTTTTTCTATCAATATAGGCATACATTACGCTATTGATATCAGTAGCAAATTCAATCCAAGAACCTTTAAAAGGGATTACTCTTGCTGAATAAAGCTTAGTACCATTAGCATGTCTACTTTGACCAAAAAATACCCCAGGAGATCTGTGTAATTGTGATACGATAACTCGCTCAGCTCCATTTACAACGAAAGATCCTTTTGGGGTCATGTAAGGTATTGTACCTAAATACACATCCTGAACAATGGTTTCAAAATCTTCATGTTCCGGGTCGGTACAATATAACTTAAGCTTCGCCTTTAAAGGCACGCTGTAAGTTAAACCTCTTTCAATACACTCTTCAATAGTATATCTAGGGGGATCAATAAAATAATCCAAAAACTCTAAAACGAATTGGTTTCTGGTATCGGTGATAGGAAAGTTTTCAGCAAAAACTTTAAATAATCCTTCACTTTCTCTATTTTCAGGGGTAGTTTCTAACTGAAAAAACTCTTGAAATGATTTTAATTGTATATCCAAAAAGTCTGGATAATCGAATTGGTTTTTGCTTGAAGCAAAATTAATTCTTGTTGATGTGTTGCTTGATGTTGCCAAGGCTAATCGATTTAAGTGTTAAAAAACAACTATAATATGCAATAACGTATTAAAACAGGACAAGGCATCCCGTAAACGGGACACCTTTCCTGGTATGAAGAAGATAATTACTTAATCTCAACTTCTGCTCCAGCCTCTTCTAGAGACTTTTTAAGACCTTCAGCCTCATCTTTGGATACACCTTCTTTCAAAGTAGCAGGAGCACCATCAACTAGGTCTTTGGATTCTTTCAAACCATTACCAGTTAACTCTTTTACAAGTTTAACAACCGCAAGTTTGTTAGCCCCTCCAGACTTAAGAATTACGTCGAACTCTGTCTTTTCAGCAGCAGCTTCACCACCGTCAGCAGCACCGCCACCTGCCATCATAACTGGCGCAGCAGCAGCTGGTTCGATACCATATTCATCTTTTAAGATTGCAGCTAAATCATTTACTTCTTTAACTGTTAAGTTTACTAGCGTTTCCGCAATTTGCTTTAAATCAGCCATTTTTATTTGTTTTAAAAAAAGGTTCAACAAAAATTTAATTAATTACGCTCTCCGAGCGTTTTAAGGATACCGGCAATTTTACTACCTGCACCTGTAAGACCAGAAACCACATTCTTAGCCGGGCTCTGAAGTAATCCAATGATTTCACCAATAAGTTCTTCACGGCTTTTCAATGATACAAGCGTATCTAATTGATTATCGCCAACAAAAGTTGCCTCATGAATGTAGGCACCTTTCAAAATTGGTTTATCATTTTTCTTACGAAAATCCTGAATCAACTTAGCAGGTGCATTACTTACCTCGCAAAACATTATTGAGGTTGCACCAGATAAAATCGCTTTCAAATCTCCATAGTTCTTACCTTCAACGCGATCCATTGCTTTAACAAGCAAGGTGTTCTTAACAACACGCATTTTGATATTAGATTGGAAACATCTTCTTCGTAAGCTATTTACTACATCAACGGTCAAGCCTGAAGTATCTGCTAGATAGAAAACATTAGAATCAGATAATTCCTGAACTAAGTTATCAATGTACTGTGCTTTTTCTTGTTTCGTCATAATTACAATGTTTAAGCAACAACAGACTTTGCATCCACTTGGATACCAGGACTCATTGTAGAACTCAAGTAAATACTTTTAATGTAGGTTCCTTTTGCAGCCGAGGGCTTCAATTTGATAAGCTGCTGAATTAGTTCATTTGCATTATCTTTAATCTTACTTCCCTCAAAGCTAACTTTACCAATTGCTGAATGGATGATACCATATTTATCAACTTTAAAGTCAATTTTACCGGCCTTCACTTCTTCAACAGCCTTACCTACTTCCATTGTAACTGTACCTGTCTTAGGGTTAGGCATAAGTCCACGAGGTCCTAGTATTCTACCTAGTGCACCAACTTTTCCCATAACTGCAGGCATAGTAACAATTACATCAACATCAGTCCACCCTCCTTTGATTTTTTCTATAAAATCGTCCAAACCAACATAATCTGCTCCAGCAGCTTTGGCTTCGGCCTCTTTATCTGGTGTACATAGAACCAAAACCCTAACATCTTTACCTGTTCCGTGAGGAAGCGCCACGGTACCGCGAACCATTTGGTTGGCTTTTCTTGGGTCTACGCCTAGACGAACGCATATATCAACAGAGGCATCGAACTTTGTTGTTGAAATACCTTTAACCAAATCACATGCTTCTGATAACGAGTAGGGCTTTGCTAAATCAAATTTAGCCAAGATCTCTTTTCTTTTTTTAGATACTCTTTTCATAATGCAAATTATTTAGATTTAGGTGCTTCACCACCTTTTACAGTTACACCCATACTTCTTGCTGTTCCAGCAATCATGGACATTGCTGCATCAATTGTAAAGCAATTCAAATCTGGAAGTTTATCTTCAGCTATTGTTCTAACTTGGTCCCAAGAAATGTTTCCAACTTTAGACTTATTTGGTTCTGAAGAACCTTTTTTGATTTTGGTATGCTCCACAATTTGCACTGCTGCAGGTGGGGTTTTTAAAACAAAATCGAAAGATTTATCACCGTAAACGGTAATAACTACTGGAGTAACCTTTCCTGGTCTATCCTGAGTTCTTGCATTAAACTGCTTACAGAACTCCATGATATTCACACCTTTTGCACCTAAAGCAGGCCCAACTGGTGGTGAAGGATTGGCTGCACCTCCTTTGATCTGCAATTTGATCAGTGCTGCTACTTCTTTTGCCATTTGTATTTAATTTATGTAGTCAAACATGAGCGTTAGCGGGAAGCTTTATTCGCGAAACTCACTCCTACGGTTAATATACTTTTTAAATTTCCTTCTCCACTTGCATGTAGCTAAGTTCCAGAAGATTTTTTCTACCAAAGATTTTTACCATAACCTTTAGTTTCTTTTTATCCTCATTTATTTCATCAATTACACCGCTAAAGTTATTGAATGGACCGTCAATGACTTTAACCGATTCACCAACAACGAAAGGTATTTTCATTTCTTCCTCATTCTCCGAAAGCTCATCAACTTTACCAAGAATTCGGTTAACTTCACTCAGTCTCATTGGAACAGGCTCGCCACCTTTTTCCGTACCAAGAAATCCGATTACATTTGGAATACTTTTTATAACGTGAGGAACTTCACCAACTAAAGCGGCCTCTACAAGCACATATCCAGGAAGATATGCTTTTTCTTTAGAGACTTTTTTTCCATTTCGAATTTGAAAAACCTTTTCAGTAGGAATAAGTACTTGATCAATGAAGTCGGTAAGTTTCAATCTAGTAATTTCAAGGTCAAGATATTCTTTGACCTTTTTTTCTTTACCGCTTACGGCTCTTACGACGTACCAACGTTTTTTAATCTCACTCATGATACATCTAATTAAACATGTTATAAAGGAAACCTAATACACCTTCCCAAATTGGGTCTTTGGTACTTGAATTGTTTCCAAAAACGAAATCCATTGTAAAAATCAAAATGGCAATAATCACAGAAGCGATAACCACAATAATAGCATGATTCTGGAGTTCTTTCCAAGTAGGCCATGTAACGTTGTGAACCATTTCGTTCACAGTTTCATTTATGTAGTTCTTTATTTTTGACACGTTTTTCTATTTTAAGCACGGGCGGTAGGATTCGAACCCACGACCAATGGTTTTGGAGACCACTACTCTACCAGCTGAGCTACACCCGTTTAAAAAGGGGAGCGAACTCCCCTTAAAAATTATTGTATAACGATTAAATTAAGATACAATTTCAGTAACCTGACCAGCACCTACAGTTCTACCACCCTCACGGATTGCAAAACGAAGACCTTTGTCCATAGCAACTGGAACGATCAATTTAACAGTAATAGATACGTTATCACCTGGCATTACCATTTCACGTCCATCTGTCAAGAAAATTTCTCCTGTAACATCCGTTGTACGGAAATAGAATTGCGGACGGTATTTATTGTGGAATGGAGTGTGACGACCTCCTTCTTCTTTTTTCAATACGTAGATTTCAGCTTTAAATTCCAAGTGTGGAGTTGTAGAACCTGGCTTACAGATAACCATACCTCTTTTAATCTGAGATTTTTCGATACCTCTTAAAAGAAGACCAACGTTGTCTCCAGCTTCACCTCTGTCCAAAATCTTACGGAACATTTCAACACCCGTAACTGTTGATGTCAACTTAGTCTCACCCATTCCTAAAATTTCAACTGGGTCTCCTGAGTTAATTACACCTGTTTCAATTCTTCCTGTAGCAACAGTTCCACGACCTGTAATAGTAAACACATCTTCTACTGGCATCAAGAAAGCCTTATCAACATCTCTTGGAGGTAATTCAATATAAGTATCTACTGCATCCATCAAATCTTCAACAGTTTTAACCCACTTTTCCTCACCGTTTAATGCACCTAAAGCAGAACCCTGGATTACTGGAGCATTATCTCCGTCATATTGATAGAAAGAAAGCAATTCACGCACCTCCATTTCAACCAATTCCAATAATTCTGGATCATCCACCATGTCTACTTTATTCATAAACACAACCAGTCTAGGAACTCCAACTTGACGTCCTAAAAGAATGTGCTCACGAGTTTGCGGCATTGGACCATCAGTAGCAGCAACTACTAGAATTGCTCCATCCATTTGAGCAGCACCAGTAACCATGTTTTTTACATAATCGGCGTGACCTGGACAGTCAACGTGAGCATAGTGACGGTTAGCTGTTTCGTACTCAATGTGAGATGTGTTAATAGTAATACCACGCTCTTTTTCTTCTGGAGCATTGTCAATTGATGAGAAATCACGCATTTGCGCAAGCCCTTTAGATGCCAAAACGCTGGAAATAGCAGCGGTTAGAGTTGTTTTACCGTGATCTACGTGACCGATAGTACCGATATTCACGTGTGGTTTGGAACGATCAAAATTTTCCTTAGCCATTGTTTACTTGTTACTTAGTTAATAAAAAAACAAATTCATGTATACACAAAATTTCACCCTAATTAGAGTGAAAAAATCCTTCAATGAGCCAATGACGAGATTTGAACTCGTGACCTCTTCCTTACCAAGGAAGCGCTCTACCCCTGAGCTACACCGGCCTGTTCTTTCAAAAAATTGAGCGGGAGACGAGATTCGAACTCGCGACCCTCAGCTTGGAAGGCTGACGCTCTACCAACTGAGCTACTCCCGCTTACTATTTTTAATTTTTGTGGGGATGGATGGACTCGAACCAACGATACCGTGAGGTGACAGATTTACAGTCTGCTGCAATAGCCACTATGCGACATCCCCAACATATTTTATTGAGCCGATGGAGGGACTCGAACCCCCGACCTGCTGATTACAAATCAGCTGCTCTAGCCAGCTGAGCTACATCGGCAATATATTGGTCAAAAAATAAAGAACGTAATTCTTTTCAAACCCGTTTTGGGATTGCAAATTTACTAAAGATTTCTTTTAATACAAGATTTTAAAAAGTTTTTTTTCTTCTTTTTGTTTTTTCAACCTAATTGAAGTGAGTTCTATTAATAAAAGATCCTTTAAAGATTCGTTGAAATTGACTTAAAACCACTGTCTTATAATTTATCTTTAGATTTCGCAAGTTGTTTCCGCAAGGCATCTACAACCTCATCGGTAGCCTCTTCAAAGGATTTGCATTGCTTTTTGGCGATCAGTGTTTTTCCAGGAACTAATAATTTGATTTCTACATTTTTATTTTCCTTATCTTGACTTTTATCTATTTTCAAATAAATTTCACTTGCAATAATTTGATCGTGAAACAATTCTAATTTACCAACTTTTTCATTGATAAAATCAATAAGTTTTTTGTCTGCATCGAAATGAATTGAGTGAATTTGAGTTTCCATAATTAATTGAATTTGCGCCCACGAGGATGAGCTTGTGAATAAATATTTGAAAGCTTTGCGAAAGAATTATGTGTATATACTTGGGTAGCTGCCAGATTTGCATGACCCAATAAATCTTTAATTGTCTCTAAACCTGCGCCATTGTTTAATAAATGTGTTGCGAATGTATGTCGAAGAACGTGAGGACTTTTTTTATCCAAATTTGTACTTACTCCAAGATAATAAATTATTTTTCTGTAAACAAATTTCGAATATAATTTATTTCCATTTTCAAGTACCAAAAGGTGTTCATTTACTAATGAAAGATTTCGTTTAAAATTCATGTAGTTACTTATCAGTAGCGTTAAATCTTTTGAAACTGGGATTATTCTCTCTTTATTCCGCTTTCCCAAAACTTTAATAGCGTTATCGTTTACATCGAACTCCTTTAAGTTAATCAATTCACTTAGTCGAATTCCTGTTTGATATAGAATTTCAAATATTAACCTGTCACGGATTCCATTAAAATCCTTACTAAACATTTTTTCGATTTTCAATGTGTTTAAATCAGACTCTTTAGCAAATACAGGCAATCTTTTGGATATTTTAGGTCCATTAATCTTAGAAAGTGGATTTTGATCTAAAATATTTTCTTTTCGAAGCCATTTAAAAAATGTTCTTAAGGCTGAAAGTTTACGGTTAACTGTTTTATTCTCCATTGCACTTTCAACCAGATTCACAATCCAACACCGTATGGAAGCATGCGACACTTGTTTGAATTCATTAATTGAAGAAATACAGGAATAATCTATGAACTGCTTCAAATCCTTCATGTATGCAAGAACGGTGTTTTGAGAATATCTTTTCTCAATTGACAGGTAAGATTCAAATTTTGAAAGCAATAAAAAAGGAGCCATAAGCTCCTTTACGTTTATTTTTTGCGAATGTTACTACATTTCACTAGATTTCATCTTTTGAATGTATGATGCTTTAATTTTTCCTTGACGTTCGATTACAGAAGGTTTCACAAACTCTTTTCTACTTCTAAGCTCTTTCATAACATTAGTTTTGTCGTACTTTTTCTTGTACTTCTTAAGGGCTCTTTCAATATTTTCTCCTTCTTTAACCGGAATAATAAGCATAATCTTTTTTGTTTAAATATTATTTTAGGGATGCAAATATAGTAAATAAAAATATAAAACAATACTATTTCAAAATTTCTCTTGAAATAACGAGTTTTTGAATTTCCGAAGTTCCTTCCCCGACAGTCATCAAGCGTGCATCGCGAAGGTATTTTTCAGCTGGATATTCTTTAGTATAACCGTAACCACCCATTATTTGCATGGCTTCATTTCCGCATTTTACAGCAACTTCACTAGCATAAAGTTTTGCGAATGCCCCTTGTTTTGTCAATCCCTTTTTGGAGTTTTTCAAATAGGCTGCTTGAAAAGTAAGTAACTCAGCGGCATCAATCTCAGTTGCCATATCTGCCAATTTAAATCCAATAGCTTGAAAATTTGCTATCGGTTGTCCGAATTGTTCTCTTTCTTTGGCGTATTGTAAGGCTGCTTCGTATGCACCTCTTGCCACACCACAACTCAGCGCAGCGATAGAAATCCGTCCACCATCGAGCACCTGCATGGCTTGTTTAAATCCATTTCCAACGGCACCGATAACTTGACTCTCATGTACTCGAACATTATCAAAAATAAGTTCTGCTGTTTCACTTGCTCGTACGCCAAATTTATCTTTAATTTTTACAGCCGAAAAGCCCGGTGTATTTTTTTCGATAATAAATGCAGTTATCCCATTACTGTCTAACAATTCACCAGTTCTTACAAGAACCACTGCAAGATCACCAGATAATCCATGAGTAATCCAATTTTTAGCACCGTTGATAATCCAATATTCTCCATCTTTTTGAGCAACCGTCTTCATTCTCATGGCGTCTGAACCGGTATTAGGTTCCGTTAAACCCCATGCTCCGATAAATTCACCAGATGCCAATTTAGGAAGGTAATTTCTTTTTTGCTCCTCATTACCATGATAATAAATATGCCCAGTGCACAATGAATTATGCGCAGCAACGCTCAAACCTACGCCACCACATACTTTACCTAATTCCATTAAAGCAGTTGCATATTCGAAATAACCAAAACCTGAACCTCCATATTCTTCAGGAACAAAAATTCCCAAAAGTCCAAGCTCTCCCATTTTTTTCATGGTATCCACAGGAAAAAACTCTTCTTCATCCCATATATTACGGTTAGGTTTTATTTCTTTTTCAGCGAAATCTCTAACCATTTGAGTAATCATCAGCTGGTTTTCATTCAGGGCAAAGTTCATGGTGTTTTTTTATGAAAATTATTTAATAGCGCACTAAATTAACAATATTGTCTGAAAACTGTTTAAGCTTTTCTTCGCCATTTAAAAAATCTAGTCCAACTAGAAAACTAAATCCAGCTATTTCACCGCCACATTTTTGAATCAACTCGGCAGCGGCAGCAGCTGATCCACCAGTAGCCAATAAATCGTCATGAATTAGGACTTTTTGACCTTTGATAATGGCATCCGTATGCATTTCAATAACCGCAGATCCGTATTCCAATTGATAAGCATGACTAATTTTTTTATAGGGTAATTTCCCTTCTTTACGTATTAGAACAAAAGGAATTCCTAATCGAATGGCCAAAGGATAACCAAATAAAAACCCTCTACTTTCGATTCCTGCTATGGCATCAAGCTGTTGATTTCTATAAAAATCAGTTAAATGATCAAGCACTTGAGATGAAAGTACCGGATCAAGCATGATGGTACTTATATCTTTAAAAATTATTCCATCCTTGGGAAAATTTGGGACATCTCTAATTGTTCCTTTAAGTCTCTCAATCAAATGCATATTAAAAAGTCAAATAAGGTTTTATCTTCAAAAATAATTCATTGTCAATTATTCTTGTCTTCAAAATTTCATTTAAACTAGCATATTTCCCATGCTGTTCGCGGAACTTCACAATGGCATTGGCTACATTCCAAGGTATATAAGGATGCATAGATAATTCTTCGGCCACAGCTTCATTGATATTAATTTTCTTTACTAATTCTAAATCAAATGAAATGTATTCTTCTATAGCCAATAATTTGTCCGGTGTCATTTTATTTATCTGTAAAAGCTGTTCTTGGTTGACAAAACCTCCCAATTTATCTCGAAAAGCGATTATTTTTTTTGCAAAATACGGACCTATACCAGGAATAGTCTCTAAAATTTCTTGGTTAGCAGCATTCAATTCGACGAGAATTTTTGGTTGTTCGACTTTACTATACTTTTTATCTTCAAAGTCTACATACTTCGTCACATTGTAAAATGTTGAATCTTTAATTAAAGCAAATAACTCTGGTGAAATAACGAAGATTTTGCTCAAAGCTTCATCATTTTTAATCCCATATTTTGAAAATTTCAGAACTACACCGGCCTGTTTTTGAGATAACCCAAGAGCCATCCAATCTTGGAGATTATACTTGTTCGGGTCAAATGCAGCCGGGGGAACAGAGTATACTTTACTTTTCTTTTTATAAGTTGAGTTAAAACGTTTTTTGGAATACTTTTCAACTTCTTCTTTAAATTCTTGAATTTCTGAATAACTAACAACAAAATTATTGTCTTTGAAGGACATTAAAATTCTCGGAATAAAAGCAAAGCAAATCAAAATTGAAATCAATCCCACAATACCATTTTTGGTTTGAAGAGATAGGTGAAATCTATTTTTCATTTTTTAATTAATCTTCATCATTATCAGAAAATGAATCGGGTTCAGGTTTAGATGGAGTAGTTAAAATCTTATAGAAAAAATAACCGGTGATAAAAGTCACCGAAACCCAGACAATAGTAACTAACACCAATGCTTTTGTTTCCATTTAATAAAGTTTAGAATTTTTGTTTCTTTTGGCAGCAATGTAAACCAAGAATGAAATCATAATGAATAAGGTTAACAACAAGAATCTTGCAATCCAGCCATATAAACTTGTATCCTTTGTTGCGTTATCAATAATTCCTGGAATTGCTCCAAAAAATACAATAAGAAGAAATATTGGGGAGACGTATTTTATAATGAATTTAAAGATAATTGGAACATTAATATCTGCACCTCTTGTAATTTCATTCCATGCAGGCAATCTTTTCATTGCTTTAAAAGGAAGCACATCATCAGATTTTCTCCATTCATTGTAATTGTCTTTTAGGCCAAAAACCCATGCAAAAAGAATGATTTCTATAAGGGCAAATACGACTAATGCAATTGTTCCTGCCCAATAATCAAATTCATTAAAAGCATCTTGACTTAGTACACAAGGAAGACCAAGAATTAATATTATCAAACCAAATAGCCAAGCACCAACACTTTCTTTCCAACCGAAATTATCTTTCAAAAAGCCCATCACAGGAGTACCCATGGCTAATGAAGAAGTAATCCCTGCAAAAAAGAGCAATCCGAACCACATGACACCTGCCATCACACCAAACCCTCCCCAATCAGCAAATAATTTTGGCAGAACAGCAAAACCAATTCCAAGACCTGACCCCCCAGAAACCATGTCGGTTACTGCATCAATTCCAAGATAACCGATTGATATTGGAATAATGACCATCGAACCCAGAACAACTTCAACAAACTCATTCATCCAACCAGCACTCATTGCATTGAGTGCAACATCATCTTTTGCATTTAAATAGGATGCGTAGCAGTGAATACTTCCCATTCCAAGGGAAAGTGTGAAAAATATTTGACCAGCAGCTGCAACCCATACATCAAAGCTCCAAATTGAACTAAAATCTGGATTCCACAAGTAATTCAATCCCACTACTCCATCATGGATTGGACCTCCTGCTTCAGGATTTGCTTGCATGGTTATTCCTGTAATACCTAAAATTAAACCAAACAACAACAATAGCGGCATACCAACTTTCGCCACCTTTTCAACACCTCCACTCAATCCTCTTGATAATATCCATGTATTTAATATTAAGCATATAATCCAAAATATAATAGGCTGGCTTGTTCCTAAACCGATGTAATTCTCGAAAAACAATTGCACTTCCGCCATCGACATATCGGTAAAAGTTCCCGCCACAGAATAATATGCCCATGAAAGCGCCCAAGACTCCAAGTAACAATAAAAGGACGCGACTGCAATGTTTGTAAAAAGTCCAAATACACCGAAATATTTCCAGTAAGGCGCTTTGCCCATTGCATCGAATATAAAAGGAGTACTATGTTGTTTGAATTTACCTCCATATCTTCCCATTGACCACTCTACAAAGAGCAAAGGAAGGCCCATTAAAAGAAAACATACAAGATATGGTATGATGAATGCACCTCCTCCATTTTCTATAGCTTGAGCTGGAAATCGTAAAAAATTTCCAAGGCCTACAGCATTGCCGGCCATTGCTAAAATTAAACCAACCCTAGAACCCCAACCAGAACTTTGAGCATTTGACATAGTATATAGTTTTGACGAATATAGTATTAATTTATCAATTGACTTTCAAAGTCTCGAGTGTTTCAATTATCGTTTTTGGACGGTAACTCAATTGATCAATTGCTTTGGAGAGATCAAATCCCGTTTTTGGTGGTCTTTTCGCAGGCTGATTGAGTTCTAATGAACTTATTTTTTGAATATTATCCTTCGGAAGCCCATAAAAATCAGCAACCAAATTTACAATTTCTAAAATGGAATATGTCTGAGTCCCACTAATATGGTAAATACCTTTTTTCTCACGGAGACAAATTTCAACGCATGCATAAGCAAGATCTGGCGCCCAAGTTGGAGCCCTGAATTGGTCATCAATAACTTTTATCTTTTCATTCTTCTTTAATGCGGATATTGCCCAACTGATTAAATTTGAACGCGAAAGATTATTCCCTGTTCCATAAACAATTATGGTTCTAACAATTGACCAATTGGAATAAGTAATGTCGTTTATTAATATATTTTCAGCATCAACTTTACTATGAGCGTAGAAGCTGAGCGGATTTACTAGATCTTCTTCCTTGTAATTTCCCTTCTCGCCATCAAAGACAAAATCGGTAGATAGCAATTGAAAATGCGAATTGTATTTTTTACATGTATCAAAGAGCAGTTGGACAGCAGTAGTATTTATTTTTTTACACTCATCTGGATGCATCTCACAATAATCAACATTGGTAATAGCGGCTGTATGAATAACATGTGTTGGATTGTAAGCTCCAATTACTTTTTCAACCTCATCAACGCAAGAAATATCCATTTGATTGTAATTATCCTCGGGACATTCCATATTTCGATTTACGCCTTTCGAAGTCGCTAAAAAAGAAATGTTATGTTGAATGCACCTCTCTACAATTTTTTGACCAAGCAAACCATTTGATCCGGTAATTAATAATTTCACTTCACGCGTTTTTAATGTACTGATTTATTTCGTCTAACTGTTTGGTTGTACCCAACAAAAACAGTTTAGAACCTGGTTGAATTGCAAGTTTTCCATCTGGATTAATTTCATATTCTCCACTAGGTTTTTTATAACCAATTATCTTGGCTCCGTTTGAAAATCTGGTTTGCAGCTCTTGTATTGTGTTGTCCGATCCGTTATTTAAAATCTCTTCATAGGTTATGGCCTCCAGGTTAACACCTGTATTTCCTTGAATTCTAATGGCATCCATGAATTCGATTACATCAGGATTATTTACTATTGAAGCCATGTGCATTCCACCAATTGCATCAGGCATAATTACATGATCTGCCCCAGCAAGTTTCAATTTTGATACAGCAGCATTTGTGGATGCTCTGCAAATAATCTTTAAATTTTTGTTTAATTCTCTTGCTGCGAGAATCACATATAAATTATCTGTATCTAATGGCAAACATGAAATAAGGGCGCTAGCTTTTTCCGTTTTTATTTCTTCTAATACCCCATCTTTAGTAGGATCTCCCTTTATGAAAGTAAGAGCCGATTGGCTTTCACTTTCAGAAATGATATTAGCATCTTTTTCAATAATAACAAAAGGTTTATTGTATAATTTCATTTCTTCAGCAACTTGTTTTCCTACCCTACCAAAACCACAAATTATTACATGATTTTCCATATTTTTCATTTTTTTTATTGTTTTAAAAGCTTTCAAATCCTTTTTATATTCACCTCCAGCAACATAAGAGGTAATTGCAGAAATCGTAAAAGCAAATATCCCAAAACAAGATATTATTAAAAAAGCAGTAAAACCTCTACCAGTATCAGACAACTGATGCACCTCCCCATATCCAACAGTGGCCATGGTAATTATTGTCATATAAAAAGCATCAAAAACTTCCCACCCTTCAATAGCAATATAACCTACAGTACCAATCCCTAAAATCAAAACGATTAAGAGTAAAAGCAAAATAAATTTTCTAAATATTCTAACGTTTACTAACATACTACAATTCCCAAATGGTTGATCTCCGTCTTTTTTGAAACTTGAAATAGTGCTGGTGTTCAAGAATCCATGCCATTGCTAGATACAAAATTAACGGAGATCCCAAAGCAATAAAGGATGCATAAATAAAACCTAAGCGTACTTTAGAACTTTGTATACCAAGTTTTCTTGCCCACCAAGAACAAACACCAAAGGATCTCATTTCAAAAAAGAATATTATTTTCTGAATGGTTCTCATCATTAATTAAATATTTACCTATGTTGCAATTTAAACAAAGTTTCTTTGAACAAAGTTCATTAAAAATCTCTAAAAAAGCTTGAGAATAGCGAGCATTTATAAGATAATTTTTAGAACCTGCCCACAATTTGGTAATCCTGTTTATTTCTGGCGATTGTTGCTCTATTGTTGAAATAAAATTCTGCTTATGGTTTAAGCTACTCCCTTCTTCATATAGCCAAAAATAAAGATAAGAAACCGTATTTATAAGGATGTGACTTAAAAAATTTCCCGAGAAACCTTTATCCCTTAAGTAATCTTCAAAAAGATTTTCTTCTAATAATCGGCTCCATTCTTCACCATTTAATTGAATAATTTCACAATACAAATTGGCGAATTCCAAAATTCTTTTTTCCGGATGATTGGATGGTCGTGAACCACCTTTTTTCCAAATGGAAGAAGGTAAACAATCATACTGTCTGATAATTTTTTGGTATAATATTTTATCTTTTGTTTTCTGAGGAAAATACATGCCAGATGCAAAAAGAATTATTTTGACGCATTCACCTTTATTGTAATGTGAAAAATCTATTAGTAGAAGCAAACGTGCTAACATCTCAAACGGGAGTTGATTGGCTTTCATACCAAAAGATCTCGCTAATAAGAAAAAGAATGCGCTTCGAGTTTCAACTGCATTAAAGTATCTTGACAAATCAATAGATTTCCTTTTGAATCTTTGGATTAAAAATTTATTGATGTGATTCTCAAACAAATCAGAAGGTACTAGATGTAACATTTCAGAACAGTTCCAATTTTTTGTATGTCGATAATATTGCTCGAATTGCAAAAAATGTTTTTTATCAACAAAATCGGCTAAACGCAATTCTGGGATTTTCATACCGTTTTGAACAACTACTCTATTTGAATCAAGAACTACGTGCAGGATAACGTTATCGTAAGCAGAATCTTTATGGTGATTATGTTTGAACCAATCGCTGCTTTTGACATGAATTTCAACATTACCACACCACAAAATTCCATCAATTATAATTTTGGCATTAGAAAAATCCGGTCCAGATTCTACTGGATTATATTGGCCAAAATCTAAAATTTTAAATTCTCGACCATCATTAAGTTTCATTAAATGAAATGGGAGACTTTTATTTTTCCATAGGTAGTGCAGGTAATGTTCATTCATGTAACCTAATGTAACGAAAAAAGCGCCACTAGGGCGCTTAAACGAAGGTTATTCAATTAAAATCAAGGATATTTTACGAATTGTAAATATTTAGTATCAGCCGCAGGAGAAGTTGCAGGATCGAAATCGGTTCGTAATACTGCACCTTCAGTTCGTCGATTCAACTGATGTAAGGTTTCAAATAATGTTTTATTGGTTTTTTGAAATTGATTGATATAAGTTTCAGTGAGCACAATTGTTTCAACTCCTGTCATATCAAGCGGTTGGGTCGCTAAATATTGATCACCTAACTTATAAACTGTTCTAGGAACTGATTCCCCTTTACCTGCTGGAACAATTCTTCTTGGATCTACACCCTTTTCTTCAACAAGGTATTTATAACACGCTCTTGCGCGGTTTTCAGAAAGTTTTTGATTTGCATCTGCTGTACCGCGTGAGTCAGTATGTGAGCTAAGTTCAAGAACAATTTCAGGGTTATCTTTTAAAAGATTGTATACGTATATCAAGGAATCTTGAGATTGAATCGTTGAATCATTAACAAAAACCCATTGGTTAAATACGTAACGTACTTCTGGAAGACGTATTGGCTTTTTAATAGGAATCAAATCCATCTCAATAACAAAACTTTGGTCATCATTAAGGCCTTCGGTTGTAAATTTTTCTATCTTTTTATTTTCGTAGTATCCATCTTTAGAAACAGTAATTTGATACTGAACCCCTGCGTTAATGTATCTGTTACCATCTGATTTCTTGTCCCACAATACTGTGTAACCATTTTTCTTTGTATAACCTTCCCATTTGGAACCATCTGAACCGGTAACGCTTACCTTTGCATCCTGAATCTTAACTGATTTATCAATTCTTTCACTAATGATAACCTGCAAATCGAAAAGGTTTGGAGGAAGCACATAGCTGTAAATATCAGCATTAAATACACCGTTTGGATCCTTTCTTTCAGATGTAAAATAACCCTGTTTATCAGTAAATTCGTACAGAGAATAATCGTTATTTTCAGAATTAATTGGAGATTTAAGATTGGTAGGATTTTGCCAGTATACGGTATCATTAGTTTCAATGCGCTCAGCTGCGTATATGTCTAAACCTCCTAATCCTTTCATGCCATCGGAAGAAAAATACAATTTTCCATCTTTACCGAAAGTAGGAAACAACTCGTTGCCAATGGTATTTATTCCTTTTCCTAAGTTGATGGGCTTCGCCCAACTTTCGGATTTCTTGTCGTAAGTTGAATACCACAAATCTTTACCACCTATTCCACCTGGCATATCAGAAGCAAAAATCATATACAAACCATCTTCTGTTACACAAGGGTGTCCAACAGACACACTATCATTAAATCCATCTTTTAAGTTACATTTTACAGGAATATCCCAATCTTCTTTTCCACTTCTTTTCACCATCCAAATGTCGCATCCTAGATTTTGTTTCTTTTGATCGGGACATCTTGTAAAAAACATGGTTTTCTTTCCATCAAAACAAACTGAACCCTCATGCTCGTTGGTGTTTACAAGTCCGGATTCATCGACCAATTTCGGTTCACTAAAATTTCCATTTTTATCAAATTCAGTTACCCAAATATCCATATATTTTTCGCAAGATATTGGATCTAAATTTCCAACATTAGCATCTCTACTCGAAGCGAAATACATTCTATTTTCCTTCATATCGAAGGTAGGCGCCATGTCAATTCCAGCTTTATTGATCGAGCCAGCATTTTCAACGACGTGCTTTGTTTTGTCATTCATGAAGCTCTTGGCATTCTTGCAATTATCAATAGCTAAATCAGACCTTTCATCACCTGGTACTAATGCCTTATAATTTTCATAACTTTTCCGAGCTTTTTCAAACTCACCCATCATTCTCAACATTTCACCATTGTTATATAATAACTCTGGATTTACTTTTTGGTAGTCAAGTAGGATTGATCTTTCGTACCACTCATTAGCTTCTTTAAATTTATCGGTGTAACGGTAACATTCAGCAGTTTTAAATGCCATGTCACCTTTATCTTTTAATGCCTGCTTTCCTGACTTTTTAATTTTTGAATAAGCTAAGATACATTTGGCAGCACCTTCACAATACATGTTGCGATTAAAGTAGTCATTAGCCTCTACAATATATTTTTGTTGTCCAAAAAGACCAAAAGAAAATCCTGTAAAAATTATAGGTAAAAGTAATTTATAGCACATAGTAATACTTTTTTCAATTAGGAATTAATTAGCGAAGAAAATAATAATTTGCGAGATTTCATCAAATTTGAATGAATTTGTACAAAAATCAAAAAAAAATCATTTTCAAAATTACCAAAAAAACCTCAAAATATTCAAAAGATGAGGTGTGTATTTCAATTTTATTGAACGTTTGAAGTATATTTTCTCCATTTATTCAAAAGCATTTCAAACCCTTCGGGAATTGGTGCTTCAAAACTTAGATTTTCATTGGTAACAGGATGAATAAAACCAAGTGTTGCAGCATGAAGCGCTTGTCCCGGAATTAATTCTAAACAGTTTTCAATAAATTTTTTATATGTGGAGGAAACTGTGCCTTTAATAATTGCATTACCGCCATATTCTAGATCATTGAATAGTGGATGACCAATATGCTTCATGTGAACGCGGATTTGGTGGGTTCTTCCGGTTTCGAGCTTACATTCTACCAATGTTACCAATCCGAATCTTTCCAAAACTTTATAGTGCGTAACTGCATGTTTACCTTGATTTGGATCGTCAAAAACGGTCATAACCTTTCTATTTTTGGGAGAACGTCCAAGATTCCCGATTATGGTATCATCTTGTTTAACATCTCCCCAAACGAGCGCTAAATATTTGCGTTGAATGGTTCTATCATAAAATTGCTTTGCAAGATGTGTTAATGCATTTTCAGTTTTTGCAATGATAAGAAGACCGGTTGTATGCTTGTCGATACGATGCACCAGACCAGGCCTACCATAATAATCACCATTGACATTAGGAAGATTATTGAAATGATAAACCAATGCATTTACTAAGGTTCCACGATAATTACCATACCCAGGATGAACAACCATATTTGATGATTTATTTACAACAATCAAATGTTCATCTTCGTAGATTACTTCTATTGGAATATCTTCAGGAATAAGTTCAATTTCCCGAACGGGATAAGGCAAAACTATAGATATTTCATCTTTCGGTTTTACCTTGTAATTTGATTTGACGAAAATTCCATTTACCCTAATATTCCCATTTTTTGCGGAGGATTGAATTTTACTTCTGGATGTATTTGGAAGTCGGTCAATTAAAAATTTATCAATTCTAACAACCTCTTGACCAAGATCTACTTTAATATTGAAATGCTCGAATAAATCCTCCTCCTCATTTTCAGCCTCACGGATGTTCTCTTCCATGATTTAATATTTGACGATTTTAAAGGGCTCATCAAAACCATAAACATTAAGAAAATAATAGCCCGCGGGCAAGTCTGAAAGTTCAAAAAATTGTCTTTCTTTTTCAACTTTTAGGCATTTCCCTTGAACAGACCAAAGTTCCATTCCCAAAAATCTCGCCTGATTAAGCTCAACATTCAAAACATTTCCAGTTGGATTGGGATAAATGCTTATTTGTTTTTTTGATTCAGCAAATTTATCACCCAAACCCAATTCAGCATCTAAGGAGGTTGAAAATATTGGGTGAATCATCACAGAACCTTCGATTACTGATTGATTCCAAGTTGCACCGCCATTGACGCTATAAAAGGTAAATTGAGAATTATCTATATTTCTATCTAACCCAACATTTAATCTTTCCGCATCAAATTGTCTCCAACCAACATAGAAGGTGGTTCCAACATTAACTTTTTGAGTATCTGTAAAATAATAGTTGAAGAATTCATTTGGATTGGCTCCATATTGTGGTTGACGAGGAAAGAAAACATCATCCTCATATAATAATTGCCCGGGAGTTCCATTATTATCATCCCAGACCGATAATAAAAACAATTTATTAGAAACATCAACAACAGTAGGTACAAAATGTATTGAAATTCCTATTAAAGAATCTGATTCATAAGACTCATATTTAATAGCCAGCCTAGCTTGAGAACCTGTTGGTCCGTATGCCGCCTCCGCAGACCCATCATCATAACTGTAGTAGTTTGAAAAAATTTGAACTCCTTGTGTTGAATCATTTTGAGCCAAATTGGGAAATTGGGCAGATGCAGTGCAACGTAAATCGAAACTTTGATAGGTGCCTGGTTTGTTAATATCAAATTGATAACCAGAGGATAAATCATGCGTTGTAGCGTAGGTTGTATTCGGAGCATAATTTAAATCTCCACCTGAAAGATTCTGAGCATTCAAAAGAAAGTTTCCTTCGCTAATGCCGTTGTAACTGACATTCAGTTGACCATTCTGATTGTTTTCTGGCAAATTACTACCATTATGAACTGTTACTTGAAACAAATCATTCATTTTTCCAGAAGAATTGTTTTTGTAGTGGTCCCAAGGTACTGAGGTATATCTTTTTAAAAGAGAACCGACTGGGTAAACAAAAGCAAAATCTTTAAATAAAGTATCCTGAAAACCAGATAAGGCTCTAAGGTGCACATAATCGATATTGAATACATCTAGCATACCAGACAATGCTCCATAATTTTTAAACCTGAATTGAAAACCTTTTTTAAAAAATTTTGGATCAGAAATATTAATATGACCAACTTTGAAGTCCGATACTGGCGAGCCGGAGACACTCCAAACCCTGAACCATTCATCTATTTCTTTGGCATAAAACTCTAATACAAGTGAGTCAGAAGATTCTGGAACATCACCAAAACCCTCGGTTTGATAAAGGAAGCTGAAATAAACTGAATCAGAAGCGTCTAATCCTTCTAAATTTAAAGGCTTCGACGTTAGAAAATCGGCATAATTGGTAATGGTAGAATTGATTGCATATGGATAACCGTTCTCATCCAATCCATCGAATGTTACAACACCTAGAGACCTTGGATCTCTCGCGAACCTGTAATTGTGATAGGCATAATCATCCAACCAATAAGCGTTAATATCATTTAAGTTGGCAAAAAATTGTGTGGCAGAATCTTGGTAAAATGTGGGATTGGCGATCCAGATGGTGTCGGATATATCACTTACACCGATTGTGTCATAAATATAATATGGCGGAAATAAATCTGTTGGTACATATACAACTGGATATGTTGATAAATCTCCAACCTGATAACTTGTAGCAATAAAATTATCATCTACACTTGTCTGAGTGTTGACATCATATGTTCTACGAAATGTTTGTTGATCTGTAAAAAAAATATCATTGGAAATTGGTAAAGAATTTACAGCGTCTAACATGCGGTATTTCTTGTCCGAAGTGACACCTGGAGCATTAAAATCATTATTATATACCTGAAAATGATTTTTTGAAAACTCATCAAAGAAAGGCAAGCTTAAAGTATCACTTTTATAAATAAACGTACTATCAAAAGTTTGAGCTGCACTTTTAACCACCTTACCTTTTTGTTTGTGCAACAATTCCAAATTGAATTGAAGCGGAGTTATCCCTTCATTTTGGGCGACAATATGAAACGAAACAGAAAATATGTATAGTAAAAAAAAATACTTCATAAAATACATTCTAGATTCCTAATCAGTATTTGGTTTGTTCTGATTTCCCCCAGGCACTTCAACCGGTATTGGAACAAAATCCTTACTTACAAATATCTTAATTGGGGTGCCAACGGCAATATTAACACCTTCAAGATATTCGGGTTGTTGCATCGACACTCTTGCAATCAATGAATCCTCACTACTTAAACAATCCGTACAGATGGTAACCAATTCAAAATCACCAATTGCTGCTAAACGTTGTTGTGCTTCAGATATTGTTAAACCATATAAATTAGGCACTTGAACTGGTTTAGGGGTATTATTTTCACCAACAATTAACAAAATCGTAGAACCAATAGGTAACCAAGTTCCTTCTTTAATTGACTTGCCATTGTATAATTGGTCAAGGACCGCACCGTCCTCTTCGGTGGATTGTCTGTATTGCACGATGTAATTAAAACTACGTGTCTTGAGTACATTTATTGCGAAACTCTCCATGTAATTGCGGAGATTAGGCAGCTGCTTGAAATCTTTATTTTTAGAAATTCTGAAACGAATAATTCTGCCGTCTTTAACATATACTTGAGATAAATCCGTAGGTTCTGGATCTTGTTCCAGAATTGTTCCGACCGGTAAGTCAGGCTTATAAATTGAGTCGAGAACTTCATACTGCAAACCTTGGCTTTCAAGATCAGTCTTAACACTATTTAAAGTTTTTCCTAAATAATTTGGGACCTTTATTTTTTCGCCATGATTGGTATAAGCATCCAAATAGAAAATGGTAACGCTAATTAGAACGAGATAAAAAAGAATGACCAATCCAAAATGTTTCAGGAAGTGTTTACTCCAAATAAAAAGCTTAAGTTTTTTAAAGAATTCCATACTACAGTTGAGAACACAAATATAAAAAATAAAGTATCTTATTTTTTAGCATCAATTGAATTTAAAAGTTAGGCGAAAGTTCATGGGTTTTGTAGAAATCGTCTATATAGTCAAAAGCTTCTTGAGCAGTATCAACAACTGAAAAAAGATTCATATCTCCCGCAGAGATATTACTTTCTTTGTGAAGCATAATGCCTTCAATCCAGGATACCAAACCCTCCCAATATGATTTTCCAATTAGCACTACGGGACGCTTGTTTATTTTTTTTGTTTGAATTAGCGTTAGGGCTTCGAAAGCCTCATCTAATGTTCCAAATCCGCCAGGGAGAATTACGAAACCTTGGGCGTATTTCACGAAAATCACCTTACGGACAAAAAAATAATCGAATTCGAGATTGTGCTCCGGATCAATAAACGAATTATGGTTTTGTTCAAAAGGAAGATCAATATTCAATCCAACAGATTTACCCCCACCTTTTTGAGCACCTTTATTTGCAGCCTCCATGATACCAGGTCCACCACCTGTAATCACGCCATATCCAGCCTCGGCGAGCATTTCTGCAATCTCCACTCCTATTTTATAATATTGATTTTCTTCTTTTGTTCTTGCGGAGCCAAAAATTGAAACACATGGTCCAATTTTAGCCATTCTTTCATAGCCCTCAACGAATTCTGACATAATCTTAAAAATTGCCCAACTGTCGTTGATTTTAATGTCATTCCAATCCTTCCGTATTTTATTCATTGTCTCTTAATTACAGCATAAAAGTAACTCAATAACATGTTTATAAATTTTGAAGTACAATCTATTTTATCAACAAATAGTACATTTTACTTAATTTAACGCTCTACAGAGTTATGAAATTGATAATTTCCATATTAATCACTTTATTCATTGGAATACAAGCAACAACATTCGCTCAGTTTGTCAGAAAAAGTGAAAGTCCAAATAAAAAAAGAATTGTTTGTGCTTCATCTGGCATTGGCTTAACTGCTTCTGGAAGTTTGGTAGGCCTTTATAATGTTTGGTATTCCAAGTCTGGACTGGGAAGTTTTCACACTTTTAATGATTGCTCCAATTGGATGCAAATGGATAAAGCAGGACACACTTTTACAAGTTACATGTTGGGGCAATTCACTGGAGATTTGTACAAGTGGAGTGGCGTTTCACCGAAAAAATCGGCAATAATCGGCGCTTCAATAGGATTTACGTATCAAACAACTTTAGAAATTTTTGATGGAACGAGTCCAGACTGGGGATTTTCATGGTGCGATGTTGCAGCCAACACAGCTGGAACTGTAATTTATTTGGGTCAAGAATTATTTTTAAAAGAACCGCTTTTCAAGTTAAAATTCTCTGCACATCCAACAAATTATGCCCAATTCAGACCTGAAGTTTTGGGCTCTAACTTTTCGGAAAGACTGCTGAAAGATTACAATGGTCAAACCTATTGGATGAGTTTTAGTCCTGCTAGGTTGCTAAGCAACACTAAATTTCCCAAATGGCTGTGTTTATCTTTAGGATATAGCGTTGACCAAAAATTAAAAGGCGATGAGGATATTTTTGAAATAAGCCAAAATGGGACTACCTATCAGTTCAATGCCAAGCGGGAATTTTTACTCTCATTTGATATCGATTTATCGAAAATACCGGTTAAATCGTCATGGGCAAAGGCAATATTGAAACAACTGAATTATTTAAAAATTCCTTTTCCAACATTAATAATTAGCGATAAAAAAATTTCATCATCATTACTTTATTTCTAAAAGCTGAATTTTGAATTGGAATTCAACAACATTTCCTTCTTTTGGATCAGGCTGCATGCCAAAAAGCGTTCTGTCTAAGGATGATTTACCAATTAAAATTGGGTTTCCGTTTTCATTTTTACCGACATATTTGACATTAACATCAACTTTTTGCTTGATGCCAAGCATTTCAAAATCACCAGAAATTATGTAGTAATCATCCTTAACAATAAGTGATTTTGACTGATATGACATTTTTGGAAATTTTGATGCGTTGAAATAGGATGCCTCCATTAAAGATTCGTCTCGGTAACCATTGAATGTGGTTAGATTTTTAACCGGAAGAATTACAATAAACTCTGATTTTTCAAGAGATTTATTTAATTTAATCTGTCCTGAAAAAAGTTTAATCGCACCTTTGGTAATTCCTCCTTTTGGACCCAATTGAAAAGTCAATTCAGAATTGGAATCATCAATCTTATAATTTCCTGTAATTTCTTCAATTTTTTTCCCAGGGATATTAAATGGATCGGTTTCTTTCTTCTCACCAGTTTTAGATTTTGTAACAGATGCAGGTAGATTTAAAACTTGATTTTTCGCATCTAAATCCGTTTTCAGCAAAACTGTGAAGTATACACCAATGGAAAGAGAAAACACGATTACAAATAGATTTTTAATAAACGATCCAGTAAACAATTGAGCCGTAAACATGCCAAAAAGTGAGGCTAAATATGCATCAAAACCTCCTAAATCAGTTTTTTGCGTTCCCAACCAAATAATTATTGAAATTAATAGGGCCTGTAAAAGTGCAGGAAAAAGGATATTCACTAGATTCACCCTCTCACCCGAAGTAAACATATTAAAGGAGAGAATGGAAAATATACCGACAATAAAACCAAAAAGAATTTTCCCAAGTGATATGTCCACTACCTCTAAATTCTGTTTATTAATAAAAAATGCAAAAATGACATATGACAATGCAAGCAAAGTGATTCTAAAATCCTTGGTTTGAAAAGAACTTGCAGATACACCAACTCCAATTAAAAGTATTCCAAAGTAAGAGGCGAAAAAGCTTCCGATGTAAATGCCAATTCCTAATAATATCAATTGAATAGCAAGGCGTGCAGATTCAGCATCAATATTTTTGATAAAACGATTTATAATTTTAAACTTTAATTCACTCATTAGATGTATGAGCCCTCCATACAAAATGAGTATTAGATGAATTGGACCGATAGTGAACTCGTAATCTTGAATAACAATAGCTGTAGCCCATGAAATTATTATTGGAATTGAACAAATTGCTACTGCCAACAGTTGCTTAAATATATCCTTTGATGAAATAAAATTTCCAATTAAAAAATTGATAATTAGGACGGAAATGACTGTTGTGGAAAAAGTAACATTCCCACCTTTTAACGCAGCATTGCAAAATAAAGCAGTAATACCAATACTATAAAGTAGAAATGCAAAATTGAATAGCGATTGTTTGTTAAAATAAACAACAGAAATAACAAAAATTGAAACACCGAAGAAATAAAAAGAAAAGTAATTATCCATTGGTAAAAGTTTTTACAAATATATTAATTACCGTGGTATATAATTAAACTGATTTTAAAGAATTTGATTTTTTAGGTGAAGTCCATTTATTTTAGTGTAATAGGGTTCACCCATATGTGATTCCAACAAATTGAGATGTTGAATACGGTGACAATCTGATCCCACAAAATCGATTAATTCACTATCTAACAATTTTTCTGCTTGTTTTTTAACCGTTTGGCCATAATGACCGCTCAGTGAATTCAGATTTAACTGAATATTAACACCTAACTCTTTAAAGTAGTTCGCCTTTTCAATAAAATCATCGAAATATGTATATCTTTCAAAATGAGCAAGGATAGGTTTAAAGCCCTTCATTTGCATTTCAAAAAAGAGTGCTTGTTCATTGTTTGGTTCAGAATGAAACGAGAACTCGACCAAAACAAAATTATCAGAGAACGAAAGAACGTCGCCATTCTTAACCAGGTCAAAAAATGTATCATCGAAATAATATTCAGCGGCTGCTTGGATTTCTATTTCAACTTGAATGCGATCAAGTTCCCTTTTCAAATTATCGAGTCCTTTATTGATGGTCTCCCTATTATTTGGATATACCTCTGCCATAATATGTGGTGTGGTAATCAATTTTCGATAACCTAAAGACTTGAACTTTTGAATTATGGCAATTGACTCATCTACAGATCGCGAACCATCATCAATTCCTGGAATAATATGGCTATGCATATCCGTTCCTAATTTTTCGAAATTTAAAAATTCTGTATTTTCGGCTTTCTTTGAAGAAAAAATACTACCCAACCACCCCATTTTTTACCTCTCACTATACATTTTCTCATAGTAAGCTTGATAAGCACCAGAAGTAACTTTTTCAATCCAACTTTGATTTTCTAAATACCATTTCACTGTTAGCCCCAGTCCTTCTTCAAAAGTTACAGAAGGTCTCCATCCCAATTCATTGGCAAGTTTTGATGCATCAATCGCATAACGTTGATCATGACCTTTTCTATCTTGAACGAATTCGATCAATTTCTCTGAAGTTCCTTCGGTACGATTAAGTTCTTTATCCATCAACTTACATAGGTGTTTCACCAAGTCAATGTTTGTCCATTCATTCAAGCCACCTACATTATAAGAGTCTCCAATTTTTCCATTGTGGAAAATAGTATCTATTGCCTTAACGTGATCCACCACCCATAACCAATCACGAATATTTAAACCATTTCCGTATACAGGTAGTGGTTTCATGTTTAAAATATTATTGATCATTAATGGAATTAACTTCTCTGGGAAATGATGACTTCCATAATTATTGGAGCAATTTGACATTTTAATTGGGAATCCATAAGTATGATAATAAGCCCTCACAAAGTGGTCAGATGATGCTTTCGATGCAGAATATGGGCTCCTTGGGTCGTAAGCAGTAGTTTCCGTAAAAAATCCCTCTTCACCTAGACTTCCAAAAACCTCATCCGTTGAAACATGATGAAACACATGGTCGTTTCCTGTCCATTTTTCTTTACAAAACTGAAGAAGATTAACCGTTCCTACAACATTGGTCATAACAAAATCCATAGGACCTTCAATTGACCTGTCTACATGGGACTCTGCGGCCAAATGAATAACATCGGTAAATTCAAATTCCGAAAAAGCGTCAATAATATCGCTTTTGTTAACGATATCACCTTTAAAGAAGCGGTAATTATGAGCACCTTCAATGTCTTGAAGATTTTCTAAATTTCCAGCATAAGTCAATTTATCGAAGTTAATTATGAGGTAATCTGGATATGAATTAACAAAATGTCTAACAAGATGAGAACCTATAAATCCTGCGCCTCCAGTTACTAGAATTTTCTTTTTAAATTGCATTTTTTATAGATTTTACAAAGACCAGTATTCCAAATCTGTTATTTTATTTTTGTAGATTCCTTTAACGTCTACAAACACACCATTGCCATCTTTGAGTAACTTTTTAAAATCGCTTTCTGTCATATATTTGTATGATTCATGATTAACCGCAACAATAATGGCATCATAATCTTTACCTATTTCATTAATTAAACCCACACCGTATTCGTGGATCATTTCTTGAGAAGATGCATGTGGATCGATGACATCAACATGAACTTGAAACGATTTCAATTCATTGATAACGTCAATTACCTTAGAGTTTCTAATATCACTCACATCCTCTTTAAAGGTGGCTCCCATAACGAGAACTTTTGCATCTTGAATGTGTTTTCCTTGAGCAATAATTTTCTTCACAGTTTGTTTACCAATATAAAAACCCATTGAATCATTAACATAACGACCACTTGTAATAACTTTTGAATGGTATCCAGCTTGTTGTGCTTTGTGCGTAAGGTAATATGGGTCAACTCCTATACAATGCCCACCAACCAAACCTGGAGAAAACTTGAGGAAATTCCATTTCGTTCCAGCTGCCTCAAGCACATCAAATGTATTGATTTTTAACTTATTAAATATTATTGACAACTCATTTATCAATGCAATATTAACATCTCTTTGGGTGTTTTCAATAATCTTAGCTGCCTCTGCAACTTTTATACTTGAAGCTCTATGAACACCTGCTTTAACTACCAATTCGTATGTTTTGGCTATTTCCTCAAGTGACGTATCACAGCAACCGGAAACAACTTTAACCACATTTTGCAAAGTATGTTCTTTGTCACCTGGATTTATTCTCTCCGGAGAATACCCCACTTTAAAATCCACATTAAATTTTAAACCGGAAAATTCCTCTAGAACCGGAATGCAATCTTCTTCGGTACAACCAGGATAAACTGTAGATTCAAAAACCACGTAATCTCCTTGTTTCAATACCTTGCCAACAGTTTGACTTGCACTCAACAAAGGTTTAAGATTCGGTAAATTAGAATCATCTATTGGAGTTGGCACAGCTACCACGAAGAAATTGACTTCTTTTAAATCTTCCAGTGAATGTGTGAAAGTAATATCACAGCCTTGAAAATCATCCGACTCAAGTTCATTACTTGGATCTATTCCATTTTTCATCAAAGCAACACGTTCTGGATTGATATCAAAACCTACAACCTTAATTTTTCTCGCAAATTCAAGTGCTATTGGAAGACCAACGTAACCAAGTCCTACTACAGCCAATTTTGCTTCTTTTTGAAGCAAACTATTATAAATCGAGTTGTTCATTTCTTACTTTATAGATTCGTTCAATAATTTCAACAACTTTTAATCCTTCAAGTGCATTGGTTGTTGGTGATGTCCGACCTTTCAGGGTGTCAATAACATTTTTAATAACATAATTATGATTGGCAGCAGATCCCTTGTAGGCACCGTAATCATTTCCCGGATTCGTTGGAGCCAACTCAGGCATAATATAGTCTTGAATGTTGCAAATTTCTACTTCATTCATGTACTGTCCGCCAATCTTAACACTGCCTTTTTCACCGATTATGGTAATGGAACTTTCAAGATTTTGGCCTGCTACTGCTGTAGAATAGTTAATACATCCCATTCCGCCATTATGAAAATCGAAGCTTACAAATCCTGAATCCTCAAAATCTGTTGAATGCGCATGGTTAAAATCAGCAAATTTCCCTTGAATATTTTCAATATCCCCAAATAACCAATACATGATATCGATGAAATGAGAGAACTGTGTAAATAAGGTTCCACCGTCAAGATCTTTGCTACCTTTCCATCCATCTTTTTTGTAATAACGATCATCTCGATTCCAATAGCAATTCAACTGAACCATAAAAATGCTACCCAGTAATTTTTTGTCAATTACAGATTTTATCCATCGTGAAGGTGGCGAATATCTGTTTTGCATTACACAAAAAACTTGTTTACTTACCTGTAAAGACTTGTAAATGATTTTCTCACAACTGTCTTTTGTAAGTCCCATTGGTTTCTCGCATACAACATGTTTTCCAGCTTCAAGTGCAACGATACTTTGTGATGCATGAAAACCATTAGGTGTGCAAACGTTGACTACGTCGAATTGCAAACCAGATGCTATAACCTCTTCCAAAGTATTGAAAAAAGGAACGCCGAATTCTTCTGCCTTGCAATCTTCTTTTGACCTTACATCCACAAGAGCAACCAGCTCACCTTCATCATCTCGGCGAATCATTTCAGCATGTCTTTTACCGATATGACCAGCTCCTAAAACTACAAATCTTACTTTATTGCTAGCAACCATTTGTTTCAAAATTATTCGACTCTTTGAACAGAGCCGTTTTGTAATATATATTTTTGTCTGCTTTCAGGACAAATTGCCTCACCTGCGGCATTAAATTCCAATCGGTGTCCAAATTCACTTATCCAACCAATTTGACGAGCAGGATTACCAACTACCAATGCAAATGGCGAAATGTTTTTTGTAACAACTGCTCCCGCCCCAATAAAGGCATACGCACCGATATCGTGTCCGCATACAATAGTAGCATTGGCTCCAATACTTGCACCTTTGCCTACATTCGTCTTGGAATATTGATCCCTGCGGTTAATTGCACTTCTGGGATTGGTAACATTGGTAAAAACCATTGAAGGACCAAGAAAGACATCATCTTCACAAGTAACACCAGTGTAAATAGAAACGTTGTTTTGTACTTTAACATTGTTTCCCAAAACTACGTCAGTAGAGATCACAACATTTTGTCCAATATTACAATTTTCTCCTACAATAGCATTCGGCATAATATGACTAAAATGCCAAATTTTGGTTCCTGCCCCAATTCGGCAACCAGCATCCAAAACCGCAGTCTCGTGAGCAAAATAGTCCATCACCTAATTATATATTTATCGAAATCGTTATGCTCAGTTTGCGACAACTCCTCTTCTGTCAAACTTTTGAAATAATCATAAGTTATTTTCAACCCATCTGCACGACTTACTTTTGGCTCCCAATCCAAGAGTTTTCTTGCTCTGGTTATGTCTGGTTGCCTTTGTTTTGGATCGTCTATCGGTAAATCTTTGTAAACCACCTTTTGATTGGTTTGAGTTAATTTAATAATCTCCTCTGCAAAATCACGAATTGTAATTTCATCTGGATTTCCAATATTTACAGGGAAGACATACTCCGAGTGTAACAATCTAACTATTCCTTCTATTAAATCATCAACATAACAAAAGGAACGTGTTTGACTCCCATCGCCAAATATTGTAAGATCCTCTCCTCGTAAAGCTTGACCAATAAAAGCCGGAAGTACGCGCCCATCATTCAGTCGCATTCTTGGACCATAAGTATTGAAGATACGAACTATTCTGGTCTCTATTCCATGGAAATTGTGATATGCCATAGTTATTGCCTCTTGGAATCTCTTGGCTTCATCATAAACACCACGAGGTCCAACGGGATTAACATTTCCCCAATAATCTTCATTTTGTGGATGAACTGTAGGATCTCCATAAACTTCCGAAGTCGAGGCAATTAGTACCCGAGCACCTTTGGCTTTTGCAAGACCGAGACAATTATGAATACCTAAAGAACCCACTTTCAGTGTCTGAATTGGAATTTTTAAATAATCTATTGGACTTGCAGGCGATGCAAAGTGAAGAATAAAATCGAGGGAGCCAGAAACGTGTATATATTTTGAAACATCGTGATTGTAAAACTCAAAGTTTTCATTTTTAAAGAGATGTTCAATATTTTTTAGACGACCTGTTATAAGGTTATCCATCGCAACAACACGGTAACCATCTTTAATAAATCGATCACATAAATGCGAACCAAGAAAACCTGCTGCTCCGGTTATTAAAATTCTTTTATTCACATTATTCTTCATTTCCGACAATATTTCTTCCGATTGAACTGTAGAAAAACCCTTTCTCATTCATTTCAGAAGGATCAAATAAGTTTCTGCCGTCAAAGATAACAGATTGATTTAAAGCAGCTTTGATTCTGTTAAAATCAGGATTTCTAAAAATCCCCCATTCTGTACAAATTACGAGAGCGTCAGCTTCGTTTAAGGCTTCGTATTCATTGGACGCGAAAGAAATTGTATCACCTAAAAGGTTTTTTACATTTTCCATCGCTTCAGGGTCGTAAGCTTTTACCCTCGCCCCTTCAGCAAGTAAATCTTTAATGATGTAAAGGGCGGGTGCCTCTCGAATATCATCAGTATCAGGTTTAAAAGACAGACCCCAAATTGCGATATTTTTCCCTTTAATATCGCCCTTGAAATATGCTTTTATTTTTGGAATTATGATCGTTTTCTGTTTTTCATTGATGGCCATCACGGCATTCAAAATATCAAACGAAAATTGATTGTCTATTCCTGACTTTACCAATGCTTGAACATCTTTAGGAAAACAGGAACCACCATATCCAATACCTGGAAATAAGAATCTTTTCCCAATTCTTTCATCTGAACCTATCCCAGCTCGAACTTTATCGACATCAGCTCCGACCAATTCGCAGAAATTTGCAATTTCATTCATGAATGTAATCTTGGTTGCTAGGAAAGCATTTGCCGCATATTTTGTTAGTTCGGCTGACTTTTCATCCATAAAAATTATCGGATTACCTTGCCTTACAAATGGTTTATAAAGCTGCTCCATTACTTTTTGAGCCTTTTCTGAACTTGTTCCGATGACGACGCGATCGGGTTTCAAAAAATCATCGACAGCAAACCCTTCTCTTAAAAATTCAGGGTTGGAAACGACATCAAAAGGCATTTGGGTTTCTGCAGCTATTGCAGCATGAACTTTTTCCGCTGTACCAACTGGGACAGTGCTTTTATCAACAATAACTTTATATTCCTCAATTAGTTTACCCAGCTGTTTTGCCACACCTAATATATAGGACAAATC
The DNA here is from genome assembly GCA_964577845.1 of uncultured Akkermansia sp. Classification (GTDB taxonomy): domain Bacteria; phylum Bacteroidota; class Bacteroidia; order Flavobacteriales_D; family Crocinitomicaceae; genus M0103. The sequence goes on from CAZOAH010000001.1 coordinate 600,186, forward strand.
AGCTGAACCATCCTCTCCTGGAGGAGTTGGAAGGGCTAAAAATATTATTTCACCGTGATTCACTCCTTCCTCCAAACTGGTGGTAAACTTCAATCTTTCTGCTTTAATATTTCTTTCGAAAATGACATCAAGATGTGGTTCATATATCGGAACCTCACCATTTTGCATGCGTTCAACCTTTTTTTGATCGATATCTACACACAATACCTGGTTCCCAGTTTCTGCGAAGCATGTTCCAGTTACCAAACCAACATATCCTGTTCCAACAACGGTAATTTTTTTCATTTTAATAATTAATTTTTAGATTGTTGGATAAAAGATTTTACCTCATCAACAATTAATTTCAATTGCTTCTCGTCCATTTCAGTATGTATTGGCAGAGAAATCACCCTTTCAGTTAACCAATCGGTTACTGGTAAATTTAAGTTATTACTACCAAAGGCCTCAAACATTTTTTGTCTGTGGGCCGGAACAGGGTAATATATCATAGAAGGAATATCACGCTCAGCTAAATAAGTTTGTAAATCATCCCTATTTATTCCGTCTAATTTCAAAGTATATTGGTGGTATACGTGATTTGAATAGGCCTTATTAAAGGGAATTGAAATTTCATCAACATTTTCAAATGCTTCATTATAAAAAGCTGCAACCCTTTGACGGGCCATATTGTATTGATCCAACCTTCCAAGTTTAATTCTCAAAATGGCCGCCTGGATGCTATCCAAACGAGAATTGCAACCAACCACATCATGATAATACCGCTTGCTTTGTCCATGATTGGCAATCATTCTCATTTTTGCTGCGAGTTCATCGTCATCTGTGCACATGGCTCCACCATCACCATAGCAACCTAAATTCTTTGATGGAAAGAAGGATGTACAACCGATATTTCCAATCGTTCCTGTTTTTTTGGTTACACCATTTGAAAAAGTATAGTCGCATCCAATTGCTTGGGCATTATCCTCAACAACAAACAAATTGAATTCTTTTGCAATTTCCATGATTGATTCCATATCGGCCGACTGACCGTAAAGATGAACCGGAACGATGGCTTTTGTTTTTGGCGTAATAGCTGACCTTAAAACTTCAGGATCTATACAAAAAGAATTTTTATCCACTTCTACAAAAACAGGTTTTAAACCCAAAAGGGCCATAACTTCTGTTGTCGCAATGTAAGTAAAAGAAGGCGTAATAACTTCATCTCCGGGTTTTAATCCTAGAGCCATCAGCGCGATTTGCAGTGCATCAGTCCCATTCGCACAAGTAATTACATGCTTAATGCTCAAATAATTCTCGAGTTCAGATTGAAAAGCGCTTACCTCAGGTCCATTTATAAATTGTGCTTTTTCAACGACTGATAAAATGGCTTTATCGATTTCCGGTTTAATTTGTTCGTATTGCGAAATCAAATCAACCATTTGAATTTTTCTCATTCAATTTGTTTTACTCGAAATATGAAAGGCAAAGATAAATAAAATGTAGCAAATGCTTTTGAGTTTTAAAGGGCACTTTTTAGCAAGTATTAATTACTAGAACAATCTTCTCTGGAATTATTCGTTTTTGACCATAATTTCTCTAAAAGAACTTATTTTTGAAAAGTGAAAAACATATTTATCGTACTTTTCCTGTTTGGGGGCATCAATTTTCTTTATGCTCAAAGAAATGTTAAAGACTCTTCCATAAGTACACCTTTAATTGGTGTGCACTATTCAGGGGCATGGACAGGTGGGGATTTGGCTGAGCGTTATGGTTTTCTCAATCATGTTGGAATCAGCGCAGGCTACAAATTTGCCAACAAGTGGTATTTTGGTTTCGATGGAAACTTTATTTTCGGTAACGACGTCAGAATGACAGGTATTTTTGATCATTTGGTTGATTCATATGGAAACATTACCGATGTTAATGGAGACATTGCTTTGGTCTACGTTTATCCAAGAGGATTCAATACCAACCTAAGCATTGGTCGTCTTTTCACTGTTTTAAGTCCTAATGAAAATTCAGGAATTTTTGTGCATTTTGGCGGCGGTTATTTGATGCATCGATTGCGAATAGAAACGCAAGATCAGGTTGTTCCTCAAATCGAATTGGACTATAAAAAAGGATATGACAGAATGTCAACAGGATTTAATTCGCATCAATTTGTTGGTTATTCATTCATGTCTAACGGTGGATACTATAATTTTTACGCCGGTATTTATATTCAAGAAGGCTTTACGCGCAACCGACGAACTATATTTTATGACCAACCTGATGTGCCTGTTCCAACAAATTTGCGGTTGGATATTCAATATGGTTTGAGAGCAGGTTGGTATATACCTTTTTATAAGAGACAGCCAAAAGATTTCTATTTCAATTGATGCATCTGCTGTATAATTTAAGTATTAAAACATACGGATTTATTATTCGTATTGCGGCTTTTTTTGATGATAAGGCCAAAAGTTGGATTACAGGAAGAAAAAACTTTTTTCAAAATTTACCTCTGCTCCCTAATAAACCTATTTGTTGGGTACATTGTGCTTCACTGGGAGAGTTTGATATGGTTTTACCATTACTTAGAAAGCTGAAAGAAAAATATCCTAAATATCATTTGGTAGTTACCTTTTTTTCTCCGTCCGGAATGAATCATTATTATAAAAGAAACCACCCTGTAGATTTGGTGCTTTATCTCCCATTAGATTCACCAAATAATGCCAAGAAGTTTATGAGTTATTTAAAACCTGAAATAGGCTTTGTCGTGAAATATGAATTTTGGCACAATCACATTCAGGAAGCCAAGAAAAATGGCGCCAAATTGTATTCTATCGGGACACTTTTTAGAGATAATCAGCATTATTTCAAGTTTTATGGCGAATTTTTCCGAAAAACATTGCGTCTATTTGATTCATTTTTCGCGCAAAATCAAAATACCATAGACCTTTTAAAATCAATCGAAATAGAAAATTCTGTTTTATGTGGAGACCCAAGAATTGACCAAGTACTTCAAAATAAAAAACAATTCGTTCCAAATCCTAGAATTGAAAAATTTCTAAAAGGTCGAAAAGCTTTTATAATTGGTAGCAGTTGGGAAGCTGATGAAAAAATTCTTTTTCCTTTTATTCTTGAAAAATACAATTACCCAGTAATAATTGCGCCACATGATATACGGGAAGAAAATATTCGAAGAATAGAAAAAAATCTTAGAGGCATAACCCAGCGATTTACAGAAGAGCAAAATAAAGAAAGTCAAGTATTGATACTTGACACCATAGGACACTTGAACACTTTATATCACTATGGCAATTTCGCATATGTTGGCGGTGGATTCTCCGGTAAATTACACAACATTCTGGAACCTGCAGTTTTTGGCTTACCTGTGGTTTTCGGCCCTAAACACCATCGATTTCCGGAAGCTCAAGCATTTATTGAATTAGGTTTTGGTTTTTCAGTGCAAACAAAGGAAGCGTTTAAAGAAATTGAAAAAAAAATAGCCGAAAGTATCGATTTGCTTCATACAAAAACAGCATCTTACATCGAGAGCCAGCATGGAATCGACGAAAAGATTATTTCTCATTTAATTTAATCTTGTAGGATTCCAACTTATTATTTCCAAATTATTTTCATTTTCAATGGAATAATTAAGTTGAATCTCACGCATGATTGTTTCCAAAAAACTCAACTTAATTGATTTATTTGGGAATAAAGCAATTATTTCTCGAGCCGGTTTCGTATGATTCGAAGTTAATAAGGATTTTAAAAATCGTTTTTTTTCTTCATTAACCTTGGAATGATATGGAATCAAAGAATAACCCCCATTGATTTCAACCATGCGCATTAACAAATCTAAATTTCCGCCTTGATAATCCCATTCGTCTTTGGTTCCATCTTCTATTCTACAAAAGTGAACCATCTGATTGCGAAGACAATTTCCTTTACTCAATAGCCATGGCTGAAGACCGTTGAGGTCCTCCTGTGTGACAAAATCATTTTCCAAATTTGGAGCAAAAACAAGTATTTCTTCTTTGTATAATTTGGTAGTTCTCCACCCTGGATGGACATACGGACCAGCAATTATTGCAGCATCAATTTCTTTTTTTTCCAAAGCATCAATTGCATCATTTGTTGGCAATTCAATGATTTGTAAATGAACACCTTCCAATTTTTTTTTCCATACATGAAACATATCTGATACCATGTATGATGCTATTGTCGGAATAATTCCCAATCTTAAATGTTCAACATGATGCCCACCCATTCTTAATTGTAAGGTTTTTATTTTTTGATTTTCATCCATTATTTCTCTCAAAATCGGCAACAATTCATTTCCAAAAAATGTCAATTCCAATGGATTACGTGATCTATCAAATATTGGAAATCCTAATGTCTCTTCTGCTTTTCTAATTTGCATTGATAAGGTCGGTTGCGTTACAAAACATTGATCTGCAGCTCTTTGGAAACTCAGTTGTTCACTCAAAGCAAGTACATATTGCATTTGTTGAATGGTAATCATATAGTTGTTATTTATAAACAAATAAAAATAATCAATTTTAACTATAACTTAATAGTGCTAAATTTGTTTTGTTAAAAATTAAATGGATAGAGAATAAAATTAAAAAATGTATTCACAGAAAATTTAAGATTTACAAACCTTAAATAAGTAATTTTGTTATTATTTAAACTAAAAACATAAATCAAACAATAAAATGGGAGTATTAGTAGGAAAAAAAGCGCCTTCGTTTAAGGCGGCTGCTGTAGTAAATGGAGGTGAAATCGTTAATGATTTTTCTTTGGATCAATACCTTGGTAAAAACCATGTGGTTTTCTTCTTTTATCCAAAGGACTTTACGTTTGTATGTCCTTCAGAATTGCATGCATTTCAAGCAAAATTAGCTGAATTTGAAGCTAGAGGAGTTAAAGTTGTAGCGTGTTCAACTGACACTGAAGAATCACATTGGGGATGGTTACAAGTTCCTAAAAATAAGGGTGGAATAGAAGGAGTAAAATATCCAATTGTAGCTGATACTTCAAAAACGATTTCTGAAGCATTTGGGGTATTGGCAGGAGAATATGAATATGATATGGACGGTAATTTGGTTGCAACAGGTCCTATGATCGCTTACCGTGGATTATTCCTTATCAACAAGGAAGGTGTTGTAATGCACGAATTGGTGAATATGTTCCCTTTAGGAAGAAACGTTGATGAGGCACTAAGAATGGTTGACGCTTTACAATTCTTTGAAGAAAACGGCGAAGTATGTCCGGCAAACTGGCACAAAGGAGATGAAGGAATGAAGGCAAGCTTTGATGGTGTAGCCGATTATCTTGCATCACATTAATAAAAAACTATTGTTTTGGAAAATGGCCTTCTTTTGATGGCCATTTTTTTTTTGCATTGATATTTTCTCAAGAAATTTGAGATTCTTCTATATAGTTAAGGTCTTTACCGAAGGTTTCCTTCAACTTGGAGAGACTTAATATTGCAAAACCAATACATGTTAACCCAACGATCAATGCAGACCAATCTTTACCAAAATTCAAGGACAGCAATATTCCAAATAACATAGTAATTATATTCACAGAACCTCTCACGAAATTCGGAACGGTGTTCGCTGTCGTTGATCTGATATTGGTTCCAAATTGTTCAGCGGCGATGGTCACAAAAATTGCCCAATACCCAGTGGCAGCGCCAAGTAAAAAACAACACATATAATAAGTTTCTTTGGTTGAACCTTTTATTCCAAAAAGAAAAATTAAAGTCAATAAAAGTGACATTACAAGATAGATATAAACAACTTTTTTCCTGCTTTTAAAAATTTGGCTTAAAAACCCTGATATCAAATCCCCAACAGAAAGACCAATATAGGCATAGGTTACAGCTTGAGCATTAACGACCCCCTCGATATTCAATAATGGAGCAAATTCATTTTCTGAATTCATAATGAGCAAACCAATTACGAACCAAACAGGGATTCCGATTACAATACAATTTAGGTATTTCAAAAAATTCTTTTTGTTTGAAAACAACAATCTTAAATCTCCTTTTTTAATGGATTTATTGGACGCTGTCTCTTTATAAAATCCTGATTCTATCGTTCCAACTCTAAGCAAAAGCAGCATCAATCCCAAAACACCACCGATAATGTAAGCAACCTGCCAGTTATGGAAGGCAAAACCAAAAATATCTTTCATAAAAAGTCCAATAGCTTCGCCCCTACTTCCAACTAGTGATGCAACCACAGCTCCCAATGCTCCAAAAGTTACAATGATCATTGTTCCATATCCACGTTTTTCCTTAGGCATCATTTCAGAAATCAAGGTAATTCCAGCACCTAATTCACCTGCCAAGCCAATACCGGCAATTATTCTAACTAGCGCATACGTTGGTATATCGGTAACAAATGCATTGGCAATATTAGCAAGTGAATAAAGTAATATCGAACCAAACAGAACTTTCAACCTCCCCTTTTTATCACCTAGTATCCCCCAAAGCAAGCCACCCATTAGCATACCAAGCATTTGCATGTTAAATAAAAACTTGCCAGTTTCAGAAATGCTTTCTTTTGATGCGCCTTGCATTATATCCTGCAAGCTTTCTGATTTTACCACAGCGAAAAGTGTTAAATCATAGATGTCCACAAAATAACCTAAAGCGGCTACAACAATTAAGAAAGCAACTTGTGATTTTTTTTGCATGACATAAACTTGATATTGCGAAGATAAAATTTATTCTTACCTAAAAACAATTTGATCGAAGCCGTACAATTGAATGGAATAGTAAAATTCAGAAAAATGCGCTTTAATTATTAAATTTACATTTCAATGAACATTGATGAAATATATATGCAGCGTTGCATTGACTTGGCCAGATTAGGGGCTGGTCGAGTTGCTCCAAATCCCATGGTTGGAGCCGTTATAGTTCATGAAAATCGAATTATTGGTGAAGGATATCATCAAAAATTTGGTGAACCACATGCAGAGGTTCATGCGATAGCTTCTGTAGAAGATAAATCACTTTTAAAAAATTCAACGCTCTACGTTTCTCTTGAGCCATGTTCGCATTTTGGCAAAACACCTCCTTGTTCCGATCTTATTATTCAAAATGAAATTAAAAAAGTTGTGATTGGAACCAAAGACACGCATTTAAAAGTCAATGGAGGAGGAATTGATCGTTTGAAAAAGGCTGGTATTGAGTTAACCGTGGGAATTTTAGACCATGAATGTCGTGAATTGAATAAACGTTTTTTCACTTTTCATGAAAGACAGAGACCTTATGTAATCCTGAAATGGGCGCAATCTGCGGATGGGTTCTTGGATAAATTAAGAAACCCGGAAGAAAAAGGTGTTCATTGGTTATCATCCCCTGAAACGAAAATCCTTGTCCACAAATGGCGGTCTGAAGAGCAAAGTATTATGGTAGGCAGGAAAACCGTTCAAAATGACAATCCATCTTTAACTGTCAGAGAGTATAGTGGAAACAATCCAATTCGAATAATAATAGATGCACAATTACAAATTCCAGAAAACTTGAATATTTTTTCATCAGATGCTCAAACCTTGGTTTTTAATAAGGTTAAAAATGACTTAAAAGATAATATTGAGTGGATTAAACTCAATGAAACGAATGTTGAAACCATTTTATATGAGCTTTATAAAAGAAATATAACTTCAGTTTTTGTCGAGGGAGGAAGTAGAACACTTCACTATTTTATTTTTGGAAATGTATGGGATGAAGCGAGAGTTATTGTAGGAAATTCAAAACTAAAAGAAGGTACAAAGGCTCCTTTCATTTCCAAGGTTCCAAACAAAGCCATTCCATTTAGCAAGGATATGATATATTATTATACTAGAAAATGATACCATTGCTTTGTTCCATATTGGCGTCGACTTCAATCTTTGTCATTTTTAAAATCTTTCCTAAATACAATATTGATACATTTCAGGCGATTGTATTCAATTATATTACTGCATTTCTATCAGGTATAATATTGTATGGACACACCTTTCATGCTAATTCGTTAGCTCAAGGAAATTGGTTAATACTTTGTTTTACAGCCTCAATATTATTTATATCACTTTTTCTTGTGATGGGAATAAGTTCTCAGAGAAATGGTGTAGCCCAAACCTCAATCGCCGTAAAAATGAGCATGGCGCTATCGGTATTACTGATACTTTTTATGTTCAACAACACCAAAGAAACTGTTTCAATTTCGCTAATATTCGGATTCATTTTAGCTGTAGCAGGAGTTTTTCTATCAAGTTATGAGAAAAAGTCAAACCGTAATAACACGAAAGCCTCCTGGATGCTAATAGTGCTTTTTCTTGGAAGCAGCATTCTTGACCTTTTACTTAAGTATGTTGAATCTACAGAAACACAGAATATTAATCCTGCATTATTTTCAGCTTTTGGTTTAGGAGCAGCTGGCTTAATTGGACTCATCGTTTTTTTAATTTTGTCATTACAAGGAAAGACTAAATTTGCATTTAGAAACGTTTTGGCTGGTGTGCTATTGGGTATTCCCAATTATTTTTCTATTTATCTTTTGATACTTTCCTACAGTACAACTGGTTGGAATGGTTCTGCTGTTCTGGCTATTACGAATGTTTCCGTCGTTTTACTTACATCGATTCTTGGATTCAGTGTTTTTCGAGAGCAAATTACCACACTTAAAATTATTGGTTTGATCGCTGCAATTGGAGCCATATCCCTGATATATTATGCGAACTGCTAGAAAAAATTGAAAATGTTTGCATCTTTGTAACAATAAAATTAGAATGAACATTTATTCAATAGATACTGGAAACTTCAAACTTGATGGTGGAGCAATGTTTGGGGTAGTTCCCAAAACACTTTGGCAGAAAACAAATCCTGCTGATGAGAACAACATGTGCAGCTGGGCGATGCGAAGTATGCTGATTGAAACTGGTAACAAATTAATTCTTATAGACACCGGTATTGGTGATAAACAAGGAGAAAAGTTTTTTTCTCATTATTATCTTCATGGTGATGCTAACTTAAAATCCAGTTTAAAAAAACACGGGTTTTCAACTGATGATGTCACAGATGTTTTTTTAACACACCTTCATTTTGATCATTGCGGTGGTGCCGTTGAATGGAATAAGGATAAGACGGGATATGTACCCGTTTTTAAAAATGCCATATACTGGAGCAATCAACAACATTGGGAATGGGCGACAAAACCTAATCCTAGAGAAAAAGCATCCTTTTTGTCCGAAAACATTCTTCCTATTCAAGAAAGTGGGCAATTACAATATATCAATAGAACCGGAGATTTTACGGAAAATGTATTTCCAAATTTCGATGTTTTATTTGTTGATGGGCATACGGAAAGTATGATGATTCCTCATATTCATTATAAGAATGAAACAATCGTATTCATGGCAGATTTATTACCCAGTACTGGACATATTCCTTTACCTTATGTCATGGGGTATGATACAAGACCTTTGTTAACCTTATCAGAAAAAGAAAAATTTCTCAATAAAGCTGTAGAAAATAACTATGTGTTGTTTTTGGAGCATGACAATTATAATGAATGCTGCACGCTTCAACAAACAGAAAAGGGCATACGCTTATTAGACACTTTTAACTTTAAAGATCAATTTTAATTTCAAGACCAGCATTATTTCAAACAAATGGACCATTACATTAAAGAGGCGCTAAAAACATCTAAAACAATAATAATCCCAGAAATAGGCGCATTAACAAGAATTTCCGAAACGACAGGTGAACTCATGTTTTTGAACTACCTGAAACATGATGACGGTACACTCGCTCAATTCATTTCAAACAAAGAAGGCATCACCCAACAAGAAGCTAAAAACCTTCTGTCAAAGCACAGTAGGGAAATTACAGCAATTTTAAACAAAGGAGAAATTTATTCAATTTTTAAATTCGGATCTTTTTTTAAAAATGAAAAAGGAGAATTTGAATTTGAACAATATAAAAAAACTTCTATATCAACGAAACACAAAACGAATAAGGAAACCAAATTAGAGACTGAATCTGAAGTTAAATCTGAAAAGAAAAAAACAAAAATAAAGACCCAGAAAGATATTGAATTGTTAAAAACCGAAACAGCCGAAGCTAATATTACCAATCTGGATAATAGCAATAACGGAACAATTATTCAAGAACCTGAAATAAAAGAAGAAAAGGAAGTAGCTTCAAATGAAGAACTGAGCCATGTTACCGACACCAATCTTGACGCAAAAATTAAGACTTTAGAAAAAACCCTTCAATCATCTGAAAACGGAGAACAGGAAAAAAATTCTCATGGAGCTGTAGAAATGAATTCTGAATCAACTTCAAATGCAGAGAATTTATCAGAATCAAAGAAAAACAAAGAAAAGGAAGTTAAAAATAAGGTTGAAGAACTAAAAACAGATAAAACTACCAAATCACCATCGAAAAAATCAATAATAATTGGAGTTTTGGTTTTATTTATGTCAGGAGCAATTGGAACAATATTGTATTTGTTTGTTTTCAATAAAGAAGTTCAAAATAAGTCAAACGGTAAGGCAATAGCAAAACAAAATATAGAAACTACCATAGACAGTGACTCTCTTAACATCGATACCATCTCTTCAATGAACACTTTGGAAAATGAATTTGTTGATTCCACAGGAGTTACATCAATGGAAAAAACTGAAAACGATAGTGAATCCCCGGATCTTTCAAATAATTCAGAAATTGTCTTTTCAAAACCATACAAAATAATAGCAGGAACATTTCAGAAATCAAAGTTTGCTGAAGCCTTTGCGAAAAAACTGAACAAAGAAGGTATGAATAGCAAAATTATCAATCGAAATAATCAAAATTTTGTAATTGTCGATTCGTACGATGATTTAAACTCTGCGAAAAAGGCTCTGAAAACCTTAAAATCAAGAGTTAAAAAGGCTTGGATACTCAAATTGGATTAAAGTAGTTTAACCAAATCGATTAATCTATTGGAATAGCCTGCTTCATTATCGTACCAACCGACAACTTTGACCATATTATTAATCACGCTGGTCAATCCTGCATCAAAAACACAACTACTTGGATTACCGATAACATCAATTGAAACAATTGGATCTTCAGTATATGAGAGTAAGCCTTTAAGTGCACCTTCCGAAGCACTTTTCATTGCATGATTAATTTGATCAACAGTTGGCGGATTTCTAACAACCATTGTCAGATCGGTAAAGGAACCATCAGGAACGGGAACCCGAACACCACATCCTCCTATTTTACCATCAAGTTCAGGAAATATTTTTGTAATGGCTTTTGCAGCTCCTGTTGATGTTGGAACTATTGACTGGGTAGCTGCTCTTGCTCTGCGCAAATCATTATGCGGAGCATCATGAAGTCTTTGATCAGTCGTAAAACTATGTACAGTTGTAATATATGCACTTTCTATTTCGCAAAGTGATAGCATAACCTTAACCATTGGAGCGGCATTATTTGTAGTACAACTGGCATTAGAAATAATGCTATCGCAATCGGTTATGCTTTCTCCATTTACACCCAGAACAATTGTTTTTATTTCTTCACTTTTCGACGGTGCGGTTAATATTACTTTTTTTGCTCCAGCTAACAAATGTTCATTTGCTTCCTGTTTCGTCAGAAATTTTCCTGTCGATTCGATTACTGTTTGCACCTTATATTGCGGCCAAGGAATATCTTTTGGATATTGATAGTTGGTAAAAACTACTTTTTTACCATTTGAAAATTCTAAACAATTCCCATTTATTTGAAAAGTATTAACATATTGACCGTGAACGCTGTCATACTTTAACAAGTGGGCCAATGTTTTAATGTCTGCCAAATCATTTACCATGGCAACATTTATGAATGGATCATTAATTGCCAATCGCAAAACATATCTTCCTATTCTTCCAAATCCATTGATTCCAATTGTTTTCACCATCAAATTTTAAAGGGTAAAAATAAAAAAAAGCGGTCTGAGACCGCTTCTATTTTTCGTAAATTAACCGAATTAATACCTTAACTGCACGAAACCTTGTTTTTCAACTTCTTCTCCTCCCTCAAATGTTGCTTTAATTATATAAAAATATGTCCCTTCTTCCACAAGTGTTCCATTCTGGGTTCTACCATCCCAAGTTCCTGAAGGATCAGAGTATTCATATATTTTATTACCCCATCGGTTTAAAATAACACAATTGAATGTCGCAATTCCCTCGTAATCAACAAAAAACAACTCATTTCCAACTAAAGAAGATAATGAAATGATATTTGGAACCTCAATTTCACAAACTTTAATATCAACTGTTGCCGTATCGGAATGAGAGTGACAAACATTTGAACCTGTCACAATATAGTCGCCAGCAGTGTTTACAACAATTGAAGGAGAAGTTTCGCCAGTATTCCAAAGAAAATCATCAACTGTAGCATTTTGTTGCGCGTACAAGGTTATCGAAGCTCCAGCACATATAGTCGTATCTAATACTTGGGTATAAGCTAAAGGAGGGAAATATATTTCCCCGGTTACAGTTAAATCACATTGATTATCAGTATAAGATACCAGGTATAAACCTGGGGTAGATGTGAAGATCACAGGATTATTTGAAGTAAACTGAGAAAACGAAATCGCCGTATCAATAGCTGACCAAACACCACCATCAAAAGCAACTGTATTTTCAACTTGGTATTGATAGTAGCAGCCAATACCCTCTTCAAAAATAGACGGAGGAATTATTGCTGTTAAATCGGATGAAACTGAATTATTGCATGCATTATCCGTAAAGGTTATAATATAATTGGCAGATGTAGCAGCAGTTATCAATGGATTCAAGGTTGTATTGGAAGGACTAAAAGTGATATCAGGAGATGCACAGGACCATGTGCCACCAGTTGAAAAAGCTTGAGTCCCTGAAACTTGATAATTCAAATTACAGAGAAAAGTATCTTGAAAGATAACTGGGTATGGAACATATGTTATTTCGGCTGAAACAGTTTCATTACAAGCATTATCGGTAAAACTGACGATATATGTACCCGCAGTTGTTGAATTAATTGTTGGATTTGGATTGGTCGGACTCGGAGAAAAACTTAACTCCGGGTCATTTGTCGTCCAAACCCCTCCCGCAAATGAATTTGTTCCTCCAACCTGAAAAGTAAAATCACATGCCAAGGTATCAGGAAAGATGGTGGGTAATGGCTGTACAAAAAGTGTTACTGTGGTATCATATGGACATCCAAAGTTATCAACTATATTATAAGTATAGTTGTAATTCCCTGGTGTATTGGGTTGAACAACAATTAATGTGTCATTTTGTCCACTTATGATAGTTGGGTCAGCTGACCAAAAATCAGAGGCTACTGTAGTTTGATATCCTCCTAATCCAGGAAAATAGGATGCATCAAAGAATAAACCCCACTCAAAAATATAGCCGTCATCAATACCGAGATTATCTTGAACAAAAATAGTCCAGTTTCCATTTACTGGACATCCAACTAAATTGTTAAAAGAAGTTTCGGGCTGATAAACAACAGAATTATCAATAGAATTACCACCAGTTAGAGGAGGAACATTGGTAGGAACTGCAGGAACAGGAACTGTATTGAATAAATTTTGTGTCATTGATCCATTTATGGTATTAAAGGCTGAGCTGAAACAATATTCCCAACCTATACCTGCTCCTCCACCTCCTGCATCATCAAAAGGTTGACCCAAAAATGTTCCACCACCACTATTCCCTCCGGGAATAAAACCGGGACTGTATGAATTTACCAGTGGAACGATCTGCCCAGATGGACATTGCAACCAAATTTCTAAATCACCCAAATAGGAATGCTCCATAGTGATGCAAACTTCATTTAAAGATTGATCATTCGTAATTGTTGATCCTGATGGAAAACCACCAATCGGAATTGAGGTAGAATACAATTGACCTGACCCATCGGGCAAGTAAGTGAGGCCTGCATATGCACCTCCCAGTTGAAATGTTCCTTCAGGAATAGATACACCCACAGTATCTGTAGGAGTGACCCCACCTAATAGAGTAGTTGATTGTCCGAGACAAACAGTATCCTCCAAAGGTCCTGTACCTGTAAAATCAGGAAGTTGTGAAACCCTAACCTTACAAAGCATTCGCTCTGATTGAGGAAAAATATCGGTAATTTTCAAATCCACCAAATAACCAGCACGGGCAGGTGGGGTAAACCATATAGAATCATTATTCGGATATGTTCCCCCATCAGAGATGTTCCATTCAAAATCAATAGTCGTATTTACGTTTTGAGAATAGCCATAACCGGTAGTTTCCTCTGAATAAGGAAATAATGGTTTGGCTACGAATAAAATACTGTCACCATAACAAATATCGACAAACCCAGTGTCAACAGGATTTAATGCATTGGAACCCGTGCCGTTAACGAAAGCCTCGATATGTGGTTCGAAAGGTTGAAATTGATTTCCACATTGCACATTTGCCAACCAACCTGAACCTTCAACAGAACCATTAGAAATAAAAACTATTGTTAAACATCCGCTTGGATTATTCCATGTTGCTTGATGGGTAAACCCGGTTGGATCGGTTGCTGAATTATGAACTCCCAGTAATGGGGCAGATGTGTTCGGGCCATCATAAACATAAATCGAATCAGAAGCATCAACATTAAAAGTATAACCGGCATTAATAGCCATTGTAATAGACATTTTTGTACCTAAATTAAGATCAGGACAAAATGTTATTGTATCATTATAATTTGGCGGGTAATTACCTCCTGCACCAGGATCCTGAAAGTTGTTTGAACTCACACCAAAAGTATTACAGTTCGCAGGATTATTTATCGGAAATCCTGGGTCACCCATATTTACCATTTGAGAAAATAGATTGCTAAAGGAAAGGCAAATGGTTATTAGAAATAACAAATACTTCATGTTGTAAAAGATTATTTTTTCGTTTTTAATTCGTTTTCAAGTACGATTTTTGATTTGACTACCACCATCTTTTCTGTACCCGAAATCAATATATACTGATTGAAGTTTTCTAGAACGATTCCATAATCGCGATTTAAATCTAAGAATGTTGGATTTGATTCATATGTCCAAGTTATTGTTTTGGTTAACTCCGAACTTTTTGCTGATGGAGCCTGAGAAACATAACATGCATTGTCTATGGCATGTACCAATAGATTGTATTCTTGAATATCATTTTGAATGAGCTCCAATAGAAAGGATTCCGAATAATTACCTAACAAGCGTGAGTCCAATTTTTGAGCAAATGAATGCTGAATAAAGAATAATAACAGAAAAGAGGAAAAAAGAAATTTCATGGTAATACAGTTTCAAAATCTTAGACCTAAATTGTTAAAAAAAAGTTGCATTTAGGTGATAAAGTTCATTTTATTCAAAGTTTAAAATTAATTATTAAGGTTAGTTTTGCAAGTATTTAAGTTTAAATAAATTCCATGGAAACAGAAAAACTAAAGCAGATCTCGTCACAAGTTAGAAGAGATATTGTTAGAATGGTGGCGGCAGTGAATTCAGGTCATCCCGGGGGATCTTTAGGTTGTGCAGATTTTCTTACTTTGCTTTACTTCGATATTTTAAAGCACAATCCTGAAAATTTTACCATGGATGGGATCAATGATGATCTTTTCTTTCTTTCAAATGGCCACATTTCTCCTGTTTGGTATAGTGTTTTGTCGCGTTCAGGTTATTTTCCAGTTTCTGATCTCGCTACTTTTCGGAAACTTTCATCCAAACTTCAAGGTCATCCTTCTACAGACAAGAAATTACCAGGAGTGAGAATGGCATCTGGATCACTTGGTCAGGGACTATCTGTTGGGATAGGTGCAGCACTAACCAAAAAAATGAACAACGATAATTCATACGTCTACACTCTTCATGGCGATGGAGAATTACAAGAAGGACAAATTTGGGAGGCAGCCATGTATGGTGCAGCCAATAAAGTAGATAATATTATTGCAGTAATAGATTTTAATGGCAGGCAAATTGATGGTGATGTTGACGATGTTTTAAGCCTAGGAGATTTGGAAGGCAAATGGAAAGCGTTTGGATGGATTGTTTTGAAAATGGACGGTCATAATTTTGTAGACATGAAAAATACCATAACGAAGGCGCAAAGTTGCTGCGGTGAAGGAAAGCCTGTTGTAATAATAATGAAAACAGAAATGGGTATGGGTGTTGACTATATGATGGGGACGCACAAATGGCATGGTTCTGCTCCTAACGCTGAACAATTGGAATTAGCATTGAATCAATTAGAGGAAACACTTGGAGATTATTAATTAGTTGAAATCGCTTCTATTCATATTGACATTATTTTTTGTTTCGAGCAATTTTGCTCAAGAAAAGCTCACGCGAATTTTATTCATTCTGGATGCATCCAATAGTATGAATGAAAAATGGAGTGTAGGTGAAACAAGGATTGAAGCTGCTAAGGATTTACTTTCTAAGTCAATAGACAGTTTAAAAGGAACCCCAAATCTGGAAGTTGCGCTGCGCGTATACGGGCACCAATCTCCAATTACTGCGGATTACCAAGATTGTAATGACACAAAACTGGAAGTACCTTTCGCACCGGACAATTACGAAGATATCAAAACCCGTATTGAATCAATTACCGCCAAAGGTACAACACCAATTGCCCGATCGCTTGAAGCTGCAGCCTCCGATTTTCCAGATACCAATTCAAGAAATATCATTATTCTAATCACTGATGGATTGGAGGCTTGTGATAACGACCCTTGTGTTATTGCCAAAAAACTGAAGGATAAAGGCGTAAAGGTAAAACCTTTTGTAATTGGTTTAGGTATGGATTTATCATACTTAGAAAAGTTTAATTGTATCGGCAATTATTCAGATGCTGAAAACAGAAATGCCTTACAGTCAGTCTTATCCAATGTATTATCTAAAATCGTATACAATACAACTGTTCAAATCAATTTGAACGATATTAACAAAAAACCCAATGAAACAAACGTAACCATGTTTCTCTATGAATCGGGTACGGATAATTTAAAATATACATTTGTGCATACCATTAACAAATTTGGTAATCCAGACACTTTAATTATTGACCCCAACATAAAGTACGATTTGGTTGTTAACACAATTCCAGTTCTGGAAAAAAAGGACATTGTGATCTATAAAAATGTTCACAACACTATCGTTTTAGATGCTCCTCAAGGCTATATAAAATTAAAATATTCCAATGCGACAAAAACCTATCCTTTAATGTGTAGGGTTATGCAAATCGGCTCTTGTGAAACGATAAACGCTCAACAAGTAAATCAAAAAGACAAATATATTGTGGGTAAGTATGATGTTGAACTTCTCACATTACCACGAAAAACCATTACGGTTGAGGTATCCCAAAGCACGACGACAACAATTGATGTTCTGGCACCAGGGAACCTTTCCTTTTCAACAAAAGGTGATGTAGTTGCTCAATTGTTTACCAACGAAACCGAAAACAAAGAGGAATGGGTTTGCAATCTGGACACTTCAAATAAAAGCGGAATTTTGCAATTACAGCCGGGTAAATATAAAGTAGTTTACCGATATCTTAACAAGCTGGATTCAAACGAAACGGCAATAAATGAATTTACCATAACATCAAATAAAACAACAACAATATATTTTTAAAATGAAAGATTTTGAAATTTTCGGTAACAAAGATACGCGATCTGGATTCGGAGAAGGATTGGCAGAATTAGGTAGAAAAAATGAGAATGTAGTTGCCCTTTGTGCCGACTTGACAGGATCTTTGAAAATGGACACTTTTCAAAAAGAAAATCCAGACCGTTTCTTTCAAGTTGGTATTGCTGAAGCGAATATGATGGGGTTGGCAGCAGGCATGACGATAGGCGGAAAAATTCCATACACGGGAACTTTTGCGAATTTTTCGACAGGAAGGGTTTATGATCAAATCAGACAATCCATTGCCTATTCTCAGAAAAATGTGAAAATTTGTGCTTCACATGCTGGATTAACGCTTGGAGAAGATGGCGCAACCCATCAAATTCTCGAAGATATCGGTATGATGCGCATGCTTCCCAATATGGCGGTAATTGTTCCGGCAGATTTTAACCAAACAAAACAAGCAACAATTGCGATAGCTAATCATGTTGGCCCAGTTTATTTAAGATTTGGCCGTCCTGTAATGCCTATTTTTATTAAACCAGACGCTGATTTCGTTATAGGAAAAGCAGATGTTCTTATTGAAGGCACAGATGTTACAATTATTGCTTGCGGTCATTTGGTATGGAAATCAATTGAAGCGGCAAAAATTCTTTCAGAAAAAGGCTATTCGGTCGATTTAATAAACATGCACACCATCAAACCTTTAGATGAAGAGGCAATTTTGAAATCTGTTTCTAAAACGGGTTGTGTGGTAACTGCAGAGGAACACATGAAAAATGGTGGCCTAGGCGAAGCAGTTGCACAAGTACTTGTACAAAAACATCTTGCTCCTCAAGAGTTTGTTGCCGTAAATGATTCCTTCGGTGAAAGTGGAACACCTATGGAGTTAATGACCAAATATGGCATTGATACTACAAATATTGTTGACGCTTGTTTGAAGGCCATTTCAAGGAAGAATTGATGGTAAAAGTAACGTTGAGGTTACATGAAAAATACTGATAATTTCAAGCAAATTTTAGGTCAAACCTCACCCTTTCCTTTTCTTTTAGAGGTTGACCGTGCTGAAGGTATTTATATTTTTGATAAAACAGGTCGATCATACATGGATATGATTTCTGGTGTTGCTGTTTCCAATCTTGGTCACGGCCATCCAAAAATTAAAGAAGCCTTACATCAACAAATTGAAAAACATTTGCATGTAATGGTTTACGGTGAATTTATTCAGGATGCCCAAATGAATTTCGCTAAAAACTTACTTAAATTGCTACCAAAATCGTTAAATGCAGTGTATCCCGTAAATTCCGGAACCGAAGCAAATGAAGCTGCCATAAAATTGGCAAAACGCGTAACGGGTAGAACTGAAATAGTTTCGTTCAGAGGATCTTATCACGGGAGTACGCATGGATCATTAAGTATTTCTGGCAATGAAATAAAAAAACAAGCATTTCGGCCTTTATTGCCAGATGTTCGCTTTTTACCATTTAATCAGCTCGAACAACTCGACCAAATCTCATCAAAAACAGCTGGTGTAATAATTGAAACCATTCAAGGTGATGCCGGAGTAAGAATTCCGGACTATGATTTTATGTCCAAATTAAGATCGAGATGTGATGAAGTTGGTTGTTTACTTATTTTTGATGAGATCCAATGTGGCATGGGACGAACTGGGAAAGTTTTTGCTTTTGAGCATTTTAAGGTTATTCCTGACGTCCTAACATTAGGAAAAGCTTTGGGTGGAGGTTTACCAATCGGTGCCTTGGTTGCAAATGAGGAATATTTAAATCAATTTACATTCAGTCCAATGTTAGGACATATTACGACATTTGGAGGACACCCATTAGTTTGTTCAAGTGCGAGCACCTTTTTAGAAATCCTAGATTCCGAAATTGACTTTGAAGAAGTTGAAAGATTGGGAAAATTGCTTCAGGATAAAATAAATAGCAGCTCTGAAATCTTAGCATCACGGCGGATAGGGATGATGTTTGCTTTTGACATGAGTTCGGCAGAGCGTGTTGAAAAGGTTGTAATGAAATGCATGGAAAAAGGTTTAATCAGCTTTTGGTTTCTTTCCCACCCTTATAGTTTTCGTTTATCACCACCATTAAATATTACCGAGGAAGAAATTCTTGTGGCTGCAAATATTATATTGGAAGCTATATCGGAAACTGCTTCATAAAAGGCTATAATTCCTTTATCAGAATCTCAATGTGTGCGAATTGTTGCATGAGTATTTTTGCATTGGTTTGAAAATAAACGAGACGTTTTTTCATTATTCTGCGTTTCTTATACCAACCAAAAGTGATCGTGTTTAAAAAACCAAGTCCGAAGAATTTATCAGGTTGAAAATATGGATTTATCAATTGAATATCACGCACATATAGGGAAAGATCTTGCTCATGATCTGTTGCTTCAAGAGATTCTTTGAGTTTTTGCACTTGCCATGCATACTTTTCAACTTGCTGTTGGTTAATGGCTGTTGCATTCAATATCTTTTGAGATTGAAACTGAATATCCTTGAATTCGCGAAAAAGGTTATCGAAGTACATTTTATTTAATCACCTCTGGTAAACTAACCATTTCGTCTTTGGTAAAGAATTGCAAAGAACTGGTATTTACACAATGTCTTGTATTCTTTGAAGTAAATCCTTCACCTAGAAACACATGCCCTAGATGCCCCTTACAATTGGCGCAAGTAATTTCTGTTCGGTATCCATCTGCATCCGGAACACGCTCAACACTTCCTTCAATTTCTTGATCAAAACTTGGCCATCCACAATGAGAATCAAATTTATCATCAGATATATAAAGTGGATTATTACACATCCTACACAAATAAATACCTTCAGCTTTACTTTTATACATTTCCCCTGAGTATGGTGGATCAGTCGCTTTGAATAGAAGAACTCTTTCTTCTTGGGGTGTAAGTTTATTGTATTTCATGGAAATTATTGTATCAGATGGATTAATGGAAGTCGTTTTTTGGGCATTACATGCAACAAACAGTAAACTTGCGGAAAGAAAACTCAAGAATTTCATTAATGCTTTTTAGAAAAACAAAGTAATAAAATAATTGTGCACTACTGAGGAGAAATTTTTTTAATTCCTTCACATTTTAATGAAAGCCCAGCATTTTTGAGGATAAAAAACTATGAGTTTTCTGAGGCTTTGCTTACTGCAAATATTGTACAACCACAAAAAATAACCAAAGCTGCCAAGATGGCATCAAAATTATTTTTCAATAAAAATGACGCCATTATTCCCAACAACATGAAAAAAAATCCAAATATAAAAGACAACTTCATGAGGCAAAATTCTTATTGACCTTGCCCTAATGAATACGCTGCTACACCATCGAAACGGTACAAGTTTTCTGTCTTTACGATATCTATATTTAGGTCTGAAGCTTTTTTCATTAAATCAATAATATAGTGCTTTTCAAATAAGCCATTTTCAGCTTTCACTCTGCATCTCCAATGATCTGTGCAAAATGTTTCATTAAAACCATCAGGCCATACTTTTATACCACGATTGGTGATCATTACCAACTTTTGGTTTTCGCCAATTAATGGTTCAACTTGTTCAGCGAGTATATTTGGATCAGTTCCTGTCCAATGTACAAACAAATCAACACCTTCCAGTTCTTTATTTTTTGGTGCTTTGCGCACATATTTTGGCAAATTCAAGGTGGCATTAACTTGTGACTGCACTGGTTCCAAAGTAGATGGGGTCAAACCTAAATTTTGAATTACCGCATCGGCAAATTCTTTGGTTCCAACTTGCTTTTTGCTCAATCCATCCTGATAAATATCATACGTATGAATTCCATCCTCCATTGTTTTCAACCAAGCATTTTGAATCTTAGCAGCTACATCATTTTGACCAATGTGATTCAACATCATTATTGCTCCCTGAAGTAATCCAGAAGGATTGGCAACATTTTGCCCAGCTCTTCTGGGTGCAGAACCATGAATAGCCTCAAACATAGAACATTCTTCTCCAATATTTGCAGACCCCGCCAAACCAACAGAACCTGTTATTTGTGCAGCAACATCGGACAAAATATCACCATATAAATTGGGCATAACGATTACATCAAAAGCTTCTGGTGTATCAGCCAATTTAGCAGCGCCAATATCGATAATCCAATGCTCGTTTTCTATTTCCGGATATTCAGCTGCTATTTCATCAAAAACCTTGTGAAACAAACCATCAGTCTGCTTCATGATATTGTCCTTGGTGAAACATGTTACTTTTTTTCTTCCTTGCTGTTTGGCATATTCAAATGCGTATCGTATAATTTTCTCACAACCAGGCCTGCTAATTAGCTTCAAACATTGTACAACCTCATCTGTTTGTTGATGTTCAATACCTGCATACAAATCCTCTTCATTTTCCCTTATAATTAACACATCCATGATTGGATGTTTGGTCTGCACAAAAGGATGTATACTTTTACATGGCCTAACGTTAGCGTACAATCCTAGAAATTTTCTGGTCGTAACATTTAAACTTTTATACCCACCACCTTGAGGAGTAGTGATTGGAGCCTTTAAAAAAATCTTATTTCTTCTAATTATATCCCAAGACTCGTTTGAAATACCAGCGGTATTTCCACCCAAATAAACCTTCTCACCAACTTCGATTTCTTCGTATTTTAATTGAGCGCCTGCCTCTTTCAAAATTCTCAAAGTTGCGTCCATAATTTCCGGACCTATCCCATCACCTTTTGCTACTGTAATAGTTGTCATAATTAAAATTTTTGACAAATATCACGAAGTAATTTTATATATTTTTATATATGTTTTTTATGTATTACATTAATAAATGTAAATGAAAAGAATACTGATAGATCTATCTAATTCATGGTAATAGACTCGAATTACATTTTCTCAAATCAACGCAATACCGCAGATAATTTAGACTCTAACTGTTGACGAATCGCATTCATTACCGCATCAATTTGTTCATCCTTCAATGTTTCATCTTTGTCTTGGAAAGTGAATGATACAGCGTAGGATTTTTTTCCTTTTTCCAATTTATCACCTTCGTATACGTCAAAAAGATGAACCTTTTTTAGGATTTTTTTATCACAAGAAATAGCAATTTGTCTAATTTCTTCAAATGAAACTTTTTCGTCAATTAACAATGAAAAATCTCTACGATTAGCAAAAGTTTTAGGAAGTTCCTTGTATTGAATTTTAGCAAATTGAAGTGCAGCACAAAGCACATCCCAATCTAAGTCGGCAACAAAAACATCATTTTTAATGCCAAATGATTTCTTCAAACCTTTCGAAACCCAACCTAATTGTCCAATTTTTTGCTTTAAAACATAACAATCCAAGGCACCTTCCAAAATTGATAATTGGGATTTTTCCTCTTTATAAAATCCATCAAGCCCCAAACGCGTTAGTAGCCCTTCTAAAATTCCTTTGATTGAGAAAAAAGTAAAATTTTCCTTTGAAGCATTCCATGATTCTTGTTCCTTTCTTCCTGTAATAACTAGAATCAATCTTTGATTTTCAAAATAATCCTCACCAATCTTCTGATAAACTTTTCCAAATTCAAAGAGCTTTAAATCAGGGGATTGTCTATTTTGATTGTATTCAACACAGTTCAATAAGCCAAATAATAGACTTTGACGCATAACGTCCAATTCAGTACTCAGTGGATTGAGAATATTCACATTGTTCTCAGGTAGGTAAATATCCTTTCCATGTTCTTGAATCCAACGCGAGGCAGAAAGTGAATTATTCATGACCTCTGAAAAACCATGGCCTACTAAATTTTCGGCAAGTAATTTCTGAACTTTCTCTAAATCAGGTTTTGGAAACACAACCACAGAAGCATTCATTTTTTCTGGAATGGTAACCTTATTAAACCCGTATATTCGCAATATCTCTTCAACCGCGTCAATGGGACGTGTAACATCAACACGATACAATGGAACCTTTACAAGTATAATGTCATCACCTTTTCTTGTAATTTCAAAATCCAAGTTGGATAGGATATTTTCAATTTGATCAATTGATAAATTTGATCCAATAATATTGTTGCAATAAGAAACGCTTAAATCAAATTCCTTCTTCTGAAATTTTTCTGGATAAAACTCAACTATTTCAGAACCTATTGTACCTTCAGTTAATTCTAAAATTAAACCCGCAACACGATTAAGCGCAACCAAAGTCAATTCTGGGTCTACACCTCTTTCAAACCTAAAACTGGCATCCGTAGATAAAGCATGATGTTTAGCAGATTTTCTAATGGTTTTCGGATCAAAATACGCTGACTCAATAAAAATACTACTTGTTTCATTCGAAACACCTGAAGACAATCCACCAAAAACACCTGCAATACAATGAGCGTCGTTACCATTTGTGATTAGAAGGTCATCTGCGATTAATTTCCTTGAAACGCCATCAAGTGTGGTAATTTCCTCATCCTCTCTGGCACTTCGAATAACAATTTGATGTCCAATTTTATCTAAATCGAAAGCATGAAGTGGCGTCCCAAGTTCACGCATAACGTAATTGGTTGCGTCTACCACATTATTAATCGGACTCAAACCAACGGCTTTCAATCTGTTTTGCAACCATGCCGGAGATGGTCCAATTTTGACATTCGAAATGGCTACACCAGAATATCGTGGGCAAGCCTTTTCATTTTCAACTTTAAGATCAATGGTTATTTTTTGTTCCGATTTGAATTTTTTGATATCTGGAAAACGAATTTGCTTATTCAAATTTTTATGAAAATTCAAGAACGCTTTTAAATCACGCGCAACACCAATGTGCCCCATGGCATCAGCCCGATTTGGTGTTAAACCTATTTCTAGAACGAAATCCGATTCTATACCAAAAAGTTCTGCGGCCGGTGTTCCAACTTTTATATTTTCGTCAAGAACTAAAATTCCTTCATGACTTTCACCTAAACCCAATTCATCTTCTGCGCAAAGCATACCATTCGATAGAACTCCTCTAATTTCAGCACTTTTAATTTTAAGCGGTTCATTTGGTTTTGGGTAAATTGTGCATCCAACGGTAGCTAACAATACTTTTTGACCTGAAGCTACATTTGGCGCCCCACAAACAACCTGAATTGGATCTCCTCCAATAGTAACTGTCGTAACTTTCAGTTTATCCGCATTGGGGTGCTTTTCACAAGTTAGCACTTGAGCGACTACTACCCCATTAAGACCACCCTGAATGGATTCAAACCTTTCAACACTTTCAACCTCCAATCCGGTATCGGTTAAAATAACACCGATTTCTTCAGGAGTTAAATCCATTTCAATATATTCTTTGAGCCAATTGTAGGAAATCTTCATGCGAAAAAAATTATTTACGAAATTAATTAAACTTGATGAGAAATTTCATTTTTGAATTAAAATGAAGTATTGATAAAGCCTGTAAATACTATTCTTTTGACGAACCATTTCACATAAAATTTGTTCTTAGATAAAACAACAGTCGTATATTCGCAAAATGAAATCCTATTTTGTATCTTTTTTCCTTTTTTTCTTCATTCTTTCTGGCCAGAGCCAATCTAGCTTCACATTGAGTGGTTATGTTTCTGATGCCAAAACAGGAGAAACTGTGATTGGAGCCAAAATCACCATTGATGAATTAAAAACTGGTACTACAACCAATAACTACGGTTTTTATTCCTTGACTGCGAAAAAAGGCAACTATTCCATTACATATAGTGCAGCTGGAAAGGATAACATAACGAAAACAGTTGAATTAACCAGAGATACAATCATTTCCATAGAATTGAGCCCACTTACAACACAACTTGGAGAAGTTACCATTAATGCAAAGCAAGGCGATAACGTAAATTCCACTAAAATTGGTCAGATTGAATTGGAAGTGGAAAAAATCAAAACTTTACCCGCGTTTATGGGCGAAGTTGATGTAATTAAAACAATACAATTACTTCCCGGAGTTTCATCAGTTTCAGAGGGAGGTCAAGGATTCTACGTTCGTGGTGGAGGCCCCGACCAAAATCTAGTTTTGTTGGATGAAGGGGTGGTTTATAACGCTGCCCATTTGTTTGGCTTTTTCTCAGTTTTCAATGTTGATGCAGTTAAAAGTGTAAACTTGATAAAAGGTGGAATTCCAGCAAATTTTGGTGGTAGACTTTCTTCAGTTTTAGAGGTTAACATGAATGAAGGAAACTACAAAAAATTTAAAGTAAAAGGGGGAATAGGAGCCATTGCTTCTCGTTTAACAATCGAAGGCCCATTAAAAAAAGATAAAGGTTCCTTTATTATTTCTGGAAGAAGGACCTACATTGATTTGATCATGAAAGCAGCGATTCCTGATTCTTCTCCATTTGCCGGTTCAGGTTATTACTTTTATGACATGAATTTGAAACTCAATTACAGATTGAGCGAAAAGGATCGCATCTTTTTGAGTGGATATTATGGAAAAGATCTTTTCTTTTTTAGGAGTAATGAGGATGATTTTGGAGTAGATATGCCATGGGGAAATGGTATTGCAGCTTTGCGTTGGAACCACCTTTTTAGCAATAAACTTTTCATGAATTTAACAACTACTTTCTCTGATTATCAATTTAGCTTTGGTTCGAAACAGGATGAATTCAGCATTGGTTTAACATCTGGAGTAAGGGATGTTGGTGCTAAAGTAGACTTCTCTTACTTTCCATCTACAAGACACAAATTGAAATGGGGATTAGATTACATATACCACACCTTTAATCCAACAAGTGTTTCCGCCGAAACTGAAGATGTGGTATTTGACACAGGTGAAGCACAAAAGCTTTACAGCCATGAAACAGCTGCATACATTTTAGATGAATTTGATTTGAATGAAAAAATTAAGATCAATGCCGGATTACGATACAGCGCATTTGCTCATGTAGGACCATTTACACGCTACATTAAAGGAGACATTAGTACACCAGACACATCAATCAGTTACAAAAAAGGTGATTTAATCAAATTTTACAACGGTTTGGAGCCTCGAATTTCAGGAAGGTGGCTACTTAGTGATAACAGTTCAATTAAAGCGGGTTATTCTTACAATTATCAATATGTTCATTTAACTTCTTTGAGTGCTGTTTCTCTCCCTACGGATATTTGGTATCCAACCACAGACAAAGCCAAACCTCAAAAAGGATGGCAAGGTTCAATCGGGTATTTTCACAATTTCATGAATAACACTTATGAAGCGTCCGTAGAATTATATTATAAAGGGATGAAGAATCTCATAGAATTCAAAGAAGGAGCTTTACCTGGAGATAATTTGAATGACAACACGGACAATTTGCTTGTGTTTGGTGACGGATGGGCATACGGAATTGAATTCTTTTTAAAAAAAGCACTTGGAGATTTCACGGGTTGGGTTGGCTACACTTGGTCTAAAACCGAAAGAAAATTCCCTGACTTGAATAACGGGGATGTTTTTCCAGCAAAGTATGATAGAAGACACGATTTAACAGTTGTGGCCAGTTACAAATTGAATGATCGCTGGACCTTCGGTGCTAGTTTCATATACGCAACAGGGAATACGCTAACATTACCAACCTCATGGTATGTTCAGGAACAGTCATTGTTATTCAATTATGGCGCGCGTAATTCAACGCGATTGGCACCTTATCACCGTTTGGATTTATCGGCAACATTATATGATAAAGGTTATAAAATTAAAACAGACCCTGGGACAGGTGAAGAAATAAAAGTTCCGAAGCGGGTTCGCAGCAATTGGTCATTTTCCGTTTATAATGTTTACAACCGTGCCAACCCTTTCTTCGTTTATGTTGACAACGATGGTGACTTCTTGAATGGGGATTTCAAGATATCAGTGAAACAGGTTACTTTGTTTCCAATCATTCCTAGTGTAACATGGAATTTTGAATTTTAAAATATGAAAAAGATTTTTTTTGGATTATTGGCAATTGTTTTACTTTGGGGATGTACCAAGGAAGTGGACATTGAAATCCCGGGGTATAAGGAACAAATCGTTATTGATGGAAGTATTGAAACGGGGATGCCACCTATTGTATTGATTTCAAAATCCAAAGATATTTTTTCACCAACAAATTTGGATGCTTTTCTGAATGGTTTCGTATCTGGAGCAACGGTAATAATTAGTAATGGAACTTTTATCGATACTTTAGAAGAGCTCTGTTCGGATAATTTACCTCCAGGTACCGAAGAAATTGCCTCAAATTTATTAGGAATACCTGTTTCTGAATTGGCTATAAACCCAATTTGCGCTTATACTTCATTCAACTCTGAAATTTGGGGTGAGGTCGGTAAAACTTACCAACTTACAGTTCAATTCGACGGCAAAGAATATCAAGCAACTACTGAAATTAAGCCAACAACAGCGCTTGATGAACTTTACTGGAAACCAGAAGACAATCTTACCAACCATGGTTTTTCTTGGGCTAAATTAAGTGACCCAGCAGGGCAATACGACGCATACAGATGGCAAGTTAAAAGGATAAATACAGGAATGAATGGACAACCAATTGATCCTGTTTTTACGCCCACCTTCAATCCTGTTTTTGATGACGATTTCTTTGACGGATTGACTTTTGATTTCTTTTATGAAAATCCAATGGTTTGGGATGACCCTAATGTTCCAGATGAATACAAAGGCTATTACGCCCTTGGTGACACTGTTGTTGTGAAATTATCCAAAATGGACAGAACGACATTTGAATTTTTAGAGAAGAAATATAACCAAATATACTCGGCAGGAAATCCATTTTCAACACCAATAAATATTCCTACCAATTTCTCGAATGGCGCATTGGGTATTTGGGCAGGTTATTCTCCTTGGTATGATACGTTGATTTGCCAACCTTAAATTAATAATAATGAAAAAAGTAGCTTTTGTTCTTTTATGTTCAGCCACGCTCATTGGATGTAAAAAAGTTTATCAGTGTGAATGTAAGCGTATTGTAAACGCTGAAGATTGGAATCCCATTATAACTAATGTGGCAATTGAAGGCACGAAATCCGATGCACAGACAGAATGTGAATCGTTGAGTTATTCTTTTGGCTGGCAAGATTACCAGGGTTGTGCTCTAAAGTAGTAAAATCAGTAGTAGCTGTTTGACGCCAAATAATTGGTGACATAATCGTCGATTCCCTCTTCAAGAGAATGGAAAGGTATATCATAGCCTTGATTATGCAATTTGGTCATATTCGCTTCAGTAAAATATTGGTATTTATCGCGAATATCTTCCGGAGTGTCAATAAATGTGATTTTGGGCTCTTTTCCTAAAGCATGAAAAGTTGAACGAGCCAAATCTAAAAATGTTCTTGCTTTGCCTGTCCCTAAATTATAGATGGCACTTTGTGGATTTTTATGCATCAAAAATAGAATGACATTTAAAACATCTTTTACATAAATAAAATCGCGTAGTTGTCCACCATCTGAATAATTGGGATTGTGGGAACGAAAAAGTTTCATCGAACCATTTTCCTGAATCTGGCGAAAGGTATGAAGAATCACACTTGCCATCCTTCCTTTATGGTATTCATTCGGGCCGTATACATTAAAGAACTTTAAACCATACCAAAAGGGCGGGTGTTCATTTTGATTAAGCACCCATTTATCAAATTCATTTTTGGATTCACCGTATGGATTCAGTGGTTGAAGCTTTGGAATAAAGTCATGATTGTCATCATATCCAAACTCACCTAAGCCATAAGTAGCTGCAGAACTGGCATAAACCAAAGGGATGTTAAAATTCACACATGCTTTCCAAACTGCCTTTGAAAAATTCAAGTTCAGTTCATCAAGAATATTTTTATCAAATTCCGTGGTATCTGTTCGGGCACCGATGTGAAAAATGAAGACTACTTCTTTCCCAAAATCATTCAACCAAGAAATAAAATCTTTCCTTCCAACTTTGGCTGCCAATATTTTTCCTTCAAGATTTCTGAACTTTTCTTTTTTAGAAAAGTCATCAACAGTAACAATGTTGTTAAAACCTTCATCATTCAAACGACCAACAAGTGCGCTTCCAATAAATCCGGCCGCTCCCGTTACAACAATGAGTTTATTCTGAGGAACTTCCAAACGAAATCAATTAAAACAGACCATGAATTTCAGCATCAATTGAGCTGATTATTTTTCCTAAATCTTCTTGACTTTCAGGAAACCTGTTGTTATCAACATCGATAATCAACAATTTACCTTTGTCGTAAGTTGAAATCCAAGCTTCGTATCGTTCATTCAATCTTTTTAAATAGTCAAGTCGGATACTTTCTTCGTAATCTCTACCACGACGCTGGATTTGACCTACTAAAGTTGGTATACTTGCGCGCAAATAAATCAATAAATCAGGTGCAGATATGAAAGATTCCATCAAATTGAACAAGGAGAAATAGTTTTCAAAATCTCTTGTTGTCATAAGGCCCATTGAATGCAAATTAGGCGCAAATATGAATGCATCTTCATAAATGGTTCTGTCTTGAATTACATTACGATCTGTTTCTTTTATTTCTTGGATTTGGGTAAACCGACTGTTGAGATAATATATTTGGAGATTGAAAGACCATCTTTGCATATCCTCATAAAAATCATTGAGGTATGGGTTCTGTTCAACATCTTCGTAATGCGTATCCCAGCCATAATGTTTTGCAAGCATTTCAGTTAGTGTGGTTTTTCCAGAACCAATATTTCCAGCGACAGCTACGTGCATATTTCCAAGTTTTTAGGCTGACTAAATTACAATAATTCAATAAACTTTTACAGGAAGCTTACTTCGTATTTTAAAATTTTATCCACGGTTTGTAGAAAAAAATATGCGCCTGAAATTTCAAATTTTCGAACATTTTGAATAGGAAGCTCAAAATTGATTTCAGACACCCCATTAACAAGTCTAAATTCTTTTTTATTTAAGTCTAAAAACAGAATATTTCCATTCCTGAACTCAAAATCGAGCGCTCCTTTCATATCGTAGACATTTACCAACGATCCATAGATGTCAAATTCAAATAAACGACCATTATTTTCTCTAATGAATAACCTATTTTCATATTCTTCAATTTCAACAATTGCAGCACTATTTAGAATACCTTTAACATTTTTAACTTCTTGAAATTGGCTCGTATTGTTTGTACTGATGAGTAAAAGACGATTATTCAATTCATCAAAAATCCACATTTTTTCTTGTTGACCTGAGGAAGAAAAACAACTTGCCCATTGAATATCGTACCTGTCCAAATCAACACATTCTTGAGAAAGCGTAAGGGTATTGTCCAGAATACAAACAGATTGCTGATCTTCGCTAAAAAGTGCTATTTTCATTGCATTTACAGGTGAGATGGCTGAGATTTTTCCCAATTTTTTGATACTTTGAGAAAACAGCATGTTTCCGGTTGTGTCGTACTTGTCGATTTTCCCACCTTGTTGAATAATTAAATTCCCAATCCAATCCACAGTCCAAACGGTATTGGAATCGCAGCTAATTGAATCCATGAGTTTCCAGGATACATTCAAACCATCTTGTGCCTTTGAAACGTTGTAAACAAAAATGAATACCGCAATTATGGTTAATAATTTCATTTTAATGGTTTAAAAAAAGTTTTATTTCATCAATAATGGTTCTTTCATTGAGCAAGCGTGGAATTTTATTTTGACCACCAAGTTTGTTTTTTGATTTAAGCCATATATCAAAGGTTCCTTGGGGAATTAACTTTATTTTCGGTTTATCGAGAATCATATTCTTATATCTTTTAGCATCATAATCCGAATTGATTTCCCGCAATTTTTCATCCAAAAGTTGACAAAACCTATTAAAATCGGTTGGTTCATTCACAAACTCAATCAACCATTCGTGAGCCCCCCTTTCGTTAGACTCCATATATATTGGCGCTACGGTAAAATCTCTTATTTGCGCATTTGTTCTCTCGCAAGCAAAGGCTATAGCAGATTCTGCATTTTCAACAACGACCTCTTCACCGAAAGTATTTAAGAAACTCTTCGTTCTTCCTGTAATTTTAAAGCGAAATGGGAAAAGATTGGTAAACTGAATTGTATCGCCAAGAATGTATCGCCACAATCCACCATTTGTTGATATTACCATTGCATAGTTTACACCTTTTTGAACTTCAGATAATGAAACAACATTTTTTGAATTCACGCCATTGAATTCACTCATAGGAATAAACTCATAGAAAATTCCATAATCTAACATGAGTAACAAGTCATCATTACCGGGAACATCTTGAATACCGAAAAAACCTTCAGACGCATTATATGTTTCAACATAATTCATACTTGCATCGGGTATTAATTTTTCAAAATGAGTTTTGTAAGGTTTGAAACTTACGCCACCGTGCATAAACAACTCTAAATTTGGCCAAATTTCCTTAAGGTTATTTTTTCCTGTAATTTCCAAAACACGATTAGAAAGTAACATCGTCCAACTTGGTACACCAGCTAAAATATATACGTCATCTTCGATCGTGGATTGTGCCATCTTTTCTATCTTCTCTTCCCATTCAGACATAAGAGCGATTTCTTTAGCCGGGGTTCGCTTAATTTCTGCCCACCATGGTAAGTTTTTAACAATTATCGCAGACAAATCACCGAAATAGGAGTCAGTTGAAAGTTGATTCACTTCAGAGCTACCGCCAACAATCAAGTGTTTTCCTCTATACAATTTTCTATTGGGAAAATTATGATAATACAGCGCTAACAGATCTTTTCCACCTTTGTAATGGCACTCCTCGAGAGATTCTTTTGTTACCGGAATTAACTTACTTCGTGAAGATGTTGTGCCAGATGATTTGGCAAACCATTTTGTTTCAGTTGGCCATAAAAGATTTTGTTCTCCAGACATCAGGCGTTGCACAAAAGGCTCCATATCCTGGTAATCCTGAAGAGGAACTGCACTGTTAAAATCATTGTAATCTTTTATATTTCTGAAATTATACTTCTTACCCCAATCTGTATCTTTGCAGAAATCAATCATACGTTCCAGCAACTCATGCTGAACTTCTAAAGGATATTTTCTAAAAAGGTCAATTTGATGTATCCTCTTTTTTATTATCCAAGCGAAGATTGAATTGAATGGCATAAATTAATATCTCATTAAATATAAAAAAGATGTACATATAAAACAAAAGAGACCAATAGGTCTCTTATTATAATTTCCTAAAGAGATTTTACTCTTTTTTTATTGCGGACTATTAAGAAATATTTTATCCCCAAATAAGAATAGAACCAATAATTGCTAATGCAATTATTGTAAAAATAGTACCTACTGCTGCAGTTGAATTGTCAAAAAAATTATCAGACATAATTTATGATTTTAATTTCAGTTTAAAAATTTAATCTCTTGATCCCAATATTCTCAGTAAAGACAAGAACAGGTTAACAAAAAGTATATAAAGTTGTAATCCGCCTATTAGAGCAAGTTTATTGCGGTCATTCACACTAATTGAAGTGTCTTGAGACAATTGTTTCAATTGTTGCATACTGTATGCTGTTAATCCAGTAAAAACAAATACACCTAACACTGAAATAAGAAAATCAAACCCACTTGACTGAAGAAATAAGTTTACAATTGAAGCGATCACTATACCTATCAAAACCATATATAGTAAACTTCCGAAACGTGTTAAATCAGTTTTAGTTGTATATCCTAAAATAGCCATTCCTCCGAAAGCTCCAGCCGAAACAAAAAAGGTCATTGCTATTGCTCCCATTTTATAAACAAGAAATATACTGCTCAAAGACAAGCCCATTGTAAAACTGTACAAAACGAATAAGAACAACAAAAC
Source organism: uncultured Akkermansia sp. (assembly GCA_964577845.1). Classification (GTDB taxonomy): domain Bacteria; phylum Bacteroidota; class Bacteroidia; order Flavobacteriales_D; family Crocinitomicaceae; genus M0103. Next base: position 633,567 of record CAZOAH010000001.1, read on the forward strand.
TCCCAGAGAAAGTCTGTGGAATGCTGATTGAATAACTATTCCTATAATCAATGGCGCAAAAGCAACAACATAAAACAACGCCGATGGCGCGACAGTCATTGTAGCGGAATCAATTTCATAAAGAAAACTACTGTATTCTCCAGCACCAAATAAATAGGCCACAAGACCTGAAATTCCTAATGCCGCAAACATGTAGCTGTAAACGTTTCTAAAAAATTCTAAAGTTGCCGCCTTGGCGTAACTTCCTTGATGATCTAATATTTCACTCATTTTAATGTAATTTAGCTTGTACTAAATTAATAAATTCTTTTCTAGTTGCCTCATTTCTTAGAAAAATTCCCGTGAAAGCACTTGAAGTGGTAACAGAGTTTTGCTTTTGAACACCTCGCATTTGCATGCACATGTGGCTACATTCAATAACAACTGCAACACCTTTCGGATCAAGCGTTCGTTGAATGCAATCGCGTATTTCTATTGTTAAACGCTCTTGAACCTGCAAACGCCGGGAATAAGCATCGACAACTCTTGGAATTTTACTCAATCCAACTATTTTTCCATTTGGAACGTATGCAACATGGGCTTTACCGAAGAATGGCAACATGTGGTGCTCACACAAGGAATAAACCTCAATGTCTTTAACAATAACCATCTCAGAATATTCTTCATGAAAAATGGCTTGTTGCACCAATGCATCTGGATTTAAATCATAACCATGTGTTAAGAATTGCATGGCTTTAGCTGCACGCTCTGGTGTTTTTAATAATCCTTCACGATTCGGATCTTCTCCAACCTGCTCAATAACCTGTTGAAAGTTATCAGCCATATTTTTTGTTTTTAGTTCATCGTACATCATAAAGGATTTTAAATTTACGTATAAACAACTTTAAATCAATAAGGTTCTTTTCCGCCAAAATATTCAACAAAGTTGTTTTCCGTTTCAACCATTTTAATTTTCACTAATTCTCCTCCAGCATTTCGAATTGGCCCCTCAATGATTTCCCAAACTTTAATGGTTATATTCTCGGTTGAAGCCATTACATCTTTTAGAAAAGGAACGTCCAAATTCAAGTTTTTGTGATCTAAAGCCTCTACCACATATTCCTTAAGGATGAGACTCAAATCTTTCAGATTAATTACAAATCCCGTTTCTTCGTTAGGAACACCTTTTACGGTTACATAAATCTCAAAATTGTGCCCGTGCCAATTTTTATTAGCACATTTCCCAAAAACCTCATCGTTTTTCTCATCTGACCAGTCTTCACGATACAATTTGTGGGCAGCATTGAAAGTTTCTCTTCGTGTTATATAGATCGTTTTCACGTAAAAATTTTATTTGCAAAGATAGCCAGAAATGAATGAAGTACTTTCGTAAAATGAAGAAATCTGCGAATTTAAATGGCGCTGTTTGGATAGAAAACAAGCATTGTATTGATGAATCTTAACTACCTTTGATAAATGCCCGGAATTTACATCCATATCCCATTTTGTAAACAGAAATGTACCTATTGCGACTTTCACTTTAGCACGACTTTCGAGAGTTACAGGCAGAAGATGATTGAAAAAATGTGTGAAGAGATCGAATTGCGATCAGAATACCTCAACGATAAACGTCTTGGCAGTATCTATTTCGGTGGTGGTACACCAAGTCTTTTAAATTCCTTTGAACTCCAATTGATTTTCGCTGCACTTCGAAAAAACTTTGATTTTGACAAACAAGCAGAAATAACCCTAGAAGCCAACCCAGATGATGTTACCATTGATAATATTAAAGTATGGAAAAGCCTTGGGATAAATCGTTTTTCTGTTGGCTTGCAATCTTTCAAAGCACAAGATCTCCAATGGATGAAGCGAGCTCATCAAGTTGAAGATGGATTTGCGGCCGTGAACTTACTTCAAGCTCAAGAAATTGATAACATCAGCGTCGATCTAATTTATGGACTGCCCGATTTGAGCGATGAAGAATGGACGCAACACCTTCAACATGTTGTGAATCTTAAAGTTCCTCATGTTTCATCGTATTGTTTGACCGTTGAAAAGAAAACAGCCTTGGATAAAATGGTGCGAAATAAAACTTTAGTCACCGCAAATGAAGAAGCCCAAGAAAGGCAGTTTTTATTGATGTCAGCGTTTTTGGAGGATAATGGATTTAAACATTACGAAATTTCCAATTTTGCCAAGCCCAGAAAAGAAGCCATTCACAATTCCAATTACTGGAAAAGTGAACATTATTTAGGTATTGGTCCTTCGGCACATTCATTCAATGGACAATCAAGGAGATGGAATATTGCCAATAATTCACTTTACATGAAACATTTGGGGGAAAATGACAGTTGGTATGAAGAAGAAATACTAAGCCCAAAAGACCAATGGAATGAATACATTTTAACCGGACTTCGCACTTCTTGGGGAATATCTATCAAACATTTAGAGACCTTCTCATTTTTCAATAAAAACATCATACATGAAATCGAAAAAATGATTGACAACAATTTGGCTCAACTGGATTCAGACCAAGTTCTTCTTACCAAAAAAGGAATGCTTCAGGCCGATGCTTTGGCGTCCAACTTGTTTGTTTAAACCGCAATTTGACTATTTTTATAGCTTAATCATAATATGAAAAACACAACACTTCTTCTGCTTTTCTTTGCATTCAACCTCATGTTGTTCGCACAGAAAAAAATCATTAAACACGAAGACTACAACCTATGGAACCGTCTCGAAAATGCCCAAATTTCAAATGATGGAGAACTGATTACCTATGAATTGAAAAAATTAAAAGGCGATGGAAAATTGCTCATTTATCACAATTCAAGTCAAATAACAGATACCATTAACAAAGGAAAGGAAGCACGTATTTCGTCAAATTCAAATTTTATAGTTTTTAAAATTGGAGCCGGATATGACACCTTGAGAACATGCGAATTAAATAAAATAGACAAGAAAAAATGGCCGAAAGATACACTTGGTGTTTATTTTATAGCTAACGACAGTTTGATTACATTTCCTTTCTACAAATCCCATTCAGTAGCGGAAGACGGTGAATGGATTGCTATGCTTGCAGATCACAATAATCCGCATAAAGATAACGCAGAAAACAACAAAAAGAAGAAGAATGGTAAATCAAAGAAAAATAAAAAAACAAAAAGTAAAACGCCTGAATACACTTCAGACGGAAAGCTTTTGATGTTTTTCAATCCAATCACAGACAAAAAAATATTCTTTAACGACGTTACCGAATACGAAATCTCAAAAAATGGTCAATGGGCAAGTTTCGTAACACATCAAAAGAAAGATTCTTCCATATCGACTTTACACCTTCTCGATTTAAATAACAATATTCAAAGTGAGGTGAAATCTGGAGATCTAACTTTTAACAATATGGCTTTTAATACTGAGGCCATCTATTTCACGTATTTATGGTCGGCAGATACCACCGAAAACAAAGGTTTTGCCCTTGATTTACTCAATACCAAAACACTTGAAAGTCAAACCATTGCTGATAGCGCCCTATTGCAAAACAACCTTTGTGTAAGTGAAAACCGCAGTCCTATTTTCCGTGAAGACGATACCTACTTATTTTTTGGGGTTACACCCTATCCTGAGCCTGAAAAAAAGGACAGCTTGTTGGAAAGTGAAAAAGTAAAATTGGATATCTGGCATTATGCAGACAGCAGGATCATGCCCAATCAGTTGGTTGAGCTGCAAATCGATAAAGAGAAAACCGACCTTTATGCTTATAACTTGAATACGAAGCAATTCGTGAAAGTGAGTAATGATTCAATTGATGTAAATATTTCAGCATTTCAAACCGGAAAATTCGTTTTGGGATCTTGTTATGCACCTTATGAAGCGACTTCGCAGTGGAATGGTATGCTTCCAGTTGATCATTATAGGATTTCACTGGATTCTGGAACCGTGCAATTGATTAAAAAAGCAACTGTTTTTGACGGCAAATTGTCCCAAACGGGTCGCTATTACAGTTATTTTGATGAAAAAGCATTACAGTATTTTTTAATGGACATCGAAAGAAACAATGCAAGATGTTTAACCTGCAACAGCAATGGTATTGAATGGCAATACGAAAACAACGGACTTCCAATAGTAATGGATCCTTATGGCGTTTTAGGCTACTCGAAGAACGAGGACCAACTGTTCATTCAAGGGAAATACGATGTTTGGGCATACGATTTAACGCAAAATAAACTTTCCAACCTCACTTCAGGTTACGGCGCTTCAAATGGAATTCGTCTCAGTTTAAACAAATGGGAATACGATTCCTTATTTATTGATTTGGAAAACTGTTATTTGGAAGGATTTAACGAAAAGACAAAAGCAGCCCATCTCTACCTATTCGAAAAAAATAAAGATGGCCATCAAATTAAAGAAATTTATAAAACAGATCACAAAATCCCTCTTGTCGAAAAAGCAAAAAACGGTAATCAAATTCTTTTCAGAAAAATGTCGGTTAAAGATTATCCCGATTTGCATCTGACAACAGATAATTTTGAAACGGAACATCAGGTAAGTCTTACCAACCCTCAGCAAGAGGCATACAATTGGGCAACTGTAGAAACCGTTTCCTGGAAAAGTTACGATGGAAAGCAATTGGAAGGGCTTTTTTACAAACCGGAAGATTTTGACAGTACAAAAAGCTATCCTTTGATGGTTTATTATTATGAACTGAATTCCGAAGAGCTGCATAACCACAGTACGCCGAAACCAACAGCCTCGGTGATTTATCCAACAGAATATGCTTCAGGTGGATATCTTGTATTTATTCCGGACATACGTTACGAGGTTGGACATCCCGCTCAATCGGCATACAATTGTATTATGAGTGGAACGGATTATTTACTCAAAAAATATCCATTTATTGATTCTACTCGAATGGGCCTTCAAGGGCAAAGTTGGGGAGGCTACCAAACCCTTCAATTGATTACCATGACCAATCGCTATGCAGCTGCGATGGCAGGCGCGCCTGTTTCGAACATGTTTTCCGCTTATGGAGGTATCCGATGGGGCTCTGGAGTGAGTCGTCAGTTCCAATATGAAATGGGACAAAGTAGAATTGGAAAAACCATTTGGGAAAGTCCGGAATTGTATATCGAAAACTCTCCGATTTTTCATATTCCTAAAATCCAAACACCGCTTTTGGTGATGTCGAATGACAACGACGGAGCTGTTCCATGGTACCAAGGTATCGAATTGTATACGGGAATGAAACGTCTAGGTAAAAAATGTTGGATGCTGAATTACAACAAAGAGGAACACAATCTTGTTGGTTTGGCCAACAAAACGGATTTGAGTATTCGCATGCGTCAATTCTTTGATCATTACCTTATGGGGCAGCCGGCACCGAAATGGATGACTGAAGGCATACCTGCACTGGAAAAAGGAAAAGATTTGGGATATTAAATTTAAACATGGAAAAATTACAAAACTTTATCAACGGAGCCTATTGCCCGTCAAAAAGTGGAAACTACATCGAAAATTTCGACCCTTCAACAGGATTGGTTTACAGCTTGATCCCCGATTCCAACGCGGAAGATGTGGAAGATGCCGTTAAAGCTGCTGAGGTAGCCTTTCCGATTTGGTCATCAATGTCAAATGAAGAACGCAGTGCCATTCTGATTCGTGTTGCTGAAGGGATTGAAAACAGGATGGACGAATTGGTCAAAGCGGAATCCAAAGACAACGGAAAGCCTTTAAAATTAGCTGCAGCGGTAGATATTCCGAGAGCGGTTTCCAATTTTCATTTTTTCGCTACAGCAATTTTACATTTTGCCTCAGAATCGCACCATATGGAAGGTGTTGGTATCAACTATACTTTAAGAAAACCAATCGGTATTGTGGGTTGTATTTCTCCCTGGAATTTACCTTTGTATCTGTTCACTTGGAAAATTGCTCCTGCTTTGGCTGCAGGAAATTGTGTAATTGCCAAACCATCAGAGATAACGCCCTACACGGCTTACCTTTTGGGACAAATTGCTAAAGATGCTGGTATGCCCGATGGCGTATTGAACATCATTCACGGTTCGGGTGCAAGTGCAGGCGATGCCATAGTAAAACATCCAAAAATCAAAGCCATTTCCTTCACTGGAGGAACGAAAACAGGTGCGTATATCGCTCAAACAGCAGCACCGATGTTTAAGAAATTGTCATTAGAATTGGGTGGTAAGAATCCAACCATCATTTTTGACGATTGCAACTTTGAAGACATGCTCAAAACAACCTTGCGTTCTTCGTTCAGTAATCAGGGTCAAATTTGTCTGTGTGGTTCGCGATTATTTGTTCAACGTGGTATTTACGAACGTTTCAGAACCGCTTTTATCGAAAAAGTAGAAAAAATAAAGGTCTCCTACCCTACCGATCCAGAAGCGATAATGGGGGCTTTGGTTTCAGAACCGCATTTGAATAAAGTACTTTCATACATTGATCTCGCTCAAGAAGAAGGTGGAAAAGTAATCGCCGGCGGAAAACGCGTTCACCTCGATGCACCGCATGACCAAGGTTATTATTTGCGCCCAACAGTAATTGAAGGTCTGCCTTTCAACTGCAGAACCAACCAAGAAGAAATCTTCGGACCTGTTGTCACGTTGACACCATTCGATACCGAGGAAGAAGTCCTGCAAATGGCCAATTCCACCGATTACGGTTTGGCAGCAGTAGTCTGGACGAATGATGTAAAGCGCACGCACCGCATGGCGGAACAACTTGAATTCGGTATTGTATGGGTGAATTCGTGGTTGGTTCGTGATTTAAGAACACCTTTTGGTGGGGTAAAATCGTCTGGTGTTGGCCGCGAAGGTGGTTGGGAGGCGCTGCGGTTTTTTACCGAGCCGAAGAATGTTTTTGTAAGTTATTGATTTTAACAAAAATATTTTTTCAATTACAAACGTAGTATTAGATTATTATTAGACCATTCCTATCTTAAATCTAAAATTTGCTTCACTTTATTCTTCCACTTTTTCCTTGATGAAAAAGTGGAGCAAAAAATCAAGGCTTAGGATTTCTCCTTGGTTCGGGTTTTTAATTCTTTGATGATCATTTTTCTTGTCCGAACCATTTCCGCACCTCCTGTGAATCTATTTTCTCGGTGATACTTCGCTCCGCAGAAGCCTTCCTCCAAAACTACGATACACAGTTCGGATTGGAAAACGGGAAATCCAAGGCCGTTGGTTCAATGTTATCGTTTATTTTAATTTAGCATCTTAGATAAACGTAACATTGCTTGTCTGTACTTATCAGCCATTTTTTTCCATGTGAATTTTCAGTTAACACTTCAAAAAACGTATAATTTTAGATTATAATCAAAAATAAAACGGTAAATATTTGAATGTAATCAAAAATAAAACGAATTTTACTTAAATTTGGATTCTATGATTTATAGAACGATACAGCAACATATACAGGAAAAACTCTTTCAAGATAAAGTGATAATATTGCTTGGACCTCGTCAAGTAGGTAAAACTACGCTTCTTCGAGAAATAGTTAAAGGCAAGTCCAATGCTTTGTGGCTGAATGCAGATGAGCCGGATATTCAAGTGCTTTTTGAAAATGCAACATCTACTAGATTAAAGAATTATTTTGGAAATAACAGCTTAATTGTTTTGGATGAAGCCCAAACGATAAAAGATGTTGGACTTAAACTAAAAATAATTTTTGACACACTAAAAGATGTTCAAATCATAGCAACCGGTTCATCGGCATTTGAAATAAAAAACAAGACAAATGAGCCCTTAACCGGGAGAAAATGGCAATTTAATTTATACCCATTTTCATTTGCAGAATTGGTTAAACATAGCGGATTAATTGATGAAAAAAGAATGTTGCCGGTTCGTTTGCTTTATGGATCCTATCCTGAAATTGTCATACATGCTGGAGAGGAAAAAGAACGTTTGAAGTTATTGACAGACAGCTATTTGTATAAAGACCTCCTCATGTATGAAGGTTTGAAGAAACCGGATAAAATTGTTCATTTATTGCAACTCTTAGCATTTCGAATTGGAACAGAGATCAATTACAATAATTTGTCAAAAGAATTGAAAATTGATTTTTCGACAGTCGAAAAGTATATACAGTTCTTAGAGGATTGCTTCATTATTTTTCGATTACCAGCGCTTAGTCGAAATCATTCAAAAGAACTTAAAAAAGGTAGGAAGATCTACTTCATTGACAATGGTGTTGTAAATGTATTATTAGGCAATTTTAACATCCCTGAGAATAGAGCAGACATAGGTGCGCTATGGGAGAACTATGTAATAAGTGAGCTCTATAAAAAGTACAATTCTGAAAATCGTTGGGCCCGTTTTTACTTCTGGAGAACTCAAGATCAACAAGAAATTGATGTAGTAATTGAAGAGAACCAAGTTTTTCGGGCTCTTGAAATAAAATGGAATAAAAATGCAAAAGTTCGCTTGAGTAAAACCTTTTCACGTCATTATGAAAATCATACATTCGAAGTGATTACACCGGAAAATATTGAGGAATTTTTACTCTGACTAACTCTCTCTCCGCTGCGGCGGACTCTCACTCTCTCTCTCTCTCTCTCACTCTCTCACACTCTCTCTCACTCTCTCTCTCACTCTCTCTCTCTCCGCTGCGGCGGACTCTCACTCTCTCTCTCACTCTCTCTCGCTCTCTCACTCTCTCTCGCTCTCGCTCTCGCTCTCCGCTTCGCCGCGGCGAAGCGGACTCACTCTCCTTTCACCACCACAATACGCTCCATCAATCCTTCCGACTGCAAAGTATAGGTTCCTGGTGCGATATTACGCACGTCGATGGTTGTTATTTCACCCATGAAGTTACCTGTTAGAATTATTCGTCCAGCTGCATCGTAAAGGCGGAATTCTCCAACAAGTGCGCTTGAGCTTTCAACAGTGATCGCATTGTGTGCAGGATTCGGGAAAATTCGAATTCCTTCCGCAATTTCTTCCAATCCCGTAAAACTCAGTGTCAGGTTTAACGTAATCGTACTGTCACACCCGGCTGCATTGGTGAGTACTTGGGTATAGGTTCCTGACTGCGTGTAGGTAGTGCCGTTTAATGTATAAGAATCCAATGCGCTTTCTGTTAAGGTAGCGAATGTTGGTTCGTTTACAGTAACGGTAACTGTATCTGAGTTCTGGCAATTGTTGTTGTCTGTTCCTACAACGGTGTACGTTTGCGTTGCTGTTGGACTGAACTCAGCGCCGTCAATGACATTGTTATCCCAAGTATAGATAATTGCCCCAGATCCCTGCAGAACAAGTGTGTCGCCTTTACAAATGGTTAAATCTGTTCCTGCATTTACAATAGGAAGCGGATTCACTGTAACGGCAACCGTGTCGCTATTTTGGCAAGAGGTTACAGCATCTGAACCGACTAAAACATACGAACCCGTTTGTGAAGGAATGAATGCAATCCCATCCTGTACACCATTATTCCATTGGTAATTGGAAGCTCCCGAACCTGATAGCGTAACTGATGTTCCTGCACAAACGGTTTGGTCTGAACCGGCATTTACTGTTGGAAGCGCATTCACGTTTACTACAATTTGATCTGTATTTTGACAACCATTGGCATCTGTTCCTGTAACCGTATAGGTAGTAGTTGCCGATGGCGTGAAAGCGACTCCATTGCTCGCACCATTGTTCCAAGAATAGGTATTGGCTCCAGTTCCTGATAGCGTAACTGATGTTCCTG
>CAZOAH010000002.1:0-507272 GCA_964577845.1 uncultured Akkermansia sp.
AATTTTTAATAATTATAGAATCAATTTTTAATTTTAAATCAAATAATATTTCATGTCAAAAGACGTATTTATAGTTGACGGTGTGCGCACACCAATTGGTAGTTTCGGAGGAACGCTTTCAAGTGTCCGGGCGGATGATTTGGCCGCTTTGGTATTAAAAGGTTTGATGGATAAAAACAAAGATCTTGACCCAAAATTAATTGAAGATGTCATCCTTGGTTGTGCCAATCAAGCTGGTGAAGACAATCGAAATGTAGCTAGAATGGCTTCATTATTAGCCGGATTGCCTATTGAACTTGGTGGCGAAACGGTGAACCGTTTATGTGCATCAGGAATGGCTGCAACCATGAATGCTGTTCGTGCTATAAAAGATGGCGCAGGGGACATTTATATTTCTGGAGGCGTAGAACACATGACAAGAGGTCCATGGGTGATATCTAAAACGTCTTCTGCTTTTGGAAGAGATGCCCAAATGTACGATTCGTCTTTTGGATGGCGTTTTATTAATCCACAAATGGAGGCAACATACGGAGTAGAAAGTATGGGCAATACTGCTGAAAATTTAGCTGAAATGTTCGGTATTGATCGCGAATCACAAGACCGTTTTGCTTTGTGGTCACAGCAAAAAGCAGCGAAAGCATTCGAGAACAATCGATTCGCTGATGAAATTATCCCAGTTACCATTCCTCAAAAGAAAAAAGATCCGCTTATTTTTCAAAGGGATGAGTTTGCACGACCAGAAACCAACATGGAGTCGCTTTCAGCCTTGCGACCAGCATTTAAAAAGGATGGAACAGTGACTGCAGGAAATGCTTCAGGTTTGAATGATGGTGCAGCGGCACTGCTTATTGCCTCAGAGGGAGCTGTTTTGCAAAATAATTTAAAACCTTTGGCACGGGTTGTTGGAGGAGCAATTGCTGGCGTTGAGCCAAGAATTATGGGTATTGGTCCAGTTTATGCTTCTCAAAAAGTATTGGAGAGGACAGGTTTGACTTTAGATCAGATGGATATTCTAGAATTGAATGAAGCTTTTGCGGCTCAGGTATTGGCATGCACAAGAAAACTAGGTTTAGCAGATGACGATTTAAGAATTAATCCAAATGGAGGAGCCATTGCACTTGGACACCCTCTTGGAATGTCGGGAGCACGAATCTTACATTCTGCTGCTATTGAACTGCACAAACAAAACAAAAGATACGCTTTGGTAACCATGTGTATTGGAGTAGGGCAAGGTTATGCTGTTATTTTAGAACGCGCTTAAAACCAACGAAAATTTAAAATTATACGTTAACCTAACGATGAAATACTACCATTTAATTTCCATTTTCTCTTTATTCATTCTTATTTCTTGCCGAAAAGAAAAAACGAGTTGGAATTCAGATTGGGTGACCCCAATAGTAAATGATACCCTTTCATTGGAAAATTTCGTGAATGATTCGACGATTCAAGAGGGTTCATCTGGTTTCTATGAAATGGATTTGAATAGAACGCTTTTTGATTTGGGCATAGCAGATTTTATAGAAATACCTGATACAGCTATCAATCATTCCTTTGTTACAGTTGTTCCAAATTTAAATGTTCCACCCGGTTTCAGTTTTGTTAATGAAATTGAGGAACACGAATTTGATTTAAAAGGGGTTCAACTTAAAAAAATACGTGTTAGCCAAGGCTTAATAAAAATAAAAGTTTCTAATCCTTTGGAAACCAAAGCCTTGTTTTCGATAATTCTTCCGGGTGTAACAAAAAATGGTATCGTTTTTAGTCAAAATTATAGTGTAAATCCTGGAACAATTGCCAATCCAAACACGGAGAATACAACTTTAGACTTATCAGGATATGATATTGACTTAACAGGTCAAGATGGGAGTTTATACAATTTATTACAGTCTCAATTGGTAATCAATTCAGATCCATTTGGACCAAGCGTTACTTTAACGAATGCTCATGTATTCAATGTTGAAGCAACTTTTCAAGATATTAAAATTGATTACGCAAGAGGATATTTTGGAAATCAGGTTTTAACGGGTAGCGAAAGTTTGAATTTGGATTTTATGAATAATGTTGTAGCTGGTTTTCTTGATTTGCCTTCAACTGCAATTGAATTGGAAATTGAAAATGGATTGAAAGTGGATGCGAAAGCTACCTTATTTTCTTTATCCAATACAAATAATGCAGGCAATACGGTAGCATTAAGTAGCAATCAAATCGGCGTGCCGTTTGTACTTTCATCTGCTGCTGGAACATGGTCAGGATTGAATCCAACAACTGAAACTATTGGTTTCAATTCTTCGAACAGTAACATTGAAAACTATTTCGAAAATCTAGGTGCCCAGCATAATATTTCCTATAAAATTGAATTGAACCCATGGGGAAATACCTCTGGTGGATGGAATGAGATTTTTCCGAACAGTAGAATACGCGTTAAATTACGTGCACAATTGCCAATGACATTAGGCGCTGACAACTTGACATTAAAGGATACTTTCGATTTTGATGTTTCTCAGGATTTCAATAAAACCCATGTAACCTCCGGCGTACTTACGTTAAATGCAACCAATGCATTCCCAATCGAGGCAAATCCAACTTTGTTTTTGTTAGATGCTTCAGGTAATGTCTTACATACTGTAGTGGCATCTGAACCAATTTTGTCGAGTAATTATGGAACAGTAGATCCTGCAGATGGTTTAAGAAAAAGGGCTTCTCAGGTCGAATTTAATTTGAATGAGACAATAGTTAAAGATTTATCACTTGTAAAAAATATAGCAGTCCAAGCTGTATTTAATACGCCTAATGAATCAGGAAGTGCAATCGAACCAGTTTCAATTCCTGTTGGAGCATTCCTCGCAGTAAAATTGCACGTGAAATTTAATTTGAAAACGATTCTCTGATGCGCTTATTCATTTGTTTTATTTGCTTTTTTTCGATGAATTCGCTGCAATCTCAGTCAATTCTTCCCATACAACACGATACAAACATTATCAATCAAGAGATTATTTTGAATGGTACTGCAGATTATAGCTTTACATCCATAAGAAATGATTTCAGCAACAAATTTTTGTTTGGTGGATATATTAGTGATGCAGTAAAAGACAAAACATTTGGTTTACATACTGGAATAAATAGGGGAGGTTACGAGGCAAGTACAGAATTTGAATACCGTAATTATGAGGTAAGCTTATTTAAAAAACAAAGAGGAATTGTTGTAAAATTGGGTTACGGAAGTTTTGGTTCAGTATTATATTCGAAAGATTTATTTGGTTTAACCTTTTACGGCAACGAATCTTATTTAGGTCAAAATGTCGATATTTCAGGTTCGACTTTCAATTTGATGAGTTTTCAAAAGATTGGATTTGGCTTTATTGACAAAAAATCAAAATCTAGTTTGACACTAAATGCTTATTCTATTTCAAATTATGCTTCTGGTAGGGCATATAATGGTGCATTGTTTCAATCTGAAAGTATCGATTCAATAAATTTAATTTTAGATGCCAATCTAGATCTAACCAATTCCAGTTCATTCACCAAAGGAATAGGATTAGGTTTTGATTTCGATTACCGCATTCCTTTTGAAATCAAAAAAGATAAGCTTGCCTTCGTCCAGATGACCGTCCGCAATTTTGGGATTGCTTATTTTCCTTCAAATGTTTCTAATTTTCAGACGGATACCACCTACATCTATGAAGGATTTACCTTAGATCAGGTAATAGGAGATGCAAGTGTTTTAAATAACGGGACATCTATTTTGGATACATTGAATATTGAGCAAGCAACTAAAAGTGCAATAAAAATGCTTCCTGGTTATTTTCAGGTGGCGAAAATTATTGATGAGCACAACACCTCTTTTTTCCAAAGTTATTTCGGAGCTAAATTGTTTTATACTTTACAATACGCACCCATGATATATATCGGTGGACAATTAAGATTGAATGATTGCATTAAATTTGGCTCACACTTTAGTTATGGTGGTTTCACAAAATTCAGAATGGGATTGTATGCCAATTTCGATATCCATAAATTGAATATTGGATTGGGATCTGAAGATATTATAGGAACAGTGAGTAAGGTTGGTAGAGGTAAGTCAATTCAATTGAGATTACGATGTGCATTTTAAAAAAAATATCGGTATTAACAGTTTTGTTGTTTGTTTCATCTTTTGTAGAAGGGCAAATCGCATTTCGAAAGTTATATTCCAACAACGGTTATGATTATGGTCAAGGTATAGTTCAATTACCTGACAGTTCTTATGTCATTTGTGGAAGTTCAAGCAGTTTTGGAGAGGGTCCTTCTCAAGCTTTTTTGTTGAAAATTGATAGTTTGGGAAATTATATTTGGTCCAATCATTATGGAGGAAGTGAATCAGAATGGGCGCGGAGGGTATTGTATAAAGATGGCGATTGCTTTTTCGGATGCGGCTACACCAATTCATTTGGAAATGGAGGATATGATATTTTTCTTTTTAAAACAGATTTGAACGGTCAATTACAATGGCAGAAGACTATTGGTGGTTCTAATTGGGAAAAAGTGAATGATGCTATTTTGACTCCTGATAATGGTGTTTTAATGGTGGGTGAAACGAATTCCACAACGAACGGAGATAATGATGTTTATATCGTAAAGACGAATTATGATGGCGATACCGTTTGGACCAAAAAAATTGGTGGATTGGGTGAAGATAAGGCTTACGCCGTTGAATTGTTAAATGATTCTACTTTTTTTATTGCTGGAGAAATTTATGTTTCAGATTCTTCAATGACAAAAGGTTTTATTACCAGAATGAAATTCGACGGAACCATTGAATGGACCGATACAATCGGAATTAATGGAAATTACGGCATACGAGGTATAGATTTACATGTTGCCAGCAATAAGGTAAGCTATGTCGGTTGGCAACAGCCTATTGGAGATAGCTTGAAAAATAGTTTGTTTGGTAAAATTACCTATAATGGCGTTTTTGATTTTGAGCAAGTTGAAATTCCTTCTTCAGGGGAGAAAATAATTGAGTTTTTAACCAATTATGGGAATTTAGGGAAAAACTACATGTGTTTCAGTTATTTTGACGCAACATCATTTAATGACAGCTATGATGTTGGTGTTTCCAAAGTAGGAGAGGGCTTGTATTGGGATGGTCTAATTACATCAATTAATTATCCTCTGGAAGATGCTCCAGGCGAAATTATTCCAACCTCTGATGGTGCGGCAATTTATGTTGGATACACTTCTGGTTTGGGAACGGGTGGCGGAAACGTTTACGTAATGAAGATTGGACCTAATGATGTTTTTCCAACTATAGAATTTGATCCAGTACCTTTTTCACTGGTAACAATTACTGAAAATCAATTTGAAAGCAGCCTTTCAATTTACCCTAATCCATTCAGTGAAGTGTTGAATCTTGGTTCATCTCAATCAGAAGAAGTCTCATTTGCTGTTATTGATATAACTGGAAAATATGTACTATCAGGAACTTTCTATAGCAATCTGGAATTGAGCACATCAAGTTGGAATTCAGGTGTTTATATTTTGAAAGTATTGGATGAAAATCAGGAGTTTCAGTTTAGACTCATCAAATACTAAGCTACCATTCAAATGCTTCTTCAGTAAACCATTTGTTTTGAACCCTTAAGGTTTGTTCAATAACATCACGAACACAAAACTTGCCTCCATCGAAAGGCGATTGGTAATGCGCAATTTTCTTGATTTCAATCGCTGCATCTTGTGGACACGCAGCAACGCCAGCCTTACTCATAACCTGATAATCCGGAATATCATCTCCCATATACAATATGGATTCATCTTCAAGTTGATGTCTGCGCTTAATGTCCTCATAAACATTCAACTTATTAAAAGAGGACAAATGAACTTCATGAACACCCAAACTTAGCAATCTATCTTCAACAACTTTTGAATTGCCACCGGTTACAATCATTATTTTGTAGCCCATTTTAACAGCATATTGTAACGCATAGCCGTCTCTTGAATTTAAAACCCGAACAATATCGTTTTCAAAAAGCATGATTTCACCATTAGTTAAAACGCCGTCTACGTCAAACATAAAGGTGTTGATTTTTGAAAGTTTTATTTTATAGCTCTCCATTTGGATTGTATTTCTTTATTATCGATTCTGAAATTAGTTGATATATAACCTTTTGTTCCCCCTTCAATTGAACAAGATGTTTAGATATCGTTTTCAAATCATTTCTTTTTGCCGGTCCGGTTTGAATGTTTTCAGGGATATTACTAACCAAATTGATAGCTGTTTTTTCGATCAATGGTTGAAGCATTTTCCAGTCCAATTGATGAGCATTAACAATATCATAAGCCATACTTCCGAGGTGATTGACAAAGTTATTCATCCAAACTGCAGCCAAATGATAAATCAAACGTTGCTCTGAATTTACGACATGCACCTCTGAACTTATTAAAAAAGCAAGTTCATTTATTAACTCGAGTAATTTTTCTTCTTTAGCTTCTGTGAGAATCGGAATGGATTTAAAATCTACAGGTGATTTTTCTCCAAAAGTTTGCAAAGGATAGAAAACGCCAATGTTACCTCTATTCTTAAAAGTGTCAATTCCTAAAGCTCCTGAAGTGTACAAGACATTTAACTGCTCCGGAATTTGTGAAATTAAAGTTTCAATAACGTCATCACTTACACAAACTATTACAAAGGTTGATCGGAGCAAAGAAATTTCATTTACACATTCAGCTTCGAACAATCGTGCAAATTCCTCTGATTTGTTTGCGTTTCGACCGTATACCTCATTGATTTTAATACCTGACTTCACAAAAGCGCTTCCCAAATGCCAGGCAATATTGCCTGTTCCAACAAGAGCAACGCTATGTTTAAACGCCATGAATTAAATTATTTTCCGTGACACTGCTTGTATTTTTTTCCGCTTCCACAAGGACAAGGATCGTTTCTACCAATTTTAGGTTCTGCAACAACAGGAGTTTGTTTTTCCTGCGGAGGCATTGAGTTTTTAATGGCTTCAGCATAACCTTGGCTTCCAGGATATTTAGCCGACTGTCGTGTCGGTGTTACATCATTATTCGTTACCGATTTTTCGTAATTGTGTTGATGTGTAACCTCTTGGTTGGTACTCTGAACTTTTTGTTCAACAGGAATATCCAATTTCATTAATAATTCAACAGCATCAGCATTTACGCGCTCGAGCATTCCCTCAAATAATTTGATGGATTCAAGTTTGTAAATCAAAAGCGGATCTTTTTGTTCATATTGCGCATTGTGCACTGCAGAACGCAAATCATCCATTTCTCTTAAATGTTCTTTCCATTCGTTATCAATGATATTTAGAATAACATTTCGCTCAAACGCCTTAACTATTGCTTTTCCTTGTGAATTGTAAGCTTCTTCAAGGTTAATCACCAATTGCATTTCTCTTTTTCCGTCTGACAATGGGAAAACAATATTTTTATATCGATCCGACATGGTTTCAAAAACATTTTTTATCTGAGGGAATGTTTTTTCAGCAATTTTGTTGTTTTTTCTTGAATAGTGCTCAAGTGCCGAAAGGTATACCTTGTCAACGAGTGCGTTCGCATCTATAGTTTTGTATTCATTTACATCAACAGGCGATTCAATTCCCAATAATCTTAATAAATCATATTCGAAACCTTCAAAATCTTCTTTGGTATATGATGCCACACGATTTCTACAAACGTTGTAAAGCATATTATCAATATCCAATTCCAAACGTTCGCCATATAGTGCATTTCTTCTTCTTTCGTAAATCCTCTTTCGTTGTTGGTTCATAACATCATCATACTCCAACAAACGCTTACGAATACCAAAGTTGTTTTCTTCAACCTTCTTTTGTGCCCTTTCTATTGATCTGGATACCATGGAGTGGGTGATTACTTCACCTTCTTTCAATCCCATTCTATCCATAATTTTTGCAATTCTTTCCGATCCGAATTTTCTCATCAAATCGTCTTCTAAACAAACGAAAAATTGCGAAGATCCCGGATCACCTTGACGGCCTGAGCGACCGCGTAACTGACGGTCAACCCTCCTGGAGTCATGTCGTTCTGTACCAATGATCGCCAAACCACCACTTTCTTTAACACCTGCACCTAGTTTAATATCTGTTCCACGACCCGCCATGTTAGTAGCAATAGTAACCGCACCCGCTTTTCCAGCATCAGCGACGATTTCTGCTTCTTTTTGATGGTATTTGGCATTCAAAACTTGATGCGGAATGTTTTTCATTTTCAACATTCTACTTAAAAGTTCTGATATTTCTACTGTGGTTGTTCCAACAAGTACCGGTCTTCCAGCAGCTACCAATTCACCAATTTCATCGATAACTGCAGTGTATTTTTCACGAGCTGTCTTGAATACCAAATCGTTTTTATCTTTTCTCACAATAGGCTTGTTCGTTGGAATAACAACAACATCGAGATTGTATATATCCCAGAATTCTTTAGCTTCAGTTTCGGCTGTACCGGTCATACCGGCAAGTTTATGGTACATTCTGAAGTAGTTCTGTAAGGTGATTGTTGCATAAGTTTGGGTTGCAGCCTCAACCTTGACATTTTCTTTAGCTTCGATAGCCTGGTGTAAACCGTCAGAATACCTGCGGCCTTCCATGATACGACCAGTAGATTCATCAACGATTTTTACCTTTCCATCCATAATGACGTATTCCACTTCTTTTTCAAAAAGGGTATAGGCTTTCAAAAGTTGATTTACTGAATGGATACGTTCAGACTTAATGCTATATTCTCTAATTAGCGCATCTTTTTTAACGAGATATTGTTCTTTGTCGAGGTTTTCTTTTTGAAGTTTTGCAATTTCGGAACCGATATCAGGCATTATGAAGAAATCTTTGTCATCTCTTCCGGAAATAAGGTCAATTCCTTTACTTGTAAGTTCAATGGTATTGTTCTTTTCATCAATTACAAAGTAAAGCTCCACATCAATTTTTTTCATGTGTTTGCCTTGCTCCTGCATGTAATAGTTTTCGGTTTTCAACAAATGTGCTTTTATTCCTGGTTCTGAAAGAAATTTAATTAATGCTTTATTTTTAGGTAAACCTCTAAATGCACGCAATAATGCAATTCCACCATCTTCAAGCATTTGCTTTGAATCTTGACCTGGTTCAGCAGGATTATTGATAACGCTTAATAATTTTTTTGCATCAGCCAAACATTGTGTAACAAATTGTCTTTGCGCATTTACAATGGATTCAACTCTCGGTTTCAGCTGTCCATACTCTTGCTCATCACCTCTAGGAGTTGGACCAGAAATTATCAATGGTGTTCTTGCATCATCAATCAATACTGAATCGACCTCATCAACGATAGCGAAATGATGTTTTTGTTGCACCAATTCATCTACGCTTCCTGTCATGTTGTCACGTAAGTAATCGAATCCGAATTCGTTATTGGTGCCAAAAGTAATATCAGCAAGGTATGCTTGTTTTCTTTCAGCAGAATTTGGTCTATGCTTATCGATACAGTCGACTCTCAAACCATGGAATTGATAAAGTGGACCCATCCATTCTGAATCTCGTTTGGCTAAGTAATCGTTGACTGTTACGACGTGCACACCTTTTCCTGCAAGCGCATTGAGATAAACTGGTAAAGTGGCCACCAATGTTTTACCTTCACCCGTTTGCATTTCAGATATATTTCCTCTGTGTAAAACAGCACCACCCATCAACTGAACATCATAATGCACCATATTCCACGTAACTTCACCTCCAGCGGCTGTCCATTTGTTCCACCAAATTGCTTTTTCTCCTTCAATACTGATTCCGTCCTTCTTTTTGGATAAATCAATATCAAAGTCTTGAGCAGTAACCTCAAGTTTTCCATTTTCAGCCCATCTTCTCGCAGTTTCTTTCACAACAGCAAAAGCTTCAGGTAGAATTTCGGCCAAAACTTCTTCAATTTTGTCATCGATTTTTTTTGTGAGTTTATCAATGCTTTCAAAAAGTTCTTCTTTTTCTTCTATTGGTGTGTTAACATCAATTGCTTTTACACGAACTTCCGCTACCTCCGCTTCAAGGCTTTCTATTTCCGATTTTACCTTGTTTTGAAAAACATTTGTTTTTGCCCTAAGTTCATCATCTGAAAGTGATCTTAATTGCTCGAAAAAACCATTGGATTTATCTATAATCGGCTGATATTCTTTTCTATCTTTCGCACTCTTGTCTCCGAAGAATTGTTTGAGTAGTCCTGCTAACATATTAAACCTTTATTACTATTATTGTAAGAAGCGCAAAATTAATGAAATATTGCAAGTTTTAGTATAAAAATGCTTTTATATCATCACATTAAGACCACTATGAATAGAAATGTTTATTCAACCTTGTAGATTTTTTAAATTGTTAACAATGCTTGTTGAAACTTGACTTATTTAATGAATAAATAGCTTGTCTGCAAAACGTATCTTTGTGTTATGCATGAAATGATATTAATCCTTGACTTCGGTTCCCAATATACCCAGCTCATTGCAAGAAGGGTACGTGAGATGAATATTTATTGTGAAATCCATCCGTGGAACAAAATTCCAGATTTGGGCAATAACGTAAAGGGTATTATTCTATCGGGAAGTCCTTTTTCTGTTAGAGATGAAAACTCACCAAAACCGGATTTAAGCGGAATTAAAGGGGATTTTCCTTTACTTGGCGTTTGCTTTGGAGCGCAGTATTTATCACAAAGTTTCGGAGGAGAGGTTTTGCCATCTTCGATTAGGGAATATGGCAGAGCACATTTATCTTATATTGATGATACAAATACATTGACTCATGGAATGACTTCAGGCTCACAGGTTTGGATGTCACATGGAGATACGATTAAAAAAGTTCCTTCGAATTATAAAATAATTGCAAGTACGGAAGATGTAGCTATTGCAGGGTACCAAATTGAAGGAGAACAAACATACGGAATCCAATTTCATCCGGAAGTATACCATTCCCTGGAAGGTGCCATCTTATTAAAGAATTTTGTTGTAGGGATTTGTGGGTGCTCGCAAGATTGGACGCCTGCATCTTTTATTGATGAAACAGTTAAGGACCTGCAAAAAATAATCGGCAATGATAAAGTTGTACTTGGATTGTCAGGCGGTGTTGATTCTTCAGTAGCGGCAGTTCTTTTGAACAAGGCCATTGGTAGTCAATTGTATTGCATTTTTGTAGATAACGGATTGTTGCGAAAGAATGAATACCAGAGTGTATTGGATTCCTATAAAAATATGGGGTTGAATGTAAAAGGTGTTGATGCATCAGAAAAATTTTACAATGCTTTAAAAGGTATTACTGATCCAGAAGCCAAGCGAAAAGCAATAGGTAAGGTCTTCATTGATGTATTTGATGAAGAATCCAAACAAATCGAAAATGTTAAATGGTTATGTCAAGGAACGATTTATCCGGATGTAATCGAATCGGTATCTGTTAACGGAGGTCCTTCACAGACAATAAAATCGCACCATAATGTTGGTGGATTGCCAGACTACATGCTTTTAAAAGTTGTTGAACCTCTAAGACTTTTGTTTAAAGATGAAGTTCGGCGAATCGGTAAGTCGTTGGAAATTGATGATAAAATTTTAGGTCGGCATCCTTTTCCTGGTCCTGGATTGGGAATTAGAATCCTCGGTGAAGTAACCGCAGAGAAGGTACGTATTTTGCAAGAGGTCGATTCGATTTTTATTGAAGGCTTGAAAGAACATCATTTATATGACGACGTTTGGCAGGCAGGAGCAATTTTTCTTCCTGTTCAATCTGTTGGTGTTATGGGTGATGAAAGAACCTACGAAAATGCAGTGGCGTTGCGTGCAGTAAGTTCTACAGATGGCATGACTGCCGATTGGTGTCATTTGCCGTATGAGTTTTTAGCAAAAATTTCCAATAAGATAATCAATCAGGTCAAAGGAATAAATAGAGTTACCTATGATATCAGTTCCAAACCTCCAGCAACTATAGAATGGGAGTAATGAACTTTTAAATTCACGATTATGAAAATTAAAAACGCGCTTTTTCTTTTTATTACTATATTTTCAATTACAGCCTTTGCGCAACCCTCAGCTGCTTTAAAAGAAGTTGTTAACGGAAAAAAATATTATGTCCATATTGTTGAGTCAGGAAATACTGTTTATGGGTTACAGAAGTTGTATAAAGTAAGTCAAGATGATATTTTAAAGTCCAATCCAGGTTCAGAAAAAGGACTCTCAATTGGTCAGAAATTATTTATTCCTGTCCCTTTGGTAACTGTTAATCATGTTGTTCAAGCTAAAGAAACGCTCTACGGAATTGCAAAAAGATATGGGGTTTCCACAGATTCCATTACAAGGGATAATCCGACTGTGTCTAATGGTTTAAAAATTGGGCAGCAGTTGGTTGTAAAAAATGTTGATCGGGAAGTGGCAGAGGAACCACTTTTTTATGAAACCGATTATGTTGCTACTGATTCTTCTTTAACAATAGTTGAAATACCTATTATTCAGGATTCTGTTAAAGTCACTTGGGAAAATGTCGGTTATGCACCAGGCGATAAAACAATTAAATATACTGTTGTGGAAGGTGAAACTTTTTATAGCATTGCCAAAAGGTTTATGGTTTCGGTAGATGACCTTAAATCTTGGAATAAAATTAAAACCAATACACTTAGTAAAGGTACAGTCCTAACAATAAAAGTTTCGGATGAAATTGCAGAAGAAATTGAATTTGGAGATTTTTTCGATAAAGAAATCGAAGTCTTAAATGCAAAAATATATCCTAGTAAAGATTCTTATAAAATAGCTTTATTGTTACCTTTTTTTCTTGATAAAGGGAAAGGATATTCTGAAAGTGTCTCAACTTTGGCTGCCGAGTTTTACATGGGGGCTCAAATGGCGCTTGATACCCTGGAGAAACTTGGACTCAATGCTGAATTACATGTTTATGATGTTTGTAATGATTCTTTAACATTAAAGTCAGTACTTAATTCAGATGATTTTAAAAATACTGATTTGGTATTCGGGCCAATATTTGCCGATCATGCCCCTGTTGTAGCGCGATGGTGTAGAGAAAATAATGCAAGAATGGTTTGTCCTGCCCAATCAGTTGTTAGTATATTGAAAAATAATCCACACGTTTATCAAGCCGTTCCATCAGATGCTACTTTAATGAAAGGTATGGCAGAATATCTTTTGGTAAATCATTCTAATGCACAATTGATCTTGATTAAATCAACAATTGAAAAAGATTTGGTGCTCTATGAAAGTTTTAGGGACGCATTTAATAATTCGGAATATACTGGCACTAGACCTAAATTGATTGAAGCTACTGCTCAAAACTTTAAAACATTCATAAAATCAGGTAAACCAACTATAGTCATTTATCCTACAACTGATAAGCAGTTGGCGAGTTCCTTTATTAACACTTTAGTTGGTACGGGAAATAAAATTGATGAAGATAATTTTGCCTTTTATGCCACAAAGGATTGGGTGAATTTCGATGATATAAAAGCAATTCATAAAAATAAATACAACTTTCATTATGCAAGTCCTAATGACCTCAATTACAGTTACAGAAAAACAGAGTCAATTAATAAAACTTATCGTTTAAAATTCAATGCTGATTTGACAAAAATGGCTGTTCAAGGGTATGATGCAGTTTTGTATTATTCCGCAAATTTGTTGCTTGGAATAGAACATCCTAATTTGATTATGAATGCGTTTCAATTGAATCAGTTAGCACCTGGGGATGGTTATGAAAACAATAAATGTTTTATCATTGAACAAGAAGATTACGAACTGATTAATATTGAGGATTAATGGATAAACTCTTCATAGCGAGTCAATTTGAACAACTACAAGATCTCATTTGTCAAAGAATAGAAGAAATTGATGGGCTTGCTTTTTTTAAAGAGGATAATTGGAAACGTGAAGAAGGGGGAGGTGGAAAAACCAGAATCATTGAAGATGGTGGAATTATCGAAAAGGGAGGTGTAAATTTTTCAGCTGTTCATGGTCCTGTTAGTGACTTGATGAAAAAACAGTTGGGACTTGACGGAAAAGAATTTTTTGCAACCGGAGTTTCAATTGTTTTGCATCCACATAATCCAAATATTCCAATCATTCACATGAATGTCCGTTATTTCGAAATGGACACAGGAGTTTTCTGGTTTGGAGGAGGTATAGATCTAACGCCTCATTATGTTATTCCAGAAAATGCAGCGCTATTTCATAATGCTTTAAAAAATGTTTGTGATGGTTTTAAGGATGATGCCTATAATTCTTATAAAAAATGGGCTGATGATTACTTCTATATTCCACATAGAGATGAAACAAGGGGTGTTGGCGGGATATTCTTTGATCATTTGGATGAACAATCTGGTAAGCCAAAAAGCGAAATACTCAATTTTTGTATAGATCTCGGAAAACTATTTCCAGAGGTATATCAACAACAAGTTGAATTAGGTAAGGTAAAAACATACGGAGTAGAAGAGATAAAATGGCGAAATATCCGAAGAGGACGATATGTTGAATTCAATTTGGTTCATGATAGAGGTACTAAATTTGGCTTGTTAACAGGCGGGAGAACAGAATCCATTTTGATGAGCTTGCCCAAAGAGGCCAATTGGTTTTACAATTTCATTCCAGAATCAAATAGTGCTGAAGAACAATCTCTCAATATGCTGAAAAAAGGAATTGATTGGATAAGTTTAGGAAACTAAATCACTTTAATTACGCTAATTTTCTACGCTTCAATTCTTTGGTAATTAATGTCAATTCGCGCCCGGTTTGCCCTGCAACAGACGTGTTTTCATCCGCTCTACGAAGCAAATAGGGCATTACTTCTTTTACAGGGCCATAAGGAACATATTTCGCAACATTAAAACCAGAATGGGCAATATTGTACGAAATGTGGTCACTCATTCCTAAAAGCTGAGCGAAATAGATGCGCTTGTCGTTGCTTTTGATGTTTTTTTCAGACATAAGCTGAGTAAGTATTAGGGCACTTTCTTCGTTGTGAGATCCTGAGCATAACGCCATACAGTCGATATTTTCGATAATTAAACGAATTGCCTCGTTGAAATCATTATCTGATGATTTTTTATCAGGTTGGATAGGTGAGTTGTAACCCATTTTTTTGGCTCGCTCTCGCTCCTTTTCCATATATGCACCACGTACCAGCTTTACACCATAATGGAAGTTTTCCACCTTACAGATTTCAATTTCTTTGCGTAAATATTCCAAACGGTCGTGGCGGTACATTTGTAGCGTATTGAAAATAATAGCACTTTCTCTATTGTACTTTCGCATCATGTCAAGGGCAATGCGATCAATTGTGTTTTGAATCCAAGATTCCTCTGCATCAATAAAAACTGGAACTTTACTATCAAATGCTGCCCTACAGATTGATTCAACTCGCGTAAGAATTGCATGGTAAGCATTTACTTCTTCATTATTTAAATTCTCAATACCCGAATTTGCAATTTCAAGAATATGATGCTGTGCAATTCCTGTTACTTTAAATACGGCAAATGGAATTGCAGGATTGTTTCTTCCCGCTTCGATAGTTGAGATAATTTCTTTTACTGTATTTTCGAAATCTTCGTCAGATGTTTTGCCTTCAACCGAATAATCGAGAATCGTGCCCACCCCATATTGATATAGATGCTCAATGGTTTGCGAACAATCTGCTATGTTAACACCACCACAAAATTGTTTGAAGATGGTTTTTTTAATAATTCCTTTAATTGGAAGCCCAATTTTTAATGCCGTAATAGTAACCCATTTACCGATTTTTACCAGTCTTGGATTGCCAATTAATTTAAAAAGTTGATAAGCCCTTTTTAAGTCTTTATTCGATTTGCTTTTAAATGCAATTTCGGTATTTTCGAAAGAAATCATATCGTAAAAATAATTGCTTTTCAAACAAGTCGTATGCAGTTCGATAATCATTATTTATTTTTGAACATATTTATAATACAATGAATCGACACAATAATCCTTTACAGCAAATTGAAATTGGTTCTTTATTGGATTCATCGCTTGAAAAAATACTTGCCAATAGTTTTCAAAATGCCAAAATTGGAATACTTGTAGACGATAACACACAAAAGTATTGTTTGGAATATTTGATAACTAATTATCCCCAACTGGCAAATGCTGAAATCTTTCAGATTCCATCTGGTGAAGAAAGTAAAGACATAGAAATTTCCATACAATTGTGGGAAGCATTGACAGAATATAAATTCGGAAAAAAGGACTTACTCATTAACTTAGGTGGTGGAATGATAACTGACCTTGGGGGGTTCGTTGCATCAATCTATAAACGAGGAATTCCTTTTATCAATATTCCAACTTCACTTTTGGCAATGGTTGACGCAAGTGTAGGTGGTAAAAATGGGGTTGATTTTCGAGGGATTAAAAACCAATTGGGAATTATTCAATTCCCGGAACTTACAATAATTGATGATTGTTTTCTACAAACCTTACCCGAAGACGAAATTAAAAATGGTTTTGCAGAAATAATTAAACATGCCTTGATTTCTGATTCAAAATTATGGAGGGATATTAAGAATGGAATCGGAGAAATGTTTCCCAATAGAGAAATTATAGATAAAGCCATTCAAATTAAAATGGACATTGTATCAAAAGATCCGTTTGAATCAGGAACTAGAAAATTGCTAAACTTCGGACATACCATTGGTCATGGCTTAGAAGGTGCATTGTTGGATGTAAATCCTATTTCACACGGTCATGCCGTGGCTGTTGGTATGGTAGGTGAGGCTTATATTTCAATGAAATTGGGATTTCTAGAACAAAGTTCTTTTGATGAAATTAAAGCTTTAATATTGTCGATATACAGCTTTATCGAAATTTCAGAACCACTCAAAATTGATGTGCTAAAACTAATTTACCAAGATAAAAAGAATCACGCGAACAAAATTAATTGCACTTTATTGAAGGAAATCGGATATGCTTGTTATGACAATTACATTGACGAAAACCTTTTACGTGAAACGTTGAATTATTTACAAAACATATAAGTTCATTATGTTAGTTACTATTTTATTACTCATTTTTACTGTGATTGTTCTTCCGATTGTTTCTTTTTATATCGGTACGCCATTGAATACCCTGCAAACAGAAATTCTGTGGAATTCATCTTTTATTTTAATGGGTGTTGTTGCGTATTGTTTCATTGTTGGAGAAATTACGGGAAACAATTCACAGGTAGATAAACTTTGGAGTATTGTTCCAATTGTGTATGCATGGTACATGACGGTTGAAGCCAATTTTCCCGACAGAATGGTACTAATGTCTGTTTTGGTTACCATTTGGGGTGCACGACTTACCTACAATTTTGCCAGAAGAGGTGCGTATCAATGGAAATTTTGGGCTGGAGAAGAGGATTACCGTTGGGAAGAGTTGAGGAAACGCCCTGGTTTTAATAATAAATTTGTTTGGATGTTGTTTGATTTGTTTTTCATCTGTGCTTATCAAAATACACTTATATTCTTGTTTACGCTTCCGATATTAACAGTTATTGGAACTGATGCTCAAATTGGCTTGACCGCTGTAGACTTTATATTGGCAGCTTTATTCATTGGTTTTGTAATTTGGGAATTCATAGCAGATCAACAACAATATGATTTTCAAACCGAAAAGTACAGAAGGTTAAAAAATAACATTCCTTTGGAAGACTATGAAAAAGGATTCGTAACCAATGGCTTATGGTCAATTGTAAGGCATCCAAATTACATGGCTGAGCAAAGTATCTGGATTGTTTTTTATTTTTTTAGTGTTGTTGCAACTGGGGAGTGGATCAATTGGTCGATTGCAGGTTGTATTTTACTTGTTATTTTATTTAAAGGAAGTTCTGATTTTTCAGAGGAGATATCATCGCGAAAGTATCCTGAATACAAAAACTATCAAAAAAAGGTTCCGCGTTTTGTGCCTTTTTCGAAAATCAATAAATAGGTTTTAGGTTTTTAATTGGTTCACTTTAAATTTTATTTGCTCCAATTTTTCAATTATCGAATCCAGATTGTTTTTCGATGAGGCTTCAATCGAGAAATCTTTCTCCTTTAATGCCTTTTTAGCACCCTCTAAAGTGTAACCATTTGTTTTAACCAAATGATAAATCTTGTTAAAATTCTCAATATCCTTAACAGTAAACAACCTGTTTCCTTTCTTACTTTTTTTGGGCTGAATGGTACTGAATTCTTTCTCCCAAAACCTTATTAATGAAGGATTTACATTAAATAATGAAGCGACTTCTCCTATAGAATAATATAACTTGGTTAATTGTTTGGAATCAATCATTTTTGGAAAAAGCTTGTTTGAACCTCGAAAATAATTATAATTTTGCAACCGCAATGCAAAGAAATAAGTTCATACTAAATAATTTGCTGCTGATTGTATGCTTTATATCTTTAAGTGCATTAGGTCAAACTGCTCAAAATGAAGATACACTTAAGGTGGATACGCTTCTAAATGCGAGTACGGATACATCTGTCGCATCAAGCGCGTCAAATGAGCAAGTAAATGAAATCATTCAATTTGCCAAAACATTCATGGGAACTCCATACAAATGGGCAGGTTCCACACCTTCAGGTTTTGATTGTTCCGGTTTTATTTCTTACGTGTTCGGAAATTTTGGATTTAGTTTGGTGCGGACAAGTACTGGGATGGCTGAGTTAGGTGAAACAGTAAAACTCGCTGATATACAACCAGGTGATTTAATGTTTTTTAAAGGTAGAGATGTGAATTCTACGAGTGTTGGTCACGTGGCAATGGTAGTTGAAGTTTCTCCAGATGCCATCAAATTTATTCATTCTTCCTCTTCACGAGGAGTTGTAATTGATAATTTCAAGACAAGTAAATATTACATTCCACGTTTCATCAAAGCGAAACGATTGGATTACGGTGAAGCCGATTAAACCGTTTGGTTTCATTTATTCTTTTTAACTTCCGAGAATGGAATTAACTTCTGATTCAAAATTCAATGAGCGAAGACAATGGCTTTTTGTTGTGCTTGTTGGTATGTTCATTACAAGCGCCGTAACCGCCGAATTGATTAGTAACAAATTGATAGAAATTCCCCTCGTTTTTTCGATTGGTGATGCTCAAATTGGACCATTTACGACAATAGTTGGTGTTATTCCATGGCCTGTGGTTTTTATTCTTACCGATTTAATGAATGAGTTTTATGGCGAAAAAGCTGTAAGACGCGTTTCTTGGATTACAGCCGCATTAATCGCTTATTGTTTTTTAATAGTGAGTTTAGCCTTAAATTTTCCTGCAAAAGAAATACCTGGTTCTAATCTGGCAACTGATACAGAATTCACAAAAGTTTTTGGACA
This sequence comes from uncultured Akkermansia sp., assembly GCA_964577845.1. Classification (GTDB taxonomy): domain Bacteria; phylum Bacteroidota; class Bacteroidia; order Flavobacteriales_D; family Crocinitomicaceae; genus M0103. The sequence goes on from CAZOAH010000002.1 coordinate 19,321, forward strand.
GGCTCAAATGGTAATTGTTGGAAGTATAGCAGCTTTTTTATTGTCTCAATTGTTAGACGCAACTTTGTTTCACTGGATTAAAAGGAAGACTGGAAACAAATACATTTGGCTCAGAAGTACAGGAAGTACTGTTATTTCACAATTGTTCGATACTTTGGTGGTCTTATATATCGGTTTTGTTTTACCTGGAAACTTGTCGGTGAGCGATTTTTGGAATGTTGCGCCAACGAATTATTTTCTCAAATTGTTGATTGCAGTCTCTTTAACACCCTTAATTTATCTTGGGCATTATTTGGTTAACAGGTATTTAAACACAAGGTCTTAAGTCTTGCTTTTTCTTCTGCTCAAGTGCCAAATTACATAGGATAGAGCAATTGCCGCAAATCCTCCTGCAACAAGAAAGGCTATGTTAACCGATTCAAAAGTATTGTTGTAAGTAATTAGTGTTGATGCGGAGCCTAGCATTATTCCAAATTCAAGTGCGATAAACATAGTTCCTGCACCGACACCTCTTCTTGTTTCAGGAGACAAATCAGCGGTCCAGGCAAATAATGTTGGGCTGGTTATTCCTGTAGCAATTCCAAAAACCAGTGAGGCTAGGGTATAGGTAGTTGTCGTTTTAGCGTAACCAATTAAAAGCATGCTTACTATTAGAAATGAAATCCCAATGATTAAGGTTTGCCTTCTTCCAATTTTATCAGATAAAGTGCCGGCAGCCAATCTTATAATAATTGTTGCAATGACATAAATCCCAAAAAACCAACCTTTGTTTTCAATATTTAAAAAACCTGAAATGTCTGGTGTTAAAACAAAAATAACCCCAGAGCAAGCTGCGGTTAGCCACATAACCATTGCAGCCGGCATCACATTGGGTTCAAAAACATCCCTCCAACCAATATTAAGATGATTGTATTTAAAGCGTGTTTTATTTTGAAGTGTTTCGTTAATAAAATAGACTAAAATACCTGATGTAAAGGTTGTTATTGTTGCAATTGCAAACAAAGTATTCATACCGAAATGTGCGTATATCCAAGAACCAAGAGATTGTCCAAATCCAATTCCAATTGAAATAAAAGTGCCCCAAATTCCCATTCCCTGACCACGATTTTTTTCTGGCAAAACGTCAGTGATTAATGCCGTAGCGCCTGTAGGGGTAAAACCAACACTAAAACCATGAATAAATCTAAGCATTAAAAAGAAAAATACAGTTTCAGAAAATGGATAAAGAAGGCAGACAATAATTGCCAAAATAATCCCAGCAACCATAACTTGTTTACGTCCGATTAAATCAGAAAGTTTACCTGAGAATGGACGAGCCAATCCCGCTGAAATTGTAAAAAGTGTTATAATAAGTCCTTTATGTTCTTCTCCACCTAATTTTGTGATGAATTGATTCAACTCTGGTAAAATAAGATTGAAGCCTGTCATAAACAGAAACATCGCTAATGACATGATCCAGAAGTTTCTGCCGTATGATTTATACATTGTGTAAAGTTAGCTCAATTCTTTATTTTAATGTATGTTTAATGAACTTGTTGAAAATAGTTTTGTTTCTAATTTTATAATCAAACGACATACATGAAAGAAGCAACATTTGGAGCAGGATGTTTTTGGTGCATCGAGGCGTGTTTTAAGGAAATGAAAGGGGTAATTGAAGTTTATCCAGGTTATGCTGGCGGACACAAAGACAATCCAACATATGAAGAAGTTTGCAACGGTACAACTGGCCATGCTGAAGTCGCTCGCGTGGTTTATGATGAGCAGCAAATCAGCTTTGATGAACTTTTGGAGGTATTTTGGTTTGTTCACGATCCAACGCAGCTGAATCGTCAAGGAAATGACATCGGCACGCAGTATCGTTCGGTAGTCTTTTTTCATGACCAAGAACAAGAACAACAATCGAAATCCTATAAATTGAAATTATCTGAAGCGAAGGTTTGGGATTATCCAATTGTCACAGAGATTGTTCCGCTTACGAATTTTTATCGTGCGGAGGCATACCACCACAATTATTTCGAGATGAATCCTGGAAATGCTTATTGTCAAGCAGTGGTTCGTCCGAAGGTGGAAAAATTTAAAAAGGTGTTTTCTGAAAAACTGAAATAAAAGATGGCTGTATGCAAATACAGCCATCTTTTAAAACGGTATAATTGAATTTAATTTTGTTTTTCTTGCTTCAAAGATTGTTTATCCAATTTGGATTTTCGTTTGACAGGTTTTACCTCTTTAACAGCAGTTTCCATTTGAATGTAATTGTTGTACTGCTCTTCAGTCAAAATAATCTGCAAATAGGCAAGGCGGGTATCATTGTTTCCCTTTAAACTTGCCTCTTTCAATTCAGCGCCCATGTTTTGGTCATTTTTTATAGCTTCATTTTTTTGCGCAACACCAAGATTTAACTCGTACACTTGAGCTTTTTGCGTTTCATTTAGCGCTAGTTTTTCAGTCATTTTTTCAGTTAGTAATGTAGCACTTTCTTGAGCGGACATTGCTGATTCAGTTGTTTGACTAATTCCTGAATAATTAAATGTAAATACTGCAACTGCAATAAATAAAGTGTTTTTGAAATTCATAACGATCTGTTTTAATTTAATTAAAGTCCTTTGTTAAGCTCCTCAATGGCTTTTTCTGCATCCTTCATTGCTTGATCAAGCTCTTTTTGATAATCATCATAGCTTCCAGCGCCCATATCTGACAATTCATTTAAATAGTCATCGGCAGCTGAGCTAGTATTTTCATAATCGCTTTTGTTACGCTCGTTTCGCGAAATCATTCTTTCCATTTCACTTTTCATCAATGGAAGTGTAACTTTAAGCATATCAAAGGGAATCAGGTCCATAACCTTGTCAGTACATTCACAGTCTATACTCGCTTTCATGAAGTTTTTCGTGTAGGTTTTCTTATCCTCTAGTTTTAGTTCATCCATGTCTTTAGACATTTGCTCAAAAACGCCAAAAAGGCATTTAGAAAACTTAATTTGCTTGCCTGAATTTTTATCAATTTCTTTAAATTTGTCTTCAATGTTTAAAGCATCTAAACCCGATAAATCAACAACCTCCTGAACACAATCGCACATTGCATTAGCGCGTAGTTCAGCATTTCCCGCACCTCCATTGCATCCGGTTAACAATAAAACCAACACGGTTAACAAAAACAAAGAATTTCTCATAAATTACAAGGTTTATTTTTCTTTTTAAATTCAATAAACAACTCAAATATAGTTGATTTTTAATTTAACATCATCATTAATAAACGTAAAGACTTATATTATACAATTTGGTTGCTTGTATAATTGAATTCAATTACTTTTTCCAACCAATAATTGTAATAAACAATACCAAATCATAGCAAAAATGAATGGCGGCAACAAACCAAAAGCCAAAATATTCATACCCAAATCCAAGAATTAAGGCCAATGGTAAAACGATCAGCCCATACAAGGACATTAATGGCTGTTTAATACTAAAATAACCATGCACTGCTACAAAAAGAAATGCAGTCAAATAAACACCTAAATAATATTGTACGCCAACCCTGAAAAGAAGCTCCTCACCAATACCAGCGCAAAAGGATAAAAAAAAGGCATCAAAATAATTCAATTTCATTTTTTTTACCAAATCGGTAACTTTCAAAGGTACTTTTCGGAATATAGGAGCTTGAAGCATTAAAAAAGCAAAAAATGCATAAGCAAGTCCAATGCTAAAACCATAAAGAACATCTTGAAGCCAATTTTCATTTGGTTTTAGAATTTCAAATGGGCTTAAACCTTTGGAAAAATATAATATGAAAAAGGCAGGAATTGGAAAAACGATTAATGTAATTAATCCTAGAAAATAAATCTTACGTTTCTCCATTACCGTTTTTAGTCAAAAGTAAATAATCTTTACTTTTATTATTGGGATATTCCGTCTTTGGCTTGCGTTAAACATTGTTTTTTATCAAAAGCGGTTACCCTGCCACGAATACTGGATCCATATCTAATACCATCAATCCAAGCTATTTTTTTATTAAGTTCTTGATTTTCCCAATTTCCATATTCTATAGCAACTGTAAGATAAAATCGATTTGGAATTTCAGTTAAAGGAAAAATTAGTCTTTTAAAATTCCCCAATGATGTATACCTATAGATATGGTTAAAATTAACCCAATTCAGGTTGCTTATAGTGTCCAAAGGAAAATCATATAAGCTTGAAGAGGTATGCACGAAACAGTTCATAATATATAAACTATCAGGTAAGTTGAGTTCTATATAAAAGTTATTTTTATTATTGAATAATAGTGCTGTTCCGATAATATCATCATTGTTGTTCAAAATATCTTTCTGTTCGATAGCGCCGCAAATTGATCCTTTTTTTGGCATGTTGATATTGCTGAAAATTTGATTTTCTTTAATGATTTCTTTCTCGCATGAAAGCATTGAAAACAAAAAGCTTGAAAAAATTGCGATTACTGCGGTAAAGATAATTATGAATCGTTTGGTAGTCATTTTTGAAAGATTTGATGCAAAATCTTTCAAAATCTTAAATTCTCAATATAATTTCAACAGATACGGTTTTTGATTCTAGGGGTTAATGTAAACTAAAAACGAAGGTGTTTTACAGTGTGTCCATTATTGATAAGTTGCTTCAGTGAATCTATCCCAATTTGAAGATGTGCATCAACATAAGAAGAGGTGACAACACTATCACTTTTCTCTGTTTTTACGCCTTCTGGTGTCATCGGTTGATCCGAAATTAAAAGTAAAGCACCTGTGGGAATATTGTTCGCAAATCCAACTGTAAAGATGGTTGCCGTTTCCATATCAATAGCCATAGCACGAATCTTTTGTAAATACAATTTGAATTCATCATCGTGTTCCCAAACTCGTCTGTTGGTTGTGTATACTGTTCCAGTCCAATAATCCCGATTAAAATCTCGTATTGTCGTTGAAATTGCTTTTTGAAGAGCAAAAGCCGGAAGTGCGGGCACCTCAGCCGGAAAATAGTCATTGCTCGTGCCTTCTCCTCGAATTGCAGCAATTGGAAGGACTAAATCACCGACTTCATTTTTTTTCTTTAATCCGCCACATTTCCCTAAAAAAAGAATTCCTTTTGGTTTTATGGCTGATAACAAATCCATACATGTAGCAGCAGAGGCACTACCCATACCGAAATTTATTATTGAAATTCCTCCGTAGGTTGCGCATTGCATGGGTTTTCCTTCGCCAAAAATGGCGACATTGTGCATTTGAGCAAATTTTTCTACGTAGTTGTGAAAATTACAAAGTAGTACATATTCCCCAAATTGCTCAAGTGGCATTCCAGTGTATCGTGGTAGCCAATTTTCAACGATTTCTTTTTTTGTTTTCATAAATTAATGATTTTCATAGCCCACCGGAACTTTTTCTCCAGCCAAAATCTCGAAAGGTAAGGTATTCTCCTCGGGAGGAATAGGGCATGAGTAGCGAATTGAATAAGCACAATAAGGATTGTATGCAAGGTTGAAATCTAATACCATTTGAGTGCTTTTCGGAATTCTTGTGTCAAGATACCTGCCACCTCCATAGGATTTGGTTTTGCATGTTGCATCTCTGAAGGGAATAAATAAATAATCTTTAAAATCTTTATCCATCTTAAGCTCAAGATTTTGGTAAACAGTTAAAGTATCCTTATTACCATTGCATTCGAAATAAACATAACCATAGCGTCTATACCAGGGCAATCGGGTAGTAGAAGTAGGCATTTGAAACTTTTTTCCTTTAGATTTTACAAAATTTCCGACTATGAGGAAATTAGTATCTACTTCGAAATAAGATACGCCTTGAAAAGATTGAATTTCATCGTTATTTAAAACACCACTTGTGGAATCAATAAGCTCGGCAGCATGGAGAATTCGCAAATTTAAAATACTGTCTTTGTAGTTTGAATTTTTCGTTTGAGACCAAATATTTGAATTATAAATTATTAAAATACAATAAATTAAATGTTTCATCTTGAACCAAAAATTGAACTACCAATCCTAACCATATTGCTTCCTTCTTCAATTGCGATTTGGTAATCACCGCTCATACCCATTGAAATGATGCTGAAACCATCATCGTCTGGAAAATAATTGAGCTTCAAGTTATTGAAAATTGTTCGCAGACCTGAGAATTCTTTTCTTATTTGTTCATTATTATCAGTGAATGAAGCCATTCCCATAACACCTTTGAAATCTACAAAAGATATCTGCTTGAAATTTTCGTTTTCTAAAAAAGCAACAATTTCCTTCCAATCGAATCCAAATTTTGTTTCTTCTTGAGCGATGTGAAATTGTAAAAGGCAAGGTATTTTACGGTTTATTTTTTTTCCAATTTTTTCAATTTCTAGAAGCAATTTGACACTGTCGACGCCATGAATAAGATGAATAAAAGGCGCAATGTATTTGATCTTATTACTTTGCAAATGTCCAATCATGTGCCAGTTGATATCTTTTGGCATTTTTTCAAATTTGTCGACTAGTTCTTGAACTTTGTTTTCACCGAAATCGCGTTGACCAGCTTCATATGCCTCGATCAATGCTTCGATTGGTTTTGTTTTCGAAACGGCAATAAGCGTAATGTTTTTGGATAATTCAGCCTTGATCTCTTGAAGACGTTCTTTAATCATTACTCATTAATTGGATAAATAGTCAAACCGCTTCTCATTTTAGGTTCCACCCATGTTGATTTTGGGGGCATAATCATATGGTTGTCTGCGACCTTTTTTACTTGCTCAATGTTACATGGAAATAAAAAGAATGCCAACTCAAATTTACCTTCTATAATTTGTTTTTCTATTGATTCTACAGGTTCGATTTCACTGAAGAATTCGATATTGGTATCTGTTTTTAAATCTTTAATTCCCAATAAAGGATCAAGAATATATTGGGTTAGAATTTCTGCATCTAGCGATTTGACAGGATGATTGACCTCAATAATTGTTTCTTTACAAACCAATTTGAACCAGTTTCCTTTGATACAAATAGTGATTTCATGTTCCTCGTTTGGTTTTTCAAAATGATTTAGAGCGGTAATAAAGAAATTTTTTGATAATTGATAAATGAAACTTTCCTCGGTATTTCCATTTAGGTTTTTTACCAATCGATTGTATGCCAATATTTTCAATTTACTTTCATCGATAAAATAAGCCAAAAAGTTTGATTCATTTGAAAATGTTTCGGAATTACTATTTTTCCTTCTTTCCATTAATCTTGATGAAGATGCTGATCTATGATGCCCGTCTGCAATGTAAGTTGCATCAACAATTTGAAATGCGTTAATCAATTTTTCTTCATGCTCCTTATTGACCAACCATAATTCATGTTTGACACGATCAGTAGTGGTGAACTCGTATTCTGGACGCTCTACAGTACAGGATTCAAGAATCTCATCAATGCTACTGTTACTTGGATAGGAGAGAAGTACCGGTTCAGCATTATATCCTACGATGTCCAAATAATCTGTAAACATATTTTCACGAGACGTGAGTGTTGCCTCGTGTTTTTTGATTTTATCGTTGTTGTATTCATCTATACTCGCTCCTGCAATAATTCCGGTGAATGGATGTCCATTTTTTGTTTGTCTGTAAATGTATATTCCGGGCCTATCATCAAAAAACAAAATTCCATTATCGATAAATTCTTGGTATTTATCTTTAACCAAATTGAATCGTTCTTTTGAATTAGGGGCTGTTTTTTTTAATGCATCAAATTCAGGGTTAATGATTCTGAGAAATGTATATGGATTATCCTCTAATTTGGCTTTTAATACATTTTTCTTGTAAGTGTAATAGGGACGCGTAGCAACAAGGTGCACTTTGTCGCGTACAGGACGCAAAGCTCTAAAAGGTGTAATCTTTGTCATTATTTCTTTCCGAATAATCCGATTATTGTGTCAGCTAATTCTTCACCGATTCTGTCTTGTGCTTCTAAAGTAGCTGCACCAATATGTGGTGTGCATGCGATAAGTGGATGTTCAAGCAATTCTTTTTTTGGATTGGGTTCATTTTCGAAGACATCCAAACCAACTGCCGAAACAGTTCCGTTATTCAAGGCTTCAATTAAAGCATTTTCATCAATTACGCCACCTCTTGCTGCGTTTACAATACGGGTACCTTTTTTCATAAGGGAAAATTCCTTAGATCCAAGAACAGCGCTTCCATCTGCTTGCTTTGGAACATGCAGAGAAATGTAATCCATTTTTGGAAGCGCATCATAAAGATTTGTTGTTGGTTGAATGGTAACTTTTGTTGAGCCTAAATTCCCGAGATTAATTTCAATTTCGCATGGGATTTCATCCTTTCCAACAGCGATAACGTTCATTCCACATCCAATGGCGTAAGATGCTAAACTTTGTCCGATTCTCCCAAAACCAATTATTCCCAGCGTTTTTCCTCTAAGTTCAACCCCTTTACCATAGTTTTTTTTAAGCGTAGAGAAATCTCCAGTTTCCATGTTCTTAAAGGAGTCATTCAAGAAACGAGAAATGGCAAAAAGATGTCCCATAACCAATTCAGCGACGGATTGCGAAGAGGATGCGGGTGTATTGATTACGTGAATTCCTTTCGATCTGGCATAATCAACATCAATATTATCCATTCCAACACCTCCTCTTCCGATTAACTTTATACCGGGACAAGCGTCTATAACTTCTTTTCTCACCGTTGTTGCACTTCTAACCAAGACCATTTCAATATCTTGCTTATTAATTTCATCAGCTAAACTTTCTTGAGGTACTTTTTCTGTTATTACCTCAAATCCTGAATTTTCTAAAATTTCTTTTCCTTTCGGAGAAATACCATCGTTGGCGAGAATTTTCATGTGGTTGAAATTTTTATTTTATCCTTTAATTCTGGTAAATTCTTTCATTACATCAACAAGAACTTGAACGCTTTCAATAGGTAATGCGTTATATAACGATGCTCTGTAACCACCAGTAGAACGGTGACCTGGTAATCCAACAATTTCTGCTCCTTTCCACATTGCGTCAAATTCAGTTTGTAAACTTTCATCTTTAAGTTGAAAAGTAACATTCATATCTGAACGGTCTTCTATTGCTACAGCCGATGTGAACAAATCGTTCGTGTCAATTTCATTGTAAAGCAGCGCTGCTTTAGCAATATTCTTTTTTTCTTGGGCTTCAACTCCGCCATTTTTAATGAGATGTCTCAAGTTTAACATAGAAACATAAACCGAGAAAACTGGCGGGGTATTCAGCATGGATTCTTTTTCAACTTGTTGCTTCAAATCCAAATAAGTCGGCATAAACGGAGACGTAGATTTGCCTAAAACTTCATCTTTAACGATATAAAGCGTGGCGCCTGCAGGACCTAGGTTTTTTTGTGCTCCAGCATAAATTAAATCAAAATCTTCAACTGAAATAACCTTTGAAAATATATCAGATGACATATCACAAACTGTTGGTTTTTCGGTTTTAGGAAACGATTTAAATTGCGTACCGTAAATGGTGTTGTTCGAAGTAAAATGTAAATAATCTGAATCATCAGAAACTTTAAAGGATTTTGGAATATAGGTGAAATTTTTATCCTCTGAGGATGCAACGACCTCAGCATTTACACCAACCTTTTTTGCTTCTTTAATGGCTCCTGAAGCCCATGTGCCTGTATTAATGTATGCTGCTTTTTTGTTTTCACGCATCATATTTAATGCAGCAATTGTAAATCCAAGCGTAGCTCCACCTTGAAGAAATGCAACGGAATAACCGTTTGGCACATGGAGCGATTTTTTTACCAATTCTAGGGCCTCATCCATTACAGCCACAAAGTCTTTATGTCTGTGGGAAACTTCTAAAATAGAAAGACCATTAAAGTCCAATACGGCATCAGCGGCTTGTTTAAAAACCTCTTGCGGAAGTATACAAGGACCTGCTCCAAAATTATGTTTCATGATTCAATTTATTTGAACAAAAAGTTGATTAATAAGTAATTATAATAAAACATTCCATAAAAAAAGCTGTCAAGGACAGCTTTAATCTATTCGGATTTTTTCTTTGTAGTTTTCTTTTCCGTCGCTGGCTTTTTAGCCGAAGGTTTTTTTTCTGTTGAAGCTTTAGTTGTTTCCTTTTTCGGTGCTGTTTTTTTAACCTTATCTTCAGATTTATCTTGTTTAGCCTCTTTTTTCACCGAAGGTTTGATTGCTGGCTCAGCTTTTTTCTTTTTGCGGCTATTGCCGTAAGAACCCATTGTTCTTTTCCCTTTAGCGGTCTTTTTGTCTCCTTTTCCCATATTCTAAATAGCGTTCAAATTACATTACAATAGTAATGATTTTTCGGATTTTTTCTGTAAAAAAGTTATTCTTTTTTGATTAGTAAAAAAAAATGAGGAGTTTTTTACCTTGTTAATTTGATTAATGGATATGAAATTTTGAAATTGATAACACTCTTGTCTGTAAAATCCCGAACACTTTTGTCAAACATCAAATTATACCCATATGAAAAGGTAAAGATGGCATAGGTAAAGCCTATTTCAGGTCTGTAATACCAATATTTTTTTTCATCCAAGAAAGAGGGACCCCATTTGATACCAAATTGTGCAGGAGACAAATTGATAAAACCAAAGTTTGTTATGCGAGAGGCAAAAAAAGAAAAGTCGTTATCATCAGTCCTCATATTTTTATGATATCCAACACCTAAGGCAGAGGCGCGGAATCCAGGAGCTGATGATACAACATCAGTTATTTTGAATGGATTAGCAAATTGTACCTGATCAACACTGACTTCGCCTCCGATGGATAAATCCTTACCATAAAAAGAGGAAAATCCAAAATTAAGTCCCATGTATTCTGAATGCGGATCAAATTTGGTTCCATTGTAATCGCTACTGGCTTGTTTGAAAACTTGCATATCAATTCCCTTTAAAGAACCTTTATCGATTATTTGACTTAAGTTTTCAAATTCCCAATAGTTGCTACTTTTATAGTCATCAGTAAAATTGAATGCATACTGTTCGTGAATTAATTCAGATTCAACAATATAATACAACCTTTTCTTTATGAAGAATTCTTTGCTTTCATTGTCTGCTATTTCAATTGCCTTTTCAAAATAATCGTTAATGATTTCATAACCTTTTGCTGCCATTGAAATCCTTTTTGCGTATTCGTCTATTTCAGGTTTGGTGTAATCTTCATCATCTTCAATGAAAATAAAGCCATATTCCGCTTTTGATAAATTGTAAATACACGAATCATCCATTTGAATATCACCAAGATAAATATCGATTATCTTATTAATTGTATAAAGTTTACCAACCGTTGTTAACGATTCATCAGTATCATTTAACAAGGATTGAAGTTCATTAACAGCTCCTGTAAAGTCATTGTCTTTGATACCGTCAAAAAAAGCTTCTTTGATGCGAATTTTTTCTTCTAATTGAATTTCTTTAAATGCTTTGCATTTGTTTCGTTGTGTAATTAAGGGTATTCCCAATTGGCTGTTTCCATGAAATATTATTAGTAATGAGATAAATGTGAATAGTAGTTTTGAGTTTTTCATTTTAATAAAATTTTGATCTAAATTATTGAAATTAGTCGAAGTTCAAGCCAGATTATTTCTAAAAACTTTTTCTAATTCATTCCCGCCATTTAATATTTTTGTACACCACTTTATTTTAAGTAAAGTTTGGTCTTCCTCAGACAGTAGCCAATTTAAATTACTTATCTCTAGTCTATATCTGAGCATTTGAAGCGCAAGAGCCACTGAAACTGAAACATTAAAACTTTCAGTAAATCCATACATGGGAATACTAACGAAATCATCAGCCAATTCCATTATTTCCTCTGAAATTCCGCGTCTCTCTGTGCCAAAAACCAAAGCAAAAGGTTTGTCTACAGGTAAATCATTTAATGTGAAAGAATTGGTATGCGGAGAGGTTGCAACAATTCTGTATCCTTGATTTTTTAGTTTTTTAATACAATCAAGTTCAGGTTTTTCGCCCAAATTGTAGTTGTACATATCGACCCATCTAGCGGCTCCTAGGGCAATATCACGTTGTATCTTATATTGATTGTCTTTTTCGATAACATGTAATTCTTGAATCCCAAAACAATCACAAGTCCTAATAATTGCCGAGGCATTATGTTCTTGATATACATTCTCCATAACGACAGTCATATGTTTGGTTCTTTGCGCAGCTATTCGGTCAAACATTTCCTGTTTATTTGGAGTGATAATTTTGTAGAATTCTTCTAAAACCTTCAAATCCGACATAATTTTGTATTTAAAATTCTGGCTTGCATGTAAAATGCATCATTGTTTTATTTTTAGGATGTTGTAAGATAATTTCTGCAGCATGCAAAAATAACCTGTCATCCTTTTTTCCATAAAGATCATCACCTTTTATGGCCATGTTTAATCCGCTAACATGTGCAGCGTGCACGCGAAGTTGATGCGTACGTCCGGTTATGGGTTCAAATGAAATTTTAGTAGTATTTTCTTTTCTTTCAAGAACTTTAAATTTAGTTGTGGATTTTTTTCCATGCTCGTAACATACCATTTGCCTTGGTCGGTCATCGATATCCAATCGCAGAGGTAAGTTAATTATTCCCTCATCTTCTGTCAATATTCCATCGAGAATGGCAATGTATTTTTTGCGAATCTTGTTTTTGAGAAATTGGTGTTGTAAATTTTTGTGTGAAGCTTTGTTCAGAGCCAATACAATTATTCCAGACGTTGACATATCCAATCGGTGCACAATTATAGGGCCCGTTGCTCGAGGGTAATTTAATTTCACAAAAGAATATATGGAGTGATTGGAAACTTTTCCCGGTACTGATAAAAATTCATGAGGTTTATTCAAAATGAGGATGTCATCATCTTGATATATTATTTCAATTTCTGGATATTTTTCTGAATGTTGTATAAAAGGATTCTGATCAACTTCGAGCCCTTGCAACATGTGATTGAGAATTGGTTCACATTTACCGCGACAAGCTGGATAATAATGTCTATGCTTTCGAATTTCCGACAGGGGAGAGGCTCCCCACCAAAACTCAGCTAATGCAATAGGTTTATAGTTATTGATGTATGCGTATTGAAATAATTTTGGAGCTGCACATTCACCGGCGCCTGCAGGTGGAATAGGGTCCTGATTATTCGCAAAAATATTTAATAAACTTTTTTCTTCTCCTAATGCATTGAGAAAATAATACGAATCAAAAAGCCTTTTTTGCAGCGCAGATGAACGTTCTTTTCTTTCTTTTTTGAACTTTTCTATTTCATTTAACCATTTTTGAATTTCATTTTTTAATATATTTTTTTTGTCTTCATACTTTTTTTTGAATCTTTTTAATTCAATTTGTTCTATACGGCTTTGTTCATTGAGATCACTAAATTCTAAAGATCCTAAATTTGACCCAATGGTCCGTTCCATTCTTGTTTTTGCACGGATCAGTTTATTAATCTTGATTTCCGATTTTTTAATGGCAAGTGATTCCTCAAAACTATTTTGAAGTTTTAACAATTCATTTTGAAGACCGATAAAATCCTTATGATGCTCAAGTTCAAGAATTTTCGCATTCAGTTCATTCAAAATATTTTCTTCCTTTATGAAAAAGCTATTGGTGGTTAGGATGTCAAAAACTGGAGGTACAAAACCTTTATGATGGTTGCTATTGCCTAACTTTCCAGAAAATGCTTTAATGTATCCAATTTTACCTTGCTCATTTTCTACGACAAGTACACCAAACATTTTTCCAATTGGGGCGTCTTTAATTTCCTTGTTTAAACCAAAATTATGATCAAAAATATGGGGTTGTTCGCCTAACTCAATTTGCAGAGATTCAGCAGCTCTTTTGGCGATGGCGTGAGGCTCATAAAAAAAAGGATAGTTAATTTTATTAGGAATATTTGAAAAATCTATTTGGTTTTCAAATTCAAAAAAGCAACTATCCATTCTTATTGTTAATCTTTTCTTGTTCTTTTGACTGAATCCAATCAAACAGGAAACTAGATGTTAAAGTTTATTTACAGGGATTTTGAATTTGATTTCAATTTTATCGGTATTCGAACTGGACCTGTTGTAAGTTAAACGATATACTGCTGCCAATTGTTGAGATACCTCATTAAATAAGTCTTTGAGGTCACTAATTTTGTTGGCGATTACAAAGTTTGATTTTTCACTGGCAATAGATTTCAAGTCAGATTGTCTTTCACGATCTAAGTCGTTTCCTTTTAAACCGATTGAATAACGAAGAATATCTTCATAATTGTTTTCAATATTTGATTGTAGAGTATTTGCAAAATCAGAGTCATTATCTCCGCCATCCGAAAATACTACCAAACACTTTGAATTGTTTGTTGCAAAATTGGTTAATTTATTCAAACCATTAATGGATGCTTGAAACAATGCTGTTCTATCTTGGAAATTGTTATAGCCGTTTATTTGGTCTTTTAGAAGGGAGATATTTGACTTATTGTAAAATGGCGTTTCCAAAATGGCATTTTTGCTAGAGAAGAAAACTACTGCGATTTCTGTACCTGCTCCACCATTGTTCACAACGTTGTCCACAAATGAATTTGCGAAAGATTTTAAGTCACTTACAACAGGCAAAACAGATGAACTCATATCTAAAACGAGTACACATGAAACGGCCGCATTTTCAAAATCACTAGCATTTGAGAATTCAGATTGCGATATCCATTTTCTGTCATTTAAACCTTTTTCAAAAATTTCAATTTGTTTTTTTCCAGTGCTTAAAATTTCGAAATTATTCCGATTACTTTTTATTCTCACACCATCCACTATTACTTTAACCGTATCAGCAATTTGCTGGGTGAAAATACTATCTATGGAAACAAATCTTGATTTTTCAGCATATTCAGCTGGATATACCAAAGGTCCCGTGAAATCGTCTTTTTGGTATTGGATAGTAATGTATTCTTTTTTACCCACCCATAACGGCCATTTTTCACATGAAGTGATTATTACTGATAGTAATGTCAATGTTGCAAGTAAGATGCTTTTATTCATAAAAGGATTTTAATTGATTTTTGTATTCAGAATCTATATTTATTCATCCAATAATTGAAATTCAGATATTATTCTGGTTTGGCCTGATGAACCATCTTCATATTCCATTTCGAAAGGGTCGATTCTAACATATGCTTTTGCTTCATATAAATATGGATTTAATATCCATTCACCGTCTTCTCCTTCTCCCCATAAATCTTCAGGAATAATACTGTAATCTATTGCAACTTCATCTTCAATACCCTCACTATCCGAAAACCCTAAATAACAATATTCACCGCAAGTAAAATAATAAAGGGTAATAACATCCTCATATCCCTCTAAGTAATAATTTTCTTCACCAACATATTCCTCTTCACTATCATAATCGTAATCATCAACGTATTCTTCATAATAGTTATCGCTCTCATAACCATCTCCTAGAAAAGGATAATAATCGTAATACCGAATAGGCTCCTCGTAGCATGGGTCAGCTTCAAGTCCTATATAATCAGAAAGTCTTGTTGCCCAATCTCCATCTGCAATATAGGTGTATGCCAGATCAATCGATTCTTCAAACCAATCTCCATTTTCGTCATATCCTGATAGAAAAATATAACAATCGTTTCCTTCGCCATAAGCATACTCGTATGAGGCATATTGAACCTGAATAAATCTAAAGTAGTCTCCATCACAGCAATCGCACCACAGAAATACGTCAGTTTGGCTATTTAAAATTTCAACCGCAATGATAGCGTCATCTTCTGATACAATTTGGTACTGATCAGCTTTTGAATTAAATGCACCTAAAAGTATTAATATACTGAGAATTAGTTTTTTCATTTTAAAGACAATGGTTTAATATAAAATCACAACGAAAGTATGAATTAAAAACAAAAAAAGTAGGGTTTCCCCTACTTTTTGATATTTAATGTTTAAAACAATTAATTTACTGTACCAGAAAGTTCAGCACCAGCTTTGAAACGTACTACGTTTTTAGCAGAGATTTTAATTTCTTTACCAGTTTGTGGGTTACGACCTGTTCTTGCAGCACGGTTAGAAACAGAGAAAGAACCGAATCCTACTAAAGAGATTCTGTCACCTTTTTTCAATGCACCTGCAGTTGCGTTAACAAACCCGTCTAATGCTCTTTTTGCATCAGCTTTTGACAATCCAGACTCAGCTGCAATTGCATCAATCAATTCTGCTTTGTTCATAATTTTGATTTTTGAAATGTTTGTAATTATTTATCGGAGCAAATATATCTGATTCCTCAAGCTGTGCAAGTGTTTTCAAGGAAAAATGTGCTTTTTTGTTGAAAAAAGTGCCTTTTTGTTGATAAAAGCACTTAAAAGCCTTGTTTTTATTGGGTTTTACGTGCTTTTTGGGTGTTTTTATAAATTGATTAAATCAATTCCCATTGTTCAATTTTGTTCCCCGCAAGAAATTCCTTAAAATGCATTCTCCTTTTTCCTTCTTGCTGCAATTCTTGAACGGCTATAAAATAATCGCAACAAGGAAATAGGATACCATTCTTGTCTTCTTTCAATTCGATATGATTTTCACTTCGAATGTTTGTGATTTCACTTAAATAAATTTTGAATTGTTTTTGTTCTCCGGTAATTCTATTGTGGAGCATAGTCCATGCTGTTGGATAAGGGGATAATCCGCGAACAAAGTTAAATATGTTAGATACGTTGTCTGACCAGTTTATTTTACAATCTTCTTTAAATATTTTAGGAGCGCTTTTCAAAGGTTGTTCAATCATTTCTTCTTGAGCCGTTGGTTGGATTTCTCCCTCATTAATTTTATCAAGAGTAGCTATCATTGTTTCTGATCCGAGTTCCATCAATCTGAGGTACAAGGATCCAACATTTTCATCTATGCCAATTTCAGTTTGGGCCTGAAGAATTATTTTACCTGTGTCTATTTCTTTTTCAATATAAAAGGTAGTAACACCTGTTGTTTTCTCGCCATTAATAATAGCCCAATTTATTGGAGCTGCACCCCTGTATTGCGGGAGAAGTGATGCGTGAAGATTTATAGTTCCCAACTTCGGCATAGCCCAAACTTGCTCTGGTAACATTCTAAAGGCAACAACCACGAATAAATCAGCATTTAACATTTTTAATTCCGCCAAGAAAGTTTCATCCTTCAGTTTATCAGGTTGAAGTATAGTTAAATGCTGTTCTTTAGCATATTTCTTTATAGCGCTTTCGTTCAAATGTAATCCTCTTCCAGATGGCTTGTCCGGACTGGTAACAACGGCTTTGATACTAAAATTACTTTTGAAAATGGCATCTAGAATTCCAACTGCAAAATCTGGAGTACCCATAAATACTATGCTCAATTCCTTTCTATTTTTCATATTTCTTTATTTTGCCATTTAAAGTTTTTTAAATAGAAATAGGACAATATTCCCATGCAACCAAAATATACGTATTCAACAGACCAAATCCAGAAAATATCAACTGTATACACTTTAATCAATAGGTATGCAGCGACTGTGTAAAATACTATGCAAGTTAATTCTATTATAAAAGTTATAATGGTATTGCCACTTCCGCTTATAGTTTGAAAGTAGACACTTACAAATCCGTATAATAATATAGATATTGCAACAAAGCGCATTACTTCAGCACTTCTTCCAAGATGAACTTCGGAAGGGTTCACCATTTCAATTAAATGTTCTGGATATATAAGTGCTCCATGGAAAAAGAAAAGCAAAAATATTAACGTCAAAAGTTGAATTCTTTTCCGGATCAATCGCATTGCAGAATGATGACCGTTACCTAAATACTGAGAAACATATGTCTTAGTAGTTGCTGCAAATCCCCAAATAGGAACATAGGAGAGAAAATAGACAGATCGAACGTTTTGTGAAATTGTCAATTCATCTGTGCCCATTTGTTCAATCCAGGTAAAAAATAAAGTCCAAGTGGCTAAAGCGAAAAATCCCTGAAACATCATTGGGCTTCCCACTTTGAACAATTCGCCAAGGTATTGAAATTCAATTTTGAAAGTCTTCCATATATTGAAAGTTTTAGATGCTTTTGAAAACAAAATACATAAAACCATAAACGACATATTAACCCCATCCGATATTGCAGATGCCCAAGCAGCGCCAGATAGGCCCATCTCAGAAAATCCACATTTCCCAAAAATCATACAGTAATCGAGGCCAATATTAGTTAGTGCGCCCAAAATGGATGCAATAAGCACAACGAGTGTTTTACCATTTGCAATAAAAAATGCATTTATAGTTAGCGTTACCATTGCAAAATAAAGCGCATAACTTCTAATTTGAATGTATTCAACTTGCATTCCGCCTAAAGTCATGTTTTTGGAATAAGACATTAGCCAATTAGGAATAAAATACTGTAACAAGAAGAAAAGTGATGCCGCAATGAGCAAATTGGCCAATAATGATGTGCCGATTACTTTTCCTATGGCGCCAATGTTATTTTGACCAATCCTTCTAGCAATGATAATCTGCGCTCCATCTCCCATTCCAACAAGTGCCATATAAACTGTAATGTATAAAAGTCCACCATTTCCAACTGCATCGAAGGCCATGGTATCATATCTGCTAATAAATGCAGCATCAGTCAATAGTATTATAGACTGAATAAAGCTCGATACCATCAATGGCGCAGCAATTTTGAGCATTGTGGAATATTTGAGATCCAGCATTTTTTAGTTTATTTCCAGAATTAAACCTTTCAAATACTCACCTTCGGGGTGGTATGCGCTAATAGGATGATCAGCAGGTTGATGAAGTTGTCCGATAATTCTGACATTTCGACGCGATTCAATTGCCGCAGCAATAATGGTATTCGTAAACAAGTTTTTGTCAATTACTTGCGAACATGAAAAAGTAAAAATTAATCCGCCTGGTTTAATATTGCTCATGGCCATTGCATTAAGGCGCTTATAACCTTGAACGGCTTTATGTTTTTTATCTCTGTGTTTTGCAAATGCCGGTGGATCCAATATAATAATGTCATAATCCTTATCGGCAGTTTTCATGTGTTCCATAGCATCAGCAACAATGCTAGTGTGTTTCGAATCAAAATTGTTTAAGGTTACGTTTTGTTCGGTCAAGTCAATGGCTTTTTTCGAACTATCTAAAGAATGAACTGCATCCGCTTCGTTTTGCAGCGCATAAAGACTGAAGCCACCTGAATAACAAAATGTATTGAGTATCTTTTTTCCTTTTGAAATCTTGCCTAAAATATTGCGGTTCTCGCGTTGATCAATAAAAAATCCTGTTTTTTGACCGTTTATCCAATCGATATTGAATTTAATTCCATTTTCAATGGCCAAATGAGGTGTTTCGCAGCTTCCAAAAATATATTCATCTGCGGCAATATGCTTATTTGGTAGTGTGTCTGAGGATTTGGAATAAACTGCTATCAGTTTATCTTTTAATGTATCCTGAAGCGCCTTATTTATCAAGTCCAAACTTTTGTACATCCCAATGCTATGACATTGAACAACAGCAACGCCATTGTAAAAGTCAATGATTAACCCGGGTAATCCATCGCCTTCGCCATGAACAAGTCGAAAAATATTGTTTTGTGAATGAAGTAAATAGAGTGATTTCCTGAGTTCAAATGCTTCATTCAACTTTAGAAAGAAAAATTTTTCATCAATATTAATTTCTTCAAATGTCAAGATTCTTACTGAAATTGTAGCATGTTGAAAATGACCAATAGCGAGAAAATTTCCTTTATTATCGGTAACTTTTACCAAATCACCATTTTCAATATCTGAGACATCTGAACTAATCGCACCAGAAAAAATCCAAGGGTGTTTGCGTTTTATCGCATCTGTTTTCTTAGTAAATAAATGGAGCGTTTTCAAAAAATTTGGTTTCAAGTATCGTAAAAATAACAATTCGGTGTGGATTGTATTCCAGAAAAAAGAAATTTACGCGAAACAAAGTCGGTACTTTTGGAAAAGTAAACTCAATATATGCTTTGTACTTTTCACGCTTATTTGTTAAATGATAATTATTCTCAAGAACATGCGGATGCCCAGCATGGCGGAAATGAGTCTGAAAACAATAGGAAATATCTTTGGGAAGATGAACTCAGAATCAATGTTGATATTGATGAGGTGATACTTCATGAAAATGGTATTTATATTTTAAAAGGAGAATATCCGAAGGGCTCTTTTTTCGAATATGAAGTGCCTGAAATGCTACTTTATGAATTCAAAATAAAAGGATCAGCGCCTATTTTTTTTGGTGCATCGAAACAAATCGTTCATAAGCATCAATTAAATGAAAATGAGGATGGCTATAAACTTTTAATATACTTAAAAGATAACGAGCCATTTTCTGATCCTATTCCAGGAATTTATATTGCATCCAAATCTTTCCCAAAAGCATTAGTGTTTTGATGTTACAGGTTAAGGATATCGGGTTGAAATATGAAAAATCTGTTCTTCATGAAATAGATTTTTCTTTAGAAAAAGGTCAAACTATTGGGATTTTGGGTAAAAGTGGTGCGGGGAAATCGTCTTTATTGAAGATAATTGCTGGTCATTTGGATGCTGAAACAGGTGCTGTATTTTTCGAAGGAAAAAAAGTTAAAGGGCCTTCCGTGTTACTGGTTCCAGGTCACGAAGATATTCAATTGGTCAATCAGGACTTTAAACTGGACGATTATCACACAGTTGAAGAAAATCTTAAAGAACAAGTTTTGAGTTTGCCAAATGACTTGAGAGCCAAATGGGTATTGGAAATTCTTTCAGTGTTGGAACTGGTTGAATTGCGAAATCAAAAAGCACACACATTATCAGGAGGAGAAAAACAGCGGTTGGCTATTGGTCGCGCAATTGCTAAGGAACCTAAATTACTTTTGTTAGACGAACCATTTTCCCATTTGGATGGTAGAATGCGATCCAAATTGATTCGATATTTCTCAGAATTAAAAAGATTACGAAAAATGTCAATCATTCTTGTTTCTCACGATGGAGCTGAACTACTTGGGCTATCTGATAAAATATATTATTTAAAAAATGGTAGATTTCTTAGGAGTGGCAGCCCAGAAAAAATGTATTACCAATTTAAATCTTTAGATGAAGCCAAACTTTTCGGAACAGTTAATTCAATAGGAGTTAATGGCAAGCGGTGTTATTTTAGGCCAAATGAATTTACTGTTGATTTAGATGAAAATACTGGTTCAAATGAGATGGTTCAACTTAAATTTGTTGAGTGTATTTTTACAGGTGTTGTCTACGAAAACTATTTCAGAACTGAAGAGAAAGAAAAAGTAGTTTTACATAGTTTGAGTCCAATGCAAGATATCCATGCGATTAAAGTTGTTAAGAAATTCGTCTGATTGGCTTCCTGTCAGACAGATCCCTGAACTGTTAAAAGACAGCATTAATGGTTTCATTGATGATAAAGCCATGTATATGGGGGCTGCATTGGCTTATTATACAATTCTTGCCTTGGTTCCAATGACTTTTTTACTAATATCGTTGTTTGGTGCGTTTGTAGAAAAGGACGAAATCGAGACAATCATTCAAGATCTTTTTAAGTCTAATATTGGTCTAAGCGATTCCAGTTTAATTGTTGATATGGTTGAACAAATGCAATGGAGTGGAACAGGTCTTCTGGCAAAACTTTTTGGAATTGTAGCTTTACTGGTAGTGAGTTCTGCTTTCGTTGTTTATTTTAAACACAGTATAAATGAACTTTTTGGCATTCGAAAGAAGTTTGAAAATAGGAAGAAAAAGATATTGAATAAAATTGTTTTTCGATTAATTTCTATGGGTATAGTGGGAGGCGTCGCCGTATTGGTGATTTCTTTTTATTTTATTCAGGCCTTTGTTATTTCCTCTATAGATCAAGTTGTTACAGGAAATACATTGCTTGAATTTTACGTTTTACAATTTGTGAAACATATCCTTTCTGTAGGTATGAATCTGTGCATTTTTATGTTCATTTTTAAATACCTTCATGATGGTTATGTTCGTTGGAAACTTGCTTTTTTCGGTGCTTTGATAACGGCAGTTTTACTGTATTTGGGACAATTGCTTATCAACTACTATTTACTGCATTTCTTCTTCGCTGCAAAAAGTGGGGGTGTTGCGGGTTTGCTTTTTATTATTCTTGCCTATGTTTATTACAGTTCTCAAATAATATTTTTCGGAGCAAAGTTGATAGCAGTTTATGCTAATAAAATTGGCAAACCTATCAAGGCTATTTAAATTTGATTAAATATTTATCATTATTTGATTATTTATTAGGAATTTAGTATTTTTACAAAAATTCAAAAGTCATGATTATCGGATCTAACCTCAAACTATTGCGAAAACGAATTAAAAAATCTCAAGAAGAGGTAGCCCAAGATCTTAATCTTACAAGATCAACTTACAGTGGTTATGAAAATGGGGTTGCACAGCCCAATTTAGAAGGTTTAATAGCGTTTAGTGATTATTACAAGGTTTCCATTGATAGTCTTGTTAAGAAAGATTTTTCCCTGCTTACTGAGTCTGAATGGTCTCGAATTGACAATGGAAATTTTTCAGATATTGAAGGAAGAAACCTAAGAGTATTAACCACAACACTTGATGAAAATGAAGATGAGCTGATAGAACTTGTTCCTCTTAAGGCGAGTGCAGGTTACACTTCCGGTTATGCTGATCCTGACTACATTAAAATTTTACCAACATTTCACCTGCCGTTTCTTTCTAAAAGTAAAAAATACCGTTCCTTTCCGATTCAAGGAGATTCAATGCCGCCTGTGGTTGAGGGTTCTTATGTCGTTGGCGAGTACGTTCAAAATTGGATGACAATTCGGTCTGGAACGCCGTGCATTGTTATCACTAAGGATGATGGAATAGTATTTAAGGTAGTTCACAATTTATTGGAGTCCCAACAATCATTTCAATTGTGTTCTACAAATACATTTTACAAACCATATTTGGTAAATGCCAATGATGTTTTGGAAATATGGAAGTTTGTAAATTACATTTCTCCCGAACTTCCTGAAGTAAGGCCTGATGACGCTGAGCTTGGAAAAAGTATTCAAGACTTACAAAAAGAAATTTATGCTTTAAAATCAAATTTAGAGAAGAAAAACAACTAATTTATTCTTGTGAACAAGCTGTTTTCAAAAACAATTTGGCCGTCAAGTATAAGTTTGTTTAACTCCTTTTTTAAAACTTCTTTTTCAATTTTTAATAATTCAAACATTTCTTGAAAATTTTTGGACTCATTCAATGTAGAAAGTATTGTTTTCCTATAACTTATTTGCCCTGAAACATTGTGGTGCCTTTCAATGCAATTGTCACAATTACCGCAATTTTCTGATTTTTGATCAAAATAGTTCGATATAAATACACTACGGCACGATTCGGTATTCAAATAATCTAGAGCTGCTTGTAATTTGTCAAAAGCATTTTTTTTCCGAATATTATATTTATTATTTGAAATTGAAAAATAATTATCAGCAATCCTGTTATCAATAAATGTAATTATGGGCAGATTGCTTTTCCAAGTAACATCAATAACACCATATTTTTCAAGATATTTCAATAGATCGGTTATATCTTTTTCATTAATCTTTAGATCTTTGGCAAGTGATTTTTCATTAATGTCAAAATAATAATCAAAAATGCCCGGGAACTTTCTTGTTAAGGTTTCAATAATCAATATGGATTTAGGATGATTTATTTGAAAATTGTACAAAACGGTTCCGCCGATGATGAATTTAATCTTAGTAGATTGATTAAAATCTTCGTTGAACGTAATTGTTCCATTTGATTCCAAAATTTTGAGTGCATGGTAGGTTTGCTGAATTTCAAGATTGTATGACTTGCAAAAATGTCTAAAGTCAAAAATGTAATTCTCATTTTCTCCAGAACCTATTGCAACTTTTAAAAAGTTACACAATGCAAAATAACATTGCTTTACAAATGAAATTTCTGGAAATCTTATTTGAACCCTTTCAGAAATTGTATCAATGTCTTTATTTTCCCAAAAAACTATGGCATTTGAATTGTCACCATCTCTTCCAGCTCTTCCTGCCTCTTGATAATATGCCTCTATGGAATCAGGAAATTCATAATGAAGAACATAACGAACATTTGGTTTGTCTATTCCCATACCAAATGCATTTGTAGCGACCATAATCTTCTTTTTTTCGCTTAACCACAATTGAAGACTATTTTCTCTATCTTCTCTACTCATTCCACCATGATACATTGCTACCTCAAATTTCTGAGCGTGAAGTAACTGAGTCAACTCTTTAACGCTTTTTCTTGTCTGGCAATAAATTATGCCTTGCTCTGTCTTATTTGAATGACAATATTGTGTTATTTCCTTTGTCTTGTTATTTACCATTTTTGATCTGTACATCAAATTTGGTCTAATTAAACTGGCAATGTGAATTTTTGGGTTTTTCAATTCCAATTGATCAATGATATCATTCATAACCAATTTGGTTGCGGTAGCGGTTAAAGCAACTATTGGCGTATTAGGCTGAAAAGTTCTGAGGTTTTTTAGAGAAAGAAAGGATTGACGAAAGTCATGTCCCCATTGAGAAATACAATGTGCTTCGTCAATTACTACAAGCCCCACATTCATCATTTTAAATCGTTCAATAAAAAGTTGAGACAAGGTTCTTTCAGGGGATGTGTAAAGAAAATCTAATCCGCCAAATCTCGCATTGTCCAAAATAATATCTACTTGTTTGTATGACATTCCGCTTACAAGTGCAGCGGCTCGAAATCCTTTTTTCTGCAAGTTTGAAACTTGATCTTGCATTAAAGCAATAAGTGGCGATATCACTAAAGTAATCCCTTCCCTTACAATTCCAGGCACTTGAAAGCAGATTGATTTGCCACCTCCGGTAGGTAAAACTGCAAGCACATCATGTCCATTTATAACATTGTCGATTATTGCTTCTTGTCCAGGACGAAAATCATCAAAGCCCCATTTATCTTGAAGTATTTGTCTACTTTTTTCCATTTTCTGAACTATTCAAATGTACTGAAAATAAATTTTTATTATTCACCTTAGAGAATTTGAATGCTCAATCATTCTGTTTATATTCGCAATTAATTTCAGTGCTATGTCGGTTAATTCAACTGCAATTAAGGTTACAATAACAAATCATTCCCGGTGGAATGAAGTAGATTGGAGCAATTTACCATTTGGTAAAATATTTTCAGACCACATGTTGGTTATGGATTATGCTGATGGCGAATGGAAACAACCTGAAGTTGTGCCTTTTCAGTCTATAAGTATTCATCCTGCAACCTCTGCGCTGCATTATGGACAGGCTATTTTTGAAGGTTTAAAAGCAAATAGGACTCCGGATGGTGAAGTTTTGATTTTTCGTCCCGACATGAATGCAAAAAGATTTCAAGAGTCATGTGAAAGAATGTGCATGCCTGTTATACCAGAGGATTTATTTGTTGAATTGGTTAGGAAAGTTGTTGAGGTAGATGAGAAATGGGTGCCTTCAAAAGATGGTGAATCATTATACATTCGTCCATTTTTATTCGCGACGGATGAATTTGTTGGTATTAGACCATCTGAAACTTATAAGTTTATAATTTTTACAAGCCCAGTTGGTGCATACTATTCAGAGCCCGTAAATGTTAAAATCGAAGAATTTTATACCCGTGCATCTATTGGAGGAGTTGGAAGAGCAAAGACTGCAGGTAACTATGGTGCATCTTTATTACCGGCACGTCAAGGTCAGATGAAAGGATTTCACCAGTTGGTTTGGACTGATGGTATAGCGCATAAGTATATTGAGGAATCGGGAACAATGAATATTATTTTCCTTATTAACGGCACCCTCATTACACCATCGGAAGAAGCTGATACAATTCTAAGAGGTATTACCAAGCGTTCAGTGCTTGAAATTGCTGAAAAATGGGGTATTCCTGTTGAAGAAAGAAAAGTTTCCGTTGAAGAAATTATTACAGCGATTAAAAATGGTACACTTGAGGATGCCTTCGGGGCAGGAACAGCTGCTACTATTGCACCAATAGCTAAAATTGGTTTCAGAGAAGAAATATTTTTACTTCCTCCTATTGAAACAAGAACAATCTCTAATAAAATTCGCCAGTATCTGGATGATATTAAGTTTGGAAAAACAGAGGATGTTTTTCATTGGTGCGTTAAAGTTTAATAGATTTTTATGGAAATTTGTAAAAGTGACATCTTCGAAATATGAGATTCGTCATTGTCATGCTGTTTCTATTGGTTTTTCAGCCAAATTTCTTACTTAGCCAAAGCTATAATCCATTTATTCAAATCAACATTCTCGATAAAAGAACGGGTGAAGGCATCAATAATGTTCAAGTAAATATAAAATCTGACAACGATTCAACGTTAACCAAAACCTCCCACGGAAAAGGTAAATTAGAGGTTTATTTAAAGGAAAGAACGACATACGAATTAACATTTAGTCACCCATTATACAATTCATTAAGCGGCTCAAGGAAAATTGGAATTATTGAGTACAATGATGACACGCTGAAGTGGGAATTTGAAATGATTCCGCTCTCAAGCCGAACACTTAATGAAGTTGTTGTAAGACCTCCAGGTGTTCCGGATACTGTTTTTCAATCTGAAGAACTCAGCGTTGCTGATTTTGAAATTCTCCCTAATGGGAAAATGGTCTTGCTTACTTATCCCAAACAATTGAAAAAAGGAAGTGATTTAAAGTTGTATGATGGTCAGCAAATTCTAAGTTCATTTTCAATTCCAGATGTTGCTGAAGAATTGGTTCGGGATTTTCGAGGAAATGCTCACGTTATTTGTAAAGAAAATGTTTTTTGTATCAGTCTAGTGAATGACACGCTCAATTTAGCAACCCTTCCCAAAGATTATTTTTTCAATTATGTTGCACCAATAGTGGATACTTCAACAACCAAATTGTTTTTCTCAAATTTCAATGAATTGTATCCAGCATTCGATTATTTTGCATTTGATCAGTTGGATTCTGTATATAAAAGAATTGCAGAAATAGAGGATGAATTGATGATGGAACTGTACCGCTCAGAATATAAATGGGTTGATGTGAGAACCAAGCTTTGGGCAAAATACAAAGAGCTGGAAACAGGTATTGATGCTGAAGTTTGGGTTGGGGCAAACTATTTCACGCAATCACTTTATTATAAAGAACTTTATGCACCAATGTTTGGCAAAAATGATACATTTTATGTCTTCGATTATTACAAAGACCGTTTATTGAGTTTTAATAAGGATGGAGATCCTTTGGATTCCGTTTCTATTTATCATCATTACAATCCGAAATATACAGGTTGGGCAAAACAATTACTTCAAGACAGGCAAACTGGAACCATTTACGCACTCTTTCAAAAAGATGGCTATAGCTATTTGGGATTGATGGATTTAAAAACAGGTGAAGTTTCTGAAAAGGTAAAATTGGCATTCAAATATGTAGATAAAGTATTGGTTCATAATAATTCTGTATTCTACATCTATAGACCATTTGAATCCGCACAAAAGAAATTTTTATACAAGGAACGCTTACCTTATCAATTTGAAAAATCTGTAATTCCTCAAGGCAAAGAAAGTTTAATGGAAACCGGCAAATGATCTGAATAGCCACCCAGGTATGTGCTTCCTCCATAGGTTCTGAATGGAACAATTTGCCCTTTGTATTCTGATAGTAGGAACGAAAACGAATGAATTTTTCCTGAACTAGTACAGACCTTGAATCCCTTTTTCGTGCTGGTTAGACCTGGGCTAATAAAAATATGATCGAGTACATCCCATGTTTCTTTATAATTGTGCGACCCTCCGAATTCACCACTTTCCTTTGTAATCATTGGATCTAATTGCTCTTGAATCATCATTGGAGCCTTATCTGTAGGATAATCGTTCAAATCACCCATCAAAATTATTTTTGAGTTGGAATTAACATTCAATATTGAATCAATAAAAATTCTGGCATTTTTTGCAGCTTCAAGCCTTAAAGGTTCACTTTCTTCCTGACCTCCACGACGGCTTGGCCAATGATTCACCAACACAAAAATGGTATCCTTTTTACGAATAAATTTTCCCCAAAGAATATCTCTTGTTGTAGGTTCTGTTTGATTTGGTAACACAAAACGAATTTTTCCACTTGAAACAAGTTTTACAGCATTACTGTCATACATTATCGCCACATCAATTCCGCGAGCATCAGGACTTTCTTCGTGAACAATTCCGAATTCTTTTCTATTTATGGAATGCGCATTCAAATCACGTAAAACAGATTCGTTTTCAATTTCACACATTCCAATAAACAAAGGACTTGTTAAGGAATCAAGTACTTGATTTATATGGTTGCGTTTTTCGATGTATTTTGCTGAATTCCAGTTGTTTTCACTATTCGGAAGAAACTCTGCGTCATCATTTGCTCCATCTATGGTGTCAAAATAATTTTCGACATTATAGAATACTACAGATCGGGTTTTTTGGGTGTAAAATTGAAAGCTAACAAATACCAATAAGACAACAGTAATTTTATGCATTTTGTTTTTTTACTTAAAATTAGTGTTAATTGGCTGAAAAAAAAGCGTAATTAAGAAATAATCCAATTTCTTGTCAGCGGACCTTCACAAAACAATAAATCCAGAATGGAAAGGCTTGAATTGCATGAATTATCACTTGGGAATACTTGGATGTAAGGTGAGACTTTTTCAAATCGTTCAAAGTCGTAATGGCGGTAATCCATATCATATTTTAGTTCAAAGGATGTTGTAAATACCAAATCAATGGGTAAGGAAAGCCATTGAATAACAGATTTGGTGATTGCTGAGTTTAAATCGATAAGATCTCGAAAATCTGAAAATATTAAAGATTTTACATCCCTTTCGTAATGCTCAAAATATGGGGCGGCCGCATAGGCACTATGAATAGACCGCCAGTGTTCTTTTCTCCATGTTAGGTCATCCGAAATCAAAATTTGATCGAGTGGAGTCTTTGATCCAAGTGGTTTAATTACAGGCACAGAAAGCATAAGTTCTCCATTGGCACCAAGAATTTTGCATCTTGTTCGAATGCTTTGTTTAATGAAGTGTTCCCTTTTTTCTATCAAAGGATTTTGTACCTTACAAAGCAATCTAAAGTATTCCAAATTCCCAAAATACGAAGTTGGAAATATGGTTTGCATTATTCAATCCATTTGAAAATACGATCCCATCGAATGCCAATTGATGGGTCAATACTTTTCGAGAACCAAACTAGAGAAGCCCTTCCAACAATGTGGTCTTCAGGAACAAAACCCCAGAAACGCGAATCAGCTGAGTTGTAGCGGTTATCTCCCATCATCCAATAGTAATTCATGGCAAAGGTATAAGTTGATGTTTTTTTACCATCAATATAAATACCATCTGTTTTTTCATGCAAAGAATGCCCTTCGTAAGCAGTGATAATTCTTCTATACCATGCAATATTGGCTTTAGAAATATTTACAGTTTGTCCTCTGCTTGGAATTTGGAAACGTGTAAAGTCTGTTGGTGTATTGTTGATGTAAAAATCATTTGGGAAATAATGGATATTATTTAACCAATCCATTGCATTTGGTTTATAATATAAGTTATCCGAATATTGGGGTTGCAACTCTTTTGTAAACCGCGCATCCGGATAATCTTTCTTCAGCTGGTTAAGTTGAGTGCTTGTTAATTCCATAATGTAAGAATTCCTATTTGCGTCTAAATAAAAATCGTTTCTACTTCTTTCCAGTCCATATTTCTCCATCATAACCTTGTAGTTTGGTTCAGTGAAATTTGTCACCGAAAACCTAATATTTTGATTTTCTGGAATGTATGCTGGTTTGTCGTTAACATAAAGTACAGAATGTTTAATTTCCATCCAATCTCCAGGTAGTCCAACACAGCGTTTAACGTAATTTTCTCTCTTGTCAACAGGACGATAGATTAATCCAAAATGTTTAATTGTGCGACCAGTAGACATATCGGTAGCGATTTTTTTCTCTGCCAACATTTTCCGCGCTTTTGCTTTCCAAATTTCTATATCCCTAATGAATTCTTCGGCAAATTTCTTGTAGGTTATACTATCATTGGCTTGATTGTTATATTTTTCTTTCAGCAAAATTCTTTGGGCTTCGCTGTTTAAAATATCATGGTAGTTGTGTCCCATCAATCCATCAGGAACTCGCGGATCATATACAGCAGTATCACCGGCAGGAAAATTAAAAACTACTACATCATTTCTTTGAATATCTGAATACCCAGGGATTCGCCAATAATCACAGGTTTCTAATGTTGAGTAGGAACGAATGTTGATCCATGGAACGGTATTGTGTACTAAAGGGAAAGACAACGGAGTAACTGGAACCTTTGCACCGTAGGCAGTTTTGTTAACAAATAAAAAGTCGCCTACAAGAAGTGTTTTTTCCATAGAACCAGTTGGAATTTGGAACGGTTCAAAAACGTATGTTCTTATTATACTTGCTGCTATCAAAGCAAACATTAAGGAATCGCCCCATTCTTTTACATGGGACTTTTTGCCCGGTTTATCTCTTTTTAAAACTTGAAGTGAAAATAAAAATGCCAAAGCATGACCAATGAGCGGTAAGGTCATGAAAAGTATCAAATGATCTCCCCACTTTCTGTCTTCAGTTTCCTTGGAATTTGCCCAATTGGTTTGAGGTTTTACCTCTTGCTTTGAAGAGAAAATTTTGTAAAACAATAAATACGGAAAAAATATACCCTGAACGGTATCTATTAATGAATAATAACCAAATCTTCTTATCAGAGAGGTATTGACAACAGACCACATACATAAATGAACCCCAGGAATTACCATCAAAAGGGACCACCATGGTTTCTCACAAGTAATTTTAAAGGCAACATAATAATTATAACCAGGAACGAGTGCTTCCCATTTTTTTCGTCCCGCAGCTTCAAAAAGTTGTCCCCAAAAGGAAATGTAGGGATGGATTAAGAATAGTAAATAAAAATAAAGAAGATTCATTGTTATTGGATATTAAGTACGTCATTCATGGTAAAAATCCCTTTTTTACCCTCAAGCCATTCAGCAGCGATTACAGCACCAAGTGCAAAACCTGTTCTGTTATGCGCTTCATGATGAATAGCAATTGTATCGATTTCAGAAGAATATTTTACATTATGAGTGCCTGGAACATCAGGTTCTCTGTATGCTGCAATTGGAATTTGATGTTTATCGTTTTCCGGATATCTGCCTTCTCCGGCAATCCATTCAATTAAATTTGAATTGTTATCAATAATGCCTTCGGCCAAAGAAATTGCCGTTCCACTTGGTGCATCTAATTTTTGAATATGATGAATTTCTTCAATACTCACTTTATATTCAGCATGAGGTGCCATCAATTGTGCAAGCTTTTTATTAAGTGCAAAGAAAATATTTACACCAACGCTGAAGTTTGAAGCATAAAGAAGCGAACCATTGGAATTCATTACATGGGTTTTGATTTCATCCAGTTGAGAAAACCAACCTGTTGTTCCTGTAACTATTGGTATTTGAGAATCAATACATTTTTTTATATGATTGACGGCCAAATCTGGTTGTGTAAATTCAATAGCAACGTCAACATGTTCGGTCGAATTTCCTGAAAATCTATTTTTTGAATCGTATACTGCAGTAATCGTATGTCCGCGATCCATGGCTATTTTCTCAATAGCTTTTCCCATATTACCGTATCCGATTAGTGCAATTTTCATTCTTCAAATTTAATGAAAATTAAGTTTTAACGTTAGTCCTGCAGAAAGAGAAGGCAAAAGGGTAGGTTCCAACTGAAGCGAAAGGTCCTCAGAAACATCAAAATTAACAAAATGCGCCTCTACATTGGCATCAACAATTTGAAATAAATAAACGGCAGCAAAACCTAAAATAGATAAATCTCTTTTGTTTAAATACTGGTTATAAAGTGTTAATACTCCAGCGTTATCATAGGCAGACCATTTGGGATCTGTAGCATTTCCATCAATTCTATTCGTATATTCTTGCTTTAGTGCTTTTTGGGTCAATTGATTTGAAATAAGAAAGAAACCGGTAGCGCCTAATCCGGTGTAAATAAGCGGCACCTTCCAATAGGCTTTTTTATTTCCTATAGGCATATTGATATGATTGTATATTTGGCCTAATCCTGGAAGTAAGGCTGAATAAATTGTTGCTTTTTTAGGTGAATGAATGCTGTCTGAAAAGGCTGTAGAGTCCTCAATGATGGGTGATTGCCCATTTGCCGTGGTTATGGAAATCAGGATAAATA
Source organism: uncultured Akkermansia sp. (assembly GCA_964577845.1). Lineage (GTDB taxonomy): Bacteria > Bacteroidota > Bacteroidia > Flavobacteriales_D > Crocinitomicaceae > M0103. Next base: position 51,542 of record CAZOAH010000002.1, read on the forward strand.
AAATTACCCCGCTAAATCTTTTCATGATCGATTTAGAATTTCAATAATTCTGTTCAAATCTACTTCAGAACTGAAATTCAAAATAATTTTTCCATTTCCACCTGAAGATTTTTTTATTTCAATCTTAGTTGAAAGTTTATCGGATAAATGTTCTCTAAAAACCCTTTGTTTATCTGATAATTTCATAACAGTTTTTGAAGCTTTCGTTCCTGATGAAATAGGAGTGGTTTCTTCTATATGTCCATCTCTAAGCAAGCTTTCAACGTCACGAACAGATAAATCCTCATCAATTATTTTAGAATAAATGGCGATTTGTAGTGATTCATCGCCAGCGGAAACCAATGCTCTCGCATGTCCCATTGAAATGAGGTTGTTTCTCACACCAGCTTGAATATCTGCTGGTAGTTTTAGTAGCCTCAAGTGATTGGTAATATTTGATCTTGATTTTGCAACTTTCTGGCTTAATTGGTCTTGTGTTAATTCACATTCTTCAATCAATCTGGAGTAGGATAACGCTATTTCAATAGCATTTAAGTCCTCTCGTTGTATATTTTCAACCAATGCCATTTCCAGCATGGTTTGATCATTTGCTACTCGAATGTATGCAGGTACGTCCTTCAATCCTGCAAGTTGTGCAGCCCTAAAGCGTCTTTCTCCAGAAATGAGCTGGTATTTATCTCTTCCTAGTTTCCTGACAGTTAAAGGTTGAATGATCCCATGAATTGCAATAGACTGACGTAAATCCTCCAAAGCATTTTCTTCAAAATTTGACCGTGGGTTAAAAGGATTTGCTTCTATACTTTCAGTAGGCAACATTGTTACCGAACCTACCATTCCCGCATTACCGGATTTTGAAGTAATATCCGTTTCAGAACTTTCAAGCAGGGCGCTCAGTCCTTTACCCAAAGCAGATCGCTTATTGATTTTAGAGCTCATCGTTGATTTCAATGATTTTATCGTCGTTACCGATTTTTGTTAAATTGTTTTTTTGCAGCAACTCTCTTGCAAAGTTAAGATAATTGATCGATCCTTTGCTCGATGCGTCATGCATTACAATGGTTTCGCCATAACTTGGAGCTTCACCCAATTTGGTATTTCTATGAATAACTGTATCAAAAACAAGTTCTTGGAAATGTGTTTTAACTTCATCAACAACTTGGTTAGCAAGCCTCAGTCTGGTATCGTACATGGTTAAAACAATACCTTCAATTTCTAAGTCAGGATTTAAACGTCCCTGTACTATTTTTATCGTGTTCAATAATTTTCCAAGACCCTCTAATGCAAAATATTCACATTGCACTGGTATCATCACTGAGTCTGCGGCACTAAGTGCATTTACTGTTATTAAACCAAGTGATGGAGAACAGTCTATGATGATAAAATCGTAGTCATCTTTAACCTTTTCCAAAGCTTTTTTAAGCATTTGTTCACGGTTTGGTAAATTTATCATTTCCAATTCAGCACCAACCAAATCAATATGGGAAGGCAAGATGTCGAGGTTGGGGTTACCTGTCTCTAGAATCAGTTCTTTAGGATGTATTTCGTTGATTAAACAATCGTAAATGTTACGAGAATTCTTAGGGTTTAATCCAACACCAGAAGTGGCGTTTGCTTGAGGGTCAGCGTCGACAATCAAAGTTTTGTATTCCAACACACCCAAACAACCGCTTAGATTTATTGCAGTGGTTGTTTTTCCAACTCCGCCTTTTTGATTGGCAATAGCTATTATTTTTCCCATTAAATGATTTTGTATTACAAAGTTAATAAGAACTTCCTACCATTTATCGGAATAGTTACGGTTAAAAGAAATTCTTGGTATGACTTAATCGAACCTTTATATCTATAAATCATCGAAAGATACACTGGAATAATTCGAAACCTCAACATTTTCGTTGGAGTATGTTTGAGAATAATTTCCAGATTGCTTCATTGATTCTATTTTGTTCAAAACGTCGTCGAGACCTTCTCTAAATTTCTCAAAATCTTCCTTATAAAGAAATATTTTGTGTTTTTGATAATTGTCACGACCATCATCATTGAAAGTTTTTTTACTTTCCGTAAGCGTAATGTAAAGGTCATTACCCTTTGTAGATTTCACATCGAAAAAGTACGTTCTCTTCCCCGCTCGAACGACTTTCGAATAAACTTCGCTGTTTTTGTCATTTTCCATAACCTCAGAACTTTAGTTTGAACAAATATGCTATTTTTTTTTAAAATTAAAAAGCAATGTTGAAAAACTTAAACTTTATCCTCATTCAGTTGATTCAAATATATTTCTGAGTAAAGTCCACCCATTTTGATCAAGCTTTCATGATTCCCCTCTTCAACGATACTTCCGTTTGAAATTACAATTATACGATTGGCGTTTCTAATGGATGAAATCCGATGACTTACAATTATGGTGGTCGGTTTGTTAGGTATTTCTTTTAGATTTTTAAGAATAATCTCTTCTGTTTCAGTATCGACAGCTGATAAACAATCGTCAAGTATAAGTAACTTGGGATTTCTTATTAAAGCTCTCGAAATGCTTAATCGTTGTTTTTGCCCACCACTTAAGTTGACGCCTCGCTCACCAAGAACAGTCTTAAATCCATCCTTAAAACTGGCTATGTTGTGATAAACATGAGACATTTTGGTTGCGTTGATGAGCTCGTCCTCAGTAGCCTTATCATCCAATTTTCCAAATTTTAAGTTGTTTTCTATTGTGTCTGAGAAAAGAAAAACTTCTTGCGGAACAACTCCAGTTTCATTTCTAAATTGGCTGAGATTAATGCTTTTAAGGTTTTTATAATCAATTAAAATTTCGCCCTCTGTTGGATCAAATTGTCTCAAAAGCAAATTAATTACAGTTGATTTCCCACTTCCAGTATTTCCAAGTATTGCCAATGTTTCACCTTTTTCAACAGAAAAAGAAACGTTTGTTAAAGCTTGAATTCCTGTATTGGGGTAGATCATGCTAACATTTTTGAACTCAATTTTACCATTTAAAGAGAATGGTGTATTTGAAGATGCCACCTCAGGTTCAATATTTAGAAATTCATTAATTCTTGTTTGAGAAGCGGCAGCCCTTTGGTTAATCGAAGTTACCCATCCAATGCTCGCAAATGGCCAGGTAAGTTTGTTTACAAAGAATATAAATGCAAGAATACCACCCAAAGATATTTCATTATTGTATGTCATCAATCCACCAAGGTAGATGGAAAGTAGCGTACTAAGACCGATTAAAAAAACTATTGTTGGCATAAATAAGGCATTGACAAATACCAACGACATGCTTTTTTTGAAGTAACCGTTTGCACTTTTATTGAATTTTTGGTGAAATTCTCTTTCTCTGTTAAATGCTTTGATAATTCTAACACCAGAAAAGGTTTCTTGTACTATTGTTGAAAGCATTGATTGTTCTGTTTGAACCGATTTACTCAATTGATTCATCCTAGACGAAACCTTGTATATTAAGAATGACATTATAGGCAAAGGCAATAGGACAAAAAGCGTTAACGTTGGGTTAATTGCAACCATCTGAAAAATCACCAATAAAAATAGCGCGATGAGATTTATGGTATACATAATTCCTGGGCCCAAATACATTCTCACATGGCTCACATCCTCGGTAATTCGGTTCATTAAATCACCAGTAGCATTTTTTTTGTAGAAAGAGTAGCTAAGTTTTTGATAATGATTGTAAATTTCATTTTTAATGTCATATTCTATAAACCTTGACATTACAATAATCGTTTGCCGCATAAAAAATAGAAACAACCCACTGCATGCAGAAAGTAACATGTATATGCCGCCTAATTTTACTGATAGCCAAATTACATCATCAATTCCTTTGATATATGTCCCGGAAAGTAAGTTGTCAATGCTGTCCTTTACGTATAAAGGCATCTGTACACCAAAATAATTCGAGATGAAAACAAAAAGAACACCTAGAATGAAACGCCATTTATATTTTACGAAATATTTGTTCAGTGAGCGAAGTGATTTCATCTGATTAAAATTGTTATTTTTGTGCCCACCATTGCCTTAGTTAAAGCAAATTTAGGTAATCTAATTGAATTAAATAAACACGTGTCTGTAAAATATGTTTGAAGTAAGAGACATTGTAAACGTAGATTTGAGTGCTGATCCAGTAATAGCCCAAATGTCAAAATACAACCACGAGCAGTTGCTTTTTTGTAATGACAATGAAACAGGTTTAAAAGCCATTATTGCGGTTCACAATACTGTATTAGGTCCCGCACTTGGGGGAACCAGAATGTGGAGTTATACCAGTGAAATGGAAGCGCTTAACGATGTGCTGCGACTTTCAAGGGGCATGACCTATAAAAATGCAATTTCAGGGCTTAATTTAGGAGGTGGTAAAGCAGTCATTATAGGCGATTCCAGAACAATGAAGTCCGAAGCCCTCATGAGAAGATTTGGAAAATTTGTAGAAAGCCTAGGAGGTAAATACATTACCGCCGAAGATGTTGGAATCAGCACTTCAGATATGGAGTATGTTAATATGGAAACCAATCATGTTGTTGGATTGCCTGGACGTAGCGGAGACCCTTCTCCTGTTACAGCCCATGGTGTGTATGTGGGAATGAAGGCTTGTGCCAAAATAAGATATGGTAATGATAGTTTGAACAACAAGAAAATAGCTGTACAAGGTGTTGGACATGTTGGAGAATATCTGGTGCAAGCTTTGGCTAAAGAAGGAGCGCAAATTTTTATATCAGACATTCATGAACCTACACTTAAGAAAGTAGCCGAATCATATGGCGCAAAAGTGGTTGGTTTGGATGAGATTTACGATTTAGATGTCGATATTTATGCACCTTGTGCCTTGGGTGCAACTGTTAATGACGATACATTGTCTCGTTTGAAATGTGGTATTATTGCTGGAGCTGCTAATAATCAGCTAAAAGATGAAGAAATTCACGGAAAGGCTGTAATGCAAAAAGACATACTTTATGCACCAGATTTCGCTTTAAATGCAGGTGGTGTTATCAATTGCTATTCAGAAGTTAAAGGTCTTTCATCATCTTGGGCGATGAATAAGGCCGAGGAAATTTATGCGACAATTGAGAACATTATATCCCGTTCTCAAAAGGAAGGTACGCCAGCTTTCAGAATCGCGAACAAAATGGCAGAGGAAAGAATTGAGTCCATTGGTAAAGTTAAATTGCCACTTTAAATATGTTGAATCGACGTCATCTTAGAATAAAGGTTTTACAAACTTTGTATGCCTATTTTCAATCGAATGAAGATAGTTATGCTAAAGCAGAGAAAACTTTATTGCAATCCGTCGATAAAATCTATGATTTGTACATTTATCTGTTATTGAGTTTTTCTGAGATTAAAACGGTTGCTTTAAATCGTATTGAAGACAATAAAAAGAAAATCAGACCATCACATGATGATTTAAATCCCAATTTGAAATTCGTTTCCAATATATTGATTGAAAAAATTGAAAACTCGAAAGATTTGAGAAAAATTTCAGAATTAAAAAAGATAAATTGGGTAGGTGCTGAGAAAAAAGAGATTTTTAGAAAAATGTTTTTGCAGATTAAAGATTCAGAAACATATCTTCACCATATGAATTCAGAATACACAGGGTACGATTCTGATTTGGCGTTCTGTATTGATTTATTTAAAGTAGAAATCGCAAATTCTCCATTTCTTTACAATTTCTTCGAAGAAGAAAGTATTTTTTGGATGGATGACATTGATTTATCGTGTTCAATGGTTCTCAAAACCTTGAAAATGCAGGAGCAAAATAATGAGTTTGAGATACTTCCTTTGTTTAAAAAAGATGATGACGAGGAAGATTTTATTAGACTCTTGCTACAAAAGACTATTGCAATGGATAAGGAGAACGAGCAACTAATAGATGATCTTACAAAAAATTGGGAACTGGATAGAATTGCGAAAATGGATGTTTTGCTTATGAAAATGGCGATAACTGAATTGCAGGTTTTTAATTCCATTCCTACTAAAGTTACCCTAAATGAGTACATTGAAATATCTAAATTTTATAGTACCCCGAAAAGTAACGGATTCATAAATGGAATTCTTGATAAATCTATTGAAATATTGAAGCAAAATAATAAAATTAAAAAAACAGGTCGAGGATTGTTAAATTAGGAAAAATGAAAAAAGTAGTTTTAATTCTTTCAGGAGCATTATTTCTTGCAAGTTGCAGTGAAAGCTCTACTTCTCAAGAAGCCGCGGAAAATGTTGAAGTAGGTAATAAAACAACAATTACGGTTAATCCAGTTTACGATGCTGGAGTGGTTGTAAAAGGTGAAATTATTACCGGTACATTTACGGTAAAAAATACAGGTAAATATCCTTTAGTTATTTCAGAGGTTAAAGGATCATGTACCTGCACAGTAGCAGAAAAACCAGAAAAACCTATCGCACCTGGAAGTGAAGCAACAATTAAGGCAGAAGTGGATACTGAAAAAACCAGTACAGGGGATATTTCAAAGTCCGTTAGAATTGTTGCAAATACAGAACCATCAGTTACGGAGGTAGTTATTAAAGCAAAAGTTAAAAATTAATATTCAATTTAAATTAAAAAATTATGCAAGGAGGTGGAGGAAGTTTAATTATGATGTTATTGGTCTTCGTGATCATGTACTTTTTTATGATTAGACCTCAAGCAAAAAAACAAAAAGAATTAAAGAAGTTAAGAGAAAATCTTAAACCAGGTGACAAAGTTGTTACCTTGGGTGGCGTTCATGGCAAGGTATTAGAGATTTCCGAATCTACAGTACTTATCAGTTCTGAAGGAACAAAAATTAGATTCGATAAGGCTGCCATTTCGCATCAGGTCGACATAGTTTAATTTCAATGCTATGATAACTCCAATAAAAAATACCTTATTGATTTTTTTTATTGGTGGAATTATTTTGTCTTGTAGTCAAGAACAGAAATGTAGTGATTGTAAAGATTGTCATATGTTTAAATATGATGATAATCAAACACTACTAAACGAAGCCGTTATTCGGCACCAATCAGATTCCTTATCGGCTATAACAAATCGAGATGATTTAGCTAAATCAATGAAGTTAATTACCCAAAAATATGGTGAACAATGGGATTTTTGCGATTGTGTTGTCAAAGGAGATTCACTTAATAAAGCACTGAAAAATGAAAAGCTCTCCGACCAAGAACTTGATAAATTGCTTAAACGTTTCGATGAAATTGATATTAAATGCCAAGCTTTTAAAATAATCGATCCCACTCGAACGCCAAAGGAACGAGCTGTTCATGAAAAAAAAGTTAAAAAATGTTTGAAAGAAAAAGGAATAAATTAATTTTAAGTCTTTTCGAATTTAATTTTTGAAGTTTAAAAAATACATATCGTTATTTGTTCTCCTCGGGTTCTTTATTGCAATAACCCCACGCAGCTGGTGGCATGAATGTCATGATCACATTGAAATCGAAAAAACAGGAAAAGTACACTACGAAAAGGATAATTGTTTCGCTTGTGATTTTGACCTCGGAGAAATAGAAACACCGTACCACTATCATTTTGATTTTCCAGTTGTAGATTATTCTTATGCATTGATTGATGAGGAGTACTCATTCAATTCTTCTTTTCAAGGCTTTTCGCATCGTGGCCCTCCAATTTTTGTTTAGTTATCAGTCTTAATATTTAAGTCTTATCTCATAAACAATATTTTAAATGAAATTTTTTATTTTAACTGCATTGGCATTCATGCCATTGCACATTCTTTTATCACAAACGGTAATTGGTTCCGTTAAAGATGCCAGTTCCAATGTTGCCGTTCCTTTTGCAAATATTTTGGTCGTTGAAATCGATGTAGGTGTGAAATCCAATATCGATGGTGTTTTTTATATACAAGGTAAACTACCTGATAAATTCACAATAAAAATATCTGCAGCTGGATATGAGTCGGTTGTTTTGAGCAGGAATCTAGAAAATTGGGATGGAAAAATACTACTAAATTCAAAACATATCGAATTGGACGAAATTACCGTTTCAGGTCCTCAAAGTACTTTACAAAAAGAAAATGCGATTCGTATTGAAACAAAGAAGTTGAGTGAATTGAATGCGATTTCCAACTTGAATATGGGTGAGGCATTGGCACAAATTCCTGGAGTATACAATACGTCTACTGGAAATGCGATAGCCAAGCCAGTAGTCAGAGGCTTACAAGGTATTCGGGTCGTATCACTGCTTAATGGGTTGAGAATTGAAAACCAACAATGGGGAGGTGATCACGGTATTGGCCTTACTGATTTAGGTATTGGTTCAGTTGAAATCATTAAAGGACCAGCCTCATTATTGTACGGTGCAGATGCCTTAGGTGGTGTTATTTATTATATTGACGAACCTTATGCAGCACAAGGGAAATCAGAATTTGGTTTCCAAACTTTAAATTTTTCAAACACACTTGGTACAATTAATAAAATGAGTTTTAAACGGTCATCAGATAAGTCGCGATTATCTCTTTATGGCTCCTATAGCAATCATGCCGATTATCAGCTACAGTCAGGTAAATTTGCAGAGAACAGTAGGTTTTCAGATTACAATTTCAAAATGGCATACGGAAAGAACTCATCAAATTGGGCCATGCAAATTCGTTACACTTTAAGTGGAAGTCGAATAGGAATTCCCGGGCATACACATGATAGTATTATTGATTTTGAATCATTTCAGTCAGAAGAAAGAGGTCGAAAACTTATAATACCCGTGCAGATTTTTATGAATAACCTCCTATCCATTGAAAATAAGTTTTTTACAAAGCGTGGCGAGATAAATTTACTATTAGGTCAAACACTTAATCGCCTTACAGAATTTGAAGAAAAAAACACCATTCCAGGTATAGATATGTATTTAAGCAACTCACTTTATCATTTAAAGTGGAAGTACAACATAACTGAAAACTTGAGTTTTGTTAGTGGTGCACAAGGAATGTTTCAATGGATTAAAAATACCCCTAAAGGAACAGAAGCATTACTCCCCAACGCATTTATGATAGATAATGGTATTTATTCCGTTTTTAGCCTTCATCAAAAAAAGTGGACGCTTCAGACAGGATTACGAATTGATCAGCGCATTGTCAAATCCACCTCAGTTTTTAACGGTATTGATAACTTGTCTCGAAATTTTGAAAGTATTAATTTTTCTACTGGCTGGGTGAGGAGCACAGAATTGCAAACTTTTAGAGTAAATATATCTTCAGGTTTTCGTTCACCTCATCTATCAGAATTAATGTCTGATGGATTACATCATGGTACTTTGAGGTATGAAATAGGCGATATTAATTTAAAAAATGAACGTGCTACCCAAATTGATGTTTCATACGAGCTACAGAATGAACATATTCAGTTTATTGTAAATCCGTTTTACAATTACATACAAAATTTTATATCTATTACCCCATCAGATTCAACAGTTGATAACCTTCCGGTATTTTTCTACAAACAAAAAGAATTGGTACATCTTTTTGGTAGTGATTTTAGTTTGCATTACCATCCACATTTTGCGCATTGGTTGCATCTTGATGCATCATACTCGATGATACAAGCTCAAGAAAATACGGGTGGTTTTATTGCATTGATACCACAAAATAGATTAAGTTCAAATATTAAGTTTTCGTTTGAAGCGCAATCGGTGTTTTATGTTCAAGAGATAGTGCTGCAACATCAATTTTTCGCACAACAAAATAGAATTGCTGAATATGAAACAAATAGTCCTTCCTACAATTTATTAAATATTTCATGCAATATGAAATGGGATTTAAAGAATCCAATATTTATTGGAATCGGAGTAAAAAATATTTTTAATCAAGTGTATATTGACCATTTATCAAGATTGAAAAATATTCAAATGCCGCATCCAGGAAGAAATTTCTATGTAAGTATTAAAATGAATTTAATAACCAATAATGTTTAATTTATGAAAAAAAAATCAATTAAATTATTTGCGTCTGTAATTACAGTTTCTGCAATATTAGTATCATGTGGGAAAAATAAATGTGCTGAATGTCATTACGACTACGGAAGTGGTATTGTTGAAATAGGAGAGAAGTGTGGTGATTCTTTAAAATCAGTAGAGGCTGATGGGATTATCGTAAACGATACCTTGTACGAAGTGCATTGTCACGAGCATTAACGAAAAAAAACAGGTTGTTCAAATTGAGCAACCTGTTTTTTTATGGTTTAAATAATCAATAATAAATTCTTCTCTGAACCTTCGTGACGTGTTTAGCCAATCGTATTACTTGTTTGGTATATCCAAATTCGTTGTCATACCAAGCATATAAAACAACATTTTTTCCATCATTTGAAACGATTGTCGCATGTGAATCGAAAACCGAACAGCAGGTATTTCCAATAATATCACTCGAAACCAATTCAGGATCATAAGAATAGTAAATTTGGTTTACCAAATCACCATTTAAAGAAGCTTCTCTAACCAAGCCATTTACTTCTTCGATGGAAGTTGTTTTGTTCAATTCTAAGCTTAAAATAGCCAAAGATCCGTTTGGAGTTGGCACACGTACAGCGTTTGCCGTAAGCTTATCCTTCATATCTGGAATAACTTTGGTAACTGCGCTTCCAGCTCCTGTTGATGTAATAACCATATTTATTGCAGCAGATCTTCCTCTTCTGGGTTTTTTGTGCATGTTATCCAATAAATTTTGGTCATTTGTATAGGCATGAACGGTTTCAATATGTCCTTTTACCACACCAAAATTGTCATTAACTACTTTAAGAATAGGGGATATGGCGTTAGTTGTACAAGACGCTGCTGAAAAAATGTTCTCGTTTTCCACATCCAAATCCACCTGATTGATTCCGTATACAATATTGGGAATCTCTTTTCCTGGAGCAGTTAATAGCACTTTTGATACACCCTTTGCTTGTAAATGTCTCGATAATGCCTCTCTATTTGTAAAAACTCCAGTATTGTCAATTACCAATGCATTCGAAATTCCATATTGTGTATAATCAACATCTTCAGGATTGGAAGCATCAATCATTTGAACTATTTGCCCATTGATATTCAGTACTTTGTTTTTCAAATCTTCAATTACAGATCCTTTGAATGCGCCGTGGACAGAGTCATTTCTTAACAATGACGCTCTTTTTATAATATCAGTATCAGAAGAGCCTCTGGTCACAATTGCTCTTAGACGCAACTGTTGACCTTTACCTGCTTGTTTAATCAATTCACGGGCAGCCAATCTTCCAATTCTACCAAATCCGTATAGAATTACATCTCTTGGTTCGATTTTATTTTCAGCACTTACTCCAAATCCACCTAATTTAGCATGCAAGAATGAAAGTTTTGAGTCGAAATTATCTTGTTCTACAAGCCATTCACTTGAAAGTTTCCCAATATCTAATTTAGCTGGAGCAAGATCCATTTTGTAGATTTCTTCTGCAAGTTCAGAAGAGGTAAAAACATCAATAGGTTTATTCACCACATTTCTTGCGTATTCATGTAAATTTAAAATTTCTGAAATGGTGGTATCGGTGAGATGATTTCTAAAAAGTACAAGCTCAATTCCTTTGTCATAAAGTAATTCACCAACTTTACTCGATAATTTTACAGCGGCTCTTTCGCGTTTTACATGTAGTTTCAATTCATTTTCGTATCCTAAAGATGTTTCCATTTGGTAATAGGTATTTTGTGTTAAAAATTACGGAAGAAAAAAAGGCTTTCTGCCTGCGCAGAAAGCCTTTAAATTTAACCTAAATAGGCTTTTAATAATTTATTTCTCGAAGTGTGTCGCAGCCTGCGAATGGCTTTTTCTTTGATTTGACGAACGCGCTCACGTGTAAGATTGAATTTTGCTCCAATTTCTTCAAGCGTAAGTCCATGATTCATTCCAATTCCAAAGAATAGACGAATAATTTCTCTTTCTTTATCGGTAAGAGTGCTCAAAGAGCGCTCGATTTCTTTTTGTAATGACTCAGCCATTAAAGCGTGATCTGCTTTCGGAGCATCTGTATTAGCCATTACATCCATTAGCGTTCCACCATCCTCTGAAGTAGATAAAGGCGCATCCATTGACACGTGTCGACCCGATACGTTTAAACTTTCTTTAATTTTATCTTCCGGAACTTCAAGTGCTTCAGCCAGTTCCTCAGCGGAAGGCGGTCTTTCAAATTCTTGTTCTAATCTTGAAAATGCTTTGTTTATTTTATTCAGTGAACCAACTTGATTCAGTGGAAGTCTTACAATTCTTGCTTGTTCAGCTAAAGCCTGGAGGATAGATTGACGAATCCACCACACAGCGTATGAAATAAATTTGAAACCTCTTGTTTCGTCAAATTTTTGTGCAGCTTTAATCAGTCCCAAGTTTCCTTCATTAATCAAATCTGGTAAGGTCAACCCTTGATTTTGGTATTGTTTTGCAACCGATACCACGAATCTTAAATTCGCTCTGGTTAATTTCTCTAATGACCTTTGATCCCCTTGTTTAATTTTTCTGGCTAATTCTACCTCTTCTTCTGCGGTTATTAACTCTTCTTTTCCAATGTCCTGTAAATACTTGTCTAACGATTGGCTTTCTCGATTGGTAATCGATTTTGTAATTTTTAATTGTCTCATCCTCTTCTGATCCTCTCTTTTTTTTAATGGTTATTAAGTAGGGAATAATGTTGCAAAGTTACAACGTTTTAATGGTCATTTCAAAATTATTTTGATAGAATTTTTGAGATTCCAAACGCTCAAAAATCATGCCCATAATTAAGTATTTAGTTATAATCCAAAGCCATAATATTCTTTTTTGCCGGTTTCTGTTAGTACTTCAAGAAGTACTCCTTTATTAACTCCATTTAGTTTTGTTGTGAGTTGTTCAACACTTTCAACAGCTTCATTGTTAACTTTTATTATTATCATTCCAGCAGTTAACCCAATCGATTTTAATTTACCTGCACTAACGCTGGATATTTTAACACCATAGGTAATGTTTAACTCTTTTTTCTCTTTACTGCTTAATTCTTCAAAGGTTGCACCTAAGGCTTGATTTTTAGAAATTTCTTCTTTAGAAATCAGTTTTGTCTCGCCATCTTTGTTTTTGAGCACCAACTCTTTAACTACCTCCGAACCATCCTTTTCTCTAATTGTCAAAGACACTTTGTCACCTGGTCGACGTTTTCCAATTTCTTCTTGAAGCGAAGCCACTGAATTGACTTCTTTTGTTCCTATTTTCAGAATAACGTCACCTTGCTTAACTTTAGCGTCCTCAGCACTTCCACCTTCAATAACTGATGCAACAAATACTCCTTTGGTATTAGGTAGTTCATTGGTTTCTTTAACTTCTTGTGTAATGTCGGATATCTGAACACCCATGAAACCACGTTGTACAATACCATAATCTATAATATCTGCCATTACTTTTTGAACTAAATTGACAGGCACTGCAAATGAATATCCGGCATAACTTCCTGTTTGAGATGCAATGGCTGTATTAATTCCTACCAACTCTCCTCTAGTATTCACTAAAGCGCCACCACTATTGCCTGGGTTAACAGCAGCATCGGTTTGAATAAAAGATTCGATGGGCACAACCGTTCCATCTGTTCTTTCCGCTAACAGATTGATGTTTCTCGCTTTTGCAGAGACGATTCCAGCAGTTACTGTGCTTGTTAAATTGAATGGATTACCAACCGCCAAAACCCATTCCCCGATTTGTAAATCATCGCTGTTACCCAAAATTATTGGTTGGAAATCGCTTCCATCTATTTTTAATACTGCGATATCTGTTGAAGGGTCAGCGCCAATTAATTTTGCCGAGTATTTGGTATTGTCATTCAAGATTACTTCTATTTCTGCTGCATTTTCAATCACATGATTGTTTGTTACGATGTAACCGTCAGCCGAAACTATAACGCCAGAACCAGAACCTGATCCGTATTGTTTGTATTCACGGCCACCAGCACCTGGGCCATAGAAGAACTCTTGAAATAAGTCACGTTGAAATGAAGTCTGTACAACTTTCGTCGTTACGTGTACAACAGAATTGATTGAATTTTGCGAGGCTTCAACAAAACTTAAACCTGCCTCAGGACCAAAATAAGATGCTGTTTTGGCATAGGGGTTTTTTGTATTACCAACCACCTCATCTTGTATGTTAACGCTTGAATTATCAGCAAAAATTAAATAAGTGCTCAAAGGCAAGGTGCCACCAATTAAACCGAAAATAAAAAGTTTTAAATTGTTAGTTATCATTTTTTTTGATGTTTATTTTTCAAACGCAATAATAACAAGCTTTGATGCATTTGGTTACGTTTCGCTGTTAAAGATTGTTAAGCATTTTTCATTTTTAAATTAACAAATAAGATTAATTTTGCTTTAGTAAATGCATCTGACTTTTCAGAAATATCAAGGAACTGGTAACGATTTTATTATTGTTAATAACTTGCATAGTACTTGGGACAATCTTGACATTGGTTCTATTAAATTTTTATGTGATAGAAAATTTGGTGTTGGTGCAGACGGTCTGATTAAAATAAACAAATCGAAAGATTATGATTTCGAGATGGATTATTACAACTCCGATGGAACCAAAAGTTTTTGTGGAAATGGTGCGAGATGCGCTGTTACTTTTGTAAAGCAAAATATAATTGAAAAGAATCAATATATTTTTTCTGCAATAGACGGGATTCATCATGCAAGTATTTCAAAAAGTTTGGTGTCCCTGAAAATGAATAATACAACTTGCAAGTTTGTGCCAAATGGTGATCATATTTTAAATACAGGTTCTCCGCATTATGTCAAATATGTTGATTCATTCAACAACTTAGATGTTTTCAAGGAAGGACGAAAAATTAGATTTTCTGAAGCCTTTAAATCAGAAGGCATAAATGTAAATTTCGTTGAGCGATTATCGTCACATTCCATTGCAATACGCACTTATGAAAGAGGTGTTGAAGACGAAACATTGTCATGTGGAACTGGAGCTACAGCTTGTGCTATAGTCAATTCCCTTGTTGAGGATCTTTATGGGGTTCAATCAATAAAGGTTGGTGTTAAAGGTGGGGAGCTTGAGGTTACTTTCAATAGAATGAGTGAATCTGAATTTGAAGATATTCGTTTAATTGGTCCTGCTATAAAGGTATTTGAGGGGACAATTGACTTAAAAAATTGAATTCATGATGTTTGAGACAGAGAAAATTTTTTTAAGAATGGTCGAGCCTCATGATGCAACAAAGCTTTTGTTATGGGAAAATAATCCAGAAAATTGGAAAGTAACCGATACGGAAGTACCCTTTTCATTACATGCAATTCAGACATTAATTGTGCAACAACAACAAATTAGATCTACTGGCCAGTTAAGAATGATGATATGTCTTAATGAGTCAACTCAAGAGCCTATTGGCGCCATTGATTTATATGATGTGGACTTCAAAAATAAAAATGCTTCTGTAGGAATATTAATTGGCGAAAAACAAAATCGAGGAAAGGGTTTTGCAAAAGATGCTCTGAAATTAATTATAGAATATGCAAGCGACCATTTAGGTTTGTATAATTTAGTATGTTCTATACAAGCTGTAAATGAAGAAAGTATCCATTTATTTGAAACAGCTGGTTTTGAATATGTAGGTCGAAGAAAAGAATGGTTTTCCAATAAAAATAATCGTATTGACGAATTAATTTATCAGTTATGTCTAGAAAAAAAATAATCATTTTGGCTGTTGCAGCTGTGCTTCTTATTGGTGGGGCTCTGATTTATCCAAAATTTAATATTTATCTGAAGGGGAGAAATACAACAACAAATGCTGCTAAAAAGGAATTCTATATCAAGAATGAAATAAATTTAGAAGGTTTAGCCAATTTACTAGAAAAAGATGGTTTCATAGATAATCGAGATGCATTTATAGCTGTTGGGGAATATAAAGGTATAAATGAAAAAAATATTGCACTGGGAAAATATGTTGTTGAACCAGGAACTTCTTATCGAAATCTTTTAAATGGTTTTAAGAAGAACGCCGCTGGTAATGGTAATGCTGAAGTAGAAATTGCAATTACTTTTACCAATTGTAAGGTTCTTGATGACGTTGCAGCTATTGTTTCAAGCAAAACGAATTTGAATCAAAGCGAACTTCTGGAATTTATGAACTCAGAGGCTACACTCAATAAATATGGATTTACCATTGAGCAATTTCCAGCGATGTTCATTCCGAATACTTACAATATGTACTATGACATTACATCGGATCAATTCATTTCCCGTATGGCTGAGGAATTCAAGAAATTTTGGACGGCCGATCGAAAAAGTAAAATGGCAGCAATTGGACTAAAAAGCCAATCTGATGTAGTGACCTTAGCAAGTATTGTTTATTCAGAGCAAGATAAGGTTAAGGAGGAATGGCCAATTATTGCAGGACTTTATTTGAATCGGATTAAACAAGGTGTTAAATTACAATCAGACCCGACATTCAAATATTGTTGGGGAGACAAATTAGACGGTGTTCAGCGTTTATTAAATGTGCACCGTGATATTGATTGTCCGTATAATACATATAAAATTAAAGGACTTCCTCCGGGTCCAATTTGCATACCACCAAGTGAGGTAGTTGATGCAGTGTTGAATAGAGATAACAATAATTATATTTTTATGATGGCAAAACCGGATTACTCTGGAAAACATGATTTTACAGTTCAATATGCTGACCATGAGCGACTAGCTGCTATTTATCAAAAATGGTTATCCAATGAATTAAAACAGAATTAATGGAGACGAACAAGCGCAGGAGGTTTTTAAAATTAGGTCTAGCTGGAGCAGCTTTAGGTTTCATTGATCCATTTAAAGCCTCCAAAATTTTGGGGTCAACTGATAACCGACTAAGTTCAAGTCCAGTAGTTATCTCAACATGGAATCATGGTATTGCTGCCAACAATGCAGCTTGGGAAGTTCTTTCAAACGGGGGAAAGGCGCTTGACGCTGTTGAAACAGGTGTTCGTGTAACCGAGGCCGATGTTACTAATAGAAGTGTGGGAATAGGGGGGATGCCGGACCGCTCAGGACATGTTACATTGGATGCGTGTATTATGGACGAAAATTCAAATTGTGGCTCAGTTGGATGCCTTGATGGAATTGATCATCCCATTTCCGTAGCGAGGGCGGTAATGGAAAAAACGCAACACGTAATGCTTGTTGGGGATGGTGCCAAACAATTTGCTTTGGATCAAGGATTTGGCAAAATAAAAACTCCAATTCCAGAGGTAAAGGCCGAATACAAAAAATGGAAAAAAGAAAACAAAGACCTGTTCAAAAAACCTGAAATAAATCATGAAAACCATGATACTATTGGAATGTTGGCTCTGGATGTTCATGGAAATTTGAGTGGTGCTTGCACCACCAGCGGATGGGCTTACAAGTTGCCAGGTAGATTGGGTGATTCTCCAATTATTGGCGCAGGACTTTTTGTTGATAATGAAGTTGGTGCAGTTTGCGCAACTGGATTAGGTGAAGCTATAATAAGAATAGCTGGAAGTCATACAGTTGTTGAATTGATGCGACAAGGTTACTCCCCTCAAGAAGCCTGCGAAATGGCAGTCGAAAGAATTATTCGAAAGCATAAAGACCTTACCAACCTACAGTGCTGTTTTCTTGCTCTTGATAGAAATGGAAATGTTGGTTCATATTCGGTTTACAATGGATTTAATTATGCCTACAAATCGGCAGATAAAGAGGCTTTGATAGATTCAAATTTCGATAGAAGTTGGTGATGAATTTTTTGAAAAAAATCATTTGCCTAACGCTTGTTCTTTTTCCATTCATTTGTAGTGCTCAAATTCAATTGAATTGGCAAATGATTCATGCCCAAACAGGAGAAATTATCCCAATTGGTGAAAAAGGATTGGTTCAAGAAGCGCTCTTTAACAATTGTTTTCTTCCCGACCCTTTCTATTCAGATAATGAGCAGCAATATTTATGGGTGGAAGATTATGAATGGGAGTTTTTTAGCCATTTTGAGGTTAAATTGGATACCATTCAAGGTAAAAAAATTGAATTAGAATTCCCAACGATTGATACTTATGCAAAAATTTTTGTAAATGGGGTAATGGTTGGAGAAAGTGATAATTGCTTCCATCCATTTCGTTATTTTATTCAAGATTTACTTCAAAATGGAAAAAATACGGTGAAAATCATTTTTACTCCCCCTGTTATTCATTGGAAAGATAAATTTGAGAATGCTGAATATATTCTGCCAGCACCAAATGATGCAGGAGAAATGGCAGTTTCACCATATTGCAGAAAACCACAATATCAATTTGGATGGGATTGGACACTTCGTATGAATACAATGGGAATTTGGAAACCAGTTAGTATCTTTTCTTATGATGACTCAAGATTTTTGAGTGCTCAAATTGAAACCATCGCTATTTCAGATACCAGTGCAGCATTGAAAGTTAATTTGTTTTTTACAGATACCTTAGATGAAAATCTTCGAATTTTTTCTCGTTTTTTAGGTGATTATATGCTCGAAAAAGGAAGGATGTTTTACTCCTTTTCTGCACAAATAATCAATCCCATTTTATGGTGGCCCAAGGAATTGGGTGTACCATTTCTTTATGAAGATATTTTAATTATCAAAGATGAATTGGGCAATATTGAATTTCGCGATACATTAAAATTTGGAATAAGAAAAACAGAATTGAGAAGACCTAATGATCAATGGGGGCAAGGTTATGAAATTTACATTAACGACGTTCCATATTTCTGCAAAGGGGCCAATTTAATACCGCAAGATGTATTTCCATCGAGAATAGATAAGCGTGTTATTGATCATCTAGTACTTGATGCTTTAAAAAGTAATGTAAATATGTTTCGTGTTTGGGGAGGTGGTTATTATCCCGATGATTATTTCTATGAGTTATGCGATGAAAATGGGATTTTAATTTGGCAAGATTTCATGTTTGCTTGTGCTTTTTATAAAGCTGATTCAAGTTTTGTAAAGCAAATAGGAAATGAATTAAGTTTTCAAATTCCTAGGATTTCAGCACATCCTTCTGTGGCACTTTTCAATGGTAATAACGAAATTGAAGTAGCTTGGAAAAATTGGGGTTTACAGGAGTCTTATAAACTTTCAGAAAGCGCGCAAAATAGCATTTGGATGGATTATCAATTTATTTTTCAAGATTTTATTCCAAGTTTAAAAAATCAATTTTCATCTATTCCTTACATTCATACGTCCCCATTGAGCAATTGGGGAAAATTGAGCGATTTTGATTACGGTTCTCAGCATTATTGGGGGCTTTGGCATGGAAACGATTCCATATTCGAAATCGAGAAAAAGATTGGTCGCTTCAATTCTGAGTATGGATTTCAAAGTTTTCCAGAGTTTAGTACTTTACATAGTTTTTCTGATTCAACTGATTGGTATTTGGAAAGCAATTCAATTAAAAGTCACCAAAAAAGTTATGTGGGATCTCAAAAAATTGTCCATTACGCCGATCAAATGTTTGGAAAAACAGATGATTTTAAAACATTTGTATACCATTCTCAACTTACACAATCTGAAATAATAGGAAGGTCAATTACAGCACATCGATTGGCGTATCCTCGATGCATGGGAACCTTATATTGGCAATTTAATGATTGCTGGCCAGCGCCTACTTGGTCCGGTATTGATTATTTTGGAAATTGGAAAGCAATACAATACCGTGTACAAAAAGATTTTCAACAAATTACAGTTTTACGTCAAGAAATAGAGAATAATCCCAATTATTATTTAACAATTACTAATGGTTTTCTTACGAATGTTCATTTGAATTACGTTCGCAAAGACCTGAATGGTAAAATTATATCTAAGGGTACTTTTGATATCGATTCACTAATCAGTAAAGTCAATCTAAACGATTATTTGAAAATAGCAAACGACAAGCCTTCAATTTTAATTTTATCGTGGACCAGTGATCATGGAAGCGGTAGACGTGAGTTTCTTGAAAATTTCAATTCGTTAGAAAATAAAAACGTTCAAGTTAAATTGAAATTAAAACATATTGATAAAAAAAATAGACAAGCCAAGTTGATTATAAAAAACAATTATTTTGTTCCGTATTTATGGGTTTTTTCAAAATTTGGTGGTGTAAGTTTTGATGAAAACTTTATTTGTCTGCTTCCTGGTAGGCATAATTTGAACATTACATTTGATACTTTTCCTTCAGCAGATGACTTCGATTGCATATGGTGGCAAAAGGAAAAGCTTTCAAATAAATAATTATCTTTGTTGTCATATAATACCAAGGTAATTAATACGATGTTTCTAAAATTTCTTGGTGGTATTATTGAAAATTGAACGACGTTTAAAAATATGTCAATATGAAAATTGATGAAGAAATAAAAGCTAATTTTATTACAGCTCAGCATAGGGCTTTGGTGAATATTCGTTACACTTCAAATTATTTGGGCAATCTTCAAAACAATTTTATGTCGAAGTTTGATTTGTCGATGCCCCAGTTCAATATTTTGAGAATCTTGCGTGGAGCGAAAGGGGCAATTAACGTCAATAATGTTAGGGATCGAATGGTTGAAAAATCGCCTAATACAACAAGGTTAATGGATAAATTGGTCGATAAAAATTTGGTAGAACGTTGGCGATGCAATGAAGACAGACGTGTTGTTTATATTCAACTTACGGAGGATGGACAGCGTTTGCTGAAAGATATTGATCAAAGTATAGAATTGTTAACCATAACGAATATTAATTTATCAGATGAGGAGGCACAAACCTTGAGCGATCTACTCGATAAAATTAGAATAGAAACAACATCACACATAGAACTATAAAAAGGCTATTTCATGCGCAAAAACCTAATCCTTTTATCGATAATCCTTTTATTTCTTTTTGAATTCAGGAGTTTTGCTCAAATAACCAAAAACTCAGGCGATGGAAGTATTTCGGGTAAAATTGTAGACACAGAGACCAATGAACCTATTGAATACATCAAAATTAGACTTTTTGCAGAGGGCGATACTGTTCCAACCAATGGAGTTTACACAGATATAAATGGTTTGTTTTTATTAGATAATTTGGCATACGGTAATTATTATGCCATTTTAAGTGCACTTGGATATAATTTTTCAGATACGATTCGTGATATAAAAATATCCAAAGACATAAAAATTGCAAATCTAGGAACGATAAAAATCGAGTTCAATAAAACCAAGCAGATGCAAGAAGTTAAGGTTGTGGGTGAAACCAAAGTCATTGAAATGGGCTTGGATAAAACCACCTATAATGTTGCAGAGGATTTGTCTTCCAAAGGAGGTTCAGCAAATGATGTGTTGAATAATCTACCCGGTGTTGAGTTAGATCAAGAGGGAAATATAACTTTAAGAGGAAATGGCACAGCAACTGTTTTGATTGACGGTAGACCGAGTTCATTAAGTGGAGGCAACGGCCGGACTTTACTTGATGCTTTACCAGCAGGGTCAATTGAAAAAATTGAAATCATTACCAACCCATCTGCTAAATACAATCCAGAAGGAACTTCTGGCATCATTAATATAGTACTGAAGAAAAATAAACTTAAAGGAATCAATGGTCAAATGTCTTTAAATTTAGGTTCAGGAGATTTGTCTGGCGGAAATGTTGCAGATGGTTCAGCGTCATTAAGTTACCGAAACGCCTTTATGAATGTTTACGGAACCTATTCAGGACGTTATTTGTCGGGATACAGAAATAATTTTTCTTACCAAACCAGATATTACCAAGATTCATCTATTTCGATAGACCAAAATCGATACGGAACGGATTTAGATGCCAGCAGTACTTTTAGAATTGGAGCCGATTTTTATCTAAAAACAAGGCATCTTTTGGCTTTCAGTTCTTCAGGTAATATTGGCGAAAGAAACCGTACCGGTGACCAATGGAATTTGTTGACGGATGAAAATGGTGTTCCTGTTGAACTTTGGAGGCGAATCTCAGATGATCCAACAAAAAATCGCAATATTGATATTAATATCAATTACCAATACAATTTGAAGGAAGATCGTGGTTCTTTTTCAATTGATTTGAACCAATCATTAGGTAAATCTTTCATCGAAGGCTTTTACAATCAGGTTTATGCCAACCCAGATTCTTCCGAATTATCTCAAACCCTTTTAAAGCAACAATTGATCAATCGTGAAAAAAATAATATCTCGAATGCTCAAATTAATTTTAATTATTTGTTACCAAATATAAACGGGTCAATTGAAACGGGCATAAATACGAGTTATCAAACTATCGGGATCAATACATATTCTGAATCTATGCCTTATTTGGGTATCTTTCAAGAAGATACTTTGTCAAATTTTGAATATTCTTACAATGAACAAGTTTATGCTGTTTTTGGTGTTTACAATCAGAAAATCAAAAAACTTACATTACAAGGAGGAATTAGGCTTGAACAAGCATTTCAGATTCCGAATTTGATTTCAGACAGTATAAAAATAGTTAACGGTTATTATAATGTTTTTCCGTCCGGTTTATTGAAATATCAATTGGCCGAAAACACACAAATCAGTTTGAGTTTTTATAAAAGATTAAGAAGACCTGATGCTGAGGAATTGAATCCATTCACAAGCTACGCTGATCCATTAAATTTAAGAAGAGGAAACCCATTTCTAAATCCACAATATGTAAATGGTCTTGAAATTGGGTTTCTATTCGACAAAAATAAGTTTTCTTTTACCACTTCCGTATTTTATAAAAAAACAAATGATGTTATCACACGTGTACGAGAATTTTATGATGACTTAACAGCTGCAATGACTTTTGCCAATTTAAATACCAATCATGATTTTGGTAATTCCACAATAATTACTTTCAAACCATTTAGTTTTTGGAAAAACACTTTTTCATTCAACGTGAATTACATTAAATATGAAGATGACAATGCCTCTGAAAACTGGAATGTAGATGGTTTTGTTTGGAATATGAAATACGTTGGAGGATTTGATTTTTGGAATAAGACTGCATCAATACAAATAAATGCGGCATATAACAGTCCTAGATTTTCTGTTCAGGGAATTGCGCAAAGACGGGCTCCAATCGATATTTCGGGTGAAAAATTGCTATTTGATGGAAAATTATCCGTTGGTTTTAAAGTGTCAGACATATTTAACAGGCAAGGATTTTATTTTAAGGTGAATCAATCCTACGTGAGTCAATATTCTGAATTTAAATGGTTAACAAGAAGATATTATTTAACCCTATCCTACAAATTTGGAAAGCCTGAAATATCCAATAAAAAGAAAGTTTCTGGATCGGGAGGAGGTGAAGATATTTAAGTTTTATTATATCTTTTTGCAGGAATAAATGAATGCAGGCGGCAGATTCAATGCGGTAAAATCTATAGACATTTTTCTGAATCTTTTCTTAATATGCTTTTTAGAATATAGAGAATATTGAAATTGAACATATTGACCGTTTTCTTTCAAACAGTTATTAGATGCATCTAATACGGCGTCTCTTAAATTGTCTGAAAAAACAGATAACGGTAAAGCAGAAATAACCACATCGGCTTTATCTATACCATGATCATTTAAATAATCTTGCATTTTTTCAGCGGAATCATGAATAAGGATTAGCCGGTCATCTGAAAGGTCTTTTTTAAGTATTTCGAAAAAGGTATCATTTAACTCAAATGCAAGCAATTTAGCTTCTGGATGCATGTTTTTCAAAAGTTCTTTTGTAAATACGCCTGTTCCAGGACCTAATTCGATAATAACATTTGCTGACTTAAAGTCAATAACCTTAACCATTTTAGCAGCTAGAAAACGAGAACTTGGTGCCATTGCACCTATCATCTTTTTTTCCTTCCAAAATTGGCGGATAAATGATTTTTTTTCGGCCATAGTTTTTATTCTGTTAGTGCTAATTTACCTTTATTTATTGTTCCAATAACGCCAAATGAAAATTCTTTGTTAAGAAAAGGAGAATTTTTTGAACAGGATAGATTGCTATTGTCATTAAATATCCATGATTTTTCAAAATCGAAAATGGTTAAATCTGCCTTTTGTCCGACTTCTATTGGGTTAATTTCAATATTCAGTATTTTTCTTGCATTCAAGGAAATTGCATTGAAAAGTACATTGGGGTCACTTTGTTGACTTTCAATCAATGACGCAACCATTGTTTGAAGGTGAATGGTTCCGAATGTTGCATTTTCAAATTCAATTTCTTTTTCTTCATGATCAGCTGGCCTATGGTCAGAAACAACGCTATCAATGGTTCCATCATTTAAACCTTCCCAAAGTGCATTGCGATCATCTGAAGTTCTGAGCACAGGTAATACTTTATAGTTTGAATCGAAGTTTAAAATTTCATCTTCAGTAAAAAGAAGATTCATAACATTTACGTCAGCCGTTACTTTTAAGCCGTCGGTTTTTGCTTTCTTAATCAGTTTAACACTTTCCGCTGAAGATATTCCAGTAAAATGGAGGCTTCCTTCGGTGTATTCTAACAGTCTAATGTTTCTTTCTATTTGAATGATTTCAGCAATAGCGGCTTCACCTTTTAAACCTGTTTTTACGGATGACAATCCTTCATTAATTTGACAATTCTTTGAAAGAGAATGGTCTCGAGAAAAAGCAATAATTTTTCCATTAAAGTTTTTTGAATACAATAAAGCTCGGTACATTAGTCCTGAACTTGTTGGATTGAGATCATCTGAAAAAAGTTTAACTCCAGACTGAGACATATCAAACATTTCAGATAATTCTTCACCTAGCATTCCTTTCGAAACAGAACCGATTGGATATACTGACGTTATGTGATTTTGGGCACGTCTTAAAATATATTCAACCTGAGTTTTTCCATCAATTACTGGATGAGTACTTGGTAAAATAGCAACATGGTTAAATCCTCCAAATGCTGCGGCGTCTAATCCTGTTTCTATCGTTTCTTTATGTTCCTCGCCTGGGTCACAAAAATGCGCTTTTAAATCTACCCATCCTTGAGATAAACCAATGGAGTTTCCTTCAATTAAATAATCGGAATTATTATTTAAATCTTGACCAATCTCATTAATTACCCCATCGCTAATAAATACATCTAAGGTTTGACCATGAAACGGGGATGAACCATCAAAAATTTTTGCTTTTTTAATGAGTATTTTCATTTTACGATTTCCAAAGTTTAATTATTAATATTTCAAGTACTAAAAATAACAGTCCCAATAATAGAGCGATTTTCCAATATTCAAATGGTTTTTCAATATCCAGTTTTTTATGACTTTGTCCATCCTTTATTTCACTGTAGGAAACATTCTTAAAGAAATTTTTAAATCCATTTTCGATTTCAGTTCGATTTAAATATTTAACTGATGATTCTAAACGGTCATAATTTAAAGATATCAATCCGATTTTTTCTTTATCAATTACATCGTATGTGCCATTTTTTAATCTTTCAAGCGCTTCATTCCCTCCCAGGAAAAGGTAGCTTAAAAATCCTGATTTCTTGGCGCTTGGAATAAAATCAATTTCAGAATTTTTGATATGAATTGGAGTCTCACTATTTGAGTTATTATAAATCGGATAATAAGCATCCTTGCCCAAAACAAGAGAATAAGGTGTTTTTCTTTGACTCATTTCTCCAATTCTTAGCACAATAGAAGGAAAAAGTGCATCGCTTGTAAAACTTCCAAAACTTGGGTCTAAAGAACTGGTAAAAAGAAATACATTATTTTCATCAGAGGATCGCAAAAATAATGGTTGACCATTTTGTAATTTAATTAAATCCAAGGTTGCATTTGAATTATCAAATGTCCTATAAAATTTTGCAACAGATGGAAGATTAATGGCTTCCTTTTTCTTTTCAAACATTCCTTGAAAAAAAGGATCATCATATACAAGTTTTTCAATTTTCGTTCCGCTGGAGTTAATCGCACCCAATGATGGAAGTTTCAGACTCTTCAATAGACCATTCCAAGTATCTGTTTTACAATTTTCACCAGGAAATAAAGCTACTGTTCCACCAGATTGAGCAAAAGTCAATATTGTATTCGATAGTGATGTTGGTATATCGTTCAGCCCGTTTACAAAAAGTAAATCCATTCCATTTAGTCGGTCATTAGTAAATGAACCTTCATTTACAACCGTAACTGCATAATATTTTTCAAGCGAATAAACTTGAGAAACAGCTGAACTTGCATTCTTACCATTCAGAACAACTAGTGAAACTTTATCTTTGACATTGTACGAAAAATAATAGTCATCATCCCATAATAAATGCTTGTCATTAACACTTATTTTCCCTGATTTTGTTCCTGAACCCTGTTCAGTATAATTTATAACTGAGGTAATTTTTTGATTGGCTGGTAAATCAATAAATACATCTCTTTTTATATCGGAAACTTCAACATGCAATTCTACATTTGTGAGATTGTCGTTTCCTGCATTGGCAATTCGAATATTCAGTTCATTGTTTTGTCCGTTTCTTTGTATTGGTGAAGAAAACCATGCAGAGTCGATGTATATATTACCTTGTATTTGAGGTGTTAGCTGAACAGGATAGTAAAAATGTTCATTATCTTTTGTAAGTTTTGAGAAGTTGGATGAAATTTCTTGAAAATCAGATAGAATGATGTGTTGACGCGTTCCCAATTTTTCTTTTTGCACTTGTTCTTGATCTAAAAATCTTTTTTGCCAATTTAAAACATCGTCAATTTGCCTATTCAAGGGTGAGGTACTTATTTTATCCAGCTCTTCAAGGGCTTGAACTTTGGTGAGCAATCGTTGCTCAACTCCGTTCATATTGTTGGTATTCAGTAGGATACGGGTTTCTAAAGAAGCGTCGTTTATTAATTTTCTTGCCATCTCTCTGGCTTCAGAAAATAATTCACCTTCCGTTCCTTTTGCAGTCATGGAAAATGAATTGTCGATATAAATGGCTAAAACGGGGTGACCGCCATTTTCATTATTGTTCGATGCAGGAATGAATGGTTGAGCAAATGCCAAAACAATCATAGTTAATGCCAATAAACGCATCAACAATAGGATGAAATTTTTTAATTTTTCTGTTGATCTGGTCTGTTGTTCGACCTGTTTGATAAAAGTTAAACTCGAAAAATAGAGCTTTTTATATCTCCTGAAATTGAATAAATGAATGATAATTGGTATCGAGAGTGCACTTAAGGCCCAAAGAAACTCAGGATATACAAATTTCATATTTCAAAAGTACAGAAAATAACGACTGAAAAACAGCAGTTTGATACATTGTTAAAACTTTTCAAAGGCTCCGATGCCAAACAAGGCAAAATCATATTTCACAGGATCCTGTTCATCCATCATTCTCAATGTACACATAAGTTCTTCCAAGGCTTTCCAATCGTTTTGTTTTCGCTTTAAAATCCCCAATAATCTCGAAATATTTCCTGTATGCACATCAAGAGGGAGATACAATTCGGATTTGTTAATGGATTTCCAAATTCCGAAATCGACTCCGTTTTTAGCATCTCTTGTCATCCATCTCAGGTACATGTTGAGTCTTTTGCAAGCCGAATTTTTTAAAGGGTCGGAGACATGTTTTGAACTTCTTTTTGGGTAGTCAATATTAAAAAAATGAGTCCTAAAATTCACCAATCTACCTTTTATGCCTTCAAAATCTTTATTTACTGAAAAGTATCCTTCTAAACCTTCATGCAAATATGCCTTTTGAATACTTCTAAAAAAGAAATCGAGGTCTTCAATATTAAAAGTCCTATGTACAAAGTTCGACGTATTCAAAGTACGAAAATTATATTCTTTTATGAATTCATAGGGAGAATTATCCATGATTTGCATTAATTTTTTACCACTTTCAATGATACTTTTGCGATTTCCCCAGGCAATTGTAGCCATTAAAAATCCTGATATTTCAATATCTTCCTTTTTATTGAATTGATGGGGAATCTGAATAGGATCGTAATCTATGAATTCTAATGATTCATATTGTTCTGCCTTGAAATCTAAAAATGATTTTAATTCGTTGAACTCCATTTTGCAGTTATAACCGTAAAATTCATAATTAAAGTTTAATTGGGTAACATTTCTTCTTAATTTTGATAAAAAATCACACTAATGAAAAAGACGTTTTTACTCATTGTTCTTGGATTTATATTGACCAATTCATTGTATGCTCAGCCGAATTATATGGGTGAAATCATTATTCAAGGTAATCGAATAAGTCGCCCTTTTAGTAAACCACTACAAAATATTTCGGTAATTACAAGAGAACAAATTGCGAATTCACCTGCAAGAAGTATTCAAGAGATTCTTACATATGTAGCGGGTGTTGATGTAAGACAAAGAGGGGTAGGTGGTATTCAAGCCGACATAGGAATTCGTGGTGGGAGTTTTGAGCAAACCTTGATTTTGTTGAATGGCGTTAAATTATCTGATCCTCAAACAGGACATCATATGATGAATATTCCTGTACCATTGGAAGCTATCGAAAGAATCGAAATTATTAAGGGAAGTACAACCCGTTCATTTGGTTTGAATGGAATTGCTGGTGCCATAAATATCATAACCCGATTGGGTTCAGGACAACAAGCAAGTTTATCGGCATATGGCGCAGATTTTAGCACTTTTGGTGGACAATTTTTCTTGACCCAACCTGTTGCAAATCGTTATTATCAAAATATTTCTGGATCTTATGACATTTCTGAGGGATACCAATACAATTCGGACTATCAAGTTTCAAATATCAATTATGAAGCAGGTCTAAGAATTTCAAATTCATTGAGTTTGAGAGGCATGTTTGGTTACACAGGAAGAAATTTCGGAGCCAATGGTTTTTACACAAATAAATTTCCAGACCAATGGGAGGAAACAAAAACATTGCTTTCCTCATTGGCATTAACGTATTCAAGAAATAATCTGTACCTGCAAACAAGAGCATATTTTCGTCAAAACGATGACGAGTTCAGATTGAAGCGTTTCGATCCAGCATTTTATACCAATATTCATCAATCCAGAACGTTTGGATTTGAGTTTAATGGAACTTATAAATCCAGTCTGGGAATAACTGGTTTGGGCGCTGAGCTCAGACAGGAGCAACTTGAAAGTACCAATCTTGGCTCTAGAGAAAGGATGTTTTATGGATTCTTTGCCGAACATGCAGTAACAATTATTAAGGGTTTGGATGCCCAAGTGGGTGTTCATGCTTCTTATTATTCGACATACGAGTGGAAAATGTATCCCGGAATCGATTTAGGATATCAAATTTCTCCGTCAAACAGAATTTACGGAAATTATAGCCTGGGTTATCGTGTTCCTTCATATACAGAATGGTACTATCAAGATCCAGCGACTTCAAGCAATCCTAATTTAATTCCAGAACAAGCTTCTAATGCCGAGTTCGGATATATTTTCAATAAGTACGGGATTCGATTTGAAGCTTGTTATTTTAATCGTTACTCTCAAAATTTGATCGATTACATTCGTGATACGAGCAGTATTGTTCCAAATCCAAATAAATGGACGCCTGAAAATGTCGGTAATGTATCGTTTAATGGTCTAGAATTATCCTTGGGATATGGATTGTATAAATCTTTCTTTAATTTTATACAAATTCAAAACCTTGGATTGAGTTACAATTTTATTGACGCCAATTTTGAGCAGGATTTGCAAAATGATTCACGCTACATTTTAAATGCATATCGACATCAATTTATTACAGGTTTAACCTTGGATTTTTTCAATGCTTTACAATTGACACTGAAATCGAGATATATTGAGCGTTACACTGATGTTCAGTATTGGTTATTGGACGGGAAAATGATATTTCACGGCATTCCAAAGTTGAACATATTTGCAGAATGGACCAATATTACGGACCAAGAATATGTTGAGTCTGGTTTCGTACAAATGCCGGGAAGGTGGATTAAGGTTGGATGTACAATTAAATTGAACTAATAAATTGAACTAAGAATTTACAAAACTTCCGTCTTGCATAATCAGTTTTCTATCCGCCATATCGGCTAGTAATTCATTATGTGTTACGATCACGAAGGTTTGATTGAATTCTTCCCTCAACTTAAAAAATAAATTATGTAATTCTTCAGAATTTTTTGAATCTAAATTTCCTGAAGGCTCATCCGCAAAAATCACTTTTGGTTTATTAATAAGTGCACGACACACAGCGACCCTTTGTTGTTCTCCTCCTGAAAGTTCACTTGGCTTATGTGTTGACCTATTACTCAATCCAACCAGTTTCAAAAGATTTTCAGCTTCTTTCATGGCAGCATCCATTGGTGTTTTCCTTATCATTGCTGGTAAAATAATATTTTCGATGGCTGTAAATTCTGGAAGTAATTGATGAAATTGAAAAATAAATCCAATATTTTTATTTCGGAATTCCGCTATTTTTTTTGAACCCATTTCAAAAGGTCGCTCACCTTCAATTTCCAGGATACCTTTATCAGGCTTATCTAAAGTTCCTAATATTTGAAGTAAAGTTGTCTTTCCGGCTCCTGAAGATCCAACGATTGAGACCACTTCACCTTTATTGATGGTTAAATCAATACCTTTTAAAACATGCAATCCATCATAGGACTTGTGTATATCTTTAGTTTGAAGAATCATTTTTTCAATTGCAATTGATGCCCCATTTTATCCCGTTTAGTTCGCAAATAGAGTTCATTGTGTTCGTTACTGTTAATTTCAAGCGGAATGTTTTCAATAATTTCAAGTCCGTATCCAATTAAACCTGTACGTTTTGTTGGATTGTTAGACATGAGTTTCATTTTTGAAATTCCTAAACTTCTAATGATTTGAGCCCCAATTCCATAGTCTCTTTCATCACCCTTGAAGCCTAATTTGATATTTGCTTCCAGAGTATCAAAACCTTCTTCTTGTAATTTATAGGCTTTCAGTTTATTCATTAATCCAATTCCTCTTCCTTCTTGATTCATGTAAATAATTGCGCCTTTTCCAGCAGCTTCAATCATTTCCATTGCCTTGTGCAATTGAGGGCCACAATCACATCGACAAGAACCAAAAATATCCCCCGTTAGACAGGACGAATGCACCCTAACAAGGACAGGTTCATTTTTGTCCCAAGTACCTTTAACGAGAGCAAGGTGCTCTTGCCCTGTATTGATTTCCTTAAACGCATGAAGCTGAAAATCACCGTATGAAGTTGGCATTTTCACGTCCACCACAGGCTCAATTAGGGATTCATTTTTGATTCGATATTCAATCAAATCCTCTATTGAAATAATTTTAAGTTTGAATTTCTCAGCAATTTCGAACAACTGAGGAAGTCTGGCCATCGTTCCATCTTCATTAAGGATTTCAACAATCACACCTGCCGGCTCAAATCCAGCTAATCTCGCCAAGTCCGTTGCAGCTTCCGTATGTCCAGCACGTCTTAAAACGCCACCTTTTTTCGCTCTTAGAGGGAATATATGTCCAGGTTTACCAAGTTCTTCAGGCTTAATGTTCGGGTCAATCAATGCTTGAATCGTTTTGGAACGATCGCTTGCTGAAATTCCAGTTGTGCAACCATGTCCGATTAAATCAACGGAAACTGTGAAAGGCGTTTCATATGTAGCTGAGTTGCTTTGAACCATTAAGTTCAAGTTTAATGCGTCACATCTGTCCTCATCCAAAGGAGCGCAAATCAATCCTCGGCCATGGGTCGCCATAAAATTGACAATTTCAGGTGTAACATTTCTTGCTGCTGTTAAAAAATCACCTTCATTTTCACGGTCTTCATCATCAACGACAATAATAACTTTTCCATTTTTAATTTCTTCTATCGCTTCTTCTATACTATTGAGTTGAAATGTCATTGTTTTGTTTTATAAATTCAAATTTAAGCTAAATTGATTGGATTCGATTATGATTAAAATTAATTTACAAGAATGCATTTATTCATTTATCATTAATTGAATCAATGGAATGGTAACATTTTCCCAAGAATAATTGTTTTGAACAAAATTTTTGCCTGCTGATCCAATATGGTTTATTTTTTCTTGATCTGTGAGCAGTCTGTTGATTGTTTTATGGTATTCTTCAGCTGAATCTGCAACAAAAATTTCTTTTTTGTCATCAGCATTTATTGCATTATTGGTCATTGATGTCGTAATACATGGTAAACCAGACGCCATTGCTTCGAGTAGTTTATTTTGCATACCTGTACCTATCATCATTGGCGCAACAAATATTTTTCCTTCTTGATAGCTTGTTCTTATATCATCAACCCAACCATTAATCGTCACGTTTTTATGTTTGGAACATTTATCAATTAAACTTTTACTGGGATTCGCACCTGAAATCAAACAAGTTAAATTTCGATTTACTTGAATAATATTGTTAAGAATAAAATGAACTGCCTCAATATTTGGGGCATAACTCAAGTTCCCAACGAATACCAAATCATATTTTTTCTCAAGTTTGAGATTTACAAAAAAACTAGCATCGATGCCATTTGCAATCACATTTATTTTGTCTTTTTCCGGATGAAAAATATAATTTCGATCCTGATCGCTGATAATGGTTTTATTTTCGAAGTATTCAAAAATTGATCTCTCATAGGATAAAAGTCTTCTGAATTCCAACTTGAAAAGCCATTTCGAAATGAAGCTTTGTTGTTCGATGCGTCGTTCAATTCCTTTTGAAAGCGCATCCATATAATCAATTGTTTTCGGACAATTATGGTAATCTTTTACGTATTCAGCGCACCGAATCAATTGACAAAAAATATGGTCTGGTTCTATTGATTTTAGAATTTTCTTTACTTTTTTATAACCCTTCCAACTAAAAAAATAACCGGTTTGTAGTGGCTTACCTTGAATCAAAGCAACCAATAAATTAATAAATATACTAAACCTATTAATTCTTATTATTTGAATATCAATGCAATAGGGTTCAATCATTAGTAAATGATCATGATCGATATTTTTTTCACTAATCGCTATCAGTGTAATTTCAAAATGTTTTGATAGCTCTTTTAATTGGTGAAAAGCTCGCAATTTATCACCTTTTTCTAATGGATAAGGAAATCTAGAAACAACATATATTAGTTTTGGTTTATCCATCTATATTTTAGTTGGAATTTAAATTATTCGTTCCGATTGTCTCGAAAAGTTCTAAATATTTTTTAGTTATTGTAAGGTTGTCGTAATTAGCAGAAACAGATTGAAGTGCGTCTGATGAAATTTGTTCTATTTTACTAGGATTTGAGAGAAGTTGCAGAATAGCATCAATCCATTCCTCTGTGGTATCAGCCAAAACTATGTCTTTATTATTTTGGCAAATTATTCCTTCCGCCCCAATACTGGTGCTTAAAATACACTTTTTAGCCGCCATTCCTTCAATAATTTTAATTCTCATTCCTCCTCCTGAAAGGAGCGGAACAATCATCAATTGGTATTTCTGTTTAAAGGCTTCGGCATCATCTACAAATCCGTGAAAAACAACATTCGGTAATTTTAAATTCATTAGTCTTTCAGGTGTGGATTTGCCCGCTACATGGAACATACACATGGGATTATGTTTCAATATTTCTGGCCAAACATTCTTAAGAAACCATTCTAATCCTTCAATATTTGGCATCCAATCCAAAGCGCTAATGCTGAATAAGGTATTTGCTTCGCAAACTATAGTTTCAGAATAATTGTATTTTTTTAATTCTACACCTGCTGGAATAACCATAATCGGAGCTTTTACTCCCATTTCAATGAGTCTGCGTTGATCCTCAATGGTAATTGCTGCTATTGCATCGGCTTTGTTATAGAATGCTTTTTCAAACTTTTTTAATCGTTTTGCCAAAATACCAAAATACCATTTTTTGATGATATTGGGTTCATGTAATGCAAGACGCTCCCAAATAACATATTCGATGTTATGTGTTCTAACCAAAATCGGAACCTTGCTTACTTTTCTTATTATGTCAATATAAAAAACAACAAAACCGCCCTCTATTTGAATAAAATCGTAAGTGTTATTGGCAATCAAATCCTTCAAAGTATTCGAGACATCATCACTAATAAATCTTTCGACATTATAAGGTATGGAACTACAAAATAGATTTTTGAGCAATGCTGTTTTGGATAAATTGGTATTCACAAATACATCAATTTGACGAGCATACGCAATCATTGCGCCTTTGGGCTGGCTATGTTTAGGAGTATTGATTGAGAGTAAGTCTATTTTACATCCATTTTCAAACAATCCCTTTGTTATGTTGTATATTCCAATCGCACCGCCATCAGTTGGCGGGAAAGGAACTCTATTTGTTAATTGTAAGACACGTGTCAATTCTATTTCAATTGTTTTAAAATGGATTCCATCACTTGTTCTGGCTCCAGTGAATTCATACAAGATGCTCCAAATTTACATTTGCCTTGAAAGTAGCATTCA
Organism: uncultured Akkermansia sp.; assembly: GCA_964577845.1. Taxonomy (GTDB): domain Bacteria; phylum Bacteroidota; class Bacteroidia; order Flavobacteriales_D; family Crocinitomicaceae; genus M0103. The sequence goes on from CAZOAH010000002.1 coordinate 85,867, forward strand.
CATGATTTGCCTGGTGCAATTATTTCACCTCTGCCGTACATTTCAAATTCACATGGATTGAAAATATTATTCATCAACACCATTTTTTTTCTTAGGGCAACAGATATATGCATAGCCATAGTAACTTGGGTTACAACCAAATCCATTTGGTTTACCAAATTGATGAATTTTTGAAGCGGAAAATGTCCAAAATACGTTACTCCTGTTTTCGTCGCTAATGCGGTATTTCTTTCATTTTCTTGTTCACCTCCCAAAAGAACAGGTTGAAAATTATGATATTGAAGTAATTCAATAAGTTTCTGCCAATGCGAATCCGGCCAAAGCCTTGTTGTCCATCTGTCCCCACAACCAGTATTCAAGCCAATTCTTTTTTTATCACTTTTAAAATCCCATTCGTAGCCTTTGTCATCATGAGATTCGAATACATATTCTTCTCCATTGAATTCAAATCCTGTCAATTCAAAAATTTCATGAACGTAGGATTTGGTATTTGATTTACTCACGCCATCAAAGAGTCCTGTCAGGTATTTGTGATTTGCCAATTCATTTGCTGGCTGAACCACATTGTTTTTGAGGATATACCCGAATCGATTTTGGGATTTTATCTTATTGGCTAAGGCACATGCCTCCTTATCCTTGTCAAGATTAATTAACATGTCAAACTCACATTCTGATAGAGTCAAAACACTATTTAAATCCCATTTTAATAGAGAATCAATTTCATTTGAAGGCAAAATAGCAGGTGAGTGGGTCAACCAAGTTATATGGCAATTTGGGTATTCAGATTTTAATTTTCGAAGCAATGGTGTAGTTCTTATAACATCTCCAATCGCTCCCAATTTAATAATTAATATTTTTTTAGAAATTGGTGTAAATACAGGACAATCATTACATTCATAACCTTTTTCTTTGTTTGGTTTGCATGGAAGATCACCTTTAAAAAATTTACAATTTGTATGAATCGTTTTTGTACTTAATTTTTCCATGCGCTCGAGTAGGTAACATTCAGCCTTCAAAATTACAATTATTTATGGATTTTTTGGTTTCTTAAATGGCTGAATGAAACCCTTTAAAGGAATGATAGATTTAAAATTTATTTTTTTGAACACTGGGCGATCATTGGCAGCAGTGTAGGTTAAATAAATAGCTATAGGTGTTAAAGCCAATCCTGCGAACCACATTCCGAAAAAAGGACTTACAACTTCAGCATTTGCTAAAGAATCACCAACACTCATAAGTACAAAGTAAATCATGAATAGGAGTGCTGCGATTACAACAGGTGCGCCAAATCCACCTCTCTTAACAATTGCACCAAGAGGAGCACCAATGAAAAAAAGTACCAATATGGCATAAGAAAGTGCAAATTTACGATGGAATTCAATCCAATAACCGTTGATATCTCTATCAAAACCTTTTAAAAATTCAATTTGACCAGATATGTTTTGATTTTTTCTACGAATCTTTGACTGGGCAGTTTGAATTGCTTTTTTAAGTTCTAATTTGTCAATTTTTGAGATTAAATAAACAGAATCTATAGAAATGTTGCGCTTTAAGTTATCGGTTTTAATTTGTTTTTTAGGCATTATATAGCTATTTAAATAAAGAAAATCTCTGTTTTGAGCAGCAATAAACTTTTGATTTACAACATCGCCGTTAATTCTTACTGAATCAATAGCGTTGTAAATTTGAAAAACATTAAGCATTTCATGTTTATCTGCAAAAAGTTCATCTTCAGATCTTTGTAAATTAAAGCCAGTGAGGTTTATTTTATAGGTCGCTTTTTGGAAGTCGGATCTTCTGCTTGGACGGTTATTCTTTTCTGATTTGTGAAGTTGGTTGTTCACATTAAATCGAGGAGCACTTGGTTCAAGTTCTTCAATAATATATCCGTTATTCAGTTCAAAATAGAGAAAGTTGCCCCGTTCGGACTTATAAATTGTTCCACTATCAGCCCGAACAGTTTTTATTTCTTTTAAATTGGAATGGTCATGTATGAGAACCCCTTTAAATGTATTATTGGTTTCTTCGTCCACTTTTATGGAATAACCTTCCAATTCCTTACTGTATACTCCTGGGGTTAAAATTGCTGATATTTTTGTGTTTTGAATATCATATATAAGTGAATGCCATTTTAAATTTGCCACAGGAATAACAAAGTTTGCGAAATAAAAAGTAAATAGGGATATTCCTATTACTATGAATGTTAATGGGCGCATTATCTTGTACAATGAGAGCCCACTAGATTTTAAGGCCGTTAATTCATTATTTTCTGCCAAATTACCAAAGGTCATGATAGAAGATAGCAATATGGCTAGAGGAAGTGCAAGCGGCAGCAAACTTGCCGAAACATAAAAAAGTAATTCTAGAATAACAGTTGTCTCAAGACCTTTACCCATAAGATCATCGATATATTTCCATAAGAACTGCATAATGAGCATGAACATGGAAATTACCAACGTGATGAAAAAAGGACCGATAAATGATCGGATACTGAATACGTAAAGACGTTTCAAAATGTAATCTTAATTTTTCTTAACAAAGTTAAGTATTAAGAACGAAAAGTTGGGAAAATATTATGCGCCTAAAACTCTTTTTAAATCGTTAATTTGCTGTTCCCAAAGCATCTGGGCTTCTTCAATTTCATCGTCATAAGCAAAATCAGTAACATGCATTATTACGCTTTTTGTAAGTGGGTCAATATTAATACTCATTTCAAAATAGCAATCAAGTCCGTCTTCCTCATCATTGATCCATTGAAATTTAGTTCTTCCACCATTTTTACCAGACAGTAATCGAGCGCTTTCTTCACTACCATCCCAGTAAAATGTGTATACATCCTCTTTAATATTAACATCGTTCGCAAACCATTCACTTAGGCCACTTGGCGTGCTAATCATGTTTTCCAAAATTTTTGGTGATGTTTTTAAAAGATAGGCCAATTCGAATTTTACCTTTTCAGTCATAGTAGTAGTCAATTTTAATTAACTTCGTAGCAATTACTTGCAATATACATAATTCTTTTAAATGGCACTAATACATAGCATTGAAAAAAATGGCAATTTTTTATTTAAATACAGGGGGCAAATACCTGTTTTTCTTTTTTTATGCAGTATTCCTGTGGTTTTATGCACTGATTACACATTCTTGAAAACCAACTCACAATTAGAGCTTGTTCTCCTAATTTCATGTGTATTGATTTCATTTTTAGGACAGGTAATCAGAGCCATTGCGATAGGAACAAGTAATAAACATACCAGCGGAAGGAATACAAAAGAACAAGTTGCCGAAGCGTTGAATACTAAAGGAATATATTCTTCAGTCAGGCATCCTCTTTATTTAGGAAACTATTTTATGTGGCTTGGAATTGTTATGTATACATTTTCAATATGGTTTGTAATCGCTTTTTCACTTTTTTTCTGGATATATTATGAAAGAATTATGTTTGCTGAGGAACGTTTTTTAGAAAGAAAATTTGGAGAAGATTATTTGAATTGGTCTTTAAAAGTTCCTGCTTTTATACCTTCTTTCAAAAATTATCATAAAACGAACATTCCTTTTTCTATGAAAACGATCTTAAGACGGGAATATTCAGGTGTTACGGCTACCATAATTGGTTTTTTGTTTGTCGCTGTTCTCAGGAACTGGAGTATTAATAAATCATTTATTTTTGAATCGAAACATATTTTTATTTTAATATCTGCGTTGCTTATATCGCTTGTTTTGAGGTCTTTAAAACATTACACCAAGTTATTGCACGAGGATGATCGGTCTTAATTTAGACACTTTCAAAAAATCAGCGGTTTGAAAAAAAATAATCTTTATATTTGCACCCGTTAAAGTTGAAAATTGAACTTTAACAATAAAAATTTGGCGAGTTAGCTCATCCGCTTAGGCGGAGGTTAGAGCGCAAATACAGACAAAAAAGTTTGTCTTTGAAAATAGAATTTGGCGAGTTAGCTCATCCGCCTAGGCGGAGGTTAGAGCGCAAATACAGACAAAAAAGTTTGTCTTTGAAAATAGAATTTGGCGAGGTAGCTCATCCGTCTAGCCGGAGGTTAGAGCGCAAATACAGACAAAAAAGTTTGTCTTTGAAAATAGAATTTGGCGAGGTAGCTCAGTTGGTTAGAGCGCAGGATTCATAACCCTGAGGTCGAGAGTTCAAATCTCTCTCTCGCTACTGAAAAAAGCGTTGACTTAGTTAACGCTTTTTTTATTCCAGTTACTTTTTACTTTAGTCAATTACCAAAAATAAAAAAAGCCAAATCTTTCGAAATGGCTTTACTATTTTTTAAGGTCCAAAAATTAATGACCAAAACTTCTTTTTTCTTTAATTCTTGCAGATTTACCTGTGCGCTCTCTAAAGTAGAATATTCTTGCTCTTCTAACAGCACCTCTCTTGTTTACAGCAATTTCATCAATGAATGGTGATGAAATTGGAAAAATTCTTTCCACACCAACATTTCCCGACATTTTTCTTACCGTAAATGTTTCTGTCGTTCCAGATCCACGGCGTTGAATTACAACCCCTTGAAATTGCTGAATACGTTCTTTGTTTCCTTCCTTAATTTTGTATGAAACAGTAATTGTATCTCCTGATTTAAACGAAGGAAATGACTTTGTTTCAACCAATTCACTTTGAAGTTCTCTGATAATGTCCATAACTCTAATCTTAACTTCCCTACAAAAGGGGGTGCAATATTACAAATAATATATTAAAACTGCATCAAGACACCCAATAATTTTTTTAAATGTATAAAAAAGATGTCGAAACACTAGTAATTCAATTCGACTGAATTAAATTAGCCAGATCTAATGAATTTAAATTAATTGTGAAGGAAAAAACCATTATCGGCCGACGTGAAATTGCGGATTTACCAGAATTTGGTCTTTTCGGAGTGTCAGTTAAAATTGATACTGGGGCATATACCTCATCTATTCATGTCAAATTTTGCAAAGAAATACATGACAAAGACAAAATAGTTTTAGCAGTTGTTTTTCTGGATGAAAGTTATCCTGCATTTAATTCGAAAGAATTTCATTTTCAATCATACAGGATTAAAAAAGTTAAAAGTTCAACCGGACAAGAGCAACTGCGCTATTTTATCAAAGGTAGCATTAAGGTTGGTGGAAGAATAATCAAAACAGAATTTTCTCTAACTGAAAGAAAAGGAATGAAATATCCCATTCTGCTTGGAAGAAAAGTACTTAATAAAAAATTCATTGTAGACACCGAATTGGTAAATACATCCAACAAATATTAAGAATATGAAAATTGCCGTATTATCGCGAAATGCTAGTCTTTATTCAACACGTCGCTTGGTTGAAGCCGCGCTGCAAAGAGGTCATGAAGCACATGTTGTGGATCACTTGAGATGTAACATTGAAATTGAACATCATGGGCCATCTTTGTATTATGGGGATGGATATCTAACCGGTTTTGACGCTGTGATCCCGAGAATTGGTGCTTCCGTTACATTTTATGGTACTGCAGTTGTACGTCAATTTGAAATGATGAACGTGTTTTCTGCTGTAAGTTCAAGAGGAATAGTTCATTCTAGAGATAAATTAAGATGCTTACAAGTGCTATCAAAAGAAGGAATAGGTTTGCCCAAAACTGTATTTACCAATTATTCACGAAATGTTGAACATGTTGTTGAATCCGCAGGAGGAGCTCCAGTTGTTCTGAAATTACTTGAGGGTACCCAAGGTCTTGGTGTTGTTTTGGCTGAGAATCAAAATGCTGCACAATCGGTTTTGGAAGCTTTTAATGGTTTGAAAGCAAGGGTGATTGTTCAAGAATTTGTTAAGGAAGCGAAAGGAGCCGATATAAGAGCTTTCGTTGTAGACGGCGAAGTTGTAGGCGCCATGAAGCGTCAAGGTAAACCAGGTGAGTTTCGTTCCAATCTCCATCGTGGTGGCACCTCAAAAATTGTTGAACTTTCAGTCGAAGAAAAATATACCGCAATTTTAGCAGCTAAGGCCGTTGGACTTGGAATTGCAGGCGTTGACATGTTGCAATCAGAAAGAGGCCCTTTGGTTTTAGAAGTCAATTCATCTCCTGGCCTTGAAGGTATTGAAAAAACAACTGGCGAAGACATTGCAGGGAAAATTATTCAATACATCGAAAAAAATGTTAAGCGCTAAAACTCATGCCTCAAAAAGAAAAGAAATTCATTATTCTAGGTAAAGAAATTGCTCCTGGGAAAGGCGCTCAGCTGAATTTGGATGTTGCTAAATTACATACCAGAACACCCATATTGGTTCCAGTAATTGTTGAAAGAGCAAAACTTGATGGACCAACAGTTCTCCTTATGGCAGGACTTCATGGTGATGAAATTAATGGAATTGAAATCATTCGAAGGGTTTTGCGAAAAGGTTTTAACAAGCCGCAATGCGGTACAATTATTTGTTTGCCGGTTTTCAATATTTTCGGATTTCTTAATGTAAAACGTGAATTGCCAGATGGAAGGGATCTCAATAGAAGTTTCCCGGGAAGTGAAAGCGGTTCATTAGCATCACAATTCGCCTATCATTTTATGAAGGAAATAGCACCTCATGTGGATTATGTAATTGATTTTCATACAGGGGCCGCTCAACGAAATAATTTCCCGCAAATAAGATGTTTATTGAATGATCAAAAGTCATTGGAATTGGCTAAAATTTTCAACCCACCCTTTATCCTACATTCATCGCATATAGCCAAAACAATTCGTGAATCCATTGTCAAAAAAGGTAAAATGATGTTGCTTTTTGAAGGTGGAAAAACCAATAATATTGAAGAAATGATTGTTGAAGAAGGTTTGAATGGTGTGAAACGCATCTTAAGCCATCTCGGAATGCGTACATTTAAAATTGATATTTCAAAGGATCGAAAACCATATTTTTTAGGCGAAAGTAGATGGATGCGTTCACCAAATTCAGGAATGTTTCAAGCAGCAGTAAAAAATGGTGCAGAAGTAAAAAAAGGGGATATTATTGGCATGGTAACGGATCCATATGGGAAATTTGAGAAAAAGGTTAAAGCGATTGTGGACGGTTTTATCATTTGTTTGAACGAATCACCTGTGGTTTATAAGGGTGATGCTATATTCCATATTGGAATTCGAACTTTTAATCATGAATAATTCTCTTGTAAAGTTATTTACATTTGTAAAAAATAAAATTCATGTCAGTTCATAAAAATATAAAGAAGGTAACGACGCATACCTTGCAAGAGATGAAAAATAGTGGACAGAAGATTGCCATGCTCACAGGTTACGATTTTTCTACTGCAAAAATTTTAGATGCTTCAGGAATTGATGTCATTTTAGTTGGCGATTCAGCCTCTAATGTTATGGCAGGACATGAAACAACGCTGCCTATTACCCTTGATCACATGATTTATCATGCATCATCGGTGGTTCGAGCAGTGGATAGAGCGCTAGTAGTTGTTGATATGCCTTTTGGAACTTATCAAGGTAATTCAAAAGAAGCGCTTTCCTCAGCAATTAAAATAATGAAATTATCTGGGGCTCACGCCGTAAAAATGGAAGGAGGACAGGAAATAATAGAATCCATTAATCGAATTTTAACCGCAGGGATTCCTGTTATGGGACATTTGGGTTTAACTCCTCAATCTATTTACAAATTTGGGACTTATGTTGTTCGAGCCAAGGAGGAGGAAGAGGCTGATCGTTTAATTGAAGATGCCAAAGCTTTAGAAAATGCCGGTTGTTTTTCCATTGTTTTAGAAAAAATTCCCGCAAATTTGGCGAGCAAGGTGGCACAAATAGTTAATATTCCTGTAATTGGAATTGGTGCCGGGAATGGTGTAGATGGTCAGGTTTTAGTGGTTCACGATATGTTAGGTATAAATAATGAGTTTAGCCCAAGATTTTTGAGGAAATATGCAGATTTACATGATCAGATGAGATCAGCTTTTCAAAGCTACATCTCTGACGTAAAATCAGGTTCCTTTCCAAATGAATCGGAGCAATATTAGCCATGAACGATTTGAATGAATTGGATATCCTTTACGAAGACAATCATGTTATCGTTATCAATAAAAAACCTTCTCAAATTGTTCAAGGAGACAAGACAGGCGACGTCACATTACCAGATTTAATAAAAGCCTATTTAAAAGAAAAATATCAAAAACCAGGAAATGTTTTTTGTGGTGTTGTTCATCGTTTGGATCGACCAACAAGTGGGGTGGTAGTTTTTGCAAGAACAAGTAAAGCTCTGGAAAGACTTAACAGACAATTTCAAGAAAAACAAACTTCGAAAATTTATTGGGCAATCGTTGAAAACAAGCCTAAACAAGCTGAAGATCGATTGGAACATTTTTTAAGGAAAAACGAAAAGCAGAACAAATCATACATTTGTAAGACCAATGACCCTGGAGCGAAAAAAGCTGTGTTGACTTATAAACATCTCTTGGATTCCGAATCTTATTCCTTACTTGAAATTGAATTAGAAACGGGCAGACATCATCAGATTAGATGCCAGTTGTCAACTATTGGGTCTACAATAAAAGGTGACGTAAAATATGGAGCAAAACGCCCTAATCAGGACGGATCCATTTCTCTTCACGCGAGAATTTTGGAGTTTTTTCACCCTACCACAAAAGAAAAAATAACATTTGTTGCACCTGTTCCCTCAAAAGATGCATTATGGCAATATTTTGAAAAACATTTGAATTTTGATTAGTGTAACAATAGCTACATAAAATTCTATTAACAAGATATAATTTTGTAAAAAAAAGCAATATGACATTCATTCGTAAATACAAATTGACCCTTTCGGGAGTGCTATTAGGGGCTATTGGGGGATTCGTGTATTATAAAACCATTGGTTGTGCTTCAGGCACCTGCGCAATTACATCAAGTCCGGTTAATAGTACATTATATGGAATGCTTTTGGGTGGATTGCTGTTAAATATTTTTGAAAAACCTAAAAAAAATGAATCAAATGGAAAATAACAATTTTGTAGTTGTTGATGTTAGAACACGTGAAGAGTTTTCTGGTGGACATGTTGCTGGAAGCATAAATATTCCTTTACAAGAGGTTGTGGATCGTAAGGACGAAATCTTTGATTTTGGAAAACCAGTAATTTTTTGCTGCGCAAGTGGAAATAGAAGTGGTCAAGCGGCGCTGTATTTTAAATCTTTGGGATTGGAATGCGAAAATGGTGGTTCTTGGATGGATGTTAATTATAAATTGAATGCGTAATGGGTTTATTTAGTAAGTTGTTTGGAGGTTCTGCAGTTAACTATAAAGAATTAGTGGCGAATGGCGCTTCCATTATTGATGTAAGAACGCCGGGTGAATATGCTAGCGGTCATATTAAAGGATCCTTGAATATTCCTTTACAGCAATTGGAAAAAAATATTGCAAAAATTAATAAATCGAAACCAGTAATCACATGTTGTGCATCTGGTATGCGAAGTGGCTCAGCAAAATCTATCTTAAAATCTAAAGGATATGATGTTCACAATGGGGGAGGTTGGACCTCTTTGAAATCAAAAATAAGTTAGCGTTTTTTGACGTAAAAATTAAGTTGATTCCCAACTTGGCTTTTAACAGTCGTGAAGGAATTGGGAATCAACTTTTTATCTATATAATAGGTCGCCAGTCTAGTTCCTAATGGCATCTTTTCCAATTCACAAAGAACGAAATCAAGATAGTCTATTTGGTTCTCATGCTCAAAGTCTATAGCGATAATTGCTGTCTTATCTTTTTGTTCTAAAAATGGATTGAACATGTAAAAGGCATTGAAATCTTTAAGGTTAAAATCTATAATGTTTCCGTTTACAAATTTGCAATTCGAAAGTTGAAATTGGTTTTTGAGGTAAACGGCTTCCATGTGAAGGGTTGCTCTGTATTCAATTCCGGTAAAATTGCTATTCTCATAAGCTAATGCTCCAATTAGGCAGAATTTGCCAGCACCAGATCCTATGTCAAGAATTTTAGCTTGTTTTTGTTCACTAAGGAACCGAGAAGCCAATTGGCAAACATAAATTGAACTGAAATGCCGATCAGAAATGTCTAAAAATGACTTGGAATATAAAGCATCGAATGCAATGTCATCAATTGCCTGATTATTTTTTAAACGGCTTCGTATTTCCTCTAAGGTCATGCAATCAAGTCAATTCTTATTTTCGCATTTGCTGACAAATATAGATTTCTCCGTTCTCAATAAGCTTTAATGCCAACTTCAATTCTGATAGCGGGGAACTTTTGGTAATGTAACCACTTGCGCCAGCTTCAAGCGCCCTTTCCATCATATGCGGTTGACCATGCATGGACAAAACGAGGATTTTCAATTCAGGATTAGCTTTAATCAAATCAGTCGTGGTTTCAATTCCGTCGCGTCTACCTTTTAAATTGATGTCCATCAGCACAATTTGCGGATTCAAAAGCGCAATTTGTTCTTCAGCAAAATCGGTATTATCTAAGATTTTATAGTTTTCATATTGCTCGCCAACAAGTGTCTTTGCCCAAATTTCGGCAATAGGACGAAAATCTTCTAATATGAGTGCTGTTTTCAAGATTAATCTATATCGTCTATCGAATTTATTAATTTTTCTAAGACCGAATAATGTTTTCAAGGAAAATTCTTATTGTTATCCCTAAAACAGTAAGAATTTAATTAGAGAAAGGATGATCTGAAAGTGCTATTTTTAGATTGTTAAATAAAAAATTAACGACCTATTAAGTATAACTACGTAGAACTAATAAGTGCTCCCACCTAATTTAAATTTGTAATCGAATAAAATCTTTGTGGCTGCCAGATGCTCCCATATCTTTGTTATGTAGTTAATGCAATATTAATTGCAATTCATAGTAAGTAGTAGTATAGTTTTAGGTTAGGTAAGTAAAAAAGGGCGTACAACGCCCTTTTTTGTATTTCCAATAAATTTCAATAAAAAGAGAAGAATTATATATTAATTTTGTTCCGCTTAGTAAAAACCAATATTTATGAAATACTTTTATTCCTATCTTTTATGTATTTGTTTTTCTTCTTCTTCTTTTTTTGCCCAAGAACAATCCTTTAAGCTCGGCGATAAGTATCAAGGAGGAACTGTTGTATATCTATTCAAAGAAGGTGATTCTCAATATGGAAAATATGAAGGTATTATCTTGGCAGATACCATTCTCAAAGATCAAAAATGGGGTTGTGAGGGAATTCAAGGAATTTCTCTTGAAAAATTAGCGAATTCTAACAAATTAGGAAGTTCTTTGGCAAATCATGAGATGTTATTAAACAATTGTAAAAATGGTGCAGCGTCAATTTGTGATGGTTTGATTGTTAGCAATGAAAAGGGGTGGTTTTTGCCCACATCAGAAGAAATAAACAAAATAATCGAAAATTCATCTTTTTTGGATATAGTTATTGCTCCTGGTAAATATTGGACAAATGTTGATGCAAATATCAATGATGCTTTTATTTTAAATATTCAAAATATGGGTAAGACTATCTATTCTTTGACCACTCAAAAAAAGTATTTTCCTGGTATCATTTTACCTATTAAATATTTCCAAAAGCCGGTTCCTGTAATATTACAACCTGAAATATTACAACCTGAAATTTCATCTTTACATTGTGCGGAATCAAAATTAATTGGAAGTTTTCCAGTTGGTCGAAAAATTAGCCCGAATGAGAAGGTCTTTTTTAAGCCAGGAGATCAATATGTTAAAGATTTATTAGTAAAGGTACCTTACAAGGGAGGTAATGGAGCTTCATATAGTTCAAATGTTTTTAAGTCTAATGATACAATATTAAATACACAGATAACTTTATTACCAGGAAAATTAAATAATGGTGATGGTGAGTTAACTTTTTCTATTAGCGGAGCTACTCCATGTAACGATACAGTTTGTTTTAATGTGAGTTTTGGTAGTCTAAAAGGAGAAATAATATTTTATCTAAAACACGAACAATGGATGTCGAAAAATTTGGATGTTTCGTATTTTAGAAACGGTGATACAATATTTCATGCAAAAAATAATGCAGATTGGATGTTGGCTCAAAGGATGCAAATTCCAGCTTGGATATATGCAGGGGATGATTCAACATTAGTTAATGATTATGGTAAATTATATAATTGGTATGCTGTTATTGATCCAAGAGGTTTAGCACCTGAAGGATGGCATGTTGCATCACTTGATGAATGGTTAGATCTTGCAAATTCTTTTGGAGGTAATGTCATTGCATTGAAAAGCAAATCAGGTTGGTGGCCAATTTCAAAAAATGGAAGTAATGAAAGTGGGTTTAATGCAATGCCGAGTGGAAGAAGATTAATGTATAAGCAAGATGAACGTTCATTGGGTTCTTATGGTACTTGGTGGACCACTAATTCAGATGCTTTTGAAAAGCAAGATATTAATTCCAATATTTATTTCGAGACATATCCTATATCCATTGAAATTGATAAAGATGGTGAGCCTTTTAAACAAAGCTATAATAGTGCATACATCGGAATGTCAGTGCGTTGTGTAAAAGATTAAGTTTGGATAGATTTTAATGTTTCACACAATAGATCAATTTTTAGTTCAAATGGTAGTAGTTTATTACCTTTGATGGCATAATGTTTCGAATCTATTTTCCCAATTTTTGTTGCGATTATTTTGTTAACGTGGACTGAAAATTCGAAATTTGAGAATTCAAAAGGTAAGAGCTCTTTGCCATTTGTACTAAAAATTCCAAAGTGACCACTAGTTGAATTAATTATCAACCATTTGCCTGAATTCAAGGATTTCATATGAATAATAAAAATTGGTTCATAAATTACTGTTGTAAAGTTGAAAATTAGACTATCCCTACCATTGTAATCCATCAATTTAGTCATGGGAATTGGATTATCACAGACTTTCTTTTCGAAATAATTGCATGAATGAAATTGGCCTTTTTATTCAGCGATTTTATTTTCTGCTTCGTTTAAGAAAAATAATTTCCCTTTGGTAACCTAATACTTTTTCATCTTGGTCAACTCCACTTGAAGCTAAACATTGATCAAATTTCGCTTAATTTTTTTCTTTAATTACGAAATTTAGATAGTTTTCAGGCAAACTAAACTTGGATAAAATTAATTCTTGCTCCTCAATCGATAAGTTATTGAAAACACTCTGATAATATGGTTTTATCCAATCGTAAATCTGCTTCAAAGCTTTTTGATTTGGGCGTATGTATATATTAATTGCTTTAAGTATAGTTGGTGTAATGATATTGTAATTACCCAAACTAAAGATTAAATATGAAGCACTTGATAAATTACCTGAATAATTCTTTTATTAATATTACATTCTCTTAATCCCAGATTTAAGTGAATAATAATATGGATTTTTTTTTGGAAGTTTATCGGGAATTTTTGACTCCAATGCCAGCTCCATAAACTCAACATGATTCCCTATTTGGCCAAACAGGAATGGGGTAAATGAAAATCCTACAGTAAAAATAAATTCTGATACACAATTGTCATTTATTTTGTCCGTGTGTTCTTAAAAAAATAAGTAAATAACCACATAAAAATAAATTGTTTTTTAGCATTATTTTAAATACTTAAAAAAAAAGTAAATTCGGTTTTTCAAAACTTTTAATGTCTTTTATGTTTGAACTTATCTACTTAGGTTTAGGATATAAAATAAATGGGGATGTAGCTCATCCGCCTAGGCGGAGGCTAGAGCACTTGACTGGCAGCCAAGGGGTCGTGGGTTCGAGTCCCATCTTCTCCACAAAGTCTCACCAATGTGAGACTTTTTTCTTTTAAATTGGGACGAGAAGTTTATCCGTCGCAGTGAAAATTAGGCGGAAGGGCCATATTCTCCACAAATCCTATACTTTTTAGATTTGGGAAAAGATGCTATAATCGAAGAATTTTGTTGAAAATATCTCCCATTTAACAGATTTTTAAACCGTCTAAATTTCTAACTTTAATTTTGTTATTTTTTGATTCATGTATATTGTTTTTGACACCGAAACCACCGGTCTTCCGAGAGACTGGAATGCTCCAATTACCGATACTTCAAATTGGCCAAGAGTGGTGCAGTTGGCTTGGCAGTTACATGATGAGTTTGGTCAAATCATTGAACATCAGGATTTTTTAGTCATTCCGGAAGGATTTGATGTTCCCTTTGATGCCGAGCGGGTACATGGGATTTCAACACAATTGGCAGCAAACTATGGCGAACCTTTAGAAATTGTTATTCAAAAGTTTTTAACTGCACTCGAAAAGGCCGATTTCCTTGTTGGACATAATGTACAATTTGATGTCAATATTCTTTCTTGTGAATTGGTGAGGTTAGGTATACCTACCACTATTTTGGAAAAACAAATTCTAGATACTTGTACGGAAGCAACTGCTGTAGTCGTAGGAATTCCAATGGGTAAGGGCCGCTACAAAAAACCTACGCTATCTGAACTATATCATCATCTATTTCAAGAACAATTTGCGGAAGCACATAACGCAACTGCAGATGTTGAGTCTACGGCAAGATGTTTCTTCGAATTGATACGTAAAAATCATTTTTCAAAAGAAGAATTAAAAAAGGACGCTGCTTTTCTTTCGGAGTTCATTACTCAAAACCCTTCTCCTTTTCAGCTCCTTGGATTGAATCATGTCAATCTCAAAAGTTTGAGCCAGTCATTGGTTCAGGTGGATAACATTGATCATGATGAACCTAAGGAAAATGAAAAAATAGATTTAAGTCATATTCCCTTTGCACATTTACACAACCATACCCAATTTTCGATTTTACAATCTACAATTACCATCCAATCGCTGGTTAAAAAGGCAGTTGAATACAAAATGCCCGCAGTTGCTCTAACCGACACCTCGAATATGATGGGTGCATTTCTTTTTGAAAAAACAATTTCCGAGCATAATAAAGGGGTTAGGGCAAGAAATGCAATAGCACAAGAGAATGGAGAACAACCAGAAGAAGAACTTATCCCTATAATAGGTGGTGAGTTTTATGTTTGTAGAAATCGCTTGGATAAAACCCAAAAGGATAATGGTAATCTCGTCGTGCTGTTGGCAAAAAATAAAAATGGTTACCAAAATTTAATCAAACTGGCTTCCTATGCCTACACAGAAGGCATGTATTACGTTCCCAGAATTGACAAGTCACTTTTGGTTCAATATAAGGAGGACTTGATTGCACTTTCAGGCAGTTTGTATGGCGAAATACCGAGTTTATTGCTCAATGTTGGAGAGAATCAAGCTGAAGATGCATTGCTTTGGTGGAAAAAAGAATTTGGTGATGATTTCTATCTCGAAATCATGCGTCACGGTCAGGAAAATGAAGATCGGATTAACAAAACCATCGTTAAATTTTCTGAAAAACATAAGGTAAAACTTGTTGCATCAAATAATACCTATTACATCGATAAAAAAGATGCTGATGCGCATGATGTTTTACTCTGCGTAAAAGACAATGAATTGGTTTCTACGCCCAAAGGAAGTGGAAGAGGTTACCGATACGGTTTGGAAAATCAAGAATATTATTTCAAAAGCCAGGAAGAAATGAAAGCCCTTTTTGCGGATCTTCCTGAAGCCATTGAATCTATTCAAGAAATTATCTCTAAATGTGAACCTTATACCTTGTCGCGAGATGTTCTTTTACCTGCGTTTGATATCCCAGATGAATTTAAAGATCCTCAGGATGATATCGATGGAGGAAAGCGCGGTGAAAACAATTATTTGCGACACCTTACTTATGAAGGGGCGAATAAACGATATGATGAAATAACTGAAGAAATAAAGGAGCGACTCGATTTTGAATTGGCAACAATCGAAAAAACTGGATATCCGGGGTACTTTCTAATTGTTCAAGACTTCTGCCAGGCGGCACGCGATATGGGAGTTTCCGTTGGTCCAGGAAGAGGTTCTGCTGCTGGTTCTGCAGTTGCATATTGCACAGGAATTACAAATGTAGATCCCATTAAGTACGATCTCCTATTTGAGCGTTTCTTGAATCCTGATAGGATATCCATGCCCGATATTGATATCGACTTCGATGATGAGGGTCGAGGAAGAGTTATTGATTGGGTGATTAAAAAATATGGATCCAACCAAGTGGCTCAAATCATTACTTATGGTACCATGGCAGCAAAATCATCCATTAGAGACACCGCTCGTGTTATGGATCTACCATTAACTGAAGCGGATCGAATTGCTAAGATGGTTCCAGATCTGTCCTTAAAAAAACTCTTCGAAATGAGCGATGCCGAATTGGCAGAAAAATTAAGGAACAATCAAGATGATTTAGCAAAAGCAAAAGAACTCAGACAACTATACAACGGTTCAGATTTATCGGCTGCAGTTGTGCGTCAGGCTCAAAAATTGGAAGGTTCTGTCCGAAATACAGGCATTCATGCTTGCGGCGTAATCATTACTCCTGATGACATTACCAATTTCGTTCCTGTGGCTACTGCTAAAGATTCCGAAATGTACTGCACGCAATATGATAACTCGGTTGCAGAATCTGCAGGATTGCTTAAAATGGACTTCCTAGGTTTAAAAACCTTGACACTAATTAAAGATGCTGTGCGTAATGTCAAGCAAACCAAAGGAATTGATTTAGATCCGGATTGTTTTCCAATTGATGATGAAAAAACATATCAATTGTTCCAAAGAGGTGAAACTGTTGGAATTTTCCAGTATGAATCGACTGGAATGCAGAAGTACATGCGAGAATTGAAGCCTACGGTTTTTGCGGATTTAATTGCTATGAATGCGCTTTACAGACCTGGACCGCTCGAATACATTCCTTCCTTTATTAAGCGTAAACATGGAGAAGAGGCAATCGTATATGATTTAGATGACTGTGAAGAATATTTAAAAGAAACTTACGGTATCACTGTATATCAGGAGCAGGTAATGCTTTTGTCTCAGAAATTGGCAGGTTTCTCTAAAGGTGAGGCAGATACTTTGCGTAAAGCAATGGGTAAAAAGCAAAAAGAGGTTTTGGACAAAATGAAACCTTTATTTCTTGAAAGAGGCGCTGAAAAAGGTCATGATATTGAAAAACTCGAAAAAATTTGGAGAGATTGGGAGGCTTTTGCTTTGTATGCATTTAATAAATCGCACTCAACATGTTATGCATGGATTGCATACCAAACAGCCTATTTAAAGGCAAATTATCCAGCGGAGTATATGGCTTCGGTTCTTTCGAATAACATGAACGACATGAAACAGGTTACTTTTTTCATGGAAGAGTGCAAACGAATAGGTTTATCAGTGTTAGGTCCTGATGTGAATGAATCAAATTATTTCTTTACTGTTAATAAAGATGGTGCGGTTCGTTTTGGTTTAGGTGCAATTAAAGGACTAGGAAGTTCACCAGTTGAGGCCATCATTTCAGAACGGAAAGAAAACGGTCCTTTTGTTTCTGTATTCGATTTTGCAAAACGTGTGAATCCTAGAAATTGTAACCGAACAACATTTGAATCACTTGTTTATGGGGGTGGTTTTGACTCTTTTAAAGAAATGCATCGAGCACAATTTTTTGTAGAAGATACCAAAGGCAAATTGTTTTTGGATAGTATCATGAGATACGGAGCAGAATATCAAAAAAATCTGAATTCTCCACAAATTGATATTTTCAGTGCAGGAAATGAAAGTTCGAATTTGCCTGAACCTGTCATTCCCAAGGCAGAAGAATGGGGAACAATTTTCAGGTTGAATAAAGAAAAAGAAGTTATTGGAATTTTTATTTCTGGGCATCCACTTGATGATTTCAAAGTTGAAATCAATTCTTTCTGTAATGGTACAGTTGAAATGCTAAATCAAATGCCTCAAAATAGAGGAAGAGATTTGCATATACCAGCAGTAATTACTGAAGCAGAACATCGATTTACGAAAAATGGAGACCCTTTTGGTACATTAACCATCGAAGATTATCACGATTCCTATAAATTGTTTCTTTGGCGGGAAAATTATTTAAAGTTTCGTCATTTTATTCAACCCGGAACCTTTGTAGCGATTAAAGGAAAGATTGAAATTCCGCCAAGAAGAAGTGAGTTGGAATTTGTCATTCATTCCATTGAGCTTTTACAAAATTTAAGGGAAAACAAGGCCAAAAGCATTCACTTGAAAGTTTCATCAAAAGCAATTACGCACAGCTTGGTAATGGATATCAATAAGCTATGTCAGGATTATGAAGGTAAATGTTCCTTGCATTTTACTGTCTTTGATCAGTTGGATGATCTAGAAGTTCGAATGACTTCGAAAACTATAAAAGTTAATCCAACAAACACATTTTTTAACGAATTAGATAAAATGGACGTTACATACGAAATTCGATAGTTAATCAATTAAATCCCGAATTTCCGTGAGTTCTTCAACTTTTTTGGCGTTACCAACTTGTTGGAATGCTGCAATTAGATTGGTTATCATTCGCCTAATTATTGCAGAATTAGGGCAGGGTTCAAAAAATTCTCTATAATGTGGGATTTGTAATCCATCTAAGAATTCACAAACCGCATTGGTATCCAGTAAACTGCCTTTTGAAAAAGGATTTATGTAAAAAAGTACACCGTATTTATTATTGTTTTCCATGTTTAATTGAGAATGGTTCTCATCAAGGTATGCAAGAATGAAGTGATTCGGCAAGTTGACACCATAGACAGGTAAATCAAGAGATTGAGCAAGAATACTGTAGATTAAGGAAAGACTTAATGGATTCCCTTTTTTAAATTCTAAAACAGTGTTAATGCAGGAGTTTAAAGGAGAGTGGAAATTTTTAGTGTCACCATGAAAATTGTATGTACCAAAAAATATTTTATTCAATACTTTTATATATTCATATGCCGTCATGTTGGGATTAATTTCAAGCCAAATATCTCTTCTGATTTTTTGGATACTTTGAGTAACAAGAACCTCGTCCAATTGCGGATAGTTATACTTTGCAACAATTAATGCTCCCTCAAGCAAATCTTTATCCACAGATTTAGACCATATCAACATTTGGGCTTTAATATGCTCAAATTGAATTTCTTGAATTAGATTTTCAAGTCGAGATTGAAGCAGTAAGGAACTATTTTCATTTTCCCAAGATTGCTCCAAATAGGGTATAGCAGTTGATCCAATTGATTTCAATTGATCCCGAACATGAACATATATGTTTTCGTCCGGATCATCAATTAATGTGACAAGTGCTTTTATAGAAGATTCAGCATACATACAAAATCAAATTTAGTTGGAGTTGCTGTTGACTTTCAGTGTAATAGACCATGTTTATCAAATCACAATTGTTAATTTCATGTAAATGATAATAAAATTGAAACTTTTTCAATGTTCTGCCGTTTCAATATCTACGGATCAATTATTAACATCTACAGGTTAAGAAAAGAGGAGCCTCAGTTGAGGCTCCTTTTTTTATGTTCGATTTTCCCTATATTTGAAAACTAATATCAATTTATGCTAAAAATAATCGGTGTTTTTGTTCTTTCCCTAATCGTAGTTTCATGCAAGACTTGCAAAAATTCAAATCCTCCTATCGAGGCATCTCCGATAGTTGATTATTCGGATTCTACAATTGTTGGAAAAGTATTTGTTGGTGATACCTGTCCGCTGTACATTGAGGCATACGAGGGAGAAAATAGAGTTATTTTGTATCCAGTAAATCTTGATGAAAGTCTGCAATTCACCGGAGCATTTATTCGATTTAAATATACTTTGTCTAGAGCTAAGCAACCGTCAACGTGCGCAGTTGATAAGGTAGTATCCTTGGAAAATGTTGAACAGTTGCGCTAGTTAGTTTGAATATTGCTTGTTTGATATAAAATCCCAACACAAAAAGGCGAGTGCTTTGCCCACAGTTTTTTGATCGGTTTCATTTGTGGTAGCCCCTTCTGTAAGATGTAGATATTTTGTTTCTTTGTGTGATCCTATTTTTTGAACCAAATACCTTACTTGTTCCAATTTAAAACCTGAAGGTGTAAAAGCCGAACTAGGCATCATTGCAATACTATCAAGATCTATATCTAATCCCACAATTTTGTTTCTCATTTTTTCGGAAATTTGACTAATGTCATCGTAAAAGCCATCTGGATTATTTATATAATCTTCAAAGAAGGTGTAAAAACATTTTTTTTCTTCAAGGAAATTAAAGATGTATTCGCTATTGTATGCTTTATGAAGTCCAATTGGGCTATATTCAGCCAAGCTTCCCTTTGCAAATGCATAGCTGAATCCATTCCCGCTGTGTCTTCCTTCTAATTTACGGCAATCTGCGTGCGGGTCACAATTCACTGCAAATAGCGGTTGATTATATATTTTTGAAATGCTATTAATAATAGGATAGGTGTTGTTGTGACCACCACCAATTATTATTGGTATAATGCCCTCATTTATGAAGTTGAGTAATATTTCTTCCAATAAATTGTCGAGATATTTTATCGCTTCTCGGAAATCGGAAATCGAAAATGCAATGTTTTCACATTTGATTCGACCCAAGATCGCAATCTGTTCACCAGACATAAATCTATTGGATTGCATATTTAAAAAGCGATTCAAAAATGCAGAAAACGCGTTTTCAGCGCCCATTAAACCATAATTTGCTCTTGGCCCAATACTTTCCTCGATACCGATGATTAAAAATTTCGTTTTTTCATTTGGTTGACCAGCGGAAATTTTTTCACCTAGCTTAACTTCTCCTTCTCGTGTTTGGGTCAAGTTATTAATAACTTCCTCTGTCATTAATTCAAAGAAAAATGGATTACTTGACTTCATATTTTTTTAATATTTCGATTAGTTCTTTTGGAGCTTGCGTTGGTTTTTTTGATGTGGCATTAACAAATACAAGGACAGTCTCAGCTGTACACAGCTTAATGCTGGTTTCTTTGCTGATCTCATAACTAAAGAACAGTTTAGCGCCTTCTAATTTTCTTATTGAAGTCTTAATGAGTAGTAAGTCGTCATACTTTGCAGGGTTTAAAAATTCAACGTTGTAAGAAACGACTGGCAACATTTTACCGCTTTCTTCAATGGCTTTATAACTCATGCCGATTGATCTCATGGCTTCCACGCGGCCAATCTCAAAATAGGTCGCGTAATTACCGTAATAACAGAAGCCCATTTGATCAGTTTCACTGTAGCGAACCCTTAATTGCGTTTCGTGAGTGAATAATATTTTCATGCAAACAAATGTAAAATAATAGAATGAATTCGAATCTTAATGATTAAATTTATTAACCAAATTTTGAAAAGATTTTCGGGTATTTTAAAACATTATTAATTTAAATCAGTTTGAAAAAAATAAATTTTGATGTATTTGTTTTTTTTCAACGAAATAGTTAATTGACAAGTAAAATATTTTTAAAAATCAACCCCTAATTGACTTTTTTTTTCACTTTTTTATCAGAATATTTGTTGCCTTGTAAAAAGAAGCTTTAAAACAATGGTTTAATTCACTTTTTACATTGTTAATACTTGAGTAACCTTAACTTAAAATCATTACGAAAATGAATAACAGACATGAGATTGTTTGGAGTGCGTGTTTAAAAGTGATAAAAGACAATATTTCTTTACAAGCTTTTAAAACGTGGTTTGAGCCTATCGTTCCCGTTAAATTGGAAGAGCAAGTTCTAACTATCCAAGTCCCATCTCATTTCTTTTATGAGTGGCTTGAGGAAAACTACATCATTCTTTTAAGAAAAGTTGTTAAAAAGGAACTAGGTCCAGAAGGAACTTTGGAGTATAGTATTGTAATGGAAAACAATTCAACGAATTCAACCCCATATACGGTAAAGCTTCCGGCTTTAAACAAAAAGTCACTGAAAAATTCACCGGTCACTATGCCATTGAATTTGAACGAAAACCAGATAAAGAATCCGTTCATAATTCCTGGCCTCAAAAAAGTTAATGTTGATTCCAATTTGAATCCTTCTTACTCATTTGAAAATTTTGTTGAGGGAGATTGCAACAGACTTGCGCGTGCTTCAGGATATGCCGTAGCAAATAAACCTGGAGGCACAGCATTTAATCCGCTTTTGATATATGGTGGTGTTGGTTTAGGTAAAACACATCTCGCACATGCCATTGGAATAGCAATTAAAAATCAATTTCCAAATAAAACGGTTTTGTATGTTGGTTCCGAAAAGTTTGCACATCAATTTATTGATGCCATAAAAAATCAAACTACAAACGACTTCATTCATTTTTACCAAATGATTGATGTTCTAATAATTGATGATGTACAATTTTTCTCAGGCAAAGAAAAAACACAAGATGTATTCTTTCATATCTTCAACCACTTGCACCAGAATGGTAAGCAAATCATTTTAACTTCTGATAAACCTCCAGTTGAAATGCAAGGAATGGAGCAGCGATTGTTGTCTCGCTTTAAATGGGGATTGTCAGCAGATTTAGGCGCACCAGATCTCGAGACAAGAATTGCCATTTTAGAGAAGAAAATGTACGGAAATGGAATTGAGTTACCAGCTGATGTTGTAGAATATTTGGCTTATTCCATCAATACTAATGTTAGAGAAATAGAAGGAGCTTTAAATACACTTCTCGCTCAAGCTTCGCTGAACAAAAAAGCCATTACGCTCGAATTGGCTAAGCAAATGGTTGATAAATTTGTTAAGAATACAGCTAGAGAGGTTTCTATTGAATACATTCAAAAGGTAGTATGTGATTATTTTGATTTGCCAATTGAAATGTTGAAGTCTAAAACCAGAAAACGCGAAGTTGTTCAGGCTAGGCAGATATCAATGTATTTCTCAAAGAAAATGACCAAATCGTCACTTGCAAATATTGGAGCGCATTGTGGTGGCAAAGACCACGCTACAGTTCTTCACGCATGCAGAACGGTAATGAATTTATCTGAAACGGATAAACAATTTAGGGTTTATCTTGAGGATTTAGAGAAGAAACTTACAATTCAGTAATTAACGAATCAAAGTTATTGTATAATTAAGTAAAGGAACTCAATTGAGTTCCTTTTTAGTTGTAATAAAGATTCTCAAATTGACCATTCTGTATTCTTAAGGTATCATCAAATCCATCTCTAGAAAAATCAATTTGAAAAAATCCACCCATTTTTTTATTAATGGTGTCGTGATAATAAAAAGCGTGTGTTCCATTGTTGGCATTTAAATAATAGATGCCATTTTTTATTGCTATAGAACCTTGCGGATTGGTATTGTAAACGTCAATTGCGCCATTTGGTCCTAAGTTAAGTTGAATAGAAAAGGTATCATTGTTTGCAGCAAGGCTCCAAATTCCATTATTATAACTCAGCACTTTGGTTTGCATTACTAATGGAACACCATTACAATCAAATGACATGTATGACGGTTCATTATTAGAGCATGGCGAACAGGTTCCTCCACAATCAATTCCGCTCTCACCAATATCTAAAAATCCATTTTCACAAGGTGGAACCTGATCACCATCTTTCTTGCATGAAGAAAATATGATTAACATTGTGAAAAATAGTAATGACTTAAAGTTCATTTCAATCAATTTAAGTTGAAATTATAATTTATTTCTGATTTGTCTGAATTAAAACATACATACTTGACGATTAAAACGTCTGGATTTGGAGTAATTAAGGAAAAGTCCTCAAAGTTTATAGGTGTCGCTCAATTTTGTTCAAAGCTTTCGGAAGTAAATGATATTTTGAATGATTTGAGAAAACAGCATCCACAAGCAAGTCATTTTTGTTACGCCTACTCGTTGGGAATACAAAATAAACAAACAAGAGCGAATGATGATGGAGAACCTTCAAATTCTGCAGGGATTCCCATATTAGGTCAAATCAATTCTTTAAATCTAACAAATGTTTTGGTTGTTGTTACCCGGTATTATGGTGGTGTAAAATTAGGAGTTGGGGGATTGGTACAAGCATATAAGAATGCAGCTAAAGAGGCTTTAATTGACGCAGAAATTGTAGAAATTGAAATAGGTGATTATTACATGCTTCAATTTTCTTACGATAAACTTGTCGAATTGATGAATTATTTAAAAAGGAAGAAGATAAATATCGAACATAATCAAATAAATACGTCATGTTCGGTTCGAATTTATTTACCGCTTACAAAATCACAAAGCGTTCTTGAAGATTTAATCAATATGCATGGAATTGAAATCGATAAATTGACAATATAAATTTATTAAAATGACCAAAAACTTTGAATTACTAAAAGAGCTCATCAGTATACCTGGTGCATCAAGCGATGAGGGTAAAATTGCTTCATATATATTGAATTATATCACTGAAAACGCAAATTATTGGAAGGTAAAGCCACTTGTGATATGCGGGAAACCTTTTCAAGATGCCATTATTCTTGTATTTGGTCAACCTAAAACTGCTGTATATGCGCACATGGATACAATCGGATTTACTGTCGGATATGATAATGAATTGATTAAAATTGGCGGTCCTAGAACAATAGAAGGAATGCAACTTGTGGGGGAAGATAGTTTTGGGTATATTGAAGCAGAACTTCTTGTCATCGAAGACGAGGATGGGACAAAAAAACTTCAATATGTTGCAGAAAGACAAATAGAAAGAGGAACTATTTTAACTTTCAAATCCAATTTTAGGGAAACAGATGAATTCGTTCAAAGTCCTTATTTAGATAATAGGCTTGGGGTTTGGATGGCTTTACAGCTAGCTGCTGAACTTGAAAATGGCGCAATTGTATTTAGTACTTATGAGGAGCATGGTGGAAATACAGTTTCTTATTGTGCCAATTATTTACTCGAAAAATTTGGTGTAAATCAAGCTTTAATTGCCGATATTACTTGGGTTACGCATGGTGTTTTACATGGAGGAGGTGTTGCAATTTCAATGCGAGATAGCGGGTTGCCTCGAAGGGCTTATTTGAATAGAATTATTGAGTTGGCCAAATTATCTGGCGCAAAGTATCAATTGGAGGTGGAATCTTCAGGTGGAAGTGATGGTACAATGTTGCAAAAATCTTCTGCTCCAATTGACTGGTGTTTTATAGGAACTCCCGAGGATCATGTTCATACGCCAGATGAATTGGTGTATAAAACAGATATCCAAAACATGTTGAAATTATATCGATATTTAATGGAACATTTGTGAAAATAATTTATTCAATAGCATTTTAGTATGGTAAATAATCAAACGTGTCAATTGTACAAGTACAATGAATCTTTCTACGGTATTTCAAAAGAATCTCCCGAATATTTTGCTCGAGAGTTTTCGCCAAGTGCTATAGATTCAGACTATGTTTCATGGCTAAACTATCATGACCTCACAGAAAGAGTACAAATTGAGCATCTTTGTGAACACCTTGCAATCGATAAACTTTCTGTTGAAGATATATATGCTGAAAAACGTCGCCCGAAAATAGAAGAATATCAGAATTATATTTTCTTCTCAGTTCGTTCAGCATTACCTTCTTCTAATTCTGAAGCAATTTTGAATCAAGAACAAATTAGTTTTATTCTAGGATATAATTATTTAATATCCTTTCAAACTAAAACTTCTGATCACTTTTCTGAGGTAAGAGAACGAATCGAAAAGAAGCGTGGCAAAATACGGTTTAAAGGACCTGATTTTTTACTTTTCAGAATGTTGGAAGCAATAGTGGATAATTATTACGAAGTTCTCGAAGATATTTCTGATTCGATTCAAATGCTTGAATTAAAGGTTCTGAGGTCGGCAAATAGTGAAAATCTTAAAATGATTGAGTTTGAAAAGAGAAAATTGGTTGAGTTAAGGAAAATCGTTATGCCACTTAAAGATGTTACTTTTCAATTGGAGAAAATGCAAAGCCCATTTCTTCAAGCTGAAAACAGAAACTATTTTGCGGACTTAAAGGAAAATTGTATGGAAGTTTTGGAGGAGATTGAGGCCAATAAACAAATTCTCGAAGGGATGGCCAATCTTTATTATGCCGTTCAAGGTCAACGTATGAATGAAATAATGAAAGTTTTAACTGTTGTCAGTGCGATTTTTATACCACTGACCTTCATCGTTGGGGTTTATGGAATGAATTTTAAACATATGCCAGAACTCGAGTATCCATATGGGTATTACACCGTTGTAGGGGTAATGTTTGCTATCAGTATTACCTTACTTATCATTTTTATAAAACGTGGTTGGCTTAAGCGAAATCATTAAAAATCCAAAACTAATCCAATACAGGAGCTGCATTTAAAATGGTTGCATCAGTTTCGTTGGCGTATTTCTCAAAATTCTTAATGAACTTATCTGCTAAATTCCGAGCGGTATCATCGTAAGATTTTTTATCAGACCATGTGTCTCTCGGATTCAATATTTCTGAAGGAACATTTTCACACTGGGTAGGAATAGCTAAATTAAATATAGGTAAGTTGTCATAAGCTACATGATCTAAATTTCCTATTAAGGCAGCTGTAATCATTGCGCGTGTATGCGACAATTTCATTCTGTTTCCAACACCATAAGAACCACCGGTCCATCCTGTGTTGATCAACCATACGTTCGTATCTGAACCGTTTAATTTCTCACCTAAAAGTTTAGCATATTTCGCTGGGTGAAGTGGCAAAAAGGCCGCTCCAAAACATGCAGAAAATGTAGTTGTAGGTTCTGTGATTCCTACTTCTGTTCCAGCAACTTTTGCAGTATATCCAGACATGAAATGATACATGGCTTGTTCTTTCGTTAACTTCGAAATTGGAGGAAGTACTCCAAAGGCATCTGCTGTTAAAAAGAAAATATTTTTTGGTGAACTTCCAATAGAAGGACTTGCGATATTATCAATGTGATGAATAGGGTAGGAAACACGTGTGTTTTCTGTAATCGAACCATCGGTATAATCGGGATTTGATGTTCCTTCATGAAAACCGATATTTTCTAAAATTGCTCCAAATTTAATGGCATCAAAAATTTGGGGTTCCTTTTCCCTCGTTAAATCAATGGTTTTCGCATAACAGCCGCCTTCAAAATTGAAAACGGTGTTGTCAGACCAGCCATGCTCATCATCTCCAATTAGTCTCCTATTTTCATCTGATGATAATGTTGTCTTTCCTGTTCCAGATAAACCAAAGAAAATCGCAGTGTCATTGCTTTCATTGCCGATATTGGCAGAGCAATGCATCGATAAAACGTTTCTCTTGTGAGGAAGAAGGTAATTTAAAACAGAGAAAATACCTTTTTTAATTTCACCGGTATATCCTGTCCCTCCAATTAAAATCATCTTTTTGGTAAAATTAAGAATCGCAAAATTGTGCTGACGTGTGCCATCAGTTTCAGGATCGGCTTTAAATCCTGGTGCACATACGATATTCCATTCCGGTAAGAAATTTTCAATTTCTTTTTCATTCGGTCTTAGAAACATGTTGTAGGCAAACATATTTGACCAAGGAAATTCTGTTACCACTCTAATATTTAGCGCAAATTGCGGGTCAGCACATGCGTACGCATCCCTAACATAAACATCTCGTCCAAAAAAATACGCTTTCATTCGATTGTAAAGGGCATCAAATTTATCGGAATCGAATTTGATATTTACATCACCCCACCAAACGCTATCGACTGTTTCAGAATCGTAAACGACAAACCTGTCTTTTGGAGATCTGCCAGTAAACTCACCCGTTTCTATTGCTAAGGCACCCGTATCTGTTAAAACTCCTTGACCATTTAGGAGGGTTTCTTCACACAATTCAGCAGGTGATAAATTCCAAAATTGATCTCCTAAGTTTTCCAAACCTAAGGACGCTTTCAAATCAGCGTTTTTTCCTTGTTTACCGAAAATCCCCATGAACTTTTGTTTTTGCTATAATTTTCGGTCAAAATTAGATTTTAAGAATAGAAATTAAGTCAATTTTAGTTGAATTTTACTCACAAATTACATAAGCATGTTAATAAGTAAATATGTGTAAAAATGACACTTAGTTTGATTGCGCAAGTGATTTTAAGGCTTCGATGGCATTCTGAATATTTTCACGAATTTCTTTTATGTTGGCCTCCATCATATAGCAAGGAGCAGTTATAATTTTATTTTCTCTGTCTATTAGAATTTCTCGCACAGACATCATTTCGGTTTTTGCACCAACACTTTCGAGACCTGAATTGAATGCGTTAATATCATAAGGTGACGGCTCAGCGTTCGTTCCTAATGTCAACTTTGATGTTATATCTGAGTTCTCCAATGCTTTAGCTACCAAAATAGGACTTACACATAACGCAGCAATAGGTTTGCCTATATTTATTAAGTTGACAATAAGCAATTTAACTTTAGGATGAATTGCCCCATTTGGGCCTTCAAATGCCCAATTTGAAAAATTTTTTGCGCTTCCAAATCCCCCAGGAATAACTAGAGCATCAATTTCAGCAGGTTGAACACTACTTATTTCTCTAATGGTTCCTCTCGAGATTCTTGAAGCTTCAACCATCATATTTCTCGATTCAGCCATGTCTTCACCTGTCATATGATTGACAACATGATGCTGATTTTCATCAATTGATATACAAACAGCTTTTGCTCCGATTTCTTCAATGGCTAGAAGCGTTAAAACTGTTTCTTGAATTTCGGCTCCATCATAAACGCCGCACCCTGAAAGCAATACACCAATATTCATAATAGTATTTTTAAGGTTTTACATAAGTGTAAGAAATAGGAGTATCCCAGCCCTTTAAATTCAGTATGATTTCACTACCAGGCTTTTTGTCATTTGAGAGGTTTTCAATATTAAAGGTAATGGTATCAGTAATGAGCATTTTGCATAAATCATTATTCCCATTGTGTAACAATTGAACATTGCGTTTTGGTGGAAATGATTCCATTACACTTGAAGATCCAGCCAACTGAAATTCATGAACGCTGCATCCTCCTCCATAACTTACAACCAAGCTCATGTTGTTTTCATGAATGAATATGTCTAAAATATTACAAATATCATCAAAGTCATCGTTAACCAATGCGTCGCTTAAAAATGCAGTTTGCTCGCTCTTATTTGTACCTTCTGTAATAAGTTCAGTATGTTTACAACTAGAAAAAATATGTGCAAAAAAGGCAATGAGAATAATATTTTTCATGTTTCCGGTTTTAAGCAAAAATAATGTTTTCATAAAAAGAAGGTATCTATATGCTGGAATAAATAACTGCACGTGGAATTGAATCTTTAAATTTGCATTATGAAAACCAAAACTTGGAAAAAGAATAAGGTGAATGTTGTCACTTTGGGATGCTCAAAGAATTTATTTGATTCCGAAGTCATGATGGCACAATTGAAGGCCAACCGATTTGATGTCGAACATGAGGCTAAAACTGATGATTCAGAAATTGTAATCATCAATACATGTGGTTTTATTGACAATGCCAAACAGGAATCAATAGATACAATACTTCGATATGCTGATGCAAAAAATGAAGGATTGGTTTCAAAAGTTTATGTTACCGGTTGTCTATCAGAGAGATATCGACCTGAATTGGAAAAGGAAATTCCTGAAGTAGATGCCTATTTTGGAACAAGAGAATTGCCAAGACTATTAAAAACACTCAAAGCAGATTATAAGCATGAACTGGTTGGTGAGCGATTGTTAACTACACCTAATCATTATGCATATTTTAAAATTGCTGAAGGTTGTGATCGTCCTTGTTCTTTCTGTGCAATTCCTTTGATGAGGGGAAAAAATATTTCAACTCCTATTGAAGATTTGGTATTTCAAGCAAAGCATTTGGCAGCTCAAGGGGTTAAGGAATTGATTTTAATAGCTCAAGATTTAACTTATTACGGCTTAGACCTTTATCGAAAGCGAGCATTGGCTGAGTTATTAGAAAAATTGGATCAAGTAGAAGGAATTGAATGGATTCGTTTGCATTACGCCTTTCCTTCTGGCTTTCCTATGGATGTCCTTGATACTATGCGTCAGTCCGAAAAAATATGCAATTATTTGGATATGCCCTTACAGCATGGTTCGACAAAAATATTACAATCTATGCGAAGGGGGATAACGCGTGAAAAAACTGAAGAATTGATAGCAGCGATCCGCGACAAAGTCCCAGGAATAGCTTTAAGAACAACTTTAATTGCTGGATATCCGGGTGAAACAGCGGCCGATTTCCAAGAAATGTACGATTGGGTAGAAAGAAGTCGTTTTGATCGCTTGGGGATTTTTACATACTCACATGAAGAAAATACACATGCATATTCTTTGATCGATGATGTTCCCTATGATTTGAAAAAGGATCGGGCAGATTTAATAATGGAGTTGCAGTCTGGTATTAGTTATGATCTTAATCAATTGAAAGTTGGAAAAAATCTTAAAGTACTTTTTGATAGGGTAGAAGGCGATTACTTTATTGGAAGAACCGAGTATGATTCTCCGGAGGTAGATAATGAGGTATTGATTAAAAAAGCTACTGATTTTGTGCGTTTAGGCGATTTTTCAATGGTAAATATTGATAAAGCAGATCATTACGATTTATATGGAAGGTTAATTTAATTGTCGAATATTTCTCGGATGAAAATTAATTATAGCATCTCGAAGAAATCTTTGATCCAGATGGGTATAAATTTCAGTCGTAGTTATAGATTCATGTCCTAACATTTCTTGTATCGCTCTCAAATTTGCGCCACCTTCAAGCAAATGTGTAGCAAAAGAATGTCGAAATGTATGTGGTGAAATGTTCTTTTTAATTCCTGCTGTTTCAGCTAAATTTTTGATTATCGTAAAAATCATTACTCTTGTCAATTGTGCCCCTCTTCTATTTAAGAATACAATATTTTCATTATTGGGTTGAATTTTCATATGGTTACGCACATTTTGAGTGTAAATTCCAATTTCTTTTTCAACCGTAGGGCTAACAGGAACCAATCTTTCTTTATTACCTTTCCCCAGAACCCGAATAAATCCTTCATCAAAGTACAAATCAGAGAATTTTAAATTGATCAATTCGCTTACCCTGAGACCACAGCTGTAAAGGGTTTCTAATATGGCTTTATTGCGATGTCCCTCATCTTTACTTAAATCAATTGCTCCAATTAAACTGTCAATTTCTTCAATAGATAAGACTTCAGGTAATTTACGTCCCAATTTTGGGAGTTCTAATAATTCGGAAGGATCGTCTTTAATGATGTCTTCTACCAATAGAAAAATAAAAAATTGTTTTACGCCACTAATGATTCTAGCCTGGGATCGTGCGCTCAATCCCAAGTCATATAGTTGAGCAATAAACTGCTTTAAATCGTCGTATGAAGCACTTTTTGGATCAATATTGTTGGCAGTTGCAAAATCTTTCAATTTGTTGACATCATTTTGATAAGCAAAAATTGAATTTTCGGCGAGACCTTTTTCTATTTTCAAGAACGAAACAAAATCCTTAATATAGCGTTCCCAATTGGACATGAATATGAAAATTTTAATTGTCAACGGACCGAATTTAAATTTAATTGGTCAACGTGAACCACAAATATATGGTAATGTATCGTTTGAAGATTATTTGAAAGATTTAAAATGCGGTTTTCCAGGAGAAATTGAATATTTTCAATCTAATGTAGAGGGAGCGTTAATTAACGTTTTACAACAATCCAATCATGACGGCATTATCCTAAATGCAGGTGGATATTCTCATACCAGCATTTCTTTAAGGGATTGTATTTCAGCCATACCAGTACCAGTAATTGAGGTTCATATTTCAAATTTGAGCCAAAGAGAATCTTTTAGACATACTTCGCTTATTTCACCTGTCGCAATCGGATGCATTATGGGATTTGGAATGAAAAGTTACCGTTTGGCGCTGAACTACTTTGAAATGAACAACCTTTGATTCAAGTCACTAAATTTCGTAATCTTTTTGATATAGCGTGCCCAAAGTATGTTTCCTCTGTATAGACCTGTGAGACTTGCCTTTTCAGATTGAATTTTAAGTGATTTCCTTTGTTTTAATAGTCTATTCATTTGGGCAAAAGTTGTCCAATGTGCTTTTATTATACTTAATAAGTGTTTGAATTCACCTCTAAATAAAAATCTTATACCGGCAATACCATCAAGTATCAGTCTATTAAGTAACTTAGGTAAAAGTAAACCTTCGTGATTCTTAATGAGCATAAATAAGCTGTTTCTAAAATTTAGGAATGATTTCCTCGGAGAAAGGTAGGGTAGTGTTCCACCTCCAACGTGATAAACTTTAGATTGTGGTACCACCATGAATTTGTAACCATTTCGTTTTAACCTCCAACATAAATCGATTTCTTCCATATGCGCAAAAAATGATTCGTCAAATCCACCAGCCTGATGAAAGCAATCTGCTCTAATTAACAAGGCAGCGCCCGTTGCCCAAAAAATTTCGGTTTCGAAATCATATTGACCTGTATCCTCTTCGAATTTATCCATTATTCTACCTCTGCAAAATGGATAATAGTTTCGATCTAAAAATCCACCAGCAGCACCAGCATGTTCAAACTGCCTTTTTTCAGAAAATGATAAGATTTTAGGTTGACATCCAGCGACTTTTGGATCTTTCATTACTTCAGCTAGAGGGTACAACCAGTTTGGAGTTACTTCAATGTCGCTATTTAAAAGAAGATAAAATTTGGAATTTATTTTTTTCAAAGCATCGTTATACCCTTTAGCAAATCCTCCATTTTCATTATTTCTAATTATTTTGATTTGAGGGAAATTATTAGTTACGAAAGCTAGGGAATCATCACTCGAATTATTATCTGCAAGGTATATTGTAGCGCCATCAGCGTATTTTATAACACCAGGAAGAAACTTTTCCAAAAAATTCCTACCATTCCAATTCAATATAACAACTGCTATTTCTTCCAAAATGGGTTTAAAAGCACAATATTAAGCATTAATACTGACGAAACAAATCATCACTATTTCCTCCCCAATGATCTTGCACATTTTGATTTGGGTTGTCAACATTTCCCTTATTGGTATTGCGGCTTGACAATATTTGTGGCCAAGACGGATTTTTCAATTCCCCCAACATATCAGAATGAAGCAGGCGGTATGCATTATTAACCAAATCCGGATTGTAAAAAATAAATCTTCGATTACTAAACTGACCTATTTTATTGTACATCCAAATTTCATATGGATATTCTGATGAGGATATTTCACGCTGTGTAATATTTGTTGGTGATCCATATTGCAGGTATACTCGACCCCTATCGGTTTCAAATCCTTCTTGAAAATTATTGCCATACAATTGTTGTACAAGGTTCACTTGCGCCTTGTATTTAACCCAAGACTCATATGAATTTTCAGGTGCGGTTATCGCCCAAAATGCCTGAATATGTTTTCTTTGTCCTTCTTCATCACTATTCTTGAGCACAGAAATGATATTTTTCACTTCAGCAGCTTTGGATATTGGAATTAAACTTTCTAAATAATAAGAAACACTATCTTGACTTATAGAGGCCTGAAAGGATGGATCAAGAACCATATCAGATAGGTCAAAACTTAATTGTATTTCATTGGAGCGCTCAAAAAATAATGATTGAGTTGCCATATCCGATAGATTCGACGACAGAAGCGTATAATTCAAGGCATATTTTCCTGAAGGCAATTCGGTAATGTCTATGTTTCGAAGTAGAGGAATTACATCTGAAGTTTTTTGTTTAAAATAATCTGTGAATAAAAGAATTTCTTCTCCAGTTTCTGTATCAATTATATATTCTTTAACTGCACAAATACTATCGATCAATTTAGAACTGTTGTAAAATTCGAGATATACTGGCAATGAAGTCAATTGTTCCGAATAAAACGTTGAAAGTCTTGGGATCATATGATAACCACTTTTTACAAAAGTGTTTGACTCTTCACTATACTGGGCATATTCAAGTGATTCTATATCTGAAACGGTTAAGCCTTTGGATAAATCATCGATGGAAATAGGTACAATACTTTGAAGGGCAGGCTGATTTGCATTAATATCTGTAAGTTGGACAATCATAGTATATGTGCCAGGCTTCAATGCGAAACGCTGAATATCGAAAAAATCATCAATTATACTGTCCTTTATTAATGGCGATTGTAAACGGTAAATATTACTTATAATGGTGCTGTCATTTTCTTTAAACTGTAAAGATATGGCAAGCTCTGATTGGAGACCTTCAGGTTTTGAAATAAAATTTACTGTATGGCCTACAAACTGAAAATATACTTCAATGTAATTACCTATTTCCGTGTTATAAAATTGTTTGGTATCAAGATAAACCCTTAGTTTATTCGTTTGTGCATTTCCGAGCACAATAAATACTAAACAATAAACCAGCGTCAAAAAAGTGTTGCGTTTTTTTATATCCTTAAACATGTTCTAAAAATAAGAAAAACCCTTTCTATTATGAAATTAAACATCTTTTTATTTATCGTTACATACCACTGTTTAGAATATTTCAAAGAGATTGTTTAAAAACTGAGTAACTGTTTTAAATTTCAGTTTGTATTTTTAGATGTTCAAATTATTAATCCACAAATATTTTAGAAAAGACATGAAGGATTACGAGGTTCAAATTATTGAGACAGCTATTGTGTTTGCGGCCTATTTTTTATTATCTTATCTCATTAGGACAGCCGTAAATAATTATTTAAAACATACAATGCTTCAACGCCCGAGAAGAAAGATGATTATTAAGGCAGCTCAGTTTTTTGCGTTGCTTTTAGCGGCAGTTTTTGTTTCTGCTATTTGGGGTTTAGAGCAAAATGAGATAGCCGTCTTTTTTACTTCAATGTTAACCGTTTTCGGAATTGCTTTTTTTGCACAATGGTCATTGTTGTCGAATATAACATCCAGCATATTGTTGTTTTTTAACCATCCGCTAAAAATTGGTGATACCATTCGAGTGATGGATAAAGATTATCCATTCGAAGGTGAGGTAACTGACATTACCTATTTTTTCCTCTATTTAAAGACATCAAGTGGTGAGATAATTACAATACCCAATTCACAGGTCCTACAAAAGCCGGTCTCAATTTTATCATCAAAAACAGAATGATTGTTTTATTTTGTAGGTTTTTTACTATTTAAAACATCGGTAGCCATAAGTTGTTTCAATGACTTATCCATTCCTTCAATTGATCCGTCAAGGAAAATAATATTACCAGTGCCTTTTTCTGCAAATTCTTTCACAGATTCTGTCCACATGGAAAATAAAATTAGTGAGGTGTCAAGGTCTGCTTCTCTCATTTTGTCAGCTGCTTCCGTCATTCCTTTAGCGACCTCCTCTCTAAATAAAGCGATACCTTGTCCTCTCAATTGAGAAGCTTCTTTTTCTGCTTCTGCGGCAATTTTTATGGCATTACCATCAGCTTCAGCAGCTTTTGTTTTCGTAATTAACAATGCTTGACCTTCGTTTTCAGCTGCAGCTTTTAAATTGTTGGATGCTACAACCTTAGCCATTGAGGCGGTGATTTCAGCATCAAATGTGATGTCATTCAATTGTAAATCAATAAGGTGGAATCCCCAACTTTCAAGTGTTTGATCTAAACTTTCTTTAACATCATCAACAATTTCTCTTCTCAAAAGAAGAATTTCGGCTTGTTTTTTAGTTGCAACAAAACCGCGAACCGAACCTTCAATTGTTCTGATAAGCGCCTGAGAAAAACTGGATTTATCCATGAATTTGAAAGCAACATTTTTAATGGTCTCCTCTTCTGAATCCAGCACAGAATAAACAAGCATGGCTTTGAAATATACATTCGCTTGATCTTGAGTAATGGCTTGAAATTCCATTTCAACAGCCCTGTTTTGGATTGATACTTTATTAAAAATTACCTCTAAAAATGGAATTCTGAAATTCAATCCTGGAAAAAGAATACGTCTGTATTTACCAAACATGGTAACAACCGCAATTGTTCCTTCTTGAACAGCAACAAAACTTGCTAAAATTAATACCAAACAAACTCCGAGAACGATGTATAAAGCCATAGTGTTTTTTTATAAAGCTAGAAAATTAAATTTACGAAAAGCTGAATTCTAAAAAAAAACTATCCGCTGGCTCAAAATTACATTGAATTCATAGTTGAAATATAACTATTTCACCAATCTTCTTAATCGGCTGGGATTATATTTCCCATATCATCGACGTGCAGTGGATAAAAGCACTAATTCGCGGCGCTCATTTGGGCTTTTAGTTTCTCCCTCGCTTGAGCTGTGGCTCAGACTCGTGTTAAACTAAAAAGCACCATCCGAGGGACAGTGCTTTTATCAGAGTGATTCGGCTGGGATTCGAACCCAGGACCCATACATTAAAAGTGTATTGCTCTACCGGCTGAGCTACCGAATCGGTTGGCGTGTTGGTCGTTTCCAACATCAATGCGGGTGCAAAGATAGTCTTAATATTTTTTTTAACAAGCATTATTTTACCTTTTTTTATTTTTGCTTAGAATATGCAGTTTTTGTGTTTTTTTCTTAACGTTGATTTTAAATTTGTTTGAACAATTGAAAATGAAAATTATTTTAGTGGGATTCATGGCTTCAGGCAAATCAACTTTAGGTATTTCTTTGGCCGAAAAATTTAATCTTTCATTTATTGATACAGACCAAATAATTGAAAAACAGGAGGAAAAAACAGTTAGTCAAATTTTTGAGTTAAGTGGTGAATCAAGATTTAGAGAATTAGAATTAGAGTGCATTGACTCGATTAAGGAACTGGAAAACTATGTGTTGTCAGTTGGAGGAGGTTTACCTTGTTACAACAACATGATGGATGAATTAAACGATATGGGATTAACCATTTTCCTCGATATTGATAAAGAGCAAATCTATCAACGCCTTCAGTCTGAATTATTCAATAGACCTTTATTAAAAAAAATGGCATCTAATGAATTGAAATCATACATTGAAGAATTGTATGCAAAAAGACGTGAAACATATAGCAAAGCCAAGTTTGTGGTATGTTTCAATTCTGAGTCAGTCCAAGAATCACTTATAAAGCTAATTAATCTTATAAATCTTCACCAAACAGTCCTCTAGAGTTTTCAGATTTACCGGATTTAATGAAAAAAGTGCTAATTACCCCAATTAAATTTAAAGCGATGAAGGCAATTTTATCGAAAAATGTAGTGTCTTCTAAATAATAATCAATGTTCATGTATAAAATCATAGTGAGAAAATATAGCGCTGTACCACCGAAAAAAAAGTAAACGAAATTAGAAACCTGTCTCCAAATCATAATAATTCCAATAAAGACGAAAATCCAGGCGATGATGCTGATTGTATGGAAAATCAATAATCTATCTACAAATTCTCCAGAATCGAAACCCAATTCTAGGCCCCTTTTATTGATCATATCAGATGCGGCAATCTGCTTGATGTTTTGAATTGTTTCTCGAAAATATATAGCTCCAAAACTCAATAAACTCCATGCAAAAAATAAAGTCCAAAGTGTAAGACTCAAATAAAACGAAACCTTAATCATAGCATCTGGTTCTTTATTGCTGAAAATTAAAAAAACAATTTTATCCCAAAAGGTATCTTTTTGTGTTTCATTTATCGAGTTGGTCATTCCTATGCATTGATTTTATATGTAAAATTGTGAAATTATTTTCTTCATTTACTTTAAAT
Organism: uncultured Akkermansia sp.; assembly: GCA_964577845.1. Classification (GTDB taxonomy): domain Bacteria; phylum Bacteroidota; class Bacteroidia; order Flavobacteriales_D; family Crocinitomicaceae; genus M0103. The sequence goes on from CAZOAH010000002.1 coordinate 123,338, forward strand.
GGATAATTTTCTTGATTCAACATCATTTCTGGACTACAATCACCCGAATTTCAAGCTTATTGAAGGCGAGTTCAATACAGAAAAAAATGAAATTGAGTTGATTCGACAAATCTATTTTTGGGTACGTGATCGTTTTCTCTACGATCCATATCATTTAGATATAAGCCATTCAGGATTGCAGGCATCGTCAATACTTTTAAAGAATAGGGCTTGGTGTGTAGAAAAAAGTATTATGATGGCAAGCATTGCCAGAAAATTTGGCTTTCCTGCAAAACTAGGATTTGCAATTGTAAAGAATCACTTGGAAATATCAAAACTTTATAACTTTTTGAAACGAGAGGAAATTGTTTTTCATGGTTATTGTTCAATTCTCGTTAACAATAAATGGGTGAAATGCACGCCTGCCTTCGATAAAAGGGTTTGTTCTTTAAACAAGGTCGAACCTCTAGACTGGGATGGAAGAAACGATGCCATGTTCCAAGAGTTTACAAATGATAAAAAATTTATGGAGTATCTTCATTTTTATGGCGAATTTGATGATGTTCCTATTCATCTAATGAACGAAGAAATGAAAAAGTTTTATCCTCATCTATTTCAAAATGAATTTAATTCTAAGGAATTTTCGTTTCATCACCTTGAGGCTTATTAATGGGTTTCTTTGCTTAACTTTATTTCAAAATTATATAAAATGAAAAGCTTTCTTTTTTCAATTTTCCTATTTGTCGTATTTAATTCACAAAGTCAGTCTATTAAATATTCATTAGGAATGTCTAAACCTCAAAATCACTATTTTGAAGTAGAAATGCAACTTGAGAATTTTAAGGATAAGGAGATTTATCTCAAATTGCCTGTTTGGGCGCCTGGTTCTTATTTGATTAGAGAGTTTTCGAAGAATATAAATTTAGTTAGGGCTCAAGACGAAAATGGCAATGAACTCGAAGTTGAAAAGGTTACCAAGAACAATTGGAAAATCGTTAGAAATAATGCAAAAAAGATAATCGTTAATTATGAGGTTTACGCCTTTGAATTAACTGTAAGGACGAGCTTTCTGGATTTATCTCATGGTTTTGTTAGTGGTTCCGGAGTTTTTATGTATGTTGATGGTTACAAAAATCTTAGTGGGCAACTTAATATTATTCCATATTACGAATTTAAAACCATTACAACTTCTCTTGATAAAATACCAGAATCTATAGCTCAAGATGGATCTTTTGCTTACAATTTTACAAATTATGATGAGTTAATTGATTGTCCGATTGAAATTGGAAATCAAAAGGTATTTACTTTTTCAGCTGCAAATGTTGAACATACTGTTGCTATTTATGGTATTGGAAATTACGTCATTTCGGATCTGCAAAGAGATATGGCAAAGATTGTTGAGGTGGCTACTGATGTTTTTGGTCAAAACCCAAATGAAAAATATACTTTCATCATCCATAATGTTGTTGATGGGCAAGGAGGGTTGGAGCATTCCAATTCTTCCACTTTAAGTGTAAATAGGTGGACTTATGAGGGCACAGAGTATTTGGATTTCTTGTCTCTTGTTGCTCATGAATATTTTCATTTATGGAACGTTAAACGAATAAGACCTAAAGAGCTTGGTCCTTTTGATTATGATCAGGAGAATTATACATCCCTTCTATGGGTTATGGAAGGTTTCACTTCGTATTATGATAAATTATTGATGCTGAGGGCAGGGTTTTATACTCCTGAAAAATTCTTGAGCAAATTACAAGGAAGTATTAATTATGTTGAAGGAACCATTGGATCTCGTGTTCAGCCTTTAGCTCATGCAAGTTTTGATGCATGGATTAAGGCCTATCGTACCAACGAAAATAGTTCCAATACGCAAATGACCTACTATTCGAGAGGCGCAACAATGGCAGCGCTGTTTGATGCCATGATAATTGAAAAATATAATGGAACGAAGTGTCTTGATCATTTTCTTCAATTCCTATATGAAAAATACTACAGTAAGCTCAATCGTGGGTTTACAGAAGATGAATTCAAATCAGCTTTAGAAACTTTTTTAGATACTGATATGGACTCATTTTTTAATGACTATATCGATGGTTTAATGGTTCCTAAATATCAAGAAATTCTTTCTAAAATTGGAGTTAAGGTTACTGCAACAACTTCTGAAAAGTCTAGTTTTGGTGCAAGCTGTGAAAATGTATCAGGCAAATTAATAGTACGGACAATAAAGTCAAATTCTTCAGCAGAAAACGCTGGACTAAGTGTTAATGATGAAATAATTGCAGTTGAAACTTTTAGGGTAGACAAAGCAGCTCTGGAGGCATATTTGGCGGGCATGCAAGAAGGGGATAGGTTTTATTTAATGATTTCAAGAGATGATATTATTCAAGTTTTAACAGTAGAAATGAAAAATGCCATGTCAACCTCTTATTTATTGGAATTGGATAATGCAGAAAGTACCGCTTCATTCAAAAACTATTGGCTTAGAACAATAGAATAATAAATTTTTGAAAATGAAAATTATTTTAAATTCACTTGCACTTATTTTTGTATTTCAATCGAGTGCACAACTTAAATTTACAAATGTTCAGCTGATTGATGCTCCGGGCGGAATGTTGTATCATAGTGTTTGCGAGCCATCTATTGCCATTGATCCCAATAATCCTCAAATAATGGCAGCGGGTTCAATTATTGATGATTATTATTATTCTATAGATGGAGGAAGTTCTTGGCAATCGTCGAACTTAAAGAGTGAATATGGCGTTTGGGGTGATCCTGTGCTTGCTTTTGATTATTCAGGAAGGGTTTATTATTTTCACCTTGCCAATTATAAAAAAACCTCTTGGATTGATAGAATTGTCTGTCAATCAACAGATTCTGTGTCTGGAAAGTTTGATAAAGGAACCTTTCCAAAGCCTAATGGTTCGAAAGCACAAGATAAACATTGGGTTGTAATTAATCCAGCAAATAATGAGATATATTTAACATGGACGCAGTTTGATGCTTACGACTCAAAAAACAAAAAGGATTCTTCTACAATTTTATTTTCCAAATCAACAGATCAAGGAAAAACGTGGTCGGATCCTTTAAGAATTTCATATTATGCAGGTGATTGTTTGGATGGTGATAACACAGTCGAAGGCGCAGTTCCAGCATTAGGTCCTGATGGTGAAATATACGTTACTTGGTCAGGGCCAAAGGGCTTGGTAATGCAGAAATCGCTAGATGGTGGTCAAACATGGTTGGAAAAAGAGCAAGAAATTCATGTACATGAAGGTGGATGGGATTTTAGTGTTCCTGGTTTACAAAGGGCTAATGGGTTACCAGTATTGGTTAGTGACATGAGTGAAGGACCCAATAAAGGTACCTTGTATTTGAATTGGTGTGATCAAAAAAATGGTATTTCCAATACCGATGTTTGGTTGTCAAAATCAACGGATGATGGAAATACATGGACAGAACCGATTCGTGTAAATCAAGATAAAACGAAAAGACATCAATTTTTTACATGGATGACTGTGGATCAATCTGATGGTGCCTTATATTTTGTATATTATGATAGAAGAAATCACAACTCCAATCAAACAGATGTATGCCTATCCGCATCATACGATGGAGGGGAAACATTTTATGATTTTAAATTGAATAACAAACCATTCACACCAACGGCAGACCAATTTTTAGGAGATTATTTAAATATTGCTGCTGTAGATGGAGTCATTAGACCAATTTATCCAAGGATGGACAATTCTAAAATGACTTTATGGGTAACCTTGGTTTCTCGGGAGGAACTTCTCAAGTCAATCGGTAAATAATTTCTGAATGAGAAGGATATTTAGAAAGAAGTTCTGATTGTTCCATTAGCTCAAAATCCTGAAAATCGAAGCCAGGAGCTACGGTACAGGAAACCAAAACGTACGAATCTTCATTATCAAGCGCAGCTCCAAATATGGTGTTTTTAGGAATAAGAATTTGGGGGGAGCATCCTTCTTCATTGTGAAGGCCTAATTTATGGATACAATGGCCATTATGGTCTAGTGTGTGAATTGATAAGTTCTCACCTTCATGAAAAAACCAGATTTCATCACTTTTTATTCTGTGGAATCTTGAAATCTCCTTACCTGTAAGTAAGAAAAAGATACATGTTTGTATATTTCTGTTAATGTTTACTATTTTTTCCGTTGCTCGATAGGTCTCTACAAAATAACCTCCCTCAGGATGTTTTTGAAGTCCAAGTTTATCGATCAAATATGTACTTCTATTTTTATTCAATGGGCCCATTTTGAAATTGTATTCCGCTGTTTTTAATATTTGGAAAGAAGTATTTAAAATCAATTGTTAAAAAAGAACCGTCTACTTCTCCTCTTGTATTTACTTTGTAACCTTGGTATTTATATTGTGCTATTAAATCAAAAATCGGTGTAAATGGCACCCTTGCTGAGCCTCCAAGATAGAAGAATCCTGATCTTTTTGTTCTGTATTCAAAACCAAAATTGGCGTTTAAATCAAATCCTGTTTTTCTATTTACCAAACCTGTATGTGTGAAAGAAAATGAACCCCCTGGATTGGTAACTATTCCAACATGCGTAGGTTTGAAAGTTAAAGCTACCCCCAATGATGCGTTCATAAAAATATTGTCAGAAAGCTGAACATAAACAAGACCATTTATAGGAATGTCATAGGAAACAAAAGTTAAATCATTTTTAGCGTATACAGCAGAGTCAACAACTGACATATCAATATCAAAATGCCTTTGATTGAAATTAATTCCTGTTTCTAAGGCAAGAAGATTAGTGATTCCTGCTCTTACAGTGCCACCAAATGAAAAACCGGTTTTTTGAGTAATTGTTGTTGAAAATTCACCCTCTTCCAGAGTTAAAGTTGGTTCACCAATGAATCGCGTTGGAAATATTGGTTTTACTTGAATCCCAAAATAAGATGGTACATTTTGCTGAGAACGACTAATTACAGCAATAAAAAGAAATATAGTTACTAAAATTATTGACCTTTTTAAAATCATTTTTAATGCTCCCGAAATTTCTTATTTTTCATCAATCCATTCAGTCATATATTCCAAAGGCCTGCGTTGTCCTGCCGGCCATTCAATCGCTGGGTATCCAATATAGAAAAGGCCCAAGCATTTGTCATTAGCTTCTAAATTTAGAAAAGTTTTCATTTTTTCATGGTAGATCATTGCCGGTGTTGACCAAAAGCCTCCCAATCCATAAGCGGTGCAGGTAAGGTGCATGTTTTGCACGGCACATGCAACAGCTTCAATTTCTTCTATTTCGGCAATTTTTTCGGATTCTTGCCTTTTCATACAAACGGCTATCACTGCAGATGCCTTCAATGGGCGGTTTTCAAGTTTAGAGCGTTTTAAATCACTTTGTTTATCTAAAGGGGTAATTTCAGCATATGTTTTTCCCAAAAATTCGCTCAAATGAATTCTACTATCGTTCATGAATACTTTAAAGCGCCACGGTTGGGTATTACCATGAGTTGGTGCCCAGAGTGCATTGTTTAAAATCAACTCAATTTGTTCTTTATGGACTTTTCTCTCTGAATATTGTTCAGGATATATTGTTCTTCTGAATCGAATAAGTTCTGTTATTTCAGATAAATTGAATTTCATACATTTCAAATAGTTGCCATAAAAATACAACTTATCACCCAAATGATGGGGTTGGGTATTCAATATGGACCCTATTTATTGCGGTTTATTTTGTGTATGTTGAAAAAAGTTTCATCAATTGATAGGTATTGTCCATCTGGCAATGGGCCTCTGGCTGGAGCGGAAACGACATAACCGTATCCATCTAACAAAACATAATACGGAAAGGCAACGGCATTGTAATCTGCCCATATCGGATTGTTGGCGTCAACTTTAAAAGTTTGCCATGGAATTGTTTCAATGAAGTTCTTGACATTCTCATCACTATAAGTTTTGTTTGGATAAATGGATATAAATTCAACGTCACCTTTGTATTCACTGTATAGTTTGATGAGTGCCTCAAGCTCCAAATTACTCTTTATCATCGAAGGATCATAAAAATGAAAGTATAAGTGTTTCTTCCCAAATGATGATAAGGAAAATAATTCACCGTTTGAATTTTTAATAAAGAAATCTGGAGCATTTCCTCCAACAACCAATTGTGTTAATCTGGATTTGATATTTTTTGCAATAACTGCATGTTCCGGAAACATGCTTCCTTTGGAAACACTGTCTAAAATTGTGATTATATTCGTTTGAGGAAACTGCTTTGAATAATATTCTTCACCAAGGGATTTTAACATTACCAATTCCCTAATTCTCATGTTTTCTGTTATTAAGGTGGTGTGAAGCGCTCTCATAAACAAACTCGGACTACTTTGAAGAACAGCCTGATAAACCTTTTCATCGGTTTCATGATCTAGTCGTGGAATTAATCTGTCATAAAAAGCATTGAAATATTCCATGTACGCATCATTGTTGTAACAAACCGGATTTTGATGCAGATAAAATGCATACTTTTCCTCTTTTTTATGTTGACCGGAAAATTGAATGTTATCAAAAGTTGCGATGCTGTACATTACATACGCTTTTAGAAAGGTTGATGTGTCTTTGGAGTAGTAACTTTCAACTGCTAATTTAAAATCTTTAAGACTTGCTTCGAATTCAGCAGGTTTAACGTTCTTAGTGTAAAATTTTTCGTACATAAATTCGTCACACCATCTTTGAAAGGACAATATCTTATAATTAATATCTGTTGAATCTAGATTAAAAAAGGTAAGCTCTATGAGGTTCCCAGTTTCTTTGTATGGTTGAGTAGGGTCATTTCCAGGAAAATATACTTCATAAAAACCTCCGGGTTGAACATATAAGTGAGTGCTGTTATTATTCGCATGTACATTTATTCGCTGTATTTCAGAAACATTGAATGTTATAAAGAATGTACTGTCTTGTTTTACAATAGTTGATGCAATCACTGATTCATGTTCACTAATGTAATCGTCAATTTTGTTGAATGACACAGTTTTTCCAACGTATTCTGGTGCGAAACCATAAATCGTTACTTGCTTTTGCCCTATCGATAAGTGCGCAAAGAGAAGAATAAAAAATGCAAGAAGTTTATTTTTCATTTTGCCTGAAGTGGATGAATGAATTTTCACTTGGGTTTAAACGAGAATATTAGAATTTGTTACAAAATCAGATATTTTTCCACCATTCTTATATATTTCTCGTACTATACTGGCGTTTATTGAGCTTAACGCTTCATTTGTCAAAAGAAAAAATGTATCGATACTTGACATTTTATAATTCATGTGAGCAATTGATTTTTCGTACTCAAAATCTTTGCCATCTCTTAATCCTCTTAAAATAATATTTGCTTCTAACCTTCGGCATAAGTCAACTGTTAATCCATTAAAAGTTATAACTTTAATCCTATCGTCTTCAAATAAAGATTCAATATGTTTAATTCTTTTCTCCAGGTTAAAAAAACTACTCTTAGTGCTGTTTTCACCAATTGCGATATAAATTGTTTCAAAATAATTCATCGCCCGATTTACTAATGCTTCATGTCCTTTCGTAAAAGGGTCAAACGATCCAGGGAATACTGCTTTCATGTGTTGTTATATTTCACATTTGAAAAAACTAAATATAACATTTCCAAAAGTTCTTTCAAATTGAAAATAATCCAATTCTTTAAGATTGGTGTATTTTCCATGTTCAATAATTAAAAAACCTTCATTGAGTAATAAGCTTTTTTCAAATACCAATTTATGAACTTGTACATGTATTTTTAGGTCATATGGTGGATCACAAAAAATAATATTGTATTTCGAATTGGATTTATTTAAATAGTTTAAAATGTCTTCCTTAAAAGCGTTAAGTTGATTGTCTACATCTAATTCAGTTGCAATTTTTCTAATGTGTTTGATACAAAAATAATTGCTGTCGATACATGTCACTTTTTGGGCATAGCGAGAAAGAAATTCAAAGGCAATATTTCCAGTTCCTGAACACAGATCCAGTACATTACTATCCTCGATTTCTAATTGATTTTCAAGAATATTAAACAATCCTTCTTTGGCGAAATCAGTAGTTGGTCTTGAAGGGAAATTTTTTGGCACTCCAATCCTCCTGGATTTAAGTTTACCCCGAATTATACGCAAAACTTGTGAGAATTTATGAGAAAGTTGGTTTCAGCTTGAATTGATTTACCCTGAAACTCCTTGAATTTTTTTAATTTTTCTTCAATTTCCCTTGTCAATTCTATAGTTGAACCAACACCACCGCAAATTTCAATTTGGATTTCTTTACCAAACCATTCCTTTTGTTGAAGGACAAAAATAAAGTGGTAAATAATATCTTCGGAATTTTGATAGTCAAAACTAGAATAGAATTGCAATTTATTTTCTTTGACTATTGTTAGTCCAAAATAGGTGTCATGAATACTCAGTAAAGCTCTCAACTTAAAAGTTCCGGTTCCAAATAGGCCGCGAATAATTACAGACCCTTCTTGTTGAATAATAGCCCTTGGGAATTTTAAAACAAAATAAGATTTAACCCACAGTGGAATTTCAAATACGTTGACGATTGATTGTTCTGGGATTCGATTGTAGTCAATCGTATTTGTATCGATATTTTTTCCGAAACAAAGTGAAAAAATGGAAGTCGGGGTTGTGCCTGCGAATATATTTCCAGGAACCAATGTAGTTCTTATGCATGACCAAGAAATTGAGCATTCGCTCAATTCTGACATTCTAATATTATGGTCTTGAAAAAAAAGATTGAGATCTTCTTTAATTGCTGAGTCTGTTAAATTCGTGAAAAGCATGGATTGGTTGGTATTGATTGCCTCACCAGGTTTTCCTATTTGTATTCCACTTGAAGATAAATCTATAGCAAGATGCATGAAATTATTTAAGTCAACAAAGTTAGTAAAAACAAAGCTTAATATAAGCGCCTATCATCTCAATAACTCAATATGACCGCAGATTTGTTTGGTTTGATCCGTATTTTCGGTGTATTCAATTAAATAAGAATAGGTGCCTTCTTTACATATTTTATTGGCATAACTGCCATCCCAACCCAAATTTGGGTCAAAAGATTCAAAAATTTGCTCGCCCCATCTGTTAAAAACTGAAAAATGATAGTAGTATAATGAATTGGTTGAGCTGAAAATAGGCATAAAGATATTGTTGAATTCATCGCCATCAGGTGAAAAGGTATTTGGCACGTATAACGCAAAATCACTTAAAATGCTAATTATTCCAAAAGCCTGTGAAACGCATCCTTCGCCAGAATATGCTGTTAGACTAACATCGTAATCTCCTTCAACAGCAGGCAGTGAATAGGGTATTTCATCATTGTTGTTTATAAACATATCGCCTGCCACAGTCCAAGTGAATTCATTTCCCCCATTACTTGTATTGTTTAAAACAATCGAAGAATTATTGATAGATGGGTTAACAGGGCTAAAAGTGAATGAGGCTTCGGGTACTTGATACACAGTTAATGTGAAAGACTCGGGTAATGAAGTGCAATTGTTTGCATCAGTTCCTTGTATAGTGTAGGTTGTGGTCTGTAGGGGTGATAAAATGGCAAATCCATTATTATTAAATTGCACCGAAGGCGACCAGTTGTAGGTAATTGCACCTGTAGGTTGCATAACAACCGATTCGCCCACACAAATTGAAGTGTCATTAATCCCAATGATTGGAAGAGGGTTAACAGATAATTGCAATGTGGTCAAAGAATCGCATCCATTCGAACCAGTTAGGTTTATAGTAAAGGTTCCAGCTTGAGAATAACTATTGCCATTGAAATTGTAGCTGTCACCCGCACAAATACTTGCAACCTGAAAACTTTCAGGAATTGAGAATACATTAACAATGATAGTATCTTGATAAATGCAATTATTTTGATCAATTACTTCAACACTTATGGAATCAGCTTGATTTACTTGGATCGTTGGTGTAATTTCACCTGTACTCCAAATTTGCGATAGATAAATGTTTCCAACCGAAAGATTAGCAGTTGTATTGGGGCAAATTTGAATGTCAGGACCTAAAGAAAAATTAGACGTGAAGTTATTAATAGAAATAGAATCTCTAACAGCCCCGCAACCAGAGCTGACCTCTAACCAATAAATACCAGGATTTGTAACATCTAATGAGGGATTTGTTGAACCATCACTCCAAAGATAAGATTGATAGGGATTAGTGGGAGCAATTGTAACGCTTTCACCTTCACAAACAGTTAAATCTGGACCTAAATCAGGGGGATTACCAGGAGTTGGTAATTGATAGTTGAAAAGAATTTGTCCATTTTGACCTCCAGCGGCGTTAAAAGTTGTTCCTGAACAAGGTGTTCCAGGATGAAGTATTGAACCAGCATTACCGCCTGAAATATTCGTAGATATGTTGGTTGGAACTGTTGCGTTGGAGAATACAATTGTTCCACCGCCACCGCCACCGCCTGGTCCATGACATGCACTAGACCAAAGTGAACTGAGGATATTCCCACCATTGCCTCCGCTTACATCGATGTTCAAATTGGAACTGATATTTGTTGAGGTCAGATAAACATTTCCGCCAGCACCACCACCACCAGCACCTTCAGAATCAGTATTTGCCGCAATATCTATTCCATTTGCAAAAATGGAAAAATTGTTTCCGTTAATGTTTGGACAAATTATAAAAACGATTCCGCCTCCGTCGGAGCCGTTTGTGGCATTTAATCCGTTGTCACGGTAACCTCCACCGCCACCACCACCAAGAAAAGCTTTATAACCTGAATAATTTAATCCAAAACCTCCAAGGCCGAAGCTAAAATTTGGTGCACAAGATCCAGAAAATTCACTTCCACCTCTTCCTCCTGAGCCACCATTACCGCCACCACCAGCACCAGGGTTTCCAGAATTTGATCCACCACCACCATTTGCTAGTGGAGCGCGATTGGCTTCTTGGCCAACAGGTGCACTGGAAATTCCTTCTCCTTTTCTTCCACCATTGGCAGTGCCATTGGCGTAATTAATATCACCACAAGCAAAAAAACCATTAGTTATTGTACCGCCTCTAAATCCAATTCCGGCTGCATTTATGTTTGCATTGAATGTCAGGTTACTTGCCTCGAATGCAATTACGCCTCCAAAACTGCCATTCCATGGAGTTCCTGTAATATTTCCAGTAATTGTTGCATTTCCGTAAACAGGTACGCGAACCAATTGAACCAGTCCAGAAATTGTATATGCATTACAAATGTTATTTGAAAAAGTTAATGTGTTTCCATTTTTTGATGCTATTACAAGAAATTCGAACTTTCCCGCATTGTTATAATTCGTAATGGTTCCGAAAGCAGCCACATTTCCAGTGGTTATTGAAGCACCTTTCATTTGAATGAGCAGAACCTTATCTCCAACATTGTATCCATTAGCATTGGCAACGGTTACAGCATTTGATTGGATGGCTGTAACACTAGTATATTGGTTGATTGTTCCCGAAATGTTTTGACTGTAAAAGGAATTTTTTATTCCTAATAAAAAGAATGAAGCAACCAATAGTTGGATTTGAAAAAATAGTTTCATTAACACAAAAATAGACGTATTCTAATTTTAAAAGTTGTTCGTTGATTTAAAAAAATCGGTTTATTAAATTCCATCTTAATATTAACTTTATAATGATGAATTTCAATATTTCGAAGGCAACTTTTTTTAATTTATTCGATAACACTTTTGAACACAGTTTGACTGAGGATCAGAGTAATGTGCGATCAGGACTGTATAATTTTGTTTTTGAGGAGACTGGAAATCGTGTGTTTATATTAAGAGGGTATGCAGGAACAGGAAAAACATCTATTGTTGGATCATTTGTAAAGTGTTTGACGCAATTGAAATTGAAAACCAAACTCTTAGCACCAACTGGGCGAGCCGCGAAAGTGTTTTCACAGAAGGCAAAAAAAGAAGCTTTCACCATTCATAAACAAATTTATCGAAGTGGGAGCGAATCAGGTGAAGTTGTTAAACTCAGTTTAATGCCAAATCTGCATACCAATACTTTATTTATTGTGGATGAAGCCTCGATGATAGCAAATGATAATGTTGACATCAAAGAAGGCGCACAGTATAGAAATTTACTTGAAGACTTAATCAATTATGTTTTTTCTGGTAAAGATTGCTTTTTAATGTTTGTTGGAGATGAAGGTCAGCTTCCACCTGTTGGTTCCGATTTTTCTCCAGCTCTAAATATACAATACTTGAATCATTTTTATCCCCGTTTAAATTGTTCCACTTTTGCTTTAAATCAAGTGGTTAGACAAACGGCTGTTTCTGGAATTTTGAATTTATCAACATCAGTCAGAAAGGATATGAAGATTGATTTTCAATCTGACATCAAAGATTTTAAAGATGTTCGTGCCATAAATGGACTTGAATTTCAGGACTTTTTGGAAAATGCATACCACAAGTCATCAGTTGCAGAAACCATTATTATCACAAGGTCAAACAAGCGCGCGAATGCCTACAATGAACAAATAAGAAGAAGATTGCTATTCTTTGATGAAGTTTTGAATACTTCCGATAGTCTTATGGTTGTTAAAAATAGTTATTTCTGGTTGCCTGAAAAGTCTTCAATTGGTTTTATTGCAAATGGTGAATTGCTTAATGTAAAAAGGGTGTTAAAATATGAATATTTGTACAATACGCATTTTGCAAGATTGTTGGTAGAATTTATCGATTACGTGGATGAAGAACCTCTTGAAGTATTGGTTCTTTTAGATGCGTTGAATATTGACGCTCCAGCGCTTCCTCGCACATTTTTCAAAACTTTATTTTTTGAAATTGAAAAAGATTATTTACATGAAAAAAACAAAAAAAAACGTTACGATTTAATTTTGAAAAATCAGTATTTTAATGCGCTTCAAGTAAAATATGCTTACGCTGTAACATGTCACAAATCACAAGGCGGGCAATGGGAAAATGTTTTTGTTGATGGTTCTTTTTTGGCATATGAAACACCTGATGAATCAAGTAAAAAATGGTTGTATACCGCATTTACAAGAGCGTCTAAAAATCTTTTTTTAATCAATTTTCCAGATAATATTTAATGGTATTTTACAGTTTAATATCTGTCCATTTAAGCGATGTCGCTCCTACTGAAACCCTGAGTTTATTCAATGAATTGTTGAATCGGTCAATAACAATTTTTGCATCTTCACGACTCAAGTAAGAGCCAGCCAATAAACTGAGTTCACTTTTAAGTTTGTTAATAATTGTTGAGGTACGATATACACTCAAAATGTCATTTTTAGATAATTGATAACGCTGCATTAATTCAAGAATAGTGGCATTTGAAATATTCAAATTAGATTTTACGGGATCGGTGTAGGAGTTTATTTCCATATTGGTCTCACGATCCATATCAACCCAAACCTCAGATCTTCTTAATCTTGAATATGTTGAATCCATCCTTGAAATAGGGTAGGAGCTTAGCTCTACAGGATGTAAATCCTTGATTACTCGACATTCATCCCACTTGCCGACGCCTTGACCTCTAGCTATAATATTGAAAGGTTTCTTTTTATTTAATAATTGTTCAAAGAATTGCAATACAGCAACACTATCATCAGCATTTAATAGTGAGTTATCCAATTTCCAACTATCGGAAAGGAAAACATCTTCTAATTCGATTTGCAGTCTGGCATCATAATTCGGAATAGCGTCCACAAGATTCACATGCAGCATAACCTCATCTGAGGTTGAAGATAAACTATTCTCCGGTATTGAAATGAGTTTGATTTCGAAGTCCTCTTGAATGGCTGAGGCTGGAAAAGTAAATTCTTGTGTATAAAGATCAAAAGTGGTTGAATCTTCGAATGTGTAAAATCCATCTGTCACAGTGAAATTCGCCCATTTGGTTCCGAAAAGATCCTCATAATAACGCAGTTTGTTGAGATAACCCGTTAAAATATCTGTTGCCTCAGTCTTTTGTCTTTCCATATCGGCAATGGCTGCGTTTAAAGCTTCATATTCTTTATACAAATCAATTAAAGTATTTTGTTTTTTTCCTTTTCTTGTTTTTCCTGATATTGTTATCGGTTGATTCTCATTCTCCTTCATGTATGTCGGGTCTTTTTTGAGCTTTTTCCGTTCTTTACGCATGGCTTTTGTTGCCCTTTTTTTCGTGTAAATTGGAGTTTTGTGCATTTGATTGTATTCCGCTTCATTTTTATTCATTTCAACTTCCAGATCTACCTTTATTTGAGCGTATTCTTCCAATATTTCATTAAATCCGTTTTTGCCAAATATCATTTCCTGCATGTGGCCAACCTTATTGAACTTTAAATCATTAATAATTCCTTGTAAAGTCCCTCCTTTTCCAAATGTTGAATCTGGAGATAAAAAACGTGTTTCAGCAGAACCAAAAAGTGGATAAATCACACCGTTTTTTTTAATAATTACAGTTGTTTGTTTTTCTGAATTGTACCCCCATACATCAAAGTGTAAATTCGTTGCACGTTTTCCTCCAACTGTTGACATGGTTAAAACTGCGGCTTGTTTTGGTGATATATTTACTTGACCTTCAGTTTCAATTAGTTGTAATTGATATGGAAAGAACCCAATTGCTTTAGGCAAACCTTTATTCCAATCACCTTTTTCATCTTTTTCTCTTTCCTCTAAAAGCCCGGATGTATTGCTTCCATCTCCAGCAGCAATCAAATGATTAATATATGTTGTTGCCTCTCCACCGAGCGATAAAAATATTTCTAAGGAACGCTCTTCGGTATACTTTTCAACGGCATAGCTTATGGCATTTAAAATTTTTAATCTGTCACTGGGACTACAATTCCTCAGAGCTTCAATGTTGGCAATTTTGTCATTGAGGGAAAGGCTTGGATTTATGGCATTGAAAACTTTTTGTTGTAGGCTCTTAATACTATCCTCAATCTTAAAGGCACATTCAGGTAATGAATCGTCCATAATGGAAATAAAATGCTCATATTTATTTCGGTAATTATCCAAATCTTTTACACTTCCTCGAGCAGCTAACAATACTTTATTCAATTCCCACAAAGCCATTTTATTGGCCGTTTCAGAAAGAATGCCTTTCGCAGATTTAGAAATTTCAGAAGTTCTGATAACCAGTAATTCTGGTTTTTCCATAATTACCAATTCAATTGAATCAAAATTCTCTGTTCCGTCTTTTAAAAGAATTTTAGGACCTGTGTAGTCGAAATACCTTCCAATTTCAGTGTTTAGTATTGGACTTTTTTTTACGATATGGAATAAATAAGCACGTTCAACATTATTAAGCTCATTCTGCGCAACTGCAAAAAATGGTGTCAAAAAAATAAATAAATAAAGAAATCTCATAAAAACAATTTGCCAAACGAAATATAAATCTAAAGGTAACATTGGCTATTGAATTACAAGAAAAAAGACACAAAAAAAACCGCTACTGCGGTTTTTTTATTATTTGAAATCAAATTACTGAATTACAATTTTTGATTGATAAATCTTATTGTTGGTGTTAACTCTGGCAATATATGATCCTGCTTTTAAGTGAGTCAAGTTAATATTTGAAGAATTGTTATGCTCTTGTTCATATACAACCCGACCTGTTTGATCTAAAATGGTAATCGTTGCTGAGGCATTAGAGTTGTTGGTAAAGACTAAATTTCCATTACCTGGATTGGGAAAGAAATTGAAAGAAACATTTTCTGATTCAGATAATCCAACAAAATTCGTTGGTTCAACTGCTGAAAGCACAACGGATTGTTCAAGAAGTGGTGTCGTAGCGCCAGCTTGCTGAATAATTACAGAAGAATGGATAAAAACAGGTAAACTACCATTCGCATAATCGTAATATTCATATTGCGTGCGTATCAATTCAATATCCAATGGAACAACGAAAACAACTTGTGTAAATAAGGTATCTACGATTTTGTAACGAATGACGTTGTTTAAATTTGTGGCACTTGGAAGTTTTAAAGTTCCACTTCCATCTATTGATGCATATGAATTTCCAGTGCATGTTGGATTTTGTGGGATTCCGTTAAAAGTAAAACTCAATTGACCAGAAAAAGCATCTTCAAAAGCGTCACCATTGGCAAATGGATATTGCACAGTTGTTTGGGCATCGGTATCGAATGTCGCCAAAACGGTACCAAAACTAGGTTCTTCAAAAACGAAGCCTTGCGATACCCTTTCTGTTGCAGAAGAATTAAAATAATTGGTAATTGATCCTTGAATCGAAAAAGTCTTGGTTGAGCTTGGAAAACTCGCCGCGTTTGCAGTTGTCGCAGGATCAAGGATTTCAATAACTTTTGTTTGACCACTGAATCCTGCAATTTGGCTATAATCCCATACTACTCCTGTTCCGGTTACGCTATTTAAGGGATCCGTTAACGAATCACACATAAAAAGTTGATTGTTTTGACCTAGAACTGGCTCGTTGTTTTGATCCATAGATTGACCAAAATTCATGAATGGAATAGCTGAAAATAATAATAGTATTTGTTTTTTCATGGTTCGGATTTTTTTGTCAAACTTAATAAAAAATACCTTATGTGTTGATTAACATTTCGCATAGCTAACGAAAAGTTTAATTACTTAGTTGGAAATTCTTTTGTCAATGTTTCTATCTTTAGAACCGTTAAACAATTGATACGAAATGACATTTAAATCTTTATTCAGGAAAAAATCTGTCCATGATATTTTGCTTCAAGTTGAAAAAAATAATGGTGATGATGGTCATACACTAGGTAAACATCTGGGAGTTAGGGATCTTACGTTTTTTGGAATTGCTGCTATTATTGGTGCAGGGATTTTCTCAACAATAGGTGAAGCGAGTTCAAATGGCGGACCAGCTGTAATATTTTTATTTCTTTTTACTGCGATAGCATGCGGATTCGCCGCTTTTGCTTATGCTGAATTTGCCTCAATGGTACCTGTTTCGGGAAGTGCGTATACTTATTCTTATGTTGCTTTTGGTGAAATTGTAGCTTGGATTATTGGATGGTCTTTAATCATGGAATATGCCATTGGAAATATTACCGTTGCCATTTCATGGAGTGATTACTTTACCGGTTTATTGGAAGGAATGAACATTCATTTACCCGCTTGGATACAAATGGACTATTTTACCGCTTACAACGGTCATAATGAAGTTTTGAATATGCTTGAAGCTGGAAAGTCAATGAATGAAATTTCACAAAATTCACCAAGTTTAAAGCTTGCATATGATGCTTGGATGGATGCTCCTTCGATCGGCTCCTTTCATATCATCGCTGATTTACCTGCATTATTTATAATTGTTCTCATCACTGCATTGGTATACAAAGGGATGAAAGAGTCTCGAAATGCCAGCAATTTAATGGTTGTTGTTAAACTGGCGATTATTTTATTGGTTATTGCTGTTGGAATATTTTATGTTGACACTTCTAACTGGTCGCCATTCGCACCCAACGGAATTTCAGGTATTTTACAAGGTGTTTCAGCAGTATTTTTCGCTTATATCGGTTTTGACGCCATTTCTACAACGGCCGAGGAGTGCAAAGATCCACAACGTGATTTACCACGAGGAATGATGTGGGCAATAATAATTTGTACAATACTCTATATTGTAATAGCTTTAATTTTAACCGGAATGGTGAGTTACAGTAAATTGGGAGTCGGAGATCCTTTAGCTTATGTTTTTGAAACATTAGACTTAAAATGGATGTCTGGCATTATAGCAGTAAGCGCGGTTGTGGCCATGGCAAGTGTATTGCTCGTTTTTCAAATGGGGCAACCAAGGATCTGGATGAGTATGAGTAGAGACGGTTTATTGCCTAAACGATTTTCTAAAGTTCATCCCAAATTTAAAACGCCGTCCTTTGCAACCATTGTTGTAGGTTTTGTTGTGGCAGTTCCAGCCTTATTTATGAATTTAACGATGGTTACCGATCTATGCAGTATAGGAACCTTATTTGCTTTTGTTTTGGTATGTGGTGGTGTTCTCGTTTTGCAAAATAAATCAGATATCCCAAGAGGAAAATTCAAAACACCATATATTAACGGTAAATATTTTATGCCCATTTTTTTAGTAATTGGTATAGCGCTTTCCTTTCTGTATAATAAAAATTCAACACTTAAATTTTTGAGCAATGAAAGGGAGGTAAATGCGGTTGAGGATTTTATGACAACTTGCTCAAAATCTGAGATTTCAAAAATGAAAAATTATTTTTCAACAATTGATAAAAAAGGATTCCTTCAAGATAAAGAAATAAATGGGGATGTTTTCAATTACTTGAATGTAAAATTTGAAAAAGGGGAGAATGAATATGTTCGTCAACTTAAGGAGATCGGCTTTAATGAATCCAGAATTTATTCTTCTGGTTTTAGCCTATTTAAACATAAAATTCCAATGTACATCTTTTTTCTGGTCACGATTTGGTTAACAGTGCTAAGTATTACCAAAAATCTTTCTTTAATACCAACGCTTGGACTTATTAGCTGTCTCTACATGATGAGTCAATTGAGTTTGTCTAATTGGATTGGTTTTGGGGTCTGGCTTCTGGTTGGTCTCATCATTTATTTTGGTTACAGCAGACGAAACAGTAAACTGAATACCCAGTCCAGTAAAATTGTCTCAGATTTAGCTTAATTTCTATTAAAATCAGCCATAGCAGAGTACTTTTTATTAATTTTGATTTTATAATTGATTACTCATGTTTGAAAGTTTAACCGAGAAATTTGAACGGGCGTTTAAGGTGCTCAAAGGTCAGGGGCAAATTACTGAAATTAATGTGGCAGAAACTTTAAAAGAAGTACGTCGAGCATTGCTCGATGCCGATGTTAATTTTAAGACGGCGAAAGACTTTACAAATACAGTAAAAGAAAAGGCTTTAGGAAGGGATGTTTTGAAATCGGTTTCTCCAGGTCAATTGATGGTTAAAATTTGCCATGAAGAGTTGGTCGAATTGATGGGAGGAAACGAAAGTGAAATCAACATCAAAGGTAATCCTGGAATAATTTTAATGTCTGGACTTCAAGGTTCAGGAAAAACAACATTCTCTGGTAAGCTTGCCAATTATTTAAAATCCAAAAAAGGAAAACAAGTATTGCTTGTGGCTTGTGATGTTTATCGACCGGCTGCTATTGATCAATTGCATGTACTAGGAGAGCAATTAAATATTGAGGTTTATTCCAATAAGGAAGAAAAAGACCCAGTTAAAATTGCACAAGCTGCTATTCAACATGCCAAAAGTAAAGGATTTAATGTAGTTATTGTCGATACTGCAGGTCGCTTGGCAATAGACGAGCAAATGATGGATGAAATCTATCGTGTTAAGGCTGCTCTACAACCAACTGAAACTTTGTTTGTGGTTGACTCCATGACAGGTCAAGACGCTGTTAATACGGCAAAAGCATTTAATGAGAGAATTAACTTTGATGGGGTAGTACTCACCAAGTTGGATGGTGATACACGTGGCGGTGCTGCATTGTCTATAAAAGCGATTGTAGATAAACCTATAAAATTTGTAGGTACAGGTGAGAAGATGGATGCTCTGGATATTTTTTATCCTCAGCGAATGGCAGACCGTATCCTTGGGATGGGAGATGTCGTTTCCCTAGTTGAGCGTGCTCAAGAACAATTCAACGAAGAGGAGGCTCGTAAACTCCAAAAAAGAATTCAAAAAGATCAATTTGATTTCAATGATTTTTTAGGTCAACTCCAGCAAATTAAAAAAATGGGTAACGTCAAAGATTTGATGGGAATGATACCTGGAATGGGAAAAGCCATGAAAGATGTTGATGTTGATGAAAACTCTTTTAAACATATAGAGGCCATCATTCTATCAATGACTCCAAAGGAAAGATCCAATCCAGGCTTAATTAACGGTCAAAGGAAAAATAGAATTGCAAATGGAAGTGGAACATCTATTCAGGAGGTTAATAAACTCATGAAGCAATTTGAGGATACCAAAAAAATGATGAAAATGATGAGCAATCCAAAAAATATGATGGGTCTCATGAAGCAAATGAAAGGTGGAATGCGTTAATGGGTGAGCATCAATTTTTGTAGACCTCTCAACATATTTTCTTCAAGTATATCTTGTTTACCTGATACATTGAATATCCTTTTAATGTCAGATATCAACAATTGGATGTTTTCTTTGGAATAATGATGTTTTTCAATACTTGCCAGAATTTTTTGTATGCTTTGGTAATCATTATCTTCCTCAATTTCCTTGTGAATACGTTTGTAAGTCAAAGGGTTTACCATCGCAAGAATTGCCTCTTTTTCCGATTCATCTTCAAAAAAATTTGCTCTGGCAGCATACAGAAGTAAATAGGCTTTAAATTCTTCTCTTGTCCAATCAGTTTCAAAGCAACTTTCCATTGTCTAATTTTTCAGGAAAATTACAATGCGAATGATAAATAAAAATTGATTTTGACTTCGGTTTAAATTGATTGTTATCTAGGAATTCCATTTTTTCATTTGAACCCCTTCCTCTCGAATTTCCAAATAGGTTTGGTGTTTTAACCAATCACCAAGATTGAAATACATTGAATTATTGGACAATTCAATTTCCAAAGGTAAATGGCGGTGACCAAAAATAAAGTAATCGAAAGTTTCGGTTTTTAAGCGTTCTTCGCAATAAATTACAAGCCATTCATTATCCTTTCCTTTGAAGATATCATCCACATTTCCTGTGGCAGCTCTGCTCTTTTTGGATGAATAATTTGCTATTCCCATTCCAAAGTTAGGATGTAAACGGGCAAAACACCATTGACAAAATTTATTTTCAAAGATTCTTTTTAAGAATTTATAACCCCTATCTCCTGGACCTAAACCATCACCATGACCAATTAATACTTTCTTTCCAAAAAATGTTCTTGATATTGGTGCTTTATGAAGTTTTATTCCCAATTCTTGAGGTAAATAATCAAACATCCACATATCATGATTACCTGTAAAAAAATGAATAGGAATACCTTTATCAGTTAATTCAGCAATTTTACCCTGAAGTCGAACGAATCCTTTTGGTATAACTCTCTTGTACTCAAACCAAAAGTCGAAAATATCACCAACAAGGAATATTTCTTGGGCAGATGATTCAATTGAATTTAACCAGTCTACTATTTTTTTTTCCCTTTCCAGGCTTGACTTATAGTCTGGTGCTCCAAGATGAAAATCGGAGGCAAAATAAATCACATTTCTTTCTGTTTTTGACATTTTAATGTCCAACTTACCCTTTGGAACGTTTTTGCTTCTCTTTCTTCTCCTTTTTACTTTTTTCCTTTACAGGTTCTTCTTGTGTTTTTTCTGGATCAGGAACTGTTATTTCGGGTTCTTTTTCAGTATTAGTTAATTCAAATATTGACTTTAATTCGCTTTCCAGTGATTCACCTCGGAGATTTGTTTTTATGATTTTCCCTTCTTTATCAATTAGAACAGTAAATGGAATTCCTTTAACTTGATATAGTTGTCCTACTTTACTCGACCATTGCTGAAGATCACTAACATGGTTAGGCCAAATTAAACCGTCATTTTCAATTGCTGCTTTCCAAAGCGCAAGGTCTTTATCTAAAGAAACGCTCATTATTGTAAATCCATAGTCTTTATATTTATTATAAAGTTTTACAACATTTGGGTTTTCTTTACGGCAAGGACCGCACCAAGAAGCCCAGAAATCGAGTAAAACTACGTTCCCTCTCAAATCTGAAAGTTTCATTTTGGTTTCTCGGTCTAACATTAATTCTTCAAAATCAGGTGCTTCTTTGCCAGGAGCTAATATGTTTTCAGCTTCTCTTTGGGCAATAATTTGAAGGTAGTTATTGTATACCAATTGAACAGTTGGTGATTCTGGAAAGCCAATAAGAAGCTGTTTCACGACAGATTCATAAGAAGCAAAATCATTTTTTGAATCTATTGCAGATAATACGGGAATGAGGGCAGCAGAATTTTGATTTTTCGCAACAAAACTTTGAACATTACTTTGGAATGTATAGTATTCTGTTGTAATCGCACTAGAAATTTCCTCTTGTCTAGATGGATTTTGCTGAATTTGAAATAAGGCAGAATCACGTTTTACATTCCAGAGTGTTAGCACCTTAACAAACTGATTCATCTGATCACTCTCATTTGATCCTACAATATTGCAAAAATTAAACAAATTCGTTCCGTCACCATAAATCTGTATTTTCGATTCATTTCGTAAAATTAAATGTACGAAGGAACCTGATATTCTCAGAACATAATAATCTTGATTCGGAACTGATCCTTTTATTGAGAAGTCGCCTTTTTCAGAAAGGGGTACTTTATAAAGATCAACGTATGTACCTGAAATATTTTGCGATAGTGATACAGAGTCAACCTCTGCATTAAAAATGTTTCCGGTTAACTCAAAATTCACTTGTCCAAATGAAAATGTATTTACAAATAGAACAATAAAAATAATTTTGTAAAGTTTCATTTTATTTAATTAAGGTAATATTTCGGATAATTTTTCTTCTAACTCTTGACCTCTTAAACCTACACCAAGAATTTTGCCTGTTTTATCCAATAATACTGTGTATGGTATACTATTGAATCCATATAATTGCGTCATAGGTGTATTCCATCCCAAAAGATCACTTACATGATTTGGCCATATTAATCCATCACTTTGTATGGCTTGCTTCCATGCATTAACATCTTGGTCCAGGGAAACAGAATATACCGTAAAGCCCTTGTCTTTAAATTTATTATAAAGTCGAATGACATTAGGGTTTTCTTTTCTACATGGTCCACACCATGATGCCCAAAAATCAACCAATACCACTTTTCCTCTCAATGATGAAAGTTTCAGTTCTTTTCCCTCTGGTGTCTTCAATGAAATTTCAGGTGCTTCGAGATTTTCCATTCCCTTTGAAGCTGATTGAGAGGTGAGGTATTCCTTATAAGCACGCTCAACCTCCGCAGTCTGCGCAATCATGTTGCTTGCCATTGGAGAATTTTTATATTTAGTACTAAAAGCTTCAGCAACTGATTTAAGTAAATCAATATTACCGGCATCCCAACCATCAAATCCAGTTATTGGGATAGCCGATGTTTGCAAAATAATATTGAAAGGATTTCCTGGATCTTTTTTCATTTGATTTATAGCAAAATCATCCAGAGGTTTGCGCAGTTCAAGATATTTTAAGGATAAGTCCGCTTCACTTAATTGACCTTGATATGCCATTAATTCTTGTTGTTTACTCGTGAAAACAGAAAGGTATTCTACGTATTTGTTCATTAAATCTGTCCAATTTGTACCACTTGCATTTGGCTTAGAAATGAAAAAGTCAAAAGAGGTATTAATTTTCACATTATCATTAGGTAATAGGGTTAAAGGAATTACTTTATTTTGAGATTCACCGAGTCGCAAATTGTAGATTCCTAATCCCGGAACATTTCCTTTTATTGAAAATTCACCTTGAGAATCAATTTTAGTTTCAGCTATATTTATAACACCCTTTTCACTGAATCCTTCCACATAGATATTTAAATTTTCTGCCCCCGTAATTTTTCCTGAAACAGTAAAGTTATCAACCAAAGACTTTTCTTCTGTTGAATTTTGGCTATCAGTTCCGCTATTACAGGAAACCATAAGGAAACCTAGACTTAAAAAAATTAAGTTGTTAATTGTTCTCATTTTCCAATAATTTACGTAAAAGGGCATTCCCGGATTTTGGATCAGCCTTACCTTGCGAAACCTTCATTAACTGTCCCATAAAATAACCAATAAGTTGCTTTTCACCGTTTCTGTAGCGAACGACTTCTTCAGGATTATTTTGAATTACCGTTTGTATGTATCCGATCATTGAATTTTCATCAGATTCTTGGATTACATTTAATCTTTCAGCAATTTTGCCAGGCTCTTCATTTGGATTTTTAAGCATCTCAGGAAAAACCTTTTGCGAGGCAGCTGAATGAGATATTTTACCTTCTTCAATAATATGAATAAGTTTGGCAATTTGTTTTGGATCAAGAGGAAAGTTAGCAATTTCAACCCCCCATTCATTCAAATAAGATTTGATTTCACCCATAATCCAATTTGCCGCCATTTTATAATTTTTGGTGTATTGAATTAAATTTTCAAAATAAAGGGCAACACCTTTGTTTTCGGTAATATTTATAGCGTCGTATTCAGAGAGACTAAATTTTTCTGTGTATTTCAAGAATAAATTTCTCGGTAAATCGGGCATTTCATTTTGAATCTCATTAATCTGGCTTTCATCCAAAATAATTGGTTGGAGATCAGGCTCTGGAAAATAACGATAATCGTTTGCAGCTTCTTTTGAACGCATCGAAATGGTTACACCTTTTAAAGCATCAAAAGATCTTGTTTCTTGAAATAATGGTTCATTTTTCTCTAAACAATTAATTTGTCTATCTATTTCAAATTCGATTGCACGATGGACATTGCGAATCGAATTCATGTTTTTTACTTCTACTTTTGTTCCAAATTCAGACGTTCCCTTTAAACGAACAGATACGTTGGCGTCACAACGAAGGGAACCCTCTTCCATGTTACCATCACATATGTCGAGATAACGTACCAACTTTCTTACTTCTGAAAGATAATTGTATGCTTCTTGTGCATTTCTCATGTCTGGTTCAGAAACGATTTCCAGAAGCGGAACTCCCGCACGATTCAAATCAACTAAAGTGTCATTAATATCAACATCATGAATGCTCTTCCCAGCATCTTCTTCCATGTGGATTCTTGTAAGCCCTATTTTTTTTTCTTTACCATCAATATCGCGAATGTAAATAGAGCCGCCTGTGCAAATAGGCGTTTTGTCTTGGGTAATTTGATAACCTTTTGGTAAATCAGGGTAGAAATAATTTTTTCTGGCGAAATAATGTTTTTTAGCGATTGTAGCGTCACATGCCAGGCCAAGTTTGATGGCGAATTCCAATGTCTTTTTATTCATAACTGGTAAAGTACCAGGATGACCAAGACTAACAGCGCTTACATTAGTATTTGGCAACGCTCCATATTCATTTATGTCATCTGAATAAGCTTTGGAACGTGTGAGCATTTGAGCGTGAACCTCAAGACCTATTACTGCTTCATATTTATCCCGAAGTGTTGACATTAAATTCTTGAAATTAGTTCGCGCATGATTAAAGTCATTTTGGGCTCTTGACGACTGGCAACCTCAATTACATCCTGAACGGAAACTTTTTGAATTTTTCCGGGAACTCCTAAGTCTGTTATAATTGAAATGGCAAAACATGGTATTTCCATATGTCGGGCAACAATAACCTCAGGTACGGTTGACATACCAACTGCGTCTGCACCAATCGCACGAACATATTTATATTCAGCAGGTGTTTCAAGCGTTGGACCAGTTAATCCAGCGTAAGTGCCAACGGAAACTTTAATGTTATTTTCTGCTGCGATTTTTTGAGCAAGTTGAATCATATCGTGGTCGTATGGTTCACTCATATCTGGGAATCTCGGTCCGAAAGCGTCTATATTTTTTCCGATTAAAGGATGAGCAGGAAACAAATTGATATGGTCATTTTGAATCATTATTTCACCAACTTCAAAATCTGGATTAACGCCCCCAGATGCATTAGAAACGAATAGTCGCTGAATTCCCAATAGTTTCATCACACGTACTGGAAATGTAACTTGCTGCATTGAATAGCCTTCATAAAAATGAAATCTTCCTTGCATAGCAACGACTTTTTTCCCGCCGAGCGTTCCAAAAATTAATTTTCCGGAATGACTTTCAACCGTAGAAACAGGAAAATTTGGTATGGATTCGTAGGGAATTTCATTAACAATTTCTATTTCCTTCACCAATCCTCCTAACCCTGTTCCAAGAATAATTCCAATTGTGGGATTTACATCAGTTTGAGTTTGAATATAAGCAACGGCTTCATTAAATTTTTCCAACATAGTCATTTAATTCATTAAAAAATTTTTCTTCCTCCAAAATACCAATAGCTATTGGAATGGAATACCAAGGATATAATTTCCCTGGATTTGTTTTAAGATAATTATTAAGCCTTACCGCATCTTTTTCTGTGGTAAGAATAATCTTATTATCAGTAGCAAAATTATCAAATTTTTGCTGAATTTTGGTAATATCCGATTCAGTAAAAATATGATGGTCTTTAAATGACATCAATTCAAGGTTGAACTTATTTTCAAGATGCTTAATTAAAGGTTGAGGATTTGCAATTCCTGAAACCAGTAAAATGTTTTCAATATGTTCAATTTCATGATTTAAAGGTTTAAATTGCTGGTGTATAATGGTTGAAAAATAAATGCCCTTTAAATTGACAGCAGTATTGTTTACGTATTTACATTGATCTTCCAAGGTTAGATTCTTTGGACACTTGGTAAAAATTAACAAATCGGCACGTTTAATGCCTGATTTCCATTCGCGTAAATAACCCACTGGGAGAATATAGTCATTGAAAAAGGGTTTGTTGTATTCGGATAAAACTATTGAAAATCCAGGTTTTATTCGACGGTGTTGAAATGCATCGTCTAAAATAATGAGTTCAATCTCAGGAAATATTTCAAGAAGTTTTTGAATGCCAACCTTACGATTTTCACAAACTGCAACAATACAATTTGACGCTAATTTTTGTCTAAAAAGTAAAGGTTCATCTCCGACATCTTGCGCAGTATGATCCTTATTAACAATAAAGAAACCTTTGGTTTTACGACCATAACCACGGCTTAAAACTCCTATTTTCTTTTCTGAGAACTGATTGGCAATCATCAGAACATATGGTGTTTTACCAGTGCCACCAACTGAAAGATTGCCAACAACAATAGACTTAATTGGAATCTCAAATGTTTTTAGAATATTTAAATCGTAAAATTTATTTCTTAATGCGATAAAAAGACCATAAACTAAAGCAAAAGGAAAGAGTAATTTTTTAAGGTCTTTACGCAAAACTTTTTCGAAAAGATTAATTCTTATTAGGCTGCTGAGTAGTCAGAAAATTCTTGATCATCAGCATAATAATATATTCTAACTTGGGCTGTATCCGTGAGAAAATCAATCTTTCCTATTTCAATTCTATTGATTGTAATTCCAGTACGTTTCTCCAAATCCTCTTTCAGCTCATCATATTTCTCTGGGGTAATTAAATCAATTCTTTCGTAATTGATTGTTTTTCTTGTTTCGTGTTTAACTAACCATAATTTTTCGAGAACAAAAGTTAAAAGAAGAACAAAAAAATTGATAATCAAAACCTCAGTCAAACTGATTTGATTTGATGCCAATGAATTGACTACACTGATTCCAATGATTAAAAATAAGTAAGTCATTTCTTTTATTTCAATAGCATCTGTGCGATAGCGAATAATACCAAAAATAGCGAATAGACCAAGGCCCATTCCGGTGTCAATATCTAATTTCTTGAGTCCGAAACACAAGAAGAATGTTATGGTTCCTATCAAATAGTAGGTAAATAAATAGTCTTTTCTTTTTGTTTTAGGATAGTATAAATATCGTATTAGAAGCGTAAGTACTGTTGTGTTTACGAACAATCTTACTAGCAAAGCGATCGCATCATCATCATATAAATTCCATGAGTTTATTATCTCTGTTTTAAGCAGCATTGGTGTTAATTTTTTTCAATGTTAGTAATTTCTTTTTAAAGCGGTTGAATTTCAAACCATCCTTTCCATATAACTCGATAGATCCGATACAATATTTACTTAATCGATAAGGTCGAATACACTTTGTTTTCATAAGCTGGAAAAAAGTTGAGTTCCGGTTAACGGTCTCTTGTTTTAATTCGGCAATTATTAAATTTTCGAAAGAATGTAATTCATTTTCCCATTTAAAAGTTAAATTCAAGTCTAATGTTAGCCGTTCGTTTAAATACTTGTGAACAAGCGTAAGTCTATTGAATGAATTCCACATTACTGGATTCAAGTTTTTATCTTGTTTCAATACCTTTTTTACAAAGTTTATGGCATTATCATCCATTGTTGATGGAAAGTCGTCGACTTTAATCCTGCTTTTATTTGTACGTCCTTTGAATTTGTGTTTAATTTCTAAAAATATCAGGTTTGACTCCACGTATTTACGATATCTTACTTTAAACCTATTATTTCTTCCATTGTGATGGTCTTTGAAAAATCCAAAATTATCATCGTCGAAATATAAACTTTGGTAGAAAGGCAAACGCGTGCCTTCAATTTCTAAAATTTTATAATTTTCTTTTAAATCTGGAAGTATTTGGATTAATTGAGAAACCGAGAACGCAAATTTAGTGTCCATCCTATTCATGAGTTTAACACGATCCATTTCGAGCAGCGAAATCGGTTCGAACTCCAGTAGTAATTTTAAGATTGTTTCTCCAAACATTAAGTCAAAGTTAATTTTTATCAACTATTTAATCATAAATTATTCAAATATTTGTCTTTGTAAATTTTTTGATACCTAAGTTATCGATAGATCAATGATTTTTGAAAATTTAAAAAAGTTTATTTATTTAATTCAAAATCAAATAACCGGAACTCCCCGCGAGGCTGCTGATAAATTGGCCGTATCCAGCAGGACCCTAGTGAATTATTGCTATTTGATAAAGAACGAACTTGGTTGTCCTTTGGTTTATGACAAATTCAGAGAAACATACATGTTTCAAGGTTCTGGTAAGATTGTTTGGGTTTGGGTTGAAGGAATCGAGCCGATTATTGATCAATATAATTTTAAAAACAAGAGGCTAAAATGTTTGAATGAAATTATTCAAAGGGCGTATCACAAAAACACAGGTAATGTTGCAGCATTTTCGTTGAGCCTAGGTATTTCTGAAAGAAACTTTCATTATTATATAGAATTATTGAAACTTGAGTTCAATGTCCCAATATATTTTGATAGAAAAATCAATTCTTATGTGTTACAATCAAAAGGCTGTTTATACTTTAGGTGGCAAGAATTTTAATTTTTTCATCAAACTGCAAAATAAATGCGCTAAATAATTATAATTTCGCATCGTTAATTGAAAAATTAATAGCGTTTCCCGAAAAGCTTATAGAGTAGGGGTTTTTATTTAACGTTAAAATTTCAACAAAATGAAAAAAGTATTTAATTTCTTTGCTGTTGCTTTAGTTGCAACAACTTTAGTAAGCTGTGGTGGTGAAAAGAAAGATGGTGAGGCTGCTGCTGCTGATTCTGCTGCAACTGCTGATTCTGCTGCTGCTACAACTGAAGAGCCAGTTGCTGCTGATTCTACTGCAACTGCTGCAACTGCTGATTCTGCTGCTGCTACAACTGAAGCTGCTGCTCCTGCTCCAGCTGCAAAATAAGAGAATTAAATTTATTTTTAGGTTCGATCATACCTAAAATACAAATTTGAAGCGTGCTAAGCACGCTTTTTTTATTTTACACCTAATGAGAAAGAAAATACTTTTACTTGGAAGCGGTGAATTGGGAAAAGAGCTTACTATTTCTTTGCAGAGGCTTGGACAATATATAATTGCTGTTGATAGTTACCAAGATGCACCGGCAATGCAAGTTGCTCATGAGCATGAAGTTATCAATATGTTAAATGGTAATGATTTGGATTCATTAATAGATAAGCACAAACCTGATATAATAATTCCAGAAATTGAAGCAATACGCACTGAATATTTGTACAAATATGAGCAAACAGGAATTGTTGTGGTTCCAAGTGCAAAGGCCGTAAATTACACAATGAATCGAAAGGCTATTCGGGATTTAGCAGCTAAAGAATTAGGGATTAGAACTGCCCCGTATCTATATGCCAGCGATTTTACTTCATTTCGAGATGCAGTTAGTCAAATTGGAATGCCATGTGTGGTAAAACCTCTTATGTCAAGTTCTGGAAAAGGGCAATCTATTATAAAAGAAGTTGAAGATATTGAGTTGGCATGGAAGTATGCATTGGAAGGATCACGGGGTGATTTAATGGAAGTCATAGTTGAGGGATTTGTAAATTTTGATTACGAAATAACTTTATTGACGGTAACACAACAAAACGGAAATACTTTGTTTTGCCCTCCAATTGGACATAGGCAGGAGAGGGGAGATTATCAGGAAAGCTGGCAACCAATTTTAATGAATCCTGAACATTTGTTGGAGGCTCAGAAAATGGCCCAAAGTGTTACTGAAGCTTTAACTGGAAATGGCATTTGGGGAGTGGAATTCTTTATTACGAAAGAAGGCGCCTATTTTTCAGAATTATCACCAAGGCCACATGATACAGGAATGGTGACCTTGGCGGGTACACAAAACCTTTCGGAATTTGAACTTCATGCAAGGGCGGTTTTAGCGCTGCCAATAAATGAAATTAAATTAGAGAAAAATGGAGCAAGCGCTGTTATTTTAGCACAAGAGGAAAAATTGAGTTACCCTATTATTTCGGGTATTGAAGATGCATTAACCCAGTCTGGGAGTGATATAAGAATTTTTGGAAAGCCATCAGCAAGAAAATATCGAAGGATGGGAGTTGTTTTAACTTCAGGAAATGAAGATGTTTATGAATTGGTTGAATCCGCAAAGCGAATGGCAAGAAAAATAAAAGTGGAATAAAATATTAAGTTTTACCCATCACACTTTTTTTATGATCTTTTAGTGGCTGCTAGAAAAATTCAATTCGCTTTTTTGAGAGTAATTTTGGTCTACACTGATGCTTCATTCTAATCAGTCTGAGTGCATTACAAAGACAAAACGTCGTCGTAACTTTTGCCCCAATTTTCATAAAGTTTAATCAGTATATTATAGTTGTTGTCTTTGGGAAACTTGCTGTTCCAAATAAGGTTTGCTCTCTCAAGTGATTTTTTATTGTGGTCAATAGTTGCAATCGTTCCTTTTGCGTAATAATACCATGTTTTGGCATCGGTGTCGCCAAACCATTTATAGAATATTGAATATGTCCTCTTGAAGTATTTTTTTGCTAATGCGTCAGAATGGGCGCAAGCAAACATTTGTCCTGCATGCCAATTAAGAGAATGTCTATTTGTTGGTTCACTTGCTTTTAAATATGAAACAATTAGGTTAGCGGCGTCAAGATATTTTTTATCCGCACACAACTTACGCCAACAACAGGTGTCGGAGTCGAAGGCTGTCTGATTGAATGAGAGATCACTATTTGACGATGTGTTTGTCTTTTGTGGATAGATGACTGAAGTGAGAAGGATGAATAAAAATATTAAAGTCCTTGTCATTCCTAATGTTTTTTATCCGACAATATTTTTTATTCTACTAATTTAAAAAGCTTGGGGTTAAGTCTGGTATAAAAACAAAAAGTATTTAAGTTTTAATTTAGTTGTTCATTAATCCCAAGGCTATTTTCATTCGAATAATGCGTTTGGCCGCTGCATCAACTTTGGCTTTAAATTCTGAATCTGATTTGTATTTGGCGAGAATCTGAGCATGCGCTTTGGAAGCATCAACCGGCATTAATACGATGTCACAACCCGCATCAATTGCTTTTACTTCGCAGTTTGCAATACTCGTTACGCCACCCATGTTCATAGCGTCTGTTACAATCAGTCCTTTAAAACCATATTCGTTTCTTAATAAATCTGTAACAATTATTTTAGAAGTACTTGCGGGTAATCCATTGGTGTTGTATTTTTCGTTGTTTTTAACACCAATGTGCGCAATCATAATAGATAATACACCATTTTCAATAAGGTCAGGATAATTTCCGATTTCTTTTAATTCTCCGTCAATCATTTGCAAAGATTTATGTGTGTCACCAGAAACCAGTCCATGACCTGGAAAATGTTTCGCTGTTGCGATAATGTTTTTTTTCTGAGATTCTTCAATGAATGCATTCGACCAAGGAATAATATTAGAAGGAACAGCTCCAAAACTTCTGTAACCTACGGTTTTATTAGGAGACATATCAACAACTGGGGAAAAATTGTAATTGATTCCAATCGCAAGCAGTTCATCAGAAATGGTTTGTGCAACTTGACGAACCTCTTCAATGTTCGCAAGTTCATTAGCCTTTTTCACGGTCTTTGAGCCGATGATTTTTTTATTTACCAAACTAGGCTCTGCATCCGCGCTATATAAAAAAGGTAAATTGCCAATAGAATCATTCATTGCGTTGTATGTTGCAATCCATGATGAGAAATCTTCTTTTGTGCCGTTCAACATCAATACGCCACCAATAATTCGATCTTTAATATGTTTTTGAATGGTGTTGTGCGTTTGTCCCAGCCTGCCGACAGCAGGCATTATTAATTGAGCTACAATAGCGGTATCATCCAATTGGTTGAATATGGTTTCAACTTCTTTTTCGAGTTCAGATGAATCAACAAGAAAATCGGATAATGTATATTGTTTTTTTAAGCTAACCTCAACTTTTTTCAAAGGAACAGCTGTATCCTTTTTTGAATCTGCATCAGTTTGAGCGCATCCGACAGTTAATGTGGCAAGAATTGAAAAGACAAGAGTAATTTTCATTTTTTTTGATTTTGGACAAAATTAATTTTATTCAGATTTTAATTTATTTCAGTCATTTAAACTTTTAAACATTCCCATAAGGATTAAAAGAGGATTTTTTAAATTCAATCAAAAATTTGGTAAAAGTAATTTTTGAAATCCACGTATTTATAAATTCCCTTTGCCCTGAGTTTTTCGTATTTGATAATTTTATTATTGTTGTCAAATTGAAAATAATATCCCATTAACGGTTGCTTAATTTTACCATTAGTTAATGGTAACAGTGTGCCGAAACGGAGGTCAAAAATTTCAAGGTTTCTTTTGTATAAGTTTGAACAATAATACCCCTTTGTTATAAAGTCAATTTTTTCAAAATCGACTTGTCCAAGAAAACTATTACGTTCAACTATTTCACGATTTTTTTTCAATGTATCAATAAATTTTTCATTTTCTGGATGAAAAATGTTAACATGGCTCACATAAAAATTATTTTGGTCTTCTTTGATTTTCATCCAATAAAAAATAGTTAGTGGCATTGGTGCAATTGATGTGTTGTTGGAAATGAATTCTTTCGAATTTATTGGTTCAAAAGATAAAATTGATAATTTCAAAACAACTCCCAATAAGAGATAGAAACATGAATAAACGATACCGGCAATATTCAAATGAAATCTCCTTAAGCTTGATTTTGGCAGTCTTAATGCAAGTATTAGACAAGTAAGAAATGGAATGGTGTATAGAGGATCAATTACAAAAACAGTATTGAAAGCAATTCTGTTAGAAAGGGGCCAAAGCAATTCTGTTCCATAAATTGTGAAAACATCTAATAGCGGGTGCGTTAAAATTCCCAAAAAGAAAAGCAATATCCATAATTTAATATTCATTTTACTTTTTCCAATTCGGAATAAGAGCATTCCCAACAATGGTCCGACAATGCAAGCGAATAGAATTGAATGGGAAAATCCTCTGTGAAATAATGAAGCATCAATAGGGTTAAAAAATCCCATGAATAGGACATCTAAATCAGGAATTGTTCCTGCAATAGCACCCCAAAAAGCAGCTTTATTTCCAATATACTTTCCTGCAACTGCCTCACCAACAGCTGCGCCCAGAACAATTTGAGTTAATGAATCCATTTTTTAACCAATAAAGATTTGTAAAGTTGGTGGATTTTTCTTAATTTAATTAAGAATTTTAACCTACCAAAATGTTTCAAATTTCCTCGATTAAAAGTTGGGCCGAGGACGATCGTCCCCGTGAAAAATACATACTTAAAGGTCGCAACGCTTTATCTGATGCGGAGATAATAGCCATTATTATTGGTTCGGGTACAAAAAAGATTTCAGCAGTAGAACTTGCACAGCAACTTTTGGCTTCAACAAATAACAATTTGACAGATATTTTTAGATTAACCTTGCATGATCTGCTAAAATTTAATGGTATCGGAGAAGCCAAAGCCATTTCTCTTTTGGCTGCGTTTGAGCTATCTCGAAGACGAGAAAAGCAAATGGTAGGTGTAAAAATTCAATTGACTTCTTCATCCGATGTTTACAGATATATGCGTCACCATTTTGAATCCCTGCAGCATGAAGAATTTCATATTGTTTTCTTAAATCGTGCCAATGATGTTATCGGATCAAAGCAAATTTCCGTAGGAGGTTTTTCAGGAACTGTTGCAGATGGAAAGGTTATTTTCAAAACCGCGCTGGAAAAGGGAGCGCAAGCAATAATATTGGCTCATAATCACCCCAGTGGTCAGTTGAAACCTAGTGATGCTGACAAATCCCTAACAAAAAGACTAGTGGAATTTGGTAAATACATTGATTTGCCCATATTAGACCATCTCATTTTCACCGATAATGGCTATTTTAGCTTTTCAGATCATGGTGTAATTCTTTAGTATGATGACTAAAAAAAAGATTTTAACAATAATTGGAGCTAGGCCTCAAATAATAAAATCTGCGGCGCTGAGTAGGAGTATACAAAGCGTTTATTCTGAGAACTTTAATGAAATTGTCATCCATACAGGTCAGCATTACGATAAGGAAATGTCCGATTTATTTTTCAATGAGTTGGAATTAAATGAGCCTCAATATAATCTTGGTGTTGGAGGCGTGATTGATGCGCTGCAATTATCGAGAATGTTGACAGCTTTGGCTGATATTATTGAAAAAGAAAGTCCAGACTGCATTCTGGTTTACGGAGATACGAATTCAACTTTAGCAGGAGCCTTAACGGCTTCTAAATTTTCAATCCCGCTTATACATATTGAGGCAGGTTTGAGAAGTTATGATAAAACAATGCCCGAGGAAGTTAACCGTGTATTAACTGATCATTTATCGGCCATACTATTTTGTCCTACTTATTCAGCTATAGAAAATTTGAAAAAAGAAGGATTGGTTTCTTCTAATTCAAACAATGCTACATCAAATGCTCCTAAAATTTTTCACTGTGGAGACATAATGCTTGATAATTCCTTGTATTATTCGAATACTTCAGCTTCAAAGTCCAAAGTTTTGGAAGAATTAGAACTTGATACAAATGAATACCTTTTGGTCACAGTTCATAGAAAAGAAAATGTTGACAAACCAGAAAAGTTAGGAGAAATTCTTAAAGGTTTTCTAAAATTGGCAAATTCACAACCAAATCCAATAGTTTGGCCTTTGCATCCAAGGACAAAAAAAGCAATTTATGAGTCCTTAAATGTTGATTTAATTAAAGCGTTCTTTGCAAACAAAAATATTAAAGTGACCCAACCTTTAGGATTCTTAGATATGATAGCTTTGGAGAAAAATACTAAATTGATTATTACCGATAGCGGTGGCATACAAAAGGAAGCTTATTTCTTTAGAAAGCCTTGTTTGGTGCTTAGAGATAATACCGAATGGATAGAACTGGTGCAAAACGGTAATGCAATGCTTTGTGAAATTGAAGCATCTCAGATTTTAAACAAAGCAAATACATTGATGATGAAGGAAGATTTTACTTTTCCAGCATTTTATGGAGATGGTAATGCTGCTGATTTCATTTGCAAAAAGATAATTGAATCACTCTAGTTGTGCTGGTTTACGTCGAGAAAATCACCAAACGATTAAGGTATTCCTTCGAATTTATTTTTGAAGGACAAGGTATTGAGTTTTCCCTAACAGATAATTATGGGAAATTCCTTCTTGAGGATACGGTAAAATTGAATTATTCGAATGTTTCTATCATTGATGTTCCGCAAATAGCTCCATCGGATTTGCTTTTTGAAGAAGGCATTCGAAATTATGTTCTGGATAAAAAGCAATTTAACAATGAAATCTGCTTGACATTTGATGGAATAGTTGATCCAATAGCGTCTGTGTTTTTTGTACTCAGCAGATATGAAGAATATACTTCCAGCGAAAGGGATGAACATCAACGATTTTCTGCCTTTCAAAGTATTAATTACAAAAATGGATGGCTAAACAGACTTGTTTGTGACAGATGGTCAAAAGAGATTCTTCAATTTATTTATAAGAAAAACGGAAAAGAATTCAAATTTTCACCCTTCAAACTATCAATTATTCCAACGTTTGACATTGATAATGCTTTTGCTTTCAAGAATAAATCCTTTTCTCGTCGTGCTTTGTCTTTTTCTAAGGACATCATTAATTTGAATTTTAAGCGCATAAGGGAAAGAAGAAATGTATTAAAGGGCAAGAAATTGGATCCTTATGACACTTTTGCAAAAATTAAAGAAATCTCCAATTCGTTTCAGGTTTATATATTTTGGCTTCTTGGCGATTTTAGCAAATTTGATAAAAATATAACCTATTCTAATTTTCAGCAGCAAAAACTGATTCGAAAACTAAGTGGTTTTACAAGTATAGGTATTCATCCTAGTTATCAGTCTCAAAATAATATGAACCAACTTGAAGTTGAAATTGATAGATTAAAAACAATAATTAATGCGGATGTAATTTTTTCTCGACACCATTTTCTAAAAATTTCTATACCAAATACTTATGAAACATTAATTAAACTAGGAGTTAAACATGATTTTACGATGGGTTATGCCGATCTACCTGGATTTCGAGCTGGTACTGTTCGCCAGCACAAATGGTTTAATTTGAAGGAGAATTCAGTAACAGATCTCACGATTCACCCATTTACTTATATGGATGGTACCTTGAGCGATTATATGAAAATTTCAACTGATGACGCTCAAGCTGTTATTAGTCAACTTTTTGAAGAAATTCAAAAGTTTGGTGGGGAGTTTTCATTCATTTGGCACAATGAAACAATTAACAATCAAGGTAAATGGGAAGGTTGGGAAGAGGTACTTAAATATTCTTTAAATCTTAAAAAATGATAAACAAAAAAATTATTTTACTAGGATCCGTATTGTTTATAACAGCAATAATTTTAGGGGCATTTGGAGCACATGCATTGAAGGATTTATTGTCAATCGAAAAGCTTCAATCCTTTGAAGTAGGAGTAAGGTATCAGTTCTATGTGAGTATGGTTCTACTTTTATTCGGACTTCTCAATGAAAAAATACCTTTTAACTTGAGTGGGTTTTTTATTTTTCAAATTACAGGCATTTTTATGTTTTCAGGATCAATATACCTATTGTCATTGGAGCAAATCCTTTCGTTAAATTTAAAATTTTTAGGTCCAGTAACGCCTTTAGGTGGGTTAATGATGATTGTTGGTTGGGTAATTTTTATTGTTCGTTTAATCCGTTTTCGATAAGGATTGTTTAATTTAGATGCAAACGCATCAAATTGAAAATTACTGTATTAGGATCAGGAACTTCTCAAGGTATTCCAGTCATTGCTTGTGATTGTCAAGTTTGTCATTCTGCAAATCCGAAAGACAACCGATTTAGAAGTTCTATATTAATTGGAGCTGAAGACCAAAATTTTGTTATAGATACTGGACCAGATTTCAGGCAACAAATGCTTAGAGAAAAGGTCAATTCATTAAGAGCAGTGCTCTACACTCACGAACATAAAGATCATCTCGGTGGACTTGATGATATTCGTGCTTTCAATTACCGCGAAGCAAGAAAAATGGATATCTTTTCTACCGAAAGGGTTTTTAAAGCCATTCAAAGGGAGTTTCATTACATTTTTTCAGAGGTAAGATATCCTGGGGTTCCTGAGGTGGAATGGAACGAAATCACAACATCAACATTTAGGTTACCTGATGGACCTTTGGTTACGCCAATTCAAGTGATGCATCATAAAATGCCTGTTTTAGGATTTAGAATTGCAGATTTTACCTACATTACCGATGCAAAAACCATAAATGATCAGGAAATTGAAAAGGTAAAAGGAACGAAGATTCTCATTGTAAATGCTTTGCATCATTCATCTCATTTATCACATTTTAATTTGGAAGAAGCACTAAATTTTGTTGATAAAATTCAGCCTGAACAAACCTACCTCACCCATATTTCTCATCTTTTTGGATTACATGATGAGATTGAAAAAGAATTGCCTAATGGTGTTAATTTGGCTTTTGACGGCTTGAGTTTTGAGATTTAATTTTTCAATTTTATACCAATAACATTGGGAAGCTTCCAGAAAGTATTGTTAGAATCCTTTTCATAACTTTCTGAAACATAGCTTCCAATTTTTTCAATCGTCATTTCTTCTGTTTTTACGTATAGGCTTGTTTCCGGGCCGCCCTCCATATATATCGCATTATACAATTCAAAAGGCATTGATGACATAAATTGTATCATTTCATTGTGTGTGTATGGTGAGCGCGTAAAGATGAAATAAATTCTATGTAATGGATCCATGGCTGTTACAAGCATACTACACGACTGTTTTCGTTTATTCCATCCAATCAACCCTTGATTGCAATCAATCATTCTTAATCCCTGTGCGAAAGAATGATAATCATCTTTGATTTCATGCCAATTCTCACACTCCAAATCCAATACTTTAAAAGGAGTTTCGAGTGTGTCAACAGGGTTCAATGCAATCATGGAATTGTAATTTTCCCTTAATGTTGGATTGTTATGATGTTGATAGTTTTTCAAATAACCTCTGCTGGTCTTTCCATCTGATAATTCATACATTCCTGCATTTAAAACGATATCAAAGTCGAAAGTATCAGCCCATTCTTTTACTGTTCTTTTTTGTCCATTTTCGGTGTAAACCATTAATTCAAAATCAAAAAAAGAAGGTTCAATTCTAACAATGGTTAATTTAGAATCATTTACAACAGATTTAAGAGGAGCATCTGTTTCGCAATATTCAATGCCTTTTCCAATGGATTTGAAAGTATAATTTGGTTGTTGAATTTTTACGCTATCTTCTATTGAAGTTTGACCAAAATGCTTGTTATGGAAGCTGAAAATTAGAAATACGGCGAGTAAAATATTTTGTATTCTATTCATAACAGTCAAATTTTTTCGTTTCAAAAGGAAAAGCATCAAACAACTCGCCAGAATAATAAAATTGGTAGGCGATAGCCCCAAATGAATATTGTTTTTCTTTAATTTTTATGGTAGAACCTCCAACTTTAGGATCTGCTTTGGGAACAGATTGAGGAAATCCAACATTGAAAAGTGTTGCAAGGATTTCAGGTCTATGATCTATAGGGAAACCGGCCTTTTCCCATTGAACTTTAACTTGTTTAAGGAATATTGCAGCATATAAATAAGAATAATAGTGATTTTTGTATGACGACAATCTGGTTTCTCTCTCAGCACTTGTATTTGAACTTTTGAAATCGAGAAGATTTTCATATGATTTTCCAATGTAGTATTCACTTTCAGGATTTTTCAGATGTCCTTCGATTTGTTGTGCTGTGTTTAATTTAATTCCCGTTACACCATATGAAAAGCTGCGTTCAACAGAGAGGATTTTTAGTGGTGCAATCCATTTTTTGTATGCTTCTCGTCCTGAATTGAATAGTCGAATTTGCTCGCCAACCAAACAAGATACAATCAGCCTGGATTCGACCCCAGTTGCTCTTGCAGCAGAATCTATAAGTTTTTTGTCTTTAATCACAGCTTCCTTAAATGTTTGCCATTCTATAATATTCATCCATTCATAGATGCTTTTCTGCGAAAGGTTTGACGGATTTGAAGCAATTTGTTTTGATAATTTCTCTAAAGCTGCAGCGTATTGTTTGTTTTCCTTAAGATGGATATCCGCTGCATCAAGCATTCTTAAAATTTCATTTGGGTTTTTAGAATTTTTGTAAGCGTGCAAAATAAATTGGGCATTTTTCGGATAATATTGGTTCAATAAAATGATTCTATTTAAAGCCTCAAGATTTTCATATTTTGAAGTATCCTTTGCATCCGTGAATGATTGGTTGTATTTATCTTTTATTTCATTGAAGTAACGGTTATTGGTATCAATACTTCCACCCTCGTCCGTAAATCTAAATTGTATCGCAAGAAACGAAAACGTAAAAAATGCCCCAATGAGCGCAAAAATGATGATTAGTGTATAAAGTGGTATCCTAAACCACTTACTCTTGTAAATTTTTCTCACAAATTTTAAGTAACGTTAGTAAAATTAACAAATTCATCAGATTTATTAAGGTTTTGAGCAAAGCAGTGTTCAATAATTGGTTCCTTCAAAAAACCAATCCAGATAAAAATTAGATATATTTGTCACAAATTAAAATCATGGCTACAGAACTTTTAAAAGGAAAAAAAGGAATCATATTCGGAGCGTTAAATAACCAGTCCATTGCGTGGCATGTTGCAGAAAAGGCTCATGAACAAGGTGCTCAGTTCGTTCTGACAAATGCGCCAATAGCAATGAGAATGGGGGAAATTAATAACTTGGCAGAAAAAACAGGTTCTAAAATTATTCCTGCCGATGCTACCAGTGTTGAGGATCTTGAAAAGCTTATTACCGAAGCTATGGAAATCCTAGGCGGTAAAATTGATTTTATTCTTCATTCTATTGGAATGTCTGTGAATGTTAGGAAAGGCAATCACTACACCAATGAAAATTATGATTATACCATGAAAGGACTTGATGTTTCAGCCCTATCATTTCATAAAGTAATGCAAACAGCTATGAAACTTGATGCCATGAATGAATGGGGATCAATCGTGGCTCTAACATACATTGCAGCTCAGCGAGTTTTTCCAGATTACAATGATATGGCTGATAATAAGGCGTACTTAGAATCGATTGCAAGAAGTTTTGGTTATCATTACGGTGTCGCCAAAAAAGTTAGGGTAAATACCATTTCTCAGTCTCCAACGATGACAACGGCGGGAAGTGGTGTTAAAGGATTTAACGAATTCATTTCTTTCTCAGAGAAAATGTCGCCTCTAGGTAACGCAGATGCGGCAGCTTGTGCAGATTATTGTATCAGTTTGTTTTCTGATTTAACGAGATATGTCACCATGCAGAATTTATTTCATGACGGAGGATTCTCAAATACAGGAGTTACAACAGCTGTTATTGATAAATTTTCAGAGTAAAATTTAGATTTAATTTCAATCAACAATTTTAATTCTCTTGCTGAAACCGTATTTTAGGATGCAGAAAATGACACGCATGCCATCTTTCCAGTTAATTTTTTTTCCTTCCTCACGGTCTCTTGCTTGGTAACTTATTGGACATTCCGCAATACGTACGCCTTTAATTTTCGATAACTTAATTGTCGTTTCGGGTTCAAAACCGAAGCGTTTTTCTTTTAAGTCCATTGCATGGAAATAGGAAGTCGGGACCAGTTTGTAGCACGTCATCATGTCGGTTAATCCAAATCTTGTGAAAAGATTGGAAAATTTTGTTAAGAATCCATTTCCTACAATGTGCCAAATAAATTTTGTGTTGCTGTGCTGGTCTTTTAAGAAACGAGAGCCGTAAATCACTTGTGCATCACTTTCAAAACATGTTGAAACAAGCAGATTAATATCGCTAGGATTGAGTTCCAAGTCGGCATCTTGAATCACAACATAATCTCCAGTTGCCATTTCAATTCCTTTATGAATTGCTGCTCCTTTACCACGATTTACATCCTGATGGTAAACTTTAAAATGATCTGACTTTTGAGATTTAAGGAAAGAATCAATGCGATTTTTAGTATCATCTTTTGAGCAATCGTTAACTACGATTATTTCTTTAGAAATTGAAAATGGCAATTCCAATAATTGAATTCTTTCTAAAACGGTTTCAATTGTTTTTTCCTCATTATATGCAGGAATAATGATTGACAGGCGTTTTATTTTCATTTGTTTTAAGGAATTCAAAGGTAAATTTACATTTTATTTTTTCGTTATTGATTTAATTGTTTATCTCTGTTTTAGGCAATCCAAAAGAAAGCCTTAATTTGGCATATTAATGAAAAGAAATTTGCGCTATTATTTTCTATTTTTAGGTACCATTTTGGTCGTAGCTCAATTTTTGGTTAGAGATTTTGATGATCGGTGGAGCAGGTCAATTAATGGTGATGGTAAAGCCTACTACGCCTATTTACCCGCTATATTTATTTATCAGGATTCAGAATTTAGATTCATAAATGATATTGAAAAGAAATATTATCCTGAAGATGGTTCGCAATTCAAGGATTTTTTAAACAAGCAAGAAAATGGCACTTATGTCAATAAAACATTTCCCGGCTTAGCTGTTTTATATGCTCCTTTTTTTGGAATAGGGTATATAGGCGCCTGGATATGTGGTTACGATTTGGATGGTTACGCAGCGCCTTTTCAATGGGCTATTGCCTTTTCGCACATTTTTTATTTTCTCGCTGGCCTTTGGGTTTTGACAATGCTTTTCAAAAGTTTTTCTATAAATAATGATAAAGGGTTTTTAATACTAACGCTTCTTACTTTTGGTTCAAACTGCTGGTATTACTTAATTTATGATCATTCAGTAAGTCATATTTACAGTTTTTTTCTTTCTAGCTTGCTTTTGTATTTAATGGAAAGATACATTTCAACGCAAAAAATGAAATTTTTAGGTTGGTCTGGAGTATTGATGTCATTAATTGTTATAACGCGCCCAACAAATGCAGTCATGTTACTGTTTTTCCCATTCTTACTACAAATGAAAAATAAACGTTGGAGGGATGTGATAGCTTTTAAGAATTTCTTTTCGCAGTCATTGATTCCTTATTATCTGGTATCATTTGTTATTTTATTCTTTCCGTTTGTTCTCTGGAAATGGCAAACCGGTTCATGGGTGGTGTATTCCTATAAAGATGAAGGATTCGATTTTTTACATCCTCATTTTTTGGAGTTTCTATTTTCTTTTCAAAAAGGCTGGTTGCTTTGGTCGCCATTGGTAGGAGTTGTTATGGTCTATGCAATGGTATTTCATTTCCGTAATTCTTTTAAACATGGTTTTTTGTATTTAATGCCGATTTTGCTTTCAACATACATACTATCATCCTGGTGGTGTTGGACATATGGGACAGGATTCGGGCAGCGTCCAATGATTGAATTCCTTCCTTTTATTACGCTTGGTTTTGTTACAGCAATTCAGAGGGTAAAAAAGTTTGGGCTTTTATTATTTCTGTTTATACCTTTTACAATGTTATCTGTTTTTCAAGGTTTCCAAGTGGCCAATAGCATTATTAAAGGTGGCGAAACGACCGCTACAGATTATTGGAGTCATTTTCTGCAATGGAAAAGGGATGCGCCAAAGGTTTTAATTCCTGAAAATTGGAAAAAATTACAAACAAAATCTTTGGTTGAAGAAAGTTATTTAGATGAAGATCGTCCTTTTTCTTCAGCTCTTGAAATAACAGATACTTTGGCAACTCATTTATTGGTAAGTATAAAAATAGGAGGGAGGCACGGAGATCGAGATACCCGAATAGTGGTATCTGATAAAGATGGAAATTTTTACCAATCAATTTTTATTGGAGATTTTTTGTACGAAGAACCAAGGAACATGGATTTTTTAATTGCTTTGCCAAATACTATTTCATGGCCGATCAAATCGTATGTTTGGAACGGAAATAAAAATATGAAATCTAATTTCACCTTATTTGCTGCTGAATTATATCAAAATTAAATTACCTCCCAACCATAAACAGCGCATTGGCAACGAATAGTTTACCATTTTCCCAAAA
The DNA here is from genome assembly GCA_964577845.1 of uncultured Akkermansia sp. Classification (GTDB taxonomy): domain Bacteria; phylum Bacteroidota; class Bacteroidia; order Flavobacteriales_D; family Crocinitomicaceae; genus M0103. The sequence continues at coordinate 166,750 of CAZOAH010000002.1, forward strand.
ACCTCTGAACAAAGGGTTGTCCGCCAGGAGCACGATGCAACCATTACCAATTTGCTCAACACCAAAAACCAAGTTTTTGTCTAATGTATTTTTGGCATCATCTCCTACAAATCCGGAAATTACCTCTGGATTGTTTTCAGTGTAAACCACATTTTGTGCACCTTCGATCCAGCTGTACGAATCTCCATTCAATCGAAGTGTGAAGTATTCATCATTATAGCCAAAAGATAAGGGATTGGTTATGTCAACTTTACATCTGATTATCGCACCGATTATTGAAGATGAAATGGACGCTCTTTCCTGTTTGCTGTATGGAATGTTTGGATGTTCATGGTTTTCACCTGGTGTTTGCTTTTCTTTAGCTTGTCCATCAGTTAGCAATATTGTAGAATGAAAAAGCTCAGCTAGGCTGTTTAATGCAGATCCAAATGCAATGACCTTTCCTCCCTTTGTTATCCAATTTTGAAGCGCAGACAATTCTTCGTAGTTAAATTGCATCGCATAATCACCTTCCGGAAGCATAATCACCTGATAACTTGATAAAATATTGGCATCGAAATCATCAATATTTACTCTTGAAATGGGATAATCCAATTCATTGTCGAAATAATGCCATATTTCACCGGAACTTAATGAACTTGTTGGTTCTCCAGTTAACATTAAAACGTTTGTTTGACCAATTAACTTTACTGAAGATGAACCAAAATCATTGCCTTTGGTAACCATGCCTGTTGAAGTGGATTGAAGTTGAATTTGGTATTCATTTGCTAGCGCTACAACTTTGTTTGCATAATCCGTGGCATTATCGCCTTTGGCAATTATTAATGTTCCAGATTTAAACGACTGTCCATTTACTTCGAATGCATTCTCTGCGAATCGCACTTTGATTTCGTTTTGAAGCATGGCAGATAAAAATCTGGCATCTTCCATACTGTTCCAATTTGCTAGATAAGCATAAGCATTATTATCAACATTATTTGATATCGTTATATTTTCAAGCGTAGCACCTTCAATTTCTTTTTCAGACGCGATCGCATCGAGGCCATAGGCATAGGGTAATGACCAAGCTGTAATGTCATAGGTTAACGAATCACTTAATTTTGTTTTTGGTTCAAAAAGTACATTTACCAATGTTCCTTTTTTCTGATTTGTAGAAACAATAAGATCGTTATGATTTATTTGATGAGAACCATTTTGATTTATCGAATATTGAAAACCTTTTGCCACACCAGAAAATCCAAAACTGTATTCAATTTTGTGTGCATCAAGAAGTTCTGTTAACAGTTTGATGCGATCAGGTTCTCCATAAAGAACATAACTTTGAAATTGAGACTTTTGATTTTTATAAAACTCATGGTTGTTTTGAATCAATTCCAAATAACGTTTAGCGGATTCTTCAACAGTTGAAATTCCAGAGGTATGGTGATGTAACAATCGGTCCTTTAAAGTGAGTTCTGTTCCCGTTTCGTTTATAACCGATAATCCACCTCTTCCGCTTCCTCCTTGCTCATAAGTCATTCCAACTGCACCATTGTACATGGGATATGTATCACCATAACTGGGGTAAAGTAAGTCAAAGATTTCCTTAGTGAAATACAACCATCCATTTTTATCAAAATAAGAAGCGTTATTATTTCCAATAAAGGTCTGAAACGCCCGTTGCCATTGGGTAATCACTTCGTGATACGGTTCAGCTGCTGGCGCAAAATAGTAGGGTTCATTGATTCCCTGTTCGTGAAAATCTACGTGCACATGTGGCAACCATTGATTGTAAAGAGCAATTCGTTGCTTGGATTCATTTTGTGTTAACCATGCCCAGTCTCTATTTAAATCGAATAAATAATGATTTGGTCTTCCTCCGGGCCATGGTTCGTTATGTTCGGTAGTTGTCACATTGTTATTGGCATTGCTACCTACTTGTGTATTGTACCAATTTACATAGCGGTCTCTTCCATCTGGATTAATACAAGGATCAAGAATAACCAATACGTTTTTAAGTAAATCATTTTTAGTGGTAAGTAATTCGTATGCTGTAAGCATGGCAGCCTCTGTTCCTGCACTTTCGTTACCATGCACGTTGTAGGATAACCAAACAACAGCTACATTTTCATTAGCGTTGAGTTTTTCGTGGTTTGTTTTTATGGATTCAATGTTTTTTAAGTTCTCCTCACTACTTATGTATGCCACTATGAGATCCCTATTCTCATTTGTTTTTCCGTATTTTTCAACCTTTATATTATTTGGAGCGTTTTGCTCCAGATGTTCGAAATAGTCAACAACTTGATGGTGTCGGGTGAAGTAACTACCCAAAGTGTAACCAAGAAATGAATCCGGATTTTTTAATTGTGAATAAATAGCGTTGTTCAGTAGGAGTGCAAAAAATGCAAGAAAAAATCTAAACATAGTGAAAACAATTGACGCTCAAAGCTAAGGAATAGTTTTCATTAAATGATTACATAACACCTTTGGTTTTTAGGTACTCATTCAAAGATTCAATATCACCGAAAAGTACTTCTCGAGCTTTTGAACCTTGAAAAGGACCAATTATTCCCATTCCTTCCAGCTGGTCAACAATTCTTCCAGCGCGATTGTAACCCAATTTTAACTTTCTCTGAAGTAAACTTGCTGAACCTTGTTGGTTAATCACTACAATTTGCGCAGCTTCTGCAAACATAGGATCAATTTCATTCATATCAAAGTCACCCGAGCCTTCGCCTCCCTCACCAACATATTCAGGAAGCAATAAAGCCTCTGGATAAGCTCTTTGTTCGCCAATAAAACTACAAATATCTTCCACTTCAGGTGTATCAACGAAACCACATTGCAAACGTTTCAAATCAGAACCTGTAGAAATTAACATGTCTCCACGACCAATAAGTTGATCTGCTCCTGAAGCATCAAGAATGGTTCGTGAGTCTATTTTTGAAAGTACTCTAAATGCAATTCTTGCTGGGAAATTCGCTTTTATCATACCTGTGATTACGTTTACTGATGGTCTTTGAGTTGCTACAATTAAGTGTATTCCGATTGCCCGTGCTAATTGGGCAAGACGTGCAATTGGATGTTCCACCTCTTTTCCTGCAGTCATAATCAAGTCTGCAAACTCATCGATAAGAACGACAATATATGGCAAGTAACGGTGACCTTTTTCGGGATTGAGTTTTCTTGCTATAAACTTCGCATTATATTCAATGATAGTTCTAACTCCAGCGTCTTTCAACAACCCATAGCGGTCATCCATTTCAATACACAATGAGTTCAAAGTATTGACTACTTTAGATACATCTGTAATGATTGCGTCTTCTTCTCCTGGAAGTTTCGCAAGGAAATGACGTTCAATTTTGTTGTAAAGTGTGAGTTCTACCTTTTTAGGGTCGACCAAAACAAATTTTACTTGAGCTGGGTGTTTTTTGTATAAAATTGAAATCAAAATAGCATTCAGCCCAACTGATTTTCCTTGTCCAGTGGCACCTGCAACCAAAAGGTGAGGCATTTTGGTAAGGTCAAATGTATAGGTTTCGTTTGTGATGGTTTTACCCATAACAATAGGCAGTTCTGCATCAGAGTTTTGGAATTTTTCTGAAGCAATGAGCGAGCGCATACTTACCATTTCTGGTTTAGAATTAGGTACTTCGATACCTATTGTACCTTTTCCGGGTATAGGTGCGATAATTCTAATTCCTAGTGCGCTCAAACTTAAGGCGATATCATCTTCCAAATTTTTGATTTTTGAAATTCGTACACCTGGAGCAGGAACTATTTCATATAATGTAACAGTTGGACCAACCGTTGCCTTAATTTTTGCGATGTCTATTTTATAGTGTGATAAGGTTTCAACAATTTTGTTTTTATTATCCTCTAATTCTTGTTTGTTTACGGAAACAGCGCTACTTCCGTATTCTTTTAATAAATCGATTGGAGGTAAAACATAGCTTGACAAATCTAATGTTGGGTCATATTCACCAAACTCTTTTCGTAAATCATTTAATTCCTCAGCGTCTAAAGCCGCGTCAGGTTTGGCAACTTCCACTGCCATATCGGATAATTCGATTTCGGGATGTTCACCATTCGATTCTTCGATTTCAAAATCAGTATCAAGATCTTTTGGCAGGTCAATAATCAATTCAGAATCGGTTTCATCTGGCAAATCCTCCTCTTCTTCTTTATCATCAAAATTATAGGTTTCAGAAATAAAATCTTTTTCAATTTCATCATCTTGGATCGTGTTTACTGCATGAATGTCAACACTATTATATGGTTGATAACCGTTGTCATTTTCATCATCTAGTTCATCTGAATGAATTTCTTGATTTTTATTCCCAAATATTCTATTAAATAGTGCTTTTAAATCGGCATTAAATACAATTGCGATTAACAAATAACCTAAAGCACAGATTAAAATTATTGCGCCAATTCTACCTAATGATAAAGAGAGCCATTCAGTTAAATAGAAACCAAAAGATCCACCGATATAGTTAAGATTGCTCGCGAAGTAACCAAGAAAAATTGAAGTCCAAATTGTCAGTAAAAAAATCCGACCCATAGTTCTTTTAAGTGGCAATATTTCGGTGTCCAGAAGAACTTTTACACCCAGCAAGAACATTAGAAAAATAAGTCCAAATGATGGTAGTCCGAACCATTTAAAAATTAATAAATGAGATGTCCAAGCGCCAAATTTCCCAAGCCAATTAGAAACCTCAACTGGATCATTTTCGAATAAAAATTCAAAAAGCCCTTTGTTTAAAACCCGATCTTGATCATCTGACCAGGTGAATATGTATGAAAAACAGGCAAGAAACAAATAAAACGAAAAGATGATGAGCAAAACACCAATTGTTGTTTTAATTTTCTTTGAATTGAACTTTAACCCCGGAGAAAAGATTTTTTTTCGTTGCTTGGTGTCGTTGGTTTTTTCTGATTTTTTGGTTTTCTTATTCCCTTTCGAGGATGGTGTCTCTTCAACTTCTTGGTCTTGTTTCGGAATATATTCGTTTTCAGCCATGTTTAAATATCTCTAACATGCTAAGTTAATACTGTACCAGATAGATATTTTAAGTTAATGATTCATCTTTAAACACCTCGATGTTAGTTAAGAATGACTCCATACTAACACTATCATTCAACTTTAATCATTTCTTGAACGAATTCATCAAAAGTTATTTTTTTATAATCTGAAGGAATTCCAAAAAGATCGTAGTTTGGAATTTCCTCTTGAATTTCAATTAATTCATATTTCAAAAGACCATATTCACTGTTTAAATAGTAAAGCACAGGTAATCCAGGGAATTCGTAATATGCATTTAGATATTTCGGAGCGTACTTTGGTAGATAATAAAATTCAATTTGACTTTCAAAGCTTGGATGATTTACCATTAATTTTTTTGCCTTTAAACCACAAATTTTCGTCTTGCCCATTTTTCTGGAAATTGAATAAAGAGAACTATCCATATTTTCTTCATCATGACTGGTTTGTATGGCAAAGTTTCCCTTATCCAATGACAAAAGAAGGTATGATTTATTCTTGATCATGTGTTTGATTAAGATTTGTATGCCAAATTCTTCCGTATGGTTTTCAATTCTCAATAATGAATCATTCGTATGAATAAACATTTTCTTTTCCGGGAAATATTTTGAGAGTGAGGTGTCCGCAATATTGATAGAATAAGTGAGTTTTCCACTAAAAGGCTTTGCTTTTTGACCGATACTGTTCAATGTCAAAAGGGAACCTACGAATAAAATAAATAAGTTTTTCATACAATCAAAAATAAACATTTAACGACTCCATTCTTAATTTCGAACATTTGCCGTGTTATAAAGTGGGGCTTTAAGTTTAAATGTGCTAAATTTGACCAATAAATTTTTATGGAAAAGCGAATAAAATTCTTTTTCAATTCGTCAGAAATAGGAGCCGGAACAAGGGGGGCATCATTGGGTCCAGAATCAATTCGAGTAGCTTCAAGAAAAAAAGGAGGTAAACTTTTTAGTTCATTTGAGGTGGAAGAATTAACACATTTTAATACCTATTTAGATGCTGATTATAAGCATGTTTATGCCAAGCACATAGATGTTTTGTTGAAGGTTTATATTGAGGTTTCTCAAGCAGTCTCTAATAGTTTGAAAGAAGGTGTTTTTCCAATTGTTATTGCAGCTGATCATGCATCAGCCGGAGGAACAATTTCAGGAATAAAAAGTGCCTATCCAAATGAAAGGTTAGGCGTTGTTTGGATTGATGCGCATGGAGATTTGCATTCACCTTACACCACGCCATCAGGTAATATGCATGGAATGCCCTTAACAATTGCTTTGGGAGATGATAATTTACCATGTAAAATCAACTCGCTTGACCAAGAAACAATTGATTATTGGGAAAATCTTAAAAATATTGGTGTTACAGGTAAAAAAGTTCTTCCCGAAGATCTGATATTTGTTGCAGTTAGAGATACCGAAGTTCAAGAAGATGCAATTATAGAAAGACTTGGAATACAGAATTTTACTGTTGACAATTTGAGACGTTCAAGTGCCTCAGATATAGCTAACCAAATTTTGAGTAAATTGTCAAAATGTGATCAGATTTATGTTTCCTTTGATGTCGATTCGATGGATCCTGATGTGACGTCATATGGCACCGGAACACCTGTGAAAAATGGACTTTTACCTCAAGAAGTGAAAGAATTACTTTCGGTTTTAATGGCATCCGAAAAAATAGTCTGCTTCGAACTGGTAGAAGTCAATCCTTGTCTGGACGACAAGAAAAATAAAATGGCAGAAATTGCGCTCGAAATACTTGAAAGTGTTGTTGCAACTTTAGAACAAAATAAATAATGGAAGTAAAAATAAAATCCTTCATTTTTAAAAATGCATATTCCATTTTTGGACAAGAAATTTCAGAAACGTTTGTCCAATTTCAAAAAACTAGAAAAGATGTAGAAGGTGATTTGACTTTGGTTATTTTTCCTTTTGTCAAATTGTTATCATGTTCACCTGTTGAAGCTGGAAATAAAATTGGAAATGCTTTAATGACGGCGTTCCCAGAAATCAAAAAAACAGAAGTACTGAGTGGATTCTTAAATATCACTTTGGCTGATTCATATTGGATAAATCAAATGAATGAAATCCAAGCTAAGGAAAAATTTGGTTTTTCAGAAAATGAAAGTCTTCCCCTTGTATTGGTTGAATATGCATCTCCTAATACCAATAAACCACTTCATTTAGGTCATTTAAGAAATATTTTCTTGGGTGACGCAGTGTCATCAATACTTAAGTTTGCTGGTCATAAAGTGTTAAGAACGCAAATTATCAATGACCGTGGAATTCACATTTGCAAAAGTATGTTGGCTTGGGAAAAATTTTCACCGTTGAACACAAATGGAGAAAGAGAAACGCCTGAAAACACAGGATTGAAAGGGGATAAGTTGGTGGGTAAATATTATGTTGAGTTTGATAAGCATTTAAATGCACAAGCCAAAGAAATTATTGCTCATTGGGAACAAAATGATTTTTCCTTCGCTGATGAAATTTTAAAAGCCGAGGTTATTAGACTTCAAAGTTCAAGAGATGGTAAAGATGAAAAAGCAATAGAAGGAATTAATTCCAAGATTAAGGAACTTGCGAAAAATCAAACCGATTTGATGAAAGAGGCCAAGGATATGTTGGTAAAGTGGGAGGCACGCGATCCACAAACGTATTTGCTTTGGTCTACTATGAATGGTTGGGTATATAATGGTTTTGAAAAAACCTACCAAAAAATGGGGGTGAAATTTGATAAATTGTATTATGAATCAGACACTTATCTTCTGGGTAAAGATGTAATACTTGAAGGTTTGAACAAAGGTATTTTCTTTAAAAAAGATGATGGTTCTGTTTGGATTGATTTGACGGATGAACGTTTAGATGAGAAATTGGTTTTACGCTCTGATGGAACAGCAGTTTATATAACACAAGACATTGGAACAGCTTTAGACCGTTTTAAGGATTATCCTGAATTAAGCAGGGTGATCTATACTGTTGGGAATGAACAAGATTATCATTTCAAAGTGTTGTTTCTAATTTTGAAAAAAATGGGATATTCTTGGGCAGCAGCTTGTTCGCATTTGTCTTATGGAATGGTAGATTTGCCTTCAGGAAAAATGAAATCTCGAGAAGGTACAGTTGTGGATGCGGATGATTTGATGGCTGAAGTTATTGAAAAAGCAACTGAGATGACCAAGGAGAGGGGACATCTCGAAGGAATGTCTGAAGAAGAGAAAAATCACTTGTATCAAACAATAGGTCTTGGAGGACTTAAGTACTATCTACTGAAAGTAGATCCTAAAAAACGAATGCTCTTCAATCCTGAAGAATCTATAGAATTAAATGGCAATACCGGACCATTTATTCAATATGCACACGCACGAATACAATCTTTACTTTTAAAATCAGGCTTAGATTTAAACAAACCTGTTTCGTCATCATGTCAATTATGCCATGAAGAAATCGAAATTGTAAAACTTCTTTCCTTATTTCCTGAAACCATTACCGAAGCAGCAAAAGCGCTATCTCCTGCAGTGATCGCAAATTATTGCTACGAATTGGTTAAGGCTTACAATCATTTTTATCAATCCGTTTATATCTTAAATGAGCCCAATGAAGATTTAAAATACATGCGATTGGTGTTGAGTAAAGAAGTAGGCTTGGTAATTAAAAACGGAATGCAATTGTTAGGAATCAATGTTCCGAATAGAATGTGATGCAGCTCACTTCATAAAAGCATACATCAAAATATTGGCTCCCATTTGCAAAGCCTCCAACCTTTTGTTTGCTGGGTCGTTATGCACGGCCTGGTCTTCCCAGCCATCACCTAAGTCTGTCTCGTAGGTATATAAACAAACCAATCTGCCGTCTACAATAATTCCGAACGCTTGTGGTCGCTTTCCATCGTGTTCATGGATTTTTGGCAATCCATTGAAATCGTATTTTTGATGAAAAATGGGATGATCGAAAGGCAATTCTACCAAGTCATTCGACGGGAAAAGTTTTTTCAATTCTACACGGATAAACTCATCCATTCCATAATTGTCATCAATGTGCAAAAATCCGCCAGCCATAAGATAAGTCCTTAAATTTTCAGATTCGGTTGAGGAAAAGACTACATTGCCATGACCAGTCATGTGAATCATAGGGTACAAGAAAATATCCTGACTTGACGCTTCAACGAAAGGAACATCAGTCGAAATCGATGTGCCCAATTCTTTGTTGCAAAATTTTACCAAATTCGGTAATGACGTCGGATTGGCATAATAGTCTCCTCCACCATTATATTTGAGAACGGCTAATTGCATTGCTGATTGGGAGAATGAAGAGGAGTTTAAACCAAAAATCAAAATTAAAAAACCAATTTTTTTAAATATTTTTCCCATTGTCAATTTAAATGTGTTGTATAAACTGAGTAACAGCAACTATTCCAGCTGTTTCAGTTCTTAATCTGTTTGAACCTAAAGATAAACCTTTGTAATTATATTTTGTTGCCAAATCAACTTCTTCCTTTGAGAAATCTCCCTCAGGTCCAATCAATATTATCGCATTCTTTGTTTTTTTTATTTTTGATACCGATATTTTTTCTTTATTGTAACAGTGCGCAATGAATCCTTCCTGGTTGGATTCACAGAAGGATTGAAATGAAGTAAGGTCGCTAATAATTGGTAGATGTAAGCGCTGGGACTGCTTTACAGCTGCCAAAGCAATTCGGCGTAACCTATCAATATTAATTTGTTTTCTTTCCGAATTGTGACAATTAATAAAGGTGATTGCAGTTACACCAATTTCCGTAGCCTTTTCAACAAACCACTCCATTCGTTCATTCATTTTAGTTGGAGCAATGGCTATATGCAGTTCGTAATCTTGCTCCTCAATTATTGGTTTTTCAATTATTACAACGGATGTATTTTTAGGATGTACGAAATTAATTTCAGCTATTGCAGACAATCCTTTACCATTAAAAACCCTTATTTTAACGCCATTCTGTAAGCGCAAAACTTTACAGGCATGCAAAGACTCCTCTTCAGAAAGCTGCTGATGGGTATCTGACGCGACCAATTCGGGAATGTAAAAAGAATGCATCAGTGTAATATTCTAAAAATCATTTCCTTCATTAATGCCCCTTCAGTTATTGCTCCGGTGCTACCAATACCTTTGGATTTTAAATCGTATTCGTGCAAGATTTCAATATTTGAAGCAATTTTTTTTGGATTGAAATGTTTCGACGCCATCAATAACTCACCTGCTACAAAAGGATGAACTTTCAAATGATTTGCTACACCATCTTTTGATTTATTTGGAATAAAATGAATTCGCATTAATTGGGAGAACAACTTGAAGAGGGTAGGGATGACAACAACAATACTTGTGGCTTTTGGGTTGTGGTCGAAATAATCAACAATTTTAAATGCTTTTTGAAAATCATTATGAGATACCGCATTAGTCAATTCAAACACATTGTAATCTTTTGAAATCCCAATATTTTCCTCAATATGTACTTCATTAATAGTTGTACCTTTTTCAATTAAAAGGGAAAGTTTGTCAATTTCATTGATAATTCTTCCCAAGTCATTTCCTAGAAATTCAGCAAGTAACATCGTTGCTTTCGAACTTATTCCATATCCTTTTGCCTTTACAGCTTGTAAAATCCAATCATTAAGCAGGTAGTCTTTGACTTTGTCAGATTTGAAAACGATTCCATTTTTTAATATGGATTTCATTATTTTCTTTCTAGAATCAAATGCCTTGAATTTATAATTAACCACAAAAATGGTTGTTGGCGAGGGTGAATCAACATAGCTTTCCAGTTGGTCAAAGTGTTTAAAATCCTGAGCTTCCTTGAGAATGACCAATTTTCTGGCCGCCATCATAGGGTAATTTTTTAATTCGGAAATTAAACTTAATGGTTCTGCATCTTTTCCGTAAATAATGATTTGGTTGAAATCCCGCTCGTGTTCTTCCAGTGCATTTTCGATAATGGCTTCAGTGATTTCGTCAATAAAATATGGTTCCTCGCCATGCAAGAAATATATTTTGTCAAGCTGACCAGCCTTAATATTTTTTATCAATTGACGATGATCCATGTTTTAATTTGATGAATATTCCTTTTCCCAAATTTGAACCAATTCAACCAAAGTGTCGCTGGCTTTTTGCATGTCTTGAACGCTAACAAATTCATGTTTCGAGTGTATCGCCATTTCTCCTGTAAAAATATTTGGACATGGAAGCCCCATGAATGAGAGTCGGGAACCATCAGTGCCACCTCTTATCAAAGAAACTTTGGGATCTATTCCAGCATTCAACATCGCTTTTTTTGCAAAATCAACAACAAAAGGAACTTGATCAAGAACTTCTTTCATATTACGGTATTGCTCCGTAACCTCAAAAGTATATGTCGATTTTGGATAATTCGCAATAACTTGCTTTAATATATTCTCCAATCGATTTTCAAAAATTAAAAGATTTTCAGTTTTATGATCCCTAATTATGAACTGTAAAGTTGCTGACTCTAATGTCCCTTCAATTGAAGTTGGATGTACAAATCCTTCTCGATGTGATGTAGTTTCTGGCGACCATTCTTCTTTTGGTAGTGAAGCAATCAAATCACTGGCAATTTTAATGGCGCTTTCCATTTTATTTTTTGCATAACCGGGGTGCGCAGAGACACCTTCTATGACAATTTTGACAGCATCTGCTGAAAACGATTCATCCTCCAAGTCTCCTAGTTGACCACCGTCAAGTGTATATCCGTAATCGGCTTGTAATTTAGACATATCCAAATGTTCAACGCCACGACCGACCTCTTCGTCGGGTGTAAAAAGAATGCGAATCTTTCCATGTTGAATATCTTTATTATTCATTAAGTATTCAGCCAAATCCATAATAATGGCAACTCCGGCCTTATCATCAGCACCCAACAAGGTCAATCCACTTGCTGTAATAATGTCATCACCTATTTTTTTCTGAAGATATGGATGGCGCTCAGTTGTTATTACTTGACTTGGATCATCTGGAAGGGTAATAGGAGTGCCATCGAAGTTTCGATGAACAATAGGTTTTACATTTGTACCAGAGCAATCCGGTGCTGTATCCATATGAGAACAAAAACAGATAGTCGGAAGATTTACTTTTGAACTTGTAGAAGGAATTGTACCGAATACATATCCCCATTCATCCATTTCAGCATCATGAATTCCCAATTCTAACAATTCTTGAACAAGTAATTTTCCAAGATCTTTTTGTTTCATTGAGGATGGAAAACTAGTTGAATTTGGATCGGCTGTTGTATCGATTTGGGCATAACGTATAAATCGCTGTTCAACTGAATAATTTCTTTTGGACATGAATATTTATTTCTTCAAAAATAATGATAAAATTCCTCTTTGACCACATATAATAGCCGCCTATTCCAATAGTGAGAATATTAAAATTGATTGAGAAAATATTACTTGAATAGATTTCTTTTGACGTTTTAATTCAAAAAAAAACCGTCTTTTAGACGGTTTTCTATCAGGTATTGAGTTTAATATTAAACGATTTCTGATGCAGAAAAATGGAATTTGCCTTCAATGTCAGCATTTTCATCTGAATCAGATCCGTGCACAGCATTTCTTCCTTTGGATTCAGCATAGTATTTTCTGATTGTACCTTCTGCAGCCTCAGCAGGATCAGTTGCTCCGATTAGCGCTCTGAAATCCGCAACTGCATTTTCTTTTTCCAAAATTGCAGCTATGATTGGACCAGAAGTCATATACTCAACCAATTCTCCATAGAATGGACGCTCTGCATGAACTTCGTAGAATTTTTGTGCTTGCTCAGTTGTTAGCCTGGTTAATTTCATGGCTTTAATTTCAAAGCCAGCCTGAATTATCATGTCTATAATTTTTCCCGCATAACCATTTTCGATTGCATCGGGTTTTAACATTGTAAATGTTCGATTCGTTGCCATTTTTATATTGTTTACTTAAATTGAGCGCAAAGATACTGTTAAAATCACGAACTTAGACGTACAAAAGTTGTTAAGTTTACAAATAACTTTTATCCTTAATGAATAGTTTAGAAGAATTTTTTCGTGGATTAGACCCTGTTTTAGCTGCATTAATTGCAACGACCTTTACATGGTTGTTAACAGCCTTAGGTGCCTCCCTGGTATTCTTCTTTAAAACGATGCATCGAGGTGTTCTAGATGGAATGCTTGGTTTCACTGGCGGTGTAATGGTTGCGGCTAGTTTTTGGTCCTTGTTGAACCCATCTATTGAAATGTCAGAAAAATATTTTCCTTCTGCGCCTTGGCTGCCAGCGGCAGTTGGTTTTCTAACTGGCGCATTGTTTTTATTTGTCCTTGACAAAAAACTACCTCATTTACATATCAATTTTAAAGAGGACGAAAAAGAAGGGGTAAAGACTCAATTGCACAAAACAACATTATTGGTTTTGGCAATTACATTACATAATATTCCTGAAGGATTGGCTGTGGGTGTATTATTCGGGGCAGCAGCAACAGGGATGGATGGTGCAACTATTACTGGAGCAATAGCTTTGGCTATTGGTATTGGAATTCAAAACTTTCCAGAGGGTTTCGCTGTAGCTATGCCTTTAAGGAGGGCAGGAGCAAGTCGTTGGAAAAGTTTCTGGTACGGTCAACTATCGGCAATTGTTGAACCTATAGCTGGTGTAATTGGTGCTTTAACGGTAATTTACATGCAGCCAATTCTTCCTTTTGCACTTGCTTTTGCAGCTGGCGCAATGATTTTTGTTGTGGTCGAAGAGGTTATTCCTGAGACACAACGTGACAAATATACCGATATCGCAGTTCTCGGATTTATTGGAGGTTTTCTAGTGATGATGGTACTTGATGTGGCTTTAGCATAATTTTAACATTTTTTTTATTGAAAACTCCAAAAAGCATGTTATCTTTGCATCATACAATTTTCATAGTTGTAGTTTTAGGTTTAGTAGTTTTAGCATGGTTTAGCAAAAAGAGGAACAAGTTTAAAAGAATTTGTTCCTCTTTTTGTTTTTACCTAGTTCGGGAATTTCACTATCTTCACCTCGAAATTTAAATCCGACGTCTAATGAGAAATTTTTGGTTCGCAATAACAACATCGTTATTTTTTATTTCCAACACTAAAGCACAAACCCAAGGTATCGCTTATGAAGCTGTTGGGAAGGGTGCAGCAACTACATTTGTTACAGATTATCACTGTTTGGGAATTAATAATTCCGCATTAGGTTGGGGGACAGGATTTAAAAATAAACACTTTACAATGGGGCTTACTGAATTTGGAGCAGGAGTTTATTCGGATGCTTTAAATGTCGGGCAATTGAAAAATCTTTACCGATCCATTAAAAATACTGCTACCAATAATTCAAATTCTCAATTCAATTGGCAACAAGCTCAGCAAAATGCAGGAGAATATGCACGTGCAGGGGTGAGTATGTTTGCGAATTACAATTGGTTTGGATTTGCATATCAAAATGACAAATTTGGAGGGATTGCATTCAACATTACTGAAAATTACAATTGGAATTCAAGATTAAACGAAAGAACTTCCAATCTTATCTTTAATGGGCAGCTGGCTGACTACTTTGATTCATTAACCATTGCTATCAATGGTGATACAACAATGATCGCCAATGTTGGGAATTTGTCACAAGATACGTTGAACGCCGTGATTCAAGGAAATATTTCTGTCCCGCTAAATATTTCAGATATTACTAAAGGATCAGAAATTAGAGCAGTTTGGAATCGATATTTCAATTTTGGATATGGAAGAAAAATTTTTGGTAAAGATTCCACATTTGTGCTTTATGGAGGAATTGGTGGGAGGTTCATTCAATCTGTTGCTATGTTCAACATGACATCCGATGATAATGGATTGTACATGTATTCGTCAATGTCTCCAAACTTTAATTTAGATTATGGTAGTATAGCCAACGGCAATCCGTCAACTTCAACAGATAAAGGCAGTCTATTACCTAAAGTCGTTGGAAACGGATTTGGTTTGGATATTTCAGCAAGCATGATTTTATTTAATAAATTAAAAATAGCAGCAGCCATTAATAATTTTGGTCAAGTAACCTACACTCGAAATGTTTATAAAGTCAATGATACATTACTCACTAGTGTTTCTTTAAATGGGTTGAACGATTATAATATCACGCAGGCAGTTAATCAAATGTTAAATGATGGCGGAATATTGTCGCTTCAAGGAGAGGAGAAATATACGGTGCAAAATGCTGCGAATTATAGAATGGGAGCTAGTCTGGATATTGGCAATTTCGCAAGTATTGGTTTCGATTTGGTAGCTCCTTTCGACAAGAGTAATCCCGGAAGTATCGCAAATGCTGTTTTTGCTTTTGGTGGTGATGTCCGACCAATTAAATGGTTAGCAATTAGTGCGGGTTATTTCGGGGGAGGTATATACAAAAATAACATTCCGCTTGGAATTCGATTTATCCTTAAGGATGGTGCTTACGAATTCGGAATATCTTCTTATGATGCACTTTCATTATTCTTGGAGAAGTCTAATAGTATCTCTACCTCATTCGGTTTTGCCAGATTCAGATTCTGATAAGGTCAGGATTATTCTTCGTAAATCTTCGAGTAGTATTGCAGTAGCTCCCCATACTTGATGTCCCGAAATCTCAAATACTGGCGTGTTTGTAATTAATCTCTCCTTATAATAAATATCTCGCATAGTTTTAATTTGGGGATTAACAAGTTCAGACAATTCAAACGGAATTATAGCGGCCACCTCCCTTTCATTTTTATTCAATTGAGGTAAACTATCGTGAAAGAATAAGTGTGGCTCAATTAAAAATCCACTAACAGGAATATACAAGTTCTCTAATTTCCCCAAATATTTTCCTGAAGAATGATGTATTCCAATTTCTTCAAAACACTCTCTTCTCGCCGTAGAAATTAAATCCTGATCATTATCCTCATATTTTCCTCCAGGAAAGCTTATTTGTCCTGAATGATGTCCATTGTAATCCGATCGCAAAGTGAGTAAACTATTTATTTTTGAATTATTTTCATAAAGAACAATAGCAACGGATGCAAGTCTTACACAATCATTTTCCTTAGGTAGATTTCGTGTGGAAGGCTTATAAAAGGCGTTTTTATTTGATAATGCCCCAAGTAGATTTATTAAGTCAGGTGGTATTAATTGCATTGAATTTTTTAGTAATACAAATTTACGATTTACAAAAATTATTTATAGAAATGAACTGCCAAATAATAATTTGTTGAATGTTTTTTGGCAATTAATATTAACTTCGTTTATCTTTTTATTTAAACAAACATAGCATGCAACTGTGGAATACATTAAATAAAGAGGAATTAGAAGCAAAGTGGAGAGAACTCGGTTATCAATTTGTAACCATTTCTTTCTATCAATATGCGCACATTACTAATCCTCGTTTATTCAGAGATCACTTGTTTCAAATGTGGTCAAAATTAGATATAGTAGGTAGAACTTACGTCGCAAAGGAAGGAATCAATGCTCAAATTTCTGTTCCTTTGATTAACTTAGATCAATTCAGAAAAGAGCTAAACGAAATTGATTTTTTAAATGGTATTCGCCTAAATATCGCTGTTGATGATGCCGAGGCAGAATTTCCATTTCTTAAATTGAAAATTAAAGTTCGTGACAAAATATTAGCTGACGGATTGAGTGATGAAACGTTTGATGTTACCAATAAAGGTAAACACCTTTCTGCTGAAGAATTTAATGCCCTTACCAATCAGCCTGATACCATATTAATCGATTTTAGAAACCACTACGAATCAGAAGTTGGACATTTTAAAGGCGCTATTTTACCCGATGTAGATACTTTCAGAGAATCTTTGCCTTTTATTGAAGAAACCTATTTGAAAGGAAACGAGGATAAAAATGTTGTAATGTACTGTACGGGTGGAATTCGTTGTGAAAAAGCATCGGCATGGTTCAAGCACCGTGGTTTCAAGAACGTACATCAGTTAGAGGGAGGTATAATTAAATATGCCAACGAATGCCGCGAAAAAGGTCTGGAAAATAAGTTCATTGGAAAAAACTTCGTGTTCGATGAAAGGAGAGGTGAACGTATTTCAAATGACGTAATTGCAGTTTGTCACCAATGCGGTAATCCAGCAGATACGCACACCAATTGTTTAAATGACGCTTGTCACTTGCTTTTTATACAATGTGAAGATTGTAAAGAAAAAATGGAAGGTTGTTGCTCTGATACTTGCAAGGAAACTACGCATTTACCTTTAGAGGAACAAAAAGCATTGCGAAAAGGAAAAACAGTTAGTAATTTGATCTTTAAAAAAGGTCGATCTGAAAAGTTACCATTTCAAATGCATAAAGAAAAACCATTAACTTTGATTCAATTATCAGAAAAAAATAAAGCGTGATTTCATTTATAAATTGGGATGTAAGTACCGAAATTATTGAAGGTTGGAAAACACCAAATTGGTACGGTTTGTTGTTCGTTTCAGGAATGATCATTGGTTATTTCGTTATCCAAAGAATGTTCAAGAAAGATAATATCGAAGAAAAATACTTGGACAAACTCGTGCTTTTTATGGTTGTAGGAACGATTGTAGGTGCTCGTTTAGGTCATGTTTTTTTCTACGGCCCATACTGGGATACTTTTGATGCGTCAGGAAATTTAATTGATAAAGGTTATTTTTCACATCCATTAGAAATGTTCAAAATTTGGGAAGGAGGATTAGCAAGTCACGGAGCTGCACTTGTACTTTTAATTACTTTATTTTATTTCTCGAGAAAAGTTATTCATAAATCTTACTTGTGGATGTTGGATCGTATTGCAGCGCCAATCGCAGTTGCTGGAGGTTTTATTCGACTTGGTAATTTGATGAACCATGAAATAGTAGGTGATGAAACCACATTGCCATGGGGATTTAAATTTTTATACAACGATTGCAATCCATCCTATATTGGTGATTCTTTGGTTTACGATTGTCCTTGGGAATCAATCCCAGCCAGACATCCAGCCCAATTATACGAGGCGATTTGTTATTTTATAGCTTTCGGAATTTTAATGTATTTATTTTGGAAAAAGAATGCTTGGAAACGTCAAGGAATTGTTTTTGGCACTTTTCTAATTTTAATTTTTGGAGCGCGTTTTATGATAGAATTTGTAAAACTAGGCCTTACTGAAAGAGATGCTTATCTTCCAATAAATACTGGTCAAATATTAAGTATACCCCTAGTTATTGCCGGTGTAATTATTTTGTGGAAGGGTTTGAAAAAGAGTCCTGTAGAATTGGAAAGCTCTACTTCTTAAAAGCGTTTTCATACAATTCAATCCACTGTTTTGGGGTCATTTTTTGACACAACTCAGCAATCAGTAGAAGTGGAATATCGTTGATTTTTTTAAATCGAATACAACTTTTACCCATATCCAACTTTGATTTGGAATGTTTAGGAAATTCGCTTGTAAACCAATTTAATAATTCTTCATTTGCATAAATTCCCATGTGGTATATTGCAATAAAATTCTTTTGAGAAGCAATCGATAAAAAAGGTAAGGGTAATTTGGGGTCACAATGGTAACCTTTAGGATAAAGTTCATGCGGAACGATGTATCCAATCATTCCATAACTGATTCGCTCTTCAAAACCTGCAGGCAAATTTTCTTTTATAGTATTTCTTAATTCTTGGAAAATCACTTTTCTTTCTTCAGAAATTTGATCAATATAAGTATCTGGTGTCATATTTATTTTAATTCTTTTAAAGCTTTTGATGTGCCAATTCTCATGGTAATAAAATCTTGATCTTTTTTTGGAGATCTCGCTGGAGAATATTCTCGACCATAAAATATAATTTGAAGATGCAATTTATTCCAAAGATGCTTAGGAAATATCTTTTTAGCATCCTTTTCGGTTTGTTCCACATTTTTACCATTCGTAATTCCCCAACGAACAAGCAAACGATGTATGTGCGTGTCAACAGGAAATGCAGGAATCCCAAATGCTTGTGCCATTACAACACTCGCGGTTTTGTGTCCTACGCCGGGAAGCGCCTCCAAATCTTCAAAATTGTCGGGAACATTTCCATTGTGCTTTTCTAAAATGATTTTCGATAATTCGTGTATTGCAACAGATTTTCTTGGCGAAAGCCCACAAGGTTTGATGATTTCCCTAATGGTCTCAACACTCAATTTAACCATTTCGTCAGGTTTATTTGCTTTCGCAAAAAGAAATGGTGTTACAATGTTTACCCGAGCATCCGTGCATTGAGCAGATAAAAGCACAGCTATGAGCAAGGTGTAAGCATCTGAATGATCAAGTGGAACAGGAGTTTCTGGATACAATCGTTCCAAAGAATCGATAATGTACTGGGCTTTTTCTTTTTTGGTCAAAATGGAAAACGAATTGTTGTAATTTTGCTGAATGTCTGATAAAAATAATCAGTTTCCTCAATATAGAAAGTTACCAAATGGTAAATCTTTATACAGAATTGATAGCGAAAGATTATTTGTTGAATTACAAAAAATCGGTTCGAGTTGGTGGTTGCATTATGTCGAAGCAAAACAATACCCGGAAATTTTAAGAATAATGGATATGCTTCAATTAAATGAACCTTTTATTGAAGCAACGGCATTAGAATTTGATTTGATTCATAAGCATGTGAAAAAAAATGTTGAAAATTAAATTATGATTTCAACGGCTAATGGTGAATGACAGCAATCATTTGATTAATTTTAGTCATGCTTAGAATTTTAGCAATATTACTTATTCTGAATACACAATTTCTATTTGCGCAACCCAATTTGCCTATGGGTGGAAGAGCAAATTCTATGGCGAACGCAATGGTTGCTGTAGTTGATGCCTGGTCTTATCATCACAATACAGGCGCCTTGGGTTTTCAAAAGAATGTAGCTGGTGGTGTCTGTTACGAAAATAGGTTTTTACTCAAAGAATTACAATCTCAAGGTGCTGTTTATGTTCAACCGCTAAAAACTGGCGTTTTGTCCATTGGAGCTCAATTGTATGGTTTTGAATTGTATAGAACTACAAGAGCAGGTATAGGTTATAGCTTGTTACTTGCAGAAAATTTCAGTGTTGGCGTGCAAATGAATTATTTGGGATTGCAACTTCGCGAACAATATGGCTCAATGCACACAGTCACTGCTGAATTGGGTTTGCTATATAATATTTCAGAAATGTGGAGAATTGGCGCAAGCGTTTTTAATCTAGGAAGAACGAAACTCGCTGATTATCAAAATGAACGCTTTGGAACGACCATGAGAATTGGAACAAGTTATAATCTTTCCTCTAAAGTTATGTTAGCCATGGAAGCGGAAAAAAATGTCAATTATCCACTTCGTGCAAAAATTGGTATGGAATATCAGCCTCTAAACAAGTTTTTTGTAAGGGGAGGTCTGTACACTGCTCCATTTGAAGGTTCATTTGGTTTTGGATATAAATTTAAGCCGCTACAATTGGATTTAGGTTCGTCTTATCATCCTATTTTGGGTTGGTCTCCCCATTTTTCTTTAACTTTTAATCTTTCGAAGTGAAAATTGAGAGATTTGTTTTTTCAATTGTTTTTTTAATCGGAGTTAGTCTGAATGTTTTCAGTCAAGATCGCACTGAAATTGTTCAACAACGAATAGAATTTATTTCCGAACAATTGGGATCTGAGGATATTGATCTCACAAATGTTATTGAGCAACTTTATTTTTATTTCGATAATCCTTTAAACCTGAACGGCGCCTCTTCAGCAGACTTAGAAGAACTCAACCTTCTTACTACCATTCAAATAAATGATCTAATCTTGCATCGAAAATTATTCGGAAACCTCATTTCTATTTATGAATTGCAAACATTGAAGTATTGGGATCTTTCCACGATTCAATTGGTTCTTCCTTTTATTCGTGTTGATGACAAACTAGATAATTTACATGTTTCATTAAAAGAAGCCCTGAAGCAAGGTGATTACGAGGTTTTTTTAAGATATCAACGAACTCCAGAAGAACGTTCGGGATACGACGATGTACCTGATTCCATTCTCACTTCAAGTAATTCCTACTATTATGGAAGTCCAGATCGATACTACACCCGATTACGTTATTCATACAGAACCAACATAAGTATCGGTGTGACAGGTGAGAAGGATGCCGGTGAACAATTTTTTCAAGGTGCTCAAAAAAGTGGTTTTGATTTTTATTCCTTTCACGCATTTTACAAAGGCGGAAAATATCTAAAAGCCGTTGCAATTGGTGATTATCAAATACAAATTGGTCAAGGATTGAATCTATGGTCTGGATATGCTTTTGGTAAAACTGCCGATGTAACCAATGTTAAAAGATCTGCAAATCCTATAAAATCCTATACCTCCGTTGATGAAACCCGATTTTTAAGGGGTGCTGCTTTTGATTTAGGATGGAAAGATTTTTCTTTTACTGGATTTGCTTCAGCAAAAAAGGTTGACGCCTCTGGAATTGCTGACTCATTATTTGATGATTTGCAGTATGTGACGAGCATCAATTTGTCAGGATTGCATCGTACAAATTCAGAGATAGAAAGAAAAGATGCACTCACTGAATATATAACAGGTGGTAATTTGCGTTATGCCACTCGAGGATTGCAATTGGGTTTAGCCGGAGTTTATCAAGGATATGATAAGGAATTCAATAAAACTATTCAACCTTATAACCAATTCGATTTCAGAGGAAAAGATATGTATTCATTAAGTGTTGATTACAGTTGGGTTATCCAGAATTTTAATTTCTTCGGTGAAACTTCATGGTCTTCACACAGTGGTTCATGGGCCCATTTACATGGTTTTCTAGCTTCTATTGATACCAAAGCATCACTTAGTGTCATTTATAGAAATTATGGACGCGGTTATCAAACTTTTTACAATAATGGTTTTTCAGAGGGAAGTAATACCCAAAACGAAAACGGATTGTATGCTGGACTCAAAGTGAAGTTTTCACCCTTTTGGACATTTAACGGATATGTTGATTTTTTTAAATTTCCATGGATGAAGTTCCAAATTGATGGTCCGTCTAAAGGAAATGAACGATTGGCCCAGATTTCATACAAACCGACCAAAACTTTTGAGATTTATGCAAGGTATAGGTATCAAAATAAAGAACGAAATAGCAGATTTTCGGATGGAACAGTAACAGCCTTGGAAAATGTAACACAACAAAACTACAGAATCAATATTTCCTATGCAGTTAATGAATTCTTTACCTTAAAATCAAGAATTGAATGGGTGAGTATTAATCGACCTAGTCAAGCTTTTGAGAAAGGACTTTTGGTAACTCAAGATTTATTGTTTAAACCAAAAAATCTCCCGTTTGATTTATCTTTGCGTTATGCCTTATTCGATACAGATAGTTATGATACCCGAATTTATTCATTCGAAAACAATGCCCTTTATGCTTTTGCAGTCCCGGCCCATTATTACCAGGGCAATCGCGCTTACGTATTGTTGCGTTATTCCTTTTTAAATTATTTCGATTTGTGGGTGCGATACGGCGTTTTTATTTACAATAACAGAACGACCATAGGTTCGGGAGCAGAAGAAATAATCGGAGATAAAAAATCAGATATTACCATTCAGTTAAGAATGAGTTTTTAATCAAAATTCAATATCTAAATTAAAAGTATTCTTAAGGGTATGTAAATTTGGATTTTTTCTCGCCAAAGCAGCAAATTTGTCTTTACCAGTAAGAAATTTGACCTCAACTTCAGGTTGATCATTTAGTTCAATTACAACTTGTATGGAATAGTTTTTTACTTCTTTTCTTACAAACGAAACCATTTCTTCAAGATACGGTGTGATATAATCAACCTGTATTTGATTATCAACAATTAAAAGGTAAGTATGATCGGTTTTAGCAACTGGATCTCTTTTAATAAGTGCATTGTAAAAGGTTTCCAATCCTTTTTCTTTAGCTTCAAAAGCATGTCGGCGCCAAAGCATTTTGATGTGGTCAAATGTATAAGGCTGTTGAGGTAAATTGTCTCCTTGAAGATATTGTTCTGCTTTCTCTTCTTCCTTTTTAAGCAAACCTTTAATAGAGTAGGAGCTAGTATTCAAGTTTCCATTAGCACTTACAGTTGTAGCTGTTTTAATTTCAGGTACTACTATTGGCGTAGGTATTGAAATAGGATTGTTTTGCGAAACAATTGCACTTGGTGTATTATTTACTTTTTCTCTTAAAGATTGTCCATTAAAAGGAATTAAATCAACGGGATCCGTCAGGAATTTTTTTTTTCCAGCTCTTGTTTTAAAGAACATAGTTGCATAAGAGCAAATTCTACAAGTAACCTCTGATTTTTGGATGTTTTGTAATCGACATCAGTTTTACTTAAAACGGAAAGAGCCCTCAAAATAAAATGGCCTTCCAATTCTTTAGCTTGATCCAAATATCGTTGTTGGACATTTTCGCCAACTTCCAATAATGAACTGGTTCTCGGGTCCTTACACACCAAAAGATTTCTGAAATGCTCGGATAATCCAACAATAAAATGATGACCATCGAATCCTTTCTCGTAAATATCATTAAGCAAAAGCAAAGATGACGGAATATCTTCAACTAGAGCGGAGCTAACAACTTTGAAATAATAGTCATAGTCTAAAACGTTTAAATTTTCAACTACGCTTTTATAGGTAAGGTTGTTTCCTGTAAACAATGAAATTTGATCAAAAATAGATAAAGCATCACGCAGAGCGCCATCGGCTTTCTGAGCGATTAAATGTAGTGCATCATTCTCAAATGCAATTTGTTCACTTGTTGCAACTTTAGCTAAATGATTGGCAATATCTTTGACCTTAATTCTTGAGAAATCAAATATTTGACATCTCGAAAGTATTGTCGGAATAATTTTATGTTTTTCGGTTGTCGCAAGAATAAAAATTGCATGTTTTGGAGGCTCTTCTAGTGTCTTTAAAAAGGCATTAAAAGCACTTGAAGACAACATGTGAACCTCGTCAATAATGTATACTTTGTGCGTTCCCAATTGCGGTGCAATTCTCACTTGGTCAATCAGACTTCTTATATCATCAACTGAATTATTAGAAGCAGCATCAAGCTCATAAACATTCAAGGAATTTCCTGTATTGAAAGAAATACATGAGTCACATTGATCGCAGGCCTCAATATTTTCGGTTCGATTGAAACAATTTATCGTTTTTGCTAATATTCGAGCACTTGTTGTTTTCCCAACACCACGAGAACCACAGAACAAAAAAGCCTGAGCCAAATGATCTGTTTTGATGGCATTCTTTAATGTGGATGTAATGGTTTGTTGCCCGACAACCGTGTCGAAAGTTTGGGGTCTATATTTTCTTGCCGAAACAACAAATTCGCTCATAGAACAAAAGTACAATTTCAGAAATAAAAATTCAATGGAAATTCGTTTTGTTCAAAACTATTTTTTATTCAAGAAACCTTTAAAATTTTCAAAGTAGTATCTTCGTTTTACAATGAAAATTCACAAAATAATTCTCTTTTTACCTCTCTTGGCGTCATGTTTTTCAAATTATGAGGCAGAATACAAATCAGCTGCAGAAAAAATGTGTGTTTGCATTCATCGCGCTGACAGCATTTCAAATTTAGATACCCTTAAAAAAATGGATTACTCCGAACTTGATTATTCCAGATGTGCATCAGAATTAGAAGTTGACCCCTTTCAAAATGAATTTATATCTGCATTGAAATCAAGCTGTCCCGATTTACAAATTCGACATGAAAATTATTTGAAAAAAGCTTCCAGAACTTTTAATCAATAACGTCAATTGAAATAATTTCGTCTCCTTGTCGAATATCATCGACTACATCAACACCTTCGACAACTTTACCAAAACAAGTATGGTTACGATCTAAATGAGCCGTATTGTCTCTAGAGTGACAAACAAAAAACTGAGATCCTCCAGTATTTCTTCCAGCATGAGCCATAGAAAGAACACCTCGATCATGATACTGGTTTTCTCCAGATAATTCACAGTCAATTTGATAACCAGGGCCACCTGTTCCAGGAATTCCACTAGCTCCATCACGAGAATTTGGACATCCGCCTTGAATTACAAAGTTCGGAATTACGCGGTGCCATTTTAAACCATTATAATATCCTTCTTTTGCTAGTTTTATAAAATTTGCAACAGTATTGGGCGCATCCGTTTCATAAAATGAAACTTTCATATTCCCTTTGTTCGTCTTAATTATTGCTTCCATTCAAATAATATTTTTGCAAAGATACATCGATGGATTTACTTTTTATAATTGCATTTTAAGAATTCATTTTTTTTATCTCGAGCAAACCCTAATTTTGTGCTATGCAGAAATTTACTTTCGATAGGAGACAAACCGGTTTTTTTACCGACCAACAAAATAAATTGATTAACGGTCAGGAA
Organism: uncultured Akkermansia sp.; assembly: GCA_964577845.1. Taxonomy (GTDB): domain Bacteria; phylum Bacteroidota; class Bacteroidia; order Flavobacteriales_D; family Crocinitomicaceae; genus M0103. The sequence goes on from CAZOAH010000002.1 coordinate 192,150, forward strand.
GAATTGTTACCATTCATTAATCATGTTTTTTCAAAACAAAATTTTTCAAAACACATAGCTGAAAAAACCAACAACTATTCACAAAAAAATAGACAGATTCTTCACAAGCATTTAATGAATACCTATGCAAATTTTCCATTAACTGATTCATTAAATAAAAATATTAGGGCTATTGAATCCAACCGGACCTTTACCATTACAACTGGACATCAATTGAATATTTTCACAGGGCCAATTTTTTTAATTTATAAAATATTGGACGTGATTAAAATGTGTGAAGAATTGAACCAAGAGTTCGAAGAATTTCATTTTGTCCCATGTTATTGGATGGCAACAGAGGACCATGATTTTGAGGAGATTGCTTCAACAACTATATTTTCAGAAAATTTATATTGGCAGGCCAATCAAAAAGGGGCAGTGGGCAATTTTTCAATAGAGGGCCTAGACGTTTTAAAAGGAAAAGTTAAAGATCTTTTTCAAAATGCTACATCCGATACAATTCATACTATTCTTGATGCATATGATGGGGACAATTTAGCCGAAGCCCATTTTAATTTGTTTCATGAGCTATTCAAAGAATACGGATTGATAATCATAGATGGAAATAAAAAACAACTCAAAGAGCTATTTATTCCTCATTTTCATAAAGAAATTAATGAACAATTTTCTTTCAAAAGTTTAAAGAGCACGAATCAACTTATTGAGAAAAATGGACTCAAAACACAAGTTAATCCAAGGGAAATAAATTTATTTTATTTGAGCGAACAATCCCGAGAAAGGATTTTGCATCTAGAAGATGATTTTTTTATTGAAGGCGTTGGAAGACGTTCACGGAAAGAATTAATCGATGAAATCAATGAGTTTCCAGAACGCTTTTCTCCAAATGTTGTTTTAAGGCCTCTATTTCAAGAGAGTATATTGCCTAATTTATGTTATGTCGGCGGAGTTGGTGAATTGTCTTATTGGATTCAATTGAAGAAGATTTTTGACAGTGTAGGAATTACGTATCCAATGATTAAGCCTAGAACCTCTGTTTTATGGATAGACAATGCGAATGCCAATAGAATGCATAAAGCCAATTTGGTAATAGAAGATTTATTCTCCGATATTACAAATGTTAAAAAGCAATATTTATTGGCTCATTCAGCTGATGAAATAGATTTTAACATTTCTGATAAGGCGTTTGATGAAGTGATATGGCAATTAGAAGAGAAAGCCAAACTAATGGATGCGAATACAGAAAAAATGATCGTTGCTGAAAGCGTTAAATTGGCAAAGCATTATTTGTATATTAAAGAGAAATTATTGAAATCTGTCAAACAAAAGCATGAGAAAAATCTAAAAGCCATCGACACAGTTTTTGATAAATTATTCCCTAATGGAGGCCTTCAAGAAAGGCACCTTTCTATTTTTACATTATGTCCTGATGGCAATTTAAAAGATAGAATAGCGCAACTTTATCATTATTTTGAACCGTTTTCATCTGAATTTATAGTCATTAGAGAATAAAATAAAAGATGGGTATTTTCGTTTCATGTGCTATTTTTGTGGAATGTTGTTGAAAATCCTGATTCCTTGTATTGTTTTTCTTTCAATTTCAAGCGCTTATGGCCAAACGACTGAAGTAGAGGGAAGGGTTACGGATAAAAGAGGAAAAGGGATACAAAATGTATTGATCCAAAACCAATCAAAACCAACGATTAAAATTTATTCCGGACAGGAGGGGCTATTCAGATTCACAGCAAATGAACTTGACACCATAGTTTTAACTTTTAATTACGGGGATTATAATACCAATTTTGAATTGGTTCTTGATCAAAGGAAATCCTTGTATAAGTTGCCTGACGTTAAACTCCCATTCATTGAAGAAAACGAGGTCAAGGTTGTTGGTGCATCCAACGACCCATTTGAAATTAAGGAATTAACGCTTTTCGATTGGCAAAAAATGCCAAACAGTAATGTAGAAAGAGGATTGGTTTTGACAACTGCAGCTTCTTCCAATAACGAATTGACCTCCAATTACAATGTTCGGGGTGGTAGTTATGATGAAAATTTGGTTTATGTAAATGGTTTTATGATATACAGACCATTTCTTACGAGGAGTGGACAGCAAGAGGGTATGAGTTTTATCAATTCTTCATTGGTGCAAGGCGTTCGTTTTTCTGCTGGCGGTTTCGATGCAAAATATGGTGATAAGTTGAGTTCTGTATTGGATATCGAATATAAGAAACCTGATAGTTTTCACGGGTCCTTGATGGCCTCATTGCTCGGTGTTGAAAGTCATGTTGAAGCGAATCCTTCATATCGTTTCAATTATTTGGTAGGTGCGCGTTATCGATCAAATGGTTATTTATTGAATGCCTTGCCCACAAAAGGGGCTTATAATCCTGTATTTTGGGATGCACAGTTTTTAACCAACTATTCCATTACTGAAAAATTAACCTGGTCTGTTCTAGGTCATTTTTCTTCAAATAATTTTCGTTTTGCACCTCAAACTCAAGAAACAGATTTCGGTACAGCCAATGAAGCCTATTCTTTTCGAATTTATTTTGATGGACAAGAACAAACTCGTTTTCAAACCATGATGGGAGGTACATCCTTAAAGTGGAAACCGAACAAAAAAACAAATCTAAATTTTTATGCCACTATCTTCAATACTAATGAAAGGGAATATTTTGATATTCAAGGGCAATACTTTATCAATCAATTGGAAACAGATCCATCTCAAGAAGAATATGGTGATTCTATCGCTGTGCTCGGAATTGGAACCTTTTTGAATCATGCAAGAAATAAATTAAACGCCACTATTGTTAATATTTATCATGAAGGAAGTCATCAAATTTTTTCTGGCTATAAAGATGACAAAAGGACAAAATTTTTCTCATCAACACTCAATTGGGGAATTAATTTCCAGCACGATACTTTCTATGATGTGCTGAGTGAATGGAAAATGGTAGATTCTGCAGGCTACAGTGTCCCACAAGGAAATGACAACGAAATCAAACTATTTGAAACAATAAAAGGAAAATTAAATTTAGACAACAATAGAGGAACCGGCTATTCACAGTTGAATTTACTCTGGTCAAAGTCGAAAAAGGATTATGTGGTGTCGATAGATTTAAAACAGAATAAAGGAAAACTTAAGGAATTTGTTAATTACACCGATACCATTAGTGAATCTGCTTCAAAATTGGCCTTAACTATTGGCGGTAGAGCGAGTTATACTCAAGTTAATAAGGAACTTTTTTTTACACCCAGAATGGCCATTTCGTATTACCCTAGATCCTATATGGTTTCGAACGGAATTATTAAAAGGAGGGATTGGAGTTTTCGTTTGGCTACTGGCTTTTATTATCAACCACCTTTTTATCGCGAATTCAGAACTTTCGATGGCAATTTAAATTTAAACGTGAAGTCCCAAAAATCATATCACGCCGTACTTGGAACAGATTTTTTATTCAACATGCTTGGTCGCGAAACACCATTCAAATTGGCTGCAGAGATGTATTATAAATATTTGTGGGATGTTAATCCCTATGAAATTGATAATGTTCGTACTCGTTATTATGCGGAAAACAATGCTATTGCTTATGCCTACGGGTTTGATGTTAATTTACACGGAGAATTTGTCCCTGGTATTGAATCATTTTTCAAGGTTGGAGTAATGTCCACAAAAGAAGATATTTTAAATGATTCATATAAAGAATATTACAATGCATCAGGTGAGAAAATTATTTTTGGATTCAGTGAAGACCAAGTAGTAGTAGATAGTGCAATTATATATCCGGGATATGTGCCAAGGCCCACAGATCAATGGATGAATTTTGGGGCACTAATTCAGGATAGAATGCCGGGATTTGAAAGCTTTAGTGTTCAGATGGGAATACAATATGGTGCTCCGCTTCCTTATGGTCCACCAGATTTTAACCGCTATAAAGATACGCTTCGCATGAAGGCTTATTTTCGGGTAGATGTCGGTTTATCCTATGATTTTCTTTATAAAAAGCAATTAAAATCAAATTTTATAACAAATAATTTTTCTGAAGCTGTACTTTCATTTGAAGTGTTTAATTTGCTGGGAATCAATAATGTGCTTTCAAAACAATGGATACAAGATGTTGAAGGAAAATATTATTCCATCCCCAATTATCTTACCCAACGTAGATTCAATCTAAAGCTAATATTACGCTTTTAGATTAAGCTGATTTTTTTATCGTTTCAACATATTTAATTCTAAATGGAAGTCCACAAAGAGCATTCATGTCATACCCCAATTCAGCCATATCGAAATCTCCGGTTTCACATAGGAAATTGATATTTACTTTATTTGTCGGGAGTAAATTTTTTTCAATACGTTTCAAAACTTTGAATAATTCTACAACATTTCTTGTATTAATGTATTCCAAACCTAGATTTATTTCAGTTTGTTGGTGCGGTAATTCCAAATAGTCATCCATCCATTCATTAACATGATTCCAAATGGAGTCGGCATCTAACGATGTGATTCTTCCTGAAATATTGATAGTCGTTTTATTAATGAATTTCTCAATTGTAAAACTGGCATCGAAGGTATTGTTAAAATGTGTTTTCATCGTGTTTTTTTTATTGGTTGAAACAAAATTCTCAATTAATAATCTCGATTTAGTCAATTCTTCCTTGAGTTTAATTTAATTTAGAAGTTAACCATTACTTCAGTTAAGTATAATCACGCATTGATAAACGAAATAACCCGTAAAGCTTATGAATACTTAATGATATAATGAGAAAAATTGACGCGTATTCTTTGCCGTTTTTGTAATTTTAAATCGCGAAAAAAAAATGCCTTATTATGGAAAAAGTGGAACCTTACAAACCCATTAACAAAATTCGTATAGTCACTGCTGCTTCATTATTTGATGGACATGATGCAGCAATAAATATCATGCGGAGAATTATTCAAGCTACGGGTTGTGAAGTGATACATTTAGGTCATGACCGCTCTGTAGAGGAAGTGGTCAACTGCGCAATTCAAGAAGATGCACAAGCAATCGCAATGACTTCTTACCAAGGAGGTCACATGGAGTATTTTAAGTACATGTTCGATTTACTCGTTCAAAAAGGTGCTCCACATATAAAAATTTTCGGAGGCGGTGGCGGAACTATTTTGCCTTCAGAAATTGAAGAATTGGAGAAATACGGAATAGAAAGAATTTACCATCCTGACCACGGCAGAACTATGGGATTGCAAGGTATGATAAATGATTTGGTTCAGAGATGTGATTTTCCAGTAGGCAATAATGCAATGTTAGATCTCGATAAATTGAAAAATAAATTTGTTCCGGCTATCGCTCGCTTAATATCCGCTGCGGAGAATTTTGGAGAAGATTCATCTGCTATTCTTGATGAAATTAAGTCTATAGCGCGCGATTCAAAAGTTCCTGTTCTAGGAATTACAGGTACGGGCGGTGCAGGAAAGTCTTCATTGGTCGATGAATTGATAAGAAGGTTTCTAATTGATTTTGAGTCTAAAAAAATAGCCGTGGTTTCTGTCGATCCATCGAAAAGAAAGACCGGTGGCGCATTGTTAGGCGATAGAATTCGAATGAATTCAATTAAAAATGATCGTGTTTACATGCGTTCCCTTGCAACTCGACAGTCCAATCTTGCCTTGTCGAAACATGTTGCAGATGCAATTTCTATATTAAAAGCCGCGGCTTATGATTTGATAATTCTCGAAACTTCTGGTATCGGACAGTCAGATACAGAAATTTTAGATCATTCTGACGTTTCGCTTTACGTCATGACTCCTGAATATGGTGCAGCGACGCAATTAGAAAAAATTGATATGCTCGATTTTGCCGATGTTATTGCGCTGAATAAATTCGATAAAAGAGGTGCTTTAGATGCATTAAGAGATGTTAGGAAGCAGTATCAAAGAAATCATAACCGTTGGGATGAAGATGTTGACACGATGCCAGTTTATGGTACAATTGCATCACAATTCAACGATCCTGGAATGAATTCACTATATAAAGTTTTAATGGATGTTGTTTGCAATAAAACCAATGCACCGCTCCATTCAACTTTCGAAATAACACGTGAAATGTCCGATAAGATATTTGTTATTCCTCCAGAGAGAACAAGATATTTGTCAGAAATATCTGAAAACAACAGAGCCTTTGATAAATGGGTGAATGAACAAATAAATGTCGCGGATAAGCTTTACGGAATTCAAACTTCTATCGAAGTGCTCAATGAATCAAAAATCGAAGATAAAGACAGAATAATTAAAGGTCTTCAAGAAACATTCCATGCTACAAAATTGAATTTAGATCCTAAAAATTGGGAAATTATTCAAAATTGGAGAGAAAAGAAAAGTCTTTATAAAAATGCAAAATTTGAATTTAAAGTTCGTGATAAGGTTTTGCAATTAGATACGCATACGGAATCGCTTTCACATCTACAAATTCCAAAAGTAGCCTTACCAAAGTATTCAGCTTGGGGCGATATTTTAAGATGGTCATTGCAAGAGAATGTGCCTGGTGAATTTCCCTATACTTCAGGTTTATTTCCATTTAAAAGGGAAGGCGAAGATCCAACAAGAATGTTTGCTGGTGAGGGTGGACCGGAAAGAACCAATAAACGTTTTCACTATGTTTCATTAGGGATGCCTGCTAAAAGGTTGTCTACAGCCTTCGACTCAGTTACACTATATGGAAATGATCCTGATCTTCGACCTGATATTTATGGTAAAATTGGAAATTCTGGAGTGTCAATTTGTTGTTTGGATGATGCCAAAAAATTATATTCTGGGTTTGATCTATCTCATCCGTTAACTTCTGTATCAATGACTATTAATGGTCCTGCACCAATGCTTCTGGGATTTTTTATGAATGCAGCAATCGACCAAAATTGTGAGAAATATATCAAAGCCAACGGCCTAGAAAAAGAAATTGAATCTAAAATATCTGAAATTTACAGGGTCAAAGGAGTAGATCGTCCAAAATACCAAGGCGATTTGCCTGAAGGCAACGATGGGTTAGGTTTAATGCTTCTTGGAGTTACTGGTGACCAAGTATTACCTATTGAGATTTATGAAAATATAAAAGCTGAAACACTCAAACAGGTTAGGGGTACTGTTCAAGCTGATATATTGAAAGAAGATCAGGCCCAAAACACATGCATTTTTTCAACTGAATTCGCCTTGCGTTTAATGGGCGATGTTCAGGAGTATTTTATCCAAAAAAGTGTTCGCAATTTCTATTCTGTTTCTATTTCAGGTTATCACATTGCAGAGGCAGGTGCAAATCCTATTACCCAATTAGCCTTCACACTTGCCAATGGTTTTACTTATGTTGAGTATTATCTGAGCAGAGGAATGGATATAAATGATTTTGGACCAAATTTATCTTTCTTTTTCTCCAATGGAATCGACCCTGAATATGCAGTTATTGGTAGAGTAGCAAGAAGAATTTGGGCTAAAGCTTTGGCAAAAAAATATGGTGCTAACGCAAGGGCTCAAATGTTAAAATACCACATACAAACTTCGGGACGATCACTTCATGCTCAGGAAATTGATTTTAACGATATTAGAACAACGCTTCAAGCACTTTATGCTATTTACGATAATTGTAATTCTTTACACACCAATGCCTATGACGAAGCGATTACAACGCCCACTGAAGAGTCGGTTCGCCGTGCTATGGCCATTCAACTTATCATCAATCGTGAATTAGGACTTGCAAAAAATGAAAATCCATTGCAAGGTTCTTTCATCATTGAAGAATTAACTGATTTAGTTGAGGAAGCTGTCTTGTCTGAATTTGATAGAATCACTGAAAGAGGAGGCGTATTAGGTGCTATGGAAACGATGTATCAGCGTTCTAAAATTCAAGAAGAATCACTTTATTATGAAACGCTCAAACATACTGGTGAATTTCCAATTATAGGTGTAAATACTTTCTTAAGCAGCAAAGGTTCGCCCACTGTTTTACCTAAAGAAGTAATCCGTGCAACTGAAGAAGAAAAACAATATCAAATTGCGATGCTTGATAATCTTCACAAGGCAAATAGCGATAAAGCTGAAGAAGGAATCAAAAAAGTTCAAGAAGCTGCGATTCAAAATAAAAATATGTTCGAACAACTTATGGAAACTTGCAAATTTGCATCTTTGGGTCAAATCACGAGTGCTTTATTTGAGGTTGGAGGACAATACAGAAGAAACATGTAAGCAATGAAAGTATTGTTACATTTTTGTAAAAATGGTTTTTATGCTTGTGCATTCATTTTTGGAGTTATTCGTTTGGGATACTCCCAATGTCCTGTATTACCTTCACCTGTTACCTACCAAACAACTGAAGGAAATTTTTCATTCGGAAGCTCACTTGGCGTCAATCCAGAATTACTTCCTGAAAATGTAAAGCAAGTTTTAATCGATAGATTGGTAAATGATTTCCAAATTCGAGTTGTATTTTCAGCATCTTATGGGAATATGACATTCAAGAAGATGTTTAATACACCTGAGGATTTCTATTCAATTAATGTTGCGGACAAAATCACCATAAATTATAGCTCTGATCGAAGTTGTTTTTATGCCATAACATCTTTAATTCAGTTAATAGAAGGAAGTGAAGGTGAATATTACATTAATAAATGTTTTCTTCAAGATTACCCTAAATTTCAATGGCGTGGTTTACATCTTGATGTGAGCAGACATTTTTTCACCACAGATGAAGTAAAAAGGTATATTGATTTGATGTCATTATATAAATTCAATACATTTCATTGGCATTTAACTGATGATCAAGGTTGGAGGATTGAAATTAAAAAATATCCTAAATTGACAGATGTTGGAGCTTGGAGAGATAGTACCGTAAACGACCACTATACCACTGATCCAAGAACTTATACAGTTGAAAAATATGGCGGATATTATACCCAAGAGGAAATTAAAGATGTTGTGGATTATGCTGCCAAAAGATTTATAACTGTTGTTCCAGAAATAGAAATGCCAGGACACAGCAGGGCAGCTTTATCCGCATATCCTGAGTTTTCATGCACCGGTGAACAATTGGGTGTTCCTGGTTTGTGGGGTGTTTATGATGATATTTTTTGCGCTCACGAATCATCGATTTATTTTTTAAAGGATATTTTAGATGAAGTTATTGGACTGTTTCCTTCAGAATATATTCATATTGGGGGAGATGAGGCGCCTAAAACCAGATGGAAGAAATGTAAAAAATGTCAAGCGGTTATTCGGGAAAACGGATTAAAAGATGAACATGAATTACAAAGTTATTTTATTGGAGAAATTGATGAATACCTCAATTCAAAAGGCAGAAAAATAATCGGATGGGATGAAATTCTTGAAGGTGGTTTAACTCCAAATGCTGCTGTGATGTCATGGCGAGGTTTTGAGGGTGGGGCAGAGGCCGCTAAACAAAATCATTATGTTGTTATGAGTCCAGGTTCTTATTGTTATTTTGATCATTATCAAAGTAAAAATGCTGATGAACCATTGGCAATTGGTGGTTATACTTCTTTGGAAAAGGTATACGATTTTAATCCTATTCCCGAAGGATTATCGGTAGATGAACAAGCTTTTATTCTAGGAGCTCAAGCAAATTTATGGACAGAATACATTCCTTATTTTAAACAATTAGAATACATGTCCTATCCTAGAGCTTTGGCCCTTTCGCAAGTATTGTGGTGTCAAAACAAACCTGATTTTTCGGAATTTATTAATGTGTTTGTAAATAAGCATATGACAATTCTTGATAAGTATGACGTAAACTATTCAAAAGCCCACTTCTTTCCGGAAATGGAAGTTTTTCAGTCTGTTGATGGTGTTAAATTGCATTTTAATGCGAATTATGAAAATTATCATTTTGATTTGTTTGCCACTTCTGATCAATCCATCGGGACAATGAATGGTGGTCAAATTATTGGGCAGGGAGACACTTTGTTTTTTGAGCGTACCCAGAACAATAATATTTTCAATTATAATTTCAATTTGACGTCAGAATACAATGTTAACCCTACTTCCTTCAAATTTCAAACACATCCTTCATTGGGATTACCAATGATATTTACCACACTTCCTAATGAAAGATATTCAGGTCAAGGCGATCTTACATTAGTTGATGGAATTCACGGTTCATTGCCTTGGAAAGGTCACGAATGGTTGGGATTTGATACATCCGAAATAACAATTGAAGTGAATTTATTGCAATTAAAAAGGATAAAATCATTAAAATTGGGCTATTTAATTGATCACAATTCTTGGATCCATGCACCAAATACTGTAGTAATTTATGGCTCCAAAAATTCCAAAAAGAAGTGGAAAAAATTGAAGATGAATAGTATAAACTTCATTGATAATACAATAAATGTTGATACTTCTGGAAAAGCTTACTATTTAAAAATTATTATTAAGTCCCTAGATACAATTCCTGAAGGAATGCCAGGAGAAGGCAATATTCCTTGGACTTTTTTAGATGAGATTATTATCAATACCATACCATGAAACTTGAATTATGTGTTGCTTCAATAGAGGCCATTCATCTCGCTAAAGAACTAAATTTCGACAGAATAGAATTGTGTCAGAATTTAGAACAAGGCGGTATTACACCTTCATATGGCATGATTGAATACGCAATTGCTTATGGTATTGAAACTCATGTTTTGATCCGTCCTAGACCTGGTGGTTTTCATTATGATAAAGAAGAACTTGAAATAATGTTACGAGAGGTCAAAAATTGTCGGGAAATGGGAGCTAAAGGCGTCGTTCTAGGTGTTTTGAATGACCGAAACAATATTGATGATTTTTTTTTAAAAGAAATAATCGATAAGGCAGGAGGAATGGAAGTTACATTCCATCGTGCTTTCGATGATGTAATTGACTGGAAAAAAGCATTGGATGTTTTAATTGATTTAAAGGTTAATCGTTTGCTATCTTCAGGTTTGGCTAGAAATGTTGATAATGGCTTTCCCATTTTAAAGGAAATGATTACGTATTCTAATGATAAAATTGAAATAATGCCCGGTGGTGGCGTCAATGCTGCAAATATTTCTAAAATCGTTAAAGAATTGCAGGTTCAATCCATACATTTTTCAGGAACTTCAAAAGTAAATTTAGATGAAGATTCCTTTTTTTCAGAATCTATATTAAAAGTTGATAGAGAAAAAATAAATAGAATCTTAAAAGCTCTAAAGAATTAATAAACTGAAAATTTCAGTTCTGGATAAAAAACACTTCATAAATACAAACTATCCCAAAACGAGTTGGTAGATATTAATTGCTAAAATGATGCGCTGAAATTTTGGGATATTTATCGATTTCAGATCAAAAAACACCAATCGGAAAATTATATACGATCCAAAACATATCCAATTAGTTTTAACATCTCTTCGCTATATCCCTTCGAAAACTCTTGTGCAGGTCTATTTGCAACACCAAGACATATTGTTCCAGTTTTATGTCCTAACCCTCTTCCCAAAGCAAATAATGCGGAACTTTCCATTTCAAAATTCAATATTCGAAAATTGTTTATCTTGAAATTGGTTAATACATCATTTAAATTTTGATGTCTATTTTTCAATCTTAATTGCCTTCCTTGAGGTCCATAAAAACCACTACTAGTAACCGTAATTCCAGAAAATACTTTATCTGAATTCAATCGTTCAAATATGGTCTGGTCCGATGAAATTAAGTAAGGTCTTATGTCTTCCGGTAGTTGAATTTGAGTATTAATTTCCTTACAAGTATGTTTTTCGTCCTCATGGAAAAAAATGTCATAAAAATGAGCGATATTGTCCAATCCGTATCCATGTGAAGATAAAATCCATGAATGTACAGGAATTTCTGGTTGCAGAATACCACAAGTTCCAATTCGTATAATTTCTAAACTTGTATGATTTGTTTTTTCGATTCGAAGATTTAAGTCAATGTTTATCAATGCATCCAGTTCATTTATGACAATATCAATATTGTCTGTGCCAATTCCTGTAGATAAAGCCGTAATTCTTTTTCCTTGATAATAACCTGTATGACAAACAAATTCTCTATGCTGAGAAATGTGTTCAATAGCATCAAAAAAACTCGATACCATTTTCACGCGATCTTGATCGCCTACAATAATTATCTTATCACTTATATTTTCTGGTAATAGTCCTAAATGATAAACCTGCCCCTTATCATTCAGGACCAGTTCAGATGCTGGAAAATTCATGAGGTATTAATTCATTATACTCCCAAAAACCTTGGAAAGCAAATCAGTAACCCTTGCCATTGGATCTTTACGAATTTTATTCTCTTCAATAGCAGCCATATAAAATAATCCGCTTATTGCTTTGTCAGTAACATAGGCGTTCAAATCGGTATTTATTTTATCTCCCCCTGTGAAATTCATTGCAGTATTGTACTTCGTCATTATAGGCTCCCAATATTCAGTTAATTTAACTTTTGAAATTGCAGCTTCAACTTTTGGTTTAAAAGCTTCAGACAATTTTGTAGAGGTATTGTCTTTTAAATACTTTGTCGCGGCGCCATCACCACCATTCAAAATTGTAAACCCATCTGAAATAGTCATATTGCTTATCGCATCTTTGAAAATAGGTAAGGCCTCTTTTGCAGCCTCTTCTGCAGCACGATTAAGTGTCGTTTCAAATTTTTCAACTTGACCATCTAAACCCCATTCCAAAGCCTTTTCTCTCATTTTTATTGCATCCTCAGGAAACGGAAGTTTAATGGCTGCATTGCCAAGGAAACCGTCTGTAATAGAAGTCAAATTCACAGAATTCGTAGCGCCTAAAACTAAGGCTTCCTTCAATCCAGAAATAACCTCTTCGTTTGTCAACTGCGGTGTAGTAGTTCCATTTGTTCCACCACTTGTTGAATTAACTATTTCTGCCATTTCCTTCATGACATCGCATGACGTATAAACTAAAATGGTTAGAAGTGAAATCCCGATTATAATTGCTTTTTTCATGTGATCTTTATATTAAGGAATTAAATTTAATAAAAAAGGTGGCTTATTTAAATATCAACCACCTTTTTTTAGAAATTCTGAAACTATTTATTAAGGTATATTAACGCATTACATTAATATAACCATTGAACTCATATTTTTTATCATTTAAACTATCCTTTGCCGATGCCTTCCAAATGTACATACCGTCTTGAACAATTTCTCCGTTGTAAGAACCATCCCAAGCCGTTGAAGGATCGTTAGATTCCCATACTACCTGTCCCCATCTGTTGTATATTTCCAATGAAAAATTATAAACATCTACACCTGATATGTATATCTGCCATGATTGATTGTGCTCGTCACCATCAGGAGTAAATGTGTTTGGTGCATACAACAAAACATCTGAAACAACTTGCATGGTTAAAGTTATCGTATCTGTACATCCATATTCTGTTGTTACAATTAAAGTAACAGGATACTCACCTACCTCACCTTCAGGGAAGGTGAATACAGGATTTTCTAAATAACTATCTGTTGGTGAAGAACCTGGACTTGACCATTGCCATTGTATAGCATCTGCTGAAGACCTGTCTTGCATTTGAACGGTTGTTTCAAAGAATGTTGTAGGGTTGCTAGAAAAAGTAAAGTCTGCTACAGGAAGTGGTTTCACATTAATAAAATTGATAAATGAATCGACGTAAACACAACCATAAATGGAAGTAATAGTCATCGTTGCTGAATATTGATTAGGTAGCTCAAAAGTATTGGATGTAGAATCAGCCCCTTGCTCCAAATAATAACTTCCATCTGAAAATTCAAAGTAAGTGGTAGCTATTTCACTTGGATTAGAAGATGAATTGGTAAACTCAAAATATCCTGGTATACAGTCCTCTAATTTATTGGGGGTAATTGAAGGATAAATTGGTGTTGGGAAAGTTATCATTAAACAAGAATCAGTTGTTGGCGATCCACAAGCCTCGGACAATTCGACGCAATATTGAGTATTAGTTGTTGATGGGTCTACATTAATGGAAGTTCCTGTTCCAATTACCGCACCATTTTCTTTCCAAGTAAAGCTATAAGGTGATGATCCTCCACTGCCAGTAACACTTAATAAAATATCATCCTCAGGACATATTTGTGTGTCAGGAGTGAGCGTAACAATTGACAAAGGAGCAGGCTCTCCTATAGTTCCGGTTGCTGTAATTGCACATCCATTTTGGTCAGTTACTGTTACGGTATGTACGCCAGCATACAAATCATCTGAAACATTTAAAGTTGAAGTAGAGTTATCCCAACTGTATGTGTAACCTGGTGTTCCTTGTGTTACAGTTACTTCTAAAATCCCATCATTTCCTGAATTACATGTTGCATCAACTGTATTTGTTATGGTTGCAATCATTCCAGGGATTTCGGTTACTGTTACATTTACAATACCAGTGCATCCAACATCTGAGGTTACTGTGCAAGTGTAATTTCCTGCAGCTAATCCGATTGCAGTTTGCGTAGTTTGATTTTGAGGATCGTTCCATTGGTAAGTAATAGTACCTAATTGAGGAACCATGTTCGCTGTCGCTGTGCCATCAGAACCCCCTGGACACGATACAAACGTTGTCGTGCCATTGAAAGTTGCAGGTGTATCTCCTACCAAAACACTAGCACTTCCAAAACAACCATTTGCATCAGTTATCTGAACAGTGTAAGTTCCTGCAAAAACTCCTGTTACTGTTTGCTGTGTAGAGCCAAGTGCAGGCCAATTATAGGTAAATGGTGCCGAACCCTGACCAGGCGTTGCAGTAACGGTCCCAATACCAGATGAACAAATATCAGGTGTTGAAGTAGATGTAACAGTCGCAGACACCCTGGTAAGCCAAGTTGTGTCGGATGTAACAGACCCTACGCTAACCCCACATGCTGAACCAGTTAAAAAATAACCTGTGGTACCAGGTGGGACTGTAGTAACGTTTAAAACACCGTTGTTGTATGGAAAAGATTGACCTAACGTGTTTGCCCATTGATATGTTCCTGTAGGACTTGATATCATTTGATAAGGAATGGTTGTAATTGTATAATTATTGGTATTAGTTGGAGTAGTTGGTGTAAATCTTCTGGCGTCCTGAAGCGCCGACCATTGCGTATTATTTCGACCTGGAGTAATATGAGCAGCAGCAGCATTATTTTTCTCGGTTCCTTGAATAGCTAATCCTCCATTCCAAGTCGTTGCAATCGGTTTATTACCTATGTGATATTCAATATTGTTAGATCCTTCAAATAACAACAAGCCCATGTAATTGCATTGACCTGTACTGAACATGGCAACGTTTTCATACAAAACCACAAAAATACGATTTGGAGCAGTGCCAATGGTTTGATATTTAATTGTACCTCCCATAGCTGGATTCATATCTTGATAACAAAGCATTGCAGTATTGTATGCAGATGTCAATGCTGTTGTTGGAAGTGGAGGGACTCCAGACAACGCCCAAGGGCAATAGCCATTGGCATTGGCTAAATTAAAGGACACCAAACCATTTGATCCTATGACACATTGAGTGTAATTTGCGCCGTAGAAATTAAAAGTAAAACCAAGGTTAACAACTCCAGACCATACATCATCACTTAAGGTAACTGTAGTTGGTGCATTTAAGTTTATTCCTGCAGACCCAATTCCGCTGCTTCCTGCACAATTGGTTATTACAACAGTTTGACCCTGACAAACCGTGGCGTCTTGTCCCAAACAAAGATTTACAGGAGGATAAGTTTGGGCTTTCAAACTTGAAATTAAGGAAACACTTGTTCCTAAAATAAGTAGTATGTCTTTTAAATTCATCTTTTCGAATTTCACAATCACATTGACGTGCGAATTTAATTAAAGTTGTCTCAACATTAAGAAAAATTTAAATACCATTTTTCCAAGGTGTAATGTTAACTTTTTAAAACAAGTTTTTGTTGATTATTTTCCTATTATAAAATCTTGAAAATTTATTTACTTTTGACGCGTTGATCTTAAAATATTTATAAAATGTCGAGCAAATATCAAGCAGAAATTGATGCTTTTATGGAAAAGGTTAAAGCTGTCCATGGGCATGAAAAAGAATTTATTCAAGCAGTTCATGAAGTTGCTGAGGCCGTTATTCCTGTAATAGAAGAAACTCCAAAGTACAAACAAGCCAAAATTTTAGATAGAATAGTCGAACCTGAAAGAACTATAATTTTCAGAGTTCCTTGGCTTGATGATAAAGGCGAAGTACAAGTTAATCGTGGTTATAGAGTTGAATTCAATTCAGCTATTGGACCATACAAAGGTGGATTAAGATTTCATCCATCTGTTAATTTGTCAATTCTTAAATTTTTAGGATTTGAGCAAATTTTCAAAAACTCTCTTACTACTTTGCCAATGGGAGGAGGAAAAGGAGGTTCAGATTTCGATCCTAAAGGGAAATCTGATAATGAAGTTATGAAATTTTGTCAATCATTTATGACCGAACTATCACGCCACATTGGTGCTGATACTGATGTCCCTGCCGGAGACATTGGTGTAGGAGGTAGAGAAATAGGTTACATGTTTGGACAATACAAAAGAATTCGCAATGAATTTACTGGAGTTTTAACCGGAAAAGCAAGGAACTGGGGTGGTTCACTGATTCGTCCAGAAGCTACAGGATATGGCACAGTATACTTTGCAAAGGAAATGCTGGCTACTAAAAATGATTCTTTTAACGGTAAAACAGTTGCCGTTTCTGGTTCAGGAAATGTTGCACAATATGCATGTGAAAAAGCTACACAACTAGGAGCCAAAGTTGTTACCATGTCTGATTCAGAAGGCTATATTTACGACTCAGAAGGTATTGATAAAGATAAATTAGCATACGTAATGGAGTTGAAGAATGTTAAAAGAGGCAGGATTTCAGAATATGTAAATCAATATCCTAATGCAAAATTTATTTCTGGAAAACGTCCTTGGGGAGAAAAGGTAGATATTGCATTACCTTGTGCTACTCAAAATGAATTGAATGGTGAAGAGGCGAAGGTTTTAATTGCCAATGGTGTTAAATGCATTGCAGAAGGAGCGAATATGCCAAGTACACCAGAGGCTATTGCCGCTTTTCAAGAGGCTAAGGTGTTGTTTTCTCCGGGAAAAGCATCCAATGCAGGAGGGGTTGCTACATCAGGTCTAGAGATGTCTCAAAATTCATTAAGATTGTCTTGGTCAGCTGAAGAAGTCGATCAAAAACTTCACGGTATTATGGTTTCAATTCATGAGGCCTGTGTGAAATACGGTAAAGGAACAGATGGTCACGTTGATTACGTTAAAGGTGCAAATATTGCCGGTTTTGTGAAGGTTGCTGATTCTATGATCGATCAAGGATTGGTTTAATAAATTTCAAATATTTGTCGAGGGTCGGTCTTAGGTCGACCCTTTTTTATAGATTTAAATTATAAAAAAAGTGCAATGTCAGAATTGAAGAAAAGGTACATCGACTATAACCGAGAAGGTTTTACAGATATTGAATTGTTAGATATTTACAAAGCGATTTTGAAACCGAGAATGATTGAAGAAAAAATGCTAATTCTTCTTCGTCAAGGTAAAATTACAAAATGGTTTTCGGGATGGGGGCAAGAAGCGGTTTCTGTTGGATGCACTCTGGCAATGGATAATTCAGAATATATTCTTCCAATGCACCGAAATCTTGGAGTATTTACTACTCGTGGAATTCCTCTAGATCGATTGTTTTCTCAATTTCAAGGTAAAATGAATGGATTCACAAAAGGTAGAGATCGTTCATTTCATTTCGGAACCCAAGAATATAAATTGGTAGGAATGATTTCACATTTAGGGCCTCAACTAGGAATTGCGGATGGGATTGCATTAGCCACAAAACTTAAGAATGAACGAAAATCTACTTTAGTTTTTTCTGGTGATGGTGGGGCATCTGAGGGTGATTTTCATGAAGCTTTGAATGTGGCTGCTGTTTGGGATCTTCCAGTTGTTTTTGCAATTGAAAATAATTGTTGGGGACTTTCAACGCCATCAATTGAACAATTTAGGTGTAAACAATTTATTGATAAAGGAATAGGTTATGGTATGAACGCTATTCAGGTCAATGGCAATAACATTCTTGAAGTTATAAATGCTGTGAGAAAAATAAATGAAGAGATTCGTTTATCACCTAAACCATATTTACTCGAATTAATGACCTTTCGAATGAGAGGTCATGAAGAGGCCTCTGGTACAAAATATTATCCTGATGGGTTACAAGAAGAATGGTTGAAACAAGATCCAGTATTGAATTATGAAATGTTCTTGAAAGAACTTGGCATTTTAGATGAAACTACAGAAACTCAAATAAAGATCAATTTTAAACATGAAATTCAAACATCATTTGATAAGGCAAACGATGAACCTAAAATAATTCCCTCTATGGAAGGCGAATTGAATGATGTTTATGCACCAAATAATTTTTCTAAAATGGAGGCGATTGGTGATAAATCGGAAAAACGATTTATTGATGCAATCCAAGACGCATTGAAACAATCACTTCAGAAGTATCCCGAATTGGTAATCATGGGGCAAGATATAGCAGAGTATGGAGGAGCGTTCAAAGTAACTGAAGGGTTTGTCGATGAATTTGGAAAAAATCGAATTAGAAACACCCCATTGTGTGAATCGGCTATTGTTGGAGCTGGTTTAGGTTTGTCTATAGCTGGAATGAAAGCAGTTGTCGAAATGCAATTTGCCGATTTTGTTACTTGTGGGTTTAACCAAATCGTAAATAATTTAGCTAAAATTCATTGGAGATGGGGACAAAATGCTGATGTTGTAATTCGAATGCCTACAGGTGCTGGTACTGCTGCTGGACCGTTCCATTCACAAAGTAATGAAGCATGGTTTGTGCATACGCCCGGATTGAAAGTTGTTTATCCTTCTTCACCTTTTGAAGCCAAAGGTCTGCTTAATGCAGCAATTGAGGACCCAAATCCTGTTATGTTTTTCGAGCATAAATTTTTGTACAGAAGTTTAAAAGAAGATATACCTAATGATTACTACACACTAGAAATTGGTAAGGCTAATATAGTTAAAGAAGGAAATGATTTAACTATTGTAACATATGGTTTAGGTGTTCATTGGGCACTTGAAGTTTCAAACATTTTTAATGAATTGTCAATTGAAATAGTTGATTTGAGAACACTGCTCCCAATCGATGAATCAACAATTTATAAATCCGTGAGGAAAACAGGTAAAGTAATTGTACTTCACGAAGATTGTCTAACAGGTGGAATTGGGGGGGAATTGGTCGCATTAATAAATGAGAACTGCTTTGAATCACTGGATGCTCCTGTAAAAAGAGTAGCATCTATTGATACAGCAGTTCCTTTTGCAGTCGAGTTGGAAAATCAGTTCCTGCCTAAAAATAGGCTAGAAATGGAGATTCGAAAGTTAATGTCCTATTGATTTAATTAAAAATTTATTTAATCATAAACCAGTTCATAACCTGGGTATTTTTTAGAATCATAGACAAATTTGGTGTCCTCAACCGCAGGATTTGAAGTGAATTTTGTAACAGTGTATGTCATTACCGTTCCATCATTTGCCTTCATTACGGCTTTCTTCAATTCATTTGATGATTTGGTTATGTACAAAACAATTGTATGATAATCCGTATCATTACCATCTTTCGGATAAAGGTTGACAACATGAACAGCAACATCGTTTAAAGTTGATTCTTTTTCATATTTGTTTTTAAATCCAGTTTCCCATAAAGTCATCAATTTTTTAGGATTCATGTTTGCACTCTCATCATCGTCTGCATCAGTAACATAAGTTGTTTTCTCATCCTTGATAATCGTCCAAGTTTTTGTTCCATTTGATATTATGGTGTTTTCACCATAAGATGCGTAAAACTTTTGGCCCTTTACCCATCCTTTACCTGTTTCAGAAAAGTTTGTTCCATTTTCAGTATTCTTAACGCTCGCGCTAAATTCAATGTAAAAAGCCGTCATATCCTCAATCTTAGAAGACATGCTCTCTAAAACAGTCTCTGCTTTGCTGTCTTGACCAAAAGAAACTACAGAAACAAAAATAAATCCTAATAGTAAAAATCTCATTTTAAATAATTTTCGCTGCAAATATCAGAAATTATGCCAAATAGAAACATAAAAAACTAAATTATTTGATGCTTACAAGGATACTCTTTAAAACCTCAGAATTCATTTTGTGTTCACCTTCGTATTTAATAATATTAAAATCTAGATTAATGTATTCTTGTAAAACTTTTTCTCTATCTGCTTGATTAAAAAAAGGATCTTCATTGCCTAAAACAAAATAGTTGTTAGGAGTAAGCGATTTTTTCAACCAATTGTAATCCAAATCATTTGGTATGGCGCTTCCCCATGAGATAAAGTGTTCAAATAGTTCGGGATTCTTAATTTTCCAGCGAAATCCTGTAGACGCGCCTTGAGAAAATCCTATTAAAATTTTTATTTGAAATTTTTTGCATTCCTCATTTCTATATAGTTTGTTAAGATAATTAAGATTATCCTCAATATCAATTAAACGTTCTTCTTTTGTCATCCAAGATGCACCAACCCTACCAGTTGTCCCAGAAATATAAAAGCGATTTAAACCTTCTGGTATTATTACATAAAAACGCTCATCCAAGTTTTTGAAATATTCAGAAAAAAATGTAGTCAAATGACCATATCCATGCAATGCGATGATTAATACATTTGCCTTTTCTTTATTGCCTATTGTTATGTAACGCGCGGTTTTCTCAACGATAATGTTGTTGATCTTCATTTTCAACTTTTATTTATATTTGTTTATGCGAATAATTCGGTTTGCACTTCTGTCTCTTTTCATTTGGTTAATAGCTGGACAAGTCATCGTATTTCAATTTGAGCACTCTCAGATTAAGCATAAAGTTAAACAAATGTTGAAAGGTACAATTCCTGAGAATCAACTGGTAATCTTTAATTTTAGTCAAAATGAACTTAGTAAGTTGGATTGGATCAAATCAAATGAATTTAAATTCCAAAATCATTATTTTGATGTTATTAAAAAAGAAATACTAAGTGACGGTACCGTGAGATTTAAATGTATTTCTGATATACAAGAGACCAAATTATTCCAGAAATTGAACCAAACCGTGGCAATAAAATTGGCAAATACAGAAAACAGTCCATTTGCTGTATGGTTGAAATTATTAAAGTTTCCTTTTCTCCAAATTGATGAAGTTGAAATGGTCAATTTTAAATTAATTAATTCAAAGCGTGATTTTTTTAATTATCAATTTAATTGTAAATCATATAGTTTTTCTCCTGAGGTACCGCCGCCAAATTTTACATTTTTTAAGCAAATCTAAATCTACTTTGAAAAGTAAATTTTTAATTAAAAATTGTAAAAATGAAAAATGCATTAATGCTCATGACATTATTGTGCCTTACTTATATTGGGCACAGTCAAACTATAAAAATAAAAGTTAACGATCAAATTTCATTACAACCTATATCATGGGTTTACTTGACTTTTGAATTGAATTCTAAGCCAATTACATATTCGAATGATGATGGCGAAATAATTATTGAGATAAGTGATTTGAAAAAACATGATTATTTTATTTTATATCATTCCCAATACAAAAGTCAAAAATTGAATTTGGAACAATTGGAAGTAATGAATTACCAAGTAATGCTTCTGGAGAATGTAAATTCATTAGATGAAATAGTCGTTTCTGCAAGTAAATTCAATGAGAAAAAATCTGATGTAGCTCAGAAAATTCAGGTAATTAGATCTTCAGAAATTAACTTTATGAATCAATCCTCTACGGCTGATGTTATAGCAAATTCCGGAAATATTATGGTTCAAAAAAGTCAATTAGGTGGAGGTAGTCCAATAATTAGAGGCTTTGAGACCAATAAAGTTTTACTTGTAATAGATGGTGTTCGAATGAACAATGCAATTTACAGAGGAGGGCATCTGCAAAACATTCTATCCTTAGATAATGCAATCATGGATAGGGTGGAAGTAGTTTACGGTCCGGGGTCTGTGGTATATGGTTCAGACGCTCTCGGTGGGGTAATGTCTTTTACAACGAAAGATCCTACCTTATCAAATGATAAAAATTTATTGGTAAAAAGTGGTGCCTATACACGCTACATGTCTGCTGTATCTGGGTATGCTGCTCATGCAGATGTTTCGTTGGGTACAAGAAAATTTGGAAGTCTTACCTCTTTCACATTCTCTAATTTTGGTGATCTTAGACAAGGTGCTAATCGGGAACTATTTGTAGGGAATTTTGGTTCGAGACCATGGTATGTTGAAAGAATAGGAGATAAAGATTCCATTTTCGTAAATGCAGATACCAATTTGCAGGTTGGTTCCGGTTACAGTCAGTACGACATTCTTCAAAAATTTACGTTTAATCCAAATAATAAAATAAAGCATACTTTAAATTTCCAGTTTTCCAATTCATCAAATGTAGATCGATACGATCGATTGACTTTATTAAACGGTTCACAACCTAAATTCGCAGAATGGTACTATGGTCCTCAGAAAAGACTCTTTGGATCTTACAGTTTGTATCTTTCTGGGGCAAATTTATTTTATGACAATGCAAGGTTGATTCTGGCATATCAGAAAATTGAGGAGAGCCGCATCGATAGAAGGTTTAATCAGTTATCGAAGAATAATAGAATTGAAAATCTTGATATTTTTAGTTTAAATTTTGACTTGGCAAAATTTAAAGGTAATCATGAGTTTCGTTATGGTCTCGAAGGTTGGTATAATAAAGTTGTCTCCACAGCTTTTAGTGAAAACATTACAACTGGCGAAATTTCTCCCTTAGATACTAGATATGCATCTGGCGGAGCGTATATGAAGTCATTTGCACTTTATGCAACACACACATGGGAAATAAACGAAAAGTTTATCCTTAACGATGGTTTGCGCTTTTCAAATGTAGGTCTAAATGCAAGGTTTACTGATACGACGTTTTTTAAATTTCCATTCACAGAAGCGAATCAGAATAATTCTTCTTTTAATGGAAATATTGGGTTAATTTATTCCCCTGATTCCAATTTTAGAATAACAGGTTTGATTTCAACGGGGTTTAGAGCACCGAATGTCGATGATTTAAGTAAGGTATTTGAATCTACACCAGGCAATTTAATTGTTCCAAATAATAATCTAAAACCTGAAAACACATATAATGCTGAATTGGGAATGAGTTCAAATATAAACTCTTGGTTAACTCTTCAGGCAACAGGCTATTACAGTTTGTATAGAAACGCAATTACCATTGGAAACGCCCAATATGAAGGCAAAGACTCAATTGAATATGAGGGTGTAATGAGCAAATTAGTTTCTGCTCAGAATGCTCGAAATGCCTATTTATATGGTTTAGAGTTAGCAATGAATGCAAGTATGAACAGGAATATTTCAATATATGGAACCTTTAATTATACTTACGCTCGCATTGTTACTGATTCTATTGCCATACCTTTAGATCATATTCCGCCAACTTTTGGAAAAATTGGACTTCAAATAACTGAAAAAGGTTTTAAGGCAGATATGTTTATTCATTATAGTGGTTGGAAGAGGATTGAAGATTATAATCCTTTTGGCGAGGATAATCAGGCTTATGCACTACCTGAGGGAATGCCTTCTTGGTACACTGTTAATATACGGGCAGGATACCAGTTCAATAAAAATGTCAACTTGCAAGTGGCGTGTGAAAATTTATTGGATCGTAATTACAGAGTATTTGCATCTAATATTAGTGC
Source organism: uncultured Akkermansia sp. (assembly GCA_964577845.1). Lineage (GTDB taxonomy): Bacteria > Bacteroidota > Bacteroidia > Flavobacteriales_D > Crocinitomicaceae > M0103. The sequence continues at coordinate 215,882 of CAZOAH010000002.1, forward strand.
TCCTGGAAGAAACTTTATTGTTACGCTTCGGGGTAATTTTTAATATAAGTAAAAAGGAAAGATAGCGTCATTTGGCGCTATCTTGTCATATAAATTCCTGTTTCAGGATGATAAAAAAATCTTTTAAATATCTTATTTGTTTTTATTAATGTCGGATCAAAGGTGAATTTATCAAATTCGAATGTAGGATTGATCAAATTTGCATTATAAACAAGTATATCCTTTGAGGTACTCATTGTCCCTTCAGCATATTTGAAAAAATATGCTTCATTTTCCGTATTACCCAATCCATCAAAATTCTTCCACTGAAAAATTCTTTCCATTTTGTTACCTTTTACCGTATAAAAATCTTTATACGAAGCATTCAAAATTCTAAAATCAACAAGAATATCTTTGTATTTAATTGAAGTAATATTTTCAAAAGTAATTTTTAATGGAGATAAAGGTGTAGACCTTATCACAGTCTCATTTGTAATTTTAGAAGTCAATCCATCAAAGAACAAAATATAATTGTAATCTCCCATGAAACCAATTTGAGCAAGCTGAGCTGGATTTTTTGCTTTTACAGCTTTTTTCTTGGCCAATTTCAAAAGATTTAGCGTTATTACATAGTCTTCGATATTATCGTTATTTATTTTCTCCTTAAAGTATTGGGTGTTAAATGCGACGGAGGTGTCAAGGTTTAGACCGAACTGAATGTATTTGTCAACATATTTTTTTAAATTTCTGTCAAAATTGATTTTGCCAGCTTTAGGGACCATGCTTTCCAAAATCAAACGCTGTTCGTTTGTAAAAGAAAAGGTTGAATTCAAATTATATTCTTTACCCACCGAATCATTATTCTCCGTTTTAATTTCCGTGGACGTATTGTTTTTATTTGGAATATCTTCTTTATTTGCACAACCGGAAAGCAAAATAAATAAGAAAAATCTCAAAGTTGATTTAATAGACATAAATGAAAATCATTTTTGTAAAATTATTCATTTTGAACTGTAATTTTAAATTATGGATTTTATAATCGACGAAACTTGGAAAGAAATATTAAACGAAGAATTCAACACAGATTATTTTTTAAAATTGTCTGAATTTTTAGAAAGAGAATATCAACAAAATTCAATAAAAGTTTTTCCACAGAAATCAGAAATTTTTAATGCTTTTAATCTCTGTCCAATTAACAATGTTAAAGTTGTTATACTCGGTCAAGATCCATATCCAACAAAAGGCCATGCGCATGGTTTATCTTTTTCTGTAAAAAATGATATTCAACCATTACCTAAAAGTTTGAAAAATATTTTTTTTGAATTGAAAAATGATGTGGGAGTTGATAAATTTGAGAATGGCTGTTTAACAAATTGGGCCAGTCAAGGCGTTTTGCTTTTAAACACTGTATTGACTGTTGAAGAAGGCATGCCACAAAGCCATTGTAACAAAGGTTGGGAATTGTTTTCTGATGCCGTAATAAGATTACTGAATATCAATAAATGTAATTTGGTTTACCTATTGTGGGGAAAAAATGCCATCCAGAAAGAACATTTAATTGACTCCCAAAAGAATTTAATTTTAAAGGCCTCTCATCCTTCGCCATTGTCTTCATATCGAGGATTTTTTGGTTGTAAACATTTTTCAAAAACAAATGCATATTTGCTTGAAATGGGAAAGTCAGCAATTGAATGGTAATAACTTAATAAAATCGCTTCAATTTTATACCTTTGTAAGCAATGAGCTTGAAAAATGATTTAATTTTAAGAGCCGCTAGAGGTGAACAAATCGAACGTTATCCGGTTTGGTTAATGCGTCAAGCGGGTAGAATCCTTCCAGAATACCGGGCTGTAAGAGCATCATTAAGTGGATTTAAAGAATTGGTAGAAACTCCAGAGCGTGCAGCTGAAGTAACTATTCAACCAGTTGATATTCTTGATGTGGATGCGGCTATTATTTTTTCTGATATTTTGGTGGTTCCAGAAGCGATGGGATTTACATACGAAATGGTTGAAAAATCAGGGCCGTATTTCAAAAATGTTGTAAGAAATGAAAATGATCTCAAAAAAGTTGAGTATGAATTTGATGTTGAGGATAGGCTTTCTTATGTATTCGAAGCTATAAAGATTACCAATAATGAATTGAATGGTCGTGTACCGCTAATTGGTTTTGCTGGTGCACCTTGGACCATTTTATGTTACATGGTTGAAGGCAGAGGATCCAAAACTTTCTCTGAATCAAGAAAGCTTTTATATACTAATCCTATTTTGGCACATGACTTGCTAAACCGCATTTCGCTGGTAACAATAGCTTATTTAAAGCAACAAATAAAAGCTGGAGCGCACATGGTACAAGTTTTCGATTCTTGGGCAGGAATTTTAGGGGAGTCTCAATATCGTGAATTTGGCTTGAGATATATTGAAAAAATTGTTAATGCAATTAAGGAAGTTCCTGTAACTGTGTTTTCAAAGGGTGCAATTTCCTCTTTAAATGAAATTTGTGAATTAAATTTCAATACTGTAGGCTTAGACTGGAATATGAATGTTGAAAGAGTACGAAATGTTATTGGAGAAACAAAAACCATTCAAGGTAATCTGGATCCATGTGCACTTTATGGATCTCATGCTGAAATTGAAAAGTCGACAATAAGTTTAATGAATTCATTCTCAAGTAAAAGACATATATTAAATTTGGGTCATGGTGTTTATCCAGACATAGAACCTGAAAAAGTTAAAACTTTTATTAAAACCGTTAAAAACTATGAATTACACTTTTAAAAACATGAAGTCTAAAATTATTATTTTAAGCTTCTTTTTCATGGGATTTGTATACTCTCAAAATGATTTAAATTACGTTCAAAATGGAAGTTTTGAAACCGTAGCTGGTAAACAAAAGAAGCTTGGTAATATTGATAAAGCAACCGGATGGGCTGCCGCAACCGGGACTCCCGCTGATTTATTTGTTGGTGGCGAAAAAATACCGGATTTGTCAGCGCCAATCAATCTTTATGGTAAACAAGATGCTAAAGATGGTAGTAATTATGCAGGAATAGTTGCATTTTCATATAATAATAAGGTTCCAAGAACATATATTTATTCTGAGTTGACAAAAGAACTTAAAAAAGGAAGTCGTTATTGCGTTAAGTTCTACGTTGTGCTTGCTGAAGCTTCTAAATACTATTGTAATAATGTAGGGGCCTTATTTACCAAAGAGCCGGTTGATGCTTCTGCTTCTCAAGTTCTTAATACTGGTAAAAATGGAGGGGTAGTTTTACATTCAAATAATAAAATGGAGGACTTTAATTCAAACTTTGACTGGAAACAGGTATGTGGAACTTATGTGGCAAAAGGAAATGAAAAGTATATCGTAATTGGTAATTTTTCTGATGAAGGGGATACAGAATGGGAAAAAAACAATATTAAAAATTCAGATTACACTCCTGTAGTAGCTGCATATTACTACATAGATAATATTACTGTTGAAGCATTGGAAAATGGTGAGGCTTGCGAATGCATGGTTGCCGAAAAAGAAGTTTACTCTAAAACTTTGTATAAATATTCTCCAACAATTGATGAGAAAATGACTGTAAATCAGCAAATTGAAATACAAAGGACTTTTTACACATTCGGCGAGTCTGAAATTACCTCCGATCAATCACCTGCTTTAGATTTTATTATTGAAAAATTGAAAGCCAATGCCAATTTGAAATTAGAAATTCAAGGACATAGCGATATCATTGAAGACAGTGTTGGAGTTTATAAAACAGAGTATGCCAATATGGCTACAAATAGAGTTAATGCGGCCATTAATTATTTTACAACCAATGGAATTGATGAATCCAGACTTATTTCAATGCCTTTAGATAGCACTGAGCCAAGTGAAGAAATTTTTGAGTCTGACTCTGAAGATACCAAAATGGCTAAATCCAGAAGATTAACTTTTAAGGTTAGATAATAAGAAAATAAAGCGATAGGAAGGGGGGCAATGTTCCCCCTTATTTTTTAAAACAAATTGAGCGTTTTATAAACTTCATGAGTTGGAAGTCCCACAATATTGGTGTAGGATCCTTCTATTTTTTCAATGAACGCATGTCCTAACCAATCTTGGATTCCATAAGAACCAGCTTTATCTAATGGTCGGTATTCATCAATATATTTTTTAGCATCCAATTTTGATATTTTCGAAAACTTAACTTTTGATGAAACATTAAATGCGTATGATGTATTTCTGTTTCCAATAACAACGCTTGTAATAACTTCATGCCAATTATCAGATAATTTCATCAACATTTTAAGTGCCTCAAAATCATCAGAGGGTTTTCCAAGAATTTCTTGGTCTAATATAACAACTGTATCTGCGCACAACAAAATGGTTCCGTTTTGTATTTGACCAATAAGAGAATTAAATTTTTTTTGAGCAATATAATCAGGAACATCTCTAGGAGGTAAATTATCACTAAAGGACTCATCAATATTTGGATCTAATACTTCAAATGAAAAACCTAATGATTTCAAAAGTTCCTTTCGGCGTGGAGAAGAAGATCCAAGAATAAGTTGTTTCATGTAAATGAAATAAAATAAAAACTTGTTATGCCAGCGAAAAGGCTTGCTTTTAACAAGCTATTGTATAGCCTAAGTTTTTGGAAGTTGTCAAACAAAATAAAGATAACCAGAAATATATTGATTATTCCTGAAATCATAATTGGAATAAAGATAGGTGTTTTTTCACTTAGCGGTTGAAAAGAATTCACCATCAAACTTGTAGCAATCGTTATTGGTAAAATTAAAAGTAGGACCAAGCAAATCATTTTGGTAATCCTTTTTCCAAAGTATATAGGAATAGACTTTACGTAAATTAATTTATCACCTTCTATGTCCTCTGTATCTTTAATTATTTCTCTAATAAGATTTTGAAGAAACGCAAATGATGCGATTAGATAAATAAGACCAAGTTCATCGTTATTAAATGGTATTATTTTATTCAAATAAATTGCTGTTAAAATAGGTACTAATGCAGTTAAAAAGGCAATAGTGACATTTCCTAAAATCAGTTTTTTCTTTAAGTACCAACTGTAAAACCAAAGTAAATTAATGGCAATAAATGGAATTAGCACTAAAAGTAAATTCTTAAATATTAAACTTAAATACAAGCTAATAATAATAGCAATAGTATTAAAGGAAAGGTGTAAAACTATGGCCCATCGGCGTTTAATATTTTTGGAAACTATTAGTCTATTTGGTTTATTTATTTTGTCCGCCTTAATGTCAAAATAATCATTAATTATATTTCCTGCTGCAGTAATTAAAAGTGTTGATAAAATGAAAAGAAAAAGATTGAAATTTAAAAATTCGTATAAATTATTGTTACTGATTTTTGCATGAAAAATTACAACTCCCAAAATAGTAACTAAAACAATCAAAAGATTTAACAAGCGCACAAGTCGCAAAAAACTTATCATTTCTTTACTATTTTATATTCAGTTCTCCTATTAGATTGATGAGCTTTTTCCTTTTCAGATTCATTCAATAATTTACCTATTTCGGAATCAGAAAATTTCGGTTTGGTTTCTCCATAACCCTTATATGTTAAACGTTTGCTATCAATACCTTTTTCGAGAAGATAACTGTAAACGGCTTTGGCCCTTGATTCCGATAGGACTAGGTTTTCTTTATCATCGCCTCTTGTGTCTGTGTGCCCAGAAATTTCAATATTAATTTCAATATTCTTGTTAAGAAAATCAAATAATTTATTTAATTCTATATAGGATTCTGGTCGCAGGGTAGACTTCCCAAAATCGAAAAATACATTTGCCAATTCTACAGGAATATCGGAAGTTTCAGGAACTAAAGGTACATCCATATGAATACTGAATGCACTATCGGGAACTGTCATGTCGAAGTTTTCTGAGAAAAATAAATATCCTGGATAGCTAACATTTAAAACATATTCTTTATTCACTGGTAATGACACCATGAACTCACCAGTTAATTTGTCGGCTTCAGAAACAACTACTTCTTTTCCGGATTCCAAATCAATTAATGTGAATTTTCCAGGAATTGGATGCTTATCAACCGCATCAAAAACAATCCCATCGAAGTATAGCGTTTTAGTTGGTTTATATTCCTCTGGCATTTCAAAATAATAAATATCTAAATCACCATAACCTCCAGCTCTATCTGATGCAAAAAAAGCCAACTCTCCATCAGCAGAAACGAGAAGCGAATTTTCGTCGTATATAGTATTTATTGGATATCCTAGATTTTCTGGTTTAGACCAATTGCCATTTTTGTCTAATCGTGATAAATAAATGTCTGACCCACCCATTCCGATGTGGCCTCTAGATGCAAAATATAACGTTTTTCCATCGGGGTGAATAAGTACAGACTCCTCTTGAAAAGGTGTGTTTATAGTTTTAGGCAATGCTGTCCCTGCACTCCATTTTCCATCTTCACCTAGGGTTGAAACATAGATATCTGAATTAATCATTTCACCTTTTTTGCTTACCCTTCTGATATAATATAAAGTTTTACCATCCGCCGACAAAGAAGGTTGTGACTCCCAAGAAAAAGTATTTACATATCCACTCAAATTGGTGGGATTGATCCATGAATTACCAATTTTTTTAGTGTAAAATAAATCACAACTACCCATTCCATATCTTCCTTCACCGTAATAATTGTCTCCAGATTGATCTGAGCATGCGACAAAAATTAGTGAACGCCCATCAGCCGATATGGTAGGAGCACCTTCATTAAGCACTGTATTTACATTTGATGGCATTGGAATGGCATCGGTCCAAATTCCTTCACTATTTTTTTGTGATATGTAAAAATCTTCTTGTTCTTGATATTTTAGTACCCGTTCGTCATCTATTCGCCTCGTAAATAATAATGTTTTGCCATCAACTGTTAATGTTGGATAATATTCCGGATCTTCAGTATTTACTCCAGGTCCGGCATTTATTGGTTCATATTTTTTGGGATTCTTGAGGGCATTTATAGCAAATTCACAACTTGATTGAAGAAAATAGGCTTGGTTCAGTAATTCTTCATTTGCATTATTGAATTTTGTAAAAACATTAATGTTTTTAATACAATCCTCATAAGCACCAGTTGCAAAAAGCAAATTAGCCAAATAAAAATAAGTGCTTCCAGTGTATGTATGGTTCGGATTTATTTGAATTGCTTTTTCGTAATGATTTATCGCATTGTCATATTCGTATAAATATTCGTAATATTCAGCAACAAGTAAGTGCGCTTCCCAAAAATTAGGATCTTTAATTAATGCCTTCTCAATGTAATCAATTCCTTTTCGAAAATTCGGAAGATTGGTGCTTGGATCTAAACTTAAATTAGGTTCTTGTTGTCCCAATTCAAATAATTTTATGGCTTTTTTGCTTTTAGTAGAATAACCGTATTGTGAGAATGAAATACCCGTTAGCATTAAAGAGAATAGAAAAATAAGTAATTTCATAGTAATTGATTTTAGGGAATGTTCATAAATTTATGGGTTTGTAAAGATATTTTCCATTTTGGATTTTCCTTTACATAGTCAATGATCTGTGGCAAAAAACGATCCGTTTTACTCCATTCAGGTTGAAGATAAAGTATACATCCAGCACTTACTTTATCAGCATGTTTTTCAGCCCATATGAAATCAGATTGATGATTGATTATAATTTTGAGTTCCTTTGCCAGCATGTATGCTTCATTAACAGGAGCTTTAAATTTTTTTGGTGAAAAACAATACCAATCAATAATCCCTGATTTTAATGCTGTTCCGGAGGTTTCTATCGCAATCTCATACCCTTTGTCCTTAAGTGCTAATGTCAATGCAGATAAATCATGCATAAGCGGTTCACCACCCGTGATAACTATGAATTTCGAAGAGTAATGCTTTATTTCCTCGAGAATATCTTCTACAATGATAAATTGTTCATTGGAAATTGACCAACTTTCTTTAATATCACACCAAGTGCAACCTACATCGCATCCAGCTGTTCGTATAAATATTGCTGGTCGCCCAGAATGGAAACCTTCCCCTTGAATGGTATAGAAAATTTCCATTATTGGTAAATCGACTCTTGAAAATTCGAGCATACACAAAATTAACGAAACAAAATGAAAATGTTAAAGTTTGGGCAAATGAAGATTAAAATTGGCTTTTTAAAATAAAGACTTATTCTTACATTTGTGCAAACATTAAACTGTGTTATGAAAAAGAAACTACTAATTACTTCCTTTGGAATTTTTACATTATTTCCCTCTTTTGGTCAACAATTAGGAAACGCTGATATGGAAGGATGGGACAATTTGGGTACAGCAAATGAGGAACCAACAAATTGGAATAGTTTTAAGTCTGGAACAGGAAGTTTAGTTGGTTTTGCTTCACAGCAAATTCAGCGTTCAACAGCTATTCGTCCTGGCGCTAGCGGTTCATATTGTGCTCGGATTTGGTCTAAGTCTACACTTGGAATTGTAGCCAATGGTAATATGACTTTAGGTCAAATCAACATGGGAAGTTCTACACCATCAAGTACATCCAATTACAATTTTTCAAAAACTGCGGATGCTAATTTTTCTGAAAGCCTAACTTCTTCCCCTGACTCACTGGTTTTTTGGGTTAAATTTACCGCTGCTTCAGGGAATTCTATGGCTAGAGTTAATGCCATTATTCATGATAATTATGACTTACGTGACCCTTTAGACGCGAATTCAAATCCACATGTTGTCGCAACAGCTTCTTTAAATTATCCGCCAACAGGAGGTGTTTGGGTCAGAAAATCTGTACCATTCAACTACACAGGTCCAGCAACAACTCCTCAATTTATTTTAGCAACTTTTACCACAAATATGACACCAGGAGGTGGCGCAGCTAATGATGAAGTATTAATTGATGATATTCAATTAATTTATAATCCAGTCAATCAACCTGTGGTTGCAAATGATGATAATGTAAATACATTGGAAGATTCGCCAGTTACTATTTCTGTTACTTCAAATGATGTTGATCCTGAAAATGGTCTCTCGTGCTCAAGCTTAAATATTGTTACACCACCATCTAATGGAACTTTAACTATAGCTCCAGGCTCTTGTGATATTACTTATACGCCTAACCCAGGATATTTTGGAAGTGATTCATTTACTTATAGTATTTGTGACAATGGAACACCGACATCGTGTGATCAAGCCTTGGTAATAATTACTGTAACTGAAGTTGTACCGGGAAATAATCCAATAATCGCAAATAATGATAATGCTACAACTGATATGAATCAACCTGTAGTTATTGATGTAGTAGCTAATGATGTGGATGCAGAAAATCAAATATTACCAGGGTCTGTAAGTATCGTAACAAACCCTTCCAATGGAACGGTAAGTGTAAATTCAACAACAGGTGCAATTACTTACACGCCAAATAATGGATGGTTTGGCAACGACAGTTTTTCATATGCTATTTGTGATGGTGGTACTCCTGTAACTTGTGATACCGCAACTGTTAATGTTACTGTTAATGAAAATGTTGGTATTGACGATTTGAATATTAATGAATATCATTTTTATTTTTCTGAAAACACCATAAATATCAATGCATCAATAGGAACCCTAGAAGGTACTTTTAAACTTTATAATTCTTCTGGAATGCTTGTAATTGAAGGTGATTTGTCTAATACTATCAATTGCAGTGCTGCATCTGGTATATATTACATGGAAATAATGAATAATAATTTTAGATCATTTTATAAATTATTGAAGAATTAATTTTCATTTAGAATAATTCTGATGAAATACATTTCGGTTCTAATTTTATTATTCCTTGCAGGTACTGTTTGGTCTCAAAATGGTACTGTGACAGGTAACGTTTTATCTGAAGACGGAGATTTTGTTATAGGTGCGAAAATTGTTTACAAGAAAGATATAACAATTGGAACAATTACTAATGAAAAAGGATTTTATGTTTTAGAATTGCCAGTAGGTGCGCAAACCATTATTTGTAAAGCTTCTGGATTAAAAAATGATACTTTAGATATATTTATTCAAGAGCAACTTCCTTTGCAATTGGATATTGTTCTTGAAAAGTCAGTTCAGCAATTAGCCGATGTCGAAATTAAAGTTGGAAAGTTCGATAAGCCTTTGGAAGATCAAACAGTCTCATTGCATGTTATTAAACCAGCATTAATTGAAAATAAAAACACCCGAAGCATAGAAACCGCATTGGATCAAACCCCGGGTTTGAATATTTTGGATGGTGAGCCACAAATTAGAGGTGGGAGTGGTTTTACATTCGGGGTAGGTTCTAAAGTGGCTGTAATTGTTGATGACATGCCCATGTTATCCGGTGATGCAGGTAGGCCTGAATGGGGATTCATTCCAGTTGAAAATATTCATCAAGTTGAAGTCATAAAAGGTGCAGCTTCTGTATTATCTGGAAGTTCAGCATTATCAGGTTCTGTTCATATTCGAACTGCATATCCTACTTCAAAACCTTTGACAAAAATTAATGTCTATTCAGGATTATATTCAACACCAAATGTCGATAATTCAAAATGGTGGGGAAATTATCCAGGAATTCATGGAGTAAACTTTCTTCATTCTAGAATTATTAATAACCTTGATTTAGTAATCGGTGGAAATTTAAATTATGATCACGGATATATTGGACCTCCAGTTGTAGACTCAATAGTTTCAACAGTATTCCCGGATACAGTTAGTAATTTTAGTGAACGTGATTTGGTCTCCATGAGGGCACGAATTAATTTTAATCTGAGATATAGAGCAAAAAAAATTCGCGGGTTGAATTATGGTTTAAACGGAAATTTCATGAAAGCACTAAGCAATATGCCTCTAGCTTGGTTGAATGATTCTACAGGTCTTTATCGGGCATATCCCGGTGCTATTTTCCTTCAAGACCAATTCATTTTTAATATTGATCCTTTCGTGAATTATTTTACGCAAACCAACGGTAAACACAGTTTGAGGGGGCGAATTTTATACGTAGACAATGACATGAGTGCGAACCAGTCGAATTCAGCCATTACATACTATGGTGACTACTTGTTTCAGAAAAGCTACCCACAACTAAAAAATCTTGATTTCATAGGCGGTGTAACCGGAACTTTTACCAATTCTAATGCTAATATCTATGTTGGTTCTGGATCTCCAAATAATCAATTGTTAAATGTTTCAGCATATACACAGATTGAAAATAAAATTAATAAAACTTTAAACCTTTCTGCAGGAGGAAGATTGGAATATTTCCGATTAAACGATACCATAACAGCATTAAAACCAATATTTAGAGCAGGAACGAGTATAAAGTTATATCAGGAAACCTATTTAAGAGCTTCCTATGGTCAAGGTTACCGTTTTCCTACGATTACTGAAAGGTTTATTAAAACAGGAGTAGGTAATTTTGGTGTATTCCCAAATCCTAATTTAAAACCAGAAAGCAGTTGGAATGCAGAAGTAGGAGTAAAGCAAGGTTTGAAATTTGGTAAACTTTATGGATTCCTCGATATAGCTGGATTTTGGCAAGAATACGAAAACACTATCGAATACATGTTTGGAATTTGGAATGAAATTACAGATATTCAAAAATTAGGTTCCAGCGCAGGTTTTATGTTTTTAAATACTGGTGAATCTAGAGTTTTGGGTATTGATGCTTCATTTACAGGGATTGCCAAAATTGGTGATCAATCTACCCTTACATTTATGGCTGGGTATAATTATATTGTTCCGAAAACATTAACACCAGATTATGTATACGCTGTCGATTCTTTGAATCGTGTTTTTAGTTACAACAGCACATCTTTGGATCCGTCGAAAGGTATTTTGAAATATAGATTTTTACATAATATTAAAGCAGATGTAGAATGTAATATTGCAAACAAAGTAGGAGTGGGGTTAAGTGCAAAATACTTTTCAAAGATTGTAAACATGGATGCAATTATTAAAGATTTTGAGCAATTAACCACAGATAATTCTACCGATATTGGTCTATGGCTTCAAGATTTAAGATATATGGATTATTTCGATTCCCATCGATTTGGTAATTGGATTTTTGATGCTCGTGTGTCTTATAACCTAAATGATCATCACAAAATTGCCCTTATAGGAAGTAATATTTTAAATAGAAGTTATTCTTTAAGACCACTTAAGATTGAGCCTCCTAGAACAATCATGGTTCAATATACTTGGAAGGTTTAAAAAATCCGTTTCTTTCGAATTTAATTTACATTTATGCCGCAGTTTAATAATATCTAAAGAAATTTAATTTCTTTAGATATCGGATAATTGTTGCTCGATAAATGACATTAAATCATTTACATATGATTCACTAAAGTCGAAAGAAACATTTGCCTCTTGGTAAATTTTAGGTATTGAAGCAGTATATCCTAACATTAATGCTTTTTTGTAATCATTTAACGCTTTACTTTCATTTTCGATACTGTTTTTCCAAATAGATAAGGCACCTAATTGTGCAATTCCATATTCTATATAATAGAAAGGAACCTCAAATAAGTGCATTTGTTTTTGCCATGAATTCATTCGGACTTCTTCATATCCAGTCCAATCGACGAGACCCGTACTATATGAATTCGAAAGCTCTAACCATTTTTCTTTTCTGTTTTCAATGGTATGATTTGGATTTTCGTATACCCAATGTTGGAATTCATCAATTTGTGCTATCCATGGTAAAATAACAATTACTGATTCCAATTGATCTTGTTTTGCTCTCCTTAGATCAGTATCATCATTGTAAAATACTTTCCAATATTTCATGGACAATAATTCCATTGACATTGAAGCCAATTCCGCTACTTCGGATGGAAGATTTTTAAATCCGGTAAGTACTAAATTTCGAGTGAGAAATGAATGGATGGCATGACCTCCTTCATGAACCATAGTAACCAAATCTTTTTGAGAACCAACCGCATTCATAAAAATAAATGGAACACCAATTTCATATAATGGATAATTGTATCCACCAGGGGCCTTACCTTTTTTAGATTCTAAATCCAAATAACCCATTTTATCCATTGTTTCAAGACAATCGGAAAAAAAAGAATCCATTTTATCGAAAACATGTATGGTTTTGTTCAATAAATCTTTACCATCATGAAAAGGTTGAAGAGGTTTTCTTCCAAGTGGATCTACTTCGGTGTCCCAAGGTTTAAATTTATTTTTACCAAGTTGTTCTAATTTTTTTGATTGTATTTGTTTTACCAAAGGAACAATGGTCTTCTTAACCGTAGAATGAAATTGAAAACATTCTTCTTTTGAATAATCAAACCTTCCCAATGCTTGAAACATATAGTCGCGATAATTATTAAATCCAGCATTTATCGCAATTTGATGTCTTTTTGAAATGAGATCAGAATATAGATCGTCCAATTTTTCAATGTCTTGTTTGCGACGTTCAGTAATTTTTTCAAAAACTGTTTTTCTTATATTTTCATCTGGCTCCTTCAACAAACTAGATGCTTTTTGCATTGTTATATCCTCTCCATTATGGGAAATGGTTTGTGCTCCACTGATTGAACCAAAAATTTGACTTTTCTCATTTATTTCAGCCTCCAATAAAATGTTCTCCTCTCTATAAAGTTCTAAGGATGTTTTTACAGCCCTGAAATAAATAGCATATGCTTCATTTGTTTTTAATTCTTCGAAATATGGAATGGCTACCATTTTTTTATTCAATAAATCTTCATACGGAGCAGTTTTAGGTTGGATTTCAGTTACAAAAAATGTATAATCTTGTTTAAGTAATTCATTTGTGGTATCAATGGTCATTTTAATGTAGCGCCATGCTCCATTTTCTTCCAAAACAGCGTCTAATTCACTTCTGTCATGAAGCCACTTCTTAAATTCTTCTAAAGAATCAATTTCTCTTTCAAGCAATTGTATATAATATGGTTCAATATTTTCCCATGAATCAAGGCTAAGATTATCTGATAAAAAGGTTCTTTTCGGTTTTTTTATTTCCATAATTTTCAAAAAAAAAGTCGGTGTAATTACCGACTTCGCATAGATGAATAAATATTATTTACCTCGACTGGATCCTGTTTTTGTAGTTGCAGTTTTCTTAGGGGCTGATGCTTTTGATATCTTACTTGCATCTGTACCAACAGACTTAACAGATTTGGATGGCGTTTTAACAGAAGCTTTCTTTTCAGCACCAACCTTTTTCTTGCCCTCAGATTTTTCCTCCTTTTTAACAACCTCCTCAATTTTTTCTGTTTCATCGACTGTAGGGTTCAAATTACCTGAAGACAACAATAAATTGTACCATTGAAATATCTTTTTTATATCCGATGGATAAACCCTTTCATCATCGTAATTAGGCAAGATTTCCTTTAAATATTGGGTTAAAACCTTTAAATCGTCTTTATGAGATGGACAGTTTTTCCCTTTTTCTTTTTCATATATGGAAACCAGTATGTTTTTTAAAGGTGCGTCCTCCTCGGTTGTATAAATACTAATATCCTCTAAAGAGGAAATTCTGTCGGTAGAATAAGCTGGAGATCTTTTTTGGTCAATTAATGATTCAACAATAATATTATGCTTGCCCTGAGCAATTACTTTATAAAGTCCTGGTTTTCCTGAAATTGAAATGATACCTGATAAATTCATTTTTTCATTTTTAGAAGTCAAAATTATAAATTCTTTCCACGTAATATTATAATTGTATAAATTTCGAAACGATTTTTTCCTTACCAACCGTTATTTCGATGTAATAAACTCCCGGATATAATTTCGAAACCGAACATTGGGAAGTATTTGGTTGAATCGACTTTACCAATTTACCATCCGAACTAAAAATATTAACATTGTTAATATTTTGGACAGCTGTAATTTTAAATTCACTCGATGATGGATTTGGTGAAATAACAATATTTTCCAATATATAATCATTGATGCCAGTAATCGGCTGATAAGGATCGGTTGATGAAATACAACCAGCTTCATTTGTGCAATAACATGTGTAAATTCCATAAGGTGGTTCGATATTCAAAGTTGGTTCAGTTGCTCCTGGGATATCAATACCGTTCATCGTCCATTGATAGTTGGTTAATGAAAGCGTTGCCAAAGTGTTTCCCGATTGTGTTATTGGTAATATAGGAAGTGGAGCTAGAAGAACAACTTCGATAGTATCGGTTTTCGATTTACAACCTTTTAAATTGTATCCGTCAGCAAAATAAAAACCAGGTGAGTTTATTGCTGTTGTAATTCCTTCGTTTCCGTTAGACCATAAACCCGTAAGTAGTGTTTCACTACCTAATAGTGTCAGTTGACCATTATTTGTACAAAGGGTATCATCTCCAAAAATTGTTACATCAAATTCATTTTGTTGAATTAAATTAAAGGCATGAGGTTTTCCATGTCCGTAATTGTTATTTGGCACAGAACCGGTATAACCATCGGTAAATGCGGATGATATTAAGTCATTTTTAAAACTTTGGTACGTTGCCTTATTACATTTCTCTAAATATAACGCCGCAATTCCGGCAACAACAGGAGATGCCATTGATGTCCCGCCATTTCTTGCGTGCCACCCCCCAGAATCAATAAAACTATTGTTAGCAGGATTATTCAATAACCACATTGGTGCAGCTGCCAAACTCACGTCACCTGAAGCTGAAATATCAGGTTTTATTATATTGTGACGACTTGGTCCTCTGCTAGAATTTGGACTTCTTCTACCAACTGGCGTGTTGTCATTCGAAGGAGTGTAGTAATTACCATTGTTATCGATGTGTCCATGACGGTTTCTAACGTTCCCAACCGATATAACTTTTTCAGAACAGTTCCAAGAAGATACAACCGATTGCAATGAATCCGGCAACACGTAATTCACAATATTCGGATAAGTTGAAGCATTTGGAATTACAGAAACAATATCATTTAAACCTAACCATGAGCCTGACCATAGATCGTAGTTTCCGCTTCCATAAGTTTTGAAGCTGTAAAGATAATTTGTCGAGTCGATGTTACTAAAGTAAGATTCAAGGTGAAAATTTCCATTTACAATTTCAGTGTAGGTTTCTATAGTCGCTATTCGTTGTCCACTTGAGTTGTAAATAGTATCTAAAACTGGACTAGAATTTACACTGTTTAAAGCACTGTGAAAGATACTACTTCCTCTTTCCGAGAATGAACCGCTTGATAAATTTGCACCATAACCGAATTGAAAGCCCGCATCAGTTACGTCAGTCCAAAGGTCAAAATAAATATGGTTTGGACCTAAAGCAGCAGATGCAGATGGATTGTTCTGAAACCAAACAAATGAGGTAGTGTTATTAATATCGTTATGAACATGATATTTTCCTTTGGCCCCAGAATTTCCAGCGGCACTTACCAAAATTCTACCAGGTTTTTCGTCAAGAAGTGTCTCGATATATTCTGATGCAGGGTCATTGCCGTCATGACTTCCAATATAGGAGCCAAGGCTCAAATTAATTACAGCAGGCATATTTAACGAATCAGCAACTTTAAAAATGTAATCGCATGCATCCGCAATGGTTAATGTCCAATTGGCTAAATTAAAATCAGTTTCAACGATAATAAGGTTCGACTCTGGAGCCATGCCTAGGTGCGTGCCATTTGCATTTCCGTTCGATGCGGCCATTCCCGTTACCGTTGTACCATGTGCTGTGTTATTTTCAGTACTAAGACACATCCCATTATCTATCTGATCTTTTGTCCAAACAATACCATAGTTATATGGTTGGGGGATTACTCCTCCAGTATTCAATGAGTGATCCCAGTACCTTAAAACCCTTGTTTTCCCGAGGCTATCTTTGAAATCAGGATGACTCCAATCTAATCCTTGGTCAACGATACCAATTATTACATTTTTACCGGTATATGGTTGACTTAAATTATTGGATCCAGAATGAACCTCATTGACGTGATAGAGTAATAGAGCAGTATCAGATAATGCAGTAGGAGGGGCATATTCAAAATAATAGTCATCCAATTCGCCATCTCTGGTATGCGTTTCAATCCAATTTGGGGTGGTATTTATAAATAAATATTTATCAGTTTCAAATTTAATAGTTATCTCATCTTTCTTAAGCAAGGAAATATGTTTGGGAGTCTTTGAAATACAAAATGAAGTTTCTTTATTTGGAAATTTGGTTAAATATTCGTTAAATCTAAAATGTTTTTGAGCTTTAAAGTCAATAGCTTTAAAAACAAAAAATGACAACATTAAAATACTTAGTTTATTCGGCATAAAACTATTTTGTTTTTATAACCAAATATAATTCTTTAAATGAAATTTATTGAAGTCACCAATTAACATTAATTTTTTAACTTAGTTGTCGTAAAATACAATTTGTCTAAAAATGAAAAAAATCTTTAAGTTAAGCTTTCTATTCCTTGCATTGGGTTTGTGCAATTTTAGTTATTCTCAAGAATCAAAAGAAATTATTAATTGGTACAATGGTAAAGGTCCTGGGATGGAAACCGATTTGGCCTACAAAATGTTGAAAAAGAAAAAGCCAAATGCCGTTGTGGTTGCTGTCATAGATTCTGGGGTTGATGTTGAACATGAAGATTTAGAAGGTAAAATTTGGGTTAATTCTGACGAAATTGCTGGAAATGGAATTGATGATGATAATAATGGTTATATCGATGATATTCATGGTTGGAATTTCCTTGGAAATGCAAACGGAGAGAATATTGATGCAACTCGCCTCGAAAAAACAAGAATATACGCCAAATTGAAATCTAAATACGACAGTGTTGATGTTTCAAGTATAGAAAACCGAAATGAATATGATTTGTATCTTAAGGTAAAAGAAGAGGTTAATGAGACATACAAATCTATGAAAGCTGAATATAAAGAATATAAAGATATCATCGATGCTAATCCAGATTATAAGAAATACTACAACGATCAGTTGAAATACAATTTGAATACTGAATATGATGATAGAAGTCTTATTGGTGATAATCCAGATGACATTAATGATACGAAATATGGAAACAATGATTATGAAGGACCGGATGCTTTGCATGGTACACATGTATCTGGAATTATAGCTGCTGTTAGAGGAAATGATAAAGGAGGAGACGGTGTCGCGAATAATGCTCAAATAATGTCCTTGCGTGCAGTTCCTAATGGAGATGAACACGATAAAGATGTAGCTCTTGCTATTCGCTATGCAGTAGATAATGGTGCTCAAGTTATCAATATGTCATTCGGTAAATCCTATTCTCCAAATGCCGAGTGGGTTTATGAAGCATTAAAATATGCCGATTCAAAAGGTGTACTCGTTATACATGCGGCCGGAAATGATAACGCAAATGTGGATGAAACAGATAATTTTCCAACGTCAAAATATGATTTTCAAACAGAACCACTTAACCATTACCTAACTATTGGAGCATCTACTAATGATGCTTCTGGATCACTTGCTGCTGAGTTCTCAAATTACGGTAAAACAATGGTTGATGTTTTTGCGCCTGGTTATGAAATATGGAATACAGTTCCGAATAATGAATATCAAAATCTTCAAGGAACATCGATGGCGGCTCCAATGGTTGCGGGTGTTGCTGCAATGTTAAAAGGATATTTCCCTAATTTGACAATGCTTGATGTGAAAAATGCAATAATGGCTTCCGTTACTTCTTACAAGGGAACAAAACAATTGCTTCCTGGTACATACGAAATGGTAGATTTTTCTGAAATGTCTATTGCAGGTGGAGTAGTTAATGTTAAGAATGCAGTAGTGTATTGCAAAAAACTTGAAAAACAAAAGTAACACTCAAAATTTTCGATAGTGAAAGCTGGCCCTAGGGTCGGCTTTTTTTTGTATGATTTTTAATTAACCAGAATTATGAGAAACATATTCAAAATTTTATTCATTCTTTTTATTTCTGAATACCATGCGCAACAAAATGTTGATACCATAATAAATAATTGGCATTACAATGCGGCTTTGGCGAATACTGAAAAATATTTTGAAATTATGGATGAAAATTTCATTTTCATGGGAACTGCACCTGGTGAAAGGTGGAATAAAATAGATTTCTATAACTTTTGCAAACCATATTTTGATAAAAAAAACACTTGGAATTTTATTGCTACAAATCGAAACTGGCAATACAATAAGGACAGCACGATAGCATGGTTTGACGAGGATTTAGCGACCTGGATGGGAGGGTGCAGAGGAAACGGAGTCCTTGTTAAAAATCAAAATGAAGAATGGAAGATTAATTTTTATAATCTCTGCGTGCTCATTGAGAATGAAAAAATGAAAAGCTTCATTCGTTTAAGGAAGAAGAAAAAAAATTAAATCTTATTTATTTCCTTTTGCATGATCTGCCAAGAATTGCTGCAATCCAATATCAGTTAATGGATGTTTGGCAAGAGCTTTTATGGCGTTTAAAGGTCCTGTCATAACATCTGCTCCAATTTCTGCACAGTTAATAATATGCATCGGATGACGCACTGATGCAGCTAATATTTGAGTGTTGAATGCGTAATTGTCGTATATCAGACGAATTTGAGCTATCAGATCAAGGCCATTTGTAGAAACGTCATCCAATCTGCCAAGAAATGGTGAAATATATGTAGCTCCAGCTTTAGCAGCTAAAAGGGCTTGTCCTGCTGAAAAGATTAAGGTACAATTGGTTTGAATACCAATATTTGAAAAATGTTTAATTGCTTTAATTCCCTCAGTGATCATAGGAACCTTAACTACAATGTTTTCATGTAAAGAAGCCAATTCTTCACCCTCTTTAATAATTCCTTCAACATCAGTCGAAATAACTTCAGCACTCACAGGTCCGTCAACAATTTCACAAATGGTGACATAATGCCTTAAAATGTTGTCTTTTCCTGTAATTCCCTCCTTAGCCATTAAGGATGGATTGGTTGTTACACCATCTAATATGCCCAAGGCGTTTGCTTCCTTTATTTCATTTAAATTAGCGGTATCAATAAAAAATCTCATGTTTTTTCTTGTAAAGGTAAAACCTCAATTGATTTTTAGAATCTTTTCAGAATGAGAATTATGAAATCTTATCCACATAAATACAAAAAAAAAGAGGGGTAAGCTACTCATATCGCACCGCTACAACCTCTTGCCTTTGCTACGTTCCCGTCCTGGAGGAATAAGAGGGAGCTGGTCGTACAAGACTTACCCCGAAACAAAGTTAGTTGAATTTTGACTACTTGAAAGAAGTTTTGTCGAAAAAAATAAACCTATGGTTTAAATTTACAAATGCATGAAATTCTTTTTCCCAAGAAGTTCGTCTTCGGATTCTCTGTAATTTGGATCATCTACGCAACAATCAACCGGACAAACAGCAGCACATTGGGGTTCATCATGAAATCCCACACATTCGGTGCATTTGTCATGAACTATATAATAAACATCCATGTTAATAGGTTCAAATTTATTGGACGCATCAACATTGTTTCCATCTAGAGTAGTAATCATTCCTTTTAAGGATGTGCCATCAGCAAAACTCCATTCGGCGCCACCTTCATATATCGCATTGTTTGGACATTCGGGTTCACATGCCCCGCAGTTTATACATTCGTCCGTAATCATTATTGCCATAACTGGTAAATTTATTTGCAAATATAGTAATGAAGTAGAGAATCATTTTGTTTAAATATTAAAAAGTAATTTAATAATCATTGTTTGTAATTTCGTAAAATGTTAAAAAAGGAGATAATAAAATCATTTTCACAGTTGGGAAATGTTCTTAGATTTTTATCCAATCCGGAATTATATGAATCAGTGCCCTTCCCTTTAGATCAGGATGCCATTGATAAATTTCATTTTATTGTTAATTCTCAAAGATCGAGAAATGGATGGTTTACAGAGGAAAACGTTTGGCTCGCGATAAATAGCCATGCTGAAAACCTGACTATGGAAAAATTAGAGAAATGGCAAGAAATATATGGCATTTCAAAACTTCCAAAATCAATTCTGGTAATTATGGCGGGAAACATTCCACTTGTGGGATTTCATGATTTTGTTTCTGTTTTAATGAGTGGTAATAAAATACTTTGTAAGATGAGCAGTGAAGATGCTACATTGTTGCCATTTATTGCTGAAATTTTAATTAAAATAAATCCGAGTTTTCATAAAAGAATTGAATTTGTAAATGGTCCCGCTAAGGATTTTGATGCAGTAATTGCCACTGGAAGTGATAATACAATTAAACAGTTCATGAGTTATTTTCGAAACTACCCTTGCCTTTTTCGAAAAAACAGAACTTCTTTGGCCATTTTAAATGGTACTGAAACTGATGATGAACTGAAAAGATTAGGAAAAGACATTTTTTCTTATTTCGGACTTGGATGCAGAAATGTGTCTCACTTAATGGTCCCAAAAGATTATAATATAGATGCTTTTTTTAAAAACATTATTTCATTCTCGAATGTCATTAATCATCACAAATACGCAAATAATTACGATTACAATCGCGCTGTTTTTTTGCTAAATAATATTGATTTTTTTGATAATAATTTTTTTCTACTCAACAAGAATGAAGATTTAAATAGCCCGATAGCTGTTTTGAATTATCACTATTACGTTACCATTAAAGATGTCGAAGATTACATCAATAATAATTTCAATAGTATTCAAGTTATTGTTGGAAAAAAATATTTGGATTTTGGAAAGGCACAATCGCCAGGTTGGGAAGATTATGCGGACGATTTAAACACAATGGATTTTTTGCTTAGTTTGTAACGGTATCAAAAAAATCACCATAAAATACAATAAATATTTCTTCTTGAACGTTCAGCTCCTTGTCGTTAATAAAAAGGTAACATTTACAGATTGTTGTTTTGAAACTTTTTTGTTATGTTTGCGACCTAATCGAAAAATTATAAAATTATAGCTATGAGTAAGAATAAAACAATTAGTGGGTTTAACTCTTTAATGGCAGTGCTTTCAATTGTAGTGTGTCTGGTTGCAGGAGTTTTAATTTATACATACGTCTTTGGTGCTCCCGAAAACTTTGATGCTGAAGGAGAACCTGTTCCTTTGGTTGAAGGCGAGGAAGTTGGCTGGTCAGAAAATGTTCCACATTATCTTGGTACTATTTATAAAGGTGGTTTCATCGTTCCAATTCTTGTAGCAATCAACTTAATTATCATTCTTTTTTCCGTTGAAAGATTTGTAACACTTTCTTTGGCAAGAGGAAAAGGAAAGTCAGATAAATTCGTTGCTAAAATCAAGTCAATGCTTGAGTCTAAAGAAATAGATTCAGCTATTGAAGCATGTGATAAACAAAAGGGTTCTTTAGCAAACGTTGTTCGCTCTGGATTGGTTAAGTATGATCACATCAAAAATGACAGTGATTCAAACAAAGAACAAAAAGTTGAGTCGCTTAAAAAGGAATTGGAAGAGGCTTCAGCACTTGAGTTACCAATGCTTTCTAAAAACATGGTTGTTTTATCAACTTGTGCTTCAATTGCAACTTTGATTGGTCTAATCGGAACTGTATTAGGTATGATTCGTTCATTCGCAGCTATGAGCGGTGGCGCTCCAGATACTTCTGAATTAGCAACTGGTATTTCTGAGGCTTTGATTAATACTTTTTTCGGAATTGCAGGTTCTACAATAGCTATCATTATGTATAACTTTTTCTCTACGAAGATTGATGCAATGACCTACAGTATTGATGAGGCATCTTTCACAATCGTTCAAGATTTTTCTGCAAGTCAGAAATAATATTTAAGTAATTATCATTTAAAAGTAAGAAGATGCCAAAGCTTAAAATGCCGAAAAGTTCGCCGTCAATCGACATGACACCCATGGTTGATTTGGCGTTCCTTTTGGTGACCTTCTTCATGTTATCAGCTTCGTTTAGAAGTCCTGAACCATTTGAAGTATCTTTACCTTCAAGTGTAACCGATAAGGATATTCCAAAAAATGCCATCATAGTTACTGTTGACAAAACTGGAAAAATTTATTTCAATGTGTCAAATGCAGATGCGAAAGGGGAGGTTTTAGATAATATAGCTAGTACTTACAGTATCAAATTTACTCAAAAAGAAAGGGAAGAATTTCAAATGATGGCTAGTTTCAGTTGTCCTGTCAATAAACTAAAAGATTATATTAATTCTGAGGCCGAAAAACGAAAAGAGGGTTATCCTGAGGGTATTCCAACAGATACAACCGAAGCAACAACCAATGAGTTGAGATATTGGATTCAATTCGCAGATGCCGCCGCAAGAAATACAGGAAGAACCAATTTTGAAGAAGCAAAAATTAAAAATGCTAATGTTAAAATTGATGATTTTAAACCAAAATACATTTTGCGTGTAGATGGAGATACTGAATACAGTAAAGCGAAAAAAGTAATAGATGTTTTTAGGGATTTGAACCTTAACAACCTCAATTTTGTAACATCCATGGAAATTGCTCCTATATAAATTAAAATTATATGGCAGAAATTGCAGAAGGTGGTGATAAAGGCCACGGAAAGAACGGTAAAAAAAGAGCAAAGAAAAGCAACCCTAGGATAGATATGACGCCTATGGTCGACTTAGCTTTCCTATTGTTGACATTTTTCGTGTTAACATCTACTTTTAGTAAGCCAAAAGTAATGAGTTTGGTATATCCTGCTAAATTGGATAAAAACGATGAAGTAAAACAACCAGAAATTAAAAATGCTATTACATTTTTACTGTCAAAAGATAAAATTTACTACTATTCAGGTAAATTTTATGGTAAAGATGAAACAAGTCCCACTGGCCCAACTAAATTGAGTGAGACTAATTTTGGACCTGATGGGGTAAGAAAATTATTAGCTGAAAGAAATGAATTTGTTTTAACTGAAAAGTTGACCTTACAGAATAAACTTAAATCCAAGGAAATAGACACTTTAACATACGACAAACAGTTAATTGAAGCGAAAAAAGACAAAAAATCTTTAAAGGTTTTAATTAAAACTGACGATAAAGCAATATGTAAAAATTTTATTGACCTTATTGATGAGTTAAAAATTGCAGAAATTGGTATTGTTGCTCCTATTGATGAGGATGGATTCTTAGAGGAAGAGAAGGAATTATTAAAACAAAAACTGAAATAGTATGGGTTTTATATATGTAATCATCGGATTGGTGGCTTTCGTAACATTGTACGATTATATCACCTCAAAGTCATGGCAGCAAATTACCTCCACTGATAGAAATGAATTGGTTTTTAGCCATAGAAACCGTAGCTATGGAGCCTATGTATTGAGAAAGTATTACGAAAAAAGAATGCTCTTATTGACATTGGCATTACTCCTACTTCTTACTGTAGTGTTTGGTGTGTATTTTTACATTCGTTCTCTTCCAGATGAAAAACAAGAAGATGCGAATTTAATGGGGGAGATGGTGAGTATGGATATGATGAAACCTAAAAAGGAAATGGCACCGCCACCACCGCCACCACCGCCACCACCGCCACCAAAGGAAACACCACCTCCGGTTAAAACAGTTGCTTTTCCGCCTCCAATTGTTTCTGATAGAGACGATGAAGAGCCGATAGAAATTCCAGATGAGAATACAAACGTAGGTAAAGAAACGAAAGATGGTGTCGATGATCCGTTTGCTTTCAATCCTGATGAAGAAGAAGGCACTCCCGAATTCAAAGAAAATAAAGTTGTGGAGCAGAAAGTAGAGCCATATACATTTGTGGATGAGGAAGCAGAATTTCCAGGAGGATTTGCAGGAATTATGCAGTTTATAAACGACAATTATAAGTATCCAGATATTGCGAGAGAAATGCAGATTCAAGGTAAATTATATGTTCGTTTTGTTGTGAATACTGACGGTACAGTTTCTGATGTTTCGATTGAGCAAAAAATGGTTCCTTCTTGTCCTGAATGTGATACTGAAGCCTTAAGAGTAATTCGTAAACTTAATGGATGGAAGCCTGGGAAGATTGCAGGACGAAGCGTACCTCAGTGGTATATTCTTCCAATATCTCTTTCCCTGGGAAATTAAATTTATTTACCTTGCATCCCCGATTAATCGGGGATTTTTTTTTAATCAATTGAAAATATTTTCACTCATAACTGGGATTGTTGTAGTTATTTCTTGTCTAGTACTTGTTTATTTCTTTTATTTCACTGATATTGGAATTAATGAAATAAATGGCAGTAGTAGATCAGTACTTATCATATTTCTATTAATATATTGCATTTACAGATCTTTTAGATTAATTAAAAACATTAAGGAAATTCGTCATGATCAGGATTAGTATTATTCAAAGTTTAATTTTTTCTAACGTTTTGTTCTTAATTTTTTCTTCCTGTGGTCAGTCTAGAAAAGGTGGTGGAGATACACACAGGGTAGGTGAAATTGAATTTCATGTAGATGAATCATTTAAGCCTCTATTTACAACATGTGTTGACACTTTCAAAGGATTAAATCCAAAAGCAAATATTAAAGGAATTTATGAGCCTGAAGGGATAATTATTAATAAGTTTTTAAATGATTCAATTAAAGCGATATGCGTTTCAAGAGATTTAACGGATGAAGAAAGAACATTTTTAAACAACAAAAAAATAAACGTTAGAACAGACAAAATTGCTGTTGATGCTATAGCTTTAATAGTAAATGGATCAAATGCTGATTCTGTAATTTCAATAGAAAACTTAAAAAAAGTACTCCGTGGTGAAATTTCGGAATGGAATACATTAAAATCTAAAATTAATGTTGTGTTTGATAAAACCAATTCAGCCAATTATAATTACATGCGAAAATTAGCATCAATTGAAGAATTTCCAATTAATGTTTTTGCAGTTGAAAGTAATGAACAAGTTATTGATTATGTAAAAGAAAATAAAAGCGCATTAGGGATTATTGGACTTAATTGGATAGGTGATAGTGACGATCCGAAAGCAGTTAATTTTATGAAAGGAATAACTGTAATGGGAGTTTCTTCAGAAGTAAACGGGGAATATTATAAACCTTTTTCAGGCTATATATATACAAAGGAATATCCTTTAACTCGAGAAATATGGGTTTTTAACAAAGGAAGCCGTAATGGCTTGCATTCTGGTTTGGTATTATTTATGAAGGGCGAAAAGGGGCAAATTATCGTTCAAAAATCAGCTTTGGTACCAGCAAATGCATCTTTAAGATTAATTGAAATTAGTACAGAAGAATAAGCTTTCAAAAAAATTATTAAACATTAAAATTTATATTTTTGGCAGGACAATTGTTATAAATCACAAAAAAAGTAAAATGAATACTCAAATACCTACATTTTTAATCTTAATAATAAGCGCATACAGTCAAGCTCAGTCGCTTCAAGATGGAACGTATAAAACTGAAAATGAGAGATTTTCGGAATCTAAAGCAACTTTTGATGCTTTGATTGCAAAAGAACCAAATAATGGAACTTACTACTTTTATAAAGCAGAGAACTTTTATGAATGGTCTCAGGTAGATAAAGCCCCAGAATATGTTGATTCAGCTAAAGCCACATGGCTTAAAGGAGCTAATCTTAATCCAGAAAATCCACTATCTACTGTTGCTCAAGGAAAAATACAATGGTTAAATAACGATCAAGCTGGAGCAAAGGCCACGTTTGCAAAAGCATTAAGCGCTACTAAGAATAAAAATGCTGAAGTAATGCGCGCAATAGCTGAGACCTACATAGAATTTCCTATACAAAGTTTAGATGATGCTATTAATGTTCTGAATCTCGCGATCAAATTGGATCCTAAAAATGAAGATTCTCAATTATTATTAGGAGATGCACTTTTAGCTAAAACACCAGATAATGGAAGTGAAGCGATCAAGTGTTATAATGAAGTTTTGAAAATTAATCCTAAATCTCCGAGAGGTATAGTTAGGGTAGCCAACTTGTATCGTCGTGCTCAAAACTGGGAAACAGCTAATGATTATTACAAAGAAGCCATTGTAATTGATCCTACATATGCACCTGCATATCGTGAAAATGCTGAATTATATTTCTTATTTGGATCTGGACAATTGGCAATACAGAATTGGGAGAAATATTTAGAATTGAATAATGGTAACGAAGCACGTTATCGCTATGCTTCATCATTATATATTGCTGGTCAATATTGTGATGCAATAAAACAAATAGAATCACTTCAAGCAGCCAATTTTAACAATTATTTCATGGAACGTATTTTAGCATATTGTTACTATGAATGTAATCAAGCAGATGGAATTGATGTAAGTCTTGCTACAGCTAATGGACTTAAGGCATTGGAAAGGTATTTTGGAATTGTTCCAAGTGACAAAATCATCTTTGAGGATTTCAAATATAAAGGGATGCTTCTTTCTCTCTCAGGAAGTGATTCTTTAGCTATAATTGAATTAAGTAAAGGATATGAGTTAAATCCCACCGCTCATGAAATATTGGGGGAAATAGGAAAATTGTATTTCAAAGCTAAAAAATACGACCAAGTTATTGAAGTGTATAATAAGAAGAAATCCGTTTCTGAATTGAAAGGTATTGAATACTATGACCTTGGAAGGTCCTATTATTATGGTCCAAAAGATTATTTTGCTGCAGATAGTGCGTTTGCTAAATTAAACGAGCTTTCTAATACTTATTATCCAGGTTTCTTATGGCGAGCACGTGTTACATATTTCATAGACACTGTTCAAACAAACTATAGTCAAAAACCTTACTATGAAAAGGTTTATGAATTAATTACTGCCGACGATAAGAATACAAAATTTGGTAAAACTGCCTTTATTGAATCTGCAAGATATCTTGGTAGATATTTCAGCTATGATGATTCACCAGGAAAAGATATTGAAAAGGCAAGAGAATATTGGAATAAGATAATCGAATTAGATCCAAACGATTCGGATGCTACCGCATTTTTCAAAGAGAATCCTTAAAATAAATTAGATTAAATAAAAAAGGTCGCCATGGCGACCTTTTTTATTTTAACAACAGTTCGAATTATAATAATGTAATAATAAGTTGACTAAAAATCTTGGTATAATGATTTAAGTTGGTTTTGCTGGATAATTCCAAACCTTTTATATACTGTTCCAAGGCTTTTTCATTTTGTCCATTAAGATCCAATTCCTTCCCAGTTTCTAACAAATAATTCAAATCTTTTTCAATAAACTCCATATCATCATGCATTTCCATGATACAAAGTAAATCGATGTGTATTAAGTTAATGTTAGCTAATTGAGAGATAATTGTTACGATTCAAAAAGATTAGTTTAAAAAAAAAATCCCTTTCGGGATTTTAATTTTTATTTTACAATCTCCATTTCGTCAACAATATGTTTGGCTCCAGAGTATTTCTCAATTAACCAAAGGACATATCTAATATCTACATTAATTGTTCTTTGAAGTTCTTTATCAAAAATTACATCTCCAGCCATTGCCTCAATGTTTCCGTCAAAAGCCAAACCAATTAGTTCACCTTTTCCATTTAATACAGGAGAACCAGAATTTCCTCCGGTAATGTCATTGTCTGTCAAGAAACAAACCGGCATATAACCATTTTTATCAGCGTATGAACCATAATCTTTTGTTTCATACAAATCCAACATTCTTGATGGTAAATCAAACTCAGGATCATTAGCTTTATATTTTTTAACCAGTCCTTCCATAGTAGTGTAATAGTTTACAGCTGCATCGTTTGTTTCATCAGCTGGTAATGATCTTACTTTTCCATAAGTTAATCTTAGCGTTGAATTGGCATCAGGGTAATCGATTGGAGCTAATTTCGATTTTCTTAAGCCCTCTACCAATAACCTGTAAGCCGCAGTGTAATCATTTTGAGCTTTTTCAACTTCAGGTGACTTTGTGAGCAGATGCGCAATTAGATTTGTAGATAAATTCAATAATGGATCATTAGAAATTAAAGAAACATCAGGGTTTTTTAGAAATGCAGCCATTTTTTCTTTGGAGGCAAAAATACTGTTTGCAAAATAACTATCTACAATTGCGTCAAAATCTCCATTCATGTCGACAACAGCACTAGCAAGTGGGTAGCCAGTTGATTTGCTGGAATATAATTTCAATTGTGCTTTTAGAATTTCAATCTCTGCAGGCAAATACATTTCAGAAAAAAACGCGTTAATTGATTCTTCAAGCGCTGATAATTTTTTTGAAAGTGTTATTTCATCAGCATTTGCGTATTCTTGAGCATATGCAATTAATTCTTTACCTAATCCTCTCGAGATTGTTCCGAAGGCAGAAGTTCTCAATAATTGCTGAAGGTAATTGTCGTGACGGGATTTTTCATTCGTTAAAGCATAATAACTATTAATAGTGGCAACAACTTGTCCATATTTCTCTTTGTTTTTCTTTTTATTGGCCCATTTATTAAATTTTGCTTCTTGTTTAGCTTTCGTTGCTGCCGTATTGAACTCGGTTAATGCATCAATCATTCCTTGTCTGTTTTTCCAGTAATTTGCAACTCCTGCATATTTAGAAGCATAAATTAAATTAACGGCTTCATCTTGCTCCATGTATTTTTTCATTACGTCCATTCCAGTTTTTGAACCTTCAACCCAAGCCGGGTAGGCGAACTTCACATTTTGTTCGATACCACCTGATGGCATCCAACGGTTTGTTCTTCCAGGATAACCAAGTATCATTGCGAAGTCATTTTCTTGAACTCCTCCAGTGTTTACTTTCAAATATTGTTTAGGTTGAAGCGGAACATTTTCGGTGGAGTATTCAGCAGGTTCTCCATTACCATCGGCATATACCCGAAACATTGAAAAATCTCCTGTATGTCTTGGCCATTCCCAATTGTCTGTGTCACCGCCGTATTTTCCGATACTTTCTGGAGGTGTACCTACAAGCCTTACGTCTTTAAAATCTTGATAAACGAAATAATAATATTCGTTCCCTTGAAAGAAAGATCTAACTGAAACAACATATTTGCCACCTTCATTATTCTCTTTTTCAATCAAAGCAATTTCTTCACTTATTGCTTTTTCCCTTTCTGCTTCTGTCATTCCCGAATTTACCTTTGATAATATTCGGTTTGAAACGTCATCCATTCTTACGAAAAATCTGACGAAAAGACTTTTAGGTTTCAATTCTTTATCTTTGCTTTCCGCCCAAAAACCATCTTTTAAGTAATTTGCTTCAGGTGTTGATAACTCAGCAATTGCATCATAACCGCAATGGTGATTTGTTAAAATTAAACCATCTCTAGAAATTATTTCAGCAGTACATCCACCATTAAATTGAACGATAGCGTCTTTTAATGAATGGTTGTTGATGGAATAAATTTCTTCAGCAGTTAATTGTAACCCCATTTTTTCCATATCTCTTTGGTTCAATCGTTCAATAAACATTAAGAACCACATGCCCTCATCAGCATGTACAAAAGAACCTAGGATTAGAAAAAATCCTAAAATTAGTTTTTTCATGTTTTTTAATTTTAATTAAGTTCGCTAAAATACGAGATTTAGATGTTTTAAGCGTCTTTGAAAGTTGGATTTTTCTTAACGAAAAATTATTTCATCTGCAAAAAGCCATGTGTCGTTTCCGCTACCTAAATGCCATTCAGGGCATTTTCCATAGTTCAATGCCTCAATCTTTATTTTCTTGACAGAAGTCTTATTTTCCAAAGTTCTGTAAAATTCATAGTTGGCACTTACTACATATGAAGAGAAACTTGGAATTGAAGTAGGTGAATTAACATTAGAAGCGTATTTATAATTTGTAACAATTGGCTCTAGATCAATAAATTTCTCTCCATCCACTGAATAACTTATTTTAATTTGTTCAGGGAGAAATATCCAAGACTTCATGTCCATCAAGCAACTCAATCCAATTTCACTTAATAATTTGGGTTCGTCAAATGTTATTTCAGCTATTATATTCTTTCCATAATAACCCTGCCAATCTCCAGTTCTGAATTCATTGCCACCTCGAACGCCATCAATTAAGGCATTTTTACCTCCAGCAGCATATTGGTTGTCGAATACATTGACCAATGTTAAATGAATATTGCTATCTCTTTTCTGAAATATTCCATTTACGACAGGGCTAGAAATAATGTTCCCATCATTTTTTGCAGCTGAAACATAAGCAAAAATTTTACTTGTTGTTTTAATTGAAAGAGGTTGTAAATATTGATTCCATTTTAAACTATCAAATGAATAAAAAATCTTGAATTCCTTCAAATCTGAATTATATTTCGGATAATTCAATGAAATCATCATGGAATCTTCAAATATGCCGTTAGTTTGTTCAAAATAAGGCACAACTACAAAATTTTCAGGAGCTTTTTCTATTGTAGGTGCATGGTTTGGAATTTTATTATAAACAGGGGGGAGACTATCCATGTAGAATGTTAAATCACCACCATTCATAAGGTTTTCATGACTTATATATGATTGGTTTATTTCTTCATTATTAAAAATCACTTTTATAATATACTTACACGATTTAGAATTATTAATTGTATTGATATTTAATACATTATCATTTTCTAATTTAACAGATGCTTTATCCATTACTGGTCTGCCAAATTCATAATATGGATTGCTCGGCGCCAATTGATACAACCCCATAGCACTTAAACAATACCAACTTGACATTTGTCCACAGTCTTCATTTCCAGAAAGACCATCTGGATAATTAGAATACATGGTTTTTAAGATGCTATCTACATAAAATTGTGTTTTATATGGCGAGTTGGTATAATTGTAAAGATAAGCCAAGTGATGTGATGGTTCATTTCCATGCGCATATTGCCCAATCAATCCTGTTATATCAACTTGTTCTCTGCCAGTTAGAGAATTATTTGTTGTAAATAACCTATCTAGCCAATGCTCCAAACTGTCTTTTCCTCCCAGAAGTGAAGTTAAAACACCAACAGCATGAGGAGCGTAAAGCGAATATTGCCAACTATTGGCTTCTGTGTAATTAAAATTGACTTCACTAGGATCAAATGAATCTAACCATTGCCCACTTCGTCGGGCTCGCATGAATTTAGTTGAAGGATCATATAGATTAATAAAATTCATACTTCTTTTCAAATATTCTTTTTCTACGAATGGTTGATTTGAGAATTTGGCAAATTGAGCAATACAAAAGTCATCATAAGCATATTCTAATGTCTTTGAAACCGATTCAGGTTCATCATTTAGACTTATGAAACCGTTTACATAATTTTCATTTTTACCCAATTCATCCAAGTCAGAAGTGAAAATCATTGCTTTGATTGCTTCTTCTGAGTCCATGTAAGTTTGTCCTTTAATAAAAGCATCTGACATGACGGAAACACTATGATAACCTATCATGCATTCAGTTTCATTCGCCGCCAACTCCCAAACTGGAAGATCGAATCCAAGAAAATATTGCCTCATGAAAGTATTCACGAATTCTGAATTTCTTTTTTGTTGCACCAATGTAAAAAGAGGGTGGGTTGCTCGGTAAGTGTCCCAAAGAGAAAAGACAGTATATTGTTGACTTTCGCCTTCAAGTTTGTGAATGTAATTGTCTCTTCCACGATAACGGCCATCAACATCAGAGTACAAGTTCGGATTCAAAAAAGAATGATATAATGATGTGTAAAATGTGATCATTTCTTCTTCAGAAGCCCTGTAATCAATTTTATTTAGTTCTTCATTCCATTTTTTAGAAGCGTTAGCCCTCAAGGAGTTAAAATCCCAATCCGGAATTTCGGATTCTAAATTCTTGCGTGCTCCAATTTTATCAACCGCAGAGATTCCTACTTTAATAAAAAGGGTAGAGGTATTTGACGGAAACTTCAATAATAATTTATGTTTTCCTTTGTCACTGATTATTTTACTTTTTTCAAAAGGTACAGAAGTACTGATGAAAAAATATAAATGTTGTTCTTTTGCCCAGCTTTCGGAAATTCTAGATCCTTGAATGGTGTTCATGTCAATAATTTCAAAATCCGAGTTTAGTAATTTATCCCTATGATCCAGGTCAATAAGAATATATCTTTCTTTTGAATCATCTAGGAAAGTGTATTCGTGCAGTCCGCATCTTTCTGAAACAGTTAACCGAACATTGATTTCTTCATCTTCTAAATATACCTCATAGAAACCTGGAGTGGCTCTTTCTTGAGAATGATGAAATTTTGAACCGTAACCTTTTTTGCTAAAATATCCAGGATCGATTTTAGGTTTTCCAGATTGAGGCACAAAAAGTAAATCACAATAATCGGGAACACCAGTGCCACTTAAATGGGTATGACTAAAACCATAAATTATCGAGTCACTGTAATGGTAACCAGAACAACCATCCCAACCATCATATCTGGTATCTGGACTCAATTGCATCATTCCGAAAGGCAATGAAGCTCCTGGATATGTATGTCCATGTCCACCGGTTCCGATAAATGGATTCACATACAATGATTTAGAGATCTTGAACTCCTGCGGTTTTTCTGTATCAATATAATGCCTTCTCAAATCTTGAGATTCAATTAGTGCCTCCACTTCTTTTAATTGGCTGAAGGTAAATAATGGAAGTGAAACAATGCCGAATAAAAGGCAAATACTATTTTTTTTCATATTCATTAAATAATAAGGCTGCTGCACCAAGAATTGCCGCATTTTCATTATGAAGATTAGAAATTCTGATATCGATCTTGTTTTTGTATATCACCAAGAGGTTTTCCTCCATATATTTTTTAACCATATCAGCGAAAGATTTACCATTTTGAGCATAACCACCAAAAAGAATATAAGCTTGAGGACTGCTAAAGCATGCATAATCGGCCAATGCAGATCCTAAAACTTTTGCGGTAAATTCCACAATTTCAATTGCGAAAACATCACCTTTTGAGGCATGTTCAAAAATTATTTTTGAAGTTAGGTCCTCAATGCTGTTCAAAGAGGATTTTTCTTTTGCTTCAGAAACTAATTCGTGAAAAGATCTTACTACACCGGTTGAAGAACAATAAGCTTCAAGACAACCACTTCTGCCACAACCACAAGATCTTCCATCTTGAATGGTTCTTATATGCCCAAGTTCGCCAGCGAAACCATCATGACCATAAATGAGTTTGCCATTAACAACAATTCCACTTCCTAAACCTGTTCCTAGCGTAATAACAACGAAATCTTTCAAACCTTGAGCGTTTCCAAAGATCATCTCACCGAAAGCGGCAGCATTGGCATCGTTAGTTAAAAGGGTTGGTAATTTGAATTTTTGTATGAAAAGTTCAGTAAGTGGAATTATTCCTTTCCAATTCAAATTGGGGGCAAATTCAATGTTACCAGTGAAGTAATTGCCATTTGGAGCACCAATTCCAATCCCATCAATGGTTTCAAGCAACTTTAATGTTTTATATTCATTGAAAATGGTATCAACAAGATCATTAGGGGTATCAAATGATTTGGTTTCAAAAATCTTGTTAGAAATAATAGAGCCATCTTTATTTACAATGCCTAATGCAATTGTAGTTCCACCAATATCAATTCCTAGAACGTTTTTCATTTCTTTTTAATGTTATTTTGGTTCCATTCTTCAAAAAAATCATCAAGAAATTTTTGCATAATGCGATGCCTTTTTTCACCGATTTTAATTGCAGTTTGCGTATGTAACCTTCCCTTCAATAGTAGGAGTTTTTCATAAAAATGATTTATGGTATGGGTTCCTCCAGAAGCATATGCTTCAAAACTATCGTGCAATTTAATTGAAATATTCTCATCAAATATTGGTTGGTTTCTCGAACCTCCGTAAGCAAAGGTTCTGGCAATCCCTATAGCACCAATAGCATCTAAACGATCAGCATCTTGAATAATTTTTGCTTCAAGAGATTTTGGTGTATCTGGAACATTTGCGCCCTTAAAAGATATGGTATCAACAATTTCTTTAACTTTTTTAGCAATTGAATCATCTGCCCCAAATTGCAATAATGTATTTTTTGCTTCATCTCCGTTAATATTGAGTATTCCTCCGTTTAATTTATGATCAGAAATGTCGTGCAATAAACTAGCTAATTCAATGATTTCTCTGTTACCGCCTTCATTTTCTTGAATGTGTAATGCTAAATTTCGAACACGATTAACGTGGTGCCAATCGTGACCTGAATAATCATTTGAAAAATGATGTTTAACATACTTTTCAATGTCAATAATTAAATTCTTCATTTTTTCGGAAGTTTAAAGATATGAAAAGTACCATTAGTAGTGGTTGCAAAAAGTTTACACTTGTGGGTTGTAAGTGAAAAATAATTGCCTTGACAAAACGGACGCCAAGTTTTTCCAAAATCTGTTGAATAATCAATTCCGCTAGTACCACAACAGAAAAGCAAGTTATTGTAATTGATGACACAAGATCTGTATCCTAAAGGTTGAATTTCAGATTCTTGCCATATATTTCCTCCGTCATTGGTATAAAAACAAATTAGGCTATTATTAGAAGGTTTAGTATAGTCTCCACCAACAATAACTCCGTTTTCTTCATTTATCATGCACAAGGAGTAAGCCCCTGAACTATTGAAAGAAGAATAGGGGAGCTCAGAAATTCTCCAATTAAGTCCAAAATCTTCAGATTTAAAGAATCTCGATTTTAACCCCCCAGAAACAAAATAAACTATAGAATCATTAAGAATTTGAACATTTGTTCCACTTGCAGCAAAACCAGCCTCTCCATCATAACTGGATAATTCTGAGGGAGAAGCAAACCAATTTTTACCACCATCTTTAGAGAAATAAAGTGAAAATTTATTTGTAACGGGATCTCCCATAATGAAGCCAGTATTGTTTTGAATGGCCATTCCATCAAGAAATCTTTGTTCCCAATTTAAAAGATGACCAGTATATATTTTTGGGATACACTTATCATCAATGAAAACAACAGCACCCGAATCAGCACTTTGTAATCCTACAATGCTTTTTCCAGAAATTTCAATATCTCTAATTTCACCTAGTGTAACACCTTCTGTTAAGCATTTGGTTTTTTTGTTTTTGAAATTGGTTGAATAAATTTTTCCATTTGAATTGCCAGAGATAACATGATTGTGAAAAAATTTGATGCTTCGTGAGTAGCAATTTTCATTACTATATTTAACCTCTTTAATCGGCTTGTTTTGTCCTAAAGATTTTAATGAGGTAAAGTTGCAGGCGAGTATAAAAATCAGAAAACGGAAGTAAATAAATTTTGTTCTTTTCATTCAATATTTTTGGTTTAAGAATTTATTTTTTTGGTAGGACTTGAGTTCATCTAAATTGTTAGGGATTTCTCGTTTCCAGCGTTTGTGAGACCAAATCCAATATTGTGGATTTTTCAAAATCAGATTTTCAAGTTTCCTTGTATGTTGCTCGGTGATGTAACCCCAATCGGTAGACCTTGGATTGTCACAAATTTTTTCAAAGGTTAGTTCATAATACCCCCTTTTTACTTTTTTTGTATTGAAGAAAACCACGGCATAGTTGAAATCATGAGCCATTTTCTCTGTACCGTATAGTACAGCCGTTTTCTGGTTTAAAAAAGGCATCCAATAGGATTTTAAAGAATTTCCTGGTGATTGATCACTCAAATTAAGAATTGCAAAATTTGTATCTGGTTGATTTTCGAGAAAGGATTTATAATTTTTGGCATTCAAAACTTTTAATCCAAATCGTTCTCTTTTCTGATTTATTTTTTTGTCCCAAAATTTATTTGACATAGGCATCCCAATACCAATAGCCTTTTGAGGAATTTGAAATGCCAAAGAAGTAATAAGCCATTCCCAGTTATTGTAATGACCTGATACCAATATTACAGATTTATTTTTTTGGTATAATTCGTTAACAACTTCGAGATTACTAATATTGAATCTTTTGGTAAGTTGATTTTTTGAAATTGAAATATTTTTAACACCTTCAATCAGTAAATCACTAAAATGACGGTAAAATTTTCTTTTCAATTGATTGATTTCAGATTTAGTTTTGTTTGGAAAAGATTTTTTTAGATTGTTTTCAATTATTTTTTTCCTGTAAGGAATTAATGTAATGAGCAATAAATAAAATAAATCAGCGAATCGGTAGAGAATTACTAATGGTAGTAATGATAAAGGGTAAATAACCAAATAATACAGAATTCTTGCAAACATCCTAATATTTATTGGACCACAGGTTATCAATAAGTATTTTCAATTCCATTTCTTTTGTACTTGAACCTGGAATGAAAAAATTTGTACCTACAATTTCATCGGGCATAAATTCTTGATTTACGAAATTTCCACCAAAATCATGGGCATACTTGTAATTGGATCCGTAATTTAAATCTTTCATAAGTTGAGTAGGAGCATTCCTAAGATGCAATGGTATAGGAAGATTTCCAGTTTTGTTTACCAATTCTTGTGCTGAATTAATTGCTTTGTATGCTGCATTTCCTTTAGGTGAAGTTGCTAAATAAATAACACAATGGGAGAGAATTATTCTTGATTCAGGCCAACCAATTTTTTCAACGGCATCGAAACATGTGTTAGCCATAAGTAAAGCATTTGAATTGGCAAGACCAATATCTTCAGATGCTAAAATTATTAGGCGTCTTGCAATAAATTTTGGATCTTCACCTCCAGCAATCATTCGTGCTAAATAATATACAGCAGCGTTTGGGTCACTTCCTCTGATGGATTTGATAAAAGCTGAAATCAAATCATAGTGTTGTTCTCCATTTTTATCGTGGTGCAAGAAATGCTGTTGTGCAGTTGATTTTACCTTATCGTTAGTAATAATAATCTCGTCTAAACTGTTTTCAACGCTTACTACAATCTCTAGCAAATTCAGTAATTTACGCGCATCACCTCCTGAAAAAAACAACAATGCATCTGTTTCTTCAAACTTGATGTTTTTTTCTTTCAAATAATAATCTTTTTCAATGGCTCGTTTAAGAATTTCCTCTAGTTCATTCTTGGAATGTGATTGAAGAACATATACCTGGCATCTTGAAAGTAAAGCTCCAATCACTTCAAAAGATGGGTTCTCTGTTGTTGCCCCGATCAAGGTTACGATTCCCTTTTCTACAGCGCCTAATAAAGAGTCCTGTTGAGATTTTGAAAACCTATGTATTTCATCTATAAAAAGAATAGCTCCTTTTTGATTGAACATTCCTGAATTTTCAATTTTTGATATCACCTCGCGTACATCCTTAACGCCTGAATTTATTGCTGACAGTGTGTAAATCGGCTTTTTTAAATGTTCGGCTAAGAGTTTTGCAAGTGTTGTTTTTCCAACTCCAGGAGGTCCCCAAAGAATAATTGAAGGTAAAATTCCAGCATTCAAAGCATTTCTTAATGGACCGCTTTCAGCCATTAAGTGTTCTTGTCCTATGTAATCATCTATTGAAATAGGACGCATTCTTTCCGCTAGAGGAATTCTTTGCATTTAATTCAAGAATTTTTTGTTCAAAATTATCAAAGAATTGAGGATAAATTAATTATTGTTTGGATTTAGTGGTGAATTGGCCATTGTTTTGAATCGACCGCCTTGTTTTTCCATGAAATACTTCCATAAATCCTCTCGATGGGTTTCTAATATTTCATTTTTAAATACGTTTTCAGCAACTATCCAAGAATGGCTTGAAATCTCTTCATCCAATTGTTTTGGTGCCCAACCGGAATATCCGAGGAAAAATCGCACAACATTTTTGTCTTTGTTTGCGGAAATTTGTTTTAATAAAGACTTGTAATCTCCACCAAAGTATAGACCATTCATAATTTCAAAAGAGTCTTCAACATCTTCGAATTCATGAATGTAGAATAAATTTTCTGTTTCCACAGGGCCTCCTAAACTTATTTTTGCACTGATATCAGGAAATGTGTCATCAACTTTATGCAAATCCAATTCAAGATAGTTATTCAAAATCAAGCCAAAAGTACCCTCCTCGTTGTGATTACAAATTAATACAACCGATCGCGTAAAATAATCCTCGTCTAAAAATGGATCAGACAGTAAAATTTTCCCAGAACCGGGTAAAATTGAATTTGTAAATGAAAAGTCTAACACGTACTATGATTCAAAACTAACTAAAAATACAATTTTTTGATGAGAAAATCACCTTTGCAGAATTCACTATAAAAAAATTGGTGGCTTTCTGAATTCAATTTTTGCTGCAGAAAATATAGAAGATGTGTTTCTTATACTCAATAGAAAACTTTTATTTCCACCTATTGGTGTCCAAAAAAACGATAAAGCCCAACAATGCATATTTCTGGATAGAGCGATTCTGGTATTCGTGATTTTCAGTTCCTTCAAATCAAAATTAGCTGTAGTACTTATGTTCCAGCGTTTGGTAAAACTGACGTCGCAACTTGCAACGAGTGTTTGAATTTGCGTAAATTTATCTGGATTCAAATCTGTCCTGTTGGTATTGTATTGAAATGCGAAAACGTGTGATAAATTTATTTTCCAAGGAATGTTAAAGTTTACCAAATATTCTGGATGTAAAGCGAAATAATTAAAGTCAGCGTTCCATTTGTCGGTAAGGACCTCTTGAGTCTTGTCGAGTTCATTTCTACTTTTTTTAGAGGTTAAGGTTATAGTTGTTGTTAAATCATTCCTTAAAAAACGCCCCAAACTATTATTGAAACCTAAAGCGTATTGAGCAACACTTTTTCCAGTAGAATCAATCCATCCATAAGGACTAAAATTTGATCCGGCTACAATATTTAGCCATTCAATAGGATTGATACGTAAAGAGATATTAATATCAGACAGGTTCACAGAATCTTTAAGTAAGTCATAGTTTCCAGTCAGTGATAATTGGTCTATTATAAAATTCTTTCTAAAACCGGTTACAGTATCCTTGTCTGATTTTCGTTTGAGTTCAAAAGTATTGTTAATTCCAAATGTTATTAATCCTGCTGTGGAGGAGCTTCCTCCAGTGTAAATGCTTCTCTCAAAAGGTGAAAAGGTGATTGAACTTTGATTTACGCCAACATTTTTAGTGATTAAATCATTCAATTGCGGAACGTATCGAAACCCAAGGTTAGGTGTAATTAAATGCCTCAAAAGCGGTTTTTTCTTTCCTATAAACTTATAATAAGCATAAACCACTGTTGTAAGTTGTGCATTGAAGGATAAATCGTGTATCATTCCAGCTTGACGAACAGTATCAATGATGGTTACATTATTCAATGCATCATATGTTTTGTCGATTTGTTGAAAGTTCAATTTTGTCGAATAATTAATTGATGGATTAAATTTTATTGTCCCTTTAAAAAAAGCACCAGTGGTTTGAATGCTGGCAGAATGATAGAAACCATTAAAAAACTGCCGCCCAACAGCATTTAATTGATTGGCATTTAGCAAAGAATCTCCAAAAGTGCTTCTGTTTTGACCTTCAAAATTGTATACGATCCCAATTCTTTTGATCATCTGAGACAGTTCGCCAGTAGACTTTACAATATTCTTAAAAGGAAAAAAACGTGTAACGTTAAAGTTGAAAATTGGAGAAACCAAACTGATGTTCTGCGATAAACTATTTTGTCTTACGGAAAGTTTTAAACCCATATTCATCGGTTTGTTTCTGAAAATGCGATTCAGGTTTATGTCGGAGTTGAAGCTGTTATTGAAGTAGTTCGGATTTAAAGGGTCGAGATTGTTTTTGGGGTTGTTATCTGAAATGAAATTGACATTTGATGAAAATCCCCAATTAGGATTGAATTTAGGGTCTTGTATATGAGACCAATTGACAACAATTTTGTTTTGATTGTTGTTGTCCGGAAACCCGCTTTTAAATTGTTGAAATCCTAAGTCTAAAGTACCACGAAATCCATATCTTTTTGCATAATTTAAGACATTGCGTAGGCCCCAGCTACCCCGAGAATATAAGTTGCCGTAGACAGAAGTCTGGAAATTATCATTTATTGGGATGAAATAACCTAAGTTTTGAACCCCAAAACCATAAGCAGAAAAGGGGATAAGTTCTGGAAACAAAATCCCATGAGTTCTTTCTTTCTGCTGAGGAATAATAAAAAAAGGTAATCCTAATGGAGTGGGGACACCTTTTATCCAAAGGTTCATTGGGCCAGTAACTATTCTTTCATCGGGAATCATTACAGCCTTTGAAAGCTGAAAATGATAATGCGGGTCATCTAAATCACACGTTGTAAATCGTCCATTTTTAAAATGTAGTTGTTCATTTTCTTGTCTTTTTGCTTGTCCCATATACAAGTAGGTCTCCTCTTGTTTTAATTCCAATTCTTGAATAAAACCTTTTTTAGTATCGATATTGTATCTTATACTACTTGCTGTAATTTCCTCTCCTTGGTCTTTAAATGTTGGAAAACCTGTTTTGAGAGAATCGTCATCACAATGAGATGCATATACTTCATTCAATTCAAGATCCAGGAGTATATAACAGGCAGTTATAGTAAGTTCTGAATTGTATACTTCAGCTTCACCGTATAAATGAATTTGTTTCTTTTTATAATCAGCTACAATTGAATCCTTGGCTTTGTAAAATACTTTTTCCTCAACAGCGCTTTCTTCAATTTTAATCGTATCTCTAAATGTTTTTTGGGAGAAAAGTGAATTAAACTGGGACATTATTAACAATGCACAGAAGAAAAGAAAAATATCACAGTGTTTTTTCGAAAACAATAGCAATTAAATTTGATTATTGATTTTTAAACTAGTGCAAAACTATTAAAAATAGAGTACTGACTTGGAAAAAAATAGCACATATAACGCTTTAAAAACAATTTTATTTGTTGTTTCTCTAATTTACTCAACATCATATGTTGTTTGCCAGGAGTCAATACTAAATACTATTGTTATTGATGCTGGTCATGGTGGGAAAGATCCGGGTTGTCACGGCGCTTCGGCAAATGAAAAAACAGTCTGTCTCGCAATAGCTTTGAAATTGGGAAAGATGATTAAGGCAAAATATCCTGACATAAATGTTGTTTATACTCGTGATAAGGATGTTTTTGTTGAACTTGACGAAAGGGCCAAAATCGCTAATAGGAATAATGCTGATTTGTTCATTTGTATCCATGCAAACTCTGCAAGTGCCTCAGCATACGGTGCTGAAACTTATGTTTTGGGGTTGCACAGAACTGAATCACAACAGAAGGTAGCGGAAAGAGAAAATTCAACCATATATCTGGAAGATGACCAAGGGGAAAAATATAAAGATTTTGATTTAACACCTGACGCGCTCATTGCGAGACAAATTCAACTTTCGGTTTTCTTGGATCAATCAATAAGTTTTGCAGATAAATTGCAGAAAGAATTCAAAAAGATAGGTCGTCATGATAGAGGAGTGAAACAAGCAGGATTTTTGGTTTTGTATAAAACTACAATGCCAAGTGTTTTAATCGAAACAGGATTTTTAACCAATTCCAAAGAAGAAACATTTCTTGCCGATACTTCCGGTCAAACTAAAATGGCCAACTGCATGTTTACGGCGTTTCAAAATTATAAGAATGAGCTAGAAGGAATTGATGAAGTTGTCGAAGACAATACTTCTGATGTAAAAATTGATGGCAATGAATTGTTTTTCGATGAAGAAGTCGAGGTTGGGGATGTGATTTTTAGAGTGCAAATAGAAACATCTGAAAGTAAAATAGCTAAAAATGCTGAAAAATTTAAAGGTTTGGAAATATACGAATACTACCAAGATAATTTGTATAAGTATACAGCTGGATCTTTTAAAAACGATTACAGTTCGGCAAGTGCATTTAAAAGTAAGTTGAGATCAGACGGCTTTTCAAGTGCTTTTGTTGTTGCCTTTGTGAATGGTGAACGTATAGATTTAGAAAAAGCTATTAAATTAGTAGAAAAATAAAGTTTTGAAAATATCTAAAGAAATAGTTACGGGAATCATTGCAATTTTTGCAATTGGTCTTTTGGTGGCAGGAATAAATTTCCTTAAAGGAAATAGTTTTTTTGGTGGCGATGAAGTTTACTATGCTTACTTGCCTAATTCTGGTGGTATTGCAGTCGCAAGCTCCGTTATGGTAAATGGTGTCGCAGTAGGCAAGGTTACCGATATTGAACTAACTAATGAGAAAGATTCTTTGAAGAAAGTTCTGGTTACATTTAATATTCAGGAAAAAGGTTTTAAAATTCCTAAGGGATCTTCTATTGAAGCTGGAGCATTAGATTTGTTTAATAAAGGATTGATTCTTTCAATAAGTCCGGATATATCAAAAGGATTTTACGCTCCTGGTGACTATTTGCAAGGAATTGTT
The DNA here is from genome assembly GCA_964577845.1 of uncultured Akkermansia sp. GTDB lineage: Bacteria > Bacteroidota > Bacteroidia > Flavobacteriales_D > Crocinitomicaceae > M0103. The sequence continues at coordinate 258,976 of CAZOAH010000002.1, forward strand.
ACAATTGACATAACAACACAAGTTAAAGCTTACGCAGATCCTTTAGTTAAAAAAGTTCAAGGAGCCATTTCTTCTATTGACAATATGGTAACTTCATTAACAGCCTTTTGGGATACTACTGCAACATCAGAGATAGAAGGTAGTTTGGGGGAGTTAAAACTGGCTATTCATAATCTTGGTTTGGTTGCAGATCAAGTGCAAGGTATGGTAGTAGAAGAAAAGGATAAGTTTAGTCGAATTGTCAGCAATGTTGAAAGTATTACAGCCAATATTAGAAAAAGTAATGATGCCGTAAATGAAATTGTTGGTAATGCTAAAAAATTCTCCGATGAGTTGGTGACTGTTAATTTCAAAAAGATTATTAATGAAGCAACAGCAACCATTAGTAGTCTAAATGGAGTTATTCAAAAAGCAAACTCCCCAGATGGCTCAATTGGAATGCTTTTGAATGATACCAAACTTTATGATAACTTGGTCGAAACGAACAATGAACTTCAAATGCTTGTTAATGATCTGAGATTGCATCCTGAAAGGTATATTCATATTTCACTTCTTGGAGCAAAAACCAAAGGTGTTCCTTTAACAGAACAGGAAGAGAAAAGATTGAGACAACTATTGGATACAACAGCAAATTAAAGAAAATGATTTCAATTATTGTTTTTGTAACTTTATTTCTGAGTGGTACTTTTTATTTTGCTTGGAATGTGAGCAAGATAAAAGCCAACATCAAATTGGGAAGAGAAGAAGATCGATCCAATAATAAAAAGGAAAGATTGCGCACCATGATTTTAGTAGCTTTTGGACAGAAAAAAATGTTCAATAGGCCCGTGCCAGCCATACTGCATTTGTTTTTGTATATTGCTTTCGTAATTACCCAGATTGAACTTATAGAAATCATTGCAGATGGAATATCAGGACAACACAGAATTTTCAGAAACGGTTTAGGCGGGTTTTACACGTTTATCATTAGTTTTATTGAGGTGTTGTCTGTTTTAGCTTTTGTTGGAACAGTATTCTTTTTATCCAGAAGAAATATACTCAAATTGCCCAGGCTAAACATGAAAGAATTATCTGGTTGGCCTAAGAAAGATGCGAACTTAATTTTAATTATGGAGATTGTCTTGATTGGTTTCATTTTTATGATGAATGGTGCCGATGAAGTACTATATAATTTAGGGCATTCTCATTATTCGACAGGATTAGCCGAAGAAAATTCTTTTCACTTTCTAATATCTTCTAAAATAGGCCCTTTTCTTTTTGGTGATTTTGACGTTTCAACACTTCATGTTATCGAAAGAATAGGGTGGTGGGGTCACATTTTAATGGTATTTACTTTTCTCAACTACTTGCCTTTTTCGAAACATTTTCATATTCTTCTTGCTTTTCCAGTCACCTATTATTCAAATTTGAATAAAAAAGGGAAATATGCAAATATGGAGAGTGTCACCAACGAGGTAAAGCTCATGTTGGACCCAAATGCTGATCCTTTTGCCGCTGCTCCGGAAGCTAATCCTGTGCAAAAATTCGGTGCGAAAGACGCCAACGACCTTACTTGGAAAAATTTATTAGATGCATACGCTTGCACTGAGTGTGGTCGTTGTACTTCTGTTTGCCCTGCTAATCTTACTGGTAAATTGCTCTCTCCGAGAAAAGTTATGATGGATACAAGAGACCGCATTACAGAAATCGGGGAATTGAAAAGGAAAAATGGGCATGATTTTTCAGATGGAAAAAGTTTACTAGGTGACTATATAAGCGAAGAAGAGGTTTGGGCATGTACATCATGTAATGCATGCGTTCAAGAATGTCCTGTAAATATTGATCCACTTTCTATTTTGGTTGATCTAAGAAGGTATCTTGTTATGGAAGAATCCAAAATGCCGACTGAACTAACGGGAATGTTGACAAACATTGAAAACAATGGTGCACCATGGCAGTTTTCTCAAAGTGATCGTTACAATTGGGCAAAAGAAGATTAAAAATTATATTATGACACTCAAGGTACCAACAATGTCAGAAATGTTAGCGGAAGGAAAAACTCCAGACATTTTGTTTTGGGTAGGATGCTCCGGAAGTTTTGATGATCGGGCAAAAAAAATCACAAAAGCAGTGGTTAAAATACTCAATCATTGTAATGTTAACTTCGCTGTGCTTGGAACAGAAGAAAGTTGTTCAGGCGACCCTGCAAGAAGGGCTGGAAATGAATTTACTTTTCAAATGCAAGCAATGATGAATATTCAGGTTTTGGATGGATATGACATTAAAAAAATTGTCACAGCTTGTCCACATTGCTTTAACACTTTAAAAAATGAATACCCAGAATTAGGAGGCAACTATGAAGTAATTCACCACACCCAATTGATTCAAGATTTAATCAATACAGGAAAATTGGTATTGGCCGATGGAGGAGTTTTTAAAGGGAAAAAAATAACTTTTCATGATCCATGTTATCTCGGTCGTGCAAATGACGTGTTTGAAGCGCCGAGAACATTGATTGAAAAATTAGACGCAAGCCTAGTTGAAATGAAAAGGTGCAAAACAAATGGATTGTGCTGCGGAGCTGGTGGTGCTCAAATGTTTAAAGAGGCGGAAAAAGGTAGTAAAGAAATCAATGTAGAAAGAACTGAGGATGCATTGGAGACAACAGCCTCTATTATTGCTACCGGATGTCCATTTTGCAATACAATGCTGACAGATGGTGTCAAAAATTTTAATAAAGAATCCGAAGTTTCGGTAATGGATGTTGCTGAGTTAATTGCCAATGCAGCAGAGTTGTAATTATGTTCGATAATTTTTCAAATAATAGCAGGATTTGGGTTTATCCATCGAATAGATGTTTAAATAATGGTGACCAAAAAGTTATACGCAAACACCTTGATGAATTTATTGGGAATTGGAATGCTCACGGTTCCCCAATAAACGGAGCGTATGAAATTTATCAAAATAATTTCATTGTTTTGGGGGCAGATGATAACCAAGCAACAGTATCTGGTTGTTCAATTGATAGTTCAGTTAAATGCATTAAATCTATTGGAAAAGAGTTAAATATAGACTTCTTTAATCGTTTAATGATACTGACTGAAAAAGACGAACAGATCAATCGTGTTTCTTTTAATAATTTATCTCATGATTCTGGAACATACGTGTTTGATACAAGTGTATCGAATTTAGATGATTTCAGAAAAAAATTCAAAATCTTGACAGGAGAATATCTTAATCGATTCATGCACATATAACCTGAATTTTTTGGTTAATTATTTTTTATTGAATCTATACCCCATCCTCAATTTTAATGCATAATAAAATTGATTATATCTTAAATCATCCCAGACAATTGAAATGTTTTCAAAATCGCTTGTCAGAAAAACAAAGTAATTTGGTTTTGAGTAACCCATATTTAAACCTATTTCGTATCGTGGCGTTATTCCTATTAAAGTTTTATTCTTCTCTGTTATTTTATACTGCTTAACCTGTATTGCACCCCCAATTCCTCCAATAATTGAAAATTGAAAATCATTATATTTTAATACACTTGCAAAACCAGGTACAATAGCGAATTCGGTTGAAGCAAATTTTAATGATTTGGTTTTAGAAATAGTATCAGTATGCAATTGTATTGGAATTATAGTGTTGGGGTCCTTTAATGAATTTATGCGAAATGCAGTATTTACAAACCAACTGAAAACGTTCTGATTGTATACGCCTGTTACCCCATTAAGATACTTTAGTTTAAACGCATCATTTGCGAAATACCATGCTTTTGAACCGAGGTAGAATAATGAATTTTTTGGTTTAATAATATTAGGATTAAGTTCATTCAAACTATCTTCAAAATAATATGCATTTTTGATAGCGAAACCTTTAGTATATTTCAGGTCAAATTCCATTTGAATTTTTTTTGGATTTAGATTGAATTGCAGTCCAAAAAAAGAATTATGTCCAAATCTACTTAATGCTTTGGTATAAACAGGTAATGGTAAATTCAATTGTAAATTGATCCATTTATGGGAAAATCCTAAACCATATTGTAATCTAAAGTTGTGACTGTAGTTAAGTTTTGTTGTTGATCCTAAAAAATTGCTTTTTATGGTGTATGGGGATGCATTAAAACCAATGTCATGATAGAAAATTAATTTATCCTCAAAATTACTTACAGTTCCATCGTTATGAAATTGCGCATTAAGGTTAACAAATAGCCCAAAAGAAATAATTATGAAAAGAAACGCCTTCAAGATAATGATAAATTAAGGTTTCAATTTTTACAACAACGAAAAATATATAAATCGTTTCAAATTCATGTCCTTTATCGTAAATTTGTGATAATGAAAAAGCTTTACAAGTTTTTATTGAATCGACTCCCAAGACCCTTGTTGATTCGTTTGAGTTATCCATTCAAGAAAATAGCTCCCGTTTTATATAAAGGAAATAACGTTGAGTGTCCTGTTTGCGAAAAATCATTTAGGAAGTTTTTATCTTACGGTTCAGAAACCGCACATAGAGATAATGTCCTTTGTCCATATGATTTGACGCTAGAACGGCATCGATTAATGTGGCTTTATCTTAAAAATCATTCTGATTTTTTCACGAATGATAACATAAAAGTATTGCACATAGCCCCAGAACAATGCTTCCATAAAAAATTTAAAGCTCAAAATAACTTAGATTACTTAACTGCTGACTTGGTTTCACCTATAGCGGACATGCATTTTGATCTTCATAATATTCCACTTGATGAAAATACTTTTGATGTTGTATTTTGTAATCACGTTATGGAACATGTTACTGATGCTCATCAGTGTATGAAAGAACTTTTCCGTGTTCTTAAGCATGGTGGCTGGGCTATAATGCAAGTGCCCCAGGATTTTTCTAGGGAAATTACATTTGAAGATCCAAATATTACATCACCAGAAGATAGAGAAAAGTATTATTGGCAGAAAGATCATGTGCGTTTATTTGGAAAGGATTATCCGAATTGGTTGGAAAGGGCAGGTTTCTCGGTTCAGCCTTTTATAAAAGAGGATCATTACGGAAAAGAAATAATTGATCGTTACAGATTGCAAGAAAGTGAAATTTTGTACATTGCTAGGAAAAAATAAATAAAATGAAAAAGATCTTTATACTGGTGTTGATAAGCCTTTTAAGTGTTAATGGATTTGGTCAAAAAAATGTATTCCTAACCATTGTGCCAAAAATAAATGGGAATGATTTGCAAATAGCTACCAATTACACAAGCCTAGGTGGTGTGGCATTTCAATTGGATCATTTTGATTATTATTTATCTGGTATACATATAATACATGATGGCGGCCTGGATTTGGACTTGGGAAATTTGATTTTTTTAGTTGAGCCCCAAAATCATTCACTGTATCTTGGTTATTTGAATGTGGATCAAATTGAAGCCGTAAGTTTTTCGGTTGGTGTCCCTTCAAATTTAAACACCAATTCTGGTGCTGATGCAATAGACATTTCTGCATATCCTAGCGGTACTCCATTGAGTTTTCAAGAACCTTCAATGTATTGGGGTTGGACAGCTGGTTATATGCACATGATCATTGGAGGATATGGTGATTCGAATTTTGATGGGACACCTGATAATTTATTCGAGTTACATAATTTAGGAGATGCTAATTATCGTAGCGTTCAGCTAAATGTTAATCCAACAATTACCAATTCGGATCAATTGGATATTTATTTGAATTGTAATGTAGAGCAATGGATTAAAGATATTCCAATAGAAACAGTCGGAATCCTTCATGGTTCTTCTGGATTAAATATGGAAATAATGAAAAATATTGAAACCGAATCTGTTTTTACCCAATCTGCAACCGCCGGAGTAAATGATGTTAATAAAGAAGAAGGTCTGTTAAGTCACTATAGAGATCAAGAATTTTCTAAAATTACATGGAGCGAAATGATTGGGGCAACAAGTTTTGAATTGATAAATATTGAAGGTCGTGTTTTAGAAAGTGGAATTTTAGAGTCCATAAGTGGTCAATTATTTTTCCAGGAAATTCCTCGAGGTTTATATTATTTTTCTGTGTTTGACCCAAATGGAAAAATGTTAAATCGCTTACAGTTTGTGCATTAATCATTGAAACCGATATTTCAAATTGGCATTTTGATTTTACTGTCCTCGCTATTTATTTTTTCGAGGTGTAAGTCCTATCAAAGTTTGAATATTTTAGGCGAAGTAAAACATCCAGAAGACAATCCTTTTTCTCAAGAAAAAGCTGATCTTGGCAGAAAGCTTTTTTTTGATAATCGTCTTTCTAAAGATTCCTCGATATCCTGTGCATCTTGTCATATACCTAAGTTTGCTTTCACGGATAGAAAAAGATTCAGTAATGGGGTGGGTGGTGGTTTAACGGAAAGAAATGCACCAACACTTCTTAATTCAGCTTATTTAAAAACAGCGATGTTTGATGCTCATTTATCATCTCTTGAGTTACAGGTAATTGTTCCCATTCAAGAACACGTGGAAATGGACATGAATATGGTAGATTTAATACGCAGATTAAAAGCAATACCTGAATATCAAAATGCCGCTAAATCAATTTTCAATAGAGACTTTGATGCATTTGTATTGACAAGAAGTATTTCTGCTTTTGAGCGTACACTTATTTCATCAAACTCTCGTTTTGATCAATATTATTATTCTAATAATCCCTCAGTATTAAATACTGACGAAAAAGTAGGGTGGAAGCTATTTTCAGAAAAATTGTATTGCACAAAATGTCATCCCGCACCCTATTTCACAAATTTCACAGCGGAAAATAATGGACTATATTTGAATTATGGTAAAGACCAAGGAAGGTATCGAATACATGGTGATAGTAATGACATTGGAAGATTTAAAGTACCGACCCTAAGAAACATAGAAATTACCTTTCCATATATGCATGATGGGAGCTTTTCAACAATCGAAGAAATTATCAAGCATTACGCTAAAGGTGGCCAAGGTCACCATAATCAAAGTCAAATAATCAAGCCATTTAAAATAACTGAAAAAGAAATAAATCAACTCAAAGCATTTCTGTTTAGTTTAACAGATACCAGTTACATGAGTGCTTTTAGGTAGTCTAATATTTAATTTCCATTCTTTCCATTTCTCATAACATCTTTATATTTTGAATATTCATACGACTACGATTGTAATATTCAAAAATGCATTTCGTTATAAGCGCATTGAAATTTAACTAGAAAGAATAAAAAATCCCATTTATGAATGTTCAAACTATTTATCACCAATCAAAACATCGAATGGAAGAAGAGTTCGGTGTAATAAAAATGGCGCAAGATGATCCCCGACATTTTGGCCCCTTGTATAAAAAGTATTATCAACAAATATATCGGTATGTCAGTCAACGAATGGATGATGCTGATCTAGCCTCGGATATTACATCACAAGTATTTGTTAAAGCATTAATGAATATTAAAAAATTTGAATTTCGAGGCGTCCCATTTTCATCATGGCTATATCGTATTGCAAAAAGTGAGTTGTATCAATCTTTTAGAGATCGAAAGTCTGCGTTAATAAGTACAAATGTATCTTTACAAAGTAACATCGATGATGATAATGATGAAGAATCGATTCAAAATCAAAAAATATTTTTAATCCAGGCACTCTCTCTCATGAAACCTCAAGAATTGATTTTGATAGAATTGCGATTTTTCGAAAAAAAATCATTCAAAGAAATCGGGGAAATTCAAAACATAACTGAAAATAACGCTAAAGTGAAGACTTTTAGGGCTTTAGAAAGACTAAGGATCATTTTTAAGAATAAATTTGATTTTTCAATAAAAAATAAATGCTAAGCACTTTAATCTTGGAATAGTTATTTCTTTATTAACATCGAGGTATGAATCTTTTCTAAGTTTTTTTTCATTTAAAAAGAAAGTATTTGTAATTTAGCGTGTTGATAAATTGCTTGAATATGGCTAAAAATAAGTTTTCACTGATTATTGGAGTTGTAATTTTTTCGATTTTGCAGTCATACGCGCAGCATACCAATTTCAATACACAGAGAAATTGGTCTTTGAATAAAAAAGATATACTGATTGGGTTTGGAGCCACACAGTTTACTGGAGATCTTGGAGGTCGCAATAGAATAGGAACCGATTACAGTCTTGCTGATATTGATTTTCCTTCTACGTCTTTTAATTTTATGTTTGGTTACAGGTATCGCTTTCACCCATTTTTTGCAACAACCTCTGTGTTAAATATCGGACGTGTCAAAGGTGATGATGCCCTTACGAATGAAGTAGTAAGAGAAAGTAGGAACTTACATTTCAGGTCTATTCTTCTGGAGTTCTCACAAAGAATTGATATTATTTTGTACGCCAATGAAAAATTTGGAGCCAGATATAATTTACCAGGTCATCAAGTTGCAAAAAATCACAATGAGCAGCTTTATTTATTTGCAGGTATTGGGGGCTGCTTTTTTAATCCTGAAGCCAAATACAATGATAAATGGTATAAGTTAGATCCACTCAATACAGAAGGGCAGGGACTTGAAGGAGGTGCCCGCGAAACCTTACCAATCACTTTAACCATCCCGATGGGAATTGGCTTTAGAATGGGCTTGGGTAGAATGTGGCGTATAGGTATCGAGGCTTCATATGTAAAGACATTTTCTGATTATATCGATGATGTTTCAACAGTTTATTACGATCCTTCAAAATTATCATCTCCAGAAGCAGCACATTTATCTAATCCCTCTGTGAATAACTCAAGCTGGTTTGCGCCAGGGCAACAAAGGGGTGATAATGAAAAAGATGCATACTATTATCTAAATCTAGTGGTGGCAAGAAACATAACCTATAAAGATTACGCGAAACAACGAAAAAGTTATAGATATCCAAAAAGTCGCTATAAGTACTAAGAAAGAGCGGGGTTTTTACCTCGCTTTTTTTTGACACATTAATCAATATGTATAAGGTTTTTAAATTTTTCATCTTCCTTTTTAAGCCTGAAAGGGCTCACAATATTTCATTTTGGTTATTAAAACAACTTCTTAGGTTTAAACTGGTAGAAAAAATTTTTAAAAGGAATTTCTTAATCGAAGACATTGCATTAAAACGAAATGTATTTGGGGTAGAATTTACCAATCCAGTAGGTTTGGCTGCAGGATTGGATAAAAATGCCAGTATGTTCAAGGAAATGTCAGCTTGTGGTTTTGGGTTTATCGAAATTGGGACAGTTACACCTAAACCGCAGTCAGGCAATGAAAAACCAAGACTCTTTCGACTTAAAAAAGATCAAGCCGTAATTAATAGAATGGGGTTCAATAACGATGGAGTGGATGCCGTCGTTGAACGTTTAAAAAACAGACCCAAAAATATTATCATCGGAGGGAATATAGGTAAAAACAAAATTACACCAAACGAAAAGGCAATAGATGATTACATGATTTGTTTTGATGCTCTTCATCCTTATGTCGATTATTTTGTAGTTAATGTTTCGTCGCCAAACACACCGAATTTGAGAGATTTACAGGAAAAAGAGCCATTAAAATCTTTGCTTTCCAAGCTAATGTTTAAAAATAAAAAAGAAGGAATTAACAAACCTATTCTTTTAAAAATAGCACCTGACTTGACCGAATTCCAATTAAATGATATTATTGAAATCGTTCAGGAAACTGGAATAAGTGGAGTGATAGCTACAAATACTACCATAGGTAGGGAAGGGTTATCAACAGATGTTTCCGAAATAGAAAAGATAGGGATGGGTGGTTTGTCTGGTAAGCCATTATCAAAACGATCAACTGAGGTCATCAAATATTTACACGATAAATCCAATGGCGCATTCCCAATTATTGGTGTAGGGGGAATACATTCTGAAATTGATGCGCTTGAAAAGCTTGCAGCAGGTGCCTCGTTGATTCAATTATATACTGGGTTTATTTATGAAGGCCCCGGTTTAATAAAACGAATCAATCAGGCAATAATAGACAATCAATGAGTTTAAAAATACATATTACAGAATGCCCTAGAGATGCTATGCAAGGCATTCATGAATTTATTCCAACCTCAAAAAAAATAGACTATTTAAATGCATTACTTGAGTGTGGTTTTTCAACGTTAGATTTCGGGAGTTTTGTATCTCCTAAAGCTATACCTCAATTAGCTGATACCAATGAAGTAATTGATGGCCTTAATAAACCCGATAACACCGAATTGTTGGCAATTGTTGCCAATTTAAAAGGTGCTGAGCAAGCAGTAAATTATGATGCAATTGACTTTTTAGGTTACCCTTTTTCCGTTTCAGAAACTTTTCAACAAAGAAATACCAATTCAAGTATTGAGGAATCGTTGAAAAGGGTAGAGGAGATTCAAAACCTTGCCTTAAGAAATGGTAAAAAAATGGTGGTTTATTTGTCTATGGGGTTTGGAAATCCTTATGGAGATGAATGGAATCCAGATCTTGTTGCATATTGGAGTGATAAGTTATATAAAAATTTTGCTATCGAGTTTCAGGCATTGTCAGATACAATAGGTTGTGCAAATCCTCAAATTACAAGTGAGTTGTTTGATGTTTTGATTCCATCAAATAGAAACATTCAATTTAGTGCGCACATGCACGTAAAGAAAGAAAATGCTGTTGCAATATTAAAAGCTGCTTATGAATCAGGTTGCAGTAAATTTGAAGGTGCATTAAAAGGCTACGGAGGTTGCCCAATGGCAAAGGATGATTTAACGGGTAATATGCCAACTGAAATCATGATAGATTGGTTTCATAATCAAGGAATTGAAACTGGAGTTGACATGAACAAGCTGAATTCGGCCTTGATTTTATCGAATGAAATATTTAAATTACAGTAAAATGCGAAAATATTTTAAGGTTGTAAGTTTTTCTTTATTACTAATCAATATTCTTTCTTGCGGAAGAAGTGATGATTCAGAAAAAAATCATGTTAACCTAGAAATAGAGAACAACGAAGATTTTTCAAATATTGAAGTGCTTTTCAATGAAACCCAATTCACAGATACCACACATATTTCTTTATTAAAGGAATTGAAAATTTGTAATGCTTTCCAGAAAGATACTTCAAATTATATGGAACCTGCATGTTCACCTCGTTTTTTTAAGATTTTCCCTATATCTTCTAAAATACCCGTTAAAGACGCCTTTTTAGTGTTGATAAAATCAAAAGTTAGTGGTATTAAATTAAGAAGGGTAGTGGTTTTTGTCAGAGAAAAGGGTGAGTTGGTAAAGGTAAATGCTTTTGTAGCCAATTTAATTGGAATGAAAAACGGAAAAGAAGATTATAAAGATTTGATGTTAAGATTCAATGATAATGTTGATGGGGAGGTTATATTTTATAATTGTCAATTTAAATGGAATGGTACTCAATATCAATTCGAGACAACTGATGCTATCGAAGGATATGAACCAGATCCATTGAATCCAAATACACCCAAACCATGGAGGCAAACCATAAAATCAGAATTTAAGGACTCGGTTTCAAAGGAAATCTACAACGATTTGATTACAAACCAAATGATCCTTTAAAACTCAATGAAATCTTGCATTCAATTTTTTTTGGTTTCATTTTTTTTAAAAGGTTGCGCTAACGATGTTGATTTCATAGCATTACCGAAGGAGACTTTTCTTCATGACAACGGAAGTAAAGTTTGGATAATTGATGAAATCGTTAATTCAACGAAGAACTTTGCACCATACCAGCTTCAGCAGAAAAGTGTGATAGTTTTTTATGATAATAACTATTGCATAATGCAGCCTTTATCAACGCTTGGAAAAAAACCTTTGAAGACTGGAAATTTTGAATTATCTGATGACAATTTAGAATTAATTGTAAATTTCAGGTCTGAGAAATGGAATTTTAAGGTTTTAATAATTAATAACAAAGAAGTTATTCTGAAACCTAAAAGCGATTCACACTTTCCATATGAATTAAGATTGAAGACTTTCCCAGTAATTTAATTTTTAATTACTTTTTTGGTAATTGTGCCCCAAGGAAATACAATGTGTAGAAAATAAATACCCTTTGGAAAATCGATAATATTTAATTGATTACTTTCAGAATAAGAAACCTCTTGACCGTTAATGTTAGATAATTTAAGGTAGTTGAATTTTTGATCTGATTCAATATTTAAAATTTCACTTGTTGGATTTGGGAATACTGAAACGTTTATTTGGTATGCCATTTCCTCAACATTACTTGGGTCGTCCTTTATCACTTTTATATCATCCAAGTACAATTTAAATCCATCCTCAGTAACATTAACAAAAGCAATGTATACAACGGAGTCATCGTATAATTGTTCACTTAAATCAACTTGACGTGTAGTCCATGTAGCATTCTCTCCAATGATATAACCAATTGTATCAGTAAAACTTGTAATTGCCATGTCAGTCGTTGAAACCAAAACAAGATAATCATCAGGAAAACTTGCATCCTGCGATTTTGCTTCCCATTGTAAGAGATTGCCATAACTTCCTAATGTCAATTGAGGTGTAATCAGCCATCTATTAGCTGTACCAACAGGCGAAAAATATGAAGTCGATGAAGCGACCGTGTCTAAAAGATTTTCCGGATCAGGAACGACAATCCAGGCATTCGTATATTCAGAAACCAATGGGTCAGGACTAAGTCCATCATTATCCAACAAAGAATAGGAGGTAGGTATACCCGATTGAAAATCTGTATCAAGTAATGTTGTCTGCGCATTCAAACCAGACGAACAAAAAACGAAAATTAAAACTAAAAATCTCATCAAATTAAATTCTTTGTAAAAATAGTGAAACTAATCAATGAACAAGACTTATTAGAATATCTTTGAATTCTTGATAGAAAATATCGAATGCAATAATTCGGTCTTTGAGAAATACATAAATCTCTTCAATACTTTGCGAATCATAGATGCTAACATTATTCAATTCCCAGCAAATTCTTGAAAAAACAAAACCTTCCTTTGCATGAGCATTTTGTATCCATCCCGTTTCATATTGCATTGTTGACTCGAGAACATTTTTCAATTCACCCATTTGCTCCCAGACAATAGAACGAATGCCTTCGTCTTTGAATTGCATATCAAAACAAAGCCTTGCAGCTTTATTATCTGCCTCCATTCGAATAAAAATCCCTTTTACATCGGAAGGATAGTTTAACCAATTAATGGTACGACCATTAGAGGACTTATATGAATTCATCATTTTCTTGAAACCTGCCCAAAAAGTTCGATTAAGTTCCGAACGTTCCGCTTTACTCAACATAAAATAAAAATACTAAAACTATTATTTAAAAAAAGAAATGGCATATCTAATAGTGCAATTATTAACTGTGAAATTTGGTTAAATAATTAACACCTTTATCTGACTTCTGAATAGAATAATCAATTAGATTTGTAAAAAAGTCCTATTATGACGCCAACAAGAGACGCGCAAATAAATTATTTAAATATTGGTTTAATGATCATAAGCGCAATAGCTGCTTATATACTACCATTTGAAGTTTTTTTATTCGCTTATGCTTTTCTAGGCCCATTGCATTATTTGACTGAAATCAGTTGGTTACATGATAGACAATATTTTGCGAAGGGAAAATATGATTTTGTCCCGCTATTATTAATAGGCATTCTTCTTTCTTACGCCGCCTTAGCGAATGATTTTGAGTTTCACATGGATTTTTTAATGAAATATCAAGAAATGAGTTTGGGTGATATTCTCATTTGCTTAGCTTTATTCAGCAGTATATTGTTTGCATTTGTTAAGAATTTATTTGTAAAAATTATAACGATTCTTTTACTTTTTATTTTTATCTACAAGTATTTTAATAGTGGAGGGGATACAAATAATTTTGCTGTATTTGCACTCACTTCATTAGTTCCAACATTGATACACGTTTATCTTTTTACAGGTTTATTCATGTTATACGGATCATTGAAATCGAGAAGCAAAAGTGGGTTGATTTCGGTTGGAGTTTTCGCATTTATTCCATTTTTTTTAATGAAGTTTTTACCTGAAACTCAAGTATTGCCAATATCCGACTATGGTAAAGAGGCATATTACGCGAATGGGGATGGCTTTTTCAATACCAATGCTGTTATCCTTAAGGAATTTGGTTACGATACTACAGGAGAAACGAAAATGAAAAACTATACTGTTGTGAAAATTATTAATAGTTTTTCGAAAGAAATAGAAGGAAGTTCTAATGCATTGAAAGTAAAGCAATTTAAAGATTCTTTAAATAAAATTCCGAATCAAAATTTTATATTCAGTGATATTCAAAGTGCCAATTACCAAAAAACTGTTGATTTCAAAGATTTTAATGGCTTAATCATGAATGATCAAACTGTGAACGCTGCTGTAGTTTCAGGTAACCTGGAAGGAAAAGTTATAAATGATAGATTAAATAATATTTATCGAGAGGATATATCTAAAGTGAATTATGACACAAAAGCGCCATTGATTTTTGACTCTTCATTTGGAATTCTTTTGATGCGATTTATTGCATTTGCTTATTTGTACCATTATTTGAATTGGTTCAGCAAGACGGAGGTTATACGTTGGCACAAAGTTCCTAAGGCAAGATTTATTGTAGTAATTGGATTATGGTTGTTGGCATGTGGAGCTTACATATATGATTATTCTGTTGGATTGACATTTTTGTTTTTCTTAAGTTTTACCCATGTCTTACTTGAATTTCCGTTAAATATGGTTTCTATATTCGGAATCGGAAAGGAAGTAAGGGACATCGCTAAAAACGGATTCACTACAAAGGAAAAACTCCCCGTAAAATAAACATTCAATAAATAGGGATGGTTCCCTATAATACTATTTAACATAATATTAATTATAAGACATTATAAATTTATCATTAAAAAAGATTAATAAGTCTGCATATATAATTCTGGGTTCTATATCGTCTTTCAATATATCGTTTATTTAACATAAATCTGAGTTCGTTCACTAGTGACTTTCAAAATGTGTCTAATTCTTAAGATATAAAAAACTACGTTTATTTAAGTCTGAAAATAAATATCAAAGTAATAAATATAAACTCCTTCAATAGATAATTAAATATTCAACGTATTATGCAAGTTATTCTTTACATAATTAACTAAGACGAAAAAATCCAATCACCTAATTTGAATTACACCCCATTTTAAAGATATTTTGAATGGCAATTATTTCGAAGGACATTTCAAAATGAAAAAAACAAAGATTTGTAAACAAAGAATATTATGTTAAATAAGAAGGTTTAACCAAGTTGATTCTCCCAATGATCATTTAGTAATGCCACAAATTTTCTTGACATATTATTAAAATAACGTTTGGTACGATATCCACCAACCCAATTTATCCCTCTTATGGCATTTGTGAAAAATAATTCATCTGCAGCCAATAGATTTTGAGGCAAAATTGTGCATTCATATACTTTCACGCCATTGGCAACAGCTAAATTAATTATTTGCATTCGCATTGTACCTGCCAAGCACCCTTCGTCTATTCCAGGGGTGTACAATACGCCATTACTTACAACAAATAGATTGCAACTTGAACTTTCAAGAATACTCCCCTTATCATTTACAATTAGCACATCATCCAAGTTTTTCTCTACGGCATTAACAGCAGCCATTACGTAAATTAATCCGCTTTTTGTTTTATAAGTGGAAAGAAAATTCTTTTGCTTCTTGATATCGGTAAATTGATCTATTTCCAATCCTTTTGCGTTCAGTTCAAAATTATTGGATTCGTAAGGGTATACCTCAATAAAAAATACTGCATCGTTAGAGTCTGGTTTATAGGCGCCACCACTTACCCTGTCTAAAGAAATCCTGCATCTTCCTCCTTCCGAAATAGAAGAAAGTTTACAAAGTTCAAGGATTCGATCTTCAAAAAAAGAAGTGCTAAAATAAACAGGTATTCTTAATTTAATTGCCTTGGCTCCTTCCAACATTCTTATAATATGGTTGTCCAAATTAATAGGAACGCCATTCATTATTCTTATGCTTTCGAAAACACCGTCACCATATACATGTCCCCTATTTCCAGCATGAATTGTTGGAGCTTCATTAGTTAAGACAGTGCCATTATTGTTTATGTAAAGCATATTTAAAAAATGAGATCTAGAAACTGTTTTCCTTTGTCAATATTAATAATTAAAATGTATATAATACCAAAAATTGCCCCTCCGATATGCGCATCATGGGCAATTCCCGATCCTCCTTTTCGATCTGCCCAAAATTCAAATGCTAAATATAAAGGACCAAAAACATATGCTGGAATTGGAAAAGGAAAAAACATGATACTTAAAGGTAACGTTGGCGCCCAAATGATTGCTGCAAAAATAACGGCTGATACACCTCCAGATGCACCAAGAGAACGATAATTTGGATTATTCTTATTTCGAATGAAAGGAATTAATGTTGAAAACAATCCACCAAAAAAATAAATAATTAAAAAATGTATTAAACCTTGATTTGGATCAAAATCGATGGAATTCGTCAATTCATTTTCTAGAAAAGTTCCCAAAAAATAAAGAGAAAACATATTAAAAATCAAATGAAAAACATCACCATGTATAAACATATGTGAAATAAGACGCAGATATTCCTTGTCATGATGAACTTTGTAAGGACTAAACATCAACTTTTCATTTAAAGCCTTATCTTTAAAGGCATTAATTGAAACTAAAACAGTTATAATAATTATAATGAGAACAGCACCAAGCTGCATAATTGAAAGTGAATTTAATATTTTAGCGAAATTACTAAAATCAAAATTTAAACTTCCATTAATTGCCTTTATATTTTTTCTAGCTTTAGTTCAATTATCATCTTGTTCTTCTGGTAATTCGAATCAATCAGAAGTCAGTATTATTTATAATGATACAATACCTCTCATAGAAAAAATAAAGTTTATTTTAAATAAAGAAAACTTGATCCGATTGGGGTTTAATGATGAACAACAAAAAGAACTTCAAGCTTTTTATTTAAAAAGAAATTACAGCCCGTTATGGATAAACGATTCTACATTGAATGAATCAGGAAAAGCCATTCAGATTTCATTGAAAAAATCCATGCATTTCGGAATACCTGACAAAAGATTGCATTTTACTAAAAATGATGATAAGTTAAATTGGGTTGAGCAGGAAGTGTATTTTACAGCACAAACTGCCGGATTAATTAGTGATTTAAATAATGGGTTTCTATTTCCTGATAAACAGGAATTTAAAGTTAAAAAACTAGAAAAATTAGATTCACTTCAATTTTTCAAGGAGAAGTATTTAAATTTTTATGATAGCATTTTTATTCAACAAGGGATATTGGATTCCAATTATCGAAAATTATCACAACAACTTTATAGATTTTGTGAAAAATATCCACTTTCCAAATCAACTTTCAGTGTTTCTGAAGAAGGTGCAGATTCATTAAAAGCATACGCTGAAGCAAAAAAGGCTTTAGTTGACAAGGGGTATTTGGATTCTGCTCAAATTAATGATGCAATAGAATTGAAAAAAGCACTTTTTAATTTTCAAGAACACAATGGTTTAACGAAACAAAAATACATCAACAGTTACACTGCGAAGAGTTTGAATGAAAGCACGTATAGCAAAGTAATTCGGGCTTGTTATGCACTTGAAAGGTACAGGTGGCAAATACAAAGACCTAAAAAATTTGTAACCATCAACATTCCTGAATACATTTTGAGGTTTTATCATGATGACACATTGCGGGCAACACACAGAGTTATTGTTGGTAAAGTTGAGACCCCTACACCTACCCTAGCCTCGAAAATATACGAAATCGTAAGTTTACCCTATTGGACAGTTCCGCAATCTATTGCAACCAATGAGATCCTTCCTGCTGTGAAAAAAAATTCATCATACCTTCATAGAAATAACTATAAAATTTATGGTAAATCTGGCGAAGTAAGTCCTTCTTCAGTAAATTGGTCTAAAATTAAAGGCGGCTTCCCATATAAAGTCGTACAAAGCCCGGGCAAATCAAATAGTTTAGGGATAATCAAATTCGAGTTTCACAATAAATATGGTGTTTACTTACACGATACACCAAATAAAAATTTATTCAATAGAGATATTCGAGCTTTTTCTCATGGTTGTATGCGTTGTAAAGATCCTGTTGACCTAGCAAAAATAATTCTTGATTACGACAGTATTCCGAAAAAAAGAAATTATTACACTCGAGATTCTCTTGATACCTTAATAACTAAGGCTGTTCATGAAGAATTAAAATTAATAACTCCTATTCCGATATATGTTGAATACATTACTGTTACCGCTGGAGAAGATTACCCTGTATTTCATTTTGACATTTACCGTAAGGAAGATGATATAATTAAATTTTTATCAAATTTATAATTACAATTACAATGGCACATTTAATCGCTCCATCAATTTTATCTTGTGATTTTGGAAATCTCCGAAAAGACATTGAACTCATTAATTTATCAGAAGCTGACTGGTTTCATGTCGATGTTATGGACGGTAATTTTGTCCCTAATATTTCATTTGGTTTTCCAGTTATTGACGCTGTAAACAAATTGGCAACCAAACCGCTTGATGTGCATTTAATGATTAATGATCCAGATCGTTATCTCGAAGATTTCAAAAATGTTGGCGCTGAAGTATTAACGGTACATTATGAAGCTTGTACACATTTGCACAGAACAGTTCAGCGTATAAAATCTCTGGGCATGAAGGCTGGTGTAGCTTTAAATCCCCACACTCCAGTTGATTTATTATTTGATATCATTGAGGAATTAGACTTGGTTTTAATTATGTCTGTAAATCCTGGATTTGGTGGGCAAAAATTTATTAAAAATGCAATTCTTAAAGTAGAACAAGCAAAGAATCTTATACATAGAAGGGGTTCGCATGCAATCGTTGAAGTTGATGGAGGTGTTAATATGGAAACTGGTAAAGAATTGGTGAAAGCTGGCGCCGATGTTCTTGTTGCGGGAAGTTTTGTGTTTCAATCTCCAAATCCAGTTGAAACAATTTCTAATTTAAAGCTAATAAATGCATAGTTTAATAGAGCATTTGCTTTTGGATTGCTCTGAAAAGGATTATCTAAAAACGAAACTATTAATTTCAAGTATTGATGAACAATATGATTCAATTAACGATTTTATAAAAAAGTCAATCAGTCACATAATTAATGCACATCATATTTTAAATGCACGTTTGCTAATAAAAAATCCTGAATCAGAATTATGGGATCCACTTCCATTAAACTTTTTAGGAAAGTTGCATTTTGACAACTACATTACTACTAGAAACATTATTGAAGATTTTTTTGTTAATGGTGATATTAGTGATGAACGGATTTTTATTTTTTTCAATCATTTAAATAGCCTTTATGAACACGCTAACTATCATCGTTCGCAAATCATATATGTTATGAAATTAAGAGCGTTGAAAATACCTGATTTTAATATGATGTTGATTCAGTAACTTTACTTCAAATAATTCGTTATTTACTCTGAGTTTATGAGAATTTCTAGCACTTTACTATTTATCTTGTTGATTTTCAGCTCTTTTTATGGGCAGAATTCAAGCTCAATTATTTCTAAAGAAAAAGATTTGGTTGTTTTGTTGGATAGCTTAAGAAAGGCTACTACCGACATGGATAAAGTTCAAATTAATTATGCTTTTAAAGATTTACTAAACCAAACGTTAAGCTTACCTGAAGCCTTTACTTATTCTTTTTCTCAATTGTCTACCGTAGGGTTCATTAATAGTCCTGATGGAACTCTTAGAATTGTTAATTGGAACCTTGAAATGGCTGATAAAACAAACCGCTATTATTGTTTCATTTTACACTTTAATGCTAAAAATGAAGAAATCGAAATTCATGAATTGACCGAAGGATATATTTCTTTAGCTGAATACCCAACTGATGTTTTATCTGCTGATAGTTGGTATGGATGCCTTTACTACAAGATAATACCATTCGAAAAAGGAAACAAAACACTTTACACTTTACTGGGCTGGGACGGAAACAATGAAATGAGTGCAATTAAACTTATCGACGTTTTATCATTCTCTAATGGAAATCCTGTTTTGGGTGCATCAGTATTCAAAAAAAGTAAAAATGAAACTTTAAACCGTGTAATATTTCAATTCAATAAAAAAGCTTATTGTTCTTTAAAATATGAAGATGAATATATGCGAATTGTCTTTGATCATCTTATGCCGGAATCTCCAAATTTAGAGGGTTTGTACTCTTATTACGTCCCCGATTTATCATATGATTCTTATGTCTTAGATGGAAACAAATGGGTGCTGTATGAGGATGTTGTGGTGGTCAATGAACAAGGTGATGAAACTGTCACAACTTATGTAAGAAACAAAAGAACAGGTGAACTTGAAGAAAAGAAAGTAAAAGGAAAATGGTTAAATCCTGAAGATAATGCTGCACCAATAAGTGGGATTGAGCACATGGCCGTTACTCCCGACATGGATGTAAATAATCCAGTTGCCTATAATGGTGAAGCAACAGAAAAAAAACAGAAAAAAAACAAAAAGGAAAAATTAGATAAACGTGACCCCAATCAAATGTCAACAACATTAGGTAATAAGAAAAGAAAGAAACTTAGAATTAGATAAAAGAATTACACTGATATTCATTTATTTAATTGTAATGTTAATTCTCAATAATAAATTCCAGAAAAAGTGTTTTATTAGTAGTTTAAAGTAATTTTAGTATATGACAAAGAACCTGTATATTGTTCCTTATGATTTCACACCTGTTGGTGATGCTGCAGTTAAATATGCAATGCATCTCGGCAAACATATAGAAGTTGAAATCGAATTGCTACACGTTGTCAAATCAAGCAATGAAGTTATACCTAATCAGGTCAAGCTTAACAAGCTCATTGAAAATATAGAGTCTCCGAAAGGAGTAACCTTTTCCGTAAATGTCTGCGTCGGAACAATATTCGAGGAAATAAGCAAAACAGCAAGTAAACAAGCTGCACAACTTATACTAATGGGCACCCATGGAGCTACAGGATTGCAAAAACTCTTTGGAAGTAATGCAATGAAAGTTATAACAAGTTCTAATACCCCTTTTTTGATTGTTCAAAAGAATACGGTTTTGAATGAAATAAAAAATATTGTAGTACCAGTAGATTTAACTAAAGAAAGTCTTCAGATTGTAAACATTGCAGGTGATATTGCTAAAATATATAATGCTAAAGTTCATGTTCTTGGTGAAAAACAAAATGATGAACTACTAAGTCAGCAAATGAAAAACCGCATTCTTATTGTACGTAACCAATATCAGGAGCGAAATATTGAATGTAATATTGAGCTAATGAAACAAGGAGGAAGTTATCAAAGAAAAGTCATGGAATATGCAAAAGAGAATGCAATTGATTTAATAGGTATCGCTTATCATTCAGAGAGCTTATTGCCGCAATTTGACACTTTTGCACAATCTTTAATAACGAATGACCTGAATTTACCTTGTATGATTATCAATTCTAAACCAGCTTCGGCATTGTATTTTTAGAATGATTCTTGGACAAATAAATCAACTTGAAATCCTTCGTTTCACCGCACCAGGTGCTTTTCTTAGTGATCTTGATGGTAATGAAGTACTACTTCCCGGCAAATATATCAATCGTGAATGGGAAATAGGCGAACTTATAGATGTCTTCATATATAAAGATTCAGAAGATCGTTTTGTCGCAACTACGGAAACACCTTTGATTTTTCTTGGTGAATTCCAGTTTTTGAAGGTTAAAGAAATTACACCTATTGGTGCATTTTTAGATTGGGGATTAGAAAAAGATTTACTGGCTCCTTTCAAGGAACAACAAATGAAGATGATTGAGGATAAAAGCTACATGGTAACGCTTCAACTTGATGAAGCTACACATCGACTTTTTGCATCATCCAAAATAAATAAGTACTTGATTCCTTGTGAGGATCAAGAATTACTGCATCAAGAGGTTAAAATAGTTGTTGCTGACACAACAGATCTTGGTGTTAAAGTGATTGTTAATGATATGTATTACGGGATGATTTATCGAAATGACATCAATCAACAAATTCGAAAAGGCCAAGTTTTGAATGCATTTGTCAATCTAATACGTGACGATGGCAAAATTGATGTAAGATTAGAAAAAATTGGTTTTGAAAAATTTGATGATGCCTCGCAACTTATTTTAAATATGCTTCAAGAACTTAGAACACTCCCCTATTCTGATAAAAGTGATCCAGATGATATAAGGGAATTCTTCAAAATGAGTAAAAAAACTTTTAAACAAGCTATTGGTAAATTATACAAACAACGACGTATAAATATTTTGGAAAATGCTATTCAAATCGTTGACTAAAATTTTTATTCCTTTCGTTTTCTTTTTACATTTCAATACTGTTGCTCAAAAAGCAGATACTGTAATCATTTTAAATCATTTAGAGCAGATTTTAGATACAGATGGCTATAGAAATTTTAAGGACACAACTGTTTTAAATCAAGTAGCAAACTACATTTATAATGATTTTTCAAAATATGCAGACACAACTTTTTTTCAATATTATTTTTTTAATGGTATTCGATACCAAAATGTTGTTGCAAGAATAAATAGCAGTTCTGATTTACCGAAAGTAATAATAGGTGCACATTATGATGTTTGTGGAAATCAAGATGGTGCTGACGATAATGCAAGCGGTATAGTTGGATTACTTGAAACGGCAAGATTAATTTCTTCTCGAAATATTAATTATTCCATTGAATTGGTAGCCTATACTTTAGAAGAGCCACCTTTCTTTAGAACTGATTATATGGGAAGTTACGTTCACGCCCAGCAAACAATAAAAGAGGACTCAAAAATTTATGGAATGATTTCTTTAGAAATGATTGGATACTTTTCTGACGAACCAAATACTCAGGATTATCCGCTTAACTTTTTAAAGGTCTTTTATGGTAAAAAAGGTAATTTTATTACCCTAGTGAATTGTTTCAAAAAAGGTGACTTTGCGAAAAAGTTTACGGGTTTATATTTGAAAAACGATTTAATTAAATCCAAAAAATTTATTGGGCCAAAATCGTTAACCGGAATCGATTTTTCAGATCATCTAAATTATTGGCGCCACGATATTAGTGCATTAATGATTACTGACACCGCTTTTTACAGAAATAAAAATTACCACGAGCGCTCTGATACATTAGAAAAGTTAGATATTAATCGAATGTCGAATGTCATTGACGCATTAGTTGAAACCTTATTGGACTTGAAATAGTTTGAATTGTTGTTAATATCCTTTGATATCAATTTCAAAAAGAATCCTTCTAATTTGAATGAATATAGTACTTTTGCGCTGCAAGGTTGCATTTTATCAACATGTCCAATTCAACAAAATACGTATTCGTAACAGGTGGAGTAACCTCCTCTCTAGGTAAAGGGATAATTTCAGCATCATTAGCTAAGCTACTGCAAGCCAGGGGTTATTCAGTTACAATTCAAAAACTTGATCCATATATTAATATAGATCCTGGAACATTAAATCCTTATGAACATGGTGAGTGTTTTGTAACTGACGATGGTGCTGAAACCGATTTGGATTTGGGGCACTATGAACGGTTCTTAAATGTGGCAACTTCTCAAGCAAATAATATTACGACTGGCAGAATTTACCAATCGGTTATTGAAAAAGAAAGAAAAGGAGAGTTTTTAGGAAAAACAGTTCAAGTTATTCCTCATATCACCGACGAAATAAAAAATAGAATTCAAATTCTAGGAACCCAAGGTATATACGATATCGTCATCACCGAAATAGGTGGTACCGTTGGAGACATTGAGTCACTTCCATATATAGAGGCTGTTCGACAAATGCTCTGGGAGTTTGACAACGACTGTATCGTAGTTCATTTGACACTTGTCCCATATTTGGCTGCTGCTGGTGAATTAAAAACGAAGCCTACCCAACATTCTGTAAAACAACTTCTGGAATTGGGTGTCCAGCCTGATATTTTGTGTTGCAGAACAGAACATGAGCTGGATTTGACTTTAAGAAAGAAGATAGCTAAATTCTGTAACGTAAGTATGAACGCAGTAATTGAATCGCGTGATGCTGAATCTATTTATGATGTTCCATTACTCATGCAAGAGGAGGAACTGGATAAAGTTGTTCTGGAAAAATTAGGTCTTCCGTCGAAATCAACTCCAAAACTGGATTCATGGAAACTTTTTCTTGAAAGATTAAAGAACCCAAAAGATGAAGTTACAATTGGTTTAGTTGGAAAATATGTTGAATTGAAAGATGCCTATAAATCAATAAGTGAATCATTTATTCATGCGGGTGTAGCAAATGAGGTTCGTGTCAATTTGAAATGGATTCATTCAGAGAAACTAACTCAAAATAACATAAACGAGGAGCTTTCTGGACTTCAAGGAATTCTTGTAGCCCCTGGTTTTGGATCAAGAGGGATTTCAGGTAAAATTGAAGCCGTTAAGTTCGCAAGAGAAAATAAAATCCCATTTTTTGGAATTTGTTTGGGAATGCAATGTGCGGTAATTGAGTTTGCTAGAAATGTACTGAATCTGTCTGATGCACATACCACTGAGATAGCGGAGGATTGCCCCCACCCTGTCATTAGCATGATGGAAGAACAAAAAAGCATCTCAAATTTGGGCGGAACGATGCGATTGGGATCATATAAGTGCCAATTGAAACCCAATTCAAATAGTTTTAAAGCCTACAATACAGATAAAATATCTGAGCGTCATCGCCATAGATTTGAATTTAATAATGATTATTTGGATGCCTTTGAGAAAGCTGGAATGATTTCAACTGGTAAAAATCCAGAAACCAGTTTGGTAGAGGTTGTTGAAATACCTAGTCATCCATGGTTTGTTGGAGCCCAATTCCACCCGGAATACAAAAGCACTGTCGCGAATCCACATCCTTTATTTGTGGCTTTTGTGAATGCAGTTAAAGATTATAAAAACAAAGAAAAATAATGGATAGAAATTCGATTATCGGCTATACGCTGATTGGAGTTGTTTTGGTTTCTTTTTTAATGTTCAATCAACCATCTGCTGAGGAACTTGAAAAACAAGAAAAAGCTGTTAAAGAACAGGTAGAAAAAGAAAAAAAGAATAAAAAAACTGAAACAGTTAATAAGAAAGTCGCTAAATCTGATTCTCTTTCAACAGACACATCTAAAATAGCTGTTGTTGCGCCTAAAACAGAATTCTATGTTTTGGAAAATGAAAAAATTAAAATTCAATTTTCAAATAAAGGCGGTAAGGTTTCAGGTGTTACATTGAAAGAATTCGAAAGCTACGACAGTTATGCCGGTAAGCTGAAAAAAGGTGAAAAGTCAAAAGATATTAAGCCAAATGGCCTCGATTTGATTAAAGATGGTGATGCATTTAACCAATTGGAGCTTCCTGTTGATGGCAAAACTATTCAAACTGGAGAACTTTACTTTGTTCTTAAGGAAAAGACAGCCGATAAAATTGTATTATCATTAGAACTCGATAGCAATAAACGAATCGAACAGGTATATCAATTAAAAAAGAATGCCTACGATATAGATTATAAAATTCAATTAATTGGTTTAGGAAATCTTCCTGAAAACAAGGTGAAATTTAAGTGGGAAACCGACTTTAGAAGGACAGAAAGACTTTTAAGCGAGCAACGAAGGGTTTCAACAATTTGTTTCTTTAACAAAGAGGAAGGGCTTGATTATTTGAGTGAAATGGGTGACGATGATGCAGAAGCAGAAACGTCTATAGACTGGATTTCTCACAAACAAAGTTATTTTTCTTCATTTATTAGACCAGAAAAAGCATTTTCTAAAACAGGATCTTCCTTCAAGATAAAACAATATGAAGAAGGCGATGCGATGGACAGCACACATTTAAAAAACTATACAAGTATCGTCACTATTCCTGTAACAGATGGAAACAATGCCACAATAGCCATGAATTGGTACTTCGGCCCCAATGACTATGAAACGTTAAAATCTTATGAGCAAGGTTATGATGACATTCTTAATTATGGTTGGGGATTGTTTCGTTGGATCAATTTATATGCTGTGCAACCACTGTTTAATTTCTTGGTGACAAATGGTGTGGGAGTTGGATGGGCAATTTTGTTACTGACATTGATTATCAAATTTGTATTAATGCCGGTGCAATGGAAGATGTTCTCATCTTCTGCAAAGATGCGCATACTTAAACCAGAAATTGAAGAAATTAACAAAAAATACCCTGCAAAAGAAGATGCAATGCAGCGACAAATGGAGACGATGTCGCTTTATCGTGAGTCCGGTGCCAGTCCTTTTGCGGGTTGCTTGCCAATGTTAATACAAATGCCAATTTTATTAGCAGTCTTTAGATTTTTTCCAGCAACTTTCGAATTAAGGCAAAAACCTTTTCTTTGGGCAGAAGATTTATCTTCCTACGATTCCATTTGGGATTTCGGTTTTAATGTTTGGGGTTACGGTGACCACATGAGTTTATTTACACTGTTAATGTCTGTGACAACGTTGGTCTTTACTTATTTGAACAGTAATAACATGCAGCAGCCGTCGCAACCAGGAATGCCTAATATGAAGGTTATAATGTATGTGTTTCCTGTATTAATGATTTTCTTCTTCAATAACTATTCTTCAGGTTTGAGTTATTATTATTTCATTTCAACATTAATGTCAATCATTATCATGTTAATGATTAAATATTTCTTCGTGGATGAAAATAAAATTCGAGAAAAAATGGCAGCAAGGAAATTGGCTGCTTCAACCGGTGGAAAAGCAAAAAAGAAATCTAAATTTCAAGAAAGGATTGAAATGATGCAAAAAATGCAACAGGAGCAAATGAAAAATCGAAAAAAGTAATTTTTGATTTTTTTGTTTAATTTCAAAATTATTATGCATTTTGTATTTTCAGTTTGTATTCTATTTTCAACTTTTACGGTTTCAGCTCATGAATATTTCTTTGCATTTGCTGAAGTTGAATATAAAAAAACGAGTAGCACAATAGAAGCTACACTTATTGTTACTACACACGATTTTGAAAAATGGCTCGAGAATAAGGGCTGGTCTGGTAAAGATTTAATTTCCAGCTTAGATGATAGCTTGAGTATACAATTCATTGAGAATGAAATCAATAAACATTTTCAAATTTCTTCTGATATTCACGACTTCATAAAAATGAAGTTAATAGGTTATGAAAATCAACTCATTGGAACAACCCAATTTTATTTAGCTGCAGAGGTAGAACCTATTCAGTTGATTAACTTTAAATTTGATTTGATGATGGATTTATATCCGGAACAACAGAATAAACTTAATTTTATAAATAAAGAAAGTGGAATCAAAACCACTTTAGAATTTTTGCCATCTAGAAACAAACAAAGTATAGATCTTTATTAAAATAATATGAAAAATATAACTTTCTATTTATTACTTCTGATTCCCTATTACGGGATTTCACAATCTAAGTTTGCTCAACTAGATGAAGAATTGCCAACTCCAAATACATACAGAACTGCTGCAGGCGCTCCTGGACACGAATATTATCAGCAAAAAGCTGATTATAAAATGACTATTACCATTAATGATGAAACACAGGTGTTAACCGGAGATGAAACCATAACGTACACCAATAATTCACCCGATAAATTGGAGTATTTGTGGCTACAACTTGATCAAAATATTTACGATGTAAATTCTGATACCAAACTTATTGAAGTCGAAAAAATGGAAGATTTCAAAACTATTAAGGACGTTCAGAAGAAATTCATCGATTATGATGGAGGGTTTAAAATCGAATCGATAACAAATGCTACCGGTCAAAAAATGACTTATGCCATTAATAAAACGATGCTCAGAATTCATTTAGATAAGCCGCTCCAATCTAAAACAAGCATCTCATTTCGAGTGAAATGGTGGTATAACATTAATGACCGAATGTTGGTTGGAGGCAGATCAGGTTATGAATTTTTTGAAAAAGACAGCAATTACCTCTACACCATCGCTCAATTCTTTCCTAGAATGTGTGTATACAATGATGTTGAGGGATGGCAAAATAAACAATTTTTAGGAAGAGGTGAATTCGCGCTGCCTTTTGGGGATTATGATGTTTCAATAACCGTTCCTGCCGATCATGTAGTAGCAGGTACTGGGGAACTTCAGAATGCCAGCTCTGTTTTATCAGTAGAGCAGCGCAAACGCATGGAAATAGCGAAATCTTCTGACACACCTGTACTTATTATCACTCAAGAAGAAGCTGAAAATGCAGAAAAAAATAGGGCAAAAACAACCAAAACATGGAATTTTAAGGCCACTAATGTTCGTGATTTTGCATTTGCCAACTCTAGGAAATTTATGTGGGATGCGCAGGCTGTGGATATTAACGGTAAAAAAGTAATGGCGATGTCTTTTTATCCGAAAGAAGGTAATCCTCTTTGGGAGAGATATTCAACAAAACTTGTCGCGCATACCATAAAAACATACTCTAAATACACGGTTGATTATCCTTATCCTGTGGCCATCTCAGTGCATTCAAAATGGATTGGAATGGAATATCCGATGATTTGCTTTAATGGAGGAAGACCAGAAGAAGATGGCACATATTCTGAAGAGACCAAATATGGAATGTGGGGAGTTATTATCCATGAAGTAGGGCACAATTTCTTTCCGATGATTATCAATTCAGATGAAAGACAATGGACATGGATGGACGAAGGATTGAATACTTTTGTTCAATATCTAACAGAACAAGAATGGGAAAGAGGATATCCATCACGCAGAGGGCCAGCATACCTAATTGCTGATTACATGAGGGGGGATAAAAAATTTATTTCTCCAATAATGACAAATTCAGAATCGATATTCCAATTCGGAAATAACGCTTATGGTAAGCCGGCGACAGCGCTAAATATCTTAAGAGAAACCATAATGGGAAGGGAGCTCTTCGATTATGCATTTAAAATGTATTGCGAAAGATGGAAATTTAAGCACCCAACACCTGCTGACTTTTTTAGAACAATGGAAGATGCTTCCGCTGTGGATCTTGACTGGTTTTGGAGAGGATGGTTCTACTCTACCGATAATGTTGATATATCGTTGGATGATGTTAAATGGTTTCAATTGAATACACACAATCCATTTATTGAAGAACCTCTGAGTGAGTACAAAGAAAAGGCAAAAGATCAATTTATTGGTGATATAAGAAACAAAACCTCTATTGAGGAAACTGTAAATGAAAAGGACGAAAATATCGATGACTTTTATGCTAAAAGGAATAAATATGAAATTGACGCTGTTGACATTCAAGATTTTGAGACATTTAATGCCGCTTTAAGCGCAAAAGATTCCTTATTATTGAATGCTAACAAACAATTTTATGAACTAACATTTAGCAATGTCGGAGGATTAGTAATGCCAATTATTGTCGAAATCGTATATGCTGATAATACCATTGAAGTTAAAAGATTCCCTGCTGAAATATGGAGACAATATGAAGACAAAGTTTCTAAAGTTTTAATACTCGACAAAGAAGTTGTTTCTTTTAGATTGGATCCATATCTAGAAACAGCAGACACAGATGTGGATAACAATAGTTGGCCGAGAAGAGAAGAACCATCCCGTTTTGAATTGTTTCAAATGGGGAAATCTGGTGAGAATCTCATGCAGCGCCAAAAAAGAGTAGAAGAATTGAATAAAAATTAATCGTTACTTTAAATAAAGTATCATAACCTATTGTTAGATAATTATTTGTCATTGTTATTTAATAACAATGAATAGTGCTCAAATTTATCTTTAATAAATGTGATCAACTCCATCTCCGTCGCAGTTTTTAAAAATGTTTCATTGATATTGAGGAATGAAATAAAATCGTCAAATTCATCTTCATTCAATTCAATGATGTCATAAGAAACATAATTGCGTAACAATTCTTTTACAATTCTTCTTTGGTCATCGCTATAAACTTGTTTCGCAATCCATGCTTTGTTTTGTTCCTTTTTAGAAAATGTCTGATACAATGCAGTGATTGGACTTTGCAGAACTTCTATGCCAGTTACAAATTTGGTTTCTCGTAACGCAAGGTCTTCGCGCTCCTCCTTTATTTCCTCCAATGTCTTCAAAGGTTTGATTACCACCTCCGGCATTTCTTTCGCCTTTGGCCTCAAATAAATATTGTTTTTAAACTGGCAATTTGAGTCAGCCAATATAACCAGATTAACCAATTCATAGTTCTTAACAGAAATAGAAATGGTATCGTTGTTAAAAGTATAAACCGAAAAATGACCGTTTGGCTGACCAAAAACACCTTGCCCCGTATTTTTATTGACAATCATTAAATTATAAAAGCTTGGTTTATTGATAGTGTCTAGAACTTTACCTGAAAATAAAACCTGCTCACACTCTTGCGATACAGCAAAAGTTGAAGTGAATAAAAAGAATAATGAAAAGGTGAACTTGTTAAACATCTTTCGAAGTAAACAAAAAAGTAGCCAATAACAAAGATTAATACCAATAAAAAGTGTTAATCTTTAGAATTACATATGTAATCTTACTGTAAACAAATGTAATATTTAAAGATTTGTTGAAATGCTTAACTTTGTAAAATGAAAAGGGTTATCGTTGGGCTTTCTGGAGGAGTTGATTCAAGTGTTGCTGCTCATCTACTTATCCAGCAAGGATATGAAGTCATCGGTATGTTCATGCGAAATTGGCATGATGAAAGTGTAACCATATCGGATGAATGCCCTTGGATTAACGACTCCAACGATGCGCTAATTGTAGCTCAGCAACTCGGAATTCCTTTTCAGGTAATTGATTTAAGTAAGGATTATTACGAGCGAATTGTCAGTTACATGTTCAATGAATACGAATCAGGTAGAACGCCAAATCCAGATGTACTATGTAATCGGGAAATAAAATTTGATGTATTCTTAAAGGCTGCAATGGAGCTAGGTGCTGATTATGTTGCTACAGGACATTATTGTAGAAAGATTAAAAATGCTGATGGCTCTTTCTCATTGTATTCTGGAAAAGATAAAAACAAAGACCAATCCTACTTCTTGTGTCAATTAAGTCAGGAGCAGTTAAGCAGAGCTTTGTTCCCTATCGGCGAATTGCAAAAATCTGAGGTGAGAGAGATTGCGCAATCATTAAATCTTGTTACAGCAAAAAAGAAAGATTCTCAAGGCCTTTGTTTTGTTGGTAAAATAAGATTGCCAGAATTCCTTCAACAGCAACTTGAAATTAAGAAGGGAGACGTAATCGAAATCCCTAACAGACTCGAGCAATTTTATAAATATCAGTCCGCTATAAATAATGTCAATCATTCAGACCTTGAAAAAATGAGCGCTCCGTTTGTGTATGATAGGTCGATGGGGATTCGTGTAGCCATGCATCAAGGAGCTCATTTTTACACAATTGGCCAAAGAAAAGGTTTACATATAGGCGGTCGGCCAGAACCATCGTTCGTTATTGGGATTGATACCATTGAGAATATTGTTTATACAGGTCAGACAGAAAGCCACCCTGGACTAAATAGAATTGCACTTAAGTTGCAAAAAGACTCGATTAAATGGATAAATAAGACTGATGAATTATTAGAAAATGGCACATTAGAAGTGATGGCAAGAATTCGATACAGGCAGCCGTTGCAACATGCACAATTGATTAAAGTAAAAGAAGATTACTATTTATTATTCAGGGTTTTACAAAAAGGAATTACGCCTGGACAATTCGCCGCCTGGTACATTGGTGATGAATTAATTGGATCCGGAGTTATTCTTCATTAGGATAATAAATTTTAAAGGTATTGTCTGTATAATATTCAATAATCTTTATGATTTCTTTGTGTTTTGAAGATGGTTTTGCATTTTTTCTTTCATAGATCAATTCCTCTGAATTAACTGATTGATTACCGTTATTTACATTTGTAACACCCGTTAACAGCCAATAACAATTTACATCTGGAAATTGCTGGACAATCTTTTCGAGAAGATCTAATCCAGGTTTATTGCGACCTGATAAAACATGACTTATACTTGAGCGATTTGCGCCAATCTTATCAGCGAATGATGATGGTGTCAAATGATAGTTTTTAACAAGTAGCGCTATTCTGTCTTTAATTTCCATTTGTAAATAGTGTATTCAATTACAAATGTAATTAAAATTAAAAGTAAATGAAACAAAAAAAAGGGAAAGTATTAAACTTTCCCTTTCCATCCTAACTATGAAACTGAGCTTTTAATTCAACGTTATCGAATGAAAAATCGAATTGTTGATATGATCGTTTATTTGGTCTGCTGTCTTTAATGTATCCATCAATTCCGCTACTTGAATAATTGACAAATCACTTTTTGTTCCTGCTTGTCTGTGCTGGTTTAGTTTTAACTGCACTACTTTGATTTTGTTCTTTATCATTGGTTACGTTTTTATTTCATGATTATTTTAGTCGAGAAGTGTTACGGAACCTTTAAAGATTTGGTTACATTATTAATTAAAAAAATAGATATGTATTAAGGTATAAATATTAAAGGGTCAAAAAATTAACATAATTCATTGAATTATAAATAATTATGTTTCTTTCAAATTTTACTTTTGTATAAGATTTATTAAGAGGTGTTCTATTCCGTTCATTTTTAGTTCTAAAACGAATTGCATGTAAACGCCAAGATTTCCTTTAGGAAATCCTTTTTGTCTGTACCATACAAGATAAAATTCGGGAAGATGCACCAGATAATACCCCTCATATTTACCGTAAGGCATTTTGGTGTTGGCTACCTTTTTTAAATCGTCAATTTGCGGAACCACAATTAGTTGTCGATTGGAACCCTTTCAAGAGTCGCTAAAAAATAATTCCAAAATTTTTGA
The DNA here is from genome assembly GCA_964577845.1 of uncultured Akkermansia sp. Lineage (GTDB taxonomy): Bacteria > Bacteroidota > Bacteroidia > Flavobacteriales_D > Crocinitomicaceae > M0103. The sequence goes on from CAZOAH010000002.1 coordinate 291,820, forward strand.
ACGGACGAAATCTGTACTTTCTCATCTGGCGAATGCGCCGCGCGTATATTAGGTCCAAAAGATATCATATCAACTCCAGGAAGGTGTTTTCCAAGGATTCCGCATTCCAAGCCTGCATGACAAGCTTTGATTTTAGGTTCTGATTTATACATTTCTCTATACAAATCGGCCATTAGTTTCAAGATTTCAGAATTAGAATTGGGTTGCCATCCCGGGTAATCGCCAGCTTGTATAACGCTGCACCCCATGTTTTCAAATGCAGCTCGAATTGTTTTTGAAACATCTCCTTTGGATGATTCAACACTTGAACGTTGCAATGATTGAGTTGTAAATTCACCTTCTTTAATGATCACTCGCGCCAAGCTAGACGATGCTTCAACCAAATCCTTAATATCAGGACTCATTCGGTAAACACCATTATTAACACTATATAATGTGTTTAAAATTCTCTCAAAATCTCCTTTATTTACGGCATTTTGAGAAGTGTTTATTGGTGCAATTGAAAGATTTAAGGCTGATTCAACAGTTTTAAATTCTGATATGATTTCGCTTTTTACATGTTCAAAAGCTGTCATTAAATCGTTCTTGTATTCATCCGTGCAAGCCAAAATAGCATTTGCTTCACGTGGAATGGCATTTCTGAGACTTCCTCCATCAAATGATAAAAGTTGAATCTCAATAATTGATTTTAGATGGTATAAAATTCTTGTCATCAGTTTATTCGCATTTGCCCTTCCTTTGTCGATATCCATGCCCGAATGTCCACCTAGGAGTCCACGAATTGTTATTTCGAACTGCACACTTTCTGGACGGACTTCAACTTCATTGTAACGATAAGAGGTATTCGTATCTATTCCTCCAGCGCAACCGATTGACAATTCATCATCATCTTCTGTATCCAGATTCAATAGAATTCTACCTTTAAACAAACTACCATCCATTTCTTTGGCACCAGTCATGCCGGTTTCTTCATCAATGGTAAAAAATGCTTCTATTGCTGGGTGATGAATATTTTTGGACGCTAATACAGCCATAATTGCTGCAACTCCAATACCATTATCTGCTCCCAACGTTGTGCCATTTGCCTTAACCCAATCTCCATCAATTATCATTTCAATTCCTTGATAGTCAAAGTCGAATGTTTTATCTGCATTCTTTTGATGCACCATATCCAAATGCGATTGAAGGATTACAGTTTTTCGATTTTCAAAACCAGGTGATGCAGGCTTTTTTATTATTACATTATTTATGTTATCTGTAAAAGTTTCAAGGCCAAGATTATTACCAAAATTCAGCATAAATTGAATCACGCGTTCCTCTTTTTTAGAGGGTCTTGGAACTGCATTTAATGCCGCGAAATTCGACCATAATTCTTGGGGTATTAATTTTTCAATTGACATTTTAATTAATTTTTAAATGGTATAATTCGTTCTAAATACATTTTTTCAACTTTTGCTCTTGCCCAAGGTGTTCTGCGCAAAAACTTCAAGCTACTTTTAATACTTGGTTCATTAATAAAGCAATTTATCGGAAGTAAATACGCCATATGTTCCCATCCCAATGCTTCATGCAATTCAATAAGCATGCGTTCAAGTGTTATTCCGTGTAATGGATCGCTCAAAATAGCTATTTGTATAAGTTTATTTGATTAAATCTGCAAACATTTTACTTGACCAATTTCCTGTATTTTATTCGCTTCGGACCTGTATCACCTAAACGTTTTTTTCTATTTTCTTCGTATTCAGAATATGATCCTTCAAACCAATACACTTCGGAATCACCTTCAAAAGCTAAGATATGCGTACAGATTCTATCTAAGAACCAGCGATCATGAGAAATCACTACGGCACAACCCGCAAAATTCTGAATACCTTCTTCTAATGCCCGTAAAGTATTCACATCAATATCATTCGTTGGCTCATCGAGAAGCAATACATTTGCCTCAGTTTTCAAGGTCATGGCTAAATGCAAACGGTTCCTTTCGCCTCCAGATAAAATCCCAACCTTTTTATTTTGATCAGCTCCATTAAAATTAAATTTGGACAAATAAGCTCTCGAATTGATTTTTTGATTTCCAATCTCTACAAATTCAAGCCCGTTTGATACCACTTCGAATACTGTTTTTTCCGGAAGAATATCTTTATGCGTTTGATCTACGTAGCCCAACTTCACCGTCTCTCCCACTTCGAATGCGCCGTTATCTGGCTGCAATTCATCCATAATCATTTTGAAAATTGTGGTTTTACCCGCGCCATTTGGACCAATAACTCCGACTATTCCTGCAGGTGGCAATTTGAAGTTCAAGTTTTCGTACAATAATTTATCACCGAATGATTTCGCCACATTTTTGGCTTCGATAACATTATTTCCTAATCTTGGACCATTTGGAATAGGAATCTCAAGGATATCTTCCTTGGAACGTTGATCTTCTGCCAACATTTTATCGTAATTAGCTAAACGCGCTTTGTTTTTCGCATGGCGTCCTTTGGGATTCATGCGTACCCATTCCAATTCTCGAGCTAGCATTTTTTGACGTTTGGATTCCGATTTCTCTTCTTCTTTCAATCGGTTCCCTTTCTGCTCGAGCCATGAGGTATAATTTCCTTTCCAAGGAATCCCCTCTCCTCTATCCAATTCTAAAATCCAGCCTGCAACATTATCTAAGAAATAACGATCGTGGGTAACAGCGATTACAGTTCCTTTGTATTGTTGTAAATGTTGCTCTAGCCAATCTATAGACTCTGCATCTAGGTGGTTGGTAGGCTCATCTAGGAGCAATACATCTGGATTTTGTAATAAAAGTCTGCATAGTGCGACCCTTCTTTTTTCTCCTCCCGAAAGCGTACTTATTAGTTGGTCATCGGGTGGGCAACGAAGCGCATCCATTGCTCTTTCCAATTTGGAATCCAATTCCCATGCATCGAGTGCGTCAATTTTATCTTGAACAATACCTTGACGTGCAATCAATTTATCCATTTTATCTGGATCATTTAATACCTCTTCATCCATAAAAGCATTGTTAATGTCTTCGTATTCTTTCAATACATCAACAATTTCTTGCGCTCCTTCCATTACGATTTCTTTTACTGTTTTTGTTAAATCGAGTTCAGGTTCCTGAGGCAAGTATCCTATAGAATAACCTGGGGAAAAGACCACATCACCTTGGTAAGACTTATCTAGGCCAGCAATGATTTTCATTACTGTAGATTTACCCGAGCCATTTAATCCAATGATGCCAATTTTGGCTCCATAAAAGAAAGATAGGTAGATGTCTTTTATAATTTGCTTTCCCTGTGGAGTTACTTTTGAAACTCCAACCATCGAGAAGATGATTTTTTTATCGTCTGACATTTTAAATATTGTTTGTTCAAATTTAGAAAGCATTATTCAATTCACTGAATAATTAAGTCAATTTAATTTTCGAGCAAAAAAAAAGTGATCCGAGGATCACTTTTCATAAATATTAAGAGAATAATTAATCCTTCTTTGTATTTACAGCTATTTCAGGTAATGCTGATAATCTTTCAGCTAAGAAATAAAAAAATGAAATTACCAAAAAGCCAATTACAGGTCCAAGAACTATTGATAAGGCTCCAAATTCGTTGAAAGCACCTGGAGCTAGAGTCGCCGTTACACCACCAACAACTAAATAAGTCGCAAAAATTTCACCCGTTGCCCTGAGGAAAATTGCAAAAATTGCTGATACTACATACTTTGAATCAGGTACTTCTGAAATGGTATTAGCTCTAAATAAACAAATTTGAAAGCATATCCATGATGCAAAAAGTAATCCAATACCCATCAAAAACACTCCAAATACAAAACCATGTGCTATAGAATTGTAAAGTGAATATAAACCAAAAAGAAGGTTTAATCCGGCCATCACCCAAAAAAAGATTTTGAAACCTAGCTTAATTGTTGCTCCATCATTTAATTTGCGCAATAATGGATGTGAAAAATTAAAGAAAACATTGTCCATAAGTATACAGTTTAATAGTTAATGAATTAAACATACTACAAATCAATTAATTAAGCAAGAAAAAATAAAATTTGAAAAAAAAAAAAATCCTGATTTCTCAGGATTTCGTATAAGCAAATATGAATAGTTTCTTACATCATTGCGATTAAAAGACCACCCAAGACTCCTAAAGATAATCCAACAATAGTTAAGATACCAATAAATTTAAAGTATGACTTCAGATTTGCAATTCCACCATCGGTGTTAGAACTTTTAATATCCGATGCGAATTTAAACATGAAATAGTAAGGGATAATGTAAATAATCATTGAAATTAGGTAACCTATTGTCATTTGACCAGGGAGATACTTCATTAACATAACGTATCCGATCAAACTCAAGGCAATCATTACAAATCCAATAATTGCAACAATGTTTGCCCATTTTGCAGCCTCATTCAAATTTGAAGAAGACTGACTTGATAAATTGTTTGTTTCCATGTAGTTTAATTAATTTAATAGTTAATAATTAGAGCAATATTAGTAAATAATGTTTCAATTCAAAATTACTTGTTAAAAAAACTTATAAAATTTTACTGACAGGGTTCTTTTAATAAAATTGATTTCTAACCATCTGCTTTAATTGTCTTTCATAAGTTTCGATCAGATATTTCAAATAATTGGGTGTGCTTTTCGAAATACAGCGCGTGTAATGTTTTAGACGATGTTCTATGTGTTCAGAAAGAAAATTACACAGTTGTAGCGCATGATCAGGATCCTTAGCCGCTTCATGAATTACTTCAAAATGATTTTTCATTGATGAGTCAACGGCCGCCTTACCTTTCAGGCCTGCATCTACTGCCTCGTAATAAGCATCTTTAATACTAAAACCTTCAAGTTTGTCGGTATTAAAAATTTCTTGAAGTTGTTTATTGAATTCAAATTCTACCTCAAATTCCAAATCCTCCATTTCTGAAAGTCGTGATTCGAGAAAACGGTCTGGAAAACGAAAAGCGTCCTGCCAATTCAAATAATCTTGCCAAAAACCAAATCTTCGGACATTGTTTCCCAAATCAATTAACTTAAATTGGTCTTTGTTAGGGAGTTTTCTTGACCCTCTTCCAATCATTTGATGATATAGGGTAAGCGAACGGGTGGCACGATTTAAAATTATAGTTTGAACGGTTGGTTCGTCAAATCCTGTAGTGAGAATGCCTACCGAAGTTAGAATGGCGTCTGGCGTTTCTTTAAACCAGGTAACAACATCTTTGCGATCCTTATCGCTAAAAGTTGAATCCAAATGGCGAATTTTATAACCTCTTTTCTTAAATGTCTCCTCTACCCTTATGGATGTCTCAATTCCTGAATTAAAAATTAATGTTTTATTACCTACAGCAACTTCCTCGTAAGCAAAAAGCAATTTTTCCTGCATGAAATAATTGCCATAAACTTGATCTGAACTGTTGACTGTAAAATCACCATTTGATCCGATTTTTAGACCATGCAAATTGACATCATAAGTATATGTGATGGCATCAGCCAAATATCCTTTCTCAATCAGTGAAGCAATGCTCTCACCCACCAATAGTTTATGGTAATTATCATTTAGTGGAAGCGCCCTATTACTGCTCAAAGGAGTAGCTGTAACTCCTAAAATATTTCCGTTTTTATAAAACTGAAATATTTTCCGAAAACTATTGTAATGAGCTTCATCAACTATTACCAATCCAATATTTTCAATAAAGTTTTGATTTTCGTTCAATCGGTTATTAAGTGTTTCAACCATTGCAATAAAACAACTGTAATCGTTTTGATCTGGAATAGATTTAACCTCCGAACTTATGATCTTATTGTTAACCCCAATAGCTTGAAGCTGCTTTGATGTTTGGATAGACAATTCAATACGATGGGTTAAAATGAGTACTTTTTCTTTAGTTTTCTCAATAAAACGTCTCGCAATCTCAGAAAATATAACTGTTTTGCCGCCTCCAGTTGGAAGCTGGTATAACAAGTTGAACTGTTTGCCATTTTTTTCAAGTTCTTCAATAATTGTTTGAACCGTTTTATCCTGAAAAGGATAAAGTTCTTTTGCGCGATAAAGATCTGTATCGATCATGTATATTTTCTCCGATTTTTGGGGCTACAAAATTAGCTCCTTTTATTGGATTGACAAAATAGCAAGCCACAGAAGAGGAAATTATTATTGTATAGTATAGAACAATTGTACTATAGATGAATTCAATGATTTTATTTCAAATATTTGGATTGAAAAAACTAATTTTACTTTATAAAATAGAATTAAAAAAAAAGACCAAATGAGTACAATTGAAAACGTTAACTGCTTAATAATAGGATCAGGTCCTGCTGGTTACACTGCGGCAATTTATGCTGCCCGCGCAGACATGAAACCCGTTTTATACCAAGGAATGCAACCAGGCGGACAACTTACAACAACGAATGAAGTAGAGAACTTTCCGGGATATCCTGAAGGTGTAACTGGCCCTGAAATGATGATACAGCTCGAGGCGCAAGCTAAAAGATTCGATACCGACATTCGTTTTGGGTTTATTAATAAGGTTGATTTCTCTGGTCCAGTGCATAAATGCTGGACGGAAGACGGAAGAGAAATTCATGCAAAGACGGTAATCATTTCAACTGGTGCATCTGCAAAATATTTGGGCTTGGAGAGTGAACAGAAGTATTTAAAATTGGGTGGAGGTGTTTCTGCTTGCGCAGTATGTGATGGATTCTTTTACCGTGGTCAAGAAACAGTAATAGTAGGCGCAGGTGACTCAGCATGTGAAGAGGCGCACTATCTTTCAAAATTGTGCACTAAGGTTACGATGTTGGTGCGCAGAGATGAGTTCCGTGCTTCTAAAATTATGGCAGATCGTGTAAAAAACACTCCAAACATAGAAATCTTATACAATACCGATACTGTTGAAGTTCTCGGAGATGGTCAAGTGGTTACTGGGGTACATGTAAAAAATAGTAAAACGGCAGAAGAAAAAACAATTCCATGTACTGGATTCTTCGTGGCTATAGGTCACCAACCGAATACAGAAATTTTCAAGGATTTCATTGATCTTGATGAAACTGGTTACATTAAATATGCACAACCTGGAACAAGTAAAACCAATGTTGCAGGTGTTTTTGTGGCAGGAGACGCAGCGGACAAAACATACCGACAAGCAATTACAGCGGCAGGTACAGGATGTATGGCAGCTTTGGACGCTGAAAGGTATTTGGCTGCTTTAGGACATTGATTTTAAAATCTATTTGAATAGCTAAAATCCGCGAAGGCGGATTTTTTTTTTGAGAAAACTTATTTCGCTGTGCGTTCAAGCATCGGTACAAACTTAAACGTTCCGAACGCTTCTGTTTGGCAAGATGATTCGTTCACTTTGACAATTTTGTGCATGATTTGCTCCTTTCCCTCACCTACGGGAATTACCATTACACCACCAATTTTCAATTGTTCTAATAAACTTGATGGAACATCCGGAGCTCCGCACGTTACAATTATTTTATCAAAAGGCGCAAAAGCCGGCATCCCTTTGTATCCATCACCAAAAACAAGTCTAGGATTGTATCCCAAAGCTTGAATGAGTCCTTTTGCTTTTACAAACAACTCCTTTTGTCTTTCAATAGAGAAAACTTTCGCTCCCATTTCACAAAGAATACAAGTTTGAAATCCTGAACCTGTGCCTATTTCTAAGACCTTATCCCCTTTTTTTACATCCAACAACTGGGTTTGAAATGCAACGGTTATTGGATGAGAGATGGTTTGGCCTGCTCCTATTTGAAATGCTATATTGCTATATGCTTGCTCAACAAAAGCCAAGTCAAGAAAAAAATGTCGTGGCACTTTATCAAAAGCATCAAAAATGAACTCATTCTTAATTCTTTCATCTTTGCGCAATTCAGCTATCAATTGTTTGCGCATTCCTTTGTGCTTGTATGTATCGGATGGAAGCATACGTAAAAGTAATAGGAACCTTGGAAATTTGGTTAGGCAAAATTCAAACAAATAAATGTTGAAATTTTATCAAAAAATCTTTCTTGAACTAAATTTTACAGTTTGATTTTGAACATTGACATATCCACTTTCTATACTTTAGCTATATTTGATCACAAATACAAAATGCTCAAAATGGGGATACAATCAAAGGAGCTAGAATTCAACAAAAATGACGATGAAATGCGTCTGAAAATTTCAGCTTTAGAGAGGGAACTTTCAAAAATCTATGAAGGAGGAGGCAAAAAGCGAATAGAAAAATTGCATGAGCAAGGAAAGCTTTCGGCTCGAGAAAGAATTGATTTATTATTGGATCCAAACACAAAAAGATTTGAAGTTGGTGCACTTGCCGGTTATGGCATGTATAAAGAACATGGTGGTTGTCCATCTGGTGGGGTTGTAATTGTAATTGGATATGTTTCTGGCAAGCAATGTATTGTAGTTGCGAATGACGCCACGGTGAAGGCAGGTGCTTGGTTCCCCATAACAGGTAAAAAGAATTTAAGAGCACAAGAAATAGCAATCGAAAACAAGTTGCCTATTATTTACCTAGTGGATTCTGCAGGGGTTTATCTTCCCATGCAGGATGAGATTTTTCCTGACAAAGAACATTTCGGAAGGATTTTCAGAAACAATGCAGTTATGAGTTCCATGGGCATAGTCCAAATTGCAGCAGTGATGGGAAGTTGTGTTGCTGGTGGGGCTTATTTACCAATAATGTCTGATGAATCTTTGATCGTTAACGGGACGGGAACCATTTTTCTTGCTGGCTCTTACCTCGTAAAAGCTGCAATTGGAGAATCGATAGATAATGAAACTTTAGGGGGTGCAGTAACACATACAGAAATATCAGGAGTATGTGACTACAAAACTGAAAATGATCAAGAATGCTTGGCGACAATTCGAAAGTTGATGGATAAGATTGGTCAAACAGAAAATGCGGGATTTGACAGAAAGCCATCCTTATTACCGAAAGAAGATTTAAAAAAGGTATACGGAATTTTGCCACAAGACAGATCAAAACCTTACAATACAAAAGAATTATTGAGATGTTTGGTTGACGATTCAGAATTCACAGAATACAAAGAAGATTACGGTAAGTCAATTGTTTGCGCCTACGCTCGTATTGATGGTTGGAGCGTTGGAATTGTTGCAAATCAAAGAGAAATAATTAAAAACGCGAAAGGGGAAATGCAATTTGGCGGTGTAATTTATTCTGATTCAGCCGACAAAGCCGCTCGTTTTATTATGAATTGCAATCAAAAGAATATTCCACTTGTTTTCTTGCAAGATGTAACAGGATTCATGGTAGGATCCAAAAGTGAACATGGTGGCATAATAAAAGATGGAGCGAAACTGGTAAATGCCATGTCAAATTCAGTTGTCCCTAAATTTACCGTTGTCATCGGCAATAGTTATGGTGCTGGTAATTATGCAATGTGTGGAAAAGCTTACGATCCAAGATTAATTGTTGGGTGGCCGACAGCTGAAATAGCTGTTATGAGCGGTGCTTCTGCAGCTAAAGTATTATTACAAATAGAAGTCGCATCCTTAAAAGCGAAAGGAGAAGAAATTACTCCAGAACGTGAAAAGGAATTGTTTAATTCTATTAAAAGTCGCTACGATGAGCAAATATCTCCATACTATGCCGCAAGCAGATTATGGATTGATGCCATTATCGATCCGGTAAAAACGCGAGAGGTAATTAGCATTGGAATTGAGATGGCGAACCATAAAAAAGCAGAAAAGTCATATAATGTTGGTGTCATACAAACCTAAAATCATGATTAATTTAAATTGGCAGATAAAACATTATAATGACTTGTTAATCAATGAGTTTCACGATATCGTTGCTTTAAGGTTGGAAGTCTTTGTTGTAGAGCAAAATTGCCCTTACCAAGATCTTGATGGAAAGGACAAGAAAAGTTACCATTTGATTTGCAGAGATGGACAAGGGAAAATTGTTGCCACGGCCAGAATTCTGCCTCAAGGAATTTCCTACAAGGATGTTTCGATTGGTAGAATCGTGACTGATACAACAATTAGAGGGACTGGAATTGGACATGAACTAATGCGAAAAACGATGCAATTTATTAAAGATGAATTTGGAGAGGTTGGCATTGTAATTTCAGCACAAAGTCATTTAATTAAATATTATAATAAACACGGATTTATCTCAACAAATAAAGAATACCTAGAGGATGGGATTCCTCATACCGAAATGATTTATAAACCATAAAAAAACAAAATGAAAAATTACAATATTTACAAATTTCTAATTTTAACTACACCTTTGATTTTTGGGTGTAAACGCGCTGAAACACTTCCTTTTACAGAAGAAATTTATCCTTCAACTTCTGCAAAAGAGCCTACAACCATTTCATTGAATAATATGGATAAAGGAGTAAAACCTTTTGATGATTTTTTTCAATATTCAAATGGAACTTGGGTAAAAAACAATCCCGTTCCAGCATCCGAATCCAGTTGGGGTAGTTTTAATGAATTGGAGCAAAGTAATAATAAGAAACTAATAGCAATTCTTGATGGTTTTGCTGCTAGAGCAAACAATTCTGTTAGAGATACCACAATATTAGGTCATTATTACACCTCATTTATTGATATGGATAAACGCAATAGTTTGGGATTAACTCCAATTCAAGAGGACATTCGTAAAATTCAAAAGATGACTTCAAAATCCGATGTTATTCGTGTTATTTCAGAACATCATATGATAGGAATTGGATCTCTATTTAATTTTGGCGTTGGTCAAGATTTAAAAAATGTTGATATGAATATCAGCTATTTAGGTCAAGGAGGAATTGGTTTGCCAAGCAAAGATTATTACCTCGAAGATAATATGGCTGAAATTGTAACATTATACAATGATCATATTGCGAAAACCTTTACGCTATTGGCATATGGTGATAATGACGCACTTAATATGGCCAATTCAGTTGTTAATTTTGAGAAAAAACTTGCACAATCGATGATGGGACCAGCAGAAATGAGGGTTCCTGAGCTAGTTTACAACAAATATTCTAAAAAAGAAGCAATATTACTTTTCGGGAAATTGGATTTTGATTCTTATTTATCAAACATTGGGAGCTCTTCTTTTGATACAGTGGTCATTTCTCAACCAGAATTTATTAAGAATATTGCAACCATGATCGAAACGGAATCGTTGGAAGATTGGAAGCATTACCTTACTTGGAATGTTGTGAATCATTATGCTGGGCATTTGGATCAAAAATTTGTTGACCAAAACTTCAATTTCTATGGAAAGGTATTAAGTGGCACTTCTGAAATGAAGCCTATCAAAGAGCAAGCGATTGATGAAATTACAAATCAAGAATTTGGAGAATTGCTTGGTAAAGCTTTTGTATCATTATATTTTTCAAAAGAAGCCCAGAACAAGGTTAATGAAATGGTCGATAATCTTTTAATTGTTTTCAGAGATCGTATCGCCAATTTGGAGTGGATGTCAGAAGAAACAAAAAAAGAAGCCCTTAACAAATTAAACTCCATTGGAAGAAAGCTTGGCTTTCCTGATAAATGGGAAGATTATAGCGGATTGAAATTTACAAGTACTAATTACGTTGATAACCTAAAGGCAATGGCCTTATATTCTCACAAAAAAAATATGGCCGAATTGGATAAGCCTGTTGACAAAAGCAAATGGGGAATGCCTGCGCATATGGTCAATGCTTATTACCATCCTTTGCTAAATGAAATTGCATTTCCTGCTGGTATTATGCAAGCTCCATTTTTTGACGAGAATGCTGAAGACGCAGTCAACTACGGCAGAATTGGAATGGTAATAGGACATGAATTCACGCACGGTTTTGATGATATGGGTTCTAAATTCGCCGCTGATGGATCTTTTAGAAACTGGTGGACAGATGAAGATAAATCTAAGTTTGAGGGTAAAACCGGTACACTTGGCGAGACATTTTCTTCTTTTTGTCCAATTGATGGACATTGCGTTAATCCTGATTTAACTATGGGTGAAAACATTGCAGATTTAGGAGGGTTAACTATGGCTTATCATGCCTACACAAGAACAGATGAATTCAAATCAGGTGAATTAAGAGAAGGCTTCACTCCTGCTCAGCGATTTTTTATTGCATATGCTCAATTATGGAAAATCAATTATACTGAGGAAGAGTTAAAAAATCGCATTGCAAATGATCCTCATTCACCAGGAATGTATCGTGTAAACGGTCCATTAAAGAACTGCCCGGAGTTTTTTGATGCATTTTCAATTGAGGAAGGATCGCCTATGCGAAATCCTAAAGATAAAATTTCTAGAATTTGGTAATTGGAATATATTTTTATTACAAAAAAAGCGCCCAGAGGCGCTTTTTTTTGTTTAATTCAAATTGATTAAAACTTTACCTTTTTTCAAATCTTTAGCTTGAATAGACTTACTGTAGGACAGAATGAATTCAAGAGATTTTAATGAAGGTTGTTGATTTAAATTTGAAGCTTTGGGAATTTCAGGGTATTTTTTTATCATAGGCACATTTTGTTGCCACAGGAACGCAATTCAAAATTGTTTATTGCACTTGTTATAAACTTTTTAGTATGACCCGTGCCAACGTCTCATGAACCATTCAAAAGAAAGTAAAATCAATAAAATAAAGAATAAGAAACGTTTATCTATTAAGTCGTTAAAAGAAGTTTCTTTGTATGAAACGGTGGCAATGTCGCCCCTGTTCAAAAGTGCATCTACACTTTTCTTAAAGTCTTTTAAATCATTAAAAACACCTTTCGACTGTTTAGTCAATTGCTTGAGTAAATTGTGATTGGCATGATTATCAAGTTGTTCAAGAGAAATATCCTCGACGACAAAAACGCCACTCTTCTTGTAGTTTTTGCCATTAAAACTCGTAGTTGCGATCCATGTATATTTTCCAGGAGATAACTTACCCATAGAAAGTTTATACATACTTCCTGAAATCCCAAATTGGAATTTTGAACTTTTATTTTTGTCATCAGTTAGGCTTAAATTAATAACAGGAGTGGTTATTAATTCCATGGATTCATTATAGAAAGATGCGTTGACCAGCACTTCTTCATCCTTTGTGAACCTTTTCGGAAGACTTACACGAAGTGGCGAATCATTTTTTTTGATCAATAAATACTGTAATGATTTCTGAATAATCTCTCCTATGTGGTCAAATGTTTTGGTTCTGACATAGTCATTTAGTTTCCATTTCCATATTCCTTGGCCAAATAAAACACCATATTTTACCGTTCCTCTTTTGTTAAAATACAATAAAGGATCAGTTTTGTTTATTGTTCCAACTCTTTGATAAATAAGTATTTCCGATCCCGAACTTAAATTTACACTTCCAAATTTGGTTGTAAGTGGCGGGAAAAATGTTAAGGCATCTTTAGTTTCGTCGGTTATTTCAAATTGCTTAAAGCCCGAGTTAAAATAACCTTGCATTTCATCCGATTGCGTATTCCCTACGGGTGCCATGCCAATTTTCAGTTTATCAATGATTCCTGAACTTGTATTGGGTGCTAAAATATACCATACCGGCTTGTTTTTTTCAATAATTGCATTTTGAATTGACTGATCAAAATTAAGTCCTGGATCGAACCAAATTATCATATCAACTGCATCAATTTTCTTATCCCATTCAGAAACCAAAGTAGATATTACCTCACAATTTTGATCTTGTTCAATCAAATACTTGAATGCCGCAACATCAGGATGTGGTGAAGAAGCCAAAAGAAGAACTTTACTTCTCGAATCAATTACTTCAATATAAAATGACCTTGAGTTGTTATTATAATTGTACTCGTTTTTTGTTCTTGATATTGATACTGAATAATTATGAAATCCCACTTCATTCGCATCAACAGTAAATGAAACGCTTGAAAAATCCTGATTAACATCTTTGAAGGAAACGGATTTTGAATCCAAAACTTTACCATTTTTAGAAAGGGTAACGGTTGCGGTTTCCTTACCTATTTTTATGGCTTCAACATCAACTTCTACAGGGAATTTGTTATTTAAAAAAGCTACTTCGTTTGCAGAAACATTCTTTATGAACCAATCTCTTTTTGGTACAGTATCTCCAACTCCTAAAGCAAAAATTGGTGTTAAAGGTAATTTTTCAGCACTATATAATGGATTCGCACCTGTATTAAAATTACCGTCAGTAATAAATAATACACCTCCCAAATTACGGTTGTAAAAATCGTTGTGTATTTTTTCAAACCCCTCACTTAGATTTGAAACAGGAGCATTTAGATTGTCTGGATAAGCGTAAGTCGCATCACTACCAACTTTCATTTCTATTAGCTCATATTTGTCTCCGACTTTGGATTTTAAATAGTTCCTGTAGGCTAACAATTGTTTATTGACTTCGCTGCTATCTTTGTAATTAAGCATGGATGATGAATCATCAATTAAAGAAATCAGCACTGGTTTTTCTTTTCTGTAATCTATGGATTCAAAAATAAATCCTAAGCATAAAATACCAATTATTGTTAAGGAGAGAAATCTTGCAAATGGAAGCGTCCATTTCCATTTGGGATTAAGCACAGAAAACCAAGTATTCTTTCTGTAGAACCAATATGTAATTAGCAAAGAAAATAATACTATTGGGATGAGCCAGTATAAAGATATTTCCGTTACAAAATTGGACATGCTTCAAATTTACGAAACATCGCACACAATATTTCAATTAAATTTTTAAATTCAAGAATAGGGATTGGATATTTAATAACATGAACAAATTGTTTTCTTACTTTTGTTCAACTTAAAAAAAATGAAATGAACAAGGAAGTTTATATAATATCAGCGGTTAGGACTCCAATGGGTTCTTTTATGGGCTCGCTTTCAACTATTCCCGCTACGGAATTAGGTGCAATTGCAATTAAAGGTGCACTTGATAAAGGAAATGTTAGTACAGATCTTATTGATGAAGTTTTCATGGGTAATGTTCTTCAGGCTGGGGTTGGACAAGCTCCAGCGCGTCAAGCGGCATTAGGTGCGGGGATTAGTCAAAACACGCCTTGTACAACGGTAAACAAAGTTTGTGCTTCAGGCATGAAAGCCATTATGCTTGGCGCTCAAACAATTTTAGCTGGGGATAACCATGTGGTTGTGGTTGGCGGAATGGAAAACATGTCACAAGTTCCTCATTATCTCGATGGCAGGAATGGTGTTAAATTCGGCAATATTACTATGTTAGATGGTATAACTAAAGACGGTTTACTCGATGTATACAACAAAGTACCAATGGGAAATTGTGCCGAGTTGTGTGCTAAAGAATATAATATTTCAAGGGAAGACCAAGATGCTTTTGCAATTTCATCTTACACCAAAGCTGCTGATGCATGGAAATCAGGAAAATTCTCAAATGAAATCGTTCCGGTTGCTGTGCCTCAAAGAAAAGGAGATCCGATTGTTATTAATGAAGACGAAGAATATAAAAATGTATTTTTAGATAAAATCCCAACACTCAGACCAGCTTTTGATAAGGATGGCACCATAACGGCAGCCAATGCTTCAACATTAAATGACGGCGCATCTGCACTAATTTTAGCGTCTAAAGAGGCTGTTGAAAAGTATGGATTAAAACCAATCGCAAAAATAAGAAGCTATGCTGATGCAGCACAATCGCCAGAATGGTTTACAACTGCTCCGGCAAAGGCGATTCCAATTGCACTTCAAAAAGCTGGTGTAGATAAAAACGATGTTGATTTTTGGGAGTTAAATGAGGCGTTTTCTGTTGTAGGTATTGCAAATACAAAAATATTGGAATTAAATCCTGAAAAGGTTGATGTATTTGGAGGTGCCGTTGCTATTGGTCACCCTCTTGGGAATTCAGGTTCAAGAATAATTGTAACTTTAATTAATGTATTAAAACAGCATAACGGGAAAATTGGTGGTGCAGGAATATGTAATGGAGGAGGTGGTGCTTCGGCTATGATTATTGAAAATATCTAATCAAGAATTAGAACATTATAAAGCTGCCTCGGCGGCTTTTTTTGTTTTATTGGCTATTGCTTCTTCATACACCATTTCATAAATGGGAAGGATTTTATCAATATCAAAATCATGAGACCTTTTTAGGGCTGACTGTTTAAAACTGGCTAATGTCGCCTGCTCCTTAAGTATTGAAATCGCAAATTCGGACATCTCACTTACATTCCCAACGTCAGACAGAAACCCCGTAACGCCATGTACATTTACCTCTGGAATTCCACCAGTATTTGAGGAAATAACAGGTACACCAACAGCCATTGCCTCCAATGCTGCGAGACCAAAACTTTCTGTCTCAGATGGGAGCAAAAATAAATCTGAAATTTCGAGAACGTGCGAAGTATCTCTCACCTTTCCAACAAATATTACCTTTTCTTGGAGGTTTAAAGCCCTTACCAATTGTTCAACATTATAGCGTTCTGGGCCATCCCCTACCAATATTAACTTACTTGGAAGGTTTTTCTGAACGAGATCAAATATTTTAACCACGTCCTCTACCCGCTTTACTTTTCTAAAATTTGAAACATGACAAAGTAAACGTTCTCCCTCCTTAGCGTATCGACTTCTCAATTGATTGCATACTTCTGTTGGTGTTAAACTTGGAACAATAAAATTTGGAATAACACGAATTGGCCGCGTAATACCAAAATGCTCGAAAGTATCCCTTCTAAGACTTTCTGAAACAGCTGTTACTGCATCAGACTGATTGATACAGAATGTAATTACCGGCTCAAATGACGGATCTTTACCAACCAATGTAATATCTGTTCCATGAAGTGTTGTAACAAATGGAATATTGATGCCTTTTGATTTTAAAATTTGTTGTGCCATAAAAGCCGCCGAAGCATGAGGAATCGCATAATGTACATGTAACAAATCCAATTGTTCATGGATTGCAACATCCACCAATTTGCTGGTAAGTTCAGTTTCATAAGGCTGGTAATCAAAGAGTGGGTAGTCACTTACCGCCACCTCATGATAAAAAATGTTTTCACGGAAACTGCCAAGGCGAACGGGTTGCGAATAGGTAATAAAATGTATCTCGTGTCCTTTTGAAGCTAACGCCTTTCCCAACTCTGTTCCTACAACACCACTTCCCCCAAAAGTGGGATACAAAACCATTCCTATTTTCATCTCTTAATTTTTTACAACCGCTTCATAAATTACGCGCTGAATTTCAGTCCGTATATTCATGTCACGAATTTTCCAATTTTCTTGATCCGGACAAACCCTGTTGGATAAGAAAACGTAATTGATACTGTATTTAGGATCTACCCAAGCTAAGGTTCCTGTGAAACCAGAATGTCCAAAACTCATTTGTGAAGCCATTTCATGACATGTCCCTCCTCCACTTGCTTTTGGCCGGTCAAAACCGATACCTCTTCTATTCCCAGAAAACTGAGAACGCGTGTATTCATCAACGACTTCACTTCCTAGATAGTTAACATTTCCATACATTCCTTTGTTCAAAAAGAGCTGCATCAATGAGGCTAAATCTGTTGCATTTGCAAAAACTCCTGCATGTCCACCTACTCCACCCAGCATCGCTGCACCAGGATCATGCACATACCCTCTTAATAGTTGCCTGCGGAATTCATTGTCCAATTGAGTTGGCATAATGCTACTTTCCTCAAAATAATTCAAAGGTGTGTAGCGCATGTACCTTAGTCCCATTGGAAGGTAGAGATTCTGCATTAAATAATCTTGAAAGGACTGTCCTGATTGCTTTTCGATAATTTTCTTGATGAAATAATACCCAAGATCAGAATATTCATACTTTTTTTCAGCAAGTGGTGTCCTTAAAATCCTAACATACATTGAATCAATGTAATCAGACCTCATGAATAAATTTTTAGCCACCGGAATCGTAAATTTACCATTACTTGTAGCTGAATACCATTCTGTATCTGGTTTTCCATTACTTAATGTTTCTTTGTAAAATTGAATAAATGGCTTGAGTCCTGCCTGATGGGTCATCATTTCTTTGATATTCATCTTCGCGTAAGCTGGATAATTATTGACCATATTGGAAAGATAAGCAGACAGGGTATTTTCTGGATCAAATAATTTATCTGTTTGTAACTTCATAATCCCCAGTGTTGAACCAGCAATTTTAGAAATGGAGGCGATATCGTATACATCGGTATCAACAACTTTTGTCGTTGAATTAAATTCGGGAAATCCGAAACTTTTTCGATAAATTATTTTTCCTTGAACAGCAACAACAATTTGACAACCAGGGAAAGCGCCTTTATCTAAAGCGATTTGAACAATACTATCAATCCCATTCATTTTTTTTGAATCCAATCCCAATTCTTCAGGCATAGAAAATTTCAATCTACCGGACCAAGGAAAAGAAATTCCTGTATAAATAGGGAATTCATCATTTACAGCCATTGGCAATTTTCCTGTAGCGGGTATCGCACCAAAAATAAGTTGGGCAGCAGCCAAATGTGATTCTGGTTGGTTTTCATAAGCAACAACAATAGCATCAATATTGTCTTCAAGTTTTTCTTCAGACAAAACCAAAGGATTCCCGAAAAGAAGCAATGCATTTTGTTTTTCATCTGGCAAAATTTCAAGCCACTTTTTCCAAGATGCATCATAACCAAATCCTGCCTTTGATTTCACAGAATTGGCATGTAAACTTGTAATTATTATGTCGTAGTTTGTTAATAGATCGCCACATTTGGCAATAGCTTCCTCAGAAGTGTAGAAATTGAAAAAATCAGCCGAGGCGAATAATTCGACACTTTCTCTAAATGAAATAGATTGCGTTCCAATGGACACCACAGCAACTTTTTTGTCCAGGCGTCTTAACGGCAGTAAATCATCATTATTTCTAAGTACTGTTGTTGCCTTTTCATAAACTTCATTTTTTATCTGCTTCTTTTGATTGTCAGATAAACTTTTTGTTTTAAACGGCGCAAGGACATATTTATATTTTGCAACCAAAATACGTTTACATCTTTCATCTATTTCGTCGGATTTTATTTCACCGTTTATTACTTTAATTTTTATTGCTTCAATTGCATCCTTAACACTTTCAGGATACAGTAAAATATCGCATCCTGCCTCAAAAGCTTTGACAACAACATCCGTTTTACCATATAAATCTGAAACTGCCTTCATGTTCAAGGCATCCGAAACGACCAATCCTTGATAGTTCATTTTACCTTTTAGCATTTTGGTAACAGCCTCCTTTGATAAGCTCATTGGAGCGCCAGAATCGTCAATAGACGGAATTTTCAGGTGTGCTATCATCGTTGCAGGTGAGCCAGCATTCATGCCTGACTCAAAAGGTGGTAACTCATCCTTTATTATAACATCAGCTGATTGACTTATTGTTGGAAGTTCTAAGTGTGAGTCTTTATCAGTATTGCCATGACCTGGAAAATGTTTAATACATGACATAACCCCGTTTTGCTCAAAAGCTTTAACAAATGCCTCAACATTTTTGGAAACCAGCTCTTTATCACCTCCAAATGCTCTAAAACCAATAACTGGATTACTTGGATTACTGTTTACATCAGCAACTGGCGAAAAGCTCATATGAATTCCCAAAGTACGCATTTCTTGAGCCATTGCTGTTGCAACCTTACCTGAAAGAGCAGTATCTTGAGCTGCGCCTATTGTATAAGCATATGGATAACGCTCACCATCAAACAATCGCATACTTGAGCCCCATTCTGCATCCATTGCAAAAAGAAGAGGTGTAATTGATTTTTCTTGAAACCTTTTGACGCATTCCTTTAAATTGGACTTTTCGCCCTGAAAAAAGATAACCCCACCAATTTTATTTTCCGTTATATATGACTCCACCTCACTTAAATGCTCCTCATCTCCATTGGACTTCGCTGCAACCATAAAAAATTGACCAATTTTAGCATCTAAAGTCATTTCTTTTAATCTCATTTCAGCCCATTCATTTGCCTCTTTATTGACATCAAGAGATTTAACTTTATTCACATCTTGAGTAACAGGATCTTGTTCTAAAAAACCACTCAAAACATGCAACGAACCTGTGATTAGAAAGAATCCAAGTGCTGAAAAAATTTTATCAAAAATCATTAAGCGAAGTTAAAAAATTAATGTGGATTCATTGCGTCTGACATATATGTATTCTTAAGATATTTTTGTGTAAAAACAATCATTGAGAAATAAAGATAAGTTAGCATTAAGTTCTATTTTTGCGACTCAATTGCTTTCTAATGACTTGAGAAAACACTTGAATTTTGCTTAACTTTAGGGTATGCGTGATATTATAAAATTATTACCTGATCACATTTCCAATCAAATAGCTGCTGGTGAGGTTATCCAAAGACCTGCTTCGGTTGTAAAGGAACTTGTTGAGAATGCAATCGATGCTAAAGCAAATGTTATTAAAGTAAATATAAAAGATGCAGGAAGAACATTAATACAAGTTATTGATAATGGAATTGGAATGTCGAAAAACGATGCTGTAAAATGTTTCGAACGTCATGCAACAAGTAAAGTTTCAGACTCAAATGATTTATTCAATTTAACAACTAAAGGATTTCGAGGTGAGGCATTGGCTTCAATTGCTTCAATTGCACATGTAACACTTCAAACTAAAAACGAAGATGAAGAATTGGGTACAAAGGTAATTTTTGAAGGCAGTAAAATAAATACAAATGAGGCATGTACTTGTCCGATTGGAAGTAATTTTGAAGTAAAGAATTTATTCTACAACGTTCCAGCGCGTCGGAATTTTCTTAAATCTGACAGTGTTGAATTCAATCATATTTTGGATGAATTTGAACGTGTGGCTCTCGCTCACCCAGAGTTGTCATTTGCTTTAACACACAACAACCAAGAAATTTTCAATCTTTCGAAAACAATTCTAAAAAAGCGAATTATTGATGTTATAGGTAAATCAGCTATTGAAAAACTTATCCCTCTAGAAGAGTTAACTGATATTGTAAAAATTCACGGTTATATTGGAAAGCCTGAACTGGCTAAAAAAAGTCGTGGTGAACAATATTTCTTTGTAAACGGTAGGTTTTTCAAGGATACTTATTTTAACCATGCAGTTCTCAAAGGTTTTGAAGGGGTTTTGCCTCAAAAAATGTTCCCGAGTTATTTCATATACTTAGAAGTCAATCCAAGTAAAATCGATGTTAATGTGCACCCTACAAAAACGGAAATAAAATTTGAAGAAGATCGTTCAATTTATGCCATTCTTATGAGCGCAGTGCGACAATCTTTGGGAAAATTTAGCATTGCTCCTACTTTGGATTTTGATAGAGAAACAAGCTTTGACCTTCCATTTGAAATTAAAAATACGACTCCATCCGAACCCAAAATTAATGTGGATCCAGACTACAACCCATTCAAACCTTCAACTTTTAGCCAGCCCAGCGGAAATTCCATTTCACCTTCTTACAGTTCCGCCATTAAATCGCAAGGTTTCGGTAATAGAAATATTCAGGCTGAAGAATGGGAGCGTTTTTATAAGATTGATGAAATCGAACCTACTGAGAATTTGGGATTGAATCTTGATATTGAAGAGAAAAAAAACTACCTTTTAAAGAATGGTTACATCTTTACTGTTGTAAAATCAGGAATGCTCATTCTTCATGTCACTAGAGCCAAGGAACGCATTATTTACGATCAAATTATGTCCCAGTTTGTTTCTCAAGCCTTGCATACCCAACAATTATTATTTCCAATAGAAAAAAATGTAAGCGGAATAGAAAAAAAAATTTGGTCAGGTTTTCAATCGATGTTTGAACGGATGGGATTCATATCTGAGTTAAAAAACGAAGTTTTGTTTATTAGCGGAATTCCCAATTGGTTGGATGAGGAAAATGGATTGGAATGCATCGATCATATTTTTAATGAAATGTCACAACGTGATATCGATAAAGGAGAAATCGCGCACTTCATCGCATTAGAAGTTGCAAAATCACACGCTAATTCCTTCTCAAGGCAATTTAAGTTGAACGATGCACAACTCCTGATTGAACAAATTTTCCAATGTCCTGAGCATATGCTGAGCCCAAAGGGTAAAAAAATTATGGATACTTTAGATTTTAATAAACTTACAGAAACTTTTTAATATGTCTTTTTTTGGCCATTTGCCCCAAGTCACTAAAAACCTGCTCATTTTAAATATATTAATGTTCATTTTAAACCTTGTTCTTTTGAATAAAGGTTATGATTTAAATGAAATACTTGGCGCATATTTTATAACATCACCGAATTTTGAGCCTTACCAAGTTGTAACTTACATGTTCATGCATGACAACAATAACTTCATGCACATACTTGTAAATATGCTCATGCTGGTTATGTTTGGAGCGCATTTAGAAAGAATTTGGGGAGCAAAACGGTTTTTCATTTTTTATGTAAGTTGTGCAGTAGGTGCCTATTTACTTTATAATGGTCTTGGAGTTTACCAAATGTTAACGGCAAAATATGCTTTAAATGGAATTGTTGATTTTACAGCAATTAATAATATTATCGAAAACAGTACTTCCTTGACAGATCTAAATTCTGGAATAAGTTCATATCTGAATCGTTTACCATATTTTACTGAAGAAAATTGGAATCAATTACAACAGTATATTCAATTGGGAATCACACCAATGGTTGGTGCTTCTGGAGCATTATTTGGTATTATGACAGGATTCGCAGTACTTTTTCCAAATACAGAACTTATGTTATTGTTCCCTCCAATTCCTATTAAAGCTAAGTATTTAATAGGTGCATACTTACTTTTTGAAGTATACAACAGCATTATGATGATAAATGACTCAGTAGCACATCTTGCGCATGTTGGAGGTGCTATTGTAGGTATTATTTTCGTGTTGTACTGGCGAAAAAAAGACAGAAATCATTTTTGGTAAAATGAATACAGAAAGAACATTTTTAGATGAATTAAAGTATCAATATCGATACGGAGGCATTACTGTAAAATTGATTTTTATCAATGTGGCTGTATTTCTCTTTATTCAAATGTTGTTGGCTTTAAACCGACTTGTATTTAATAATGAAGCAGACTTTGTAACTGATTTTTTATCGCTAAATACTGATTTTGCAATTTTTATTTTCAAACCTTATACTTTATTTACGTCAATATTCTCTCATTTCACAATTATTCACCTTCTGTTTAACATGCTGTTTTTGTATTTTTCAGGTAACCTGTTTGAGCAGCTATTTGACAAAACACGATTGACATACACCTATATTCTTGGTGGTATTTTGGGTGGATTGTTTGAGTTGTTTGCCCATTTGATTTTCCCTGTCTTACAAACTAGTGAAGGTACTTTGGTTGTTGGGGCATCCGGTTCAATAATGGCGCTTTTTACGGCATTGGCATTTTATCGTCCCAACATTGAGGTGCGTCTTTTTAACATTTTCCCTTTAAAACTTATTTACCTTGCATTGTTTTTTATTGTAATGGACATCATAACTTTAGGTGTTAAGGATGGAACAGCTCATTTTGCGCATCTTGGCGGTGCAGTATTTGGTTTTTGGTCCATTCAAAAACTTAACAGTTCATCAAATGTTGTAAACTTAGTTCGGTCAATTTTAAACAATATGATTAATTTTTTCAAGAATCTTTTTAGCGGAAATAGAAAATTAAAGGTAAAGAAAGGAGGGAAAACACGTTCAACGCAATTTAAAACAGACGAAGATTACAATCTTGAAAAAAAACGCAAACAAGAAAAAACTGATGCCATTCTGGATAAAATTTCAAAATCTGGGTATGATTCATTAACCAAAGCTGAAAAGGATTTTCTTTTCAATCAAAGCAATAATGGCTAACCTGATTAGAAGAATAATGCGCTTTTCATCATTTGTGAAGATCATCACAATTGTTGTTCTTTGTGCTTTACTCATTTCCTATTTAGCCCCATTTGTTCACCCCAATACCTTTAAATTACTACCTCTTTTTGGTTTATTGTATCCTGTTTTTCTCTCGATAGCCTTATTCCTATTAATTATTTGGGCTTTTGCAAGATCGAGGTGGGCAATAATAACATTGGTTGTAATTGTTATTGGGGGTAAATTACATTTCAGGCTATTCGCATTTGGAGAAAATCAAGAAGTTATTGACAACAATCTCAACGCGCTCCACGTAATGAGTTACAACGTAAGGCTCTTCGATTTATATACTGCCCAAAAAGGTGAGAAATACACAAAACGAGATGCCATTTTTAAATACATTCAAAATACTAATCCTGATATTGTTTGTTTCCAAGAATTTTATCACCAAGATAAACCTACAAGTTTCTCTACAAAAGACACCTTGATTGAATTGTTAAACATCAAAGACTACCATGAAAGGTATGCACATAAATTAACAGGTAGACAAAATTTTGGAGTTGCTGTGCTGTCCAAATATCCAATGATTGCTAAAGGTGACGTCATGTTCCCTGCTCAAGGAGAAAAAGATTTCAATTATTGCGTGTTCGTGGACATCGTCAAAAATAATGACACGTTCAGGGTCTATAATGTGCATCTGCAATCTATAAAACTTAAAGATGATGATTACTCTGTTTTCGATAAAAATGCCTCAACTGTTTCAAAAGCAAAATCAACCATTAGTCTGATGATTGAAAAGTTATCCATTGCATATCCAAAACGTGCAGAGCAAGCTAGAGCCGTTGTTGAGCATATCAAAACATCTCCATATCCAACGATTGTTTGCGGGGACTTTAATGACACTCCAATGTCTTACGCTTACAATCAATTCAACAATATCCTAACAGATTCATTCCGGAATTGCATGACAGGAATTGGCTCCACATATGTAGGTCGGGTTCCTGCAGGTAGAATAGACTACATCTTTTATTCAAAGGAATTGATGTCTGCTCAATTTAAAATTCAAGAGATTCCATTGAGTGATCATAGAGCCATCTCATGTAAAATTTATAAATCTATGAAACCATGATAATTGAAATACAACCAGAATCGATAGACAAAAGACTAATCAAACAAGCTGTTGAAATCCTAAAATCTGGCGGAATTATTGTGTTTCCAACTGATACTGTTTATGCAATGGGGTGTGATTTGTACAATAAAAAAGCACTAACAAAACTGGCTAAAATGAAGGATATCAAATTGAGCAAAGCCAATTTCGCCATAATTTGTCCAGATCTTAGTCACCTTTCAGAATATGTAAAACAAATAGATCGTTCGACTTTTAAACTGCTAAAACATAACTTACCTGGTCCTTTCACCTTTATTCTGAGTGCAACAAATGAAGTTCAACGTCTTTTTGAATCCAAAAGACAAGAAATTGGAATAAGAATACCAAACAACAAAATAATTTTGGAACTGGCTTCTACACTTGGTAATCCTATTGCCACAACTTCTTTGCACAATAATAAAGATGAAATTTTAGATTATTTTGTAGATCCATATGCAATTTATGAGCAATTGGACGATCAAATTGATTTAATTATTGACGGAGGAATCGGTAAACTGGAAGCCTCTACCGTCGTTGATTGTACGTCAGGCGAACCAGTTGTAATAAGACAAGGTGAAGGTCAACTCGAATAATTATCGTCAATAATTTTGTTAATAGTTTTTTTTAACGATTGATTTTTACGCTATTGTTTCAACGAAATTAGCATCATGGTATTAAATCGCGTTTGGGTCGGCATGTTTATTATTGCCTTTGTCATGGGTTTTTCAAAACTTATTTTCTGGCAAGACACTGAAGTTTTACAAACCATGATGGACGCCATGTTCGAAGCAGCAAAGACAGGCTTTGAATTGGCAATTTTCATGACGGGCACTATGGCATTGTGGATGGGCTTTATGAGAATTGGACAAGATGGCGGAGCCATCGCAGTTATGAGCAAAGTTATCAGTCCATTGTTCGGTAAATTATTCCCGGAAATCCCTAAAAATCATCCTGCTGTAGGTTCCATAATGATGAATTTCTCAGCGAACATGCTAGGCCTCGATAATGCAGCAACACCAGCAGGACTGAAAGCTATGAAAGATTTACAGGAACTGAATCCAAATCCTAAAGTTGCAACCAACGCACAAATCATGTTTTTGGTTTTAAATGCTTCGGGACTTACAATTATTCCCGTTTCAATTTTAGCAACAAGAGCCGCCGAAGGAACCTCTAATCCAGCCTCTGTTTTCTTACCAATTCTGATTACAACCTATTTCGCAACATTGGCAGGGCTCACTTTTGTAGCCGTAAAACAACGCATCAATTTATTGGACAAAACGATTTTAACTTACGTCGGGGGAATGACTGCCGTAATTGTGGGCTTCATGATGTATTTAAATAGTCACCCTGATCAAATTAAAACAATTTCCTCAGTGGTAAGCAATACCATAATGTTTGGCTTCATCATATTCTTTTTTGCCCTTGCCATAAAATCGAAAGTTCAAATGTTTGATTCATTTGTTGAGGGAGCAAAAGAAGGATTTCAAGTATCTATTAATATTATTCCTTATCTGGTAGCAATGTTGGCTGCTGTTGCACTTTTTAGAGCATCAGGAGCTTTTGAAGATATTATGAATGGACTTCGGGAAGCCCTTTTGTTCGTAGGAATGAAAACCGTTGAATTTATTGATGCACTACCAGTTATTTTCATGAAACCATTTTCCGGAAGTGGCGCGAGAGCTTTAATGGTTGAAAATATGAAAGTCTTCGGGCCTGATTCTTTCGTAAGTAACCTATCTGCAACTTTTCAAGGGAGTACTGAAACAACTTTTTATGTGCTGGCAGTATATTTTGGATCTGTAAAAATTACACAAACAAGATATGCCGCTGCAGCAGGAATCTTTTGCGATGTCATAGGAGGAACAGTTGCTATTTTGGTTGCCTATTTGTTTTTTGGATAAACAACAACAAATGTTAAATTGGTTCGGAAAAAAGAAAAGAAAGGTTACTAGTGATGTGAAAAACATCAAAAAGGTACAAATGCAACCTTTTGAATATCCTGCAAAAATATTGTTGGCATGGGCAAAAGCAGTAGAAGGAAATGTAGAAATAAAAAAATGGTTGTTTGATAATGAATATCCCGAACTTGCCATTGCAGTGGACGCTATAAGACTTAAAGAAACAGCAAGAGATTGGTTAACGGAAAATGGATACCCGCATTTAATGGCATTCATTAACGCAGCTGAAGGAAATGCAAAAGCTCAAAGATGGCTGGAACTTAATAATTTGCATTTATTATTACAGATGGCATTAGCGATAGAAAATGAGGAGGAAAGTTGGAAATGGATCACTCAAAATACGGGGCCAGAAATTTTTATTTTAACTCAAAATATTAAAAGAGTTAAAGATGAAATTGAGGAAAATCATAATGATATCCATTCATTCAACAAGGACTAGAAAAAACGTTTATCAATGAGAACTTTTGTTGCGCCATTTCCATATTTTGTATGATCGGCAACGCCTATTTTAAAATACTCAAATTTAGAAAGGTAAGATAATACTTCATTCTTTAAGATCCCATCACCAACACCATGGATTACAACAAAATAACTAATGCGATTTTTTTTTGCTTTTTCAATAAAATGACGTAAAGCTTTCATTTGCAAATCGATATAATGTAATGAAGGTGTATTTAAAATTTCATCTGGTAGTTTTTCGATATGTAAATCGATTTCTAAAAAATCAAATATTTCCCCCTGTTTCTTCTTTTGTTTTTTCACATTGGGTTCGTACTTCTTTTTGCAATTATCTTTATCAGAATGCCGAGCGAGTTTTGTTTCTATAATAAAATCATCCGATATTATTTTAACCAATTCATTGGCGCGAACATTATGCTCAAAACCATCATCATCCAAAACGACAATCTTATTTTTTGAAATTGACTTTACTATAGCATATCCCTTCTCCCTCAGGAAAGCGACTCGCTCATTTAAATGAAAATTCATTGAAATACCACTTGAAATAATCTACCGATAACGTTCCTGATAAGTACAAGAATGGCAAGACAACAATTAAGGATAGGCAAAGAATCCAGAAAAACAAGAATGATATTTTTAAAAATAATGATGCATCATAACGCATTGGAGTTACCAAAACGCCATTTACCTGTTCTGCTATCACTGGATCCAATTCATCCTCTGGCATCATGTTTCTAATTTTATTTAATGCTGTTGATTGTTCAAATAAAACCTCTTTAATTTGAATATAATTTTTGTTTGACAGATTTTTGTATGACGAAAAATATGATATATTTCTTTTTGTTAATTCTTTGTGTATCAAATAGTGTTTCTGCATCGACCGAACTCTAAATCCCATAAAAAAACCAAAAATCACCAAAATCCAATTGTTAAGATACAGTCCGCCCAAAATTAAAACCATAGATGAAATAAAAGAAAATGCCAGAAGCAACAATTCATAGTTTCCTTTAATAAATGATTTGAAAAGTTGACCTCCATCGAGAGGATCGATGGGCAGAATATTCAATAAATTCAACAACAAGAACATGATTCCTAAATCAACCATCCACGATTGTTGAAATTTCACCGATAAGAATAGAAAAATAATCCCTAACAAAACGCCAGGAAAAGGACCCGCACCAACAACCATCATGGTTTCTTTTTGTGAATACTCGTCCTTGGTGCCCTGAACAAAAGCCCCCATAAGCGGAACAAATAACATCTTCACATTTCGGTACTTAAAATATTTCATCATTAGAAAATGACCTAACTCATGTATGGTAAGGACAATTAAAATGTTTAAGAGAAAATTAAGTTCCTCTGAAAAAAACAATAAAAACGTAATTACAAAAATGATTATGGAAAGTACAGTAGCAGAAAGCCCGCCATTGAATTGCTTCTCTTCAAGTATAGGTTTTTCGGGATAAAAGTCAAAATCGTCCATTATGTGTAAATGTATTATTCCAGTTTGTAAATCAAATGGGAATTTAATTGGGCTTGGGTTAATTTTTAATTAATCGAGCAAAATCTTTTGCGAAGTATGTTAAAATTGCATCTGCCCCAGCTCTTCGAATACTTATTAAAATCTCAGAAATGGCTTTGTTGTAATCCAACCATCCTTTTTCAGCTGCTGCATAAACCATTGCACATTCACCGCTTACATTATAAGCCGTTATTGGAATATTAAAGTTTTCTTTTAAGACATGAATAATATCTAGGTAACATAACGCTGGTTTTACCATTAACATATCCGCTCCTTCCATAAAATCCAATTCAGCCTCCAGAATTGCTTCTCGTTTATTCGCCGGATTCATCTGATATGTTTTTTTATCGCCGTGTTTGGGCGCTGAGTTCAAAGCATCTCTAAAAGGACCGTAAAAAGCACTTGCATATTTAGCGGTATATGACATGATGGAAACGTCTGAAAAACCATTGTCATCTAAATGGTTACGAATTGCAGCAACCCTCCCATCCATCATATCAGAAGGACCAATTATATCAATTCCAGCTTGAGCTTGAGCCAATGCCATTCTATTTAAAATTGGCAAGGATTCATCGTTAAGAATTTTACCATTCTCAACCAATCCATCGTGACCATCTGACGAATACGGATCTAAAGCCACGTCGCTCATTAAGGTTACATCTGGAAATTCTCTTTTCAGTTGATAAATAGCATTTAAATAAAAATTATCTTCAGCGTAACTGTAGCTCGCAATACTATCTTTCAATGAATCATCAACAGCTGGAAACAAGTCATATGTCATAATTCCTAAATTGACACAAGCTTCCATTTCCTTAAGTAAAAAATCAATTGACCACCTGTAATTATTTGGTAATGAATGTATTTCTTCTTTTACACCTTTTCCATCTTTAAGGAAAATTGGATAGATTAAATGTTCCACTCCGATTTTGGTTTCCTCAACCATTTTTCGAATTGCAGCTGACTTTCTGTTTCTTCTTGGGCGTCTTTCCATATAAAATCTTTAAATAAAATGTAAAAACGCTTCCTATTACATCAACATTCCACCGCAAACGGGTATCGTTTGACCTGTCACATACGCAGACAGTTCAGAACCTAAAAACACAGTCACATTGGCCACATCTTCGGGAGTTCCTCCCCTTTTCATTGGTATCGAATTACGCCATTGTTCAACTGCTTTAGGATCTAAAACTTCTGTCATTTCTGTTTCTATAAATCCAGGCGCAATGGCATTACATCTAATATTTCGCGACCCTAATTCTTGCGCAACAGATTTGGTAAATCCTATCAATCCTGCTTTTGATGCAGCATAATTAGCCTGACCAGCATTACCCCGAACACCTACAATGGAGGACATATTTATTATTGAACCTGATTTTGCTTTCAACATTGGACGTAAAACAGCTTTAGTTAGATTGAAGGCTGATTTCAAGTTCGTATTTATAACTTCATCCCATTGCTCTTCAGTCATTCGCATCAACAAGGTATCTCTAGTAATTCCTGCATTATTTACCAAAACATCAACTGTTCCGAAATGTACCACCACATCATCAACCAATTGCTGAGCTTGCTCAAAATTAGAAGCATCACTTTTAAAACCTTTCACTTCTCCGCCATTTTGACTTAATTCCTGTTCTAAAGCCCTTGCTTTTTCATCAGAGGAAAGATATGTAAAGGCAACCTTAGCACCATGCTCAATGCATTTTTGAGCTATTGAACGACCAATTCCGCGCGAGGCACCAGTAATGATAACCACCTTATTTTCTAACAATTTCATAAAATTTATTTTTAACAAATATACATATAGAAACTCACTTTAATCTTTAGGCCGGATAAGGTTATTAAGATTTCACTTTTAATTCATTTTTCAATTCCAATATTGAAAGACACCCTTTTAAATATTTAAATTAAAACAAGTTGGTTTAATTTTTATAAATAAAAAAACAAATTAATTCATTGGGTTTTTAGATAATTTCAACTAAA
Source organism: uncultured Akkermansia sp. (assembly GCA_964577845.1). GTDB lineage: Bacteria > Bacteroidota > Bacteroidia > Flavobacteriales_D > Crocinitomicaceae > M0103. The sequence goes on from CAZOAH010000002.1 coordinate 322,660, forward strand.
TTAGCACTTAGGTTTAGTTGTAAAAGGTAGGTTAGGTTAGTTCGAAAGGAGCATTTAAGCTCCTTTCGGCATTTTTAAGGTTAATTAAAGAAGTCCCATGTAATACCTACTCTGAGCTGTAAAGCTCCAATTGGATAACCATTTTGCACTTCAAGATTTCTATCTGTCCAGAAACTACCAATATTTTCTGCTCTGACAAAAAATCTGAATTCGTCGATTTGAAAACCACCAAACCAATGTAAATTCGAATATGCAGGACCAAGTCCAAAAGAATTTGACACATCCCAACTTAAAACATTTGGAAGAAAGCCAATTCTTTCGTAACGGGAAACAAAAGCAAAATCAAATCCAGAATATACTTGCATTTTTCCTGCTTTAAAAACTTTTGTTTTATAACCAATTCTCAAATTGGCTATATGTTTTGGCAGATAATTAATAGCAGTCTTAGAATTACAATATTGATAATACGCTTCAAATTTTATTTTTTTGAAACCAAAATCTAATTTTAAATATGTCCTATTAAAAAATAAATTAACAATTGAATCATTTCGCCATGAATTATCTATAAACCAAAAGTCTCCAGAGTTTAAATTCTGACTAAATCCCAATCTCACATCCAACGCTCTTATTGATGACGATAAGCTTGCATCAGCATAAAACTTATAGAATTTAGACTTAGTAAAATTTGCGCTGTAATTGTTTCCAAAGGCATAACGCTGATGATAATCTGCAAGTTTTTTCTCAACTGATATAAAACCGTTGAAATCAATCAATTCAGAAATAGGTCCCCTCATTTCGAATAAATTGGAAAAACCATTTTCAGCACCTACAAAGTTTATATTTATGCTATCTTGAATATGCCACCAATCCTTAAGATTATAAATAAAATTTCCTGTAAGATTCAATTCAACAGTGTCTCGAAACAATCCTAAATTTTGAAAATTCCAATAATTTAATTCTGCTCCTGTCTTTATTAACCAAAATTCAGATTGGAAAAATGCTCCTAACCCTAACCCCGTATTTGACCATTGAAATTGATCGAATGTATTTGTACTATCTATGTTGATCTGACTATACATTTGCTCCAACGAATCTGAAGATTCCGTGTATTTGAACTTTTTAATTTTCAAATTCGAATTCACATACAAACCCAGTGCACGGGAAGAATCCTTGTAAAAATCAAAGTAATTCCACCAATCAATTGATGTCCGCTGCGTCAATGCATTGGCATTTTCCTTTCTAACAGGAATAAATTGTAAATCAAACACATTGTTCAATGAATCAATGAGTAATCCATCATTCAAGGAAATATTTGAGGATGCATACGATCCGGATAAATAGGTTGTCCAAAAATTAGAAGATCGAAATAGTTGCAAGGCTGTGTTGTTATGATCAAACATACCTGACCTGAGCATACCATTTGATCTTAATTTATTGTAATCTAAATTGATTAACAGTCCATTTTTAAATTGTTGTTGGTATTCGGCTTTTGCAAATTGCGACCCACTGCTTCCAAAGGAATAAGCAAAACCAATGTGTGGAAGTCCACTAAACCGTAATTGAGGAGCTTTAAGAAAATTATAAAACTGCAACCCTCCTGAATTACGAAACCAAAAATCATTAGTAAAAGTATTTTCTATTGAATTCCAACCACCTCCAGGCAAGGTATTGAATTGGATTCCTACTAATTTGTCAACCGAATCTAATGCCCCTCCTATACGGCTAGAATATTTAACAGTATCTACGTTATAAAATACCTGTGCATTTATTTTGCTCCCTATACACAAGCAGAAAAAGACAAGTATTTTATTTAAAAAATTGACGCACATCTTAGACTAAACAAAAAAGGGGGCAGAAGCCCCCGAAATCTATAACTAATTTTTGAATTATGAAAGTCCGTTAATTCTTAACTGAAGACCAGACTTTAAATTCGCAGCTTTATTCTTATGAATGATGTTGTTTTTTGCCAATTTATCCAACATAGAAGATACTGTAATAAACAATGTTGAAGCTTCCGCTTTATCAGTAATTGTTCTCAACTTTCTTACGGCATTTCTTGTCGTTTTGTGTTGATACTTATTTCTCAAACGCTTTGTGTCGTTTGATCTGATTCTTTTTTGTGCTGACTTATGATTCGCCATTTTATTTGTTTTACTTTTTAATATCAATTAGCAGCCCATAGGAGAATCGAACTCCTGTTTCCAGGATGAAAACCTGGCGTCCTAACCACTAGACGAATGGGCCAAAAAATTATTTTGGCAGCCCATAGGAGAATCGAACTCCTGTTTCCAGGATGAAAACCTGGCGTCCTAACCACTAGACGAATGGGCCGTATTTCAATTTTCCCAAAATTTTGGGAGTGCAAATATAAAGTGAAAATCTTTAAGAATTATGATTATTCTTCATTTTTTTAAAAAATTTCAGGATCATCAGTTTTCATTTTAAAACCTAGGCGCTTCCCAGTTTGCAATTGAAGATTATTTGATATTGCCTGAATTTGCCCTACCGACAATATAGACACATACTCATATGGTGGTATTAATAAATCAAATTCTAATGCAAACGCAAAAGCAGATTGAACAATTAATTGAATCAATTCCTTTGATAAAACAACATTTTCTATATCTCGAAAAAGGTATCCCAATTGCCCTTTACCCTCCATCATGAAATGGCGATCATGATTTATGAATAGACGGCCGATCAAATATCCTGAATCTTCCACTCTATTTTGAATAAATGATTCAGCAAGGAAATTATAAATATAAATTATACCGAAATAACCGTTATTCTCATTCGATGTCATATAACGCGTACCCCACAAAGGATTGTCATCAGGTAAACGAAAAACATTGTTGTGTAAGTGAAAAACCAATACATCACTACCAATGAATACGTGCATTTCATAGTCACCTCTTTCCTTTGCGCTTAGCCTGATTCGTGGATCTTTAACGTGCCTTTGTAAAGACTCCAATTCTTTGGTAATTAATTGCTTAAATTCTTTGAATACCTTCTCGCAGTCGTCTGCAATATTTTGCTTCAATGCAGACTTATTTAACAGCAAATCAAGAATTATTTTTCGGTTTTCTTCCATAATTAATAAGCTTTAGCAAATATAACTCTTCTCGAGGAAGGATTTCCTGTAACCATGCACTTTCCTAATTGCTCAACTTCATCCAAAGCAATACATCTGATGGTCGCTTGTGTTTCATCTTTTATTTTTGCTTCTGTCTCCTTTGTCCCATCCCAATGTGCTTTTATAAATCCCCCCTTTTCAATTTCCTTTTTAAAAGCTTCATAACTATCAACTGTTCTTGTATTGTTAATTCCAAAATTCTTAGCTTTCTCAAAAAGGTTATTTTGAATTTCTTCCAACAAAGACTTAATGTAATGCGCGATACCATCAAAATCTTTAGTTTCCTTTGTTTTTGTATCACGTCTTGCTATCTCCACTTTTCCTTCCTCCAAGTCTCTAGGTCCCATTGCCAAACGAATAGGAACACCTTTACATTCATATTCGGCAAATTTCCAACCCGGTCGACGATTATCGTCATTATCATATTTAAAGGAGATACCTATATCCTTTAGCTCTTTGGAAAGCAGTGCCATTTTCGCATCTATTGCCTTTAACTCTTCCTGACTACGATATATTGGAACACCAACAACCTGAATTGGCGCTAAAGCTGGGGGCAAAACCAAACCTTCATCATCTGAATGGGTCATGATTAAAGCTCCCATTAATCGCGTAGACACCCCCCAAGATGTCGCCCATACATATTCCAATTTCCCTTCCTTATCCGCAAATTTCACGTCAAAAGCTTTCGCGAAATTCTGTCCTAAAAAATGGGAAGTCCCAGCTTGAAGTGCCTTTCCATCTTGCATCATAGCTTCGATACAATAAGTTTCCTCGGCTCCTGCGAAACGTTCACTTTCAGATTTCTTCCCCTTAATCACAGGCATTGCCATACAATTCTCCGCAAATTCAGCATAAACATCAAGCATTTTTTCAGCTTCTTCAATAGCCTCTTGTTTTGTTGCGTGAGCCGTATGTCCTTCCTGCCATAGAAACTCCGCAGTCCTTAAAAAAAGTCTTGTACGCATTTCCCAACGAACAACATTAGCCCATTGATTAATCAAAATTGGTAAATCTCGGTAAGATTGAATCCAATTCCTGTAAGAATTCCAAATAATCGTTTCTGAGGTTGGTCTTACAATAAGTTCCTCCTCAAGTTTAGCATCTGGATCAACAATCACACCGCTACCATCTTCGGCATTCTTTAACCTGTAATGCGTTACAACAGCACATTCTTTAGCGAAACCTTCAACATGACTGGCCTCTTTGCTCAAATATGATTTTGGGATGAAAAGAGGAAAATATGCATTGGAATGTCCTGTTTCTTTAAACCTTTTATCCAGCAAATCTTTCATTTTTTCCCATATAGCATAACCATATGGCTTGATAACCATACATCCTCTTACATCAGAATGCTCAGCCAAGTCAGCCCGATAAACCAATTCGTTGTACCATTTAGAATAATCCTCTTCTCTTGTTGTATTTTTTTGAGCCATACTGCTGAGTTAATATTAATTCGTTTTTGTAAAATTAGAAATTTAAGCTTACTTTTTTTAATTACTTAAAGCTGCAGCTTCAAATATTGGTTTAATTCAAATTAACTGCCTATCAGTTTCGATTTCAGAAATCAATTTTGAAATGTAAATGGTTTTGAATACAAAAAATAAATTTGAAGCATTCAAAATCTTACAATTCCAGTTCACTCCTTACAGCCTCTGAAAAAGTTATTTTGTATGTTTTACAAGTAATCCAAGCCAGTATATTAAAATACTCTAAAACAACACGTTCATTATGATCTGTTAAAACCAAATCCAATTCATCTTTCATCAGTTCAAATATTAGCAAACGCTCGCTATTATTCATAGCCTTGGCAAGACGACCAATATGTTTAATAAAAATGCTTTCAGATTTCACTGAAATATCTTTTTTCGAAAAATACCGATTTGTAGATTTGAGCAAATATTCCAAAAAATCGTAGTTTCCTAATTCATAATGAAGGATAAGATTGAAAAGCCTTGAATAAGAGTAAATATCTTGTCTTAATTTTTGTTCCGTATCATTAAGAACGATGTTCAGATAAAATAGTGCCTTTTTATAATCTCCAACACCGAAATAACTGTATGCCTTATAATAATTGAAAAGCAATGTTTGCTCCTTACTTACCATTTCTCCAAATTCAAGTTCCTTAAGTTCTATTAATGGTATAATGGTTAAACATTTTTTAAAATCGCCCATAGAATGCAAAAGCATCAGTTCCAATACATATGAACGTGTGAAAATTTTAAGTCTAACATCTACTGAATTGAATCCCTTTTTTCCTTCTAAATCCCTTAGTTCATTAATAACCAAGAATGCATTATCAAAATTATGGGCTTCAATATGACATCTTAACAAATGTGACATTGTCATTACATAACGTTGACCTAATTCATTTTTCAACTTACTATTCTTATCCAGAATTTCTTTAGTTTTATTGAAAAAAGTAAAGCTCAAATTATAATCTCTTTTAGAAGCTGCGCACAACCCTTTAATGTAATAACACATCGAAGAGGCTTTTTTAGAAAGGGCTGTATCTTTACCTTTTATTAAATGATAGTTTGATATTTCCTCGATAAGCTCTCTTTCTTTCTGTGACCTGGTAAATCCACCACTTCTAAATACCTTGTCAATTTTTGAATAAATAATTTGGTATTCGGCAAGGTTTCTCAATTTAGAAATTACATCTTCCTCCTCCTCAATGAGTTTGTCCAAATCTTTGGTAAAAACCCCTGATTCATAGGCATTCTCTAAAAGTCTTTTTTCCCAAGATAAAAATTCAATCCAATAATAAAACTCCTCATATTCTTTAGCAATATTCTTTGCCCTTAGAAGAAACTTTTCACATTCCTTAAAAAGCGCTTTATTGTATAGATTTTCAACATTCTGTAATTCAAGTTTTAAAACACTACTCACACTTTCTTCAGAATGAAAGGATCTAAGACTTTTGAGGATTAATTTATACAATTGGTTTTTTTCTGATGGAAGATGTTTGATAAAAACTTCATTTTTAAAATGTTTTTTTAATTCATCCTCTTTATAAATATCATGCGACTCTATGTAATCGAATATTTTCAAATAATTCTTATCACCTTCCTGCAATGTCGACATCAATTTGAAAAATCGTTTTTCGGATTTGGTAAGTGATTTTATTAGTTTGAAAAGTTCTAATGAAGGCTTCATTTAATGCAAAAAAACAAATGTAAGAAAAAAGAAAGAGCTCAAAAGAGCTCCTCCAACAAACAACAACAAACTAAAACAGCCTTAGTAATTTGTATAAATTACCTAAGGATTATTTTCTCACCTTTTACTAATTTTTCATCTGGATTATTGATTTCATTGCGTTTCATCAACTTTTTTAAACTAATGGCCTCTTGTTGAGAAAACTCACGCAACGTCATTTCAGAGGAAGTTTCTAAAAATTTCTTTTTGGACCATTTTCTTTTAGGATAAATATATACGATATCTCCCTCCTCCAAGACATCCTTTATCTGATCACAGTCGTTATATTTATACAATTGCCATAATCCAATTCCAAATTCTTTGGATATCCTGTAAAAAGTGTCACCTTTCCTAGCAATTATATATTTAACTTTATTTTCTTTCATCAAAACTGAATGTTTCATGTTATTTGATGCATCAAGATCCTCAATTAAAAGATCAAGTGTGGCCAAGCTTGGTCCAGTTTGATTGTCATAAAAGGATAAATCCAGCTCTTCAATTAAGACTATCAGTTGTTCGGCATATTTTGGATTTGTTGCATATCCTGCAGCTTTTAAGCCATTTGCCCAAGATGTATAATCAGTGATTTGTATATCGAATAAAGATTTATATCTTTTGTTGTCAGTTAAGAATTTGCTATGATCTTCATAAGATTCTTTTGCACTTTCGTAAACCCTAAAACACTCCCCTTTTTTATCATCATCCAAATACATTGCTTTACCTGTCCACCCATGACATTTAATTCCAAAATGATTGTTACCTTCTGTAGCTAACTTCGACGTTCCTGATCCTGATTCTAAAATGCCTTGAGCCAGAGTTATACTTGCAGGAATTTTGTAAATCATCATTTGTTCAACCGCTATATCGCTCCATGTTTTAACATATTCCTTCTTGGCATTTGAAAAAACTTCTTTTGCTTGTGTGTTAAAAATAAAACTAACACAGATAAATAAAAATGTTTTTTTCATAGTTCGGATCATAAAAAAGCACAGTCAAATACGACTTATTTAAGATTATGTTACATTAAAATTGTTAATAAGCCATTTTTTCTTGTTAATAACCCTTGAACATGTCATAAAGACAGATACATTTAAAATTAAATGCCATTTTTTCTACCTGGTCATTATTGAACATATTTGGCAATTTGTTTGTCGGCTATAAACACACAAATTTTTGAATTATGGACATTAACAAATTCACATTAAAAGCACAAGGCGCAATTAATACTGCAAACGAACTTGCGGTTTCTTATAAACATCAAAGCATAAACACTGGACATTTATTAAAATCAATTTTAATCACTGATGAAGATATTGCTAATTACATTTTAGGGAAATTAAATGTAAACAGGGTAAATTTTCAAAAAGCAATTGACCAAATTATAAATGGTTACCCTAAAGTAGAAGGTGGTTCAATTTATATATCTTCAGAACTGCAGAAAATCCTTAATGGATGCTTAAATGACTTAAGAATACTAGACGATTCATTTGTATCTATAGAACTTATGCTTCTTGGGTTAACCAATGCTAAGGATAGTATTGGATCTTTATTGAAAGATAATGGAATAACAAAAGATATATTATTAAAGGTGATATTGGATTTGAGGAAAGGAGAAAAAGTAACTACCAATACACATGAAGCCAATTATCAATCTCTGGAGAAATACGCAAAAAATCTGAACGATTTGGCGAAAACGGGAAAATTAGACCCTGTTATAGGTCGTGATGATGAAATAAGAAGGGTATTGCAAATATTAAGTCGACGAACTAAAAATAACCCAATTTTAATTGGAGAGCCGGGGGTCGGTAAAACAGCAATAGCAGAAGGATTGGCTCATCGAATAATTGATGGCGATGTCCCTGAAAATTTAAAATCTAAAATTGTTTACGCTCTCGACATGGGCGCCCTGATTGCAGGCGCGAAATACAAAGGCGAATTCGAGGAACGACTAAAAAGTGTTGTTAAAGAAGTTGTTCACGCTGATGGAGAAATTATTCTTTTTATTGATGAAATCCACACACTTGTTGGTGCAGGCGGAGGCGGAGAAGGCGCTATGGATGCTGCCAATATATTAAAACCAGCCTTAGCACGAGGCGAATTAAGAGCAGTTGGTGCCACAACGCTCAACGAATATCAGAAATATTTTGAAAAAGATAAAGCTTTGGTTAGAAGATTTCAGACGGTTTTGGTTGATGAACCAAGTCAGGAAGATGCCATTTCAATTTTGCGCGGCATTAAAGATAAATATGAAAACCATCACAAGGTTCTGATTAAGGATGCTGCAATCATTAGTGCGGTGGAATTATCTCAAAGGTATATTTCTGATCGACATTTACCAGATAAAGCAATTGACTTAATTGATGAGGCTGCATCAAAATTAAGAATGGAAATTAACTCTAAACCTGAAGAACTGGATGAATTGGATCGAAAAATTCTTCAATTGGAAATAGAGAAGGCGGCACTAATAAGAGAAAATGATCAAATTAAAATCACAACATTAAATAAAGATTTGGCAGAATTAAATGAGAAAAGGGATACACTAAATGCTAAATGGCAGTCAGAAAGACAATTGGTAGAAAACATTCAAAAAGAAAAAGAAAATATTGAACAATTAAAAATAGAAGCAGAACAAGCGGAAAAAATTGGCGATTACGGTAAGGTAGCTGAAATACGTTATGGAAAAATAAAATCAAGTGAAGAACAACTTGAAATATTAAAAAATGAACTTTCGCAAATTCAAGAGAAATCAAAACTTATTAAAGAGGAGGTTGACGCAGAAGAAATTGCAGAAGTCGTTTCGAAATGGACAGGGATACCAGTTGCTAAAATGGTTGAAAGTGAAATAAGTAAATTAATACGAATGGAGGAAGAAATAGGTAAGAGAGTGGTCGGCCAATTCGAAGCCGTTCAAGCGGTATCGGATGCAATTCGAAGATCAAGAGCAGGCTTACAAGACGCAAAAAAACCTATAGGTTCTTTTATTTTCCTTGGTTCTACAGGAGTTGGAAAAACTGAATTGGCAAAAGCGTTAGCAGAATTTCTTTTTAATGATGAGAATGCAATGACTCGTATTGATATGAGTGAGTATCAAGAAAAACATGCCGTTTCAAGACTTGTTGGCGCGCCTCCAGGATACGTAGGTTATGATGAAGGTGGCCAATTAACCGAAGCAGTTAGACGCAAACCGTACTCAATTGTATTGTTAGATGAAATAGAAAAAGCTCATCCAGATGTCTTCAATGTTTTGCTACAAGTTCTTGACGATGGAAGACTCACCGATAACAAAGGAAGAATCGTGAACTTTAAAAATACCATTGTTATTATGACTTCTAATTTGGGATCTGGCATAATTCAAGAAAATTTTGAAAATACGAATGAAAATGACTGGGAAAGTACTGCAATCCGCACCAAGATTGAAATCAATGAATTACTCAAACAAAATATCAGACCTGAATTTCTTAATAGAATTGATGAAACACTTCTATTTCTTCCTTTAAAAAGGATTGATATTGCGAAAATTGTTGCTTTGCAAATGAATAAACTCAAAGACAACTTATCGCCAAAAGGAATTCATCTAATTGTTAAAGAAGAAGCCTTTAATTGGATCGCTGAAATTGGCTATGATCCATTTTATGGTGCAAGGCCTGTTAAAAGAATTATTCAAAAGGAAGTATTAAATGAACTTTCTAAGGCATTATTAAGCGGGAAAATTGATAAAAGTAAAAATGTAATAATGGATATTTTTGACGGAAAAATAGTCTTTCGCAAACCCGTAATGCCCGAAGAAGAATTAGTTTAGAACGTTTTAAAAACAAAAGGAACGGTTTTACCGTTCCTTTTGGCTATTACCTAACCTGATTAATCATGAAACCACTCTACGATAATCATGTTCTACGTAGAAAATAACATACCAAATATTAAAATATTGATTTTCAGTATTTTAACAATTTTCAAATTTGAGACTTTTTCCAATTTTGATAATTTAATCCCATTTTAGGACTAAAATTTTTAGTTGAATAGCTGCCTAATTTAACAGAATCACAGGTTTCGTAAAAACTATTAGAATTGGTTTTCTGTTTTGTTTTTTAAAACTAAATTTGCTCAAAATTTTAGAGATTATAAATGAGTACAGCTTTAGGAAATCACATTCTTGTAGAATTCATGAATTGTGATCCACACATTATGAACGATGTCGCCGGAATAGAGCGTGACATGGTAGCAGCAGCTCAAAAAGCAGGTGCAACGGTAATAAATTCCACATTTCATCATTTCTCGCCTTGGGGTGTATCTGGTGTTGTCGTTATTCAAGAAAGCCATTTAGCAATACACACTTGGCCGGAATACGGTTATGCTGCTGTTGATTTATTCACTTGTGGGGATATGGATGCCTGGATTTCATTTGATCATTTGAAAGATTGCTTCAAGTCGCAAAGTTATTCTGCCATAGAAATGAAACGCGGTTCTGTGAACCTCTTGACGCGAAATGATTTTGACATGTCTACCATGAGACAAAAAGCTGGAGAATGGAGAAATCCAGATTTTTTCACTAGAAATGTTTGGTTCACGGATAAAGATGAAAATCAAGCACTTAGTCTTCGTTTCACTGGAGAGGTATTTTATGATGTCCAATCGCCTTTCCAAAGGGTTCGTATCTTAGAATCTTATAAATACGGAAAAATGTTAGCGCTTGACGATATGGTGATGACCACTATCGAAGATGAGTTTCACTACCACGAAATGATTGCACACCCTTCAATTTTCACTCATGGGAACGCAAAAAACATTTTAGTGATCGGAGGTGGAGATGGTGGAACTGTTAGAGAAATATTGAGACATGAAAGCGTTGAAAATGTAACAATGGTAGAAATTGATGGAGAAGTAATTGAAGCTTGTAAAACCCACTTGCCACAAATTGCTAGTGCATTCGGCAATCCAAAATTGGAATTGCACGTAGATGATGGTATCGCATTTGTAAAAAACGCCAAAGCAAACAGTTATGACGTCATTATCATTGATGGATCAGATCCAGTTGGGCCAGCTGAAGGACTTTTCTCTGTCGAATTTTACACCAATTGTTACAATTGCTTGAAAGATGGAGGGATTTTGGTTGCTCAAGGTGAATCTCCAAAATTTAATGAAAAGGCCTTTCGAGAGCTTAATCACACCTTGCAATCCATCTTCGGGAAAGATAATGCGCCTGTTTCACTTTTCTTTGTTCCAACCTACCCTACTGGAATGTGGAGCTTTCAATACGGTTTAAAAAATGCAAATCACCCTAAAAACATTCAAAATGAAGGGGTTATTGATGCATTTGTTGAAGAGAAAGGGTTACGTTATTACAATGCAGACGTACATAAAGGTAGTTTCGCAACCCCTAATTTTGTCAAAGGAATCCTAAACAAATAAAATGAGCTTTGATCCAAATGGCGTCGGAATAGCCAACGGAAATATTTTCGGATTTCCTGTTGATGAAAATGATGCAAATATTGTCATTATACCAATTCCTTGGGATGTTACTGCATCATATGGAAAAGGTACCAGCAGAGGCCCACAAGCCATTTTAGACGCTTCCGTACAATTGGATTTTTATCATCCGCTACTTTCAGAAGCATACAAAACTAAAGTATTTATGTCCCCAATTTCCAGAGAATGGCTTGACATAAATGACGCTCTTTGCCAAAAGTCAGCTGAACACATTTACCATTTAGAAAACGGAAATGATTTGAATGAAAATTCAGCATCTTTTGAAAATGTTAATGAAATCAATTTAACCCAAAAAGGATTAAAAAACAATCTGAAAGATAGAGCGTCTAAACTTTTAGAGCAAAACAAAATAGTAGCAGTTTTAGGCGGCGAGCACTCTACCCCACTCGGCCTTATTGAAGCATTGAATGAAAAATACGAATCTTTCGGGATTCTTCAAATAGATGCCCATGCCGATTTAAGGCACGCATACGAGGGATTCATCCAGTCCCATGCGAGCATCATGTTTAATGTGCTTAACGCTTGTCCTAATGTTTCTAAAATTGTACAGGTCGGAATACGAGATATCGCACAAAGTGAGATTGATTTAATACAATCAGAAAACCGATTAACAACTTTCTTCGATTGGGAAATCAAAAATAAAATGTTTAATGGAAAAACATGGAATGATATTGTTGATGAAATAATTTTTCATTTACCTGAATTCATTTACATTTCTTTCGATATCGACGGATTATGCCCTGAACTTTGTCCAAACACTGGAACCCCTGTTGCTGGTGGTTTTAAATTAGAAGAAATCAGTTACCTTATTTTTAAATGTGTAAATGCCGGAAAGAAAATAATTGGTTTTGATTTGAATGAAGTAGCACCTGGTGAAAACGATTGGGATGCAAATGTTGGCGCAAGAGCATTATGGAATTTGGTTTGTGCCACAGAAAAATCAAGACGTTCAGAGGAAACAATGATCTAATGCGCCAAATATGTAATATTTCAAATATCATTGGAGCAATAGCAATATTTGGAATATTTTCATTTTGTATTTACCAAATTATATGGAATAATGATTTTTTTCCATTTTCAAGTTTATTATTGGTTTCTGTATGTGGATTGGTTCAAATTATCGGTGTTAGTTTTTGTAGAAAATCCCCTTTGTACATATATGCTCCAGTAAGCATTATAAATATTAGCAACTTAGGGTTATTTACTTGGGATTTTTTTGACCCAACAGTTTTAGTTGAATCATGGAACCTTAATTTCAGTTTTATAATTACGATTGTTTTCTTTAGCCTAATTGCCGTAGTACATCATTTACCTATTTTAACAAGAAGATTCGTTCAATTGCTGTTACTTTTGAACCTTGTTGTCATCCTATACTTTTTATTCATAGGTCCATTTAATGCATCCTTACATGAAATCATAATAATTTCAACTTCTATTAATTTTATAATGGTTTTTCTTATAGTATCATTTAAATTCCTCAGGGTGAAAAACCTCAATATAGATAAGTCCCAAAACCAGACAGACGGGGAAGCCAATAACTTGATTGTTTGATATCTGTAATAATAATACCTTTAGAAGAACTCGCGTGAATCATGGTTAATTCATTACCTTTATTAGAAACTACTATTCCAACATGTGATATACCAGACCCATTGTCAAAAAATACCAAGTCGCCACTTTTAGCAGTTTTTTCTGTGATCTTGGTTGATGATGCAAATTGATCTACTGCTCTTCTTGGAACCGTTTTTCCAACGCATTTCATGACGTACCCCGTAAAACCACTACAATCAAAACCAGTGGTATCTGTTCCTGCCCATACATAAGGAATTCCAATGTGTTTCTTCGCAAAATCAATTATCTCAATCCTTTGAACAGCATATGAATCCGATGACAATTCACCTTCATTTGAAATAACATTATCAACCTCTCCCAACTCATCTGCATTTGGTAAATCACCAAAACAAAGATTAATTAAATTTGAATATTTGCTTGATAAATCTGAATCTCCTCTTTGAATCAAATCTTCTACATGTGCATCCATGTCAAGTTTGAGGTATGCCAATTCATATATATGTGCTTCCAGTACCTTCTTTCCATTTTCTGAATCCTTAATTTCATCAAATGCCTTAATTGCATTTTCAATAACCTCCGGATGACGCCGAAGCCAAGCACTGTTCTTTGACAATTGCAAAGAACTCATTAGTTGGTACAATTGAGGAACCTTCGAAAAATTATATTCCGGATTATTAATATATTTTGTTGATTTGTTGTAAACAGTTTTATAATGCTGCTGCGAATACCACATTTCTAATTTATCAAATGCTTTAATTTGACCAAAACCAGAGGAAAAAATAAAAATGAATAAGACAACTGTAAGTGATTTCATATGATAAACCATGATTTTACGAAATAACAAAGTATTACGAATAATGATACATCACAATTCAAGTATCATTCAACAAAATGCTGTTTATTAATTCTTCCAATTAAAAAAGTAATTTTTCGATAATTCATCCGTTAGCTAGAAGCAATTGAATTACATTTCTATAATTTCTATAATTTCCATTATTTTTATATTCCAATATTTTTTTATGAAAAACCCTTTTCTTTTTATCTTTTTCATTTTACCATTTCTTTGTTTTGGGCAAATAGAAGACCCTTCGAAAATCAGTACTTCCCAAAAATTTGACGAAATACTTACTTACATCAATCGCCTATATGTTGACAGTGTTGATAAAGAAGAATTAACCGACGCTGCAATTGTAGCCATGCTAGAACAACTAGACCCTCACTCTTCATACATTTCTAAGGAAGAAGTAGCCGAAGCAAACTCTAGTATTAATGGAAGTTTTGTTGGTATTGGCGTAAGATACCAAATGCTGAAAGACACCTTCATTGTCGTTGCAACTATCCCTGGGGGGCCATCCGAAAAATTAGGAATAAAGGCAGGAGACAAAATAATAAAAGTAGATGGCGTTACTGTGGCTGGAGTTGGTATGAGCAGTGGGGATGTAAAATCAAAATTAATGGGGGAACTAGGAACAAAAGTTCGGGTAGAAATTAACCGTAAAAATACCACAAAAAATATAGATTTTATAATCACTCGCGACAAGATTCCTATTTTCTCCGTGGATGCCTCTTACATGATTAATAACGAAATTGGCTACATTAAATTAAACAGCTTCTCTAGAACAACAAGTGAGGAGGTTCAAAAAGCATTAAAAGAATTGAAAGCACAAGGTATGCAACACCTGATCTTTGACCTACAAGATAATGGAGGTGGATTATTGGATGCATCACAAAGGCTAGCTGATGAATTTTTATCAGACGGTAAATTGGTTGTTTATTCTGAAGGAAGATCCCAACCTAGGACTGATTTAAACTCCTACAAAAAAGGACTGTGGGAAAAAGGATCACTGATTTTATTAACAGATGAATATACGGCCTCAGCGAGTGAGATACTATCTGGTGCAATACAAGATTGGGATAGAGGGTTAATTGTTGGAAGAAGAACATACGGTAAAGGTCTGGTCCAAAGACCAATTGATTTAACTGATGGTTCGCAAATAAGACTTACTATTGCCAGATATTTTACACCGAGTGGTCGTTTTATTCAAAAACCTTATGATGATTTAGAGGCCTACAGGAATGATTTAACCCTAAGGTATGATAATGGAGAATTTGTGAACCAAGATTCTATCAAAATAGCTGATTCACTTTTGTACTATACGCTTGTTAAAAAAAGAACTGTATACGGTGGTGGTGGTATAATGCCCGATATTTTTGTCCCATTAGATACAACAAAAATTAACGATTTATTTGGCAAATTGAATCAAAGAGGTTTGATCAATTCTTTCAGTTTGGCTCATGTCGAGAAAAATAGAATTAGCTTTTTCAGTGCTTATCCAACTTTTGATGATTATAAAAAATACTATTATCCGGAAGATGCCTTAATTCAAGAATTTAAAGATTATATCAAAATAGAAGATGAAGAATTAACGATTAATGAAAGTGATTTAGAGGAAATCAAGCCGTTTTTAAAAAATAGATTTAAAGCTTTGATTGCACAAAACATATGGGGTTACAATGAATTTTATCAAATTTACAACGACGAAAATGAAATCCTTCAAAAAGCGATAGAAATAATTGTTTCAGGTGAATATGAAAAACAAAATTTGGTTCATGAAAAGGATAAATAATGTTTGTTTAATTTTAAATATATGAAAAGTTACATTTTTAATTTAGCAGGTCTTATCATTTTATCAGCATGTGGTGGAAGCAATGAAGGTACGATAAATCCTAAGGATGGCGAAGTGGTATCTGCAGTAGCTGCTGAAGATGGGAATGAAGCCAGCAGAAAGGCTGAACTTGAAAAGATTCAAAAAGAAAAACTTTCAAAAGAATTGAGTTTGACAACAATGACTTTTGATAAAACTACCATTGATTTCGGAAAAATTAAAGAAGATTCTGAAAACAAAGCTGTTTTTACGGTCACCAATACCGGTAAGCAACCTCTAAAGATTGATAAAGTTGATGTAAGTTGCGGCTGCACAACAGCAAAAAAGCCGGAAAATGAAATAGCACCTGGAAAATCTGATCAGATAGAAGTAATTTTTCACCCTAAAATTGGTCAATTAAAAGAACAAGAAAAAAGCATTACTGTTTTCGCTAACATACAAGATGAAATGCAAATATTATACATTAAAGCATTTGTAGAGGAAAAAGGTAAATGATATTCTAAATTTCTTCGTAAGGGACGTCTTCTATTTTGGAATGCGTCCCTTTTTTATAGGTATTATCAGAGTCTTTGTGGATACGTACCTTACCAAAATTTTTAAGTTTGTATAGTCTTTCTTGCGCTATTTCGTTGTCTCTTTTGTTGATTTCACGCTCTTCGTCAAGATTTCGTTTTGCTACCATTAATTGACCAATAAAACGAAGCACTACCATTAAACCAATAATGATTAATAACGTTTTTAAAACACCTACTATACTAGCATTTACAGTATTAGCGTGAAAGATGCATATTTCGCTCAGCATAAATTTTTGTAAAGAAAGGATCTTTTAAATTTTTAATAAATCTAATTGCTTCTCCTGTTGATTTCATTTCAGGGCCAAGTTCCTTTTTAACATCTGGGAATTTTTCGTACGAAAAAACAGGTATTTTAATGGCGTAACCCTCTTTTTTTGGTTGGAATTGAAAATCAGTAACTTTCTTCTCACCCAACATTACTTTAGTTGCATAATTTACGTATGGTTCATCATACGCTTTGGCAATAAAAGGAACTGTTCTCGATGCTCTAGGATTTGCTTCAATTACATAAACTTGATCATCCTTTATCGCAAATTGAATATTTATTAGGCCAACTGTTCGTAATTCAATAGCTATCTTCTTAGTTATATCCTCTATCTGTTGCATTACAAAATCGCCCAGATTGAAAGGAGGTAAAACGGCATAAGAATCTCCCGAATGAATTCCGGCTGGCTCTATATGTTGCATAATTCCAATTATATATACATTTTGTCCGTCACAAATCGCATCAGCCTCAGCCTCAATTGCCCCACCTAAAAAATGATCTAAAAGAATTTGATTGCTACCCATTTCATTAATAATATCAACAACATGATGCTCCAACTCTTCTTTATTGATAACTATTTTCATTTTCTGACCTCCCAAAACGTAAGAAGGTCTTACCAATAACGGAAACCCTAATTCATCAGATAATTCTAAGGCTTGTTCAGCGCTTTCTACGACACCATATTTGGGGAAAGGAATACCATTCTTTTCAAGAACTTTTGAAAATCTACCGCGATCTTCAGCCAAATCTAAGGCTTCGAAACTGGTCCCAATAATTTTAATTCCATAACGCTCAAGCTTTTCAGCCAATTTTAATGCCGTTTGACCACCGAGTTGAACAATTACACCCTCAGGTTTTTCATGACTAATAATGTCGTATATATGTTCCCAAAAAACAGGTTCAAAATAAAGTTTGTCGGCAGTGTCAAAATCTGTTGAAACAGTTTCCGGGTTGCAATTAATCATGATTGTTTCATAACCGCATTCTTTTGCCGCTAGAACACCGTGAACACAACTGTAGTCAAACTCGATACCCTGCCCTATTCTATTTGGCCCGGAACCAAGAACAACAATTTTCTTCTTGTCACTTACAATGCTTTCGTTTTCGTATTCAAAGGTCGAATAATAATATGGTGTTTTTGCCTCAAATTCAGCGGCACACGTATCCACCAACTTATAAACTCGCTTTATTCCAAATTCAACTCTTTTGTTATGAACCTCGGATTCTAAACAACGCATTAAATGTCCTAATTGTCGATCGGCATAGCCTTTTTGTTTCGCCTCAAATAAAAGCTCCTTTGGAATTGAAGAAACAGCATACTTTTCAATCCTTCTTTCAAGCTTTATCAACTCCTCGATCTGTTTTAAAAACCAAATGTCTATTTTTGTTTTCTCTACAATTTTCTTAAAAGGTATACCTAGTTTTATAGCATCATAAATATGAAAAAGTCTATTCCAACTAGCAAATTCTAAACTATGTAAAATTTCATCTTGATTGGTCAATTCTCTTCCATCAGCACCTAATCCATTTCTATTTATTTCCAATGACTGACAAGCTTTTTGCAAGGCCTCTTGAAATGATCGTCCTATCCCCATTACCTCGCCCACAGACTTCATTTGCAAACCAAGTTGCCTGTTTGTCCCTGGAAATTTATTAAAATTCCAACGCGGTATCTTCACTATAACATAATCTAAGGTTGGCTCAAAAAAGGCAGAAGTGGACTTGGTAATTTGATTACTCAATTCATTTAAATGATAACCTATTGCCAACTTAGATGCGATCTTTGCTATTGGATAACCCGTTGCTTTCGATGCCAATGCAGAAGACCTTGATACTCTCGGATTAATTTCAATTGCTATTATATCTTCATTTTCATCAGGAGAAACCGCAAATTGAACATTACAACCACCAGCAAAATTACCAATTGAGCGCATCATCAAAATTGCCATATCACGCATCTTCTGGAAAGTAGTATCCGACAAAGTCATTGCGGGAGCAACAGTAATCGAATCCCCTGTATGAATTCCCATAGGGTCAAAATTCTCAATAGAACAGATTATTACAACATTATCATTACTATCTCTGAGCAATTCCAATTCATATTCTTTCCATCCCAATAATGCTTTATCAATCATTACTTCATGAATTGGCGACAATTGGAGACCTCTTTCTAATAAATTATCGAATTCCTTTGGTTCATGTAAAATGGAGGCTCCTGAACCGCCTAAAGTATAAGAGGGACGAATACAAAGCGGAAATCCAAATTCCTGAGCAATTTCTTTTCCCTCTAAAAATGACTTGGCTGTTTTTTGAGGCGCCATGGGAACACCTATATTTATCATCAAATCACGAAATGCCTCCCTGTTCTCAGTTATTTCTATAGCATTGATATCAACCCCAATTATACGAACACCATGATCGTTCCATATCCCCATCTCATCACATTTGATACAAAGATTCAGCGCTGTCTGTCCTCCCATTGTTGGTAAAACAGCATCAATTTGATGGGAATTTAATATCTGAATTATACTTTCCTGTTCAAGCGGAAGAAGATAAATGTTGTCAGCAACAACTTTGTCTGTCATTATGGTTGCTGGATTGGAATTGATTAAAGTAACTTCAATACCTTCATCACGCAATGAACGTGCTGCTTGGGAACCTGAATAATCGAATTCGCATGCTTGACCGATAACAATTGGACCACTACCTATTATTAGAACGGACTTAATGGAAGTATCTCTTGGCATAGTAATTTTCAATTAATGAATATAACTCATAAATTGAGTTCAAAATTAACCAAAAGCTAATTGCATTTAAAGTTGATCTCATTCATCTTTTGAACAATAAAAGTGAATAACTTAATTTTTACCATTTACCAGAATTAGTTCTTTTCGTTGCGTAAATTTGATTTTTAATGATAAGAAAATAAACACATGAATATTATTTTAAATCATATTCAAATTCAGCAAAAAATTAACCGGCTGGGGCATCAAATTATTGAAAACTGTTTTGAAGAGCCTAGAATATATATAGGTGGTATTTGCGGAAATGGTTTCATACTTGCAAAAAACCTTGGGAGTATTATAAGAAATAGTTCAAATCAAGAGGTAGTCATCTTTGAAATTAATGTTGATAAAGAGGAGCCTTGGAATCATGAAATTACATTAAGTGTTGACGAATCCGAATTGAAAAATGCATTCATATTTATTGTAGATGATGTTTTAAACTCTGGAAAAACAATGCAATATTCATTAATTAAAATGCTCGAAAGACCAACAAAATCGATAAAAACCGTTGCTCTTGTGGACCGCACGCACAGGCGATATCCAATCAAAGCAGATTTTGTAGGATTAAGTCTTTCAACAACGTTAAAAGAACGGGTAGAAATAGAATTGAAGGAAACCGAAGCAAAAGCATATTTAGTTTAATGAAATGAAAAAAATAACTGAATCATCCTCGGCATATTCCAATTTGGATAAAATGACGACATCAGAATTATTGGAAGGAATTAATGCTGAAGATCAAAAAGTTGCAATTGCCGTTCAAAAGACGATTCCAGAAATCACTAAATTCATTGATATTGTTACGCCAAAAATGAAAGAAGGTGGCCGTCTATTCTATATTGGTGCTGGTACTAGTGGACGATTAGGAATTGTTGACGCGAGTGAATGTCCTCCAACCTTTGGTATTGAACATGGTATTGTAGTCGGCATAATTGCAGGGGGAGATACTGCCATACGGAAAGCAGTCGAATTTGCAGAAGATGACTCAGAACAAGGTTGGAAGGATTTAATGGAATACAACATAAATGAAAAAGACAGCCTTATTGGCATAGCTGCTTCTGGAACAACGCCATATGTTTTGGGCGCAATTGATAAAGCTAAAGAAAATGGTATCTTCTGTGGCGGTATTTCATGTAATCCAGAAAGTCCACTATCAATTAAAGCAAATATTGCCATAACACCACTTGTCGGCCCAGAATTTGTCACCGGAAGTACCAGAATGAAATCTGGTACTGCTCAAAAATTGGTTCTCAATATGATTTCAACTGCACTCATGATTAAACTTGGTAAAGTAAAGGGAAACAAAATGGTTGATATGCAACTAAGTAACAATAAACTTGTTGATCGCGGCATTAAAATGATAATGGACGAAACCCTGCTTGACTACAATGAAGCGGAAAAATTATTAAAGAGGTTCAAATCGGTGCGCAAGGCTATTGAATCATTTAAAAATCAATCAATTTAGAAATAACTCAGTCATCACCTTACCATCAGAAAGCTGTTCATCAAGTCCTAAAAGTTCAAGAATAGTTGCATTGATATCAATTAACTCTCGCGGTTTCGATTCAATTACATTCTGTTTGAAGTCAGGACCGTAAGCGTATAAAAAAATATGACGACAACCTTCGCAATGATCTCCATGCGAAACAAAACCATCATTAATGCCATCTAAATGACGTCCATGGTCATTCGTTACAAATAAAGTAGTTTTCCCTTTATATTGTGGATCGTTTTGAATAAAATCCCATACTTGTTTAACATAATTATCACATGTTTTTATCCCATTTATATAACCTTGCCAATTATTTGCATGACCTGATGCATCCGGTTCTTTGTAGTTCACAAATAATAAATTTGGATGATAACTATTTAATACATTCATTACTTCAATCTGAGTCAAGCTATCCGATCTGTAACCACTTCCATTTCCTGCACCATTAACCCCGCAATTTGTAAAAGGTAAATAAGTATTTTTCCATTTAAAATCACTGGTGTTTGCTAAAACTTCTAATTTGTCTTTACTCGCAACAATCCACGCTGCATTAGAACTCTTTTTTGAATACTTTAACCATTGTTGCAAAAAAGATGGATTTTTGGGTAGTTCATTTCCATAGTTATCAATGGATTGATAGATGCCAGTTGTAATGGATGTATGACCTGGTGTCGTGTAGGTTACGCCATTATTGTAAAAAGCGCTATATATTACTCCATGTGGACTAAGTAAAGTGTCAAAATTTTGTACAAATTGATGAGAAGATTCACCCCATGTTTCTGAGTAGCGAGGACCATCTATAACCAAGACAATAATATTTTCTGTTTTATATTGCTTTTGTGCAACCTTATCATTTTCACAAGAAAACAAAACAAAAAAACTTAGTATAAAACCTATTTTTTTCAATATATTAAAAGTTAAAAAGGGCCGAAGCCCTTTTGTTTATTCTTTTGATTTAGATTTCGCCTTAGGCTTTTCAATCTTAATTTTTAAGTCCTCTTGCCCTTCTAGCAAATCAATTTTTATTTTATCTCCAGCTTGAAGCGTTGATTTAATAATCTCTTCTGCAAGCGGATCTTCAATGTATTTTTGGATGGCTCGCTTTAAAGGTCTCGCGCCAAATTTCTCATCATAACCTTTATCAACAATTAAATCTTTAGCAGATTCAGTCATTTCAATTTGATAACCCAAATCGTTAATACGACCGTATAGCTTCTCAAGTTCAAGGTCAATAATTTTATGGATACTATCACGATCGAGTGACTTAAATAAAATCATGTCATCAATACGATTCAAAAATTCGGGAGAAAAAGCTTTTCTTAAGGCATTTTGAATGACCATTTTGGCATTCTCATCTCGTGACTCTTCCCGAGCTTTTGTTCCGAAACCAACGCCAGAACCAAAATCAGCCAATTGCCTTGCCCCTATATTTGAAGTCATTATCAAAATTGTATTTTTAAAATCAATTTTACGACCCAAACCATCTGTCATGTGACCGTCATCGAGCACTTGTAATAGCAAATTGAATACGTCTGGATGTGCTTTTTCAATTTCATCAAGAAGTATTATGGAATATGGTTTTCTTCTAACTTTCTCTGTTAACTGCCCACCTT
The DNA here is from genome assembly GCA_964577845.1 of uncultured Akkermansia sp. Classification (GTDB taxonomy): domain Bacteria; phylum Bacteroidota; class Bacteroidia; order Flavobacteriales_D; family Crocinitomicaceae; genus M0103. The sequence goes on from CAZOAH010000002.1 coordinate 345,438, forward strand.
CTTCGTAGCCAACATACCCTGGAGGCGCACCAACCAATCTCGAAATAGAAAATTTCTCCATATATTCCGACATATCTATGCGTATTAACGCATCTTCTGTGTCGAATAAATATTTCGCTAGAATTTTAGCAAGTTGTGTTTTTCCTACACCTGTTGGACCAAGAAAGAAAAATGAACCTATCGGTTTATTTGGATCTTTCAATCCTGCTCGATTCCTCTGAATTGCTTTAACAACTTTTGAAACTGCTTCATCTTGTCCGATAACCTTACCTTTGAGCTCGTCGGCCATGTGCATTAACTTACCAGTTTCGGTTTGCGATACTCTTGTAACTGGAATACCGCACATCATCGATACTACTTCAGCTACATGCTCCTCAGTAACAACTACTCGATTGTTTTTTGAATCCTCCTCCCATTTACGTTTTTCTAACTCTAATTTTTCAGTCAGTTTTTTTTCATTATCTCTGAATTCAGCAGCCTTTTCATATTGCTGAGATTTAATCACTTCATTCTTTTGTTCCTTCAAGGCTTCTAAATCAGCTTCTAAATCCAGAATTTCTTTTGGTACATTGATATTATTCAAATGCACACGCGAACCAACTTCATCCAAAGCATCTATGGCTTTATCAGGTAAATGCCTATCGGTTATGTATCGTTCTGTCAATTTAACACAAGCTGAAACTGCTTCAGAGGTAAACACAACAGAATGATGATCCTCGTATCGTTCTTTAATATTATTTAATATTTGGATGGTTTCATCGATAGACGTAGGCTCTACCAACACTTTTTGAAAGCGTCTTTCTAAAGCACCGTCCTTTTCAATATACTGCCGGTACTCATCGAGCGTAGTGGCGCCAATAGCCTGCATCTCACCTCGAGCTAAAGCTGGCTTGAACATATTGGACGCATCTAACGAACCACTTGCACCACCAGCACCAATAATTGTATGAATCTCATCAATAAATAATATTACATCAGGATTTTTTTCAATTTCCTGCATAACGGCTTTCATCCTTTCCTCGAATTGCCCCCTATACTTTGTACCAGCTACTAATGATGCCAAATCCAATGATACAATTCTTTTGTTAAACAAAACTCTAGAAACCTTTCGCTGCACGATTCTCAGAGCTAAACCTTCTGCAATTGCACTTTTACCTACACCTGGCTCACCAATCAAAATTGGATTGTTCTTTTTTCGTCTGGATAAAATTTGACTCACCCGTTCAATTTCTTTTTCACGCCCCACAATAGGATCCAACTTTCCAGCTTCAGCCATTTTGGTTAAATCTCGCCCGAAATTATCTAAAACGGGGGTTTTTGATTTCGGGTCAACGGATTTCTTCTGAGATGAAAATTGCTCCCCAGCATCATCATCTTGGCTCCCAGGAAATTCGGCTTTGGGATTAGTTTTCTCTTCTAACATTGCTTCTAATTCGTCTTTAATATTTTCGTACATGATACCATATTTGTTTAAAAGTCTGCACGCAAAGGTGTTCTCATCTTTTAAAATTGATAATAATAAATGTTCAGTTCCAATAATCTGACACTTAAATAACTTTGATTCCAAATAAGTTGTTTTCAAAACTTTTTCAGCCTGCTTCACCAAAGGAATATTAGCAGGAAAATCCTTTTGGAATGAAGAATTGAGCTTTAAGTTGTTTTCTATTTCATTTTTGATTTGACTCAGATCTAGACTAAACTCCTTAAGCAATCTGATTGCTGTACCATCGCCCTCTCTTATCAAGCCGAGAAGCAAATGCTCCACACCAATATAATCGTTCCCCAACCTCACAGCCTCTTCTCTACTGTATGAAATTACATCTTTAACTCTTGGTGAAAATTTAGCTTCCATTATATTCGAAAATTACAAAAATCTAAGTTCAATGCAGTTTACAAATATAAAACGAATAAAATGTTAATAATTGCTGAAAAATGTCAATTTTCCACAGATTTTTGTTAGTAAAATCAATTCGTGGTGCATTTTTTAACTACACTTAATACTTAATTTCACAACTTGCAATAAAACTGTATAGCAAGATTTAAAAATTAACTTTATTTATGGCAGACGGCGAAAAAATTATTCAGATTAATATTGAGGATGAAATGAAATCTGCCTACATCGATTATTCGATGTCGGTAATTGTATCAAGAGCTCTTCCTGATGTAAGAGATGGATTTAAACCGGTTCACAGAAGAGTGCTTTATGGAATGCAAGATCTTGGCGTTTTCTCCAACAGACCGTATAAAAAATCTGCGAGGATCGTCGGGGAAGTCTTGGGAAAATACCACCCTCATGGAGACAGTTCTGTTTATGATACCATGGTTCGAATGGCACAACCTTGGTCACTGCGCTACCCTTTAGTGGACGGACAAGGAAATTTCGGTTCTGTTGACGGAGACAGCCCTGCCGCAATGCGATACACCGAAGCGAGATTAAGGAAAATTGCAGAGGAAATGCTTAGTGATTTGGATAAAGAAACTGTTGATTTCGCTCCAAATTTTGATGATAGTCTCGAAGAGCCTACAGTAATGCCAACCAAAATTCCCAATTTATTGGTAAATGGTGCGTCTGGAATTGCGGTTGGTATGGCTACAAATATGGCTCCGCATAATTTGACAGAAGTTATTGATGGAACAATAGCTTATGTTGATAATAAGGAAATTGAAATAGAAGAATTACTCAAGTATGTTAAGGCACCAGACTTTCCAACCGGAGGAATAATCTATGGTTATGAAGGTGTTCGAGATGCTTTAACAACTGGTCGGGGCCGAATTGTCATGCGCGCCAAAGCTGAAATTGAAGAACACAATGGCCGTGAACAGATAATTGTTACAGAAATTCCATATCAAATCAATAAAGCAGAAATGATTAAAAAAACTGCTGAATTGGTTAATGACAAGAAGATTGAAGGCATTTCAGATATCAGAGATGAGTCAGATCGTAATGGGATGCGGATTGTTTATGAAATAAAACGTGAAGCAATTGCCAATGTAGTACTAAACAAACTGTACAAGTATACAGCTTTACAAACTTCATTTTCAGTAAATAACATTTGCTTGGTTGATGGAAGACCTCAATTGTTGAACCTGAAAGAATTGATTTCAAATTTTGTTGATTTTAGACATGAGGTTGTTATACGAAGAACGAAATTTGAACTTCGAAAAGCAGAGGAAAGAGCTCATATACTTGAAGGACTAATAATTGCTTCTGATAACATTGATGAAGTAATTGAAATCATTAGGGCATCTTCTAGCCCTGACGAAGCGCGAGAAAAACTTTCGGCTCGATTCGGACTTTCCGAAATTCAGACCAGGGCTATTGTTGACATGAGATTGCGTCAACTTACAGGTCTCGAGCAAGATAAGCTCAGAGCTGAATATGATGATTTAATGAAATTGATAGCAGACCTTAAGGATATTCTTAACCGCGAAGAAAGAAGGATGCAAATCATCAAAGATGAGTTGATAGAAGTCAGAGAAAAATATGGCGATGAAAGAAGGTCGCAAATTGAATATGCAGCCAGCGAAATGCGAATGGAAGACCTAATTGCTGACGAGGAAGTTGTTGTCACCATTTCACACGCAGGATATATCAAGAGAACTAGCCTCAATGAATATAAGGTACAGAATCGTGGAGGAATGGGCTCTAAAGGTTCAGCTACAAGGGATAAAGATTTCTTGGAACACCTGTTCGTGGCAACAAATCATAATTACCTGCTTGTTTTCACTGAAAAAGGTAGATGTTTTTGGATGCGTGTCTATGAAATTCCTGAAGGAAACAAAACATCAAAAGGTAGAGCAATACAAAACCTAATTAACATTCCACAAGATGATAAAGTAAAAGCTTATGTTAAAGTACAGGATCTCACTGATAAAGAATATGTAGAGAACAACTTTATTATCATGTGTTCTAAACATGGGGTTATTAAAAAGACATCACTTGAAGCATATTCTCGTCCAAGGTCAAATGGTATTAATGCAATTACTATTCGTGATAATGATGAATTACTTGAAGCTAAATTGACAAACGGTTCAAATGAAATCGTATTGGCAACAAGTTCGGGTAGAGCAATTCGCTTCAATGAATCTACCGTTCGTCCAATGGGAAGAAATGCATCTGGTGTTAGAGGAGTTTCATTGGCAGAAGGAAAAGATGAAGTAGTAGGTATGATTTGCGTAGATGATGTTTTCTCTACAATTCTGGTGGTATCTGAAAAAGGATACGGTAAGCGGACTTACTTAAATGATCCAGAGGATAAAGAGCCAGTTTACAGAATTACAAACCGTGGTGGTAAAGGTGTTAAAACACTTAATATAACAGAGAAAACAGGACCTTTATTATCTATTCTTAACGTTACTGACGAGGAAGATTTAATGATTATTACCAAATCTGGAATCACCATTCGAATGAATATTGATACAATTCGCACTATGGGACGTGCAGCTCAAGGCGTTAAACTCATTAACCTTAAAGGAAATGCCGAAATTGCAGCTATTGCAAGAGTTCCGAGATCCGATGAGGAAGAAGGTGAAGAAGGAGAGGATACAATTGAAAACAACGACATCGGCACGAATATTGAAGACGGCGGTGTGGAATAATTTAAATTCTGAATCTAATAAATGTTAATATTAAAAAATTGAAAATGAGAATTCTTTACACATTAAGCTTTGTTGCACTCTGTAACATTTCTTTTTCTCAAAAAATGGCGGAAACTGATGCTGCTATAACATATAAAGCTTTTACAGAAGCTTTTTATTATGGAGATTTGGTAAAAGCCCAGAAGGCCATCACCGAGGCAAAAGGATATATTGATCAAGCTGCCTCTAATGATGAAACTAAAAATAGCCCTAAAACCCTATTATATAAAGGTGAAATTTATTTAGGATATTTATTGGCCTTTGCGCAAGACAGCATACTTCTAGAAGAAATTAGTGAAAAATACATAGATGAGGCCGTACTCGCTTTTGAAAATTGTTATGCTGTGAGTAAATCCTTGGGTGGTAAAGTTTTTAAAAATTATAAAGCCGATTTAAAAGAATCGATTGATGGCAAAAAAGCAATATTTGGTCTGGCTGCCAACATGAATTATGAACAAAAAAAATATGCTGATGCAGCAGAGGTTTACGAACTGGGAGCGAAACTTTCAGGTGCAATTGAGGAGATTGATACTGTTTCTATGTTTAATGCGGGACTTTGTTACGAAAAAAGCGGTGATTTAACCAACGCTGCTAGGCTCTACAGGAAATGTGCTGAATACAATTATAATGCCCCAGAAATCTATTCAATGGTTTCATATTGTTACAGAGCGTCTGGCAATTTGATAGAAGCCGAAAATATTGTTTCTGAGGGAAGAAAAAAATTCCCTTTAGATCAAAGCCTCATTAAAGAATTAGTAAATAATAAAATCGCTTCTGGTGACAACGCAGGAGCTGAAGCAGCCTTGAACGAGGCAATAGCAGGAGATCCATATAATAAAGACTTATACTACGTAATTGGAACCATTTATTCTGAATCGAATAAATTTGACAAAGCTGAAGAAGCACTCTTAAAGTCATTGGAACTTGATCCGAACTATGAAAGAAGCTTGTATCAATTAGGTGCTATTCTCGTTTCTTGGGCAGGTAACATTCAAGAATCAGCAAATACTTTAGGTTATAAGCATCCTGATTACAAAAAACTTTTAGCGGATGCAAATGAAATTTATAAGAGAGCCATAGTACCCTTAGATAAATATGTTTCTATTAAAAGGGATGATCTTGAAGTCTTAACTTTATTATGGCAAATTTCTAGAAATTTGGAAGACACTACAAAAGCAGAAGAATACAAGAAAAGAATGGATGCATTAAAACAATAATCGTCCTATTTAAATTTCGAAAAAGAGTCCAAGAGACTCTTTTTTTATGCATATTTCATTTCTATTCAAATAAACACTATCTTTGCGCGCTCAAAAGAGACAACCTATCCTGGCAATGGTTAAGTATTCATTTCTTTCGAATATCCAGGAATTCGAAATACAAGTATTAAAAGCCAAATGGCAAAAAAAACAAACACGCAGCTAGAAGGTGCTGCAGAATTCGATTGGGATGCGTTAGAATTAGATGGCTACACAAAAATCCAGCGTTCCGAATTATCAGACAAATATGAGCAAACACTCACTTCTATCAATGAAAAAGAAGTTGTTGAAGGTTCTGTTGTTTTGATTACAAAAAAAGAAGTAATCATTAACATTGGTTACAAATCAGAAGGTGTAGTTGCCGCTTCTGAATTCCGTTACAATCAGGATTTAAAAGTTGGTGACACAGTAGATGTTTATGTTGAATGTCAAGAAGACAAAACAGGTCAACTTGTTGTATCGCACAGAACAGCGAGAATGCACAAAGCTTGGATTCGTGTAAATGATGTTTTACGCACCGGTGAAGTTATTACTGGTTATGTTAAATGTCGCACCAAAGGAGGTCTTATTGTTGACGTATTTGGAATTGAGGCTTTCTTGCCAGGTTCCCAAATCGATGTTAAGCCAATTAGAGACTACGATGTCTATGTTGGTAAAAACATGGAATTCAAAGTAGTAAAAATCAATCAAGAATTCAGAAACGTTGTTGTTTCTCATAAAGCACTTATTGAAGCTGAACTAGAAGAGCAGAAAAAATTAATTATTTCTGGACTTGAGAAAGGGCAAGTTCTTGAAGGAACTGTTAAGAATATTACTTCTTATGGTGTATTCATTGACCTTGGAGGTGTTGATGGTTTAATTCACATTACAGACCTTTCTTGGGGTCGTGTTAATCATCCAGAAGAAATTCTTGAATTGGATCAAAAATTGAATGTTGTAATTCTTGATTTTGATGATGATAAAAAACGTATCGCATTAGGATTGAAACAACTTCAACCACATCCATGGGATGCACTTGATGCAAACTTAAATGTTGGTGATAAAGTATCTGGAAAGGTTGTAGTTATGGCGGATTATGGTGCTTTCATTGAAATTGCTCCGGGAGTAGAAGGATTGATTCACGTATCTGAAATGAGTTGGTCACAACACTTAAGATCTGCTCAAGATTTCATGAATGTTGGAGACACAGTTGAGGCTGTTATCCTGACACTTGATAGAGAAGAACGCAAAATGTCACTTGGAATTAAGCAGTTAATGCCGGATCCTTGGTTTGACATTGAAGTGAAATATGGAGTTGGTTCTAAACACAATGCTAAAGTTCGTAACTTCACCAATTTTGGTGTATTTGTTGAGCTTGAAGAAGGTGTTGATGGATTGATTCACATTTCTGATCTTTCATGGCAAAAGAAAATCAAACATCCATCTGAATTTTGTAAAGTTGGTGACGATATGGAAGTTGTTGTACTAGAAATAGATCGAGACAACAGAAGAATTTCATTGGGTCACAAACAATTGGAAGAAAATCCATGGGATGTATTTGAAAACGTATTTACTGAAGGATCTGTTCACACAGGTACAATAATCGAAAACAAAGACAAATCAGGAATTGTTTCGCTACCATACGGAGTAGAAGGAATCTGTCCATCTAAACATCTTAAGAAAGAAGACGGTTCAAATGCGCAAGTTGAAGAAACCTTAGAGTTTAAGGTTATAGAATTCAATAAAGATGCTAAGAAAATCGTTGTGTCTCATACCAGAACTTTCGAAGATGGTGATGACCGTCAAGCCGCTTCTGGAAAATCTGGTTCTAAGAAGTCTGCCGGATCTTCAACCTCTCAAGCTGTAAAAGCAATTAATCAAAATACCGAAAAGTCAACTTTAGGTGATTTAGATGCGCTTGCAGGATTGAAAGAAAAAATGGATAAAGAGAAATAGTCATTCATTAGTTCATAAAAAGGGTTGTCTTTGGCAACCCTTTTTTATTTTCAAATGATCCGTCCTGAAATAAGTTGACAATGAATTGACTTAATTTGAGAAAGAAAGAAAGAAAGAAAGAAAGAAAGAAAGAAGAAAGAAGAAACAAGAAAGAAGAAAGAAGAAACAATTAAGAAACATAGTTAAAGTGATTAAGGCATGTCCATTAAATTGTGAGAGATCGATGAAATCGAAAAAGGGAACCTGAAATACCATCAAACCGAGATCTTTATAGTATTCAAGGCAAAAGCACCGTTTTGGTTTGGTTAAGAAAATATAGTAATTTGGATTGGAAATTTCATACACTATGCAAAACGGAAATTTAATGTTGAATGGAAAATAAAAAGCCATTTGAATCCCCGCATACCCAAAAATTTACAATTTAACGAATAACGCTAAACTTTAAAAAGTAACAATTTTGAATTATTTTTTATTTTTTGAAGGCTAGAAAGCTCAAGAATAAAAAAAGCTCCTCGCCATTGGCAAAGAGCTTTTCTCGATCATTTTTGCTTTTATTTAACTATTAGTCAACAGAGTTGGCGAGGTTAATCAGCTCAGATGCTGAATGATATCCAATTGCCCTTTTAACTACCGTCCCTTCACCATTAATTATTAATAATGTAGGATATGCCTTTATTTTATAATCTTTTGCAAATTGTGTACCTTGACTTTCCTCCTCACAATCAATTTTTAGATTTATGAATTTCTCATTAAACAAGCTACTTACTTCTTCATCTTTAAACGAGGTTGCAGCCATTTGCTTACAAGGACCGCACCAAGTAGTATATGCATCTACAAAAATCAATTGATTGTTTTCAATTGATTTAGATTTAGCTTCTTCAAAGGTTAAGTGTGAGAAATCAATACCTTGAGAAGTAGTTTTTTCAGTTAAATATGTTGAATTGTTCGATTTAAATGCAAATGTTACAAACAAAAGGCACAAACATATAAAAAACACTATTTTTTTCATATTAATTCAAATTTGTTCGTTAAACGATTTAATTATAACATTGCATTTAAATAAAACACAAATTAATTTTAAACAACTTTCAGCATTTAGCAAAAACTATTCCAAAAATTCAAAAATGAAAATAATTGAATTATTTAATCAGAATGAGCTCAATGAGCACGTAAATTTATTTTTAGAAGAATGGAATAACGCATCTCCAGTCATTGCGATACAAACATCTGGATCTACAGGTGAACCCAAAAATTTGATGGTTGAAAAAGCAAAAATGATAATTTCTGCGCAAAAGACATTAAATCACTTTAATATTTCTAAGCAATCGAAAGCGCTACTGTGCCTTTCTCCAAATACCATTGGAGGAAAAATGATGATTGTCCGTTCAATTGTTGGTGATTTAAACTTATATGTAGGGAAGTTAAATGCCAAGCCCTTATATGAAATTAGTGATACTTTTGATTTTTGTGCAATGGTTCCAATCCAAATCATTAATGCAATTAATTATCATCCTGAAAAAATAAAACTGGTAAAGAATCTAATTGTTGGAGGTGCACCTCTGCCTGTAGACATCGAGAAAGAAATCGAAGGTTTAAATCAAAATATATTTCACACTTTTGGAATGACAGAAACACTCTCACATTTTGCGATACGAAAAATTGGAAGGGATGAAGTTAATGTTTACAGTGCATTGAAAGGTGTAACGTTTTCAAGTAAAAACAATAAATTATTGGTGGAATATCCGGAAATATCGGAAAAACCAATAGAAACAAACGAGATGGTTAAACTCATATCAACTAATAAATTTGAGTGGTTAGGTCGGTCAGATTTTATTATAAATAGCGGAGGAATTAAAATCATACCCGAAAAAAATGAAAAAAAAATAAGTAATATTATTGATAAACCTTTTTTCATTACTGGTATGGATGATGAATATCTAGGGCAAAAAGTTGTAATTGTAATCGAATCAGAAGCTGATATTCATTTAATGAAAAAAGATTTTAAAGACGCTTTAAAAGCATACGAAATACCCAAAGAATATTTTATCCTGAAGAAATTTAAACGTACTTTATCGGGAAAAATAAATCGAATCGAAACTGCAAAGCTCATTACGGATGGTGGAATCAAAATACTATAGAAACCTTGGTCTTGAACCTGGATCTGATATACAAACCATCAGAAAAAGGTATCGTAAACTCGCACTCGTTTATCATCCAGATAAAAATCCAAGTGTAGAAGCAAAAAAGAAATTTATTGAAATAACAGAATCTTATGAAATATTAATCGGAAGGAAAAGTCCTCCAGTTTACCAAGAAAGTACAGACATTAAATCAAAAAGGAAAAAATCTCAAGAAGAACGAATTAAGGAAGCAAAAAAGCGTTATTTTGATCAGCAAAAGAAAGAAGAATTAGAGCAAGAAAGGTACTATCAATCCTTGTTTGTTGGAAGAAAATGGCGAATATTAAAATTTTCGGTTTTCATTGGAATTGCCTTGTCCATATTGATAACCTTAGATATGTTTCTCCCACAACATAAAAAAATCATTGAAATATCTCATTATGCAAAAAATGTCTCATCTTTTAACGACTGGGACTACCTATCGATATTAAAGACTCCAAATGATAATAAATACTGGGTATCTGATCTTGAAACAGATTGTCTATTGAATGAAAATCAAATAGTTTTGTTTGAATCCTGGTTATTTCACGAGCCCATAAAAATATTGTGTGACAATGGTTATTCGGAACATATTTTTCCTGTAAAATTAACCTTTTATTCCTTCGGACCTTTGATGATCATTATATTCCTATTGCCTGCTTTCACTTATTTTTACAGACGAAAAATGAGCTTTTATACCATATTATACTACCTGAGTCTAGTCCTCTCCCCTGTTTTGATGCTTGTTTTTATTTTCACCAATTATCATTGGTTTCATTTATTGGGACTTGGATTTATTTAGTTATCTTTTCAAGGCACGATCCATTTCGCGTTTATCATCTTTTTCCTTCATGTCTTGTCTTTTATCATGAAGCTTTTTACCTTGAGCAAGCGCTATCTCTATTTTAACCCAACCTTTTTCAGAAAGGAATAATTTAATTGGAATAAGTGTGTTTCCTTTATCTTGAAGAAATTTAGAAATTTTAAAAATTTCTTTTTTGTTTAGCAAAAGCTTCCTATCTGAACGGGGTTTGTGATGATAAAATGATGCATTCTCGTATTCCGAAATATGCATATTTCTTATGAAAATTTCCCCTTGTTGATAAATACAATATGCTTCTAAAATACTTGCTTTTCCTAAACGGATACTTTTAATCTCTGTTCCTTTTAATTGAATACCAGCGGTAAAATGATCCATTAAATGGTATTCAAATTTTGCGCGTTTGTTACGTATGTTTAATTCTTTTACAGGCATTAAGGAATATTTGAAATCAAATTTACGATTAAAAGCAAGAATTCCTCTTTGGTATGTTTAAAAGAAAATAAAAAGGCTTTAACTGTGCTATTTGCATTCATTAACTTTGACCTATGAAATTACCTTCCAAATACTTGGAAAAAGCAGTTGAAGAACTTTCTTCTTTACCAGGCATTGGTAAAAGAACAGCTTTGCGGCTTGCTTTAAATCTATTAAATAGAACTGAGGATGAGATTGCTAGCTTCTCCAGTTCATTTACCGATATGAAAGCGTTTTTAAAAAATTGCAATGTGTGCCATAATGTTTCAGACGCTGAAATCTGTTCAATTTGTGAAAATCCAAATCGAGACTTAAACACAATTTGTATAGTTGAAGATATTAGAGATATTTTAGCGATAGAATCAACAGGAACTTTTAAGGGTGGATATCACGTTTTAGGAGGTGTAATTTCTCCGATGGACGGAATTGGACCCGGAGATTTGAATATTACAACTTTAATTAATCGAATTGAAAATGGCTCCATATCGGAAATCATATTTGCTTTAAGTCCAACAATGGAGGGTGACACCACAAACTATTATTTGTATAAAAAAATACAGACTGAGGACTTATTGATAACCTGTTTATCAAGAGGTGTTTCAATCGGAACAGAATTACAATATGCAGATGAAAATTCTTTGGGTAAATCACTTCTTTACAGACAACCGTTCAAAACAAACAATTAGGTGTCATTAGTTTTGAAACGCCATTCATTTTCAGTATATTTTTTCGCAAGAATATGAATTTTATCTGAATTGAACACATGAACACCATTACCGACTTCAAATAATGACTGTATCATACATTTCGCCAAATCAATTGCTCTAACAGGTTTATATTTATCAATTAATCCTGTTTTGGCCAATGCGTTTCCAAAAACTACAGACAATTCCTCACCTTTTCTTTTTTCCAATCGTGCCCCCTCTAAAACTGAAGGTTTAATAATTATAAGCTGATCAAAACCAATTTTTTTAGCCCTTTCCTCTAACTTCGCCTTCATTCTGGAATAAAAGAAAGGGGAATATTTAGTCACACCAAGCGCCGACACAAGCACACACTTTTGCAAACCAATTTTTTGAGCTAGTTGCATTATTTTTGAGGGTATCTCTACGTCTATTACAAATTGATTTCTTTTCGAACCTGCTTTTTTAATTGTAGTTCCAAAAGATATGAATAAAACATCCGGATGGTTAATTTCAGGAAGTGAATTGATTTCTTCAAAATTGACTACATGATTTGTTACTTTTAAAGATCTTAGGTCCAATTCCCGCCTACTAAGTAGATCAATTTTTGAAAATCTACCATCCATGATTAGAAGTTCGAGCAACTCATGACCGACTAATCCGCTTGCCCCTAGAATTAATGCATTCATTTTATTTTTTCAGAAAAATATACACGTTTTTATTGAAACAAAAAAAAAAGTTCTATTTTCGGGTATTATTAACATTTAAATTAATTTTCTACGCTTTTTTATGACTAGTATTTTTGTCGCCAAATTAGATTTTGGTGTTACCGGAGAGCAATTAAAAGCATTATTCTCAGATTACGGACCTGTAATTAAGGCAAATGTAGCAACCGACAAAGAAACAGGTAAATCAAGAGGTTTTGGATTTGTTGAAATGGTCAACAAAGAAGATGCTTTAAAAGCTATAGCTTCTTTGGATGGTCGGCTTGTAAATGGTCGTCCTATTGCCGTAAAGGAAGCTGAACAGCGCGGCACGGATAATAGACCTAAAAACAACAGCTTTTCTAGACCTGATTTCAGAAACAAACCGAATGATTCTTTTCCTAAGAAGTCAAATGATTTTCAAAAAAATGATTCAGAGAAAGACGCAGATTTTATTCCAAGAGCTCCCAGAGAAAATTCAGATTTCAATTCAATACCAGTTATTCCAATAGACAATCTAAAAATTGAAACTCGAAAGAAAAAGGACGACAAAAAGTCAACAAAGGATTGGGATTCTGATAAGGGGGCAAAAAAGCCGAAAATGAATGCCTATAAAAAAAGTGGCAAAAACAATAATTTCTTCAGTGATGATGATGAAGATGATTGGGATGAAGATCTGTTTAATTACAAAAAAGATGATGATGAAGATGACTTCTATGACGATGAAGAAAATGAAGATTAAAAAATTTAAAAGCCTTCCAAAACCCTGCTAAGCAGGGTTCTTTTTTTTTAAAATAATTCAATAAATAATGGAGATATTAGTCATAATAATATTAACTTTTTTGAATGCTTTTTTTTCTTTATCAGAAATCGCCTTGGTCTCTGTGAAGAAAAATAAAATTCAGCATTTGGCTGAACAAAATAACAATCGCGCGAAAATAATTCTTGAATTACTGGAAAAACCAGAAAATTTTTTATCGTCAGTACAAGTTGGAATTACATTAATTGGTATTATTTCAGGAGCGTATGGTGGCGCAAACTTAACAGATGACTTGGAACTTTACTTAACAAGTATTGATATATTTGGATCATATACCCATTTCTTTTCCTTATTTATAGTAATTGGATCTATTACCTATTTCACAATAGTAATTGGTGAATTGGTTCCCAAAACAATAGGAATGAATTACGCGGAAAAAATTGCTCTGTTTTGTGCTCCAATCATTAAGTATTTTACTTTGGCAACATTTCCATTTGTAAAGCTTTTGTCTTTTACAACTATTATTTTTCTTAAACCATTCGGAGTTAAAGAATCTGATGGTGATCATATGTCTGAAGAAGAACTAAAGTTCATGCTTATAAACGCTGGGAAACAAGGCGTTTTAGAAACTGATGAAAGCCAAGTTCATCAAAATCTATTTTATTTCACTGATCAAACGGCCAAATCACTTATGACACATAGTACAGAAGTGGAATGGATAGATTTATTTGACTCTAAAGAAGTTATCCTCTCACAGTTATTAAGAAGTGTTCATTCTAAATTTATTGTATGTGACGGTCAAATATCAAATATTAAAGGGGTTATAACGATTAAAGATTTTCTAGAAAATTACAATAATGTAGATTTTGAACTGAAGCAAATAATGGAGAAACCTATATTTATATTCCAAAATACGCCAGCCTTCAAAATTTTAAACATATTCAAATCTAAAAAGCAATATATTGGAACAGTAATAGACGAATACGGTGGTGTAATTGGTATCATTACATTACATGATTTAATTGAGGCAATAGTCGGAGACTTACCAGATGAAGATGAGCATGACGAAGCAAATATTGTCAAACGAACAGACGTCTCTTATCTAATTAATGGCAAAACATTAATTTTCGAACTCAATCAATTTTTTCAAAAAGAAATTATAGAAGATAATATCTCTAAATATACGACCGTTGCTGGATTCATGTTGGATCACCTGAAAAAAATTCCAATTGTAGGTGATAAGTTTAATGATGGAACATGTGAATATGAAATTATGGACTTAGACGGATTGAGGATTGATAAAATATTACTGACTTTTAACAATGAGCAGGGTAATTTAGAAATTGAAGGTTGAATTTAAATCGGTTTAAGCAGGTTTAGAGTTCAATGTGGTTTAAGGTTTAATAAAGTTTAATGTTGAAGAAAGATTGAGGTGCTATAGGTCAATTAATCAAATTGCTTATTCACCGAGTATTTTTCGAAATGCACTTGGCAAAAAATCACAAATTTCTGATGCCAACAAACTATAATTGGATCCCTTTTCAACCGCAAGATCGCCAGATAAACCATGTACATAAACCCCAACTATTGCTGCATCAAGTGCAGAATATTCTTGTGCGCGCAAAGCCGTAATAACACCTGTAAGGACATCACCTGAACCAGCTTTCGCCATTCCAGAGTTGCCAGTCGAATTTACGTAAACTTGATTTTTCGGCGAAAAAATTCTAGTTGGAGCTCCTTTAAAAACGAGTACACATTGTGTTTCATTAACAAAAGATTGAATTTTTTCAACAGCTTCTTGATCACCTTGCCAATCTCCGATAATTCTTTTGCATTCCCCAATATGAGGGGTGAGGATTTTATTTTTCAAGTAATTTTTCAATAAAGGTCGCAAGGCAATTGCGTTTATGGCATCCGCATCTAAGACTGTGTGAATATTAGACAACATTAGGTAAGATTCAATTGCATATATCGTTTGATCATTTGTCCCTATTCCTGGACCAATACCAACAGCATTGTACTTTTTAGCAATTGGAATACTTGTTATATAATTGCTGTTATAGTCCTCTTCTGCCATAACTTCTGGCAATGAGGTATGAAAAATAGAGGAACTTAACTTGGTACTTAATATTGTTGTTAACCCTACACCACTTCTTAAGCAAGCTTTAGCCGAAAGAACAGCAGCACCAATTTTACCTTTCGAACCTGCCACTAATAATGCATGACCAAATTGATTTTTATAGGAATCCTTAGGACGCTTTTTAAGAATTTCCTTTACAAAATCAAAGTCAATTTCTATCATTATCTATAAAGCCTTTCCTGTTGTAGGACAAATAAATTGCGTAGTTTTTACATTCGATTTCAAAATTGCATTAAAACCACCCCTAATCTCCACAAAGTTGTTGAATCCTCTTGATTTTAATATAGAAGCCGCAATCATACTGCGATAACCTCCTGCACAATGAAGAACAAATGGTTCATTCTTTGGGAATTCAACCATGTTTTCATTTATAAAATCAAGTGGTAAATTTGAGGCATCAACAACATGTTCAGCTTGAAATTCGGATGGTTTTCTCACGTCGATAATTTTATAACCATCATCCATTAATTGATTAACATTTATTGCATCTTGTCGATTTATATTGTCCAAATCACGATTATCAGCAACCCAGGAATTAATTCCTCCTTCAAGGTATCCTATAACATAATCATATCCAACTCGAGCTAATCTTGAAACAGTCTCTTCTTCCCTACCATTTTCCGTAATTAAAAGAATTTCTTGTTTAACATCAGGCAGCATCGCTCCAACCCATGGTGCAAATTGACCATCTAGACCAATATTAACACTGTTGGGCACAAATCCTTTGGCAAATTCCTCTGCATTTCGCGTATCTAATACTATAGCATTGGTATCATTAGCAATCATTTCAAACTGGTCAGTATTGAGCGGAGTTAAGCCTCTTTTCATTACTTCTTCGATACTGTCATAACCCAATTTATTCATTTGTACATTCATTCCAAAATATCCAGGAGGAGGCATTAAACCTTCTGTTACTTCCTTAACAAACTCTTCTTCCGTCATATTGGATCGTAACGCATAATTATTTGCTTTTTGTACACCAATAGTACTAACAGTTTCTTTACTCATATGTTTACCACATGCACTGCCAGCGCCATGAGCAGGATAAACAATGACATCATCTGGTAATGTCATTACCTTATTTCGCAAAGAATGATACAAAGTTGCAGCCAATTGTTCCATTGTCATGTCAGCTGATTTCTGCGCAAGATCGGGTCTTCCTACATCACCAATAAACAAAGTATCCCCTGTAAATAGCGCATGCTCTTTACCATTCTCATCAAAAAGTAAATAACATGTGGATTCCATAGTATGACCAGGAGTATGAATAACTTTTATAGAAACATTTCCAAATTCTAAAATTTCACCATCTTGAGCTATATGAGTAAAATAAGAAGTATTGGCATTCGGTCCGTATACAATTTGAGCACCTGTCACTTTGGATAAATCAATATGACCACTAACAAAATCAGCATGAAAATGGGTTTCAAGAATGTATTTTATTTTAACTCCGTCCTTTTCAGCGCGATCAGTATATGGTTTTGTTTCTCGAAGCGGATCAATAATAACAGCTTCATTTCCTGATACAATATAGTAAGCTCCTTGAGCCAGACAACCCGTATATATTTGTTCAATTTTCATTTATGTAAGAAATTAATTTAACGATTGACGATTTGTGAAATTTAAAAAAAAAGTTCTTTAACAAAGATAAAGACTCCCATTATCAAAACAAACCAACCAAATATTATTTTCAGTTGATTTTCCTTAATTGATTTACTTAAGTATAAACCAATGAATGTGCCTAAAAGAGATGAAATAGTGAAATAAGTTAATAAAGCATAATCGATGAAAATTCCTTTGCTTACATCCCCTAAGAAACCAATACTTGCATTAACTGCAATAATGGCTAAAGATGTCGCAATTGCTTTTTTAACAGAAACGTTACAAAAATTAACCAAAGCAGGAATAATAAGAAATCCTCCACCTGCACCAACAAATCCTGTTACAAGTCCAACAACTATTCCTTGAATCAAAATGATAAAGAAGGACTGAATGGAATTCAAATTAACCTTAGATTTTTCTTTTTTTCCTTTTCTTAACATTGTTACTGCGGCGATAATCATAAGAAAGGCTAATAAAGTGATCAAAAACAAATCCTTCGAAAATTTAATACCTACGAATTCGAATAAATCATTAGGTAAACTTGGCAAAATAAAATATCGAGTTGCATAAACACTCAATAAAGAAGGTATTCCAAAAAACAAAAGCACTTTAAAATCAATTAAACCAGAGAATATATTTCTTGTACTTCCAAATAAGGCAGAAATCCCTACAATAAATAAAGTATAAGAAGTTGCAGTTACTGGTTCTAAGTGAGCAACATAAATCAAAATAGGTAAAGTTAATATTGAACCACCACTTCCAAGAATCCCAAGCGTGATACCAACAATTAACATTAATAAAATACTAATCCAAATCATTTACTTTAATTGCTTCCAAAATTGAAAAATTATTTTGAGTTAATTTGACACTAAAGTTACAATATTAGATTTGTTTTCAATTTGTTTTAATTTTAGTATTAATGGTGAATGTATCTTCGTTCAAAAATAAAAATATGAAGGAATTATTTCTACTTGATTCGGAAATTAGTTACCTTAATTTTGGTTCATTTGGTGCATGCCCAAAGCCAATTTTTGAGGATTATATCCAATGGCAATATCTTTTAGAAAAGGATCCTGTGCATTTTATTACCGAATTAGGACCATTTAATTTGGATGTATCGAAAAATGCATTGGCCTCCTATATTCATTGTGAATCGAGGAATTTAATTTTCACTCCTAATCCAACACATGCTATCAACTTAATAGTTAAAAGTTTAAAATTGAATCCTGGAGATGAAATTCTAACTACTAACCTCGAATATGGTGCTATGGATAAAACATGGAATTTTTATTCAAAGGAATACGAATGGAAATATGTTCAATCAAACATAACCTTACCGATTTCTTCCAAGGAAGAATTTATTAGTGAATTTTGGAGAAGTTACAGTGACAAAACGAAAATTGTATTTATAAGTCATATAACTTCGGCAACGGGTTTAATATTGCCGGTTAAAGAAATTTGTGATGAGGCAAGAAAAAGAGGGCTAATTACAATTATAGATGGCGCGCATGTACCTGGACATATTCCGCTAAATATTGAGGAACTCAACCCAGATTTTTACACCGGCGCATGTCACAAATGGATGATGACTCCAAAAGGCTGTTCATTTTTGTATGTTAACAAGGACTTTCATGAACTTTTAGAACCATTAATTATTAGTTGGGGATATGATGAAAATATAGAGAAAAACAGACTTCATGAATTCCACCAATACAATGGCACAAGAGATTTTTCAGCCTATTTAACAATTCCAGCAGCCTTAAAATTCATGAACGATTACAATTGGCTTGAAAAATCTGAAAATTGTAAAAATCTATTATTAAAAATTGCTGAAAGACTTACACAATTTCTTGACACTAGACCATTGGCACCTTTAAATAAGGATTTCTTTGGTCAATTATTTAGTTGTCCAATAAAGAGTAAAAATCCAATTCAACTTAAAAAAGTACTTTTCGAAAAATATAAAATACAAATTCCTGTAATTGAATCAAATTCAAATACTTATTTAAGATTTTCTATTCAAGTATTCAATGATGAAAAAGATATTGATCGACTAATTTTCGCTCTTGATGCTATTGGGTTTGAGAATTTTTAAGAAGTTATTTGTTAACATAAAATTAACATTGAGGAATTCTTTTTATTTTTAATGCTGAAAAATACACTTATGATTAAAAACTACTCGCTTCTACTTTTTTCAATTTCTTCGTTTTTTTCATATTCTCAGTACTGTACAAATGTTGGCCCTACCAGCACTGCAGACTCGAACGTTGAATCTGTTATTTTAACTGGTGCTTCTGGCTCAATAAATTACACAGGTTGTCCGGGCGTTATTGGACTTCAAGACTTAACTTTTTTAAGCACTTTTTTAAATGCTGGTTCAAATTATACACTTCAAGTCGATTTCGGTACATGTGGTGGACCCTACGCTGGTGTTGGTCAAGCATGGATTGACTTTAACCAAAGCGGAACTTTTGAGCCAACTGAAAGCCTTGGAACATGGCAGGGAATCCCCCCAGCTTTGCCTCAAAATTTCAATTTCACGGTGCCATTCGGAGCACAAAATGGACCTACTAGAATGCGAATAACACAGCAAGAAGCTGGTTCTTTACCTATTAATCCGTGTGGCACTTTCACATGGGGTTCAGTAATGGACTTTACTATTAACATTGGAAACGGTGTTGACTGTTCTGGCTATGTAGGAGATGACACAAATGACCCAATCGTTGTGAGCTCATTGCCTTATGTTGATACCAATGATAATTCGTTTTGTTATTCTAACCAAAATTTAGTTTACAATTCTCCAGATATTTACTATCAATTAAATCCTTCTCCAATGATGGAATCCGTGAATATTTCACTCTGCGGTTCGAGCTTTGATACGTTTTTAAGTGTTGTTGACGGATTTGGAAATGTCATTGCATACAATGATGATGTCTCCGGTTGTGGAACACAATCTGGTCTTACATTTAATACTGAAGGACTGGGACTGGTATATATCATTGTTGAAGGTTGGGGAAATGCGTCTGGAGAATACATTTTAGAAATTAACGCCAACTACCTCAATACAGATGAATTGAGTCAAGAAAATATATTGTTTTATCCTAACCCAGCCTTTGATAAATTTGAAATTAAAAACTATCAAGGTGATATTAACCTTTTCGATCTTACAGGGAAAAAAGTATTGGAAATTAAAAATTATTTTGGAGAAAGTATTGATTTAAGTAACCTAAAAAGTGGCATTTATCAGGTACAATTCTCTTTAAACAATCAATTTACATGCAAAAAACTGATCAAAAAATGACCTTAAACAAAAGACTATTTACCGTTTTATTTTATTTATCCCTTTTCTCCATATCCCATGCTCAACCATGGTTTGAAAAATCAAATTTTGGAGGTACTGCAAGACACAGAGCCAGTTCTTTTTCTATTGGAAATTGTGGCTATATTGGCTTAGGTCATATAAATTCAGGCGTTGATGTAGAATATGAGGATTTTTGGAAATATGATCCGTCGTCAGATACTTGGACACAAATAGCGAATTATCCAAATGGTAAATGTTATCATGCAACAAGCTTTGTTATCGATAATATGGCTTATGTTGGTGGTGGTAGATTAGAAAATGGTAGTTATACAAAAAAGTTTTACAGTTATGACCCAAACACAAATGTTTGGACACCAATAGCCGACTTGCTTGGCGCGGCAAGAAGAGGCGCAGTTGGATTTGCAATCGATGGAAAGGGATATGTTGGAACCGGTCAAACTACATCAGGTTACAGTGCAGACTTTTACGAATACAACCCTACAACTAATATCTGGATTGCAAAAGCCAATTTCCCTGGTCCTGGAAGAACTTCAGCTGTTGGGTTTTCGATTAATCAATTTGGTTATTTAGGAACTGGAAATACCAATATGGGTTCAACTAATGACTTTTATCAATACCGACCTGATATAAATCAATGGGTATTGAAAGCGCCCGTTGGGCCAATAACAAGACAGGAAGCTGTTGGTTTTTCAGTAAACGGAATGGGTTATATAGGTACTGGAGATGATTTCTCCAGCGGTAACAACTATGGCGACTTTTGGGAATATGACGTTTTATCTAATACCTGGGTACAAATTGAGGATTTTGCTGGTACAGCACGTCGTTATTTAACGTCTTTTGTAATTGGAACAAGAGCTTACGTTGGAACAGGAACGAACGGTACCAATTTTAGAGACTTTTGGATGTTTGATCAAATCCTTTCTGTATTGAAAAGAAATATGGATGATTATGAGGTATCAATCTTTCCGAACCCAACTCCTGATGTTTTGAATGTTAATATGAAAAATATACCAGATTATATTTCAGTAACATCCATAACATTTGAACTATTAAATCTGAATGGACAACTTTTGATATCTAATCAATTGGCTTCAAGTCATACATCTTTTGACCTTAAACAAATCAATAATGGAAATTATTTATATCGATTGATGTATGATGGACAGCCATTCAAAACAGGAAAGATTGTAAAATATTAGATATGAGGACTTACTTGGTTATTTTTTCAGCTTTAATTTTTTCAAATTTGATTTGTTTGGGCAACCCATGGGTTAAAAAAGCAAATTTTGGAGGAGTTGGAAGACATCGAGCAGTTGGAATTGCCATTGCTAACAAAGGATATATGGGACTTGGTCATGTTAATGGTACTGGTGTAGATATTTCTTACAAAGATTGGTGGCAATACGATCCAGCCGCTGACACTTGGACACAAAAGGCAAATTTTCCAGTAAACAATCATGGTGCCGTTTCCTTTGCCACATCGTCTAAAGGGTATGTAGGCGGAGGTTCAGCGTTGAGCAACGAATTTTACGAATACAATCCTGTAACAAATACATGGGCACCTATTGCACCATGCTTGATCAATCCGGGTGATACTCAGGGATTCAGTGTAAACGAAAAAGGATATGTATACCAAACCAATCAATTAGCCGAATACAACCCATCAACCAATTCATGGATGATGAAGACTCCAGCACCAGTGAATTTTGGAACTTGGTCTTGCTCTTTTGCTACGAATTCAAGTGGGTTTATTAAATCAGGAACCAACTTATATGAATATAAACCGGCAAACGACACATGGCTTAAACGTGAAAATTTTCCCGGATTAATGACTAATGGAAGTAGTGCTTTTGGTCGTGATAATAAAGGTTACTTTACGTGTGGCTATGTAGGTGGACTTTCCAATGTTACAGATGAAGTTTGGGAATTCGATCCAGGATCAAACAGTTGGAAATATATTTGTGAATTTCCGGGGATAAGCAGACGATTCCCAGTAGCCTTTTCAATTAATGGAAAAGGTTATTTTGGAACTGGTACTAATGGTATAAATTTAAATGACTTTTGGGCGTTCGACTTTGACCCACTAGAAATTAATGAAAATGATAATTTTTCAATTTCTATATATCCAAATCCTGTGTTAAGTCAACTAACAATAAATATGATGTCCCCATTCTATGGCAATCTCAAGTTTAAAATATTTAATTTGACTGGAGATAAAGTTGGCGAATATCTCTTTACAAAAGAAAATCTAACGATAGAAAATTTGGATTTTTTGATTGGATTTCATTTTTATACCATAGAGAATGATAATCAAATTTTAAGCACCGGAAAATTACTTTTTGAATGAAAATAAAACATTATTTAATTATTGGAATTTTAGGGATTTGTTTTGGAAGCTTTTCCCAGACAGGTAACTTTTGGACAAAGAAAAACGACTTTCTCGGAGGAAAAAGAGAAAGGGCAGTAGCGTTTTCAATTGGAGATTATGGTTATATAGGAACAGGAGTCGATACTGCAGAAGTTGTTTTAAAAGATTTTTGGCAATACGATGCAACTAGTGATTCTTGGACTCAAAAGGCAGATGTACCTGGTTCACCACGAAGAGATGCTGTCGCGTTTGTTGCAGACAATAAAGGCTATGTAGGAACTGGAATTGATAATGATGAATCATTTTTAGGAAGTAAATTAAAAGATTTCTGGGAATATGATCCTACGTCAAATTCTTGGCTGCAAATCGCTGATTACCCCGGTGTTGGTGGGAATGGAGTTTATTTTGCCACAGCATTTTCTATTGATTCCAAAGGTTATGTTTGTTGTGGTAAAGTTGGTCCCAATTCATATTCCAATCAACTTTGGGAATATAAACCAAGTATAAACCAATGGACGCAACGCACAAATTTCCCTGGTGGAGTTAGATACCAACTTGCCTCTTTTACTGTAGGTTATGATGCTTTTGTAGGCTTGGGTGCAAACCAAGATGTATTTAAAAAGGACTTTTGGAAGTACAATGCCGGCACCAATCAATGGACAGCTATTTCTGATTTACCTGCAAGTGAAAGAGGTGCAGCTTGCACATTCACAATAGGTTCGCGAGGTTATGTTTGTATTGGTACAGATGGTGGTCTGCTTGACGATTTATGGGAATATAACCCTGTAACTGATTTTTGGGCTGTTCGTGCATCATTTGGGGGTAGCGAAAGAAAAAATGCTGTAGCTTTTACGCTAGGTGGTAAAGCTTATGTCGGAACCGGTAAAGGATTTTCAGGTAAAAAGGCCTCCATTGAGGAGTATACACCTCTTAATTTAGCAGATATTGACGAATTAGAAAACTTGATTTCAATATTTCCCAATCCGGCTAATGAAATTCTAAATATTTCTTTTCCAACTGGTTTAATAAGTGAAATTTCATTATATAACATAGCAGGTTTAAGATGCCATGTAGAAAATTCATTGCAAGAAGATGTTTCAATTTTCAATGTAAGAGATTTAATTCCAGGAGTTTATATTATGAAATTCAGTAATTCTTCCAATGACCAAATTATTTGTAAAAAAATCATCATAAACTAAACATGAAAATTTCATTATTAATTGCTGTATTGTTTTGTACAGGTTTTTCCTTTCAATTTTATTGTCAAGATATATGGGAAATCAAGGATTCTGTTAATGGTCCAGCTAGAGGTTCAAGTGCTTCTTTCGTAATAAATGGAGAAGGTTATATAATTGGTGGATTGGATGACTTTGGTTTTAAAAGAAAAATGTATTCCTATGATCCTTCTCAAAATGATTGGGATGATGAATTATCGTTGGGTGGGTTGAATGGTGATGGATTAGACAGAGCTTCAGCATGTGGTTTTGCTATTGGTGATAAAGGATACATTTGTTTAGGTCAAGGACAAACCAATCCATACTTCAAGGATACTTGGGAATATGATCCAATTAATGACACATGGACTCAAAAAGCTGATTTCGTCGGTACTGCAAGAAGACAGGCTGTTGCGTTTGTAATTGGCAATGAGGCCTATGTTGGGACAGGCCAAGATGCTAATGGACTGTGTAAGGATTTTTATAAATATGATCCTGAAACAAATTCCTGGTTACAATTAAATGACTTTCCAGGCACAGCGAGAAGACAGGCAGTTGCATTTACAATGGGAGATCAAGCATACATGGGAACTGGAGATGATGGCGTTTTAAAAAATGATTTCTGGATGTATGAGGCTAGCAGCGATTCATGGATACAAAAGGCAAGTTTTCCTGGAACACCTCGTGCAGGAGCAGTAGGTTGGGGAATATTCCCAACAGCATTTATTGCAACGGGTGAAGACAATACTTTTACCTACACTAATGATGTTTGGGAATACAATTACTTTTCAAATTCTTGGACGCAACGATCCGATTTCCTGGGGTCTGGACGAAAAAATGCAATTGCTATGGTTATAAATAACATTGCATATATTGGAACTGGATATAGTGGAATTTTTGAAGATGACTTTTACTCCTACTCAGGAATTGTAGGAATTGATGAACTCTCCAATACTAAATTAAAAATTTACCCGAATCCATTTTTTGATAAAGCAACGATTGAGTTAAAATATGAAACTCCAACTTTAGATAATATTATGATTTTTGACCAACTTGGCAATGAAGTTTCTGAGATTTTTAATTTAGGTATTGTCAATAATCAATTACTTATTCAGAAGCCAAATAATTCCAAAGGGAATTACTTTCTAAAAATTGATGCATCGCCATACGGTGAGTCAAGAATGATAAAATTCACAACATTTTAATAAATGAAGCTTTTTTATATTTGTTTTTCGATTTCTTTAATTTGTTCATGCGAAGTTAAAAATGAAATCTCTTTGGTTAAAACTTCTGAAAAGGATGATTCGAATCAATCGGAAAAAGTTGAAAATGCAAATTACTCTGTCATCACATTTCAAAATGACAATAAAGAGTGGGGCTATAAAATTTTAAAAAACAACAAAGCCTTAATCAACCAACCAAACATACCTGCTATTCAAGGTAATAAAGGATTTCCTTCCGAAGAAAAAGCAAAAAAAACCGGTGAGTTTGTTCTTCAAAAAATTACAAAAGGTGAATTTCCTCCTATCATATCTATTGAAGATTTAGATAGTCTCGAAATCCTGTAATTTATGGATTAATATTTTTTGTATTTTAGAACCGTAATAAACATAACTATGAAAAAAACTACTATTATTTTATTCGTTTTCACTTCCTTTTCCTTACTACTAAGTGCGCAATCGATACCGAAAACTGAAGTTGATGATCAGGTTGAAACCTCTTTACCGGATTTTCCGAAACTTACAAGTACGGGAAATTCATTTCAAGATGAAATGAATTACGCATTAGCGAAAGAAAATTGGATTAATCAAAACCCAAGAGCTTTTGAAGCAATTATGAATGCAGCTTCTGTTGATGCTTTGCCAGGTTTTCCTCAAAAAATTAAAACTGGCAATCCTGAGACAGACGACGCTACTTTCAAAATAGCAAAAGAAGAATGGTACCTTGAATACCCAGAAATGCTGAAATTCTTTTATGAAAACAATGCGAAAAAATATACTCCTAATTTTGATAAAAACTAGACTCTAAATCCAAAATTAAAACTATGAAAACGTTAAAAATACTTTTTGCTTTAATTATAGGAGTTGTTGCTTCAAACAACATTACCTATTCTCAATGTGCTTTTGGCGGTGCTCAATACCCCTCTACAACATTTTCGAATCCGGGTGCGACGTTTGTTACCGTTAGCACTTGTATATACGGTGGAGAATACCAGTTATACAACGTTGTAGCTGGAACATCTTATGATTGGTCATACTGCACTGGAGATGGTGCTGCAAATGCAGCTGGTGAAGATTTACAATTAACCCTTTTCAATAATGCCACTGGAGCAGTACTGGGATATTCGGATGATGTTTGTGGTGTTGCACCGAAAATTACTTGGACTGCTACAATAACCGGAACTGTTAGGGTTTTAACAAGTTTGTATTTTTGTACTACCAATACTACCTGTCACACACTTGTTTGGCGAGGAGTCACTGGAGGAGGTGGAGGTGGAACAGGATGTAATTCTGGAGTTGCCTATTCCTCATATACGCCATCTTGTACCGGAATTCAAGAGTCATACGCAGGTTGTACTTATGCAGGAGAATACAATACCTTAACTCTAACAGCTGGAACTGCATATACATTTGGCTCAAGTGTTACAACAGACTTTATTACTATTACGAATTCAGCCAATACAATATTAACTTCTGGTACACAACCTGTTAATTTTACTCCTACTGCTTCAGGAACTTATCGCGTTTATATTCATTTAAATTCTGCTTGTGGAACCGCAAATGCCTGTAGAAACCCTTGGGTAACATGCAGTGGAACACCACCACCAACTGTAGGTTGTAATACAGGTGTTTTCTATTCCTCATACACGCCAACATGTATAGGAACACAGGAGGCTTATGCGGCGTGTACTTTCGCTGGTGAATACAATAACTTAACACTTAACGCTGGTACAGCTTATACTTTCGGATCAAGTATCACAACCGATTACATAACCATTACGAACGCTGCCAATACGATTTTAACCTCAGGAACACAACCGATTTCTTATACACCTACAACGGCTGGAACATACAGGGTCTACATTCATACCAATTCTGCGTGTGGAACAGTATCTTCTTGTAGAAACCCGTGGGTACAATGTGGAACAGCTCCACCTCCTATTCCAAATGATCCTTGCGCTGGAGCAATTGCAATAACTCCTGGCACCTATACGGGTACAACTGTAGGTGCTACTGCAGATTTAGCTCCTGCATGTGGAACAGCTGCTGATGGAACTGGAGGCGGTGTTTGGTATACCGTTACAGGTTCATCACCTTGTAAATCATTTACTGTTTCAACATGCACAGGTACCACCTTTGATTCGCAAATAAGAGTATTTTCAGGGTCCTGTGGAGCTCTAACATGTGTTGGAGGAAGTGATGACTTTTGCGGAGCACAATCACAAGTAACTTGGAATTATACCCCAGGAACAACCTATTATGTTTTAGTTCATGGCTTTGGAACTGCTACTGGTCCATTTAGTTTAACACTCACAGAAACAGGATCATCGACTATAACACCAACACAAGCAACTTTACCAACTTTAAGTGGTGAGTGCGGTGTTAACGTAACTAATGCACCAACTGCGACCAGCTCATGTGACGGCGCTATAACGGCAACTACCTCAAGTCCAACAAACTACAGTGCAGAAGGAACATATACAATTACATGGAATTATAATGATGCAGCTGGTACTACTTCAACTCAAACACAAACAGTGATTGTTGATGACATCACTGCTCCTTCTCCAATATTCTCAACATTGTCTGACATAAATTCATCTTGTGATGTAACCTCATTGTCTGCTCCATTTGCTAATGACAACTGTGCCGGTGTAATTACAGGGACGCACAATGCAACCTTACCAATTACAACAAATACTCTGGTGACTTGGACATATGATGATGGAAACGGTAATACATCAACACAAACTCAACAAGTTAATGTGAGTGACATTATTGCTCCTGTTCCAACTCTAGCATCATTACCTACTGTTACTTCAGTATGTACACCTGTAACTTCAATTACTCCCCCGACAGCATCTGATAACTGTTCAGGATTGGTAACTGGAACAACAACAACTGTATTCCCTATTACCTCCAATACAACTGTGACATGGTCATTCACTGACGCTGCCGGAAATATTTCCACACAAACCCAGACTGTTGAGGTGGGAGACGTAATCGCGCCAATACCAACAAATGCATCACTTCCAAATGTAACATCAATCTGTTCACCAGTGACGAGTATTACTGCCCCAACTGCTTCAGACAACTGTTCTGGTTTGATTACAGGTACAACTACAACTGTATTTCCTATTACGTCTAATACTACTGTAGTTTGGACTTTTACGGATGCTACCGGAAATAGTGTAACACAAAACCAAATTGTAGAAGTTGGAGACAATATTCCACCGCTTGCTGATATTGCGAGTTTAACACCAATTGTTTCAACCTGTGCTGTTCAGAATATTACGGCGCCTACCGCAACGGATAACTGTTCGGGCCAAGTAACAGCTACTACAACTACATCGTTCCCTATTTCAACGAATACAACCATAACTTGGACATACACAGACGGTAATGGAAATACAAGTTCTCAACAACAAGTTGTAACTATAAATGATAGTGAAGCGCCTGTTCCGACAACAGCCAATTTATCTGACATCGTTTCTACTTGTAATCCTGTAACCTCATTAACTCCGCCTACTGCGAATGACAATTGTTCTGGTTTGATAACAGGTACAACAAACGTAACATTACCAATTACTTCAAGTTCTACAATAACTTGGACATATACAGACGGTAATGGGAATACATCATCACAAACACAGATTATAAATATTGGAGATGATTTGGCACCTGTTCCTGATGTTGCAACTTTAGCAGACATAAATGGGGTTTGTTCAATAACTTCATTGACACCTCCAACGGGAACTGATAATTGTTCTGGAGTTGTTACAGCGACAACCAATACAACGCTTCCAATAACATCCAACACGTCAATAACATGGACATATACAGATTTAGCCGGTAATACCGCAACGCAAACACAAAATGTCGTCCTTATTGACAATATTGCACCAATTCCGACAATTGCATCCTTACCTGATTTGAATGGAACTTGTGAAATTACAAGTTTAACCCCACCAGAAGCAAACGATAACTGTGCAGGAACAATTATTGGAACAACTTCTACTGCACTACCAATAAGTTCAAATACAATAATCACTTGGGTTTACGATGATGGTAATGGTAATACTTCAACGCAAACACAAAATGTTGTGCTAAATGATAACATTTCGCCAGTTCCTGACGCAATTAGTTTAGCTGATGTTACGAGTTCATGTTCGCTAAACACTTTAAATGCACCAACAGCTACTGATAATTGTGATGGTTTAATAACTGGAACTTCGAATGCTGTTTTACCAATCACATCGAATACAACAATAACATGGTCGTATACTGATGGTAATGGAAATACAGTAACTCAAGATCAAAACATAATAATTACTGATACCGAAGCTCCTGTTCCAGATGCTACTTTAAATGATATTACTGAAGTATGCGAAGTGAATACTCTTACTCCTCCAACAGCTTCTGACGCTTGTCAAGGCGGTATCATTGGTGTTAGCAATATTAACTTTCCAATAACCACGAGTACTGCAGTAACTTGGACTTATACAGATAATTACAACAATACGTCAACACAAACACAACAAGTTATTATTACACCTTTAACGGCAGACATTGCGATCAATGGTTCAACAGTCGAAGTTGTGAACCCATTACCAAATGCCACATATCAATGGGTAGATTGTGACAATAACAATACGCCAATAGATGGCGAAACCAATGCAACATACAGTCCTACAGTAAGCGGCAATTATGCTGTGATAGTTAACTATTTAAGTTGTAGCACAACGAGTTTATGTGGATCAGTGCAAGTCAATGGGCTGAATGAAACAAATTGGGATTTTGTTATTTATCCGAACCCGACAATGGACAATATTAATATTAATGTACCTGAAAAGGGAATTATAACATTGTATGATTTATCAGGAAAGATAATAATGACTACTTCCATTAATGCTGGTAAAAATGAAATCGTTTTGACCGATGTTGCCACAGGTAATTATATGATTGAATTTGAATCAGAGAACTTTATTTCTAATACAAGAATAGTTATTCAGTAGAAATATAAATTAAAATTCAAAAAAAGGGTTACTCTTCGCGTAACCCTTTTTTTATTTATAAAAACTTGAAGCGTTAAAATGATAATAAAAAAACCCATGCAGTGGGTTTTCTGAAGCTTCAGAAAACACGTTTAGAATTGCCGATTGTCTTTGTAATCTGCTGTTTGGTCAAACCTCTACTTATAAAAGTTGCAGCCCGCCATTGACAACCAAAGACTTTCCTTATGGTCATATAGGTAAGCTTCAAGATAAACTGCATGGGCTCCGAAAATCGGATACGGTCTCTGCACTTTTATAAAGTGGTACCGGTATTCAAAATTAGGTAAATTTGAGAAATGATCTTTAATTACAGAATAATATTGTGACTAAAGTGAATCCTTATCTTCCAGCTCTTTGCGAAGTTTTTCGATTTCTTTCTCCATTTTTTGAAATTTTCGATAATTAACTAAAGATGATACAGCGTAACCTGCAACCATTGAAAAAATTATCAACAAGGATAATGGAGCATGAGCCTTAAAGAAAATCATATGAATTTCTTGCGATGTCCAATTTAAAGTAGCAAAAATAACTCCTATAATACCAAGTAGAATATTAGCTATGAATTTTACTTTTCCCTGATTTGACAATGTTTTGTAATAATCGTACATATAGATTGATTTAAAGAACTAATATACAGATTATAAAAATGAAAATATGCTATATTTGCACGCAAAAATCATTTTAGAAAATGGCAACTACAGCAGATATTCGTAATGGATTGTGTATTAAACACAACGATAAATTATTTCAAATTATTGAATTTCAACATGTTAAACCTGGAAAAGGACCTGCTTTTGTTAGAACCAAAATGCGTGGCATTGAATCAGGGAAGGTTTTGGACCATACATTTTCAGCAGGTCATAAAATTGAACCCGTTCGAATCGAGAATCGGGAGTATCAGTATCTGTATCAGGAAGGAAGTGAATTTGTCTTTATGAATAATGAATCTTTCGAACAAGTGAATATTCCTTCGAAAATGATAGAAAAACCATTGTTTTTGCAAGAAGGAATGATTTGTAACATTTTATTTCATGCTGAAGAAGAAACACCACTTGTTGTTGAACTTCCAATGTATGTTATTTCAGAAGTTACCTATACAGAACCTGGAATTAAAGGTGACACGGCAACCAATTCCATGAAACCAGCAACGATAGCAACGGGAGCGGAAGTTAAAGTTCCACTTTTCATTGATAATGGCGAGGTTATTAAAATAGATACGCGAACTGGCATTTACGTTGAACGTGTAAAAAAATAAAATTGAATGAACCGCGGAAGCGGTTTTTTTATTTTTGTTTTGGATTTATTTTATCTGATGATTGCGTTTATTTCGTTTAAAACAAAATCGTAAATTAAGGGTTAGTATTAAAAGTGCGGTCATGAATGAAGATTTTATAAATCCAATAGATCCTGATAAAATAACTGAGAATCCCCATTCTTTAGAGTATGCCCATCATGCTGGGAGTGCAATAATTAAACCTGAAGATCAAGGAAAAATAAAAGGTCGTGCCTTGAGCGCTATGGAATATCAGACTGATATGCAATTGAATCAGATTTATGAACAAATGCAATTATTGGCTGAACAAGCGAAAAAACTGTCAGATCGTAAAAAGATTTCAGAACTCATTTATACTGCTGAAATGAGATTTGAACCTCTAATTAATCACACATATTATCTTTACAAAAAAGAAAATGGTATTCATTTGCTTTCTTTGGTTGCACCAAATCAATGGGGGAAATCAGGAGCAGCATTAAGTTATTTAGCCACAATAAAACTCCTTGCCGATCATACGTGGGAAGTTATAGATAAGGATGATTCGTTTTGATTTCATCTTACGAATACCCATTCATTTGCTGTCGAAAAATTTTCCATGTATTGATACCCATCATTATTGAAAAGCTTCAAATCTTCTAAATTAAACTTCCTATTTTTCACAATGTATCTCGCCATTGCACCCCGTGCATTTTTTGCATACATCATTATAGTTTTATATTCGCCATTTTTAAATTCTTTAAATACAGGAGTAATGACCGGATTTTTCATTTTTTTAAAATCAACAACCTTACTGTATTCTGTTGATGCCAGATTAATTATCGGTTCACTTTCGTGAAGCTCATTTTGCAAGTTCTTGCTGATTTTACTCCCCCAAAAAGAATACAAGTTTATATGCTTCTTGGTATTCGGAAATTTAGTCCCCATTTCAAGACGGTAAGGATAAATTAAATCCAACGGTTTGAGGATACCATAGAGACCAGATAAAATGCGGATATTTTCATTGGCCACTACAATTTCTTCAATACCCAAGGTTTCTGCATCGAAACCTCTGTAAACTTCGCCCGAAAAAGCAAAAATGGCAGGCAATAAATGCTCACTTTCTACTCCAGGGTAAACAAAATTTTGAAATCTTTCGAAATTCAATTCTGCCAAATCCTGTGAAATAGACATCAGTTCAGCTATTTTCTTCGGTGAAAGTTTTTTTAACTTTTGAATTAAAATAGCGGTTTCTTTCCCAAATTGAGGCTCGGATAAACTTAAAGAACAATTTGGAATATTTAAGTTAATTGACTTTGCTGGCGATAAGAGTACTTTCATGATTTTGCTTCTATTATTTTAAAACCATTTTGAAAAAAAAATGTTTATTTAATGACAAATATGACTAAGATTTGGCTTAAATTAAATATTTTAGTAAGCTTTAACTCAAAAAACAAACTATGAAAAGAATTACCTTTTTAATTGTTGGGTTTTTATTTACCAATAGCATCCAGAAGGTTGCTGCTCAAACAGATGAAACCTCCGGTGTGATTTACTGTGAATCATTCGGGATTTCAAGACCTTTGGGAGAATTGGCTGAAGAAGACCCTATTAATCTTAAAAAATTGGAACGTCAGAATCTTCGCAAGATGGACGACAAGGAATGGGTTTCGAAAGATAAAAAATACAGAAAACCCAACGATTACGTTTTCACCGTAGAAAATGGTGGCCTCGCCTATGGAAATGATTCTAGTATATTGCAAACATCTTTTGGAACACGCCCTGCACCAACAACCAAAGTAAATGTTAACGGTGTTAATAACGGATCCTATCCCCACGATCCATCGGGTGCTGCAGGACCAAATTATTACATGCAGGCTGTAAATGCAACAACTTATCGTATCGTTAACAAGACTACTGGTGCAACCATAACATCTGGTTCTGTAGGAAGTTTGTGGAGCCCAGCAACACCAAACGATGGCGATCCAATTGTAATGTATGATCGTTTTGCCAACAGATGGTTTATCGCACAATTTGGTACATCTGGAAACAAAATTTATATTGCTGTTTCGACAACCAATGATCCAATGGGCACCTATTACACTTACACCTACTCTTCTCCTCAATTTCCAGATTATTTAAAATTTGCTATTTGGCATGATGGGTATTACATGACGTCAAATCAGGGTACTCAAAAAGTTTTTGCTTTCGAACGTTCTGTCATGTTAACTGGAGGTGCGGCTCGATCAGTGTATGCTACTTATAATCCACCGGATGGGGGAGGATTTTTCTGTCCACTTCCTGCTGATGCTGATGGAAATCAAGGTTTACCGACGAGTGGGGCTTGTCCAATTTTCTCTTATTCTGACAATGGTTGGGGAGGTGGAAACATCGATGCCATTCAAATTTATCAAATGGCTGTTAACTGGACACCAACGACTCCTACTGCTACGATTTCATTCGTGAGTGCTGTGCCTACTGCAGCTTTTGACGGTTCTTATAACTTTAACTGGAACGACATCGCACAACCTGGTACGACTCAGAAACTTGATGGTATTGGTGGCGTTTTGACATACCGAGCACAATGGAGAAAATGGAACGGATACAATACTGTGGTATTAACATGGGGAGTTAAAATCAGTACAACCCAAAGAAGTATAATGTGGGCCGAACTACGCCAAAACCAGTCTACAGGGGCATGGTCAATGTACCAACAAGGTGTTTACACTCCGGATAATTACTATCGCTGGATAAGTTCTATCGCTATGGACGATGCAGGAAACATCGCATTATGTTACACGAAATCTGGTTCTTCCACAATCTATCCTGGATTGTATTATACAGGACGTTTGGCATCTGACCCACTAAATCAAATGACTTTTGCTGAAGCAACAGCAATCGCCGGAACTATTTCTCAAACAGTAGGAATTAACAGATGGGGGGATTATTCTCACACTTCCTTAGATCCTGATGGCTCGACTTTTTGGCATACTGCTGAATGGTGCGGAGGAACTTCAAACAATCCTAAAAGAACACGTATTTATTCTTTCCAATTGGCATCACCAACCAATGCGAATGTATCTATTACGTCAAGTGATGCAGACAATATTCTTTGTGCAGGAAATTCAGTAACATTTACTGCTACAACTGTGAACGGGGGAACTTCTCCAAGCTATCAATGGCAGGTAAATGGTGTGAATGCTGGGACCAATAGTAGCACCTTCACTCCTACTTCGCTACCTAACAATGCTGTTGTTACTTGTATTATGACTTCTAACATGCCGGGTGTTACGGGAAATCCTGCAACATCTAATGCTATTACTACACAAGTTCTATCTAATGTTACACCATCTATTAGCGTAAATGGTACAACGCAAATTTGTTCAGGTACAGCGGTTACATTTACAACTTCAGTTGGTAACGGAGGATCTACTCCATCATACCAATGGCAGGTAAATGGTGCAAACGTTGGTTCAAATAGTTCAACATTTGTAACGAGTTCTTTAACAAATGGCGCCCAAGTAACATGTACATTAACTTCATCTGCGAATTGCGCAAGTCCTACTACTGTTTCTTCATCACCGTTGGTTATTACTGTTAATCCTACACCATCAATCCCAACAATTACAAACAATGGAGGGGTTTTGAGTTCATCATCAGCAACAGGAAACCAATGGTATTTGAATGGTGTGGCTATTGCTGGAGCAACAGGTCAGACATACATACCAACAACAAATGGTGTTTATACTGTTAAAGTAACTATAAATGGTTGTTCTTCTAGTTTCTCTGGAGGTTATACTGTGAGTGGAGTTGGAATTGAAGAATTGGCAGACGGAATGTTTACCATTTATCCTAACCCATCGTCAGGTGAATTCAATGTAGAATTTGAAGCTGTTGGAGGTGAAACTTATGCTTTGAACATTTATGATGAAATGGGTAAACTGGTATATGAATCTACTATCCAAAATCAAAATGGAGCATACTCTCATGAAGTTAAATTGAACGAGGTTGCTTCTGGAATTTACACTATTTCCTTAAAGACAAGCACACTTGAATCAAACAAGAAAATTGTTGTTAAGAAATAATATTTTAATTCTAAAAAGTAAAATGGTCGGAAAATATCCGACCATTTTTTTTATAGTAAAATCAAACTTAAAAAGACAATAATGCTGATACCTATAAGATTCAAAGTGAATCCATATTTCACCATATCTTTCACTTTTAGATAGCCAGAACTAAAAACAATAGCATTAGGTGGAGTTCCAACTGGAAGCATAAATGCCAAACTTGCACCCAGTGTAAGTGGAATTGCCAACTGGAGAATAGGAATTCCAAGTTGATTTGCAAAACCTGCAGCAATAGGCACAAAAATAACCACCATCGCGAGATTGGAAAGCACTTCAGATGCAAATACAGCAATAATCACAACCGTAATAAGAATTCCAAAATAAGATACAGTATTCATTTGCGAAAAGGCGACGGATAATGCTTCAATCATGCCGTTCTTTTCCATAATAGCCGCTAAAGCCAATCCGCCACCAAAAAGTAAAAGTATTCCCCATGGAAGTTGTTTCGTATCCTCCCATTTCAAGAGGGTCTTTTTTTCTTGTGAAGGAATTAAAAACAATAAAGCCCCACCAAACATGGCTACATTTTCATCTCTATAGGTAAAACCAGTATAATTATGTATCACATCTTTCAAAATCCATAGGAGCACTACCGCCGAAAAAATGGTTAATACTTTAATTTGATCTTTAGTCCATGGTGATTTTGGCAATTGAAATTGATGTGAGTTCGAATTTCTTTTTTTTCGAAGTGAAGTATAAAACAAAAAAAATAATACCAAAAGCATCAAAATTGCAACAGGAAAACCAATTTTCATCCAAGTAAAAAAGTCAACTTCAATTTGAAACTGCTTTTCAAGAATACTTGCCATTTGGGTATTGGGTGGAGATCCTACAAGCGTACCTACCCCACCGATACTAGATGCATAAGCCACAGATAACATTAAGAAAATTGAGAACCTACCTTTTTGATCATGTTTAGGTAGCGCCTCAATAATTGCCAGTGCCATAGGAAGCATCATAAGTGCTGTCGCTGTATTGGAAATCCACATGCTAATCAGACCTGTGCTCATTATGAAACCAAATAATATACGAGTTGGTGAATTACCCACAGCGCCAATTATTCCACGTGCTATTTGTTCATGGACATTCCATTTTTCAAGTCCTAAAGCCAATAAAAATCCTCCAAAAAAGAGAAATACATTGCCATCACCATAAGCCATAGCGAGATCATCCTTGTTCAACACACCCAGTGGAATGGCAAGAACCAAAGGAAAAAGAGCCGTGACATAAATGGGAATGACTTCAAAAACCCAAAAGAATATCATTAAAAACGACAGCGCAATGGCATTCCAGAAGGTGGATTCACCCTTTGTTGAAACGAGGATTGTTGCGAAAATTGAAAATCCGATGGCTGTAATGAGTTGTTTTTGGTTCATGGTTATTTGGATATTGTTTCAAAATTGTATGAAACTATTTTTGGTTAAAAATCGGAAATTATTTTAATAGTGGGGAATTGGTTTTTTGCTTGGGATAAAGAGGGAGGGAATTGACAAAAAAAGCGGGAGTATCCCGCTTTATATAGTTTTAATTTGAATCGATTAATTCAATCCGTTAAGCTTATTGATAAAATCCACAGCTGTATTTTCGATTTCAGAACGGATAGGACGAAAATCGGCTTTGGTTTTTGCTGCGTTAATTTTTATTAGCATTTCATCTTGAAAATTTGCCGCTGCATCGATTATTTCTTCAGTTTGTACTGTTTTCTCTGGGTTCCACATTTGCATGCTGAAACATTCTTCAACGATATCAAAAACCATGTTATTCAGGTTTTTCTTTAATATTTTTTTACTTGCCATAATTCTTATTTATTTTTACGAAGTTAGTGCTAGTTGGCCTTTTAATGACAAGGAAAACCAAAAGATTTGAACAGCGCAAAGTGGCTAAGGTTATTCTTTAATCAATCGAACAGCATAAAATGCATTTTGCGGTTCAAGAATATATGTCAAAGTTTCATCATTAATTACCCAGGCATGTGCGGTTTCTGAATTTTCATTGTTCACACTCCACCAAGGCGCTTGATAACCTTTCTTAGACGCATCAAAACCACTTATGTTGGATCCCAATTCCGCACCTTTATCTTCGCTATATGCACTCAGAAGGAAATTCACATGATTCACTCCCAAATATTTTCTCAATTCTTTAAAATCTTGATCATTCGCCAATCTCCAACCTTCAGGGGCCAAACCTCTTGGATCGTTTAACGCATACCAATTGTAAACGAGTTGTCCTTTAAAACGAGAGCAAGCAGGTAGCTTTTCCTCTAGACATCGTTCGAAATCCTCAATAGTTTCAGCATAAAAAATCTCATCCCCATTTCTAAATTTGTAGGATTTAAGGTTAGCACTTGACCAGGTTTTACCATTCAAGGTAATGGTTGAATCGGTAAAATCTGAGCACAAGCCACATGTTGCGTATGTACCCAAAGAATATGTGTCTTTACGGAACCAATAAGCGTATTCAATCTCATCATTGGCAAAGGATTTATATTGAAATGATCCATCTTGACCTCTGAACTGTTTGGAAAAATCCCAACAGAATTTATAGTGAATTTCATCGTTTGCATAACCCAAATCACTATCTTTTACTTTAACATCGTATTCATACACAATTAATTTAGGGTAACCTTTATCAAAATCATAGCGAAGCCAGCGATAATATAAAGGTCTTTTTGTTGTAAAGGAAAAGTGACCATTTAAAAACTTTGGTTTTCCATATTCAAATCTAGGTAATGGTTCTGTCAATCTATATTTTTTCGAATGGTCAAAGTAATTAATTTTCCATAAATTTTTCCCATGGTCGTAATACACCATAACTATAAATGCTGCATGTTCTTTTTTCTTAACAAGTTTCAAATGTTCATTGACATACGCTTCCCAATATCCGTGCTTTTTGCCATGTGCATCGTACTGATTTATGGAATGTCCTTTTTCGGTTATGCGAGGTAAGAACTCATTTTGTGCCGAGGCTGTTGTAAGCATGGCTATGGATATTCCTGCCATTAAAAATAGATTTTTCATGTTGCATGTATTTAAGGTTTAACTTAAGTGCCTTCTTCCTCGAGGGCAACATGAAAAGAATGATGAAGGGTGAAAAAGTAACGGGGGTTAATATTTATCAACTAAAACGATACTGTTTGTAATTAATGTAAAAAGTGGCTGATATTTATCAAATTCAATCGACAGCTCCTGATCTGAATCTTTCGGGGATACTGTAAAAATTAAACTATAAAACTTATCCTCGACAAAAAGTCCTACTTGTTGCATTCTCATTTTATATGTAAATGACATTCTTTGACCAGTATAATCCGCTGTAAGAATATAACCTTTGTACTTTTCAATGCTGAAATTCTTAAATGAAATTAATTCATTTCCCTCTTCAACAAATTTATGTGCACTATCTTCCAAATTAAAATTCTCATAATCACTACTCGTTAATTGATAGCCTTCAATAATTGGCAAATTATTCACCATTAGCGCAACAGTTGCAACACTAGTTTCTGTACCGTTTCCATAATGAGAAATAAATTTTTGAACTACATGTGGTCTATCACCTTCATAGGCTTTCCAACTTATTGGAACATCTATCTTCCAATTAGTGCCTAAAGATTTCCCATGCCCTTCAGTTGAATAAGCATAGGTGTAATTTTCGAAAAATTCGTTATGAGGCTCATCCTTAAATTGAAATGCCAAAAATAATTCTAAAAAAGGAGAGGCAATATTTCCATTTGCTCTTTGCAGAACTTCGTTAATAAACAATTTTGCGCTAGAAAAATCATTAACTACAAAAAGATTGATATCCGTATATTTTGTCGTTAAATATTTTTCAAGTGAGTCATCAAAGGATTCACCAAAAGACTTGGTAAAGTAAGAATTTATATTTTTATCGACATTACCAAATGAAAGTTTAAAACTTAATTCTGCGAAAAGGACTTCGTTTAATAATTCTGGAAAATCAGTTTTTATTTTTTCAATATTCAAATTTTGAGAATACAAATATCCCCAAGCTCGCGCAGCCATATCAAGGCTATTAATTTCTGATGTTCTTTGAGAGAACCCTAAAAATGAATTAAGGAAAAATAATATTGTAAGGTAAAATAATTTCTTCATAAGATTTAAAGTTTAACGATTTGGTGAAACTCGAGTGTTTCGTTGTATAAAATGGTGAGCTGGTACATTCCAGACTCTAAAAATTCTAGAGGTATTTCCGTTTCATTTTCAGCCTTGAAGACTTCTCTGCCCCTTATATCTGTAATGCGAATTACAAAAGGCACTTGACTTTCTGAGGAAATGTTGATGCTATTGGAAAATGGATTGGGATAAACCAAGAATCTATTTTCTGTAATTTCATAAAGGTCACTCATTCCGAAATTGACATTGGAATTCAACTTTTTTATTTGCTTGCATTGCGACATTTCACTGCACCCATTGGATGCAACCAAAACGCTGTACCAACCTGGAGATGTGGCCGTAAAGGATTGCGAAGTAGCTCCGTTAATTGGCGCGTTTGTGGTGCAGTTGTACCATTGGTATGTTGCTCCGGGTTGGTTTGCTGTTAAGGTAAAACCCGATTTTGTAATGGTCGTATCGACAGTGTTAACCGTCAAATTTATTGATATAAGGCTGTCGCAACCGTTGGCGTTTTGAAGGGTGTCGGTATAGATTCCTGATGTCGACCAAACATTTCCAGATGGTGAAGTGTATGCGCCACATGAGGTGACCGATGTGGATGAGAACGACGGATTGTTTATGGTAAGATTAATGGATACAACACTGTCGCAACCACTCGCGTTACCAATGGTGTCTGAATAGATTCCTGAGGAGGTAAATACTGCTCCTGATGGTGAAATGTAATTACCACATGAGGATACAGTAATAGTTGAGGTTGTTGGTTGTGTGATGGTTAAATTTATTGATACAATACTGTCACATCCGGAAGCATTGGTTAAAGTTGACGTATACTGGCCACTTTGGGTTAATATTTGTCCGTCTGGGGCTGTGTATTGAGCGCAGGAAGTTAAAGTTATATTCGAAGAGGTTGTTGGACATTGCGAAAGTTTTAGAATGAATGCAGTTGCGTTTTGAGAATAACCATTAGGACTGGTCATTGAAGACATATTGAATAATCCAGCACCTGGATTAAAATCAACAACGGCTTGAAAATTTCCTGACAAATAAATTCCATCTGATTTAACAAAAATATTCTCTGGCTCATTATATTGAGAGTTATAATTTGGAGATGTATTTCCACCTTGTAATATTCCTGACCAATTGTAATCTCCGTTAGAATTTAATTTCAAAACAAATGTATTTGCACTAACACCTGAAGTATGTTCCTGAACTGCGTTTGAAGGATCAAAATCAACAGTTCCTCCAAATACACCTGCTAAATAAATGCGCCCTAACTGATCCAAGTTCATCGTTCGAACAGTAGCGCCATTCATTTGTTTAACCCATTCTAAATCAAACTGATTATTGTATTTTGCAACATATGTTGCCCATATAATAGGATATAAATTATTTATACCTGCTCCTAAATCAAAGTCAGTGGAATCACCGAAAATACCAGATATAATAATATCATTATTTTGTGTTACTTCAACTCCTTCAATTTTTTGATCACCTGTTCCACCTATAATTTTATATTCTATTAAATCTCCGGAATTATTAAGCTTTAAAATGAACACTTCATAATTATCAATACTAGAAATTGTTGTAGTCAATGGTCCTGGATCGATATCAACAGTGCCTTCAAAATTTCCAACAAAAATTATTTCATCAATAGAATTAACCTTAACACTCACCCCCATTTCATCGGCAGAAAATGAATTATTACTTCCAATAGACTTTACCCATTGACAAAGACCAAAAGGATTCAATTTCATTAAATAGGCATCGCGATCGCCATTTGAAAAAACACTCTGATTATTTAATGAAATTCCGTTTTTATACCCACCTGCTAATAAAACATTATCTAAATTATCAACGCAAATATCATTAATTGTTGCGTTTTGGCCAAATCTTGTAAACCACTGGAAATTGCCGTCAAGGTCAATTTTAGAAACAAATACTTGTGCACCACAACCACTGCAAGTTCCTCCAATATTATAGTTAACAGTATTTGAAAAATTAAAATCATAAATTCCTCCGCCATCTCCAAATTCACCCGCATAATAGAGGTAGTTATCTTTGATAAATAACCTTT
Source organism: uncultured Akkermansia sp. (assembly GCA_964577845.1). Classification (GTDB taxonomy): domain Bacteria; phylum Bacteroidota; class Bacteroidia; order Flavobacteriales_D; family Crocinitomicaceae; genus M0103. The sequence goes on from CAZOAH010000002.1 coordinate 387,364, forward strand.
TTGGCACGCAAGATCCTCCTGTTCCCCCAGTTCTTGTAATAAACTTTACCCAAATTAAATTACCGTTACTGTCGAATTTCGATATGGCTCCACATCCTGCAGTTGGACCCATGATTGCAGGTCCTGATGGGTTAAAATTAACCTGAGTGCTTCCGGTACTTAAGGTATATACATTTCCTTGGTTATCCGTTGCAATATCGAATGCTGTATAGGTTGACCATTTCTTCGCCCATTCAAAATTGGGGCTCTGGGAATAACTTAAATAACTCACCATCAAAAAACAAAAGCAAATAACAATTCTCATAAATGCGCATTTTAGGTTATAAAAATACACAATTTATACATTTTTGTAAATTTAATTTACATTTTTAGAAAATTTGATGTTATTTATTAATCTAATATATAAGTCTGGTTATTAATGATTCTGATATTAGATAAATCGATTTAATTGTAAACTTATTATTAGAATAAAGTGAATAGTCATCCTCCTTAATCCTCCCTTAAGGGAGGAGTATTAGATTCCTTTTTGTGATTGAATACTCCTCCTTTGTCCCGCTCTCCTCTCCGCCTCCGCCTCCGCCACGGCGGAGGCAGAGGCGGAGGCGGAGGCGGAGAGGGAAGGCCGAATTATTTCTTTCGCGGAAAATTGAGAAAATACGAGGTAAGAATTGGAACAAAAAATATTGATACTGTTATTATAGAAATTCCAATATCAACAGTGTGGCTCAACAAGAAATGACTCAAATCGGAATCTGGGTAGAAATGTTCGAATATTGATAAGGATAATTTAATTCCTAAAATGCCAATTACGACAAATGCAGCTGTCTCCAAGAAGGAAAACTTTGCCATCAATTTAACGAACCATTGTGCGATAAAACGCATCGCGAGTATTCCAATAAATACACCTATACATACTAGAATTATATTCGGAGTAAAGGCCACAGCAGCAAAAACGTTATCAATAGAAAAAGCCATATCCATAAGTTCTACAAGGCAAACTGTTGCCCAGAAGTTGCCTAACGAACCTACAGTGACCCTATAAAACCAATTGTTGTTTTTATCCAGTAAATCATCCTTTTTCGTTTTGGTTCGTTTACTTTTCCAATAATCAAATACCAAATAAAGAAGGTACAATCCACCTAATGGTTTTAACCACCAAATTTCGATCAATACCGAAGCAAAAACCATCGCCAAACCTCTAAAGATATATGCCCCCCAAATTCCGTATTTCAGCGCCTTTTCCCTTTGATCTTCAGGTAAATCCATTACCATTGTCGCCAAAACAGCGGCATTATCAACAGAAAGCAAACTTTCTATGATTATTAGGTTACCTATGATTGCCAAAGAAGTACCTGGATTATTTATAATTTGGTCAATTAATTCTTGCATATTTTCTTTCTTCGATTGCCGATTGATTCAATCATGTATTGTTTCATTCTTATTCGGGAAGTACAGTTTTTCAATCAAAATAACTTGAAGGATGTATAATTCTTTTATCATAACATTATTTTTTTATCCTTATAATTCCTATCACACGAGATAATTTTAAAATGTTTGATTCTTATTTTCAAATATACCATATTCCTTTAAATTAAATGAACCTCCAGACTCACGACTGATGCCAATAATATTTAAAAATGAAAACAGCGGATCAAAATAAAAAGGCAACCTTTCGATTGCCTTTTTAATTATTGTAAACGCTGAATTACGCCTGTGGTGCGTCTTCAGTGCGCTCAGGTCTTGGTAATAAAACGCGACGTGACAATTTCCATTTTTTTGTTTTTGGATCTTTTCCAACCACTTTAAACTTCAATACATCGCCCTCTTTACAAACATCTTCCATTTTCGCAACTTTTTCCCATGCGAACTCAGAAATGTGAATCAAGCCATCTGTTCCGGGTATGATTTCAACGAAACAACCAAAATCTTTTACGGATTTTACTTTTCCTTCATATTCTGTTCCTTCCTCAACTTGAGGCGGGAAAGCTATTGCTTTAATACGGCGTGTCGCTTCTTTCATATCATCACCATTGTTAGACATTATTTGAACTCGACCTTCTCCTGTAGGCAATTCTTCGATTGTAATAGTAGTATTGGTATCCTTCTGCATCGCCTGAATGATTTTCCCTCCAGGTCCGATAATTGCACCAATCATGTCATTCGGAACATTGAATGCTTCAATTCGCGGTGTTTGCGGCTTGAAATCTACATTCGGCTTAGCGATGGTTTCCACGATTTTATTCAAAATGTGTAAACGTCCCGCTTTTGCTTGTTCCAAAGCTTGAATCAATACTTCATAAGGCAAACCGTCTACTTTGATATCCATCTGACAAGCGGTGATTCCAGCTGCTGTACCCGTAACTTTAAAGTCCATATCTCCTAAATGATCTTCATCACCAAGGATATCAGACAAGACCGCAAATTTACCATCATCGGCTACCAATCCCATTGCAATACCAGAAACTGGTGCTTTAATTTGAACACCACCATCCATCAATGCTAATGTTCCAGCACAAACAGTTGCCATGGAAGATGATCCGTTTGATTCCAAAATATCTGATACCAAACGAATTGTGTAGGCATTATCTTCAGGTAAAACAGGCTTTAATGCTCTTAAGGCCAAGTTACCGTGACCAATTTCACGACGTGAAGTTCCTCTTAAAGGTTTTGCTTCACCTGTTGAAAATGGCGGGAAGTTATAATGCAACATGAATTTTTCAGTGCCCTGGAATGTAGCACCGTCAATCAACTGTTCATCCATTTTACCTCCTAAAGTCAGTGTTGTTAATGATTGTGTTTCACCTCTAGTAAAAACAGCAGAACCGTGAACCATAGGTAAATAATTCACCTCAGCCCAGATAGGACGAATTTCATCAAAACGACGACCATCCAAGCGCTTGCCCTCATGAAGCATAACGAAGCGCACTGCTTTTTTCTTTACTTCAGAAAAATAAGTCGAAATAAACCCGCCCACTTCTGCAAGTTCCTCTTCAGTGAATGTTGCTTTAAGTTCAGTTTTAATTGCATCAAACAATTCGCTTCTTTTTGCTTTGTTAGCCAAGCCCATGCGCGCTACTTCTTTGCATTTTTCCATTGCAAATTCATACACCTTCGCTTTCACGTCGTCGTTATGAACCTCATGGCTGTATACTCTTTTTGGATTTGCCGTTGAAATTTCTGCAGCCAAATCCAATTGAAACTGGCATTGTTCAATAATTGCCGCATGTGCCAATTTGATTGCCTCAACCATTTCCAATTCAGAAATCTCCTTAAATTCTCCTTCAAGCATGTTGATATCTTTCATGGTTCCAGCAATCATCATGTCTACGTCAGAATATTTCATTTCATCCATTGTAGGATTAACGATCCAATTTCCATCGACACGACCAATTCTTACTTCAGACATTGGACCATTGAAAGGAATATCTGAAACTGCGATTGCTGCAGAAGCCGCCAATCCACATAAAGCATCGGGATTGTTAACGCCATCATACGACAACAACTGAATCATCAATTGCACTTCTGCATGATAATCATCTGGGAACAACGGACGCAAAGCTCGGTCAACGAGACGCATTATTAAAATTTCATTTTCCGATGGACGTGCTTCTCTTCTGAAGAAACCACCCGGAAAACGGCCAGCAGCCGCATATTTTTCACGGTAATCTACTGTAAGCGGGAGAAAATCTACCCCATCTTTTGCCTCTGGTGCCGCCACCACAGTTGCGAGTAACATGGTGTCACCCATTCGAACCACTACGGATCCGTCAGCTTGTTTTGCCAATTTACCAGTTTCAACGGAAATTTCTTTTCCTCCGGTAAACATGGACTTTCTGATTCCTATATTCATATTTATTTATTTGCCATTATTAAACAAAAAAGGGACAACCGACTGTGTCGAATGCCCCCTCCAATAAAATGTGTACGTGTTAAGAATTAACGACGAAGTCCTAATTCTTTAACAATCGCACGGTATCTTGCAATATCTTTTCTTTTAAGATAATCCAATAAACTTCTTCTTTTACCAACTAACAATTGCAATGAACGTTGTGTTCCATAGTCTTTACGATTCTTTTTCAAATGCTCTGTTAAGTTTGAGATTCGAAAAGAGAACAATGCAATTTGCGCTTCAGCAGAACCTGTGTTGGTCTCAGATCCTCCGTGTTTTTTGAAGATTTCCTTCTTAATTTCCGTATTGATATACATGCCAATATTTATTTAAATAATTTTTATGTAGCCTTTCCACTTTGAAAAGACGTGCAAAAGTAATGATAATTTCGAATAATTGGCAAAAAAATAGCAAGATAACAAAGAATTAGCTTCAACTTAACACAAATATAAACGTGTATATCTGCTTAAATCACTACAAAATTAATTCCTGAACAACTCCAAAGACAAACCAATGGTTTGTTTCAATTCTGTTCGATTCACGATATAATCAAGAAATCCGTGTTCCAAAACAAATTCTGCCGTTTGAAAACCTTCTGGCAAATCTCGACCGATTGTTTCTTTCACTACTCTCGGACCTGCAAAACCAATTAGTGCTTCAGGTTCAGCAATATTGATATCGCCTAGCATGGCAAACGAAGCGGTCACACCACCTGTAGTTGGATCCGTTAGAAAAGAAATGTACGGCAGTTTATGTTCTGAAAGTTGACCTAATTTTCCTGAAACTTTTGCCATTTGCATCAAAGAATATCCAGCCTCCATCATTCTCGCACCGCCAGATTTGGATATAATCATGAATGGCGCTTTCAGCTCGATTGCTTTGTCAATGGCTCTTGCGATCTTCTCTCCCATTACTGAACCCATTGAACCGCCAATAAATGCGAAATCCATTGCTGCAACGACAAAATCATGACCGTTCAATTTACCATGAGCAGTTCTAATGGCATCGAACAAACCGGTATTTTTTTGAGTTGTTTTTATACGGTCAACATACTTTTTAGTATCTTCAAATCCTAATGGATCACCCGATGTCAGTTTCTCGTCCAATTCGGTGTACTTTCCCTCATCGAAAAGAATGCTAAAATATTCCTCTGAACCAATACGCTCATGATGCGAACAACGTTCACACACGTAATTGTTTTTGGCCAAGTCATCCATTGTAAACAGAGTTTTACAATTCGAGCATTTCGACCATAACCCCTCCGGAGTTTCTTTTTTTTCACTAGTTGAAGTCGTAATTCCTTCTTTTTCTCTTTTGAACCAACTCATATTTGCAGTTATTTTTTACTTAATAAAGCTCGAACACTTTATTTACAATGTGTTAATATTATTTAGATCTTCAAATGATTTAACCAATCTATTGATAAATGTTAACTCACCTTCTCGCATCCATTTTCGGGGATCGTAATATTTTTTATTCGGAACATCTTCACCCTCTGGGTTTCCAATTTGGGTTTTTAAATAATCAATATTATTAACGATATAGTCCCTTACACCTTCAGTAAATGCGAATTGCAAATCGGTGTCGATATTCATTTTCACAACACCATACCCTATCGCTTCTCTTATTTCTTCCAAGCTTGAACCGGAGCCACCATGAAAAACAAAATCCACAGGATTAGGCCCTGTATTGAATTTTTGTTGAACATATTCTTGAGAATTCTTTAGAATTTTTGGAGTTAATTTCACATTTCCTGGCTTATAAACACCGTGTACATTGCCAAATGCAGCAGCTATCGTGAAACGTGGGGAAATCTTCATTAATTCTTCGTATGCATATGCTACCTCTTCTGGTTGCGTATACAATTTCGAGCTGTCGACATCTGTGTTGTCTACACCATCCTCTTCTCCTCCAGTAATTCCTAATTCAATTTCGAGTGTCATTCCGATTGCGCTCATTCTTTGAAGATAATCCTTGCACAATTCGATATTTTCACTCAGCGGTTCTTCCGAAAGATCAATCATGTGAGAACTGAATAACGGTTTTCCAAATTGGGTAAAGTGTTTTTCACTTTCTGCAATAAGGCCGTCTATCCAAGGCAATAATTTTTTTGCACAATGGTCCGTATGAAGAATAACGACAGCGCCGTATAATTCCGCGAGCTTATGAATGTGCAGCGCACCGGCCACAGATCCTGCAATTGCCGCCCTTTCATTTTCATTACTTAAACCTTTACCGGCATTATACAATCCTCCACCATTAGAAAATTGAATAATTACTGGAGCATTAACCTTTGCCGCAGCTTCCATAACAGCATTTACAGAACAGGAATTGGTCACGTTAACAGCAGGAAGTGCAAAACCTTTATCTTTTGCCAATTTAAAAATCTGTTGAACCTCGTCACCAGTGGCGACTCCGGGTTTGAAGTGTGAATTCATAGGTATATTGATAACGGCTACAAATGTAATATTTCTATTGGAGACTTTTGATTTACAGGAACATTTTTAAGTTGGACAAGTTGATAAATAAACAAAAATTACGAAGCATAAACCTTTAATAATTGCTAATTTTAGAGTGTCGAAAATCGCATTCATTTTCAATAAAGCACATCCACAAATGAGTTATTTAAGCGGATTAAACGAAAGTCAGTTAGCAGCTGTCACCCACATTCATGGTCCAATAATGGTAATTGCTGGTGCCGGATCAGGTAAGACCAGGGTGTTGACCTTTCGTATAGCACACATGATTAACGAAGGTGTCGACCCCTTTAATATTCTTGCACTTACATTTACAAATAAAGCTGCAAAGGAAATGTCCAGTCGCATCAATTCTCTTATTGGAAGTAATGAAGGCAAAAACATTACAATGGGAACCTTTCACTCCGTTTTTGCAAGAATTTTGCGTTACAACGCCGATAGATTGGGATACCCTACAAATTTCACCATTTACGATACACAAGATTCTAAGAGTCTGTTGAAAGACATTATCAAAGAATTAAACTTGGATGATAAAATATATAAGCCAGGAATGGTTTTGGGAAGAATTTCATCTGCAAAAAACAACTTGATTTCAGCCGATGCCTATGCGCAAAATACGGAGATATTGAGTGAAGATATTCAATCAAGAAGACCAGAATTATCCCGTATTTATTCATCTTATGCGCAACGTTGTTTTAAGGCGGGTGCTATGGATTTTGATGACCTTTTGTACCAAACCAATATTTTACTGCGCGATTTTCCGGATGTTTTGCATTATTACCAACAGAAATTCAAATATATTTTGGTTGATGAGTATCAAGACACCAATTATGCACAATATCTCATTGTCAAAAAGTTGGCTGCTGTCTACGAAAATATTTGTGTGGTTGGTGATGACGCGCAGAGTATATATTCCTTTCGCGGTGCAAACATTCAGAACATTCTGAACTTTAAAAACGATTATCCTGATTTCAGTCTATACAAACTGGAACAGAATTACAGAAGCACGAGGCATATTGTAGAAGCAGCCAATTCGGTAATTGCGCGGAACCAAGACCAAATTAAAAAAAGCGTTTGGACCGATAATATTGAGGGTAATAAACTTACTGTTTTGAGGACTTTAACAGACAATGAGGAGGGTCGCCAAATCAGTAACAGATTATTCGACTTTAAACATAATACTTCAAGTGAATACAGCGATTTTGCAATTTTATACCGAACAAATAAACAGTCAAGAGCATTTGAGGAAGCATTAAGGAAATTGAATATTCCTTACAAGATTTACGGCGGATTGTCCTTTTATCAAAGAAAAGAGATCAAAGACCTCCTCGCCTATTTCCGTTTAACTACTAATCCCAATGATGAAGAGGCTTTAAAGCGCGTTATAAATTATCCCAAAAGAGGTATCGGAAAGACAAGCATTGAACAAATAATTATCGCATCAAACAATTACACGACAAGTATGTGGGAGGTAATTAGTAATCCAGGTAAATATCCCGTTGGTATTAATTCAGGAACTCAAGCAAAAATATCTGAATTCGTTACGATGATCAAAAGTTTTAGTGCAGAACTTAATAAATTGAATGCTTACGATTTAGCTCAGACTATTGCAAAATCATCAGGAATACTTAAAGATTTGTATGCCGAAAAGGATAAAGGCCCAGAGGAAGTGGAAAGGTATCAAAACATTGAGGAACTTTTAGCTGGTATTAAGGAATTCACCATCTCCAAAGCTGATGATGAGGATGCAGGCCTTGCAGATTTCATGATAGATGTTGCGCTACTAACAGATGCTGACGAAAATGAAGACGACGATAAGAATTATGTCTCACTAATGACCATTCACTCGAGCAAAGGACTAGAATTCAAACATGTATTTTTGGTTGGAATGGAAGAGAATCTTTTTCCATCACAATTGTCGATTAATTCAAGAACTGAACTTGAAGAAGAACGCCGTCTTTTTTATGTAGCAGTAACGCGTGCGATGGAAACGTGCACACTTTCCTATGCGACTTCACGATTTATTTGGGGAAATTTGGTTTCTTCCGAACCGAGTCGCTTTATTGACGAAATCGATTCTAAACACCTTCAATTTGATTCTCCACAACGAGGACAAGGAAGATCTTTAATGGGAAAATCCACATCTGTAAATGAAACTTTTACTGGTGGGCTAAACAATCGTTTTAAAACCCAACCCAACTTAAAACCATTGGCTGAATTGTCATCTAAAAGACCTCAAAAGGAAAATTCAGATGCCATTCAGGTAGGAAGCAATGTAATTCACGACAGGTTTGGCAAAGGTAAAGTAACTAAAATGGAAGGGAGTGGAGCGGATAAAAAAGCAACTATATTTTTCCCACATCATGGTGCAAAAACGGTTTTATTGAGTTTTGCAAACCTTACTATTATTGATGAAGATTGATTGAAGTTTAGAAAGGATAACCAATACCAAACTGTAAAACTGGGGTAAATAATTTAGGTACTACCTTAGCGTAATCCGAACCAAATGCAGCAATAGCCTCTTGTTTAAACTTAGGTCTATCTCTTTGAAAAATCCATCGTTCACCTTCAGGAAGAGAAGGATTGGTTAGTGGAATTCCCAAATCAAATCGAAGAATAAAAAATCCAAAATCCATTCGTGCACCTATACCGGCGGAAAGTGCAATTTCTTTGTACCAATTTTTGGAAAACTGGCTTCCTACCCTATTGACATCATTTTTATACGTCCATACATTTCCTGCATCCAAGAACGCAGCACCTTTCAATGTTGCCCCAAGAGAATATCGAAATTCAAGAGAGGATCCTAAACGGATATCGCCAATTTGGGTTGCTGTTCTATTGGTATCGAGATAATATTTGTAGGAACCCGGTCCTAAAGCTCGAGCGCGCCAACCTCGATTATCATTTGCACCTCCTGCGAAGAAACTGTAATCATAGGGCAGCGTGGTTTTGGTATTACCATAAGGTACACCGATTCCAGCTTGAGCTCTACCATAAAGCCAAGATTTATCGTTTAGTTTTTTACCGACAGAAAAATTGTTATCCACTCTTAAAAATTGAGAGTAACCAACGCCAAAAATACTATGTTGTCCTCCTGTAACAGTATCTTGTAATTTCTTGAATAATGACACGATATTTCCTGATGGGTCAAAACTTCCGTTATAATAAAGAATCAAATCCTTATTGGCATCTTGTGCCTTTTGGTTATTGTATTCAAAAGAAAATTTGAAATCTTGCCATATGAATTGATCACTGTAAGCATTCTTCAAAAACAAATCGTTCAAAACCTCAAGTTTATTTTGAAAATCAACAGAATTCTCAATATTAACAAATTTAATAACCGATAATCCTGGTAGCCCAAATTGAAACAATTGATCCTTTTTGGTACTTTGAAATTTCCATAAATAATTCAACTGAAACAACTGCCTACTAAAATCCTCTCTAACTTGAAAGTTAAATGCCGTTGAAATTTCTGTTCTAGGCTTAATACGTTTTGAGGAGGTTGCATTTCTTTTAACCGGGAATAATCCTGGCATATCCAGCTTTAAACTTGGTCCAAATTCGAAAGTATTGAAACTTCGACCAGCTTTTTTAATTTTTTCACCATCGATTGTTTCATCGAAAACAGGAGGCTGGGACTCAAAACCGCCACTTAATGAAAATTCGAGCCGTTGCGCTCCATGAAAAATATTTTTATTTACATATTTAACAGAAGAAGAAACACCGAGAAATCCATTAGAATTGGTTGCTCTTGGTTCAAAACTGAAACTTTGTTTGGCTGCCGGAATTAAATAATAATGGACATCCAATTTATTTTTTCCTGGAATATCTGAAACGACATCTTTCAACTCAATTTTGATTACTTTAAACAAGCCCAATTGAACAAGCTGATCATAACTTCTTTCCAAGTAATCTTCTTTGTATTTATTGGTGCTTTCCAAGTATACATTTCTTTCCAAAACATCGGGTTTAATATCTAATTTACCGTTATAAAGAAAGATAGTTTGAGTTAATGGGTCTATTTCACCGCTTTTCTTGTCCTTAAATATTGAATAATGTAAGGTATCAAGAGTGGTTAAAAATTGATTTTTAAATAAAGGCAAGTCTAATTTCCTTACTGTATCCTGAAAATTACTGTTGAAATAACTGGTGTCGGAAATATGAAAATACACATCTCCTATTTGCGCTGGTAAATGCTTAACATAAATTAAAGAGTCACTTTTATCTTTTGAAATTATTTGTCTATCACTAACAATGAATACCAACTTCACTTTCATATCTCGTTGATTGGTATCAGCCAAAATTGTAAAATTCGAACTTCCAAAACCATATATTTCATTGCTCCTTAAAAATTTTGCAATTTCGTTTCTGGAATTATCCAATAGATCTTGGTCAAATGGTTGCCCCATTAATGGATTTAATTTCAAATAACCTCTAAATTTTGGACCGAGAACATTGTCATTCGGATGAATAAAAATAGAGTCAATATAAAACCTATCACCGCTTGTTACATTAAATTCTAAAGCTACCCTTCTTTTAGTTAAATAATTCACTTTTCCGGTAACAGTGCCATAATAGTAACCCCTATTTCTTAAATAAATATTTAACTGTTCTATTGATTTATTAAATAAAGTACTATCAAAAACTGCAGGTTTCTCACCAATTTTATACTGAATCCATTCGCGCAGAAATCTTTTAGGAACAATTGTATCGGTGAGTTTTTCAGTGTAATATGCTTTACCTTTTTTACGTGCTTTATCTATTCTTTTTTGATTTACTCCTTGTTGCTTAGCAATTAAACGTTTGTTTTTTTCAAGAATCTTTTGATTTAAAGTATTTCTTTTTTCCTTTACTTTAATTGTATCAATTGAATTGTAGACCCTTAATTTTAGCCTCATTCCTGCAGTCCTGTAATTGGTTTGCTGCCTAAGTGTAGCATTTAATTCCGAGCTACTCAATTCATCTCCTTCAACTGTGATCTCATTCGATTCTAATAAATATTTACCAGAAGGCACATATCTTGTTAAATCACAAGAAGTGCACAAAACAATCAATATTAGGATAATATAGTTAGATTTGAATCTGGAAAACATAATACAAAAGTAATAATTAAGCAATTCATTTTTCGTGCTTTCAGCCAATAAGATAAAGTTCATCAAATCACTGCAACAAAAAAAAAACAGAATAGAAACTGGCCTTTTCGCTGTAGAAGGTGAAAAAATAGTAAATGAAGCCATAACTTTTGTTAATGAATCAATACATTGCATTTACCACACGGCAGATTATGTCATTGAAAATACAGATTTACCGCATGAAATCATTTCAGAGAAAGATTTGATTCGTATTTCAGGACTAAAATCGCCAAACAAATGTCTTGCCTTAATTCGAACCGATTTCAAACCCAAAGTTTCAAGATATAATAAAGGAACATTGGTTTTAGATGGTATTCAAGATCCTGGAAATTTAGGAACTATTATTAGAACTGCGGATTGGTTTGGTGTTGAAAAAATTGTATGCTCTGAAGATACCGTAGACAGCTTTAATCCTAAGGTTTTACAATCAACTATGGGTTCTATTTTTCACATACAAATTTCCTACACTAACTTATTCGATTTTCTGGAAAAATTGGATAAAAAGATATATGGAGCCGTTTTGGATGGCAAAAGTTTAATAGACAATAATTTAGAGGAGGATGCAACAATTGTCATTGGCAATGAATCTAAAGGAATATCACCACAAGTCAAGCAACTTGTAACCCACCCTATAACCATTGGACAAATTGGACTTGCAGAGTCATTAAACGCAGGTGTTGCTACAGGTATTATTTTGTCTCACTGGAAGATGAAATAAAAATTTTAAGGTTGATGCAACGAACAGTAAAAAAAAGCGGTCTATAAATTAATTCTTCAATTAGTAAGTTTAAGATCAATTAACTATTTTTGAAAGTCAAAATTGTACTATTATTAATAATATGAAAAAAGTATTGATTTGCAGCATAATGTTGCTTTCCTTCGTTTCACTCGGACAAACAAATAAGACAGAATCTACAGATTGGATTCAATTTATTGAACAAGAAGGAATTGTTTTATCCACAAAACGTGGCAATTGTGAAATGGTTGGTAGCACGAAACCACTTTATTATTCCTTTTTAAAAATTGAAAACACAACCAATGAGAAAGTGCATATTTCGCTGAATTTCGGTTTGCAGTATGAAGAAGGTTGCAGCGGATGTGACGATTTCTCAGAGCACCATTTAGAAGTTACTATTGAACCCAATCAAACTCTTGAAGGGGATTGCACTTTTTCAAATGGAAAACTCACCCGATTAATCGTAAACCCTAACCTTTCAGGAGGCTGGAAATTTAAAGAAGAAAAAATCACAAACATTAACATTCAATAATTAACAGCATGAAAAGGTTAATTACATTTTTACTTGGGACTTTTGCAACATTGAATTATGCCAACGCTCAAAATAGTTTCTGCAGTATTACAATCTCACCTCTTGACACAACAGTATGTATGGGGGATTCAGTATTGGTTACCACTACATCAAATTTATTAAACGCAGGTCAAGCATTTAATTTTAATTCCGCCTCATTACCTTCAAATTGGTCAGTTTCAGGTGGAACATCATTCTCTTCCCCTTGTGGACAAAATGCTACGGGAACAGCCTATTATTGGGCAGCATCTGCTGGATCTGGCACACCACAAATTACAACATCTGCTTTCGATATCAGTTGCGGTGGTTTCATTTCATTTGATATGGTTTTTGCAACACAAGGTGGCGCTGCACCATGCGAAGGTCCAGATTTGGCTAACGAAGGTGTTACTTTACAGTACAGTACAAATGGGGGTGCAACATGGACAACAATAATTTATTATTCTCCGGGAGGTTATACCTTACCAAGTAACCCAGGTACATCGGGCAGTGTTATTGGCGCTGGTCAAAATACACCATACACTACATGGGGAACATTTACTGTTCCAATACCTCCAGGTGCTGCAACAACAGGAACAATGTTTCAATGGATACAAACCAACTCATCTGGAACATGTTGTGATAACTGGGGACTCGATAATATTATTATCAATGCTACGGGAGCTCCTTGTGGTTCTACTACTGTCGTGAATTGGACAAATGGACTCCAAGACACAGACTCTTTCTGGGTAGTTCCTTATGCTGATACTACATTTCAAGCATTGGTTTATGATACCGCAGGTAATTATCAATGTCAATCACCGATTATCAATATTAATGTTTACCCAGATGCAATGACTTACGATTTGGTTGATACTGTATTTACTTATTGTCCAGATGCAACACCAAGTGTTGGAGTCTTAAATGCGGGAAATTCACAAACTCCTTTTACATATCAATGGTCAACTCCTAGCACAACTAACCCTACCATATTTCCAACAAGTGGGTTAGAACATGATACTTTGTTGTATTATGTTACCATAACGGATGGCTGCGGCTACACCAGGGAGGACAGTGTTTACATGGTAATCAATCAACTATTACAAATAGACGATATTATTGTTGGGCCCGCAACTTGCGAACCAACTGGATATGTTTCTGTAATGATATCTGGACAAACGGTAACTCCGCAAACTGGTGTAAGTTATAACTGGTCTGGACCAGGACCTAATAGTCCTAATTTTATTAACGCTTCTGTTTGGACAGACTTACCATCTGGTTGGTATTATATAACTGTTGAGGATGCTGTGTGTAATGTTAACGATAGTGTTTTCGTGGATATTTTAAACCCACCAATTGCATCTTTTAGTATTACCCCAGAATTAGGCTGTACGCCTCTTGAAGTTACAATCACCAACAATAGTCAAAATGCCTCAACTTTTGAATGGAACTTTGGCAATGGACAATCATTGACAGTAAACAACATGGACAATATTACCCAAACATATACGGAAGATGCACAAATACAGCTTACTGCTTCAGAAGGTAATTGTGATGATGTAGCCTTTTTCCCTGTGTTAATTAGCGTATGTGGTTGTACAGATCCAATTTCAATCAATTACAATCCACTTGCAGAAGTTGATGATGGATCATGTATTCCACCAACTCCAACGGTTGAAGTTCCTAACGTATTCACACCAAATGAAGATGGTGATAATGACCTTTTCTTTTTAAATGCGACAAATGCATTGAATATTGATTTAACAATCATCAATAGATGGGGAAATGTGGTATTCGAAGGTTCTGGAATAAATCCTGCATGGAATGGAAAAACGGATAATGGAGCTGAAGCAACCGAAGGCGTATACTTCTACAAATATGTACTTAAAGGCTATCAAGATGCCGTTCTTGAAGGTCATGGCTACCTTCACTTACAGAGATAATTTCAAAAATTAATTTTAAAAACGTCTTCTTCTGAGGGCGTTTTTTTTATTGTTTAACATTCTTTTCGAAATAACTTTTCACTCGCAATAAAGTATTTTGACGAATGTCTTCCCAAAAAAGATTAACGTCTCCAACGTGATAATTATCCATGGTAAAAGCCAAATAACGGTATGGAAATTTTGGAGTTGATATCCATATAACACCATTATCTAAATGTGTATCAAAAGAATTTGAATACATTTTTCCATTTGAAAATAAAAATCCTTGATGTAACGATTTTGTTGTATATAAACTTTTATCCCAAGTCACAGGATTTATAACGGATTTACCTTTATAAAAGTGATATTTGGATTGATCAAATTTTTTCTTAAAAGTATTCCATGCCAAGTAACCACCAAATGCTGCTGGTTCATCCATTAATTTAATCGATTCGTAATAATTGGTATCAATTCCAATCCCGGGAATATAGGCTGCAATAAGTTGCTCCTGTAGCGGTTCATTGTCAAAAAAATCCTTAAGTAACATAGAAATATGGGTTGATCCTTGACTATGTCCGGCTAAAATGATTGCTTTTCCATTATTGAAATGTTCCAAATAATATTCAAAAGCAGCCTTCACATCGGAATAAGCAAGAAGCAAAGCATCCCTTCCACCCGTTTCTAATTCATAATAGGAACGGATATGCGCTTGCCTGTAGAAAGGAACGTATAAGTTTCCTGCTGAAATCCAAGCAGAACCTTGAAATTTAACTGCTGAATTCAAAACTTTTTCTTGCTGCGAAATGTCATCAATCGGGACATTCCAACGTTCATCTTTTTTTGAGGTAATTAATGTCGGATAACAATAAAACACATCAACAGAATCATTTACATTTGGGGAGGTGAATTCATATAAAAAATCAGGATATTCATTGGGTAAAACAGCCCAATTTTCTTTTAATGAATAGTCAGGATTTCCTTGTCCAAAAAGTAATGAATTAGATAAAAAGAATAATAAAATCACTATTTTATTGAGCATAAACCTTAATTAATCAATTATTAAAACACATTTTTTTTGCAACTGCATCAACGCATTTCATCCCGTCGATTGCGGCAGAAACTATGCCTCCGGCATAACCTGCACCTTCCGCACAAGGAAATATTCCAGATACATTAGTATGCTCCAAGGATTCCGGATTTCTTGGAATCAGAATTGGTGATGATGTTCGCGATTCAGGACCATGTATTACGGCGTCATTCGTTAAGAAACCTTTCATTTTTTTATCATAAAGTACAAACGCTTTTTTCAATCGCGTTAATACAAAAGGCGGTAACAATTCATTAAAATCTACTGATGTGACTCCTGGAACGTAAGATGATCGAGGAAAATCTTTTGATTTGATGCCATTAACAAAATCTAACAATCTTTGTGCAGGAACCTTTTGCTGACCTCCTGCCAATTCAAATGCTTTTTGCTCTATGGATTTCTGAAAATTCAAACACGCAAATGGATTCAACTTATCATTTGGAAAATCTTCAGGGTGAATCGCGACAACAATTCCGGAGTTGGAATATTCATTATTCCGTTTTGATGGTGACCAACCATTGGTCACAACCTCATTAACATCTGTAGCACATGGTGCAATTATGCCACCTGGGCACATGCAAAAAGAATATACCCCCCTATCTTCGACCTGCTCAACCAGTGAATATGATGCAGGGGGTAGGTATTCATCATGCAACCTACCGTGATATTGAATTTTATCAATTAATTCTTGAGTGTGTTCCACCCTTACGCCTAAGGCGAAAGATTTTGATTCCAATCTAACACCATTATGGTGAAGTATTTGAAAAATATCCCGTGCAGAATGTCCGGTTGCAATAATTACATTCTGACAATCAATCCAATTATTATGATTTAATTGAATTCTTTTCAAACTATCATTTTCAATTAAAAAATCAGTCACTTTCGTATTGAAATGAACCTCTCCTCCGCAATTTAGAATTTGCTCACGCATAGCTACTATAATGTTCGGAAGCTTATTCGTTCCGATATGCGGATGCGCATCAACGGTAATGCTTTCTTCTGCACCAAAATGCACAAAAAGTTGTAGGACTTTATCGACATCACCTCTTTTCTTGGAGCGGGTATATAATTTTCCATCAGAATAGGTTCCAGCTCCACCTTCACCAAAACAGTAATTGGAATCTGGATTGACGGTGCCTGTTTTATTCAATACAGCTAGATCTCTTCTTCTCGAGCGTACATCTTTTCCTCTTTCGAAAATAATCGGTTTGATTCCCAATTCTAAACATCTTAATCCTGCAAAAAGACCAGCAGGACCAGCACCAATGATAAAAATAGTCTTGGATTTTTCAACGTTTTTAAACTCAAATTTTGGTATTGAGGGAATGGATTCTCCTTTTTGAAATACTTCTAGCGTACAATTATATAAAATCTGAGGTTTCCTTGCGTCAATACTTCTTTTCCTCCAAACAAATTTAAAATCATCATTTTTCCATTTGAGATGATCCTTAAGTGCTCTTCTTATGTGCAAATCATCAAAAATGCATTCAGGTTTTATTCTCAACTGAACAAGGAGACTCATTTTAACCTTCAAAAATAATTGAGAACCACCATACCCTATTGAAAAGCATATCAATTGGTTTAGATACTGTGGTATTGTCCTGGATGAAAGAACTCGAAAAACCGTGCGAATATTTTAATTCAACCCCAAATTTGAAATAAGGCGTAAAATATTCTAGTCCTCCACCCAATTGTCCTTGAATATCAAACTTTTTAATTTTTAAAAAAGGATCGGCAAAATTTTGTGAAGCATCTTGTTGCGACTGTAAATCAATAGAGTACTGACCTCCAGCAAGTAAATAGGTAGCAAAATTGGTTAATCGAGCCGTGCGAAATTGAAACATTAATGGAAAATCCAAATTTGTTGAATTTACCCTTTGCTCATCAAAAATATCTTTGGTGGCATTTTGGTCAGGATTTTTATAGGTATACAAAACTGATCTTTCTTGAAAGGACAAGGACGGCAGAAAGCGAAGTCTTACATAAGGTGTTCCGCATTTAAGTGAAGATACTATTCCAACTTGACCTCCAGGTTGAGATTTAATAACCAAAGATTTTAAACCGTATTGTTCATAGGCATCTTGAAGAGGTAAAGCTGTAAAGCTTGCTGAATTAATTCCCAACATGAACCCAAAATGTAAAAGTTTATCATCAAACTTTCTGTAATTCATTGTTTTAGCTGTTTGAGAAAATGAACAAAATGAAATACATACAAAAAGCAACACACCAAAGAATTGGTACTGATAATAGAATTTATTTGGGTTTGTTTTCGACATTTACTTTATCCCTGAATATATTGTTGCTATACCGCCTGAAACCAAACGTGATTTAACTGATTTGTAACCCAATTCATTCAAAATATTTACAAAATCTTGACCTTCTGGAAAGGCAGCCACTGATTCAGGTAAATAGGCATAAGCTTTTTCATCTTTTGAAATGCGTTTACCAAAAAAAGGAATAATATATTTAGAATGAAACGAATAGTATTGTTTAACCGGAAATCGTTTCGGTTTGGAAAATTCTAAAATCACAATTTTACCTCCCGGTCTAACAACACGCAACATTTCAGACAAGCCTTTATTTAAATTTTCATAATTTCTAACACCAAAGCCAACGGTTAAAGCATCAAAATAATTGTCTTCAAAGGGTAAATTTTCAGAATCTCCGTATATCATTGAAATGATATCATCAAACTTTCGTTTTTTCATTTTCTGACGACCAACATCAAGCATTCCTTCAGAGATATCCATTCCAACAATTTCTTCAGGTTGCAAACGCAAACAGGCAATTGCAAAATCACCCGTTCCGGTAGCTAAATCTAATATTCTTTTGGGAGTTACTTCTTTGAGTTCATTTACGGCTTTTCTTCTCCAGATTTTATCAATTCCCAACGATAAAAAATGATTTAAAAAGTCATAACGCTTAGAGATGTTGTCGAACATTTCAGCAACTTCGTCCTTCTTAGAACTATTTTCCTTACCGTAAGGTTTAACTATTTTTTGTTCAGACATTACAAACTATTTATTCAAAGCAACATGAAATTGTGACTTTTGTTCCTATCCATTTAAAATCTGTAAAACTTCAACCATCAATTTTTCTTTTGAAATTGAAACAACCCCACTTTCTTCACATACCAGACCTCCGGCAATGTTAGAAATCTCGGCCAATTCTTTAATATCAAATCCAGCAATCAAACATAGCGTAGCTACAGAAATAACGGTATCACCTGCCCCACTTACATCAGCAATATTTCTAACGTGAGCAGCAACATAATGTTGCTCTTGATTATTTTTTATAAAAACTCCATGCTCAGACAAGGTTACAAAGGAAATTTGATTTTTTAATTCCAATTCAAGATGACTTATTGCCTCTTCAAATGCATATTTATCTTGAGAAAAATTAAAATCCCGTCTCAAGCCTTCTTTAAGCTCTTTGAGATTTGGTTTAAATAAAGTCACATTTTTATAGGCTAAAAAGTTTTCTTTCTTAGGATCAACGGCTGTAACGACCTGATATTTCGAAGCCATTTTAATTACATTCTCAATAATGTCCGAGGTTAGAACACCTTTGTTATAATCTTCAAAAATTATGGCATCAACACCTATTTTCAACAATTCTTCAATACGTTCTAACAGCTGTTCAGCCTCGTTTTGATTGATATTGTGTGTTTGTTCGGCATCGATTCGCAACAAATGTTGATTATTACCGATTACCCTAGTTTTGACGGTCGTTTTGCGGCTATCACTAAAGACAACACCTTGATATGAAATATTCGAATCATGGAGCAGCTTCACTAAACCTTTTCCGGCATCGTCATTTCCCACTACGGAGCAAATTATTGGATGAGCACCCAATGCAACAATATTCAATGCTACATTTGCAGCACCTCCTAGTCGTTCATCGGTTTTTTCTAGGCTCACAATTGGCACTGGTGCTTCAGGACTTACGCGATTCACTTTACCTAAAACGTAGGTATCTACCATCACGTCACCTACAACAAGTACTTTTTTACCATTGAACCGATCAAAATATGCTTTAAAATCTATCATTTCAGTTTTTCAAGTGCAATTCGAATTCTTTCCATAGCTGTCTCCAAAACCTCATTAGAAGCAGCATAAGATATCCTGATACAATTAGAATCCCCAAAAGCTTCACCAGTAACCACTGCAACCAATGCCTCACTCAAAAGATACATGCATAAGTCCTCTGCTGTTTGAATATGAAAGTCTTTATATTTCTTACCAAAATAAGCAGACACATCAGGAAAAACATAAAAAGCCCCATCAGGAACATTGATTTTAATTCCCGGAATTTCGCGCAAAGCATTTAATACAAGTTCTCGTCGCGTTTTAAAAGCTGCAATCATATCTTTTAAAACAATTGGATCCGCTTTTAAAGCGGCTATTGAAGCTTTTTGGGTAATTGATGACGTTCCTGATGTAAATTGACCTTGGATTTTAGTACAAGCATCAGCAATCTCTTTTGACGCTGCAATATAACCGAGTCTCCAACCTGTCATTGCCCATGCTTTAGAAACACCGTTTATGGTTACCACTTGATCGAAAATTTCGGGAAATTGTGCCAAACTTTCATGATTTCCTGCAAAATTAATATGCTCGTAAATCTCATCGGAAATCACAATCAACTGTTTGTATTTAGCAATTACCTGAGCCAATCCTTTCAACTCATCCTTGGTATACACGGAACCTGTTGGATTACAAGGTGTGGAAAAAATCATCATCCTTGTTTTATCAGTGATCGAAGCTTCAAGTTGTTGGGGTGTTATTTTGAAATCGGTTGAAATATCTGCATGAATAATGATTGGGGTTCCCTCAGCCAATTTTACAATTTCCAGATATGAAACCCAATATGGTGCAGGAATAATTACTTCATCACCCTGCTCTATTAAACTCAATACTACATTGGCGATAGACTGCTTGGCACCTGTAGAAACTACAATTTGATCTTTGGTGTAATTTAAGTCATTATCTCGCTTCAACTTTTCTACAATTGCTTCGCGTAAATCATCATAACCAGAAACCGGAGTATACGTCGTGAAATTATTATTCATCGCTTCTACAGCAGCATCCTTTATGAATTGAGGCGTATTGAAATCTGGTTCACCCAAACTTAATGAAATGATATCTTTACCTGCCGCTTTTAATTCCCTACTTTTTCTAGACATCGCTAAAGTAGCGGACTCTTCCATTGTGAGTAACCTTCGAGAAAATTTTATCATAATCCCCAATATTTTCTGTAAAATTAAGCAAACTTAACTCAAGAAATCTCATGAATCTGACTAAATTATAGGAAGAAGTCAAGATGACAATGTGAATAAAACAGACCTGATATCGAATTCCTTGTTCGGTATTCCTTTAAATTTGTTTTAATGCGAGAAAAGGCAAATAAAGTAATCGATATTGAAAAGCTCATTCAAAGCAAAAACCCGAAACTAAAAAAATGGCTTCCTAGTTTCATTATTCGTTACCTTAAAAGAATTCTTCATGAAGACGAAGTCAATAAATTTCTACACGAACACAAAAACAAGTCAGGTCATGAATTTTGTGAGGCTGCAGTGAGTTATCTTAATATGAATGTTGTCGTCAATGGCATTGAAAGAATCCCTAAAACAGGACCTGTTGTTATCACCATGAATCACCCATTAGGAGGAATGGATGCTGTTGCTTTTATTCATGCATTACAAAATCATCGCAAGGATTTAAAATTCATTGTAAATGATGTGCTTATGCACCTAACCAATTTGCAATCTTTTTTTGTAGGGGTCAACAAATATGGGCGAAATGAAAAGTCGGCACGACTGCAAATTATGGAACTTTTTCAATCCAATCATGCCATTTGTATTTTCCCAGCCGGACTCGTTAGTCGTAAAACCAAAGGTCAAGTCTCCGATTTGGAATGGAAAAAAACATTCATGACATATGCTTTGAAATACCAAATTCCAGTTTTACCAATTTACATTGAAGGAGAATTATCAAACTTTTTCTACAGGCTTTCCAATATTAGAAAATTTGCCCGAATAAAGGCGAATGTTGAAATGTTGTACCTAGCTAATGAACTTTTCAAACAGCGCAACAAAACAATCACCTTTGAAGTTGGAGAACTTATCGATACGCAAGAACTGGATGCTTCTAAAGGAGATCATGCCCTGGCGCAAGATATTAAAAATAAAGTTTATCAATTGAGAAAATGAAAGCAGATATCATACAACCTATTGAACGAGAGCTTTTAAAATCTGAGCTCAACAAAGAATTTTTCATCAGAAAAACGCGAAAAGGGGACAATGAAATTTATATTATTAATAATAAAAATGCTCCCAACGTTCTTCTAGAAATTGGTCGTTTAAGGGAGGTTACTTTTCGTGCTTCAGGTGGCGGAACCGGATTAAGCGTGGATTTGGATGAATTTGATACTGGCGAATATTGTTATGATCAACTCATTGTCTGGTCCCCTGAGGATGAAGAAATTGTTGGTGGATACCGATTTATATTGTGTTATAAGGCAATTGACAAAAATTCAGGTGAAATTCATTTGTCTACTAACCATTACTTCAATTTTTCAGAACGTTTTATAAAAAACTATTTACCTCATACCATAGAGCTTGGTAGAAGCTGGGTTCAACCTAATTTTCAACCTTCTGTAAATCCTAGAAAAGGACTTTTCGCATTGGATAACATTTGGGATGGTCTCGGCGCACTTGTGGTTAAGAATCCTGAAATTCGTTATTTTTTCGGTAAGGTGACCATGTATCCAAATTACAATACCGAAGGTCGTGATTTTTTGCTTCATTTTATGCATCATTTTTTTCCAGATAACGAAAACCTTATGAAACCCATTCATCCTTTAATTCAAAATTATGACAAGGAATATATAGAAGATCAATTGAAAGGACTTGATTTCAAGGATGGGTTTAAAGTATTGAATAGTGCATTGAAAGAAAAAGGAGAGTTTATTCCACCACTTGTAAATATTTACATGAACTTGTCATCAACGATGAAAACATTTGGAACAGCTGTAAACACAGACTTTGGGGGAGTTGAAGAAACGGGAATATTGATAACAATTGCAGACATCTTTCAGGACAAGAAAGAAAGACACATGAATTTTTAAGTAGTTTGTAATATACCTTATCGAAATTCGTAATAAGCCTGTTTGAATTTATTTATGAAAACCCAGCTTTTGATTCTACTTTCAATCTTTTTTATTTCTCAAAGTTTTCTTTGCCAAAACTTTAAAGTTGTAGAAAAGTCTAAATTGCCCCTTTACGAGATTTATTTCGGAAAAGAATCCAAGACAAAAACCAAATACCACGAATTCGAAATAAGTGAATATATTACTGTGAATGATTATAAGTCGTTTTTAAAGGCAATTTTTATCGATTCTGGTGATGCAAATTATAAACAATATCTTCCTCATGGTTCCATGAATGAAAAAAGGATTATCGATGCATATTGGTCTGATAGCACCTTTGATAAAGAACCTGCAATAGGAATAACATGGGAAGCCGCTCAAGCTTATTGTAAATGGTTAGAAACTATTCTGCAAAACGATAAAAATTATTCATACAGATTGCCAAATGTATTTGAATGGTGTATTTATTCTAATCAAAGTAATCTAATTGACTTGAAAAACTTCGGTCTTTACTCAGAGTGGACAATTAACGCAATGGATGAATCACATTATGAAAATAATATTAAGCAAAATCCAATTAATTCTTTTGAATATGAGCATGATAAGGATGACGCTCAAGTAATGAAAAGAAAAATTGTTCTAGGGGATAACTTCATGGAAAAATTCGAATTTCCAATTGATGCTGCTGTCAGAAGCTACTATGCTGATGAAGGATACAGAACAATTGGCTTCAGAGTTGTCAGAATCCAAAATTACTGAAAAATAAATAGCTATGCTAAAGTCCTTAATTACGTTTCTTCTTTTAACACCAGCTATCCTTTTTGCTCAAAAATTTGAAGGATTTATTGACAATAAGTTAATTTCTTTTGAAGTAAAAGACAATCAATTGAATGGAAGTTATACGTCCTATCAAAAAACATATGATTACAAACGTGAAATATTGTATTGGCCAATGGTAACAGGTAATTTTTCTAAAGGGCAAAGAATTGGTATTTGGTCACTGCATGATGAAAATGGTAATGTCATTTTTCAAAGAAATTATGCGAATCCATTCGAATTCGAACAAATTGTTCCGATGTTACCCAATAATGAAGCTATCCATCTTCTAGCACAATCTGTTTATCAACCGACAAAGGATTCGAATCAATTTTATAATTATTTTCCTTTGGAAGGAAGAGAGGTAACAATTATTTCCCGCGTATGGAGAACTTTATATCCAGAAAAAAATACCGAATTGGTGAACCAAAATATTTTAAATGACATTTTAACAAAATTGGAAAACGGCGAAATAACTGCTTTTAATAATGAACAATTTACAGATACAGTTTCAAGAAATACATTCAAAGACCTAAACAGTGTGGAATTGGTGAGCTTTAGAATTAAAGAAGACTTTTTTATAGACATTACGCGACAAATGAGCGAAACAAGAATAATAGGTTTATGTCCAGTTGTAAAAAAAAGTCAGGATGCCGAACCCGAAGAATTGTGTTGGCTTTATTATCCTTATATAAGATCGTTCCTTTCAATTTACAAAATTGAAAATGATGACCCAAAAATTGAAAATATCGAAGATTTGATATTTTTCAGAAACATAAATGGTGAAATATATAAAGATAACCTCACTGATGCTATGCATGAAGAATTATCAAAAACACATCCTGTCTTTAACGACTGTTATCTATTTGAGTTAGAACATGATTATTGGAAAAAAATCACCGGAAACTAAAATCAGTAATCGGTTACCAATTGATTGTGCTCAACCATTTTGCGCAAATTAATCAAAGCATAGCGCATTCTACCCAAAGCCGTATTGATTGATATATTCTCTTTGTCTGCGATTTCCTTGAATGACAAATCTTCATACAATCGCATTTTTAAAATATCACTTTGAGAAGCAGGTAAAAACTCAATTAAACGAACCATTTGTGATTCAAGTTCTTGCTGACACCAACGCTCTTGTACATTTTTATCATCAGATGATAGCGTGGAAAAAATATTGAAATCATCTCTTTTACTAGATGATTCTGAAATCATTCTAACCTTGTTGGATTTTCTAAAATGGTCTATAACCAAATTGTTCGCAATCCTCAATGCCCAAGGTAAAAACTTACCTTCTTCATTATAATTACCAAGTTTTAACGTCTTTACAATTTTGACAAAAGTTTCTTGAAAAATATCCTCTGCCAATTCCTGATTACGAATTTTTACATAAATAGCACGATATATACGATCCTTGTGTCTTAACAACAACTCCTCAAAAGCTTTTTCATTACCTTCTTGATACAAGGTCACTAAAAGACTGTCATCTATACGCTTTGTTACCATAATTTCCTGTTTAAGGTTCTTACTGAATTAAAGCGTAAATTTTGACTATAGGCGCGTGCTTTTAAATTGATTTGATTGCTAATGTACAATTTTTAGAATACAAAAAACATAGAAATGCATTTTTTAACAATTATAATTAAGAACTAAACATACACAATGAATGAGTGTTTCTATCTTTACAAGGTAAAAAATTCATGCAACAATATATAGACATAAAAGGTGCACGTGTTCACAATTTACGAAACCTAAATGTACAAATCCCACACGGAAAGATTACGGTAATTACGGGTTTGTCGGGTTCTGGAAAGTCATCGCTTGCATTTGATACCATTTATGCTGAAGGGCAGCGTAGGTACATCGAAAGCTTATCGTCTTATGCCAGACAGTTCCTTGGAAAGTTAAATAAACCAGAAACCGACTACATAAAAGGGCTGTCTCCTGCAATAGCCATTGAACAAAAAGTCATTTCTAGTAATCCAAGGTCAACAGTTGGTACAATTACAGAAATCTATGACTACTTAAAACTTTTGTATGCAAAGGTTGGAAAAACATATTCACCAATAAGCGGAAATGAAGTTAAAAAACATGATGTTTCGGATATTCTCAGTTTATTGAAATCATTGCCTGAAGGAGAAAAATTACTTATATCTTGTCCTTTAATTCATATTGGGAAATACAATACTAAAGATTATTTTGACATGCTCCAAAAGCAAGGCTATCAAAGAATTCTAATTGATAGTCAAATTGAAAAAATATCAGATTATAACAATTTCGAAAATCAAATAAGCGAAAACAATTTACTTATTATAGACCGAATAATTAATAGTTACGAGTCGACATCAATCAATCGTTTTGCAGAATCTATCCAATTGGCATTCAATGAAGGTGACGGAAATTGTGTAATCATAAATGCGGATACAAATGACCGATATTACTTTTCAAACCGTTTTGAATTGGATGGCATGGAGTTTCAATTACCGAATGAGCATTTCTTTACTTTTAACAATCCTTTTGGTGCGTGTAAAGTTTGTGAAGGATACGGAATGGTTATAGGTATTGATGAAAATTTAGTGTTTCCAGACAAAACTTTATCTATTTTTTCAGGCGCCATAGCACCATGGAAAGGTGACTCCATGGGAGAATATTTATCCGAATTGGTTTTTAATGCTAAAAAATTCGATTTCCCAATTCACAGGCCAGTCAACGAATTGACAGAAGAGCAATATAATCTTTTATGGACAGGCAATCGCTATTTTACCGGATTAACCGACTTTTTTAAATTTTTAGAAAGCCAAACTTACAAGATTCAATACCGTGTTTTACTTTCAAGGTACCGAGGAAGAACCGTTTGTTCATCTTGCAAAGGAACCAGACTGAGATCGGATGCCAATTATGTAAAAATCAATTGTAAATCAATTTCAGATATTGTTTTAATGCCTATTGATGAAAGTTTTGAATTCTTTCAAAATTTACCTACAGGGGATTTCGAGGAGCGCATTGTAAAACGAATATTACCAGAAATTATAAACCGTCTAGGTTTTTTAAAAGATGTTGGATTGGGTTATTTGACATTAAACAGGACATCCAACACCTTGTCAGGGGGTGAATCTCAACGAATAAACCTTTCAACTTCCCTAGGAAGCTCCCTTGTTGGTTCCATATATATTCTTGATGAGCCATCAATTGGCTTGCATCCAAGAGATACCGATAGATTAATTGGTGTACTCGAAAGATTAAAAAAATTGGGAAACACCGTCATTATTGTTGAGCACGAGGAGCGCATTATGCAAATCGCTGATGAAATATTAGATATTGGTCCAGAAGCCGGAATTTATGGTGGAAAAATAGTTTTTCAAGGAAATCACAAAGCGCTAAAAAAGGCAAAAAATTGTCTAACAGCAGATTATCTTAATGAGGCTAAGGTTATTAAAATTCCTCAAAAGAAAAAATCTTTTAATTCGTTTATTGAAATAAAAAATGCACAAAAAAACAACCTGAAAAATGTATCCGTTACGATACCGTTGCATTGTTTGGTAGGTATTTCAGGTGTAAGTGGTTCCGGAAAATCGACATTGGTAAAAGAAATTCTTTATAATTTGATTCGCAAAGAACTTGGTCTTATTGGAGATGGTGACGCTGGATCTGCAAAACTTTCTGGTGATTTTAAATCAATAAAATTCGTAGAACTGATCGATCAAAATCCTATTGGAAAATCCTCTAGAAGCAATCCCATTACTTATGTTAAAGCATTTGATGAAGTGAGAGAATTGTATTCGAGACAGCCACTTGCAAAAGCCAGAAATTATAAACCTGGATTCTTCTCCTTTAATGTGGACGGTGGTAGATGCGAAATTTGCGAAGGGGAAGGTGAAATTACGGTTGGCATGCAGTTTATGGCAGATGTTCATCTCACTTGTGAAGCATGTAATGGTTCTCGATATAAACAAGAAACCCTAGAGATTACATACAAAGGAAAGAGTATTGCTGATGTTTTGGATATGGATATCAGCACTGCCTTTGAATTTTTCTATGATGTTCACGATAAAATTGCATTAAAAATTACAGACAAAATAAAACCACTCGTCGATGTCGGGCTTGGCTATTTAAAAGTTGGTCAATCTTCCAGTACATTAAGCGGCGGAGAGGCACAAAGAATTAAACTGGCATCCTTCTTATCTAAAGGAACTCAAGCTGCCCATACCCTTTTCATTTTTGACGAACCAACAACAGGATTACATTTTCATGACATAGATAAACTCATGACGGCATTTTATGCATTAATCAATTGTGGACATTCAATCGTTGTCATTGAGCATAATACAGATGTATTAAAATGTGTAGACCATATCATTGATATTGGTCCAGAAGGAGGGAAATTGGGTGGTGAGATTGTTTTTAGCGGAAGACCGGAAGATTTGATAAAGGAAAGGGACAATTGGACTGCAAAATATTTAGCATCAAAATTTACTCGATAAATAAGTCTTTTTCTTTTTTAAACAACTCGTTTTCACTTCTCGCGATTACAGCGGAAGCCAAACAATTTCCAAGTACATTCACAGATGTTCTTCCCATATCCATTAAGGCATCAACTGCAAGAATAACACTTGCTCGTTCCGGGTCTAAACCAAGTGATGCCACCGTGCTGGCTAAAATTACAAAGGAAGCACCTCGAACCCCAGCCACGCCTTTACTGGTAAGCATTAAGACCAAACACATGGTTATTTGTTCGGTAATTGACAAGTTAACACCGCACATCTGCGCTACAAATACACTGGCCAATGAGAGATAAAGTGTGGTTCCGTCCAAATTGAAACTGTATCCTGTTGGAATAACAAAACCCGCGATTTTTTTGGGAACACCAAACTGCTCCATATTTTCTAGAGCTTTTGGCAAAGCTGCTTCACTGCTTGCCGTTGCAAATGCCAAGGTAACTGGTTCTGTAACTGCCTTCAAGAATTTTTTAATTGGAATTTTTGCAGCCTTGGCAATGGGTAAGAGGACTGCGAGAACGAATACAACAAGAGCTATGTATAATGTCCCAACTAACTTCATAAGGCTAACGAGAACATCTACACCGGATTTGGCAACGGTACTTGCTAAAGCTCCAAAAACTGCTAATGGAGCAACGTACATTACGATGTCGGTAAATTTAAACATGACTTCGGCAAGGCTTTCACTAAAATCCAACATTGTTTTTTTGTGATGTTGGTTTTTAACCATTCCGAGACCGATGGCAAATATCACAGAAAAAACAACAACTTGAAGCACCTGATTTTCAGCTATGGACTTGGCAATATTCTCTGGAAAAATTTCAACAAGGTGATCTTTTGCTTCGACTTTTTGCGCTAATAATTCCGCAGATTTCACCTTATCCTGCTGTCTCGCTTGTACCTCCACCCCAACTCCAGCTTGCGAAACATTTATTGCTAACAAACCGATAAAGAGTGCTAAGGTGGTAACTATTTCAAAATATAAAATACTCTTCAACCCAATTCGTCCTACCTGTTTTAAATTACTATGACCAGCAATTCCAATAACCAAGGTTGCGAAAATCAAAGGTGCTACCAATGATTTAATCAGTCGCAAGAAAATTTTTCCAAATCGTTCCATTTCCATAGAAAAGTCTGGAAAATCCATTCCTACCTCTACACCGAGAATCATTGCAGAAAAAATCCACAATGAAAGTTTCTTTCTTTTGAACGCAATCAGAAACAAAAAGGCCATCAATAAATATCGAATTACCTTGAACGGCATTGGATCCATATTACTTGCAGCACCTTCAATAAAAAAGAAAAGACCAATATGTGCAAATGCTACTACGTACCAGAAAATGGTAAAATACGATTTAAAAATTTTCATGAGGTGAAGATAATTAAATGAAAAGAATTTTGGTTGTTTTCGCTTCATCGCCTAATAAAGAAAATAAGAAATCAATAAAAAAACATTGTTCTTTAAATCATATTTTGTAATATTGTGCCATCATCAACGAAGCCATTCGGTTTCAAATATAATCCACCACGTTTATTATTGCATTTAAACAAACATATTGCATTTTATTAGCACTTTATGGACAGAAAAGAATTAGAAAGTAAAAAACTTTCAGACTTGCGTGTAATCGCTGAATCCATCGGAATCGAAAAGGTAGCGACTTTAAAAAAACCAGATTTAATTAATGCTATCATAGGAGGAGTTCAAGAGCCTCAAGATGAAGTTAAAAGTGAAGAAACTACGAAAGTCAAAACAGATTCAAATAGCGGATCAAAGCGCAAACGCATTCGTATTGAGCAAAAACTCGATGCTTCTGAACAATTACCACTTTTTGAAGGTGGAGGAAATATTGAGGACAATGTAATCTCAGAAAATATTGAGCATGTTAAAACCAACCCGCAAGAAGTATCGGATAAGGTAATTGAAGAAAAGCCTCAGGCGGCCAGAAAAGGAAGAAACCTATTAGATATTGCTCAAAAACCCGTTGTTGTCAAGGAGACTATTAAATCAGAATCACACCAAGAAAGTGGAGCCAAAGACCAAAATGAAAACAAAGATTCTCAATTTTTAAACACTGATCAAAGTATCAAAACTGATCATGTTCAAAAACAGCATCAACATCAGCATCAGCACCAAAATCAACATCAACAAAGAAATCAAGGACAGCATCAACATCAAAATAGAAAACCTCAACAAGAGGAAAAGCTGGATGATAGTTATGATTTAGTAGGTATCGTAACAGCCGAAGGAGTTTTAGAAGTAATTCAAGATGGTTATGGCTTTTTAAGATCATCTGACTACAACTATTTGCCATCACCGGATGACATTTACGTTTCTCAAAGTCAAATTAAATTTTTCGGATTAAAAACAGGCGATACAGTTAAAGGCACGATTCGACCACCAAGAGAAGGTGAAAAGTTTTTCCCTTTGGTTAAAGTTGAGTCTATAAATGGAAGACATCCCTCATACATCAGGGATCGGGTTCCTTTTCAATACCTAACTCCCTTATTTCCGGATGAAAAATTTAAATTAACAGGACATGCACAAGAAACATTGTCAACAAGGGTAATGGATTTGTTTGCGCCAATTGGTAAAGGCCAACGTGGTATGATTGTCGCGCAACCAAAGACTGGTAAAACCATGTTGTTGAAAGATGTGGCAAATGCTATTGCAGCGAATCATCCAGAAACCTATTTGATTGTATTGTTAATTGATGAACGTCCAGAAGAGGTTACGGATATGGCAAGAAGTGTAAAAGCAGAAGTTATAGCATCTACTTTTGATGAGCCGGCAGACAGACATGTTAAAGTTGCCAATATGGTACTTGAAAAAGCAAAACGAATGGTAGAATGTGGCCATGATGTTTGTATTTTACTTGATTCGATTACCAGATTAGCTCGTGCATACAACACTGTTTCACCTGCTTCTGGAAAAGTTTTATCTGGTGGAGTGGATGCCAATGCTTTACACAAACCGAAGAGATTTTTTGGCTCAGCAAGAAAAATTGAAAACGGCGGATCATTATCCATCCTTGCTACCGCCCTCACTGAGACAGGTTCAAAAATGGACGAGGTTATCTTCGAAGAATTTAAGGGTACGGGGAATATGGAATTACAACTTGACCGTAAAATCGCCAACAGAAGAATTTATCCTGCTATTGACATAACTGCTTCTGGTACGCGTCGAGAAGACCTATTGGTGGGCAAAGATGTACTGCAACGCGTATGGCTTATTCGAAAATTCATTGCAGATATGAATCCTGTAGAAGCAATGGAATTCATGAAATCCCACATGGAGAATACACTTTCGAATGAAGAGTTTTTGGTTTCGATGAACAGTTAATTTTTATTCTCCATGCGCGTTACTGTTAAAACCGGAATAATTACAGCTTTTTGTTGGATGTTCATCAAATTGGTATTTTATTATACAGGCACATTTACAGATACCATCGTACCAAGTGTAATGTTAAATATATTAGGTATGCTCGTTTCGATTGCAGTAGGTCTTTACCTTCACAAGCTCCGCGCCAAGGAAGAGTCCAATACTTTACTGGATATAAAAAATGCAATGACAGCAGGAATTCCTTATGCAGTATTGGTTAGCATCTTTATTTATATTTACTATTCGCAAATAAATCCAGAATATTATTTACATCAGATTGCAGAGAACGAAATTGCGATTGAAAAAATGGTTAATGATCCTGTTCAACTGGCCAAATTTAAAAGTGATCAGCCCGATGCAGAGGTTATGACAAAAGAAGAAATTGAGTTTAAACTTAAAAAAAGTAATCGACAAGGCGCTGCTCCAGGATTTACAACTACATTGGCAATGTTAGCATTAACGGTATTAGCAACTTTGTATAGTTTATTGGTTACAATAATCTATAGACGTCTTATATTCGCTAGAAGGTATTAATGTAAACTTTGTCGCTCAATTATTTGATGACCTAATTCTTCATAATTTATCCCATCAAAATTTCCTGAAGACATCATTAATAATGTACTGTTGTGAAAATCTTGAATATTCAAAAAGTTAAGAACTTCTTGAGTATCATTAAAAACGATAACATCGCCACCAAAAGCATTACTCACCAATTCCTTGGAAATGGGCTCTAGTTTTTTATGTTTTACTACTTCTGGACTGAAATATACCACCGCAATATCTGCCGTCTTCATGGCATCTTTGTAGTGCGGAAGAAATTCTTTTTTCAAAGAAGAAAAAGTATGCAACTCCATGCAAGCTATGAGTTTCCTTGATTGATATTGCTCTTTAACCGCCTTTGTAGTTGCCTTCAATTTTGATGGAGAATGTGCAAAGTCTTTGAACATCGTAAATGTTGTCCCTGAAACAACTTTTTGAAGTCGTTTTCCTGCCCCTGTAAAAGTTTTCAAAGCATTAAAAAATTGATCAGGAGTTATTCCGATTTCCTTTGCCATGAACATTGCTGACATGGCATTTTGTAAATTATGAGCGCCAAAAATTTGCAAATGATACTTCTGGTTCTGATAATGGAGAATGGTACCGTTATCAACTACCTCATATTTAGGGGTAGAATATCCGATAAGTTGAATGTCATTTTTGAGTGACTTAGATAACTTTACCAATTCAACATCCTCTTCATTGTAAATTAATGTCCCATGTTCTTCTATCAACTCGCAGAAAATTTTGAATTGCTCAATATAATTGTTAAATGTTGGAAACACATTAATATGATCCCACGCAATGCCACTGAGAATAGCAACATGAGGTTTATACAAATGAAATTTTGGCCTTAGATCAATTGGAGAACTCAAATACTCGTCGCCTTCTAAAATGATAAACGGAGCATTATCGGATAATTTTACCATACAATCATAACCTTCAAGTTGGGCACCAACCATATAATCAACTTCTAACTTTAACGACTTGGCAACATGAAGAAGCATTGAAGTTATTGTAGTTTTACCATGACTTCCTCCGATAACCAATCGTTTTTTACCCCTGCTTTGTTCATAAAGGTATTCGGGATAAGAAAAAATTTGAAGTCCCAATTCTTTGGCTTTAATCAATTCAGGATTATCACTTCGGGCGTGCATTCCAAGAATAACAGCATCGATTTCTGTCGTTATTTTTTCTGGGAACCAGCCGATTTCTGAAGGAAGAATATTTTGACTTTCCAGTCTTGTGCGAGATGGTTCGAAGATTTCATCATCCGATCCTGATACTTCATACCCTTTTCGGCTGAGCGCAATTGCTAGATTGTGCATTGCACTACCTCCAATTGCTATAAAATGAACTTTCATAGATTTACCTTATTCTGTGAAATTAATCCTATAAGGTGTAATGAATAGAAAACAAATTAGAAATTACTCACAAAAGAATATTAATATTTATTATTCGGTTTTGATAAATTTCGGTAGTCCTTCAATATTTGATTGTTCATCGTAACTCATCTCCGAAATGACAACGCCGTTCTTTGTGTATGTAGTTAAGGAATTAGATCTTGTCTTAACAAAAACATCACCATGTCCTTGAACAACAACAATTCTTCTTGTTATAAATGTTGTAATATCACCATGGGAATTTGACTTTGTAAAATATTCTTCGGTAATTCCTTCTGGATAAGTTTGACCAATTTCATTTGGAGTATTTTGTATTAAATTGTCTTTTTTATTTTCATTCAAATTCTCAAGGTTACTAAAATTTTGAATTGCCGCCTGACTGTTATTTTCTTCTATTTTCTTTTCAGCTGTTTTAATACTATTATTCAAATTACTCAATTCGGAGATATTTGAAACTTGATCATTTTGGGTAGATTTTTCTCCTTTTTGAATTTGTTTTTCTGTATCATTTAAAGTTGATATAGACTCAATTTGCCTTTGTTTATTTAATTTTAATTCATCATTTTTTATCTTAGCCATATCCTCTGACAACCCAATAATTGTTTTTGCAACCTCGATGTTTTCCATAGCATTTTCATTGCTATTTACCTTATTTTGTTTTTCAATATTGTTTAAATCAGCAGTAAGAACGATGATTTCATCATTATTATTCTCACCGCCGTTTTTTTGTGATTTTTGAGAAATAGCATTAATATCCACTATTTTTTGGAAAGTTTCTTGTTGCAATTCCGAAACTTCAATTTCTTCAGATTTAACTGAAGAATTAATTTCCTCTAAAGTTTTCACATTATTTAGTTGTTTATCTTCTTGAAGTATTAAATCATCTTTAATATTCGCGGACATGTCATGTGATATTTCATTGAGAATATTTGTATTCGCGATATGGCTCTGTGAATTTTTAAAATGCCCATCTAAAATAGTATTGTCATAATTTTCAAATGATTTCTGAACCTTAACTATTGCGTTACCATTTTCATCATATCGATTTATTTCTGAAGTATGTAAGGCGTGTTCAATTCCGGTAAGTTGATCTACATTTTTTTCTAATTCATCTTCGTTTGCCTTAAAAGCATCAATATTTTCATCATTAACTTTTTCGAAAGCCACTGTATTTTGAATGCTATTTTCTAATGAATTTAAAAGTTGTTTCGCTTTTGAAATGTTATCATTTTGTTCAATTGACTCAACTTTAATAACATTTTTGTTATCATACGCTTCACTGAACACTGTTACTTTTTTATAGTCTGAATCAATCTGATTTAATTGCCCGATTCTAAACAGATTAGCTGTTAAAATATCATCCTGTTCAATTAAAATATCTCTTCCCATCCTTTGTTCAACATCTGCCAAGAGCAATACACTTCTATTTTGCAACGAATCGATAGTGCCATCAGGATTATTTTGTTTTTTCAGATCTACAAAAGACTTGGTATTGTTAATAAGCAAACTGTTATTTTCCGCCACAGTTTCTTTAAAATTAAGTTCAGATTTTTGTTTTAGATTTTCTACATTGTTGACATCCTTTTCATTCGATAACATTTCATTTTTGGTTACCAGTGCGTAGCCATCCATTGCAGAATTGTAATATGGATCGCCTAAATCCGGCAATTTGGTTCCGACAATATTCAAGGATTGAAGTTCTTCAATTGCCCTAATTTTTTCTTTTGGATACGACTCAGTGGGAATAAGACTCAAGGCTTTTTCATAGTTCTCTTTTGCCTTGATGTAATCCTTTAAATTGAAATAATCATCGCCATTTTTAATGTAATTGCTATATAACGCTGCTGTAACGTTTTTACTATCCTTTTCACTTTTAAGTCGCGTGGCTTCAGCTATTTGTAACCTTGTTAATGATGATTCTTCAAGTTTTAAAAGTTCATTGTATTTGGTTATTGCTTTATCATATTCTTCAGCTTTAAAAAGTTCATCCGCTTCCTTTTTAAGCAAATCGATTTGAGTTTTCAGTGTATTTAGCGCAAGTGATTTTTTATTTAAATCATCTAAAATTTCTTCAATTTCAGAAATTTTATCTTGGGCTGCTTTATCATTAGTTTTAATATTAAGTGCATTCAAATAATCAGCCAATGAACCATTGTAATCTTTATTGGTGAACTTATCCAAACCACTTTTCATAAAAGAATTGTATTGACTTTCAATATCATTTGCATTCGCCTCAGCCAATTTCAATTTGTTTACCTCATCTATTCTGGATTGGGAAGCTGTCTCGTCATATTTCAAATCCTTCGCTTCTTTAAATAACTTAAGAGCCTCGTCATAATTTTTAGCTAAAACAGACTTTTCACCTTCCGCCATTTTAACTATAAAGTTTTTTTGAAGTTTTTCTAAATTATCAATTACAGACAAAAGTTCTGTAACACGTTTATCATTAGGCCTTAGTTTTTGAGCTCGAGATGCATAGTCTCTGGCCTGAATAGCATCCTTTTCACTAATTTTATTTTCTGCAGCTTGAATAATATTATTGAATTGAATATCAGCATCCGAATTGGCATCTTTTTCTAACTTCTCAGCTTCCGCGGCTAAATCAACCGGTTCTTTCTCCGAAGGCTTCAGTTTATTGGCTTCATTAAACTTTTGAATGGCTTCTGCATATTTCTTTTCGGCCATCAAGTTTTTTCCTTGAATAAGAAAGTCTTGATAGGATTTATCCAACACCAATTGTTCCTCGATTTTTTTCTGTTCGAGAGTTAAATCCTGGATTTTAGATTTCGTGGACGCATCATTTGGTTTATAATTCAGCGCTTGATTGTATTTATCGATTGCATTTTTAAAATCTTTATTTTGCTCATACATCAAAGCTTCAGTTGTAAGTTTATTGAAATTGTTTTCATTATCCAATTGCGAGTTGTTCTTAGCAATTTCTTGATCTATGAGTGCCAATTTCGAAACAACTAATGGGTCATTTTTTAATTTCTTCGCTTCCTCTAATTTTGATTTAGCTTCATTCCATTTTTGTTGATCAGCGAAGTCAAAACCTTCTTTTTTCAAAGCCTCAAACAAGGCATTTACAGCAGCTGCATCTGACTCCAATTTAATTTTATTTTTTAATTCTTCAATTTTGGCAACAACTAGAGGGTCATTTTTTTTAAGCAGCGCATCTTCATATAGTTTTTGTGCACCTGCCCAATCCATTTTTGCTTCTTTTTGTTCGGCTTGCAATTTTAAATCATTGAATTCCTTGTTTAAATTATCTTGGGCAATTTGTTCTTGAATTTTAAGCTGAATTGCCGAAAGTTTATCCTTAACAGTTGGATCGTCTTTAATTTTTAAAGCTTCAGTATATTTGGATTCAGCTCGAGTATAATCTTTGCTGATGGAAGCATTGTCACCATCATTAACTAAATTTTGAAATTGTTTATTAGCATCTTGTGCAGCTAAATCTCGTTTGATGTTTTCATCAATTTCGGTAATCCGAGCTAATGCCACATTATTCTTAGGATCCTCCTTAATTACCTCCTCATATTTCAATTTAGATTCTTCCCAATTGGATAATTTATAAAGATTATCACCTTCAGTCAATAAATCTTTTATTCGTTTTTCTTTTGTTGCAGCTTCTGTAATTTTAGTATTAACACCGTCTAATTTCTTTTTTACATTAGCATCTTCTTTGAGTTTTAAAGCTTCTTCATATTTGGATTTTGCTAAATTAAACTCGGAAGCAGCATCTGCCTCATCACCCTCTTTTTCTAATTTCTTAAAACTTTCTATCAGGGCTTGATTGGCTTTTTCCTCATTGATCTTGTTTTCAATTTCAATCAATTTTTGTTGAGCAACACTATTTGTATTTTCTTCTTTGATTACCTCATTGTATTTAAGTTTAGCATCTTCCCATTTTGATTCATTAAAAAATACCAATCCAGCTGCAAGTAATTCTTCTATTTTTTTCTGTTTAGCTTCCGATTCAGCAATTTTTTCTAATTCAATATCACATAATTTTATGCGTTCATTAGGATAGTCAGACTTATCATCGAAAGCATAAGCCTCTGAGTATTTATCTTTCGCATCCTTCCAATTTTTGGCATTATAGAAAGCATCCGCAACAGTAACCATTTCTTCATATTGCTTTTTCTTCTCTAATTCTGCTGCTTGACCATCAATAAATCCATTACAGGCTATAATTCGATCCTTAGGATGTTGCTCGTTTGGTTTTAATTTTGAGGCCTCCTGATATTTTGAAAGCGCTGTTTTGTAACTTTTTTGATTAAAAAACTGATCTGCTGACGCTATTAAAATTTCGTATTTTTCAGCATTTTCAATTTGTTCTTCACAATATTCAATCTGATCTTTTGGATACTGCTCATCTTTCAGTGCTAATGCTTGGTTGTATTTATCTATGGCCTGCTGATAACTTCCTTTATCACGCAACACATCAGCTTCCTCTTTTAAGGCAATGTAAGCTGCATCTGCTTGATTTGCAGCCAATTTATCCTCTTTAAGCTTTTGTATGATTGCATCCAACTCATCAATTCTATTTAATGTCTGTTCATCTGTAGGTTTAAGTTCAAGTGCCTGTTCGTATTTTGCCAAGGCATCTTCATACTTCTTTAATGAGAGGTATAGATTTTCAGCCTCTTTAAACAAGGTTTGAAATGCTGCATCGTTTCCCTTATTCTTCTCTTCTGCCTCTTTAACAAGATTTTCTATTTTCTTTTTGATTTTGTTGGAATATGCATTATCATTTTCGGGTTCACCAAGCTGAGGATCGTAAATAATGATTCCAACAGGTTCTGTCTCAAGAAAACTTAAATCCAAATTGGGCATTGTAGAAATCATATCAATAGTATGATTCTTCTGAAAAGGAAGAACATCTTCACCAGCTGGAACCAGTTCAATATCCAACTGGGTAAAATCCATTTCAATTTTTTTTGTGAAGTAGCCTGATTTTTTAAAAACAACAAAAAATACTTTGGCGTAATCAACATTTGCTTTAATGTCATACCCGCCATCACTTCCTGTTGAGGTTGAAGTTAAAGTGCTGCCATTTTGAACTATTTCAACCGTAACGCCTGATTCCCCTTTACCACTTGAATAATTTAAGGATTTTCCACCAACGTTAAACATTGGAGTTTGCGCTAAAAAAGCGAAAGCGTAAAACCATGAAAAAAGAAATAGGCAATATTTCATACAACTCACAAAAACGCTCTGGTTTACATCTCGTTACGGAAATGGTTTAATTTTGATAAAAATAACAAACAAATATCGCGAAAAATGTTGAAACAATAATCAATATGAATCTAAACATTGATGAATTAAGTTTTTGGGAAAGAAAAAATTATTTTGAAGGTATTGATTTTTTAATAGTTGGTTCAGGCATAGTTGGATTAAGTGCTGCTATCGCATTGAAAGACAAGTATCCCGAGTCAAAAGTATTGATAGCTGAAAGAGGATTTTTACCCTCAGGAGCAAGTACGAAAAATGCAGGATTTGCTTGTTTTGGAAGTCCAACAGAAATTTTGGATGACCTAAGACATATCCCTTCCGATATTGTTTGGAATACCGTTGCAAAAAGATGGAATGGAATCAATAAATTACTTGAACTCACGGGGCAAAATCAAATTGATTATCAGCAAAATGGTTCGTGGGACTTAATATTTTCAGAACAAAAAAACGATATCATAGAAACCACGAGTAAATTGTCGATACTTAACCAAGAACTTCATAAAATCACAGGGATTGAAAATGTTTTCAGCATTGACGATTCGTGTGAAGAAAAATTTGGGTTTAAAGGAATTGAGACTTCATTCTTCAACAAACTAGAAGGTCAAATAGATACCGGAAAATTGATCAATCGTTTAAATAGCATTGCAGTTCAAAACGGAATATTACAACTTTTTGGAATTCAAATCGAAGGATTTCAATCGCATTACTACAATGTTGGCATTCAGTCCAATAAAGGATATTTCAAAACCAATAATTTAATTATATGCACTAATGGATTCGCTAAAAAGTTCTTCCCTAATTTGGATGTTAATCCAGGTCGAGCGCAGGTTTTAGTAACAACTCCTATTTCTGACTTGAAAGTAGAAGGAACATTTCATATGGATAAAGGCTATTACTACTTCCGTAATATTGATGACAGGGTATTAATAGGTGGTGGAAGAAACCTTGATTTTAGTGGTGAGAACACTTTCGACTTTGGAACAACCGAGCTAATAACTCAGAAATTAAAAGAAATATTAAAAGAAATTATTCTTCCAAATAATGATTTCTCAATTGCATACCAATGGTCAGGAATAATGGGAATCGGCGATACAAAAGCTCCAATAGTTCGGAAAATTGACGATAAAATTGCAGTAGGTGTGCGTCTCGGTGGAATGGGTGTGGCTATAGGAAACTCTGTTGGAAGCGAACTTGCTGATTTGTTCTAGTTAAGAATTTGAATAGATTTAAGGTTCAAGAAAGGTTTAAGGTTTAACTAGGTTTAAGAATTATTCTTTTTAAAAGATTAAATTTGTTCAAAATTATTATCGATGAAAAATACGGCATTAACAGACATTCACATAGCTCTCGGAGCGAAAATGGTACCATTTGCAGGATTTAACATGCCTGTTCAATATGAAGGCGTTAACGCTGAGCATGAAACTGTACGTAACGGTGTAGGAGTTTTTGACGTTTCACACATGGGTGAATTTGTTTTGAGAGGACCGAGGGCTCTTGAATTAATTCAAAAATTTTCTTCTAACGATGCCAGTGTATTGTTTGATGGAAAGGCACAGTATTCTTGCATGCCTAACGGAAAAGGAGGAATTGTTGACGATTTAATTATCTATCGTGTAAATGCAGAAGAATTTTTTATTGTAGTAAATGCTTCAAACATAGAAAAAGATTGGAATTGGATATCATCTCTAAATGATATGGGGGTTGAAATGCAAAACCTATCAGAAAACTACTCCTTATTGGCCATTCAAGGTCCGAAAGCGGCTGAAGCGATGCAATCATTGACTGAGGTTGATTTGTCTTCAATGGTTTATTATACCTTTCAACATGGAACGTTTGCTGGAATTGAAAATGTAATGATATCGGCTACAGGTTACACAGGAAGCGGAGGTTTTGAAATCTATGTAAAAAATGAAGATGTTTTGCATGTTTGGAATAAGGTGATGGAGGCTGGAAGTTCGTTTGGAATTAAACCTATCGGTCTTGCAGCAAGGGATACACTTCGATTAGAAATGGGCTTTTGCTTGTATGGTAATGATATCGATGACACGACATCACCACTCGAAGCAGGACTTGGTTGGATAACCAAATTTACAAAAGAATTCACTGATTCGGACTTCTTGAAAAAACAAAAAGAAGAAGGTGTAAAAAGAAAACTGGTTGCTTTTGAAATGATAGAACGCGGTATTCCAAGACACGACTACCCTATTTTGGATGCCAATGGAAACATTATCGGTAAAGTAACTTCAGGAACGATGTCTCCGTCCATGAAAATTGGAATTGGTCTGGGTTATGTAACCATAAATAACGCCCAACTTGATAATGAAATCTATGTTGAAATTCGCGAAAAGGGAGTAAAAGCTAAAGTTGTTAAATTGCCTTTTTATAAAGTTTAAGGTCAAAATGGTTTAAGGAAGTTTAAGGTTTAAGGAATTATTGAACATTAAACTTTGAACTTTAAACTTTTAACAAGTAACCGCTACAATTTAGATATAATTACTTTTCCGTTGATGTTTTAAAAGGAACCCTTAACAGTAAAATCCATCCGAGAACAAAGAAAATAATCAAAGCCATAACGGAGGTTCTGATATCCGCGAATGATTCTATTAATCCAAAGGAAAAAGTACCGAGCGCCAATCCAATTTTC
The DNA here is from genome assembly GCA_964577845.1 of uncultured Akkermansia sp. Classification (GTDB taxonomy): domain Bacteria; phylum Bacteroidota; class Bacteroidia; order Flavobacteriales_D; family Crocinitomicaceae; genus M0103. Next base: position 428,822 of record CAZOAH010000002.1, read on the forward strand.
TCGCTCACGTCAAAGAAGCTAAAGTAAGAGGTATTGTCTTCGGTTTCGGGTAACATTCTGGAGTAGGTAGATCTAGCTAAAGACTGTATTCCTCCCATTACCAAACCAACTACAGCAGCAGCGATATAAAATTGCCAAGGAAGATAAACAACAAAGTACACATAGAGACAAAGGGCTATCCAAACAACAATGGCGATACTTAAACCGCGCTTATTGCCCAACTTATTTGCCATTTTAGAAAACAAAAATGAGCCTAACATACCTAAAAACTGAATTATAAGGATACTTACAATTAAATCGGTTGTTTGTATTCCAATAATCTCTTTGTTGGCGAAAGCAGTGGCCATTATCATTACTGTTTGCACCGCCATATTAAACATAAAATAACTTGCCAAGTATCTTTTTAATGATGTTCTTGTTTGAATGTCCTTCCAAACTTTTTTCAATTCTTTAAAGCCTTTTGAGAAAACATTGTCTGTATTTTTCTTGACAACAGGTTGAGGTAAACGCATAAATGTGTAAAATGCAAATCCCAACCACCACATTCCAACAAGTGGAAAGGCATAGTTTATTGGCATTAACTTCGTAAACTGATAGAGAATTAAAATTATAATCAATAGAATTGAGCTTCCCAAATAGCCCATGATAAATCCTCTTGCACTTATTGCATTGTGTTGATTTTCAGGAGCAATTTCGGGTAAATAGGAATTATAGTATACCAAACTACCCCAATAACCAATGCTTGCAAAGAATAAGGGGAGGATATCAAAACCTATTTCGAAAGGCGTGTTTTCAGCAACTTGGTCGGGATGAAAAAAAAACAATAACGAACTTGAAATAGCACCCAATAAGCAAAAGAATTGGAGGAATCGTTTCTTTTTTCCCGAATAATCAGCTATTCCTGAAATCAAAGGAGAAATTAATGCAACCACAATGTAGGAAACTGAAACTAAATACGCATAAAATGCAGTATTTTTAAATTCAAAACCAAAAAAAGAGATTATATCATATCCACTATCCTTGTCTCTGGTCAAATTCTCATACATTATTGGAAAAATTGCAGAGCTAATTATTAGCGGATAAACTGAATTGGCCCAATCATAAAAGACCCATCCTTTAATGACTTTTTTATTTGCCTTTTCCATAACTATTCTTTTCCATCAACGTAATCTTGAAGGTAATTAAATTCTGGATTTAATTCTCCTTCGTGATTGGTTTCACTTGCACGATAAATGATTTTATCTGGATCATCTTTAAATAATGCAGGAAAAACTAATTTCAATAAATCATTACCAAAATCTTCAGATGCATCCAAGGGCAATTCACAAGGTAGATTATCAACAGCCATGACAGCAATTACATCATTTTTTCTAAAATCATCTTCTTGACCGGTTTCAATATTGTAACCGTAAATAGGATCTTCAATTTTACTTGATCGAATTGTTGTTGCAATCGGGCCATTAATATCGCAGGAAATATCTGCCACAACTTTTAATCTTCTATTTGATTTTTTTAGCGCATCTTGTGTTAAAATTAGGGGAGATTTACTGCTCCAATAATGACATGGGATATACATATCTATTGTATCAAGGTAACGCCCAAATGTCGACGCATACAATTCCGGATTAGAATAAAACTCGGATTTATTGAAAGATGCCCCATCTTTTCGACCATAATAGTCTTCTGCTTCAAGTTGTGTGAAAACAGGCTCATTAAATTCTTGTGTTAAGAATTCTTCAGAGGTAACTTCTTTAATTGGCAATAAATCAATAATTTCTCTAGCTCCATGCCCTACTCTTCCAAATCCTGTAAGAACGATTCTAAAATCTTTTGGTAAAACAACTTTCGTTAATTCTCTTTCCAATTCCTTACGGTTGATGCACTCATGAGCAGGTTTAATTGAAAAGTCACCTGTTTTCAAACCCAAGGTAAGAAAAGCATTATATGCACCAACGATTCCGGCATATCTACCAAATCCAATAATCCGCTTATTTTGCTTATCCTTCATCAATTCGTAATCGATGAGTTGGATTTTCATATCCAATATTGCCCTTAGCAAATCTCTATTATACGGTTGTTTTTTGATCGTATGGGAAAAGAAAATAAACTTCTTGTATGGAATCAAATCATGTATTTTCACTTCTTTTATACCCATTATGATATCGCAATCGCTCAAGTCATTCACCACATTTATACCTTCCGTTTCATATGCTTCATCCTTGAATGCACGAATTGGGCTTGATTGCACAAGAACTTCTACATTAGGATAAATGATTTGAAGGGCTTTACATTGTTTTGGAGTAAGTGCAACCCGATGATCAGGCGGAACTTTTCCCTCCTTAATAATTCCTAATTTAATTTTATGCATTTTCTTTTAGTTTAATGGCTTGGACAGCAGATAGGCATCTATAAATTCTCTTACGCAACCCTCTCCCCCTTTTTTGGACAATATTACATCCACTTTAGTTTTAACAGCTCCAACAGCATCTAATGGACAAGCAGAAAAACCTATTTTTTCAATCATTTCTAAATCATTGATATCATCACCGATTAAAGCAACTTGATCGAGACCAATTTCCATCTGGGAACAAATATTTTTTAATACACTTAATTTTGGCTCTCTCGTTACGACACAATGCTGAATTCCCAACAAATCTGCTCTTGTTTTGACAACATTTTCTTTAAAACCTGATGATATTACAGCTACTTGAAATTCGCGCTTCACCAAATGCTGTATGGCCATACCATCTTTGGTATTGTATTTCTTCATGAAATCACCGTTTTCATTATAATACATACCACCATCGGTCATGACGCCATCAATATCCAAAACCAATAATTTAATATTACTAATTTTACGCTGTAAATGCTCTGATTTCATTATGGGTTTAAACAGCAATGAAAGCATGTCTACCTCATATTCTTCGCAAATGGCCTCGAGATCGTAAATGGTTAATTCATTCACATGATCTACGTCCATATCATTCAAGAAATCATTGAAATTGATTCCATTTTTTGCGCAAAGACCTTTTAAATTTTGTTCCAAATGCATATTAAACAATTTTATAGCCTACACTCTGTGCAACCGCATGAATCGACTGATATAATTCTTCGAATTCTTGGTGATTCAATTGTTGAGACGCATCTGATTTTGCTACTTTAGGATTTGGATGCGCTTCGATCAAAAGTCCATCTATTCCCATCGCAACGCACGCACGAGCCAAATTTGGAACTCCATAAGCATATCCCATAGCATGCGATGGATCCAAAATAATAGGCAAATTACAATGCTCTTGTAACCATGCTACACCGCATAAATCTAAGGTAAAACGGGTTGCTGTTTCAAATGTACGAAGTCCTCTTTCGCATAAAATTACTTGATCATTACCACCAGAAAGCACAAATTCAGCTGCTTGAACAAACTCTTGCAAAGTAGTACCAAAACCTCTTTTAATCAGCACAGGCTTATTGATCTTAGCACATGCCCGCAATATGCCTTGGTCGTACATGGCTTTAGCACCAATTTGAATTACATCTGTATGCTCAATAATTTCATCAATATGCGTGGCATCTCTGGCTTCAGTTATCACTGTCAGACCATATTCCTGGCGCATTTTCGAAAGCAATTGTAACCCTTCCAATCCCAATCCTTGAAATGAATAAGGACTTGTTCTAGGCTTGTAGCAACCACCTCTTAAGGCAGTCAGACCTAATTTTTTCAACAAATTAGACGACTCCCTAATTTGCTCTTCAGACTCAACCGAGCAAGGGCCACCTATTAGAATCGTATTTTTAGTGTCTCCTCCTATTTTAACATTTCCAAAATTTACAATTCTGGTTTGACGTTGGTATTTTCTGGAAGATAATTGCATATCGTTATCAAAGACCCAAAGTTCATCAATAAATTCTTGATATTGATTGGGAACTTCTTTCAATGAAGAGCCTGTTATTAAGGTAAAATTACCTTCTTCAACAATTTTGAAAGCTTTAAAAAGAGCAGCTAATTCCTCAGCCTTTTGAGCATTAACAGTTTGCTTTAATTTTATTATCATAATTACATTTCTCCTCTAACAAGATGGACAAAATTAACAATTCCTACAGCACAATTACTTGAATCAACAACCGGTAAATACATTACTGGAAACTTACTTTTTTTGATAGTATTCAGTAGTTCACTTACAGTATGCTTATCACCAACGGTTAATGGATTAAAATTGATTAGGTGTTCAACCGATAAATTCGACAGATTATCCAAATGATTTAAAAGTGCTTTACGCACATCTGCTGAGGACACTATACCTTTTAGAATGTTATTAGCATCCAGACATAAACAAAAACCCAAATTTCCTGTTTCAATTGTTTCAAGAACTTGTTTCAAATTCGCACTATTCCAATATACTTTAGGACATTCGTGAAGTGGAATCATAAAATCACCAACAACAAAATGAGAGGCAATATCTCTTTTAGTTAAATTCATAAGGGCATGGCCAATACTAGGAGCATTAAATAAATAGGATCCAGAAACAGAAGTACTCACTCCCATATTTCTCAAAATGAAAGAAACTTCGCCATTGACACCACCATCAACATGAATTGACTTACCTGTATAACTTTTTCGAAATTGACGAATTTTTGAAAAATTATAACTATCAAAAACTCCCCCACTCTGACCCGGAGTTGTTGCCATAATTAATAAAAAATCAAATTCAGCATATTGATTAAAAACTTCAACTTCTGTTTCCGTTGTAATTGCCAAACCTTTTTTTCCAGAAATACCTTTTGGCAAAACAAGAGTTTGCTTTAATGGCTCGTACTGAAAAGTCAGGTATTCGACAGGATTGGAAATTAAATAATCGAAATAAACTTCGGGGCTTTCCGTAATAATATGCAAATCAATTGGGAGGTCACACCATTTACGAATTTGTTTAATGTCCTCAAAAACTGATAAATCATCATTGCAATCCACATGAAGCATATCAACCTGATGTTCGAGAAGATCATTAATCACTTCCTTGAGAGGGCGTTTCTTATCACTATAAATGGATGCTGAAATCTTCATGAAAGGAATTAACAAATTTGAAATAATATTCAATTCAAATATAGTACTAATTAAAAATTCTGACGAAATAATTAAATTAGAATAATGAAAGCTTTGAATTTAAAAAACGAAATATACATTGGAGCAGATGGACGAGAATCGCTTGTTGACTTTGAAGTTCCTAATAATTTTAATGGTAAAATAATACTTTTTGTTCATGGCTTCATGGGTTTTAAGGATTGGGGTTGTTGGTCACTTGTGCAAGACTACTTCGTGAAATTGGGATTTGGATTCTGTAAATTCAATTTAAGCCACAATGGCGGAACGATCGAAAAACCTCTTGATTTTCCTGATGCAGAATCATTCGCAAAAAACACTTACATTAAAGAATTGCAAGATGTTCATGAGGTAATCAAATGGATTTCAATAAAATTTTCATTACCATTTGAACTTATCTTAATGGGCCATTCAAGAGGAGGAGGAATTGTGGCATTAGTCAATCACGAAAAAGTTTATAAGAAAATATTTCTAGCTCCGGTATCATCATTTGAAAGTCGTTTTCCAACCGGTAAAGGACTAGAAGATTGGAAGGCTAATGGATATAGAACTATTGTCAATTCAAGAACAAGACAAGAACTTCGGCAGCGCATTGATATTTGGGAGGATTATTATCGCAATATCGATATATTAAATATTGAGATTGTATGCTCTTTAAACGATATTCCAAGTTTGGTACTACATGGAAATCAAGACGAGGCTGTTTCAATTCAGGAAGGAAGAAATTTAGCAAATTGGTTAAATTGTAATTTCATTGAGATCAAAGGTGCAAACCATACTTTTGGAGCAAGTCATCCCTGGAACAAAAATGAAATCCCAAAGCATTTAATGGAAGTTTGCCAATCCATTTTAAGTTTTATCGATTAGGCTAAAAATCTTTTACGTTGCTCTTCATTTGGAAGAAAACATGCTTGATTGGATAAATAATGTCTACGTTTGGCAATTTGTTTATATCCCCAATCACGAAGAAACTTTGGGAAAATCCAAAATATTTTAAAAAAATGCCAATACCATTTGAGAAAGTTGAGCAATTTCAGAGAGGCTGTAGATTTAGAAAACAGTACTTTTCCATCGAACAAATAGAACGTATTGGGATCTATTATTTCCAATTTTTGATTCAAAAACTCTTTTGCGAAATCACTACTTAAAGTCGCGAAAAAAATGTTATGATTGCTTTCGTTTTTAATTATAAATTGAACAATGCGATTGCAAAAACCACATTCACCGTCATAAAAAACAATAATTCTTGCTTCCATCTTTCAGTGTCTAAAATAGTTAAATTATTTCTTTGCGATTGTAGTTAAAAATATAGAGCAGTACTTATCTTTGTTCTCTCAAATTTTAGTCTATGAAAAATGTTGCTGTAATCGGTTCTGGAACAATGGGAAATGGAATTGCCCATGTTTTTGCTCAATTTGGATATCAAGTTTCATTAATTGATATTGCACAAGCAGCTCTAGATAAAGGTTTAGCGACTATTGAAAAGAATTTAGATCGCCAGGTGACTAAAGGTTCTTTAACTGAAGAGCAAAAATCTCTAACTTTAAGTAACATTAAAACCTTTACAGATATGGCTGAAGGTCTTAAAGGTGTTGAACTCGTTGTAGAGGCTGCAACTGAAAATATAGATTTAAAATTGAAAATATTCACGCAATTAGATCAACTGACTGATGAACACGTGATTTTAGCTTCAAATACTTCGTCAATTTCAATTACAAAAATTGCTTCAGTAACTAAGCGTCCTGAAAAAGTCATTGGTATGCATTTCATGAATCCTGTTCCTGTGATGAAGTTGGTTGAGATTATAAGGGGATATTCAACAACGGATGAGGTTACCAATCAAATCATGGAAATTTCAAGGAAATTGAACAAGGTTCCAGTTGAGGTTAACGATTATCCAGGTTTTATCGCCAATAGAATCCTAATGCCAATGATCAACGAAGCTATTTATTCACTTTATGAAGGCGTTGCAGGTGTTGAGGAAATTGATACTGTTATGAAATTAGGTATGGCACATCCAATGGGACCATTACAACTTGCAGATTTTATTGGTTTGGATGTATGTCTTGCTATCTTAAATGTGCTACACGATGGCTTTGGAAATCCAAAGTATGCTCCATGTCCGCTGCTCGTTAATATGGTTACCGCCGGTAAAAAAGGAGTGAAATCAGGTGAAGGTTTCTACTCGTGGACTCATGGAACTAAGGAATTGATCGTTGCATCTAATTTCAAAAAGTAAATTTGTGAGGTTAAAGTAAACTATTTGAATAGGTTGTACATCACTTCACCTTCGGAAATCGGGAAATCAAAATTGAGCATGTAAGATATGGTTTTACTTATATCCAACTGTTCATATTCGTCTTGGAGAACTGTATTTGATTTAAAATCAGGACCTAAAGCTATTAAATAAATACTTCTGCAGCCTTCGCAATTGCAACCATGATTTACGAAACCATTTTTTTTACCATTGAGGTGACGTCCATGGTCATTGGTAATAAATAAGGTGGTTTTGTCCTTATAAATAGAATCACTTTGAATAAAATTCCACAATTCTAAAGCAATTTGATCCGTATTTTTAATGCCTTGCAAATAACCATCCCAGTCCGCTTGATGCCCTTTAGCGTCTACTTCCAATAGATTCATTAATGTCAATTTTGGATGGTATTGATTCAAAATGACTTGAGCATCGCGCCAAGTATATTTATCAGACGTATATCCAAGTCCTTTTCCATTGGTTCCACAATAAGCTGCAGGAGTGAATTTATCCTTCCAACTTTTATTCTTAGTATTAGCTAAAATATCAAGTTTACCTTTACTTGCAATTACCCATGCTTCAGTCGAATCATAATTTTTGTCTTTCAAAAAATATTGAAACATAGAAGGGTTCTTTGGCAATTCTAATCCACCATTATTAATTTTTTGATAAACACCTGTAGTAATTGCAGTATGCCCGGCGTTGGTGTATGTCGGACCGTTGTTACGAAAATTCTTTACCAAAACTCCTTGTGGAGCGATAACCCTTGCCAAGTTGGGAATATACTGATACGAGGTATCATTAAAAGTTTCACTCATCCTAGGACCATCAATTACCAAGACAAAAACGTATTCGGTCTTTAAAGAATCAGGAACGATTTCCGTTTGACTTTCTTTTTCTCGATTGATTTGAATTGGAATCGATTCACCTAACAGGGGAAAAAGAAAAATAACAGATAGGAAATATAACCTTTTAGTAAAAAAGTGCATAATCAAGGAAATTTTGGGAATTTTTGAAAATCAGGGTCTCTTTTCTCAAGAAATGCATGTTTTCCTTCTTGAGCTTCTTCTGTTAAATAGTACATTAAAGTTGCATCACCTGCCAATTCCATAATACCATGCTGACCATCTAGCTCCGCATTTAATCCACGTTTGATCATTCTAACGGCAAGAGGGCTTCTTTTCATTATTGTTTTACACCATGCAACAGTTGTATCTTCTAATTGGGATAAGGGAACAACTTTATTAACCATGCCCATACGTTCTGCTTCCTCAGCCGTATATTGCTCACAAAGAAACCAAATTTCACGTGCTTTCTTCTGACCAACACATCGAGCCAAATAAGAAGAACCAAAACCGGCATCAAAACTACCTACCTTTGGTCCTGTCTGACCGAATCTGGCGTTGTCTGATGCTATTGTCAAATCACATACAACGTGCAATACGTGCCCACCTCCAATAGCGTAACCGTTCACCATTGCAATGACTGGCTTAGGCATTGATCGAATGGCCTTATGTAAATCGAGAACATTAAGCCTTGGCACACCATTTTCAGAGATGTAACCACCAATGCCTTTCACATTTTGATCTCCTCCGGAACAAAAAGCTTTATCTCCTTCGCCTGTTAGAATGACAACACTGATATCATTTCTTTCTCTACAAATGGACATGGCATCCAGCATTTCCATATTTGTTTCAGGTCGAAATGCATTGTATACTCTTGGTCTATTGATGGTAATTTTAGCAATACCTTCAAAAATTTCGAATTTAATATCCGTGTATTGTTTAATGGTTGTCCAAACTCGCATTGTGTAAAATTTATTTCAAAAATAATTATTTAAAAACAACCTAACTTCCGTTGGGCGTATACATTGTAACACCATTTTCGAAGTAATGTTTTCGCATACATTCAAACATACCAAAGGCGTCAACAAGTAAACTTTTGGCATTTCCAACCGTTACATGCGACAATACTCCTTCAGACTCAAATAATGGAATCAATCCATCGCATTTTCTCTTTTTGCTCTGTTCAGGATTATGAACTTTAGTCTTCATAGATTGAATCGAATTGTCATCCATTCGAACATTAACCTCAAACAATTCTTCACAATATACCGGATATTTAAAATCTACAACGGCATCTTCTAAAGTATGTAAATGTGTACCAGCGTTATCCAAAGTGACACCGAGATACAAAATTTTACCTCTTTTTTCAATGACTTTATAAAATGGGCTGTTTTCATTGTAAGGTGATAAGTTTCCAAAGTGGGAATCAACAAAGTATTCTTTTTGTGGTCCGAAACAAGACACAGGCTCAGTAGGATGTGCACTTCTTTTAGCTCCTGGAAATGTTCTAAAACATTCACTTATCACTCCTAATTTTGACGGTGAATTCAAAACATCAAATTCAGTGATTGATTGAATATATTCTAGTTGAAAAGAATCATTTGGGGAATTGGGCATGAGAATATGTCCCTGAGTTCCAACAACGTCAATTAATGCTTCAATGATAGACATTGCTCCTCCATAAACATAACCAATCTTTGATAGACTGGAATGAACCATAAGTACATCGCCTTTTTGAATGCCAATTTTTAAAAGATCCTGAATGATGTCATCTTTTGAATAACCTTTCCCTTTTTTGGCGTCAATCTGTAATAGTTTTTTGGTACGTTTCTTTTTGAAAATACGATAAGCATTTAAAATAAATCGAGGAGTTATATTTCGAACAAATGATCTCACAATTATTGAGAAACAAAAGTATAAACAATTGAACCTTCTTGTGATTTTGGTGCAGAAGCAGAATAATTAAATCTGGATTTTTTAGCGTATTTAACTGCCTGTTCAAGCATACAAGAATTGGCACCCGTCGAACTGCTTACCTCCGCATCACTAACATCCCCATTCTGATTAACATAAATTTTTACCACAACCTTTCCTGAAGAACCATGTCCACAGGTGTAACCAGGATTTCGCACATACCAATTGTTATTCTGATGAGGATTTCGATTGGATAGTGACCAATCAACCATTACGCTTCCAGAATAAACTTTATCGCCTCCGCTAGATGCATCATCTTTGGAATTTGATTTATTGGTTTTGGTATTATCAGATGTTTTTGTATTTGAATTGGGTTGATATCTAGGCTTATTGCCCCCTATTTCCTCAAACAGTTGTTTTTCAAAATCTTTTATTGACTCCTCATTACCAGCTGATGGTTTGTTCTCGGACCAATTTTCTTTTGATTTTTCACGCTGATCGTTAATGTCACGAGAAATGTTCTTCACATCACCAGTATTATAATCTTCTGGAACTAAAATATTTTCTGGTTTAACTGTGACTTCATATTCTTTAAGTTCCTCTTTTGAGATGTCTATAGCTGGATTATCAAAATAGGATTCAAATACATAACTTCTCTTAACCGTATTAACATTCAAGTAAACAAATATGACCAGATAGATAAACAGCGCCGCCAAAACACCATATATGAACCTATCTGTAATTCTACTTGACTTCTGCACTAATTAAATTTTGGAACAATTAAAGTATTATCTGAAAGGTACAAATAATGCACGTCATTCTTCCCAACAAGCAAAATTAATTCATTGGAAAGTTGTCTTATCTGTTCATATTTTACAGGAACAATTAACTTCAAATCTTGACTATACAATCCATATTCATCATCTAAACCAACGAGGATAAAATTATTTGAAAAATGTTCAACTGACTCGAAAGCAATTGGTAACAATTCCTTACCTGTAATATCAATAATTCCTTGAAATCCATTTTTTTCTACAATTGCCATATTTTTATTGAAGGAATTGGCAAAGTCATATATTGGTGCTAAAACTTCCTTTCCTTTTAAATCCATAAAACCCCAGGATGTACCTTTTGTAAATGACATAATTGATGCAATTTCACCGACATTTGAAAAACCGAATGGTACAACTACCTTCCCCATTACATCGATTACTCCTAACTTACCCTTCTGCTTAACAATACTGTAACCTAAATTAAATTGAGCCCTTTCATTACAATTTGGATAAACTTCAAAATTGGTTGGTATTACTAATTTTCCTAAGCCATCAATATATCCCAATGTATTGCCTTTTGTAACTAATGCTCGATTCTCCTTTAACTTTCCAATATGGTCATAAACTGCCCCAACAACCACTTGGCAATTTTTTGTCATCAAACCATACATATCCTTTTCTTGAAAAATAAGTAATGAATCCGTGAAGAAACTTACATTTTCATATCCTGCAGGAACGACAATTGTACCGTACGCATCAATAAACCCCTCTTTAGTTCCAATTTTTACTTTAGCCAAATTATCTTCGAATGGAAAGACTTCTGTATATTTTTCAGGTATTCTAAGATTGAAATTCCAGTCGTAAAATGCATACAGAGAATCTTTACGTGCAAAAATGAGGTCCTCACTAGCAATATCCAGATCAGAAAATTCTATAGGGAAAACGATATTTCCTGAACGGTCAATCATCCCCATCATTTCATTTTTTTCAACAATAGCCCTACCGTTTATAAAATCTCCAACTGCATCGTACTCAAACGAAATTACAAGCTCATTTTTCTTATTTATAAAACCGTATTTTCCATTGTTAGCAGCAAAAGCAAGACCCTCATGAAAAAAACCTAATTGATCATAGGTGGCTGGAATAATTAACTTACCCGAATAATCCATAAACCCAAATAACTGCTCATTTTTAAACGGAAGCAAATTCATCTGAAAAACCTCTAAGTCAGACTGTAATTCATCCTTATAGGGATAGTCTGGAAATTCATTTATAAATTGGTCTAATCGGTTTTCTGCATAATCAAACATATATACTTGATATAGCCTTTTCCAGGCTTCACCAATGTTTTTATTATTTGGATAAGTTTGAATAAATAGCTTAAATCCCAAAATGGAATTATCATCAGTCGAAATTTCATAAATTCGATCCTCAGCATCGCTCTTGTATGGATTATCAGGACAGGAAGTAATAAAATTTAAATATGATCCAACTGTATTTGTTTGTGTGTATTCTTTGTATTGTGCTAAACTAAACTCCTCTTCAGCAGATTTAAAAAATTGACTTTGTGGATAGATTTTCATGAAATTGGCGTATTCAATTGACGTGTTTTTTAATTTAACATCCTCAAAAACCAAAGAATCTCTGAGATATATACATAAATTTAATTCACCTGCCCAAGGATGCGTCTCTATGAAAGAATTGTATGCGAGTATTGAAGGATTTGAGTATACTTTTTTAAAAAACATGGAACTGATTGCTGTTTTGTGTTCTAATATATTTAAATATTGAACTCCAAGACTGCGATAATATTCTTCCGTTTTTGGCTTCAAGTTTTTCAGTGTTTTCTCGCTAATTAAAACATATTTGAATGATGAGTCAAGATTATAGTATGGTTGATTTTCCATAAAATATAGTTTGGAAAGGCCATAAGCGGCTGCTGAAGAATCTTTTTTCAAACATTTGTAAAAAAGTGTTTTGGCTTCAAATAAATCATATCGCTTCAAAGCGTCAAAAGCATCATTTAACTTTTTACTGAATGATGCTAGTGGAATAAGTAATGAAAAAAGAAGAATTCCAATAAATTTTCTTGACACACTGAATATTTTTGGTAAGCAAATAAACGTTTTATTGCAGATATCGTTTCAAAAATGACAAAAAAAAAGCCTTCGTTTGAAGGCTTCAATATTTTAATCACTTTTTATTTCATGTGACGCCCGTAACGATTCTTAAATTTGTCAATTCTACCAGCAGTATCCACAAACTGAACAATACCAGTAAAGAATGGATGAGATTTGTGAGAAATATCCAACTTCACAAGAGGATATTCATTTCCGTCTTCCCATTTTATGGTTTCACTTGTGTTCGCACATGAAGGACATAAAAAAGCATAATCGTTAGACATGTCTTTAAAAACGACCATTCTATAATCTTCTGGATGAATATCTTTTCTCATTTTATTTATATTTATTCAAACTAATTCCCCACAAACGGGTTGCAAATTTAGTTAAAGTTTTTCAAAATCAAACCTATTTTTTATTTTTAAAATAATCTGAATTTGTTTTCGTTAATTTTACGACAAATATACGAAGTGAACAAATTACTCAATTTCTTTTTCTTTTTATGCCTATTTGCGCTTTTCCAACTTGCAACGAGTTGTAATAAACCTGTATTTTTTTCAAAAAAGAATTTAGAATTTTCTGAGGACACAGTTGTATTTGATACTATTTTTACAACTATCGGATCTACCACGAAACAGTTTAAAATCTACAATAGAGAGAACAGGACAATAAAAATTGACGAAATAGAATTAATGGGAGGCGAAAACTCGCCTTTTAGAATTAATGTTGATGGTATAAACGCAACAGTTGTCAATAATATTGAACTAGAAGGGGGAGACAGTTTGTTTGTCTTTGTGGAAGTAACACTTCAAATAAATAATCAAAACTTACCGCTTGTTGTGGAGGATTCAATCCGATTTAAAACTAATGGTAAAGACCAATTCGTTAATTTGGCAGTTTGGGGTCAAGATGCTTATTTTCACTACAAAGACATAAATGAAGGAACCTGGCCCAACGATAAGCCACATGTAATTTTCGGCTATGCCGCAGTTGATTCTGCCAAAACCTTGAATATCCAAGCTGGAACAAATGTTTACATGCACAAGAACGCGATACTATATGTTTACAAAGGCACATTGAATATTGATGGTGCCAAAGGTCAAGAGGTAACTTTTCAAGGTGACAGACTCGAATCAGACTATGACGACGTCAGCGGTCAATATTATGGCATATATTTTCAAGAGGCCAGACCTTCAAATATCAACTACGCTGTTATTAAAAATGGTATTTCCGGTGTTCATCTTTTTTCAAAGGATGACTCATTTACAGATTACACGCTAACGATAAGAAACTCAACGATTTCAAATTGCGCCAGATATGGTGTTTTAATATACTCGGGCGCTAAAGTTAAAGCGGAAAATTGCATAATCGCTAAAAATGGGAATCACGCTTTACTTGTTTTAGAAGGAGGCGATTTCAATTTCAATCATTGTAATCTTTTAGGTTACGGAAACGGTGATGCAGCAACGCCTGCTGTGGGAATTAGCAACTACTACAACGATTATTTCAATGGCGTTCAAAATATTGGCTCCATCAATGAAGGAAAAATATATAATAGTGTCATTTATGGAAATCTAACCGCTGAATTAGCCATAGATACAATTAGCGATCCTGGAATCAATTTAAACTTTGACTTTAAAAATAATCTGATTAAAAGTGATCCAATAAATACTTCAGAATTCTTTGCGAATACACTTTGGAATCAAGATCCTCAATTTACTGCGATTGCCGACAATGATTTTTCTTTTCCGACAAGTTCTCCTTTGAACAATGCTGCTGATCCCGTTTTAACAAATTTACTCACTCCACCAGTTTCAGACATTGAAGGAGATTTGAGAAGTTTAAGCACACCAGATATCGGTGCTATTGAGAATTAAATGATTTGTTCTTTATTACCTTTTGAGACTTTACTTCTTCAAAGTATATCCAATTCCAAGACCAGGCCAAGGAAATATTGGAAAACCAACTCCAAATACATCATAAAATGATGAAGTAGTAAGTGACACACCATTTTCATATTTATAGCGCTCAACATTAAAAACATCAATGAGCAAGTTGGCAGTCACTTTTAGAAACAATCCACCATTTGGTTTTTGAAAACGGTATCCGACTTTTGGCGTAAGGCATAAATAGTATTTTGATAAACCATTATTTATTTCTGGAAATACGAGCATGTTGGTTAAACCCAATCCAAATTCAAAATGATGGTTCTTTTTGCCAAATAGTAAATTATAGGAAATTGGAATTCCATAATAAACACCATCCCCGAATCCAATAACTTTTGGAACGTAAACCAAGCCTGCTGAAAACGAATGATGAATAGTTGATTTCGTTATAATCATACGATCATAATTCAATGACCAGCAAAATCCTTGACCGAAAGCCTCTGCATAAATTGAATTGTTGATGTTTTTTGATTTTAAAATCTTTTGACCGACTACCGATTGAACTTGAAAAAAGAATAGAATTAAAAAGAAAAGGGGTTTCATAAGTGCGTTTTTAATAGAACACTTAACTTGAAATTTTAGTTACAACGAATATAAAATGAACAGTGATACCAGGATCTTATAAAACTAAAATGGCCACCATTTGGCAGCCATTTATTATATTTTAACTGAATCTCTTATGCATTAGTCACATTCATATTGTCTAAGACATCCATTACACTTTTAACTGCCTCAGCAGATTCCTTCAAAAGCGTTTTTTCGGCCTCATTCAAATCCAATTCGATAATTCTTTCGATACCGTTTTTACCTAACACAACCGGAACACCTAAATAAATATCATTCATTCCATACTCCCCTTGTAACCATGCACAAACTGGGAATATTCTTCTTTGGTCACGAACAACAGCTTCAACCATTTGTGCAGCAGCTGCACCTGGAGCATACCATGCAGAAGTACCTAGCAATTTCACAATTTCACCGCCTCCGAATTTCGTTCTTTCGATGATTTCATTCAATTTATCTTCTTCAATTAATTCTGTAACTGGAATACCGGAAACTGTTGTATATCTTGGAAGCGGAACCATTGTATCTCCATGACCACCCATTAATACTGCCTGAATATCTTTAGGAGAAACATTGAGTTCAGTTGCCAAAAATGCACGGTAACGAGCTGTATCTAATACACCTGCCATTCCAAACACCTTTTTAGAGTCCAATTTAGCAGTTAAGTATGCGCAATAAGTCATTACGTCCAAAGGATTGGATACAACAATTATTACAGCATTTGGAGAATATTTAACGATATTTTCCGTTACCGTTTTCACAATTCCTGCATTCGTAGCGATTAAGTCATCTCTCGACATTCCCGGTTTTCTCGGTAAACCTGAGGTAATTACAACAACATCAGAATCAGCAGTTTTCGAATAATCGTTTGTAGAACCGATTGTACGGCTATCATACAAATTAACAGGTGATGTTTGCCAAATATCTAATGCTTTACCCTCTGCAAATCCCTCTTTAATGTCTAACAAAATAATTTCGTTTGCAATTTCTTTATGAGCCAAAACATCTGCACATGTGGCACCAACATTTCCCGCTCCAACAACAGTTACTTTCATTTTTTAATGTCTTTAATTATTCGATTATGATTAGAATCCACGCGAATTTAGTATTAATTTGGTAAAATAATCAGTTAATTTGCCTTGAATTTAAAAGTAGTTCTCACTTTTTTATGGATTAAGGCAACTGATACTAAAGTTCGACGTCTAGCAAAAGATTAATGTGGATAACAAGGATAATTTAAAGGGAATAATTGAGGGCTGTATTGCGAACAACAGACGTTCACAAGAGCAATTATT
Source organism: uncultured Akkermansia sp. (assembly GCA_964577845.1). GTDB lineage: Bacteria > Bacteroidota > Bacteroidia > Flavobacteriales_D > Crocinitomicaceae > M0103. The sequence goes on from CAZOAH010000002.1 coordinate 445,628, forward strand.
TAAACTCTTTTACGGTAAAATGCTACCTGTTTGTCTGCGTTACATTCCTGATCGGGATTCCGCCCAGGAAGTGTTGCAAGAAGGATTTATAAAGGTCTTTGAAAAATTAGAAGGATTTGATCATAAAGGATCATTTGAAGGATGGATTAGGAGGATAATTGCCAATACAGCAATAGATACGATTCGAAAATCCAAGAAGAACCCTTTTTTGACGGATGATGACAACGATTTTAAGTTGGGCGCATCAGATCCAATGATTGAAGCTGAAGAAATGGAACTAACTGACATAAAGGCGCAGTTTGCAATGGAAGCCATTCAAATGCTTTCACCTGCATATAGAACTGTTTTTAGCATGTTCGTTCTTGAGGATTATTCGCACAAAGAAATCAGCGAAATTCTCGGAATCAGTGAAGGAACTTCAAAATCTAATTTAGCAAAAGCAAAAATGAATTTGCAACGCATTATTAATGAGAAATTTATAAATGTCGAATAACGTGAAAGACATGTTAGAAAATAAATTCAAAGAAAGTCTAAACAACTTCGAAATGGAATACGACCCAAAAGCATGGGAAAGCCTTTCGAAAAGTTTAGATTCAAAAATGCCACTTAAAAAGAATCCATTTACAAAGTGGATTATCGGTGGTGGAGCAGTTGCTGCAATTGTTGTTTCGACCTATTTGTTGACACTTGAAAATGAAAAATCAAATAAAGCTGAAATAAAACGAGACAATCAAGAACTAGACAACGTTAATAAAACTTTAGCCAATTCAGATAATCAAGAATTTAATAATTCATCAAAAATTAAAAGTCTTAATAAGACTGAATTAATTGATAAAAATAAAGACCAAAGTTCAGATGTAAAATCAGAAGAGAAACAACAAATCATATATCCATTAAATATCACTCAAGGAGATAAGGAAATTTCTGATAAATCAGTCACAATTATTGATATCAATAGAGATATTTTAAATGAAATTCCTAAGGGAGTTGTTATACCGAAAGAAACGAATCCAAATATAAAAAGCGCAGCTTTACCTTCAATATCCGATATTTGTTTAGGTGAAGAACTAAATATTGATCCCATTCAAGGGCACACTATTTCAATAGAAGATCCAAATGGCAACGTATTTAGAATTAATAAATCATTTGATAAATTTGTAGCTGAGACTGAAGGAATACACTTGGTTTGGATAGACAATTCCAGAGAAGTTGATTACAAGTCATTTAATGTTAAACCTTCTCCAAAAGCCGATATTGAGGTTATTGAAAAGAACATTTATGAAAACGGCATACCGACCACCAAATTAAGCACCAATACAATCAGTAATAATTATTTATGGGAGTTTGAAGGATTTGCAGCCCCATCATTGAGCAAAGATGTGAATGCTCATTATTTCAAAAAAGGTTCGTTTCAAGCAAAGCTGACAGTCAAAAATGAGTTCGGGTGTAGTCATACGGCTGTTCAGAACATCACTATTGATGAAGATTATAATTTGTTAGCTGTTAATGGATTTGACCCAATGTCAAATGACAGCCGTAAAAATGTATTCATTCCTTTCGCGCTTACGCAACGTTCAGTAAGTTTTAGAATGATTATAATGGATCCAAAAGATGGTGGGATAATTTTCGAAAGTGAAGATGCATCCAATCCGTGGACGGGAATTGACAGCAGAACAGGTCAAATGGTTGAACCAAATAAAGCTTATATCTGGCAAGTAATTGTGAATAATCCTGAACCAGGTGAAAAGTCTGAATACAAGGGAACAATTGTAAGAATGTAAGAATGTAAGAATCAAACCTATTGCATTGTAGCTTTATATTCAATACCGCTAAAACTAATAATGTAATAATCTACCAAGAAATGTATTGATTTAACGAATTTAATTTGACTTTTTCGGTCCTAATTTTTTCGTTATACAAAGCTATGGCTTCAGAACTTTTATTTAATTGTCGATGTCCTTCTGCTTTGCGCACTTTGACAACTGCTTTCATCAAATTCAATTCTGGTTCTTCAACCATGTTATCAATAAGCCAATTCCAAACTATTTGGATGCCATTTTCTGAAGGATGAACAAGATCATCTTTGTAAAATCTATAGTCACGCAAAACATCAACAATTATCTCATAGGTAGGTATGTACCTTGCATTTGATGCATTGACAATTTGATGAACAGCTTCAATTAGAATTGATTTACTGCGGTTATTTTCTATAATTCCATCGCGAATATGTCTCACCGGACTTACTGTGAAACAAATTTCGATTTCAGGATTAATCGTTTTGATTAATGGAATAATTTGTAACCAAGAGTCAACTATTTCATTAATTGAAACCAATTCTTTTTTAAACAAATGATTTGGCATTTTTAGACAATTAGCAACGAGAATTTCCTTGTCAATTTTGCGATAACCCCAAGCGGTTCCAAAAGTTATATATAAATGGGAAGAATATTTAAGCAACTTCAACCAGTGTGCTCTATGAGTTTTCAATTCTTCAATTAAAGCTGACTTGTCTTCATATTGAAATTGGGAAGCCGCATCAAAAGAATAATAGCGATCTTGAAACAATTCAATTCTTTCATCGCAATTATTATTCGTAATGGCATCAGATAAAAATCTATGAATTACGATCGGATGATAAATTGTCCCAAAAGGGTTGGTATGTGCATTTAATCCAGAATATTTTGCTTTCGCAGCTATTTCATCAGAAAAACAACTTCCAAGAAATAAGATTGGCTTTTCAAATTGCCATTTGCTTTCTGAATTGAAAACAGGAAACTTTAAAAATAAATTATCTGCAATCACGCCATCAAGTGTTTAGCATTTTCAATGGCGGCATCAGTTATTAATTCACCACTCATCAATCTCGCCACTTCAGAAACCCTTTCATCGGTATTTAAAAAATTCACGGTAACTTGTGTTTTGTCATTTTGTTGATATTTACTCACCCTAAAATGATGCTTTGCTCTCGCAGCCACCTGAGGCAAATGGGTAATCGCAATAAGTTGAACATTTTCACCCATCTCTTGCAGCAGGAGGCCAATATTATGAGCGACTTCACCCGAAACTCCTGTATCAATTTCATCGAATAAAACCGTTGGCAGCTGTTTTTTATGCGCCAACAACTTCTGTAAGCTCAACATAACACGTGATAATTCCCCACCACTAGCTGCTTTTTCTATAGGAATCGGGTCTATTCCTTGATTGGCAGAAAACAGCATTTTAATGTCAGTTAAACCAGATGAATTAAATTCTTGAGTTGTACTTAAGTTGAAAATAAATTGCGTATTTGACATTTTCAAATCCCTCAAAAGCAATTGAACTTCATCTTCAATTATTCGAGCCGCCTCTAGCCTACTTTCGTGCAAATGATGTGCTTTTTCTGTTAAAGCTAAGTTTAAATTATTGATTTCAATTTGAAGATTATCTAATTCTTGTGATAAGCCATCGGCATCGATTATCTCTTTGCTAAAGTTATTCCAAACTTCGATTAATTGGTCTTGACTTTGGACATTGTGTTTCCGTAAACAATGTTGATAGGCATCGATCTTTTGAATGTATTCTTCAATATCACCGCCATTTTCAAGTAATCGTTCCATGTATGAACCTGATTCAAGACTTAGCTCTTTAAGCTCTAAAATTGATGAGGTTAATCTTTCCGTAAATTCAAAGAGCTTTTTATCCTCACCATATTCTTTAATCAATTTGTTTTTTATTTGTGATAGAATTGTGACAATCCCAGGTTCATCATCGATTGTAGTGTTAAGTTGCTGAAGAACATTAAGAATATGTTCTCTATTTTCAAAAAATTTAATTTTCTGTTCGATTTTGTGAAAATCGGTTTCATTCAGTTTTAATGCGTTCAATTCTTCAAGTTGAAATGAAGTATAGTCCTTTTTAGCTGATAAATTTTTAAATTGCTCCTCTTTCCTCTTGAAAGCCGTCTGTTTACTTTTAAATACCGTATATAAATTCTGAAAGCTATTTTTATCGTCGTTAAGATTTGCCAAAGAATCCAAGACTTCCATTTGAAATTTTTTCTCTTTTAGCTCAAAGGTATTGTATTGAGAATGAATATTTACCAATTGAGAAGTTAGTTCCTTTAAAAGACTCAGGTTTACAGGAGTATCATTTATAAAGGCTCTTGATTTTCCATTTTTATTGATTTCTCTTCTGATAATTGTTTTTGATTCATAATCTAAATCATTATCGGTGAAGAAGGAGTTTAAAGCAAAATTTTCAATAAAAAACTCAGCTTCGACAACCGCTTTATCACCATTGACACCAATTACGGCATTGTTTGAACGTTCGCCCAAGATGAGATGAAGTGCGTTTAATAAAATTGATTTTCCTGAACCTGTTTCACCGGTAATTACTGTAAATCCAGATGAAAAATCAAGTTCGAGTGAATCGATAATGGCAAAATTTCGTATTCGAAGTGCCTGAAGCATTATTCCAAAATTTCCTGATACTTTGAAGAATTGACGGGGTCCAAACGCTTGAGAAGATTTACAATATCATTTTTTTCTTTTAACTCAGCATCAGAATAAAGATTTTTCAATTCAACCTGTTTTGACTGCACAAAGTTGACTAGATTTACAGAATTTGGCCTCGTTGCTACAACTTTGTTTAATTTACCCAAGGCATCATAGATGGCTTTGCGTCCAGCGGCATAATCGTCATACAACTTATCAACTCCATCCCTATGGTAATAGTAATTGCATTCTCTCAAAGGTTCAAAAAGCTGGTGCAGGACATTATCTACTAAATAAAACCGATTGCGTTTGCCAGACTCATTAGATTTCCATCCTGAGGCACTTGACGCTTGGGCATTTGAAACGATTTGTTGTGCTTCATTGAAGTATGAGGTTCCGCCTTTCAAGGAGAAACTATCGTAATCCATACCGATAACGAAATATGCATAAAACGCTAAAATGGAAGTTAGGTTATCTCTGTATTGATTGGGTGCATAGACTAAAACGGCGTTTCGGGAATATTCAAACTGTACGTCATCATCTTGAAAATTAAATACAGTTGAATTATATGAGCTGTTAAAAGCTGGACGAGAGGATTGAATTTGAAGTGACCCTGAATAGGTCCCAGGACTTGGTATAGAATTGATTTGAAGCTGAAGATTACAATTTATTCGTTCTTCTACTTTAAATTTATCTTTTGTCCATTGTGTTGTATTCATTAAATCATAGATGGTTTGTTTCAACTGATCAAAAATTTCTTCTTCAACTGAAGTTATTTCCAATCTGGCATCGGTAATTATGCTAACCTGACAATTCAATTCTTGTGCAAAACTTCCTTTTACAAATAACAAACTGATAATCAGAAAACCAATACTTTTCATTTTGAATAATTTGCAATATAATTTACAATATCCTTTGCAACTAAAGTCTTTGATTTTAACTCAAATGTTGAAAGTTTATTGTCTTTGTCTAAAATACTAATTTTATTTGTTTCATGGTCAAATCCAGCACCATCATCTTTGATTGAATTCAACACCATCAAATCAGCATTTTTCTTTCGAAGTTTTTCTTTACCGTATTCGATAAGGTTCTCAGATTCCAAGGCAAAACCAACGACCAACTGATTGCTTTCCTTATTTTCGCCTGCCCAAGCTAAAATATCAGGATTTTTTACCATTCTTATTATAAGTTCATCATTATGTTTCTTAATCTTTTCAGCAGCCATTGATTCAGGTCTATAATCAGCAACTGCAGCAGCAAAAACGGCAATGTTGATTTCGCTCCATCTTTTTTTGACTTCACCATCAAGCTCAAGTGCTGTTTGTATTCGCGTTAAAAATAAATTTGGATGCGATAAATTTAGATTTGTTGGCCCAGTAATCAAATGTACCTGAGCACCACGATTTAAAAATTCGGTCGCGATGGCGAATCCCATTTTACCTGATGAACGATTGCCTACAAAGCGCACAGGATCAATATTTTCATATGTTGGACCGGCTGTTATGAGCACCTTTTTATTGTTAAAACAACTAAAGCTCTCATTAACCGATAAACATTCTTTGATAGCCTTAAGAATGGTTTCAGGTTCAGCCATTCTTCCTTCTCCATTTAAACCGCTTGCCAGTTCACCGCTTTCTGCTGGTATTATTTTAACCTTGTTGGATTCAAGAATTTGCAAATTACTTTTGGTAGTAAAGTGGGCATACATATCAAGATCCATTGCAGGCGCAACGAGAATGGGAGATTTAGCACTGAGGTAAACCGCCATTAACAGATTGTCACAGGCGCCATTCGACATTTTGGAAAGCGTGTTTGCAGTTAATGGTGCGATTACATATAAATCTGCCCAAAGTGCTAGTTCAACATGATTCGTCCATTCACCGGTAGTTTTATCCCAAAATTCAATGTTAACTGGGTTTTCAGATAGCGTGGCAACAACTAATGGACTAATAAAATCAACAGCAGAAGGTGTCATAACAACCTTTACTTCAGCCCCTGACTTTTTTAAAAGTCGAATTAAAAATGCTATTTTATAGGCAGCAATTCCTCCTGTTATACCGAGAAGAATGCGTTTGTTTAACATGGACTATTTATCTTCAGGAGTCCTGATGTAGATTTTTTCATCTATAAGCTCCTGAATAGCCATCGCTACAGGTTTTGGAAGTTTTTCGTAGAATTTAGAAATTTCAATTTGTTCTCTATTTTCAAAAATTTCTTCCAGATTATCTGTAGAGGATGCAAACTCCTGTAATTTTTGAGTAAGTTCTTCCTTCAATTCTACACTAATTTGATTAGATCTCTTCGATAAAATAACTATTGATTCATAGATATTTCCCGTTTCTTTCTCCATCTTGATGGTATCTCTAGTAACGGTTGAACGCTCTGCTGTACTGTTTTTAAAGTTCATTTTTTTCTAATTGTTCGAACAAAAAATTTCGTATTCTTTTTGCATTTTATCCAATATGTTTTGAACACTATTGGTAGATTCAGAATTTGGAAACTCAACTGCAAAGTTAAAACATCTTTCGTTAGTTTCCTCAATTCTTTCACATTTTTTATTTTCCACACTATTCAAGGCAAGCATGTAAGAATTGTAAACGAGAAGATAAAATATTTCTTCTCTCAAATCAGAGCGCGGATAATCTGAAAGAAAAGTATTTGCCGACATTACAGCTGCACGGTAATTTTCTGTTTTATCATACAATTTGACAGCATCGTAATCTTTCAATTCAATTTTGTATCTCAAATCATCCATCTCCTTATTGCAAGAATCAATTAATGAGGACTGCGGGTAAGCATCTATAAATTGTTGTAAATAACTAATAGCAATTTCTGTTTCATATTGATCCAAGGTATGATCTGGAGAATTATTTACCGCGCACATTGCCGAAAGAAACATGGCTTCTTCTATTTTGACAGAATATGGAAACCTTTGGGTAAAGGCTCCTAAATAGTAACCTGCCATGGAAAAGTCACCGAGTTCAAAATAAGACTTACCAATTCTAAAATATGCCAATTCGCCTTCACCTGATTTCGGGGTTCTTTGATAAATTTGCTCATACAACGCTATAGATTTCAAATATTCAGCTTTGTCAAAAAGATCATTTGCAGCATTAAACTTTAGTTCGTAATCGTCACCTTTTGCTATTTCATTATATTCTGAGCAAGAAGCCATAAAAAACATTGCAAAGAAAATTGAGATAATCAACTTAAAATGACGCATAAATCTTAACTGTTTCAAATCTTCTAAATTAAATTACTGAATACGTAGACTTCTTCCTATCTGGAGTGTTGTTCGCGTGCTGATACCATTTAATTGGCATAATTTAGAAACAGTAGTTTTGTTTCTTGCTGCAATTTCAGATAAGGTATCACCGGACCTTATTTTATAATATTTGCGTGTAGCGGCTTGAACAACAGGTACTACATTTACTTCAGTTTCTGTAGCTAAAGTTGTCTGAGAAGATGCTTTGAAAGTGTCGGTAGGTTTTGCGCCGGGGAGAAACAAGCTCGAATGAACAAAAAGGTTTTCGTCCTTACATTTTTTCAAATTGAAATCTATAATTTCTTCAGGGTTCATTGCTGCATCATAAAAACGAACTTCAAAGTGTAAGTGAGGTCCAAAAGATCTACCTGTATTCCCACCTAAACCGATTACATCTCCGGCTTTAACCTCTTGATCTGGTACGACCAAAAATTTACTTAAGTGTGCGTAGAAAGTTTCTAGTCCGTTATAATGACGAATAATGACTAAGTTTCCAAAACCGCCATCGTTATACTTTGCATAGCGAACTTTCCCCGACCAAGCAGCTCTCACTGTATCCCCTATGTCTAAATCTAAATCGATTCCACTATGATGCCGCCCGCTTCTATAGCCATAACGAGAGGTGACTACACCATTTACGGGACAAACAAAAACAGAATGATCATCATCGTTCACACAAAGCCATAAAGTGTCTTTTAGTTTTGACAGATCATTTTTACGTCCAGAAGTATAACAAACACTGTTATCCCAAGGTTGAACGTATTTCAAATTGGGATTATTCGAAATTATTTCATGAATTTGTTCATTGAGTATTCCATTAAAAGTAAGATCCTTAAGATATTCCCATGTGCGATTGGAATAAATAATCATTTTTCCATTATCTGTATCAACAGTATCTATAGGAGTTTGAGAATATGCAGCAAAAGAAAAAACGAGCATGTACATGACTAAAAACGATGGCCAGTCTATACGCTTCACGACATGTCTAATAATAAGTGTCGAATTCATGTGATGCCCAAATATAATAATTAAAGCCCAAATATCATTTTACATCCATTACAAAAAGATCATAAAAAACAGATTCATTAGGCTTTACTATATCCAAATAACCTTGCTTTCCATATGCTTGTTCAGTAGGCACAACAATGTACATTTTATCTGCTTTTTTAGATTTCAGCAATGCTTTTTTCAAACCGGGCACTATTCCATAATCGGCATAATTAAAAGTAAAAGGCTTATTCTCTCGATAAGTGTTAATATAGAAAGGATTACTTTCGGAACTCACCATAGCATGTATAGTAATTGATTTATTTTCATCGAAGACAACTTTGTTCGAAGGATTTTCAAGAAGTAGCCATACTTTACACCCCTCAACAATACGGGTAGGTTTTACCTTTTCTAGAATCCTTATTATTAAATAATTGTCTGAATTAGGTGGAATTAGTCCTTTTATTCCTACTTCACCACGAGCAAGTTTACTTGGAATCAGTATTTTAGCAAAATCACCTACTCTCATTTTACTCAATGCAAAATCCCAGCCAGGTGTTTGCATACCGAAACCAATTAAAAAAGGTAATGATGTTGCTCTTCTTAAATGATTGCCATCAACTTCTTCACCGTTGACCAATTTAACCTTGTAGTCTATTTGAACTACATCACCTTTACCAACTGCTTCACCATCACCCTTTTTATACCACTCAATTACAATTCCATTATCGAAATTCTTTTTTTCAATTGCAAGATGACTTTTATCCAGGATATTGATGGAATCGTTTACAATTTTCTTTGATGTTATTTTGGGTTTAGATTTCTCAACAACTTCCGTATTGCAGGAAAGTAATATTCCTAACGAGCATAATATAAAAACGTACTTCATTCTGCACTAATTAATTCAATATCAACAATCAAGGTAGAAAGTGGAGGTATTTTTTCACTATCGCCTGTTATTCCATGGGCCAAGTGAGCAGGGATTATCAATTTTGCCTTATCACCAACCTCCATTAATTTTATTGCTTCTTGTATACCGGACTCAACGTGACTTTTATCTACTACAAATTCATCTATCATATCTTTAGGAGTCTCATAACAAACCTTATCGTCAAGTAATTTTACATTCATGATTACCCCTACCTTCATTCCCGGAATTGGTTTTTTGCCATTTCCTTTTTTATAAATAAAATACCTTAATCCCGTTCCTGTTTTGGTAATTTTCCAGGATGCATTGTGACTTAAAAAAATGTCAATATTTATCTCTTCTTCTTCAATTAGTTGTTTATTTAATTTAATGGATTCTTCTTTACCAAAATTCACTTTTTTTTCATCCACTATAGGTTCACTACAAGCGCAAAGAAAAATGAAGAATAATAAATAATACCTCATAATTTAAAATAATTAGGTATTAACATTTTAAATTTCGCAATTGCTTCTTCAAGAGAACCTGCGTAAAATCCACCAGCTGCGTATTTATGACCCCCTCCTGAAAAATGAGATGCTGCCAATTCATTCACAAAATATTCACCTTTTGATCTGAAAGAAATTTTAATTCCATCAGATTTTTCCATGAATAAACAAGCGACATCAACACCTGATATGGAGAGAATCGTATTGACAAGTCCATCTGTGTCACCGCTTTGATAATTGAATTTATTTAGTTCATTGTTGCTTAATGAAATTAAACCTACCGGACTTCCTGAAACCAATTCTAATTTATCAGCTATGGCGTATCCACGTAAACGTAATTTATCAATAGTATTGGTATCAAAAACTTGTTCATGAACAAGATAATGTTTTAAACCGCCTTTAATTAATTCAGCAACAATTTCATGGGTCCTTGCAGAAACCGAAGGAAATCGAAATGAACCCGTGTCGGTTACCAATCCCAAATAAATTGCAGCTCCTATATCACGATTTAATAAATTTTTATTTCCCGACTGTTCAATGAGCTCAAAAACAAGTTGTGCTGTGGAGGAACTGGACACATCTGAATACAAAACATCACAAAAAGTGGTCGGATTTGGATGATGGTCAATTAATATTTTTCTTGCACTTGATTTCATCAATACCTCTCCCATTTCTTTGCCTAACCTATCTGGAGCGTTATAATCTAAACAGAAAATTAAATCCGCATTAACCAGCTTTTCTGACACCAAATTAGTGTTTTTATCAAAGAAAGAAATTTGATCCGCACCGTTTAAACATTTCAAATAGTGCGGTGCATCATCAGGTAAACATACCGAAACATTTTTATTTATTTTACGAAGAAAATGAAACATTGCAAGTGCACTCCCCATTGCGTCACCGTCAGGTCCTTTGTGTGAGGTTACGACAATATTTTGAGCGGCTTTTATTTCATTTGATATTTGTTCAAACAAGGTCATTTTCAATTAATTCTTCACTTTATTTAATGTTATTCAATCTTTTTGTTTCCATCTGAATACGCTCTTTTAATTGATTTGATACTTCAAATAATGGTAGGCGCATTTTGGCTTGCATTACATTTAAAGTTTCTAAGGCAATTTTAACACCTCCAGGATTTCCTTCTTCAAAAAACATTTTGGTAACAGGCAACAATTCATAATGGTATTTTCTGGAAGTTGCATAATCACCTTCCAAAGCCGAATTAACCATTTTTGAAAACAATTTTGGAAAAGCATTAGCTACCACAGAGATTACACCATCAGCGCCAGCAGCTATTAATGGCATCGTAAGTGCATCATCTCCTGATAATAAGCCAAAATCAGCATTTCTCATTCGAATTATTTCCATTATTTGTTCCATATTACCAGAAGCCTCTTTCATGGCAACGATATTCTCAATTTTAGAAAGTTCAAGAGTTGTTTCTGATGTCATATTTGAACCAGTTCTTCCAGGCACATTGTATAAAATTATAGGAAGGTTTGTGCACGAAGCAATATATTTATAATGCTCAATAATTCCTTTTTGAATGGGCTTATTATAGTAAGGTGAAACAGATAAAATCCCATCAACACCTTTAGGAAGTTGCTGTAAAATGGCACCAACATTTCGGGTATTGTTCCCTCCTACTCCATAAACAACTGGAAGTTTTCCATTGTTTTCTTCAACAACATGCATTAAAACTTGTTGCTTCTCTTCCCATGTTAGCGTAGGCGATTCTCCTGTGGTTCCCTGAACGACTAAAAAATCAGTTCCGCCTTCAACTTGCATTTGAACTAAACGTCTCAAACCATCAAAATCGATTGTCTCATCCTTTTTAAATGGTGTTACCAAGGCTACACCGGTTCCTTTAAAAATATTTTCCATTTTAATTTATTAATTTAACACATTGACTAAACAGTCAATTAACATAATATTTATCTTATCATTTGCTTAAAATCATCCTCACTGATAATTGATATTTTTAAATCTTCGGCTTTTTTCAATTTTGATGGCCCCATATTATCCCCTGCTAGCAAAAAATTGGTTTTAGATGATATGGCGCTTACGTTTTTACCTCCATTTTCTTCAATAAGCAACTTCAACTCATCTCTAGAAAATGACTCAAAAACTCCAGAAACCACAAACGTTTTTCCTTCGAGTTTATTACTGCTAATCACTTTACTTTCATTTTCAAATTGCAAACCGATTGAAATCAACTTGTCTAATGCCTTTAAGTTATTGGAATTTGAAAAATAACATCGGATGGATTCAGCGATTTTCTCACCTATTTCCTCAACCTGCAATAATTCTTCTTTTGTAGCATCCGCAAGGGCTTGAATACTCCCAAAGTGGTTGACTAATTTTTTTGCAACGGTCTCACCGACATGCCTGATACCAAGTGCAAATAGTACTCTTGAAAACGGAACACCTTTAGAAATTTCTAGACCTTGTAATAAGTTGTTTGCCGATTTTTCAGCCATACCGTCTAAATTGACTATTTGGTCGAAAGTCAATTCATATAAATCTGTAATAGACCGTACCAGCCCCTTTTCAAACAATAAATCTATGGTCTCACTACCCAACCCTTCAATATTCATGGCCTTTCGGCCAATAAAATGTTCTAATTTCCCCTTTATTTGAGTGGGACAGTTTCCTTCATTTAGACAATAATGCTGAGCTTCTCCGGGCTTTCTATCCAATTGAAATCCACAATCTGGACAAGCATTAATAAAAACTACAGGCGTTGAAGAAGGAGACCTTTTAGAAATATTAACTCCTACAACTTTTGGAATTATTTCACCTCCTTTTTCAATAAATACTGTATCACCAAGAAATAAACTTAATTTTTCAATTTGATCTTGATTGTGCAATGATGCTCTCTTCACAACTGTACCTCCAAGGGATACAGGCTTTAAATTCGCAACTGGAGTAATTGCTCCCGTTCTACCGACTTGAAATGAAACACTCTCAAGAATAGTTTCGACCCTTTCAGCTTTGAATTTAAAAGCAATGGCCCAACGAGGTGATTTTGCGGTAAATCCAAGTTCTTGTTGAATTTCATAATCATTTACCTTAATCACCACACCATCAATCTCAAAAGGTAAATTGTATCGTTCTTTGTCCCAATAATGTATGAAATCCATTATACCTTTAATTGTGCTTGTCTTTTCAATAAATCTTTTATCGATATCTGGAATCTTAAACCCCCATGCGCGGGCTTTTTCTACAGCTGAAAAATGACTTTTCAAACTCAAATTTTCACCATAAACACCATAAAGATAGGAATCTAAAGAACGAGAGGCAACAACGGTAGAATCTTGCATTTTTAAAGTTCCAGAAGCTGTATTTCTAGGATTGGCAAAAAGTGGCTCTCCCAATTCCTCTCTCTCAATATTTAATTTTTTAAAGACTTCTATTGGCATAAAGATTTCTCCTCTAATTTCAAAATCTGACGGAAAATCATCTTTTAACTGCAATGGAATAGACCGTATTGTTTTTACGTTGTTTGTAACATTTTCCCCTTGAACACCATCTCCTCTGGTAACGGCTTTTGTTAACTTGCCATTTTCATATCTGATGCCAATGGCAACACCATCATACTTTAATTCACAAACATATTCAATAGTTCCTTGGGTAATTTTCTTTATCCTGTTTTCCCAATCAATAATCTCTTCTTCTGCATAAGTATTTGATAAAGAAAGCATTGGAAATCTGTGCAAGATCGTTTCAAATTTCTTTGTAATGTCTCCTCCTACCCTTTTTGTTGGACTGTAGGAATACGCAAATTCAGGATTTTGAGTCTCTAGTTCTTGTAAGCGTTTAAGCATTATATCAAACTCATAATCAGAAATTTGGGGCTTACTCTCTACATAATATAAATGATTATGGAATTCTATTTCACGAATTAACCGTTCAATTTCTTCCTTTACTTCATTTTTATTCATTCCGTGAATATAGGCTTTTGCGCCCTTATCATTCTTGGCTTATCTTGTAAATCTTTCCGCAACTGAATGTTAACAAAACCAAGGGACTTAAAAATTTCACAAACTGACTCAGCGCGCTCCTCATGAATTTCAACAAAAAGATAACCTTCAGATAACAAAAACTTGATCGCTTCAGCGCCAATTTTTCGGTAAAAAATGAGCGGATCATCATCAACGAAAAGTGCTAAATGTGGTTCAAAATTCAGCACATTTTCTTTCATTTTAAGCATTTCCTTCGTTGGTATATATGGTGGATTCGCTATCCACAAATTAAAATTTCGAAAGTTCTCCAAACTATCATTTAGAACATCAAAATGTTGAAAATCCACATTTAAGTCATTTAAAATTGCATTTTCTTTTGCCAGTTCAAGTGCAACCTCAGAAACATCAACCCCTATAACATTTGATTTTTTATAAATAGATTTTAATGCTAGAGCTATACATCCTGAACCTGTGCAGAGATCTAAAATATTTAAGTCATCAGTTTTTAAAGTTTCTAAAACCCAGTTGACAAGTTCCTCAGTTTCAGGTCTTGGAATTAGTGCTCTGCTATCAATTTTTAAATTCAATCTGAAAAAGAAGGTATTCCCCATCACATATTGCAAGGGTTCATTTTTTTGAAGACGTTTTACAATATTTCGAAAATAAAGCAGATCGGACTCTGATAATCGCAAATTTTTGGACAACAAATAGTCACCTTCGCTTAATTGAAACTTATCAACCACTATTTGTTTGGTTAAGTTCTTTATTTCACGATCAGAGAAAATATGAGCAAGTTCGTCAGAAACGTATTTTTTCAGCGCCTGAATTGAGTTGTCAGAAACAAACATAATTTGTGATTATTGCTCTTTATTTGAAAAATAAAAACTGAATCCGAAGCCAAAAAGCAGATAACTAGATTTGGATTTTATCTTATCTCCTACATAACCTCCATTTGTAGAAAGCCCAAGCATAGAAGGTAAAAACGCAAAATCTTGAATTCCATATCCTAAGTAAAAGCGATAAGAAGTTCTTTCATCTGCTGCCAAAATCAAACTAAAAGATGGCTCAGCATAAATTGCATTTATTTGCAAGGGATTTACACCTATAGTATCATTTAAATTGGTTAGAAAATAATTCTGGTTGTATCCAGCTTTTACACCTGCATCAATTGCCAAAGTCTCATTAAAAAATTTTTGCCAACCAAATTTAACGAACGCTGCACCCGAATGTAAGCCGCCAGACACAGGCTCTGGAACACGAAACTCGTTTATAGTAAAATAAGAATACCTAAGCCCGGCGCCTATATTTAAACCTTTTTTAAATGTGTATTGATAATATGTTGATGCATTTATCAAACCTTGCATCATATCTTCGAATGCCTTATTGGTCATTCCGTTTGGCAAGCTCAGTTCTAAATTATAGGTATGTCTTACATCATTTATTTGTGCAAAATTCTTGAACGGGAATAGTAAAACCAAACAAAGAAAACAATACTTTTTCATTCAGTCGTAAAGCTATAAATTTTTTTACTTTAAAAAAAGAAAAGCCCGAAGGCTTTCCCATTGTAAAGTGGCTAGGTAATCTTTATTTTAAACTACATGAAAAACTATAAATCAAATTTAAGTCTGAATACAATGCAAAAATTATCAATTCAACCAAATGGGTTTTAATTTAAACAAGAACTTAAAGTTAAAAGCCTGGTCAACATGAAATAAAAAAACATTAATTTTAAAAAAATATGAAGAAAATTAACCGTAATGATTTAGCCCAATTTGGCAACCTTGAATTACTTGCAAAGCAGGTGGTTGAAGGTTTCATTACAGGCCTGCACAAAAGTCCTTTTCATGGATTTTCTGTTGAATTTGCCGAACATCGCCTTTATAATAAGGGAGAGTCAACCAGACATATCGACTGGAAATTATTTGCGAGAACCGAGAAAATATTCACTAAAAAATATGAGGAAGAAACCAATTTAAGGTGCCAACTTGTTATTGACGGCTCAAGTTCCATGTATTTTCCTAAGGACGGAAGCCTCAACAAATATGAATTCTCAATTTTAGTTGCAGCTTCGCTAATTGAATTACTTAAAAGGCAACGCGATGCTGTTGGTCTTTCCATTTTTGAGGAAAAGTTAAGCGCTCACACATCAGCTAAATCCTCATTAGCGCACCATAAATATCTATACTCACTATTAGAGGAACGTCTCCATCAATACGACGAAAAGAATAAAACCCTAACCAATACTATTCAAAATTTACATGACATCGCTGAGTTATGCAATAAAAGGTCATTAATTGTAATTTTTACGGATTTATTGGATGACCCAGACAAACTGGACGATTTAATGGGGGCTTTACAACACATGAAACATAATAAACATGAGGTTTTACTTTTTCATGTAATTCAAGAATCAAAAGAGCTGAACCTTGAAATAGGAAATCGACCATTCACTTTTATTGATATGGAAACCGGGGAAAAGTTAAAACTTCAACCAAATAGCATAAAAGAAAATTATAAGAAAGCGATCGAAAAGTATTTTGAAGAAGTTCGAATGAGGTGTGTTAATTATAAAATTGATTTTATTACCGCAGATATTGACAAAGGAGTAGAATCTGTTCTGCAGAGCTATTTGATAAAAAGACAAAAATTATTCTAGTTTCCTATATGATCAGAACGAAGCAAATCCAAAATACTTTTTACTGGCGAAAAAACCGAATTGGGAATTTCAACAAAAACAGAATTCCAATTTGCCATACCTCCATTCCACAGGCCGGGTAATTCAGCGAATTTAATATTTTGGCCCTCATAATTTTTATCAACAATCAAATAATTGGAATGATCTGCAAATTGCTCAAGATTTAATTTTTCACCTCCTAAACTTACGCTTGAAAGAACCATAATTACGGGATTAAAATGGGTACTCAATGAAATAATATTTCTATTTAATTCATTATCTGGAATTTGAGACTTCTCAACAATTTGTTTACTGAGTTTACCTTCTTTATTTACCCAAAAAGGACCACCACCAGGTTCACCTTGATTTTTTACCATTCCACAAACCCTAAACGGTTTATTCAAAATTTCTCTGATTTGACTTGCCTCTTTGATTTTTAAGCATTCCTCTTCCGGTAATAATTGAAATTTACTATTTAATTCAAAAAACATTTCAAAAGTTGGATTTTCAAAAACCTTTTGAGCTTGCGTTTTAATATACAACATCAAACCAACAAGTTCTTTCCACATAGAAATGCTGTCCTCAATTTGATTTTGATGAACAACATTATCGATATTCTTAACAAGAATAATTTCCTCTTTCAATGCATTCAGATTGGTAAGCAATGCCCCGTGACCAGCCGGCATTTTTAGTATCTGACCGTTTCTATTATAAACCGGAGCACCATTTAAATTGAAAGCGGGTATGTCTGAATCCTTGGATTGAACCGAATATTCAATATCGACATCTAATCCCGTTTTTAAAACATCATTTATTGAATTATTGATTTCATTCTTGAACTTATCTTGTATAGTAAAGTGTAAGGAATTATAATTACTTCCCATGCGAAGCGCTTGCAAAACTTGCTCTTGAAAAGGATTTAATATTTTGTCATCATATCTATGAAATGGGATTAAACCTTTTGGAATGTTTTTAAAATTAAGTCCGTTTTCACTAAACAAAAAATGTAAAAAAGAAATATAATTTTTTTGTATTCGAAAATCGGTTTTTACGCTTTCTGGCAATAAATCCCAAAAAGCAAATTTATCAATAGAATTAAAAAAGAGTGCTACTCTTTGGTCATTTGTAATGTTAAATCCATTTTCAACTTCACCAAGAAAAGAAAACATTCGCGATCCAGAACCTGAAGACGGAATAAAAAATTTGATATTCTGATTGTACTGATTAAACAACTGAATGCAATCCAACTTGGTTTGCTCATTTAATTGCAATATACCACTACCAATCAAGCAAGGACTAATTATTTCCCAGTTTGGATTGTGCTTAAAAACACGATTGTAATGCTCTTGTATGTTAGCGTCTAAGTCAGACATTCGTTTTAATTACAAAGAATTCTTTAATTTGCAGCGTGTTTTCCGCATTCGAATATATAAATTATAAAATTAATTCAAAGGGTAGATATGATATTCACTCACCATTTATATATGATTTCGTCAATTCATGCTTGAAAATTGAGGGTGAGACGAAATTAATACAATCAAAAAAAACATTAAAAGATTCTTACCTTAACAATAAAGGTAGTATAAACGTTTCCGATGCTGGTGCAGGCTCTAAAAAATTGGGAAACCAAAGGGTAATTTCTAAAATATTTAAAGTAAGTTCTTCGAAGGGAAAGTATGCAGATTTGCTGTACAAGATCGCAAAACACTACAAACCATGCAGGGTATTAGAAATGGGAACTTCCCTTGGATATGGAACACTGCATTTATCACTTGGGTTTCCTGACTCCAAAATTGATACTGTTGATGCCTGCACAAACACTCAAAAAATAGCTATTGAAAATCTTGAAATATTCAACCTGGGGAACATTGATTTTTTTAATCAAACTTTCAATGATTTTTTCAAAAAATTTGATGGGCTGCCATTTGATTTGGTTTTTGTTGACGGGCATCATGATGGAGATGCATTAATGGATTACATTGAAAAACTTGAGAAAATAACTCATAACGATACCATTTTTATACTTGATGATATAAGATGGAGTAGAAGTATGAGAGAAGCATGGAACGAACTCATCAAAATGGATAAATTTCATGTTACTATTGACCTATTTAGAATGGGGATACTTGTAAAACGACCGCAACAGGCCAAAGAACATTTTGTTGTCCGTTATTAAAAATCAATACATAGTATACAAAACATCTAGCATTTGCGGAGAAACTGGCTTAACCTGAAAAATAACATCGTCCATCATTTCAACCGCTGAGTAACCATCAAAACTTTTATTTCTAGATGTTGTAACTACATCTAATGTACTTCCTGAGTCCCATGTGAATTTCAAATTTTCATTTGTTTCTCTAGTGTTCATTGGAATATCGCCCCTATATAGGTCGTCATCAAAAAGCTTCCCTTCCAATGGAATTTCAGAATCTGATGCAAACAATTCAAGATCAAGTCCTTTTACCTTTGCTTGTTCTTGAATTTTGATTTTTATTTGTTCGGTGTAAGTATCTAATACAATTGCTTCTTGAGTTTCCTGCACTTGGGTATTGGATTCATTTTTTGACTCTGTTTCTGTTTTAATTATTTTTGGTTGTTTTATTTTAGGAATGACATGCTCTGCAACTTGATTGGATTCCACAGGACTCAATTTGAGCAAACTGTAAAAAGAGATAAAAACCAAGAAAAGTGCTGCTATGTGTGCAACTGGCTGACTGTACCAATTTGTATCCTTCCTATACAGCAAAGCCGTTGCATTCAGAAAGAAACCACTTTGCTTTTTATGTTCAGTTTTGAATAAATCATCAAGTCTATGCTTAACATTTTCACTCAGCAATGTTTCACCTTCTAATTTCAATTCGTCTAATTCAACAAAAACGAACTTTAATTTAATGAATTCGTCTTCATTATCACACCATTCTTTTAGTGACAATTTTTCGCTAACAGATAAAGCATTATATTCTTTACACTTTATTATTTCAATTAAAAAATCCTCCATAATCAATTTTATTTAGTTTCGGGACTAAAAGCTTTTAATCCAGCTGCGAGATATTTTGTTGCATAGAACAATCTAGATTTAACTGTTCCTTCACTAATATTCAAAACATCTGCTATTTCTTTCATTGACAAACCATCCATATGCCTCAGCGTAAAAACCTCTTTATGTTTTGAATCCAAATCGTTCAAACCAATTAGAAAAGCTTCTTTAAATTGACTTTCTTGAACTTGGTTCAAAACATTTTCATTTTTGTCGTATAAAGTATAATGGTGATCTAAACCTGTTGAAACATTTTGTCTTACTTCATTTTTACGGTATTCATTCTTACACATGTTGGTCGCTACAACATAGATCCAAGTTCGAAAAGATCGTTTAATATCGAAAAGTTCTGGCTTTTTAATGATTTTGGCGAACAAATCGTGAACCATATCTTCGGCGAGTGTTTGGTTTCTCCAGAGCAATCTCAAAAAGTAGTGAAAAAGTGGCTTTGAATATCTATTATAAATTTCAGTAAAAGCATCGTGATTGCCTTTCGACATTGCCTCCATTAATTCCTCATCTGACCAAGTTTGATATGTTTTCTGAACAATTCTCATCCAAACTTCAACTACTTTTTAATTTGTTCGATTAGATTGTACTTATTTGACTGAATGGAGATTTTGTTAATTAAATCATCCAGCTCCAAAACAAGTTCGAAATTACCTAATGAGTTGTGATACTCCTTAAGAAAAAATAGAACAGGCAGATAGTTGACAGAAAACTGCTTTGCCTTTTCAGTGATAGCATTATTGATAATTGATTTGGATATCGAATTATAGAAATTTATATTTTCAGTAATCAATTGATTATCATTATTATTAAATACAAATGATAAACCTTTAATATAAATAGGTTCAGATATTTTTAAAATATATTCTTTTGGAAATGAGAGCGATAAATGTAAGTTATTATTTTTATTGTTTAAAACAAATATTTTAAAATATTCATTATCAATTATTTGATTTAAATTATTTTCTACAATATTTTGACTTAAGTGATTAGAAAAATAAGTGCTTTGAAAAAATTCAAACGGCAACAAAACAACATCATTTCTAAAATTATGAACTTTTTGAAGGTAAGCACAGGCGTAAGAATCATCAAAACCATGGGTAAGAAGGACTCCATTTTCAGATACTGAAGAAAGGAGGTCTTTGCCATATTCAAGTGCAACAGAATCAATGCGTTGAACATCCACAAGTTTTTGCAAATAATACGCTGAAGAATCTGGTATATCTTTTATTAAATAGTAAGCAGCAAGTTGTATTTGAACATCCGTATTTTGAGGTTTAATTTTCTCAGCGTTTTTAAGGAAATGAAACTTTTCAACATCATAATTACCAATTAAATATGAGTAATAGTTATACTCAAAAGAATGGTCATTGATTTCTTTATATTGTTGAATAATTTTATTCATTTTCTTCAGTTGATCAGAGGTAGGCGATTTTCTGGTATTGTTGAATTTAACATCTATCAGTATTTCATTCATTTTATTTGACAATTCCAATACACTCGATTCCTCATAGCCTGATTTCAACTTTTTATCGGTTTCATTTTCAAATTTCGAGTTTTGAATTGATTTTCTGGGTTCAGTTTCTTTTTGTTCAAAAGACTTTTCTTCAATATCCTCTTGTACTGCGGGAATTTCATATTCTTTCGTCTCCATTTGAGGAGGACTTGTAATTAAAGTATTCGAATTTGAAATTGAATTGGAGTTGTTTTCAAGACCATTTACTTGACCTTTTAAACAGTTAACGAAAAATAAAAAGAGTATCAAAAAATGAATTTTCATATTTTTTTTTCGCGGTTTACATTTGAATTTTGATAAAGTTCAGTGTTTATCAAAAAATATTAGTTGACGTCAGAAGCAAATAAGAACTTATTAGGAGAAACCAAATTGGTTTTTACAGCATACATTACAATTCCTGCCGTATTTTTAACGCCTAGTTTACTCATAATGTTTTTACGATGTGTATTAACCGTATGATTGCTCAAAAACAATTGTTCAGCAATTTGAATGTTGGTTAATCCTTCCGCAATTAGGGTGATTATTTCATTTTCTCTATCCGAAAGAATTACAGGTTCGCATGTAAAAGAATCAAAATCAATATCATTAACATCAATAGATGCTTTTCTTATTGTTTCTAAAATTTGACCACAAAAAAACTTATTACCCCTACCCGTTTCCTCAACAGCATTGATTATTTCCGTGAGATCACAGTCTTTTTTAACATAGCTCATTACCCCTGATCGCAATGCATTAACTAGAGTTTGAGCCGATTGATCTGGAGTAATTGCAATAAATTTTATTTTCTTATGATTGGACAGAACTTTTGGAATTACAGAAATATCAAAACCAGGAGAAACATAATCAATTAAAACAATTGAGACTTCGAAAGCAGCCACTTGTTCGATTAATTCATCATTATCGCGTGCTTCACCAACAATTTTAAAAGCACTTTTCGAGGACAAAATGGTTCTTAAACCTAGTCTTACCAAATCATTACTATCCGCGATAACAAGATGCATCTTATTTAGAATTGTTTTAAACAAAGTTAAAAAGTGCATTAAATCTACAATCTTATTTCTATATTTTTTATGAACAAAAAAAGGGGGAAATCCCCCTATCTGATATTAAATATACAATGTTTATCTTGTAAATAACATTTCTCTAAATTTCGGTAAAGGCCACAATTCATCGTCTACAAGCAATTCCAGTTTGTCAGCATGGTAACGAATTTCATCAAAATACACTTTTACCTTATCGCAATATGCAAAAGCTTTCTTTTCAACATTATCAATTTTATTCGCCGCTTTTCTTTCCATAAGCATTTTATCTGCTGCTGCTTTCATACTATTCAAGTGAATAGAAATACGCTGGATCAGTTCAATTTGACCTTTAGCGGCCTCTTTTCCTGCTTTATCCCCTAATACATGGAACAAACCTTCAACATTTTTAATTAATTTGTTTTGGTATTCAATTACAGCAGGAATAATCATTGATTGAACTACATCCCCCATGATTCTGGCCTCAATTTGAACTTTAAGAATGTAACTGTCAAATTCGATTTCTTGTCTTGCATCGAGTTCACGAGGTGTAAGAATATTCAATTCATTAAACAATTGTTGAACGTTTTTTTCTCCCCAAACCTTTAATGCTCTTGGCGTGTCTTTGAGATTATTCAAACCTCTTCTTTCTGCCTCCTTCACCCATTCTTCGCCATAACCATTTCCTTCAAATCTGATTTTTTTAGATTCTTTTATTAACTTTTGTAATTCCTTGAGTATGGCTTCATCTTTTGATTCTCCTTTATCAATTCTGGCGTCAACTGATTTTTTAAATACCTTCAATTGTTTTGCTACGATAGTATTGATAACTATCATTGCTGACGCACAATTTGCACTTGATCCTACGGCTCTAAATTCAAATTTATTTCCTGTAAATGCAAATGGAGAAGTTCTATTTCTATCTGTGTTATCGAGCATAATTTGAGGAATCTTTCCTATATTCAGTTTCAATTCCGTTTTATCTTCAGGAGTCATTTTGCCGGCTTTGATATTCTTTTCAAGGTCATCCAATAAATTAGAAAGCTGGGAACCAATAAATACGGAAATGATTGCTGGAGGCGCTTCATTAGCACCTAATCGGTGATCATTCCCAGCTGATGCAATACAAGCTCGAAGAACATCAGCGTGATCATGAATCGCTTTGATAGTATTCACAAAAAATGTTAGAAATTGAAGGTTAGATTTTGGATTTTTGCCCGGAGCTAAAAGATTGACTCCTGTATTTGTTCCCAAAGACCAATTGTTATGTTTTCCCGAACCATTTACGCCAGCAAAGGGTTTTTCATGTAAAAGTAACCTGAAATCATGTTTTCTGGCAATTTTCTCCATCAAATCCATCAACAACAAATTATGATCGTTTGCCAAATTACACTCTTCGAAAATCGGTGCGCATTCAAATTGATTGGGTGCAACTTCATTGTGTCTTGTAGTAACAGGAATACCTAAAAGAATCGATTCCTTCTCAAATTCTCTCATGAATGCTGTAATTCTATCAGGAATGGAACCAAAATAATGATCCTCTAATTGTTGTCCTTTAGCGGCTGCGTGACCAAAAAGTGCACGACCAGTCATCATTAAATCAGGTCTCGCGTTAAAAAGCGCTTGATCAATTAGAAAATATTCTTGCTCCCATCCAAGGGTTGCATTTACTTTAGTTACATTCTTATCAAAATACTGGCATATATCTGTTGCCGCTTGATCAATTACATTTAGTGCCTTTAATAGAGGCATTTTATAATCTAAAGACTCGCCTGTGTACGAAATAAAAATAGTTGGAATACATAGTGTTTTCCCGATAACAAAAGCAGGAGATGAGGGATCCCAAGCTGTATAACCACGAGCTTCAAAAGTATTTCTAATTCCACCATTTGGGAATGAAGATGCATCTGGTTCTTGCTGAACGAGTAGGTCGCCATCAAATCTCTCAATGGCTTTTCCTGGTCCGATTGGTTTAAAAAACGCATCATGTTTTTCGGCAGTTGCACCTGTTAGTGGTTGAAACCAATGGGTATAATGTGTTGCACCTTTTGTAATTGCCCAATCCTTCATTGCAGAAGCTACCTGATCAGCCATTTTCCTGTCTAATCTCATACCATTCTGAATGGATTCCACCATAGATTTGAATGCATCTGATGGTAAATATTCTCGCATGATTTCGATGTGAAAAACGTTTTTACCAAATAATTCAGATACCTTTTCGTTCAATTCCACATTTTTAGGAATGCGATTCAACACATCCTGATAAGCTTGAAGTCTTTTTGTAGCCATTTTTATTTTTTTCCAAAATTACTACGTTTAATTAAGGGGTGACTTCTAATTTTTTAACTTTTTTTGAACAATACCCCTATTTTTTTAAATGGTTTATTGAAAAAAACACTTAATTCGAATAATTCAACAAAAAAAGAGGGGATTGCTCCCCTCCTCTTTAAACCGAACAATTGCATTTTCTTTAAAAAAACCAATCATTCAGAAAACCTAAACGAATCTACTACTATAACCATTAAACATGTTGTTAAATTAGCTTTTAACTTCTAACCTTTATAAAACTTTCAACCAATTGAAGTGATTTGTCAATAAGACTTAACTTACAACAACAAAAAAGGGCACTTTCGCGCCCTTTTTGCTTTTGGTGTATTTGAAAAAACTACATGTAGCTGCCCTATTTTCAAATACAGAAATGAATAAATTATTCTATAAACGAGTAAAAATTACAAAACTCTTTAAGAAACAATTAAAATATATCCATCTCAAAAGCTAAACTACTATAACCATTAAACTTGAAGCAAGAATAATTGTAATTCTGAATATTAAAAAATAGTTTCAATTAAACCTTTATAAATTTAAACGAACACGCACATTAGAATCTCAAATTGCTGGGGTAAAGATCAATTCAGAAAGATTTTTTTCATCAAAATAGCAATTTGCTACCTCCATTAAAGTTGAAGCTGTCAAATCGTCTATTCCTTTATATATTTCTGAAATGGTATCAATTTGATTAAAAAAAAGCAAACTTTTCCCCAGGCCTTGCATCAATCCTGAATTATTATCCATTCCAAGAGCGATTTGTCCTTTTAATTGTTCTTTTGCTCTTTGCAGCTGAACTATGCCAATTTTAGTTGTTCTAATATTTTTGAGTTCCTTATAAATTAAAGACATTGTCTTATTCTTGTACTTTGAATCTGTTCCGAAATAAATTGACCAATACCCTGTATCCAAATAAGGATTGTAATTGGCTTCAACATTATACGAATAACCGTACTTTTCTCTAATTAGCAGTATCAAACGTGAATTTAATGCCGGTCCACCTAACATATTTGTTAAGAGCGTCATTGCTTTGCGATGCTCATGATTGTAACTTGGGGCTTGTCCGCCCACAATGGCATGCACTTGATAATTGGATTCTTCAGATTTTATTTTAAAAGGTTGAAAATTGATTGAAGGAGTTGGTTCAAACAACTTTTTCTTTGATTTAATGCATCCGAAATTTTGCTCAATAATTCGAAGTAATTTTTTAAAATCAAAATCTCCAACACAAGAAACAACCATGTTTTCAGCATGAAAAAACTTATCCACATAAGATTCAAGATTGGACTTTGTAAAACTTCTTACTGAATCTTTGCTTCCAAGAATATTGTTTCCTAAAGATTGGCCTTTAAATAATTCATTTTCAAAATCATCAAAAATTTTCTCAGAGGGATTATCCAAGTAAGAATTAATTTCATCAATTACAATCTCCTTTTCCTTATTAATTTCCTTCAATGGAAAATTTGAATTGGAAATTAAATCTCCAATCAATTCAATTGCCCTTTGCATGTATTGTCGGGAAAAAGATGCATAAATACACATTTCTTCTTTTGCAGTATATGCATTCAATTCTCCACCAACAGCATCCAATCTGGATAAAATATGATACGCTTTTCTTTTTGTTGTTCCTTTGAAGAAGCAATGTTCAAGAAAATGTGCTAGCCCTATTTCATGGGGCGCCTCATAGCGAGAACCTGCTAAAACTGTTACTCCAAAATGTGCCACTGGAGAAGGCGTTTGGAGGTGAACCACACGTAGTCCATTTTTTAATAAAGCTATAGTTGGCTTAAAATCGTTCATCAAGGATTTTTGCGGTATACTACCCAATTATTTTCTTTCAATTCCCATACTATACGATCATGTAATCGTGAAGGACGGCCTTTCCAAAATTCGATTTTCGTTGGAAACAAATAGTAACCTCCCCAATGTGGGGGTCGGGGAATATTTGTTTTAAACTTTTCATTAAAATAATGTAGGCGATTTTCTAATTCTGAGCGGTCTGTTAATGGTTCTGATTGATGCGAAGCCCAAGCTCCCAGTTTACTTGAATTTGGTCTTGAATTAAAATAATCATCACTTATTTCAGATTCAACCTTTTCGCAATGTCCTTCTACCCTAATTTGTTTTTCTAAACCAGGCCAAAAAAACAACATTGCTGCATTAGGATTATACTTTAACTCATTTCCTTTTTGGCTGTTGTAATTTGTATAAAAAACAAATTTTCCATCAATCAATTCTTTAAGATAAACTATTCGACTACTTGGACATCCGTCAGGATCCGAGGTGGATAATGAAAATGCGTTGGGTTCGAGTTGCTTTTTGTCGAAAGCCTCTTTATACCAACTGTTAAAAAGTTGAAATGGATTGTCGCCAATAATATCTATTGCTTCGTCTCTTTCGAATTCACTATGGTCGTTTCTCAGAATATTAAAAATATCATCCAAGTTTTCATTCTTCATCGGTGTACTCATCTTCTAATTGACTTGCATCAGTTTCTTCGTCAAATACATCTTCATCATCAATATCCGATCCCGATGCTGAAAAAACCTGTCCTTTTCCGGACGGAGTATGTACCACTTCCTTTTCAATTAAAGGTGAGGAATTT
Organism: uncultured Akkermansia sp.; assembly: GCA_964577845.1. Lineage (GTDB taxonomy): Bacteria > Bacteroidota > Bacteroidia > Flavobacteriales_D > Crocinitomicaceae > M0103. The sequence continues at coordinate 472,912 of CAZOAH010000002.1, forward strand.
CTTGATTCAGAGTCATCATAATAAGGAAATATATCGACAATAGGTGAAAGTGTTATCGACGGGATTTGATAATCAACCATCAAACCTGACAGACTTTCTCTAATTCTTTCATAAGCATCCTTAACAGAATGCGCAGCAACTAAAAAATTTTGAGAAACTTTACGCCCCTTTTCTTCGTCTTCGGTGGGAGCCTCATAGGTAATTTTCACCTTATACCAATAATCAGCATCATCGTAAGCAAAAATATCATGAATCTCGGTTCGAGCAATTCCAACGACATTAAATTCACCGCGAATCACATTTCCCAATTCTTCATATATGCGTGCTTCTGCATCGGTAAAGGTAAGTGCTGCCAATAAATATGGTTCTGAGACTCTTTTAAACTGTCCATTTTCCAGTTGTTTTGTGTATTTCACTTTTACGGTAAACCAATTGTTCATGATTGCTTTTTTTGAGTTTACGAAGATAAATAAGTATTACCTTGAAATGCTTAAAAAAATATTTTTTTTAGGGTAAAATTTAAACGAGCACCAAACCGAATTTATGTAGAAAATATTTTACCATTTTTAAATATCAAGACAGTCTTATTAAGAAGTTTAACCAGTACGGTATTACCATATATTTCGTAATCAGCATTCGACTGTGTAGTGATCTCTTGTATTTTTCCATCAACAAGTGCACTTACTCCACCTAAAATATTTCTGAAAGCAAGAATATTATTTTTAATTAAGTAATCTTCAGGTTGATAATTTGACACCTGAACTTTGACACCGTTTTGATAGGCATAAACAAATGAGTTTTCCTTCCAAATTATAATGTCATCTTTAACATCCCATTCTGATGCTGAAAAATTAGACAATTGTTCTTTGTTACCATCTTTACAATAAATCAAATTACCGTTCAAATCCTCATAGGCAATAAAACCTCTACCTGCTTTGTATTTATTCATGTAAAATGATTCAACATCTAAAAAATTACCTTTTTCAAAAAGCGCAAAAGTCCTTGTTGTAGGATCATTAAAACACACAATATCAGAACCGACTTTAAAATCTATATTTCCGTTCCAAACACCCAGATCATAGATTTCACCTTGCCAAAATATTTTATAGAAATCCCCATTATCTTTAAAGGCAAGAATATTATCACCAATTGCTGTTGGCATATATAAATCACCTGTAACTTGATATATTTGAATAGTTTTTTTATTCCAATAAACGTTTACGGAGTTGTAACGTGTATCTTCGTAAACAATAAAACTATCTTTAACTACATAATTTCGAGCGAAGTAAGTTAAAGTTTTCAATTCACCATCATCCCAACAATTAAGTGTAGGTCCAATATTGTATGCAAGAAGATGATCCGAAACTTGATATTCAACAGACATCGGAGTTACATCCATCCTCTTCTCTCCGTCGTAAACTCTAAGATTTCCTCTTGTATCAATGTAAGCCACCAACTCGTCACCTGCTTTGAATTCTTTTATTTCCTGAAACTCAATCTGATGAAAATTTTCATCCTTAAAAGATCGGAAGTAGTTATTAAAGTCGAGAAATGGAGCTACGTTTTGTCCCAAAACCATATTTTGGAAAATCAAAAGAATAAAAAATAATTTTTTCATCAGCGGAATATGGCAATAATTAAGCCACTGCAAATTACATAAATTAAATTGAAATATATTATTGAAATTCAATCCAAAAAGTACCTTATTTTTGTAAAAAAACTATACAATATGAAACGTATTGCAATTTCGGTAATTTGCTTCTTTTCACTTTCCGCAATGGGACAGCGAAAAATTGAATTTACCGAGTATGATTTAACAAATGGCATTCATGTAATACTGCATCAAGACAAAACCACACCAATTGTTGCAGTTTCTGTTTTGTACCATGTCGGATCAAAAAACGAAAATCCTGAAAGAACTGGCTTTGCACACTTCTTTGAACATTTACTTTTTGAGGGGTCCACAAATATTGGTCGAGGAGAATACAGCGAAATTGTTGAAAAAAATGGTGGTGCTTTAAATGCCAATACATCACAAGATCGCACTTACTATTATGAAATATTACCTTCAAACCAACTTGAGCTTGGGCTTTGGTTAGAAAGTGAAAGAATGCTTCATGCAAAAGTTGATAACGTAGGAATTGAAACCCAACGAAGTGTTGTGAAAGAAGAGAAAAGACAGCGTATAGACAACCAACCTTATGCATCTTTTACGAGTGAAATGTTCAAAAGGATGTTTTCAGATCACCCATATAATTGGGTTCCAATTGGAAGTATGGAACATCTTGATGCGGCACAAGAAGTTGATTACGTAAATTTCTACAGGACATTCTATGTACCTGAAAATGCAACCATATCAATTGCCGGAGACATTGACATTGAACAAACTAAAAAGTGGATAGATCTCTATTTTAATTCTATTCCATCTGGACAAGCCATCAATCTTTACAGAGATTTTGAAAACCTGGAAGAACTCGAATTTGAAAAAAAATATGGCTTGGCTAAATCTAAATTTAATTCAAATGATTTTTTGAACAGCCCAGATCCTGTAGCTAAAAAACTTATTGAAAGTTATTCAAAAATGCCTGTAGAAATACCGAGAACAAAAAAAGATTTGATTGAACTTGGTGGAATCATTTCTGATACAATTTATGATAATATTCAATCTCCTGGTCTATTTATGGGTTTCAAATTTCCGGATCAAAATCATCCTGACAGTTACGCATTAGATTTGATGAATGAGGTACTTTCAGGAGGTTCAAGTTCTAGAATTAATAAAACGCTTGTTGAAAAAATGGAATTGGCAACTTTCGCGTTCTCCTTCAATTATGGTTTGGAGGATGCGGGCGCTGGGATTTTTGCGGCAATTGCTGGTCAAGATATTGATTTGATAGCTATTCAAAATGCGTTTGATGAGCAAATCAACAAAATAAAAAATGAACTTATTTCTGAGGAGGAATTTCAAAAAATAAGAAACCAATACGAAAACAGTTTGGTTAGTTCAAATTCATCTGTTGCTGGAATTGCAGAAAACTTAGCAGATAGCTACGTTTATTTTGGCAAAACCAATCGTGTCAACACCTTGTTAGAAAACTATTTGAAAGTGACCAAGGAAGACATTCAAAGGGTTGCCCAAAAATATTTGAACTTAGATAAAAGGGTTATTTTATATTACTTACCGAAACAATAATTAAAAATGAAGAATATTTTCATCTGCCTTGTATTATTTCCGGCAATAACTTTTGGTCAAATAGACCGCTCACAGCAACCAAAACCTCAAACGGCAGCAACGATAAACATTAAAGATTCCGAGGTTTTCAAATTAAATAATGGAATCACTGTTATTCTTTCCGAAAACCATAAACTTCCTCGAGTATCATTCGATTTGGTAATGAATGGAAGCCCAAGTGCAGAGGGAGAAAAGGCTGGCGTTTCTGATATGTTTTCATCTTTAATTTTAAATGGCACAACAAATCGTTCCAAGGATCAAATTGATAGTGAAATCGACTTTATTGGTGCTTCATTGGACGCAAGTGAAAATTCGCTTTCTATGTCATGTTTAACCAAACACATGGATAAAGGTTTGGAAATCATGTTGGATGTTCTGAAAAATGTAAACTTTCCTGAGTCCGAATTTGAGCGCATTAAAAAATTAATGACTTCTCAACTGATCAATACCAAATCCGACCCTGACGGCATTGCTTCTAATGTGCAATTCAAAGTAAACTTTCCCAATCATCCTTTTGGTGACGTCATGACAGAAAACACTTTGAATAATATTAGTAGGGATGATGTTATCGATTATTATAAGACTTATTTTACACCCGATAATTGTTTCTTGGTAATAGTTGGAGATATTACGAAAGAAAAGGCAACTGAAATTGCTCAAAGCTATTTTGAAAGTTGGACGGGTCAAAAGTCATTAAAATCTGAGATTGGTAATGGGGCATTTCACGAAGGAAATCAAGTATATTTTGTAAAAAAACAAGGGGCAGTTCAATCTGCAATTAGAATTACCTTTCCAGTTGATATGAGAACTGGAGACGCCAATCAAATTCCACTAACTGCTACAAATAATCTTTTGGGTGGAAGGGGTTTTGGGACCCGTTTAATGCAAAACTTGAGGGAGGATAAAGCATATACTTACGGATGTTACTCTTCGCTAAACATAACCGAAAATGGTTCATGGGTATCAATGAGTGGAAACTTCAGAAATGAGGTTACAGATTCAGCTATTACAGAAATATTGTATGAAATCCAAAGAATTTCGGAAAACCCCGTCACGATCGAAGAACTTGAGCTTACCAAATCAACCATGAATGGAAGTTTTTCAAGGTCCTTAGAAAGTCCACAAACAATAGCAAAATTTGCTTTGAATGTAATTAGATACAATTTAGAAAAAGACTATTATAAAAATTATCTTAAGAGATTGGAAAGTGTTGATATTGTTAACATTCAAGAAATGGCAAGAAAATATCTCACTTTTCAGAATGCCAATATTGTAGTTGTAGGATCAGAGGATATACTGGATAAATTGAAAAAATTTGACAGCGATGGCAACGTAACAATTTTAGATGCCTTCGGTTCCGAAGTTGAAGAAGTTTTACCTGCAGACATAAGTAAAGAAGAATTAATTAATAATTATATTTTGGCCGTAACATCCTCTAAATCTCTCAAAGAGGCTACTAAAAAACTAAAAAAAATTATGACGGTGAATCAAGTTTCAACGCTTACTAATGAACAATTTCCCTTTCCATTAACTTTAACTGAATTATGGGTTACACCAAATAATCAAGCCAGAAAAGTTGAGGCTCAAGGGATGGTTTTCGAGCAATTTTATTTTAACGGGAAAAATGGCAGTATCAGTTCTCAAGGAAAAAGTAAAGATTTGACTGCGGAAGAAATAGAAACATATACCCAAAATGAAGGATTATTTTCTGAAATAAATTACGAAAAACATAATGTACCAACTGAAATATTGGGTATCGAAAAAGTTAACAATACACCTTGTTATGTTTTAAAATCGACAAGCCCCAATAAGGAAAAGTACGATTATTTCACTGTTGACGATTATTTGAAAATTCAAACCATTGAAATTGAAACCCAAAATGGTGAAACTGTTGAATCGATCATGAGTTATAGCGACTTCAAAGAAGTTTCCGGAATCTATTTTCCTCATTCAAGGGTTTTTACTGCAAATGGGTTGATATTTACAGGTAACTCTGCTTTTGAGGTGAATGGTAAACAACGCATTGAGGATTACATCAACAAATAATATGAGTACCTTATCGAAAATCGTTATGATGTAATTTTTATTTTACGTTTTAACTTTTCAGTTTTTTCTATTTAAGAGTAAGATAGGTTTAATTTTATGAATTATATTTTATTCGTTACTTTATAAATAAACTATTTTAAATGCCTTTAAATCGATCTTCACTTTTTTTAGAAGTAATTGAAGGATTGTCAAAAAATTCTGGAATTGGGGATGGTAATGTGGAAGGCATGACCAAAGAAATTCTTCATAAATCAGCGCATTTTTTAAAGATAGAACGGACAAATATTTGGTTAACAAATGAAAATGAGCCAAATATACACTGCCTACTAGCATATCAAAGAAAAATTGATTTGTTCTATAATGAATCACCGCTTATCAAATCAAAATGCCCTGTTTATTTTGCTCATATAAGTAAAAACGAGTTCATTGTTAGTTCAGATTCAAGAGAGGAACCTTTCATGGTAGAATTACTGAATGGGTATTTGATTCCAAATAATATTTATTCAATGATTGAAGTTCCTATAATTATGGGGGGCAAGCTAAGGGGAATTTTGTGTTTTGAAAATACAGAGAAGCAGAGGATTTGGACAAATGACGAACAACATTTTGCAATTGCCTTGGCCCATTTAATGACATTGACTTTAGAAAACGAAGAAAAAAATAGGTATCGTAAAGAGCTTGAAAAAGTAGTTAAGGAGAAATCCTTGCTAATAAAGGAAATGAACCATCGGGTAAAAAACAATCTGACAATAATAAACGCCCTCATTAAATCTGAATCGAATAAAGCGAAAGATACATTTCACAAGGAACTTTTCACAAATCTCAAAAGCAAAACTATTACATTATCAAGTTTGTTGGATTTTACCATTGAGCGAAATGGAGAAAATGAAGTTGAATTAAAATCCTTCATTAATAAATTATTCAGAAATATCAATGAAACTTATGGGCATGACTTAAATGTTAAAGCAAAAATTGATTTAAATGATGTTAAATTTCAAGAAAATAAGGCAATGCCAACAGCTCTAATTTTAAATGAAATCATCGTTAACTGTTACAAGCATGCTTTTAATAATATGAAATCGAATGAAATACAGATTTCCTTAAAAAAAACAGAAAATAATTCGATTGAAATAATAATTCGCGACAACGGAAAAGGTTTACCAGAAAACTACAACCAAAAAGGACTTGGATTTGACTTCATATATGGTTTATGTGACCAAATAGATTCCAATATTTCGATTGACTCCTCGGAATCTGGTACTTCCATTAGAATTGATATTATTCAGTCTTAATCAATTTTATTGTTTTGCTTTTACCCTCCCATAAAAGCTCCATGAAATAAACACCATTCTCACCATCAAAAAGTACAGTTTTTATAGCTGAGCTCTCAAATGTTTCATAAAAACAAATTTTCCCCGAAATATCGAAAATAAATACGGTTTTTTGACCTAATACTCCAGCAAAATCAATGTTTAATTTAGAATTGAATGGGTTTGGATAAACATTTATTTCATTTAGAATGCTCAGAAAATCTATGCCGACATTGGAGACATTAACGCAATCAGAAGTATCTGAACAATTGCTATCGGTAACAATAACAGCGTAATTTCCATTTTCACTTGCAATATAGGTTTGATTTGTGGCATTTTGTAATAAATTACTTGGATCGTCACAATCAATCCATTGGTAAATTACCCCTGACGGCATGGCAGTCAAATTGACACCATTCTGATTTATTGATGGACTGATAGTATTAATTGTCAATGTCAAATTAACCGTACTATCGCAACCAGATACCCCTTGGAGAACTTGAGTATAAATTCCAGATTGGGTATATGATTGTCCATTCCATGTATAACTATCACAAGCTGTTTCCGAAAAGCTCGATGTCAAAGAGGGTAAAACTGTTAAATTGGTTACAACAGTTGAGTCGCAACCATTTTGTGCAATTAATACATCGGTATAAGATCCAGAATTGAAATATACATTATTACCAACAATTAATGAATCACCGTTACAAATACTAATGTTTTGTGGGGTTCCATTATAACTATTATTAATGATTAAATTGAGGGTAACAGTACTATCACATCCCATAGTACCAGATAATATCTGGGTATAAGTACCCGACTGATTATAGTTAATACCATTCCAAATAAAGCTATCACATGCGCTTGTCGAGAATGAAAAAGCTAGAGGTGGCATAACTGTCAAATTGGTAATAATCGTGGAATCACAGCCTGTTTGTGACAAAAACACATCTGAATAGGTTCCAGTAACATTATAGCTATTGTTGCCAACAACAACGGAATCACCAGCACAAACTGAGGTTGAAACAGCTTGATAATAACCTTGGCAATTTAGTATTACAAATTGTGAATAAACATTTGCGGCCTGTCCGATAGTGAAATTACCTGTTGTGGCAAACATTGTTGTAGCAGGATTTTGTTGTGAGGATTGATTTAATGCACTTATTCCAAAATCCCAAGAGGTTGATCCTGTGGGAACACCGGTTGCTGAAAATGAAATATTTGAATTTGAACACTTTGCATAATCAACAAGGATTTCAGGTTGAGAAGTTAAATTAAAGTTACTTATTGATGACGCTAAAGGCGTTCCACTCACAAAAAGAATCGCATTTGAAATTCCCACGGCACCAGAACCACCTGCTCCACCGCTACCGCCATTTCCACCAGCACCTCCATTACCACCTTTCCCCACTTCACTTGTACCTATGGAACCTCCCAAACCACCGAATCCACCAGTACCTCCGGAGCCTCCATTTCCTCCTGCACCTCCATTTCCTCCTGCACCAGGAGTAATTTGACAATCAATTACTTGACCGTTAACTCCGTTATTGAAAATGTATAAACCAAAGGAAGCGCCGCCGCCAAAACCACCTGTTCCGCCGGTTCCACCTTGTCCGCCGCCGCCACCGCCGCCGCCGCCATTTCCAGAACCATCGACACAAAACAAACAATATTGACCGCCACCGCCGCCGCCACCACAACCACCTTTTCCTCCAAATCCATCTGTACCATTTCCTGCCTGTGTAGGAACGTAATACTGACCTAAAGTACCTGGCAAACCGTTAGCTCCAATTGATCCATTTGAACCAGCAATACCATTTGCTCCATTTGTTCCTGTATTACCGGGATTCCCCCAAGTTCCACCTACTCCAACTCCACTTTGACCGGCGCCTCCATTTACTCCACCTCCAGAACCACCTGGACCACCATTGGACTGTTCTTCTCCTCCAGCACCTCCAGAACCACCTGAACCACCAGACCTCGAGTTCGAACTGGCATTACCATTTAAGCCAGCACCACCAGTTTGTGTGCATCCACCAGGGTTTATTCCACCTGCAACTGCAGCACCACCACCTGTTCCTGCACCTGCTCCCCCAGTTCCTCCAACAGCTCCGGCGCATTCGTTATCAATGGATCCCCCACCTCCGCCTGAACCATTGGTACCATTGGCTCCTGCTGTTCCTGAAACACCAGAATTTCCGACTGAACCATTTCCTGATTGTATTCTACATCGGACAAATTTATAATTAGAACAATTTGACAAATGCACTGCATAATTTGTTGTGCCATTACCTAAGGCATTTGCAGTAGTTATTGTAATATCATGGAATTCAAAACCAGATTTACCTGATCCATAGATACCTACCAACCGTTGTTGGTTTGTTGTACCTTCAATATTCGTTGCATTACTTGATATCGTTGTTTGTCCTGCAAGACTAGATTTTACCCAATTTTGAGAAGCAATAAAACCTCCCTCGATAATAATGTTATCTGCAGGAATATTCAATGCATTACTAATTGTATAGGTTCCACTAGCAATTCGTATGATATCTCCAGGTACGGCATTTGAAAAAGCAGTTAATAAATTTACTGGATCATTTTTTGTTCCTTGAGCAGTTGGAGAACCTGTAGTGGTAACATGAATAATATTGCATTGAGCGCTAACCAAATTGAAACAAACCGCAATAAACATCAAAGGGTATAGTAGCTTCATAGTTTAAATTTTACCAAATATACAATTTTATCAAATGATCATTTAACCTGCTCAAATAAGAGCTCTACCTTTGGGTCTAAAGAGTAACTTTTTAATTTCGATGCTGTTTGAAAGGTGAAATTCTGCTTTATTGCTGAAATATATATTTGTACATCTTCAAATGTCCCATCTGTTAGATTCAGTCTAATGGTTAATGGAAATTGAAACGCTTTATCAATTTGTTTAATATCAAAAACAACTTTTGAATTGCTGATTTTACTTTCAATTTTTACTTTAGGATGACCCTCATTAAAAATCCATTGGTTAAAAAAATTATTCCAATCAAGATGGGTAACATTTTCCAAAATTGTCTGAAAATCCTTTGTCTCAGCGTTTCCATATTTAAAATCATCATGGTAATTGCGAATTACTTCTTTAAAAAGCGAATCTCCTATTTGTTTTCGAATCATATGTAAAACCCAAGAACCTTTCTGATATGAATTTGGATTCAAAAGGTCTTCTAAATCCGTGTAGCTGCTATCAACAAGGGGGGCCATAAAATTCTTATTAAAACTTACAACTCGTTGGCGGTCACTTTCCATTTGATTAGAAAATATTTTATTTCCTTTTGTTTGCTCCAAATATAGATTTGCGAAATAAGTTGCAAATCCTTCACTTAGCCAAATATGCTCCCATTCTTTTTCAGAAGCTGAATTTCCGAACCATTGATGCGCAATTTCATGGGCAATCAAGGATTCGCTTGATCTGGTTCCGTTCAAGGCATCCTCATCATAAAAAATACATCCTGCATTTTCCATTCCTCCATAACGGGTAGTCGACTGCACGTTAGCCAATTTTTCATAAGGATATGGACCAATATATTCGGTGAAAAACTGCAAAACATTTGTTGCAATTTCTAAATCGTGTAGTGCTTTTGATGCTTGATTTTTATAAACCCAACCTGAAACTGGAATTTCATCTACCGATTTAAAGTCTTTGGTTTTAAAATCAGCAACTCCAATTACCATTACTTTAGTTGGAAGTTCATATGATGATTTGTAATGATAATTAACCAAATTTAAATTAGTGGAATCAATCGATTGCAGCGCACCGTTTGCAATAACTTTGTAATGCCGGGGTACCGAAACAAAGAATTCAATTAATGCTTTATCTGAGGGATGATCTAAACATGCAATCCAATGATGAGCCCTATTAGGCCAATTGTCTCCAAAAAAAGTCCTGTTTCCATATTTATTTTGGCCAATAATAAGACCATCTTGGGGAATTCCATGGTAATAAATAGTGACGTTTTGCTCCAATGATAGGTTGTTATTTTTAATAATGATTGAATCATTATTATGCTCAAAACTTACAAATACACCTTTTTGAAGGATAGAATCCACAACCATTCCTTTGCCACTATTGTTCAAATTTACCAATTCAAACACAGTATTAATTTCCTTATTAAGGAGTTTAAAGTCAATGGATTCCGCAACATAAATCTCATTTGATTCATCACTTAAAGTAATATTCAATGAATATTTCGTAACATCAATTTTCTGAGAAAAAACTGAAACGATTGAAAATGAACAGAAAAGGAAGATGGTTATATTTTTCATTTATTTATTATTCAGTAAAGTGTGAATTTAATAAAGTTATCTGCTGAGAAGGGAATAAATTGGTATTTTCGTTTGGTATTAAATTAATTTGGTATGCAACTGAGAAAAATATTTGGTCTTTTGATAATGAATTTAATTTCTTCTTTATCATTTTCACAACAGTTTTACAGGCCCTCTGAAAATGAAATTGCATCATCCCCTGAATGGATAAAAGAAATGTATGGCGAAAATCCAAATGTCTACAGGGTTGATTCATTATATACTATTTATTTTGCTAATAATGCTTTTATAAAATCATTTCATACGCAATATTATAAACGTTGGAGGAAATCAATTGCTGACTTGATTGATGATAATGGGTATATAAAAAATTACTCCCCAGAAGAATTGGCAATCATGCAACAAGAATATTTTGCCCAACAGGATTTAAACAAATCATCAAATTGGTCGGTTATTGGCCCAGTCCATACTACAAATGGGAATGGTAGTCAAGGTACTGATCAAACAAATGTATATTGTTTGGATCAATGTGAGGGGCAACCAAATATCTTATATTTAGGTACTGAACCTGGCGAAGTTTTCAAAAGTATCGATGGTGGTAATAATTGGATGGCAAGTTCATTAAATGAAGATTTTGGTGGAACAACCGCTATAGAGGTAAGTTCAACGAATGGAAACCTGGTTTATGTAGGTGGAAACAAAGGAATTTATAGAAGCATTAACGGAGGATCTACCTGGATCAATGTAATGTCTGAAAGTAACTTGGGAGTAAACGAAATACTCATGCATCCCTCAAATAATCAAATTGTAATGGCTGCGACTGACAAAGGACTTTTTCGCACTGCCAATGGTGGATTTAGCTGGACTCAAATTTATTCTCAAAAATGCTATGATCTTAAATTTAACACTGGAAATTCAAACATTGTTTATTTGTTGAAGAATAATCCTAATGAGCTGAAATGTGAGTTTTATATTTCTTTGGACATGGGAATCACTTGGGTCTTACAAAGCAATGGTTGGTACAATTCAACAGATCCTGCAAGGTACGATGAAGGCGCACGATTGGCGGTAACACCAGCCGATCCTAATAGGATTTATGCTTACCTCATAGGTGATTCTAAAACAGATGACTTTGGATATATTGGTGTTTATAAGAGTGTTGATGGAGGAAATTCATGGACATTACCGAATGGTCCAACAGGAGGTCCATATACGGCAACACATTTGAATCTAGCATACGGAAATCCATCTTGGACATATCATCAGGGCTTTTACAATTGTGCGATTGTAGCATCTTCCACAAATCCAGATCAAATTTTGGTTGGTGGTTTGAATCTTTTTAGATCAGACGATGGAGGAGCCACCTTTTATCCACTGGCGGGATATGTTGGTGGACCTTTGAATATCCATGTTGACATGCAAGATTTTAGACAGGTTAACGGTAACACATGGATCACTACAGATGGTGGGGTTTATTTATCAACTAATTTTTGCAATTCGCAACCCGATTTCAAAATGGACGGTGTTCGTGGATCTGAATTTTGGGGATTTGGCTCGGGCTGGAATGAAGATGTTTTAGTTGGTGGTTTGTATCACAATGGTAATTTAGGATATTACCAAAACTACCCTAACGGACATTTCAGAAATTTAGGAGGAGGAGAAGCTCCAACGGGATATGTTAATACCGGTGAGAATAGAAGAACTTATTTTTCAGATATTGGCGGAAGAATACTTCCTGTTAACATCAATGACCCACTGGGAAATGCTGCCTTTGGTCTTTCCCCGAACGAATCTTATTATGCGGCTGAATCCAGTGAATTGGAATTTCATCCCAACTGTTATTCTATTGCATATATGGGTAAAGAAAATAAACTGTGGAAAACAAATGATGCGGGTAATTCATTTAATTTGGTGAATACTTTTGGAACTAACCCAAACGATTTAATCATGTATATCGAAATATCTTCAGACAATCCAGAGGTGATTTATATTTGTCAACGGCCTGTTTCTGGTAGTATTGGAAGATTGTGGAAAACGATTGACGGAGGAGTAAATTGGACACAATTAAACATTCCTGCTGGAAATAGCAGAAGAATGCTAATTACATTAAACCCGAAAAATGACGAGGAATTATGGCTGGCATATCCTGGTGGGGCGAATGGATTCAAAGTATTTCATACTAATAATTCTGGTGCAAGCTGGGACAATTTAACCACTTTAGCATTCAACAACCAGAGCATACATTCATTGGTTTATATTGCCGGAACAAATGGTGGATTATACGCTGCGACCAATCAAGCTGTTTATTATCGCAATGAAACAACAAATTGGGTACTTGACAATTCTGGGTTACCAACGTACATTAATGGAAACATTTTAAAGCCATTTTATCGTGATGGAAAAATAAGATTGGCCAGCTATGGAAAAGGAATCTGGGAAAGTCCTTTAAATGAGCAACCAACTGAACCTATTTGCAGAATTAATGTCGACAAGTTGTCTCAAATTGTATTTTGCGAGCTGGATTCTTTTTATTTTGAAGATCATTCCTTTCTAAATCATTACAATGCAACATGGTCTTGGCAATTTCCAACTGGATCTCCGTCATCTTCATCTATCAGAAATCCTTCTGTTTTGTTCAGTACTCCTGGTCAACATTTAGCTGTTTTAACCATTGAAGATCAATTCGGGAATACTGATCAAGACTCCATTTATGTACAAGTAACAAATTATAATGCTCCCACAATTGTTCAAGAAGATTTTCAAGGAAGCTTTTTACCAAATGGCTGGTTTACAACAAATGAAGATAGTGGTGGTCAATGGGAACTTGTTACTAATGTTGGTGGATTTGGATCTTCAACCCAGTGCGCATTATTTGATAACTACGCAATAGATTCACAAGGTACAAATGATGATTTAAGTTTTGGCTTGAATACCCTGAACATGTCTGCAATAAACTTGTCTTTTGATGTTGCTTATGCTCCTTGGGGTGGAAGCTATTCAGATTCATTAAAAGTTTTAGTATCAACGGATTGTGGGTTAAATTTTTCTGAGGTTTATTTTAAAGGTGGAACAACTCTAGCGACTGCCCCAGCATTCACATCAATGTACATTCCTACTTCGACAGAATGGAGAACAGAGAATATAAATTTAAGCAATTTCGTTGGTCATGAAAAAGTGATTGTAACATTCAGAAATATGGGTAATTGGGGAAATGCCTTATACATTGACAATGTTAATATAAGCAATGATTTAAATTCCAATACAATTACTGATTTGAAGTTCGGATTATATCCCAATCCTATTTGTGCAGGGGAAACTTTAAATTTTGAAAGTATTGATCAGCCTAGAAAAATAGAATTGATAAATCAAGAGGGTAAATTGAAGGCACAGTACTTTAATGTTGAAAATAATCAAATTACGATTCCAGAAAACTTAGCATCTGGGATTTATACGATAAGAATAGAAACAGAAACGCTAATTAATCACGCCAAAATTATTATTAAATAGAATATATTTAAGTTATTCCAGCATTTTGATGTTTCCTTCTTCGTTAATGTCAGGTAAAATTTGATTGGGGTCTATAGTAATGGATTCTATGTCCTTATATTTAATTGGAATAAATACTTCATGCTCAGTGGCTGCACTCGACCATGTAGGAAGTACTTCTGTAGGATTGGTAAAGTCACGTTTAATGTTATTTGTTAAATCAATTGGAATATAAAAATTACGCTTTGTTCCATTTTTTAAAACAACCTCCAATTCAACAGGCACAGGAACCCCAGTTCTTTCAATTGTCAAATCAATACCTCCTGATCGTTTTATTATATCGCCAATCGTAAGATCAATGGTGTGGGTTGTATTTAACCAATAATTCTGAAACCAAGTCAATTCCATACCGCTTACATCTTCGAAAACTTTGACAAAATCATTGGGTTCTGGATGTTTAAATTTCCACTGTTGATAATATTTCGCAAATCCTTCCTTCATTTTATTATCTCCGATAATGTATCTTATCATCTCAGGGAACAATTGACCTTTGTAATAGGCAGCATTGTAGTATGCATAATCCTCCATAAAATGATTGGCAGCGGTTGCCACAGGCTCTTCAGTTGTAATCATGCGCATCCAAGAATAAGAGGAGAAAGCATCACGAGCAGGATAGATTTCCGAATTTGTAATATTACTGATTCTTGCTTCAGCATAACATGTTACGCCTTCATCCATCCAATGGTGTAAATTTTCGTCTGAACCATAAATTCCATAAAAATAATTGTGCATAAATTCGTGACACGCTGTATTGAAAAAATCGAATCTACTCTCTTCCAGCATTGTGCACATAGGGTATTCCATGTATCCTTCCCCTCCTTGAATAAATGAAAATTGAGGATACGGATACACCCCAAATTCCTCTTTACAAATTGCATAAGCTTTCGTCCAATTTTCAATTAGATAATCCCATTCATCTGTATTGTAATCTCCATAGAAAAACTGAAAATCTATCCCATCTATTGTTTTCTTTTGATAAGACCAATCTTTATCTGCAGCCCATGCAAAATCATGTACATTTTCAGCATGAAATTCCCAATTAACCAATCCACTTGAGGCCGTAGTTCCATCCGCAGTTTTCCAACCATCTTTGGTATATTCTTTATTTTTTGGCGTCCCTGTTCCGGCAACAGTAAAGCTTGCATCACAAGAAATATTTACATCAAAAGTTCCGAAGGTACCTGCGAATTCGCGACCCAAATATGGGTCTGTATGCCAACCTTGCCTATCGTAACGGCAAATTTTAGGATACCATTGCGTGAATGTAAAATCAGTTCCAGCGGTATTATTTTTACCACATCTGTTCAAAGCTTTTGGTACAACTGAATTGAAATTCAATGTAATTTCTAATTTTTCACCGGCAGCAAGTGGTTTAATTAATTTAATTTGGCCTATAGATTCAAAAACACTCATTTCAGCAGCTTCACCATTCACTTTTACATTTTCAATAGCAATACTTCCAAAATCGCTTTTTTTCAAAGTTTTAGCATCAACACCCATTTTTTCGAAAGCATGGCTACCCTTGGAAAAGGAATTCCAATAAAGATGAAAATAGATTTCATTAATCACATCTGGAGAATTGTTGGTATAAACCACTTTTTCATTTCCAGATAATTTGGCATCAGAATCGTTTAATTCAGCCTGTATAGAATACTCTACTTTTTGTTGCCAATAACCATTTTGAGACTCCGCAAATAATGATGTTGCTAAAAAAGCAAATAAGAAAATATTTCTCATAAGACAAATTGAATTTAATGTTAAAGTTAAAATTCTTGAGTGAAATAAAGCCCAGACCTGTTAAATAAATAAAAATTAAAAAGTTGTTACAATCTAATTTACGTGCATTATTAACAAGAATTAGCTAGGCTGTTCACAATAGAATAATTCAATTTTATATTAACCTTAAATTAATCATTATGAAAGCTCTTATCTCCTTTTTACCAGCATTATTAGTCGCAAGTCACTTAAATTCTCAAGAAATTTACAAGGGACAATCCCAAAATAAAATGCCACATGGTTTTGGGGTGACAGATTTTGAGGATGGTTCTTATTATCAAGGTATTTACAAGTACGGCATAGAAAATGGACCTGGGACTTTTTGCGATGCAAACGGTTTAAAACAAACAGGTATATTTCAAAATGGAGAATTGGTAGGCGAATTCGAAGTTGTTCCCAATACCAGATTGATGGATTTCATTTACGAAATTGATAGTGAAACTGTTTTTGAATCTATGCGAATTGACATTGATTTCGCAAACAAACCAGTGAAAAAGAAAAATTTAATTGTTGCTCCATTTGGTTCTTTCCGAATTAATGGCCAGATTGTTAGTGCTGGTTTTATTACGAATACAAAGGGCTTTACAAATATAAATCATGAAAAAAAGGGGCTTTATCCATACGATATTGAAAGTGCTGTTTATTTCAAAACCTATGGTGAACGAAGAAGTAATACAATGATTCCTTTGAAATATGGATATTGTGAATCTGGCGCTAATGACGGAACCAATCAAGGCGAGTTCGTGAGTGTTCTAAAAGATTTTGAATGGAAAAAAGGTTCTTATGGATTACAAATATATAAGTCATGCACCATAAAAATTAAGAAGGAATTATTTACGGTTTTAACGCTCAATCTGATTACCTACGACAAAAATGAAACAATTATTGAACCCGTCGGAAGTTTGGCATTTCCTGGAACTGAATTGGTTCTAGAAACCGAACTTTCTCATCTTATATCCACGCATACGAAACGTTGTTTTATCAGTGAAATTCCATCAATGGAAATCAAGTTGAAAAGTTTCTTTGTCAACGAGCAGCCACAAAGTTTTATTGATGCAAAATGTAAATTTGATTACTACACGCCTCAGTTTGCTTTAGCCAATTTAGTTGACGATTATAATGGGGCAGTTTTTAAAATTGGTGAAGCTTTCAAACTAATATCTGGTTCTTTTCTTGATGACTATTATTATTCTTTCTTCATTTATAACCAAGTCTTTGAGGAAAATGAATAGAAGTTTTAAATTCCCATATCAATCCAAAAGCCGATCGGCTTTTGGATTTTCAAAATAAAGATAATTCATACTCTATTTTGTTTTCAAGGGGCTGTCTCAAAAGGGGCAGCCTTTTTAATTTCCTAATTTAAATGAACCTGTGCATCTTTAAATGTAGTTTATTGAAATGAAAAATATTTGAAAGTCACTCTGATATTCAAAACGATTTTAAATTGAATAAAGCAACATTTGAATTATCTCATAATAATAACGGACATTTCAAAATAATCTTTCCATATTGCTAATTTAATGATGCCAATATTGATTATTTCGCTTTATAAAATTTGCTATTTCAAGTAATTTCACTAAAATAAATCAGCGATTTAAAAAATAATTCTAAAAAAATCTATTGATATCAAAAAACAATTAAACATTTTTCATACGCACAAAATTGTCTCAAATCTGACATATTAAAATGATTTAAATCAGATTTCAACATTTGTCTTTTTTGAAGCGAAAATTCTTTAAGTTTTTTTCCTTCGCAAAAGCGTCGAAGGGCCGTTTCATTTTCTACACGCAAACCTGGAACTTCCTGTAACTTTCCGTTCTCATCTTTTGCTGCCATTGTGAAATAGCATGAATTGGTATGTTTAACCTCTCCGGTTTTGGGTTGTAAGGCTTCTACACGAATACCAACTATCATCGATGTTCTTCCAACATAGTTAACAGAAGCTTTTAGTGAAACCAACTCCCCTACTTCCACTGGATTTAAAAATTCAACACCATCAACGGCAACAGTTACGCAATATCCTCCTGCATGTTTTGAGGCGCAAACATAGGCCACCTTATCCATAAGTGAAAGTAAAATTCCACCATGCACTTTACCGCCGAAATTCGCGTAAGAGGGTATCATAAGTTCGGTTAAAGTTGTCTCAGAATCTGAAATAGATTTGTAAATTATTGACATGAATTATTGAATTTTTATTCTTGTGAAATTAATCAAAACAAAATAATGTGAACTTTGTCGTTTTATATAAAGAAGGTATGTTACAAGAATCATTTCAACAAATCATAGATTTCAGGAGGTCAAACCGTGTTTTTGATCCGAACATTAAAGTGCCTGAAGAAGTTATAAAAAGAAGTTTGGAACGCGCCATTCTTTCCCCAAATAGCAGCAATATGCAGTTATGGGAATTTTATTGGATCAATTCCGAAGAAGCCAAAAAAACTTTTGTACCCCTTTGTCTGGGTCAGTCTGCTGCAAAAACAGCCCAAGAAATGGTTGTTTTTGTAACACGCAAAGACCTTTGGAGGAAGCGTGCTAAATGGAACCTTGATCGTATTCAAGAAACGGTTGATGGTGAACCTAATCGCTTACAAAAAGGCGGTTTACAATATTATGGAAAAGTTATGCCTCTATTGTACATGAACGATGGGATTGGCATCATGCCAACCATCAGAAGACTGATTAGTTTTTTTGGAGGCCTGCGTAAACCATTTTTCAGAACTGGCGGAACCGCTAACCAGCGGATAATGGTACATAAATCTTGTGCTTTGGCAGCACAAACATTTATGTTATCTATAGCAGCTGAGGGATTCCATTCATGTCCTATGGAAGGTTTTGATGCTTACCGTGTTAGAAAAGCACTTAGGCTTCCATTAGGAGCTGAAATTAATATGATCATTTCTGTTGGAAAGGGAACTGATGAAGGTATTTGGGGGCCAAGATTCCGGGTTCCATTCGATGAAGTTGTTTTCAAGAAGTAATCAAAACGTTGGATTTATTTTTTCCCTTCTGTCCAATTCTTCAAAAAAAGAAACCAAGCGATCGAGAAGGTCTTGTTCTTTTTTGTTGATACCATAAACTGCATTTGCCATTTCTTTTGCGACATTAATACAGCGTTCGCGAACATCTGGTTTGATTGCAGTATGGTGTTTCTCAACATAATTCATAAATGAATCAAAGGCCTCTTCGGCATCGGCTATTTCGCTTTCCAAATAGGTAAATTCAAATTCTGGATAATAAGCCACTTCGGTGCCGAACTCATCTTCATTTTTGACCACCGGCATGAGATGATTATGAATTATATCAATGAGTTTATTTTTTTCTTGTGGCGAGACTTTTCTATCAATATCTGCAATAGCATAAAGTAATTTGCCCAATTCGGAATAAAGTTGTGTGTATTTCATAGTTTATTTTTTAATTGCTTTAACTACTATGTATGATCCTTCCCCATACCCATTTTTGGCCGGTTGGAATTCATGAATATCATCAAGTTTCCCAAATAGCGTTTGTGAAATGGTGAAATCATTGAACTGCGTATCTTTCAAGACCGCAAGAACTTTTGACAAATTGTAAAAATTTGCTTGCTTGTAAAACTTGCTTCTTTGTCGTTTTTCCTCGTACAATTCACCAATTAAACTGTCACGTTCAATGAATCCAATAATCAATGCCCCGCCTTTTTTCAATACCCTGTTTGCCTCCATAAATGCTTTTTTCATATTGAAGAAATAGCTGATACACGATGCCATAAGTACGAAATCAAAATGTAAATCTTTGTATGGTAATTTTTCTGCAACAGCATCCATAACTTCAATTCCTCTTTCAATGGCCATTCTTCTCATATTAAAAGCAGGTTCAACGCCTTCTTTCATTCCCAGTTCGACTGAAAATCGTCCGGTTCCTAATCCAACCTCTATACCGTGACTTTCTCCATATGGTAACATTTCTCTTAAGGCTTCAACTTCTGATTTAAAAACTGCAGGATGATTGTCAAACCATTGGTCGTATTCCAAAACGTATTTGTCAAATGGTTCTATTTTTCTTAATAAATGTGTCATTGTCTATTTTTATAATTCAAGGATATCTCAACTGCATGGCTATTCCTTCAAAATCGTCGAGCATTCCTTTATTTACGAATATGATTTTAGCTCCTGTTTTACTCACCATTCTTATAACACGTTCGTACACTTCATTGACAATAAAATGTTCTTTATCCTTAGATCTGGTTCCGGAATGATACGTCAATCCATTTGCAGTAACATGGCCCAAATAGTTAAAGTCTTTATCAAGAAAAAGGTTCCTTCCTTTGCCTTCTTCTGCTGCATTTATAACCTGTTGTAAACCACAAACTGCCAAATTTCTTCCAACGTCTTCTTTAAGTTGGGTTATCATTTTTTCAATTTTAAGATATTCCATCTCTTTTAATTTCGTCCAGGCTTTTATTCCGAGTGAAATGGTGTCTTTAAATGCAAAACCTCCCGAAATTTGACCGTCAAACAATTTTTTATTTTTTGACACTTTGAGAAAATTACTGATTTCATTTACACCTGAAAAAAGTATTACTTCGTCTTCAGGTTGGATATATTTGGAAAGCATATTATCTGCCCTCCTATAAAATTCCATTTGCCTAATTTCATGAAGTTGTTTGGTGTCCTTTTCATACTGTTTCATTACTGTACTGCCATGTGATGTAATTTTTGAGGAAGGAGTATATTCAAATTCTTCTTCATAAAAAGATGGTAAATCGGCGTTCATGACTTCATTTAAGTTAGTTTCCAATCCATTATATAAATGAATGGCCTTTTGTTGAATCACTATTAATTTATAACTCCTAACAGAGTGCAAATAGCAATAAAGTTCTAAACACGAAAAATGGCTATTTACAGCAATTTTTTGATGTACTTCAAAAGGAAAATGAACTACCTTGATAATTTCATTCCCAGCAAATATTCCAAGCCCCTTGTTAACATGAACAAAATCAATTTGTTGAAAGGCAGCATCCAATTTATCACAAAGTAATGTTGCATTTCCCTCTCTTCTACCCGACTTCATTTTCAGTAAGGTTTTTGCTGCTTCCACAGCTTTTTTTACCACTAAATGATCCTGTTGTCTTTCCGGAGAAACACGATGCGTTGGGACGATTATTGAAACACAAAAAGGTGATGAATAATCAATTAACGAAATAAGCTCTTCATTGGTCATTATTGAAATTTTTTAAAATAAAGACCATTGGAAACCAACGGTCTTTTAAAAAGATAGCAGAAGATACTATCCTATAGATTTGGATTCAAATTAAAACGCTGAAGGTAATTTTGCTTCTCTTCTTTTTGCGACGGCCTGGAGTGTTTTCATTAAATTTTCTCCAGAAGCGTGAACATCGCCAACTGCTTCCTTGCCTTTCTCAACGGATACATTTAAAAGTTTGTTGAGAGAAACAATACCTTGTAAACCTCCCTGCTCATCGACAACTGGTAGTCTACCAATTTTACGTTCTCGCATTTTTCTGAAAGCTTCGGAAACGTCCTCTGTTCCTCGAATAGTTTTAACATCGCGTGTCATTATTTCGCCAACGGTTCGATGCTCTATGGCTTTATTGGTATTTTGGGCCAAAGAGAGACAAATATCTCTATCTGTTATAATGCCTAAAACCCTTTTGTTTCTGTCTACAACAGGTAAGGCACCACAATTAGCTTCACGCATTGATTGCGCAGCATTGTGAATATTAGTTTCTGGGGTACAATACTTCAACGCATTGGCTGTCATAATTTCTTTAACTTTCATTGGTTTCTATTTTTGTTAAACACTAAATTGATTTAGTGCAAATTAAAAGCTTAATGACCTTTCAAGAAAAGTAATTTATCAGGCTTATTATTGATATGTATCAACCAGAGAAAAAGGAACTATTGCGTCTTAAAGTTTTAATGTCATTAATTGAAATAGTTTTTGCTGAGGATTTAATACTTCCATCTTTTTTAAACTCTGAAAGCGCACGAACAAGTGATTCTTTTGTAGTACCGACAATACTGGCCAAATCATCTCTGGATATTCCAGATATTGGATTTGCATCCAAATTTTTATCATGAAAATGAAGCAATGTTTCCGCAACCCTTTCTTTTACTGTAGCATATGCCAGCTGCAGCATGCGATTTTCTTTTTCAGCCATATTTTCTGCCAAGAGTTCAATTAGTGCATAAGAAAAAGATGGTTCGCGTTTAAGAAAATCCATGAATTCATGTTTTGGAACGACCGAGAGTACTGAGGCTTCCATAGCTATCGCCGTTTCACGATGTTCGCCATTTTCTTTGATAGGAAGAAATCCTAAAAGATTACCCGGCAAAAGAATATCAGTAACGTATTCTTTTCCATAACTGTCGGTTTTTACCGTTTTAATTTTACCCGAAACGATATAATACGTGTGATTTGCAAAGTCATTTTCGTAATATAGCTTATCTTTCTTTTTTATAGACTTGAGTTTTCTGTCCGCAAAAAAAGCCGACAAAAAAGTATCGATTTTTTTGTATTTGAATAGACTATTGAAACCTATATCAGAGGCATTGACTTTCCATAACTTTATTCGTTCCAATCTCCTTTCAATTGAATCAATAAGTACGGACGGCTCTAAGGGTTTTAATAAATAATCATCACTTCCCGAAAACAAACCTTTTCGAATATCTTTACTTTCCTTCAGAGAACTAACAAAAATAAATGGAATTGCTGCCGTTTCTTTAGTTTTAGACAATATTTTAAGGACACCGTAACCATCCAAATCTGACATTTTCACGTCACAAAGAATGAGATCTGGAAGTGTCGATTGGGCAATGATAACCCCAGCTTTACCATCTTCCGCCAGCTCAACTTCATATCCTGCAACTTTGAGTACCTCAGCACTGACTTTTCGAAAAACACTGTCGTCATCAATTATTAAAATTTTTGTCATATTTCATGAATTTATTGCCACGAAATAAGCCAAAATAAAATTCAAGAAGTCATCCTTTTCAATTGAGAAATAACATTTTTCAACGAGGTCTTGAAATGGAATCAAAACGAAAGATTCTGAATTCAATGTTCAATTGAAAAATAATATTGTCCTGCTGATATATTTTGAAACATGTTCAAATTCAGAATAATCTTGTTCTCTTAATTAAATAAAATGGGTGTCAAAATTCATAAGGAACAAATTCTCAAAAACACAAACAATAAATTCGAAAATCTAGGTGTTTTCAATCCTGGTGTTTGTGAACACGATGGTAAAATTAAAATGCTGTATAGAGCAACAACATCGGGAAATTATTCCAGTTTTGGTTACGCTGAATTAAGTGACACAAAAACAATTGAAACAAGAAATTCTGAACCTTTTGTTGTTCCTACTGCAACTTATGAATCCGCTGGAATTGAAGATCCAAGAATAGTTAAAATAGAGGACTGTTATTACATCACTTATACCGCTTATGATGGCACAACTGCATATGGTGCCTTAATGACCACTTTCGATTTTATTCATTTTGAAAAAAGAGGTATTCTCACTCCAAATATGAGTTATAAAGAATTTCAACTCTGTTTGGAAACGTGTCAAGATTTGAACAGTAAATACCTGAGATTCGCAAAACTGTTTCACAAAAGAGTAAGTCCGGCTCTTTTTCCGGAAATTATGCTTTGGGATAAGGATATATGTTTTTATCCAAGAAAAATCAATGGAAAATATGCACTCTTACATCGCATTTATCCGGATATCCAAATTGTTTATTTTGATTACATAGAGGAACTCAACTATGAGTTCTGGAAAAGTTACCTGTGCCATATACATAATCACATTTTATTGAGCGGAAAATATGATTTTGAATCAAGCTACGTTGGTTCAGGGTGTCCTCCAATTGAAACCAAAGATGGGTGGCTTCTTATTTATCATGGGGTACAAGATACTCCAGATGGATATGTATATTCAGCTGGAGCCGCAATGTTTGAATTAGAAAATCCAATAAAAGAAATAGGAAGATTAAAAACTCCATTAATTTATCCTGAATTGGATTGGGAAAAGGAGGGCGTTACTCCCAATGTAATTTTTCCAGTAAGTGCGCACCTCAAGAATGACCAGTTGACAATCTATTATGGTGCTGCCGACAAATCAATTGGTGTTGCAGAACTTTCGCTTAATGAGTTGATGGTAGAAATATTAACGAGCCCTAATAATTAAAAATCAATTAAAATGAAACAATCAGAAATTCTTATCATTACATCATACCCTGAAAGGGAATGCGGCATAGCATCATTTAGTGCGGATTTAAGAAATGCATTAATTGAAAGAACTGGAAAAATTTTAGACATAAAAATTGGAGCATTAGACAATGGTGTTGTAGAAAGATTTTATCCTAAAGAGGTTAAATTTCAAATCAATGCATTGGATAAAAACAGTTTTCTAGCTTGTGCTGAAAATATAAATGCCGATCATGCGATTCAAATGGTATTGGTGCAACACGAATTCGGCTTATTCGGTGGCGAATATGGTAATTACCTCATATTATTTTTAAAAAAAATCCAAAAACCTATTTGTATTAATTTTCATACGGTTCTTCCAAATCCCGATTATCATAGAAGAAATACTGTACGTAAACTGTCGGAATATGCAAAAGAAATAATTGTAATGACGAAAAATGCAAAAATGCAACTCGACAAATACTACGGAATTGACGCTCGAAAAATTAATGTCATTCCACATGGTACTCATACCATTATTCATAAAGATAAAAATATTTTAAAGGAACAATTGGGCTTTCAAGGAAAGAATATATTAACAACTTTCGGTTTGATTAGTGCAAACAAAAATATTGAAACTGTTCTGATAAGTCTGCCCAATTTGGTGAAACAATATCCAAATATTATCTATTTAGTTATTGGAAAAACGCATCCGGAAGTTTTAAAAAATGAAGGCGAACATTATAGAGAATATCTAGAAGCAATTATTGCAAAACTTGGATTAGAAAACAATGTGGTTTTTATAAATAAATATCTGGAAACCAAAGAAATACTGGATTATCTGCAAATGAGTGACATATACATTTTCAGCTCAAAAGATCCTAATCAAGCGGTAAGCGGTACATTCTCATACGCGATGTCGGCAGGTTGTCCGATAATTGCGACCAAAATCCCTCATGCCAAGGAATATTTAAGTTCTGATGAAGGATTACTCGTTGATTTTGAAAATCCCTTTCAAATGGGTGATGCTATCCAACAACTATTGTCAAACAAGAACAAATTGGAACAAATGAGGGTCAATGTTTTACATAAAAACGGAAGTAGCAAATGGGTAAATGTCGCTAAACAACATTTGGATATTTTGAATCCTTATTTAAAAGATTACGCGGTTAATTACAACTTACCTGATTTTACAATTAGTCATTTGGTAAGGCTCACCCATCACTTTGGTGTGATTCAGTTTTCGAAAATAAATGTCCCTGACCATAGTTCCGGTTATACGCTTGACGATAATTCGCGAGCGCTTATAACATGTTGTGAATATTATGCCCAAAAACGCAATGGACAATTGTTCTTATTAATGGATAAATATCTAAGATTCATTTCTCTATGTCAGCAAGAAAACGGAAATTTTATTAATTACATTGATGAGTCAGGACAAGCAGAACTTAAAAAAAATAATCAGAATTTGGAGGATGCAAACGGAAGAGCGATTTGGGCCTTGTGTATGGTCATTTCTTTAAAAGATTTACTTCCTATTTCATTGGTATCCAAGGCAAAGATGCTTTTGAAATTTGCAATGCCAAATATCGAAAAAATGACTTCCTTACGAGCAATTTCATTCAGTTTGAAAGGGTTTTATTTATACTTAAAAAATGAGCAGAATCCAGAAATATCATTACTCAGCTATAAATTCAGTAGAATTTTATTCAATGCTTTTAAGCTCAATAATGATGCGGATTGGAAATGGTTTGAAGACAAACTCACCTATGCTAACAGTATAATTCCAGAAGGACTTTTATACGGTTACTTAATTACGAAAAAGGAAAGATATAAATTGATTGCGAAAGAGAGCTTTGATTTCCTAATCCAACACTTGGTTTTTAATGGAAAAATATCTGTAATACCGAATAAAACTTGGTTCAAAAAAGGAAGTAATCGAAAAACCAAAGGTGGAGAACAGCCGATTGAAGTTGCCTATTTAATCATGACTTTATCAGTTTTTGAGGAGACAATGCCAAATTATATTTACGGTCAATTGAAAGAACTTGCTTTCAGTTGGTTTATGGGAAATAACCAATTGGGTCAAGTAGTATATGATGCCAGCACTGGTGGTTGTCATGATGGTATCGAATCACACAATCTCAATTTGAACCAAGGAGCGGAATCCACAATATGTTATCTTCTCGCACGATTGAATATGGAGCAACACCCAAAGCGCGATTTTAAAACTGACAACTATAGAAAAACAATTTCTTCCACTTACGAAATAAAAATTTTGTCTGAAACTGAATCCCAAACCAATTCATATGTATGATGAGTAAAAAGAAACTACCTCAAAAAAAAACTGATTTACCTAAATCCTTTCCCGAAGAAATACCTGTTAAACCGCAACAACCAGAACCAGAAAAAATTCCTGAAATTCCAGAGGAACCAGAAAAAGAGCCAGATATAGAGCCTGAACCTGATATCGAGCCTGATTTCCCTCCAGAAGATCCAGGTATTCAGAAATAACAAATTACAAATTTTCGATTAGTTGTGATGAAATGTCCTTCTGTTTATTTACCTCATTTATTAAGACTATCTTTACCTGTAAATTTTATAAAATGACAGTAAAAGAAAACATGGTTGTATCGGTAAATTATATCCTGAGCAATCACAAAACAGGAGAAAAAATTGAGGAAACCAGCCCGGAACAACCCATGGTTTTTCTTTATGGGGTAGGAAGTTTGATTCCTGAATTCGAAGAAAATTTATTTGGTAAAACAGAAGGTGATTTGTTCGATTTTGCCATACCATCAGAAATGGCTTACGGTACTTCAAGTGAAGAGGATATTGCTGTTATTCCGATAAATGTGTTTCATGACGAACAAGGAAACTTTGATTCAGAATATTTTACAGCTGGAAAACTAATTCCAATGTCAGACGGACAAGGAAATCAACTTAGAGGTAAAATAATTGAAGTTACTTCTGAATTTATCAAAATGGATTTCAGTCATCCACTGGCAGGAGTAGATTTACATTTTAGAGGATCCATTGCAGGAGTTAGAGCAGCTTCCCAAGATGAAATTGATCACGGCCATGCACATGGACCGGGAGGACATCATCACTAATAAGAAATCAAAGTAAACTTCAATTGAGGATTAGAATCATTTCCAATCCTCATATTTTTTGTTTACAAGTTTTTTGAATTCCGATTTAACAAACTTTTTTTCGTTTATACCATCGTATTCCTTCATGATGTTTCCATTCCAAAGGTAATAAACTCCAGGGGTATCTTTCGTGCTTCCCAATACCTTCCAAAAGGAACCAATATCCAATATTTGATAAGGATATGACGCACCGGCAATTTTAAAGAAATCAGGGATTTTTTCAGCCTCTTCATCCATGAAAATTATTTTGATTTTTGGGAAATTGGGATCTGCATTTTTTAACTGTGTAAGTTCTTTTGCAGTTTCTTGACAATGGTCACATCCTGGTGCAAAAAAGCATAGGATTTTCTTACCCTTATCAATTCCTTTGAAATACATTTCATAACCCGACTTTTTAGCGGTAGGTTCAAGAACCTTTTCGACCAATTCGGTCGCTTTTTCTATGGTTACGCTTGAATCTTTATTGGGACTGTTTTCAGAATAAATTCCAGCTTGTGAAATAGCCAATGTAGTATCGGCTTCAACCTCCTCATCTTCCTCAATTTGTTGAATTGGTGCAGCAGATTTTACTTCCATTGGTGCAACCAAATAAATCGAAAGTATCGATGCAAATGTTACTGCCATTAAAAGGGAAAAATTCAACTTATCTTTTGATTTATCTAATTTTAAGAACACAAAACCAATCAACCCCATTGCGATGATGTTTTTAATCAACGCCTGCAACGGTGTCATTGGAAGCAATGCTCCAAAACATCCACAATTACCCGAATTTCCAGTGGCCAAAATCTCATAAGTGAGATGTGCCGAAAAAATAAAAAGAATTAAAAACGACATCGGTAATACCAACCTTTTGAAATAATGTGGTTGCAACAACAAAATGCCCAATGCCAACTCACAACCGATTAATGTTCTCGAAAAGTATGCTGCAAAATCTTCACCAAACCCCATTGGAATAAGTTGTTTCAATTCAAAGGTTGTTAGAGCAAAAGGAGGCGATGGATACAATTTTGCTACCGCAGAAAGGAGAAACAAAATAGACAATAAAACCCGGAAACCGAGAATTAAATTGGATTGTGTTTTTAGATTAAGTCCCATATTAAAAAAAATTACCCGTTGAATTTAAACCCAAAGCTCTTAAGATGCAAACTTTGTCTTCAAAATAACTTTTTTTTAACGCATTTGAACTTATTTTTTGATTTTCAAAATTCCAAGATTAGTGTTAGATTTACACTACTTTCAAAAAAGCTAAAACATGTTCAAAAGAATTTTGACAATTGGCTTCATTGCCTTAAGTTTCATCAATTTCGGCCAATCTAACAACTGGCAAGCGTTTACAGACTCCATTCCTTCTTTATCTTCACCAAGAGCGTGTGACCTAAATGGTGACGGCATCAAAGATATTGTTATTGGTGGAGGAACAGATGGAGTTTTCAGTAACAACGGTATCATGGCTTACAATGGTTTAAACGGAAACCTTTTATGGAAACGTGCATCAAGGAATGAAGTTTTTGGTAGTGCAATTTTTCAGGATATTACTGGAGATGGTGTGAAAGATGTTTTCATACCTGGTAGACAAGCACAACTTCTGGCAATAAACGGAGCAAACGGAGCATTAATTTGGGATTATTTCCCTTATGGAACCAATCCAGCTGACAGTGGCTTATACAATTTTTACAATCCGCAATTCATTCAAGATGTTAACGGTGATAACATCCAGGACATTTTGGTTTCCAATGGAGGTGATCACAATGCCCCTGCTTGGCAAACTAACAGGCCTCCTGGTCACCTTATG
Organism: uncultured Akkermansia sp.; assembly: GCA_964577845.1. Lineage (GTDB taxonomy): Bacteria > Bacteroidota > Bacteroidia > Flavobacteriales_D > Crocinitomicaceae > M0103. The sequence continues at coordinate 502,258 of CAZOAH010000002.1, forward strand.
GTCGTAAATGGTTTGAACGGATCATTACTAGCGAAGGCAGTTGTACCTGATAGCGCTGAAACCTATTGCTCTCCAATTGTTGCTGATATTCAAAATAACGGAACGAAATGGATTCTTTACGGTACAGGGGGTGAAAACCTTGGCGGATCATTCTTTGCGTGTCCGCTGAATGATTTACTCCAAAACAACTCGTTAACTAATTCGATTACATTGGCAACAAATCCTAACAAAGGATATATTGCTCCGGCATCGGTAGAAAAAGATGGCCAAAATGCATTTGATATTTACATTCAGTGTTTTGATGGAACAATAACTAAAATAAAAGGATCAGGTTTCTCAACTGTTTGGACTGCCAACATTCCAAACACAGAATCTTCTGCTGCATTGGTTTTAGGGAAATTCAATGCCGATTTTAGTCCGGACGTTTTTGCGGTGTTGTTTAAGGGTGTTGCTCCCTCCTACACTGATTTTTATCAAGTCGTATTAAACGGTGATAATGGGAATATTGAATACATCGACAGTATTGGAACGATGCATTATGCCTCTGCTAATGCAGTAGATATTGATAACAATGGAATTGATGAAGCTGTTGTATCAGTAACTTATTTCGAAAATGGCGCATACAAACACCGCATGCATGCTTTAGATTTTTACAATAACACTACCACACAATTGGATATTACGCGCTCAGGGGTGAACCTTGGATGTACGCCTCTTATAGAAAATATTGACAATGACCCACAATTAGAGATGATTTATGTAGTGAAGAAAGACAGTATCAATCCAGTTGGTTGGAAAGGCATTTATGTGAATTGTGTGAATACAAGTTTCGCAACTCCAAACTCTGGTATAGCGTGGGGAAGCTACATGGGTACCCAAAACAATGGCTACTACAATTATACTCCTGTTAATTGTGGTTTCGGAAGTTTGGTTCAGGACGTTAACTTTACGCATCCAACTTGTAATGGTCTAACCAACGGAACGATCACACCAGTGTTATTTGGAAATTCTGGTCCTTACACTTACGTTTGGACAAATGGAAGTTTAAGTCCTAGCCTTAGCGGGTTGGGCGCAGGTTCATATACTGTCCGTGTAACGAATGCACAGGGATGTTATGAGGACAGAAATACACTTTTAATGGACCCTTACGTTATTTCCTTTGGAGGAATCGCTGCACCAACATGTCCGGGAGGAAATAACGGGACGGCTACTTTGAACTCATCAGGCTGTTATTGTATGTTTAGTACATGTACTTTTCTATGGGAAAATGGTGGCACTGCTAAACCTAACTATAACTTAGTCGAAGGTTGGAATTCTGTAGCAATAAATCATCCAGATGGTTGTACCGTGGTTGATTCCGTATTTATTCCTTCACCGCCACCAGTTATCGATTCATTTTTAGTCAAAAACCTCAGTTGTTTCAATAGTAATGACGGTATGATTGAATTATACCCGTATCAACCGGTTAGTAACGTTAATTTTGCTTGGTCAACGGGAATGTCAGCTGACTCGATCTACAACCTTTGGCCTGGGACATTTAGCGTTATAGTAGAGGATTCTCGCCCTTGTATCGATACTTTAACATTCACCATAACACAACCCGATTCATTAACATTTGCAACGAATGTTAACCATGTTAATTGTTATAATGGCAGCGATGGTTCAATTGCATTTAGTGCAAATGGAGGAACGACACCTTATTCGTATTATTTAAATAATCTACAAGGTCAGAATCCGGTGTTATCAGACCTAATTGCCGGAAATTATACTGTAAATATTTCTGATTCAAATGGTTGTTTTGGTGCTTCACAGAACGTTACAATTACCCAACCTTTCGAGCTTATATTAAATCTTTCTGGCACACCTTCATCCGGATTGGCGAGCTTTGATGGAATTGCTTCTGTTGCAGCAAGTGGCGGAACGGCTCCTTACACTTATTTATGGAACGATTCCAATTCCCAAACGGATTCAATGGCTGTGTATCTCAATCCCGGTTGGTATGAAGTTTTAGTAACAGATAATAATGGGTGTACGATGACAGATTCTATTTATCTTGGAGCTGCATCAACAATTGAACTGAGCAATGATAACGTTAAAGTTTATCCGAACCCGGCAGCAAGTGAGGTTAAAATTGAAATTCCAATGAATTTGGTTGGTCAAGTTTGCAAACTATTTTCTGCAGATGGAAGTGAGTTAAAGGAGATTAAATTAAACGCATTGATAAATGAATTGGACTTGAGTTCCTTTGCTTCTGGGGTTTATTTTATTCAAATTGGCGAAAATAACTTCGAAAGATTGATCAAAAATTAATCTTCTGATTAATTTAAGACTAATTTGTATGTTTTAGATTTATTATCTACAGATATTTTAATGTAATATGTCCCCGGTGAAATACCATTAAGTTGGAGAAAATCTTGATTATCAATATTAACCCAAACCGAAATGGTTTTGCCACATAAATCAATCAACTCAACTAGATTTTGATTGTTATGTAAACCTTCTATTATAAAATAATCATTTGCTGGATTAGGATAAACCATCAATTCGTCAGCGCCAAGCTCATTAGCCAATAAATCAGTTCCGTAACCGCAAGAATTGGCAAACAATTGATTGTTGTTATAAAAATAGGTTGCTGGTATAATTCCTGAATTCAATGCATTTGGCGTTCCGATTTTCGTCCAAAACAAATCTGGAATTTCGTTTGGTTGTTGTGTAAAATAATAGGAGGTGTCGGAAAGCAAATTGGTTCCTGCTGGTGCAATCGTTCCTTTATTGTTGTTTCCATAAACAAAATGACCTGTTCCTTGTATGGTATAATTTACTGCGCTGTATGGAGCTGATGTATTGGGAATTTCATTGCCAACCAAATTCTGATTTGGTGAGGTATTGTCGCTAAAGAAAATCCCAAACAAACTTCCTCTATTTCTAAAATAGGTATTGTTTGGCCCATTAGCACCATGAGAATTATCAATTACCATATTTTGACCATCGTTTTGTTCAAACAAATTTGCAAAAACATAATTTCCATGTAAGACCATATCTCCAGCAGAATTGGCAGGAAAAAAGAATCCTTCATTCCAATAGGGGTCAATTGATCGATTATAACAAAACACATTGCCATTGGCACCCGCTTGAACAATCATCGAATGACGCAAACGTTCAAAGATATTGCTGTAAACGAGACACTCATTGGAGGTAAAATGTAGCATCACACCATAAGCTCGTCCACCACCACCGTATTCAAATGCATGGTGTAAATAAGAATTGGTTATAGATAAATTCGAACTGTGTGAGGCTTCTATATGGGCAAAAGTTGTTTTATTGGATTCAATGCCATTCACCCAACAATTCACTGAATAGTCGAAATGAATTACACTTGCTTGTTCTGGAGCGCAATTATCAATTCTCTCAAATGAAATGCATTCAATACCTGCATTCGAAACCGGATTGATTTTCTTGATATACGGATTTCTCGACAACGGGAAATCTATTCGAAATGAAGCATCAAGCTGAATGGTATTTTGGTTTATGGCGGCAATTTGAGCAATTTGACCAACGGATTTCAATGCCCATGTTGATGTAACCAAATCGGCATCATCTTGAATGATTTGAATCCAATCACCAACATGAAATAGTGATGGGTTGTTAACATTTAATTCTGATGTATTTTTGATTAAGTTATTCAATATTTTAGTCGTATCGTTATTTGATGCCCAACCGTGAATGTCGATGCCATTTCCAGAACCATTGTGATTAATAATGAACTTGGTATTTGTTGCCCCCGAACCTCGAAGCACCATATTTGAACGCATCGGTATTACATTATTGAATAAGTACTCACCAGGAGGAAAATAGATAATAATTGGTTCAGAATGATTAATCATTAACGATCCTAAAGGATAATCGCAAGGTGTAATTCCATCGTTGAATAACCCTTCATTTACTGCATCTAAAACTGTAAAGCCTGCTGTTGTTGAATCTTTGATACCTGCAACCGACCAATCTACAGTCCGCTCTGATGGAATGGTTTGAGATTGCGCCAGAAAGGGAATACAAAATAATAAATAGCGTAAGTAGTTCATTTGAATAATTATTTGATTTTGAGAATTTTCATTCGATCTGGAAAATCAGTTATTAAAACATCAACACCTGCCTTAATAAGTTTTTGAGCTTTTTTTTCAGAATTCACAGTCCAAGCAAATGTTTGAATTCCCTTTTTATTAAGAATTTGAATTTTCTTTTTACTTATTGTAAGGTAAAAAAGGCCTAGAGCGTAAGGATTAAAACTTAAATGTTCTAAAAATAAAAGCACATTTCTTTTGGGTTGATAAACCAAATATACCAATTTTGACGTGCTATCCATTTGATAAATTTGATTTAAAATTGCAGCATCAAAACTCATAAAAATGATTTGAGATTTGTACTTTGATGCATTCGCTTCATTCAAGACAATATTTGTATAGGTCTCTAATGAAGGGTAATTTAAGGTATCTCCATATTTGTATTTAATCTCGAATAATATGGTTTTATCTTGGAAATCAACTGAATCAAACACGGTTTGCAATAATGGTTTTGTTACACTTATTTTTAATTGATCTTTAAATTTCGGGTGAATTTTAGAACCACAATCAAAATTTTCAATCTCTTGTTGGGTCATATTAAATATTCGATTTGACTTGAGATTTGCAGCAATATTCTCTCCTTTAGAAATGCAATATGTTGGATCGATATATGGTTCATGAGAAACGACAAGTTGGGAATCCTTATTCACCACCACATCAAATTCAATAGCATCGGCACCTATTTCAATAGCCTTTTGAAAACCTATTATTGAATTTTCAGGATACAAACCACGAAAACCACGATGTCCGGAAATCTTAAAACTTTGCTGTGCAAATAGGCATTGATTACATACAATCGATAGAACTAAAGCGATTAATTTCATTCATCAAAAATAATGAAAAACGAAAAGGAGCGTGCAGCTTTCGCTGTCACGCTCCCCAACTAAACCCTAT
>CAZOAH010000003.1:0-255264 GCA_964577845.1 uncultured Akkermansia sp.
GTAATGCATTGACGTTAACCACAACTTGATCGGTATTGGTGCAACCTGTTGCGGTGTTGGTTCCAGTAACCGTATAGGTAGTTGTTGAAGTTGGCGTGAAAGCGACTCCATTGCTAACACTGTTGTTCCACGAATAGGTATTGGCTCCAGTTCCTGATAGCGTAACTGATGTTCCTGCACAAATGGTTTGGTCTGAACCGGCATTAATTGTTGGAAGGGCATTCACGTTTACTGTAACTTGATCGGTATTGGTGCAACCCGTTGCGGTATTGGTTCCAGTTACCGTATATGTAGTTGTTGCCGTTGGCGTAAAAGCGACTCCATTGCTCGCGCCATTGTTCCAGGTGTATGTATTGGCTCCAGTTCCTGATAGCGTAACTGATGTTCCTGCACAAATGGTTTGGTCTGAACCGGCATTAATTGTTGGAAGGGCATTCACGTTTACTGTAACTTGATCGGTATTGGTGCAACCCGTTGCGGTATTGGTTCCAGTTACCGTATATGTAGTTGTTGAAGTTGGCGTGAAAGCGACTCCATTACTAACGCCATTGTTCCAGGTGTAGGTATTGGCTCCAGTTCCTGATAGCGTAACTGATGTTCCTGCACAAACGGTTTGGTCTGCACCGGCATTAACTGTTGGTAATGCATTGACGTTAACCACAACTTGATCGGTATTGGTGCAACCTGTTGCGGTATTGGTTCCAGTTACCGTGTAAGTAGTTGTTGCAGTTGGCGTAAAAGCGACTCCATTGCTCGCGCCGTTGTTCCACGAATAGGTATTGGCTCCCGATCCTGATAGTGTAACAGCAGTTCCTGCACAAACGGTTTGGTCTGCACCGGCATTAATTGTTGGTAAAGGATTCAACGTAATGGTCTGCGAACTGCTGCAGCTTTGGCCGTTGGCTGTTACCGTGCACGTGTAGGTAGTTGTTGAGGTTGGCGATACCGTAATAGACGGAGTAGTGGCTCCGCCCGGTGACCAGGAATAGGTGGTTTGTCCTTGGTTGTAGAGTTGTTGAATTTCTGAACTAGTTAATACTCTATTGTGGATATAAATATCATCTATTAAGCCTATGAAACTTGGGCTGAAATTATCATTTAACCCTCCAACCCTCCAATAACCATTATAAAGACTTACAAAGGTATTTGGATTGGAGTCCTCCAAAATACCATCAATATAAATTTTCATTCCACTGCTTCCGAATGTACACGTAACAAAATGCCATTGACCGTCATTTTTACCAGGTGATGAATATATATAATAATTACCCGATGAATGATTAATATGAAAGCGAATTTGGCCATTGGACAATAAATCAATGTATCGATCTTGATTAAAGATATGAACGCATTGCCCATTATCGAAACCAAAAATTCTTCCTTGACCAGTAGAGGGTATATTGGTTGAATTAAACCATAAACTAATTGAAAACTGTGTTGGATTGTTGATCAAGTTGTTTGTGCACATGATCTGTAATCCATCTGATATTTGAAGGGATGATGTCGTATTTCCGAAACGATCGTTTACAAAGGTTGCACCATTCACCGTTCCATTATTTCCATAGCCAGAAGCATCATTGGCATTACCGCAGAAAGGCCAATAGCCTACAAGGCCGTTTTGTAAAGAAGACGGAAGTGCGTTACCCGCACAAGCTGAAACATTTGAAGTTGAAGAACTTGCAGTCAATGTAACAGGCGCCCCTGAACATACCGTAGTCGCGCTTGCTGAAATGCTGCATGTTGGCGGTACAGATGTTGTGTACAAATTGCTAATTTCCTGTTGGGTGAGGGCGCGGTTATATGCACTTATGTCATCTAACATTCCATTAAATGCATCGTAAGATGGATGATTCATTCTACCGAAACAAACATTGGAACCAAACCAACTTGATATTGAATTTGTTAAAGAAAACTGACTGTCCAATACCCCATTAACATAAGATTTGATTGTACCTGGAGTTAAAACATAGACTACGTGATACCAATTATTATTCTGAAGATTTGAGTTAGCAACCCAATCCATTGTCGTTAACCCATTAACCCAATTAACACCCCAACCGCTTCCATTTCCAAACTCAAACAATCTCGGACTAATACAACCATTTCCTGATCTTTTCATCCAAAAAGAAATAGAAAATTCATTAACTATTCCGTTGTAATTAAAATTTGCGATATCAATCCTAGTATTGCATCCAGAACTTGAAAAATAATATGCCTTATTTCCAGCCCCAAACCGATCAGCCGTCAAGGTTGCACCATTCACCGTTCCATTATTCCCATTCCCACTTTCATCGTTTGCATTTCCATTGAAAGGCCACCAGCCCACCAAACCATTTGTAGGAACATAAGAAGGAATTTGCCCATTGAGAAATGTAAAAAATGCGAAAGCGAAGGCGGTTAAAAAATGCTTTTTCATGGGATATTTCAGTTTTTTTCATGATAAAATTAAGTAATTATGTATATACATAACTTATTAACGCTCAAAAAATTTGACTTTCGTTCATGCTCGTTTCGTCAGATAGTGCGTTTTTACAAGCTTTGGGTCAGCGCATACGTGAGTTACGCAAGCAAAAAGGTTGGTCGCAGCAAGAACTGGCATACCGCATCGGCATGGAGAAATCCAACCTATCGGTCATCGAAAACGGCAAAAGCAATCCACAAATTTTAACCTTAGTACACATCGCTTGTATCCTTGAAGTACAGCCGTATGAATTGGTTCAGGTTGATTTGGAAATACCGCAGTTTATTGAAGGCAGAGGAGCTTATCGGCCGAGGAAGCACAAAAGGTGAGGAAAGAGAGCGGAGAAGGAAAAACAGAGCGGAGAAGGAGAAACAGAGCGGAGAGTAGTGTCTTGTCCTGAAATAGGTTTATAATTTTTGACTTAATACCAAATTTAGGTATTTTTATGAAAAGAAAATGTCATGAGTAAAAACACCTCAATTACCTTAGGAACTTATTTTGATCAATTTATTCAAAGTGTTTTAAAAGAAGGCCGCTATAAGAATGCCAGTGAAGTGGTGCGTGCAGGTTTAAGACTTCTTGAAGAGGAAGAACAAAAAAAGATTGCCTTACGATATGCCATTTCTGAAGGTGTAAATAGTGGTATAGTCGAAGATTTCGATCCAAATGAACATTTAAAAACGTTGAAAGCCAAGCGAAAATAATGGCATCGTTCAAACTTACGAAAAGTGCCCTTAAAGATTTATCTGATATTTGGAATTACACTTTCGATACCTGGTCGGAAAGTCAGGCAGATAAATATTATAAGCTTTTACTCAGTTCCTGTCAAGCAATTGCTAAGAATCCGAAACAAGGAAAGTTTATAAAGAAATTTATCCAAACTTGAAGGGCAAGAAATCCTCAAAGCACATCATTTTCTATCAGATTAAAAATGATAAATCAATTCAAATCATTCGAATACTTCACGAAAAAATGGATTTGAAAAATAATCTTAATCCGTAGGGAATTTTGGAAAAGAATTAATTCATACGCAATAGAACCACCTCGCTCTCCAACGCAGGCGAACCTCCCCTCTCCGCATTATTTCTCACTCTGCTCACTCGCTCTCACTCTGTATTATTACTCTAAAACCACCTGCTTCACAGCAATGCCTTGCGAATTGGTTACGCGAAGCATGTATGAGCCTGAGGCTAAGGCATCTAGATTTATTGACAAAATTGTCGCATCGCTTTGTGAGGTATAAACCACTTGACCTTGTAGATTTAATACTTCAACCGTTCCCAATTGACCGATTTTGTTTGAAACCGTTAAGACACCTGTTGTTGGATTAGGATAAACTGTCAATGCAGAAGCTAAAAGCGTTTCTTCCAATCCTGTATCATCAATTAAACAGAAAGTTTGACTATTGCTTGTGCCAAAATTAGCTTGAGCTTCTGTGATTTCGGCTTCAACATTTCCTTGATATAGGATTTGATAGCTTCCTGCACCACCATTAGCTGCTGAACAACCTGTTAAACCGTCACCGTAAGAATCGTTGATGGTAAATGTATAACAACCATAATCCACGCAAAAGTCAAGGTTAATCAAGACCGGATTATCGTCAACATAACCGGTACCTGAGTACAAAACGCTTCCAGATGAATTGGTCAATTCCCAAGTTGTTTCACTTGCCCAACAATCCAAATTCAAATTCAATTCAGCTATTTGTCCATTAACAACAGTTGTAAATGAAGACGTTGTAATGTTGTTGGTTAAATTCTGATCGGTCGAACCATTCGGATTGATTACCTCGGCAGTAAACGTATGGTTTCCACCTGCCAAAGTAGCGTTTGGAAGCGTAACGGTTGTGGTCTGCCATTGGCTTAAGTTACCAGACCAATTGTATGTTAAGTTTTGATTTCCATCAAATCCGTAACTAATTGTTGCAGATGTCAATGGGTCTGAGCCTGAATTCGTAATTGTCACTTGTGGAGAGACAGTGCCTGTACACAGCGTGCCACTCACACCTACAGGATTATTTATCCCAGCGTCAATAGCAATGCTTGAAGCACCCGATGGATCATAACCATCAATAAAACTTGCTCCCGTATTGTTTGGATCTAACCAAAATTTCAATTGATTGGTACTGGTGCTTCCAGAAGGATTCCATGAATTGCATAATCTTCCATAATAGTCAGGTGCAGACAAATTGGAACAAGAAGCTCCCCCACCCCATAATTGGCCAATAATTCTGTGATCTTGGTTAAACAATGGCGAACCTGAAGACCCACCTTCAGTGGTTGTGTTTCTGTCCCACTCTACTTGCCAACATCCATTGGCTTCTGAACCCATTGCAGTTGCAGCGACAGCAGGCGCATCATCAAAAGAAATCTTTTTAATGTCTCCAGATGGATGGTGAATACAAACAGTCGACGTTGGCGCTGTTGTGGTATTGTCCCAACCACAGAAATAAGGAGAATATGCTGAAGGAACCGTTCCACCAACCAAGCCACCTGTTATTTCTACCAAACAAAAATCAGACGCTGTTCTTCTTGAACGCAAGACACCTCCCGATAATGATTGAAAGGTTGGTGAGGAGGCAGGATTGGTGCATGCAGTCGCTTGCCAGTTAAATCTAAAAATCCATGTTGCTGGATTCGAATAACAGTGATTGGCAGTTAAAACATACGGTTTGCCGTCGTTTTGTGTATTGTTGATTAATGCTCCGGAACAAAAGCCATTGCTTCCAGAAACTAACATTACCGCACTGTTGCGTTCATTAGTCCATGGCGCACCATCTGGACAATTTACATTCATGTTACAAGAACCAGAACCACCGAAAGCTTTTTCGATATATTCACCGGAGGTTCTGTAACCATGCGTTACTGTTGATAATGTCAAACTACACGGAATTTGAACATTTGCTGGTGGAATGTAATATTCAATGATAGCAGTATTTCCCGGAACCAATTCTGTTCCCAACTGACCTTCATAAAGGTGGTTTTCGACAAATTTTCCAAGAATAAAATCTTTTTGAGGATTGTAAACATATAATTCGTTGCCTTCGGGAATAGATAAATTTTCAAATGTGAGATTAACAGTCAGCGCATTTTCACAAACCACTTTCAAAAACCATATTTTCCCTCCACCTGGAAGGTCAACCCAAGTTCCTGAATTGTTTAAATTAAAATCCACATCTTGGTTGTATCCAAATCGCCAAGGACCAGTTTGCAACTCATCGTTAATGGCATCTTCCAATCGCAGCTGATTAACGTCTGGCTCCGCAAAATTCGCAGTCCAAATGTTTTTAAAGTCAACAGTGTGCTTTATACTTTTTGGAGCACCACCCAAACCCTGCTGGCTGAATGAAGAAAACACAAAAGTAAAAAACGCAAAAAGTAGTCCTATTCTTTTCATTTTATCATTTTAAGTTTAACAATATCTAGCGATAATGGTTTTGAAAACACGTATTTATAATCAGACGGGAAAATTAATAAAAAGATTGCCAAATTGAAAACAATAAGTTGGTCAAAAATATTCAATCACATGCTTTCTTTGTACCATACGATTAATGGTTATATTTGAACGTTTTCTTTTTCAAGTCAATATGATTATCGGAATTTGTGGTGGAAGTGGTTCGGGAAAAACGACCTTATTGAAGCGAATTGCTAATGAAATGGAGCATCATAAGCCTGCGATATTCTCGATGGATAATTATTACCATCCGATACAAATGCAACAGAAGGATGCTAATGGCGCCTATAATTTTGATTTACCGACTGCATTGCATAAGGAGCAATTGGTATCAGATTTGAATGCATTGGCCTCTGGGAATCCGATTGAGGTGAAAGAATACCATTTCAATGCCCCACCTGATAAAAACGTGCTTCTAACCATTGAACCTTCATCACTTATTATTGTTGAAGGCTTGTTTTTATTCCACTACAAAGAAGTGCATGAATTGATTGATTTTTCCATATTTATGGACGTTGACCCTGCCATTCAATTGGACAGAAGGTTATACAGAGATCAAGAAACGAGGGGATACACAAGAGAAGCGATTATTTATCAATGGGAAAACCATGTTGCGCCGTGTTACGAAAATTACCTATTGCCATACGAACATTTGGCAAACTTCAGGTTTCACAATGATCACCGGGCAGATGAAGAATTTGAGCGCCTGATGTATGAGCTTCATGGGAAAATGGTAATTTAGAATGATACATGTCCTTCATTCGTAAAAATAAAAACCTACTATTTGCTTGCTTTGCCACATTGGCATTAATCTTTGCGCATTACATAATATTTTCTGAAGATTATACAGGTCACGCCAAAAAATTAGAAAAACTGTTCCAGCAAAAACAGGCTGATTTAGATATTTTTTTAAATGAGCAAAATTCTCGTTTCACAAAAAATTCTCTAAATGCTTATTGGCAAAACGAAAATAATGATTTTCCTTTTTATGTGCACATTTTCAAAAATGACTCACTTGTTTATTGGAGCACGAATCAGGTTCCAATAAGCAGATTTGCGGACATTCACTTTCCTGCGGAAGGCATACTTCATTTACAAAATGGATGGTATTATTCCAAGTATGTAAAAAATGACAATCATATAATATGTGCTACTTTCCGAATTAAACACGAATACGAATATGAAAACAAAGATTTAAAGAATTCTTTTTCGAAAGTATTTGAAGTTCCATTTGATGCCAATATTTCCCTTGATGAAGAAAATGAATACAACATTTACAATGCTAAAGGTGGATACTTGTTTTCTATTTTACCTAAAGATGTCCAAAAAATAGGTGATGTTAATGCCCTTATTTATACGATATTGTTCATCACTGCATTAACTTCCTTATTGTTTTACTTATACATGATAGGCAAAAGTTTGCCTTCAGTTTATAGTTGGATTATACCATTAGCCCTTCTAATACTAAGGACAATATCATTACAATTTGAATGGACGGCTCAACTTGAAGGCCTTACTATCATTGAAGAAAAATTGTACAGTTTCGGGTTCGGATTCTCAAATTTTCTGGACTTAATAATAAATAGTGTATTCATTCTTTACTTAACTTTCATTGCAAGACATTTTTTGCAAAATCTTAAACGTTTCAGTTTTGATAAATTTATTGGATTGGCTCTAATCCCTTTAACAATGGTGTTTTGGTCACTTATCGTTATGGTTTTTGAGTCCATGATTATCGAAGCCAATATTCCTTTGTCGCTTGATCAATTGTTTTCACTAAATAGTTTTTCATTTTTCGCATTAATTGTAATCGGATGTTTTCTTTATGCTTTCTACACTTGGGTTGTTACTGTCATTTCATATTTGCGAAAAATAGGATATAAGAAAAATAATTTGCTATTGTGGAGTCTTGGCTTTGGTTTGTTTTATTTCCTTGTCAACTTATACATCAATGAGGAATGGATGCTCCACTTCGCAATGCCTTCGATTACTTTTCTCTTACTGCTTTTAGCACCGCAAACTTCAGAACGCAAAAATGCAATCGGTAACGGCCTTTTTTATGTGCTTTTTTTCTCTTTAATAACCAATATTATTTTAACAGCTTTTATCAATGAAAAAGATGGATTGGAAAAGAAAAAATTGGCTCAACTTTTAGCAACCGAACAAGATCTCCAATTTGAAAAGGAACTCGCATCACATTTCGATAAAATAAGTCAAGACAAATCACTTCAACGGTTTTTAGTCTCTCCTAAAAACATGGGGCAATCCGAGTTTGAAAATGGTGTTGAAAATAGAATTTTTAAAGCTTTTTCTGATCGTTATGAAATGGGATTTCATTTGTTTGATACTACAGGAACTTCATTGATTTTAGGTGATGACAATCAGAAAAACATGTTTGGATTTCTGAATTCAGTAATCAAAAATCAAGGAAAACCAAATAAATTGGATTCTACCATATACTTTATTGCAGACAACACCGGACAGTTAAGTTACATCATAAAACATCCTCTAGAGGTAAAAGATTCCACACAGAATTACAAAGGTTATCTTTTTGCAACTTTCAAATCAAAAAAATTGCCCGAAGAAATCGGATTTCCAAGATTATTAATCCCAGAGAAAGCTCAAGTTTTTCAGTCTCTTGAAAAATATTCCATCGCAACCTATCACAATAAAAGGCTCATAAAAGATTATGGAAATTACGATTATCCACTCATAGATAATGATGTTTTAAAATGGACGGTAAACGAACACAACATTGCCTATATAGGTGGATTTTCACATTACATTTATAAAGCAAAAAATGGGGACATTATTTTACTGTCAAGTCCAGAATTGGGCTGGAAGGAATTCATAACGTCCTTTGCCTATTTATTTTGTTTATATTGTTTTCTGCTGATTCCTATAGTAATCCAATTCAACAAGAAACTGTTTCAAAGAAAGACATTAACGCTTGCGTTAAAAATACAATTGGTTTTTGTGGGTATTGTAACTTTTTCACTCTTTGCTTTTGGATGGGGAAGCGGACTTTTTGTAAGTCAGCAATATGGTTCGTATAAAGATGAATTGATAAAGGAAAAGTTGGCTTCAGTGGTAACAGAGGTAAGAAGCAAACTAGGATCGGAAAAAGCATTATCGATTGAAACCAACGGTAATTTAATCGAGTTCATTTTACAAAAGTTTTCGAAAGTTTTCGTGACAGATATTAATCTATACGATCCAAATGGGATATTGCTGGGAAGTTCCAGGGCAAAAGTTTTTAACATTGGATTACTTAGTGAACAAATGAACCCAGACGCTTTTCATTCCATGAAATTCAGAGATAAAAGTGAATTCGTTCATGATGAGAGAATTGGAAATCTTTCATATGCCTCAGCTTATCAGCCCTTATTTAATGAAAATAAGAAACATTTGGGATACGTTAACCTGCAACACTTTGCCCAACAAAACGACTTTGAAAATCAGATTCAGCTTTTTCTTGTAGCGATTATTAACGTATTCATTTTGCTTCTTGCCATTTCAATTATTTTGTCCATCATTATATCAAGATGGGTAACAGCGCCGCTAAGGTTGATACAAGAAAGTTTTTCAAATTTAAAGTTAGGCACCGAAAATCAACCTATTGAATATGACAGGGAAGATGAAATTGGCGCGCTAGTTAAGAATTACAATCATAAATTAAAAGAACTGGAAAGCGCAGCTCTTCAACTTGCACAAAACGAAAGGGAATCAGCATGGAGAGAAATGGCGAAGCAGGTAGCACATGAAATCAAAAATCCGCTAACACCAATGAAATTAAGTATTCAACATCTTCAGCGGGTTTACGATCACAATAATCCATCTTCGGCAGCGATGCTAAAAAAAGTAGCAGAATCAATGATAGAACAAATTGATGCATTAACAAAAATCGCTAATGAATTTTCAAATTTTGCTAAAATGCCTAAGCAACAAATTGAAAAATTAGATTTAATAGGGGTTATTGCATCAGTTTTAGAGGTTTTCAAACAAAACGGAAATGCCGAATTCGAATTTCATTACACCATTCAAAAGGCGCCTATCCTAGCCGATAAAGATCAGTTAATCCGGGTTTTCAACAATCTACTTACAAATGCTGTTCAATCCATACCTGAAGATCGAAAGGGTCAAATAGCCATCAATTTGATAGCTTCAGAAAACCAAAAATATGTTATATCTGTTAAAGACAACGGATGCGGAATAGATGAAGCAAAAACAAAAAACATTTTTGTTCCTTACTTCACAACCAAAACTAATGGTACAGGTTTAGGTTTAGCAATGGTAAAACAAATCGTTGAAAGTTTTAACGGAACAATCTATTTCGAATCTAAAGAAAAAGAAGGAACAACATTCATAATCGAAATCCCGTTCCTTGAAAATTGATTCAATTAAGGACGTAATACACCAATAAAATCAGGTCGATGGCAATATTCGCCGTTGCTGAGATTAACAAGTATTTCATAGGCGCCACAGCGATTAGCATACTCAAGGTTATCATTGTAGGAATTACAACAGATACAAGAGCAAAAGTATCTTGAATAGCACCTAATCCTACAACAATTCCACCCAAACAACCAACGATGGTCAATACCACACATATTATTCCGAAACGATTGAATTCGGCATTCGCAAATATCCTTTCCAAAACCGACATATTTTTAATATTAGCTTCCATAACTTTATTTTAATCAAAATTGGTAATGATATGTCTTTTTAAAAATGACTTGAAAACTTATTTTTTATGACTTAAATCAATTTTTGAGAAAAAAACAGCAAAATCAAAAATGTGTATTTCTGAATAATGATTAATTTTCGATTCTAATTCAATAAAACTATGAAAATCAATATTTACGCATTTTTAAGCTTACTTATAATTGGTAATGCTGCACAAGCATTTAGTCAGAAAACCAAGTTGGTATCTTACAATATTGAACATATTGAATCGGCTTATTTGCCAGATCTTGGAGCAATTCAAATTCAAGCGAATGAATTTAAAATCTTTAAACTCGATATTCAGACCTTGAAAAGTGAATTGCAAGGCGTTACTTACAGGGAAGGAGAAATTAATGGTTTTATTGGCCAAATAGCCCTACCACACCCGGATGGAAGCACAAAAAACTATACGGTTAAAAGAAATAAAACTTTACATCCAGACTTGAATGCAAAATTCGACGAAATCAGAACTTATGATGCTTATGGCCTAGATGGTTCAGGATCTTTTGGAAAATGGGACATCACGCCACAAGGCCTTCATGGAATGATTATGATTCCTGGTGAAAGCACCATTTTCATCGACCCTTACTATGTTGGCAATACCGAATATTACATTGTTTACAGAAAAGATGATTTTATTACCGATAAACTTAAATCATGCTTTTTTGAGAATCCTATTGATGAATCGAACGCTAAACCAGAGCCAACACTAAAGAATGTTTTCGGTACATGTGAACTGCGAACTTACCGTCTTGCACTTTCAGCGACAGCCGAATACACGACTTTTCATGGGGGAACTGTTGCATTGGCACAAGCTGCTCAAGCGACTTCAATGAACCGGGTTAATGGAGTTTATGAAAAAGATATTGCCATTACAATGGTTATCGTTCCAAATAACAACAATTTGATTTACACGAATGCTTCAACGGATCCGTTTACTAACGGTACACCCGGAACAATGATCAATCAAAATCAAACCACTTGTGACAATGTTATTGGAAGTGCCAACTATGACATCGGCCACGTTTTTGGAACCAATAGTGGAGGTTTAGCCGGATTAGGGGTTGTTTGCACCGGCGGACAAAAAGCTAGAGGAGTTACGGGAAGTTCTGCACCAATAGGTGATCCTTTTGATATAGATTATGTTGCCCATGAAATAGGACACCAATTTGGTGGGAACCATACGCAAAATAATAATTGTAACAGTGTATCCGCTGCAAGACGTGAGCCGGGAAGTGCAAGCACGATTATGGGGTATGCAGGAATTTGTGCGCCTAACGTTCAAAACAACAGTGACGATTATTTTCATGGTTACAACCTGGGAGAAATAAGTAACGAGATTTTAAGTACCGGTCATCAGTGCGAAGTACTTACTGCACTTAACAATACAGCACCAACCATCGTTTCAACCGGCGGAAATATTTCGGTGCCAAAATCTACACCTTTCATCCTTACTGGAAATGCAACAGACCCAGATGGCGATGTACTTACCTATTTGTGGGAACAAATGGATAATGAAGCCTCAACGCAGCCGCCTGTTGCAACTGCAACTGGAGGACCGAATTTTAGAAGTTTTGATCCTTCCACAAACCCTTCCAGATATTTTCCTAATTTACAATCGCTTGCCAGCAATGGCCCTTTTACTTGGGAAGTACTTCCATCAGTTGCACGTGTTATGGATTTCAGGTTAACCGTAAAAGATAACCACGCTGTTGGCTCTTGCAATGATTACACAGATGTTACAGTTACAACTGTATCAAGTGCTGGTCCTTTTGTGGTGAATTATCCAACTGCAACTGGTATCACTTGGGCATCAGGAAGTACCCAAACAGTAACTTGGAGCGTGGCCAATACCACAGCAGCTCCAATCAATTGTGCGAATGTTAAAATCCTACTTTCCACGGATGGTGGATTGACCTACCCGATAGTTTTAAGTTCAAGCACAGCCAATGACGGAAGTCAAGCAATTACAGTTCCCTCTGTTTCAAGCACTACTTGCAGGGTTATGGTTGTATCGTCAAGTGAAACCTTTTTTGATATTTCAAATAATAATTTCACCATTACTTGCACCACTCCTGCAACGCCAACGTTTAGTACAGCTACAACTTACTGTCAAAATGAAGCAGTGAGTCCACTTCCTAATACATCAAGCAATAATATAATTGGCACTTGGAACAACGCTTTAAGTACGGCGAATTTAGGCACAACTACATATATATTTACGCCTGCTTCTGGTTTGTGCGCAAATTCTGTAAACCTTGACGTAACCATTACCCCATCTGTCACACCAACGTTTAATGCAATTACGCCACTTTGTTTGAATGCTACACCTCCTTCGCTTCCAACAACTTCTTCGAACGGTATTGTTGGTGTTTGGGATGCCAATATTTCAACCGCAACAACGGGAACTTTCACATATAATTTCACACCGAATTCTGGACAGTGTGCTGCGGTTGCGAGTTTATCTGTTACTGTTCAAGATCCGGTAATTCCAACATTCAATTCTTTTGGTCCATACTGTCAAAGTGACACCCCAGGAACGTTACCAAGCACTTCAAACAATGGTATAAGTGGAACATGGTCAAATCAAATATCAACAAGTACTGTTGGTGTTTCCAACTATACTTTTACACCGTCAAATGGACAATGCGCGTCAAATACAACAACAAATGTTGTGGTTAATGCCTACCCAAGCAATCAAGTTTCTCAAAGTGGTTTAACTTTAACAGCTGTTGCCAACAATGCAACATATCAATGGATTGACTGCAACAATAACAATGCACCAATTTCTGGAGCAAGCAATCAGAGTTACACCACTAGTGCGATTACTGGATCTTATGCCGTTATCGTTTCAAATGGATCATGCAGTGTTACTTCCGAGTGTTTCCTGATTGATCAAACCCAATTAAATGAAATAGATAACGCAAGTATTTTGGTTTATCCCAATCCTACCGAAAACATTTTACACGTTTCTTGGAATGGAATTAATGCAGAAGAAATTGAATTGATGGATGCAAGCGGAAGGTTATTGAAAAAAGAAAAACTTTTTGGTGCAGATCACATTTTAGACGTTTCATCTTTTTCAAATGGGGTTTATTTCATAAAGTTCATTGCTGGGAATGAAAGTTACATACGTAAATTTCAGAAACAAGAATTGAAATAATGCGGAGGTTCATTTTGGTGCTGAGTTTAGGACTTTCTGTATTCACATATGGACAAAAACCGACCTATTACTTGATAGGTAGACCGTATTCATTTTCGTTCAATAATGCGCTGCAGGAAATCGCGGACAACTATGGTATAACCTTCTCTTATGCCTTGGGTGATGTATTTGGTGAAAGCATGTCAAATGAAATTGGGGATTATCAAAAACATAATGATTCCATAGTTTCCAATTATTGTAAAAATATTCCAAAATGTATTGAACTAATTTTTGAAGAAGCCAATAATGAAAATAATAAACAAGATAGTATTAGAACCGTTGTTTCTTCCAATGAAAAGTATCTCTGTAAATCAAGTTTTCTGAATGAGTCATTTATGCTTTTCGATAAAAAATCAAAAAGAAAAGAAAAATACTTGATTTATTTAATTGGTGATCGAAAAAGTTCAACGGACAGAACCATGGAAACCGTAGGGATTTACATTTTTAAAGAAGGAAAATTGAAGGAATTAAAAGTAAAAAATAATACTGTTCCAAAAGTTTTCTGTACGGAACAAATTCAATAAAAAACAATGGCTGCCCTTACAGACAGCCATATTTTTCAGACCTATAGTTTCTAACGCAAACTACATACAATGTAGAACATCTCGTTTGACATTTCTACATAGTGTTTTATATTGTCTTTCAAGGATTTGAAAGTATATAGTATCGTTTTGTTGAACGAACATAAAAAAGTTTTTAGAATAATCAAAATAAATCGCTTGAAAAATATCAAACAGCTACTTTTCGTCTGTAAAATTGGCATTTCGTCTGTTTTCGGCTAATATTTTATAAATTTGTCAAAATCATGAAAGACGATAAAAAAGTAGCTGTAATTGGAGGAGGGAGTTGGGCGACAGCACTTGTGAAAATTTTATGCAATAACTTACCATCAACCAATTGGTGGATGAGAAATGATCAAGCAGTAGATCATATTTTAAAATACCGTCACAATCCAAATTATTTACAATCTGTAGAATTTGACTTAGACAAAATCAACATAAGTAATGATTTGAATGCAATTATAACGCAATCTGACATTATCATAATAGCTACACCTTCAGCTTTCTTAGTATCAATCTTTAAGGATATCAATCCTAACTTACTCAAAGACAAAATCATATTTTCTGCAGTTAAGGGAATCATTCCAGAATACAATGCCATTCCTGCAAGATTCATTCACAAAACTTTCGGAACGCCATACAAAAATATAGGTATCATTTGTGGTCCATGCCATGCTGAAGAAGTTGCATTAGAGCGTTTATCTTATTTGACTGTTGCCAGTCAAGAGGATCGAATCTCTGAAAAAATGGCTAATTTGCTGGCATGTAGATATATTAAAACAACCACCTCGGATGATTTAATAGGAACTGAACTTTCGGCTGTTTTAAAAAATGTTTACGCTCTTGCTTCAGGTATATGTTCAGGATTGGGTTATGGTGATAATTTTCAAGCCGTTCTTATTGCAAATGCTATTCAAGAAAGTGAGAACTTCATTGACGAAGTAAGTCCAATTCACCGTGACGTTAAAACCTCGGCATATTTAGGTGATTTATTGGTAACGGCTTATTCTCAATTTTCGAGAAATCGAACTTTCGGCTTTATGATTGGAAAAGGATATTCCGTAAAAACAGCCCAACTTGAAATGAACATGATTGCTGAAGGATATTACGCTACGAAGTGTATTATTGAAATCAATAAAAAATTTCAAGTTGAAATACCAATCGTGGAGGCAGTTTATAATATTCTCTACGAGAAGATTTCACCAGTTATTGAAATGCGCCTTCTAACTGATAAATTATCTTAGATCCACTCAAAGTATAGATGAATTTCCAAATTTTATCGGTTCATAACTCAAAAGTCTGTTTTTGTTGTGATTGATTGAATTTGATAATTTTGCCTTATGAAAGTTTTTAAGTTCGGAGGGGCATCTGTAAAAGATAGTGCTGCAGTTCAAAATGTTTCGAAACTCTTAGCTCGTTTTACTGGTGAAAAATTAACTGTGGTTGTTTCCGCTATGGGAAAATCTACAAACAAGTTGGAAGAAATTGTTCATGCATTGGTAAAACGTGATAAAAATTTATTCGATACCAATTTGGAGGAGTTGATGCAATTTCATCTTGAAATATTAGGTGAGTTGTTCGTAGAAAAACATTTCAAAGTATACCAGCAAATCGATGAAACACTGGAAATAATAGCAAAAAAGTATAACGAACCGATACCAGAGAACAAAGCTTTTTTGTATGATCAAATCGTTTCCTTAGGAGAAGTATTGTCATCATATATTCTTGCCGCTTATCTTCAAGAAGAAGGTCACAAAGCAAAATGGATGGATGCCCGAAAATTGATTCGAACGAATTCAACATTTCAAGAGGGCAAGGTAGATTGGAAGAAAACGGAAGAACTTATTAATTGCGATTTTTCACCTTTATTCGATAATGATGATATTTTGGTAACCCAAGGTTTTATTGGACATACAGCTGAGGGAGTCACCACTACTTTGGGAAGAGAAGGCTCTGACTATACAGCTGGTATTTTTGCTTATTGCACCAATTCGGAAAGTGTAACCATTTGGAAAGACGTACCCGGAATGTTGAATGCAGATCCCAAGTATTTTAACAACACCATAAAATTGGATAGTATTTCATTCAAAGAAGCCATCGAACTCTCGTATTATGGAGCTTCAGTAATACATCCCAAAACAATTCAGCCACTGCAAAAGAAGAATATTCCATTATATGTGAAATCCTTCTTAAATCCGGATGCAGAAGGTACAATTATCCAACAATCTACTGAGAAGGACAATCTGGTTCCCTCATTTATAATTAAAAAGGATCAAATATTATTTTCTTTTACAACCAAAGATTTTTCATTTATAGTTGAAGAAAATTTAAGTGACATTTTTGACAAGCTTACCAAGGCTAATGTAACAATGAATCTGATGCAAAACTCAGCACTAGATTTTTCCATTTTGGTCGATAGCAAAAAAGTCAATATTGAAGAATTCACTTCCATTTTTAGTAATGACTATCATGTGAAGTACAATTCATCATTGGAATTGGCGACAATAAGGCATTACAATGAGGCAACAATTGCTCAATTGATTGAAAACAAAGAAGTTTTGCTCGAACAAAAAACACGTCACACCGTTCGGCTGGTTCTCAAAGAAAAATAATTGTGGAAGAACGACTTGATAAAATATTGTTATCCAGAAATTTAGTAAGTTCCCGAGCAAGAGCTGAAGAAATTATCAAGAACGACGGTGTTCTTGTAAATGGTAAATTACTCAACAAAACTGGCAAGAAAATTCCAATTGACGCAACAATTGAACTTTTAGCTGAAGAATTACCTTGGGTTTCTCGAGGAGCGTTAAAATTGATTCAAGCAATCGACACATGGAATCCTAACATTGAAAATAAAATATTTTTAGACATTGGTGCCTCAACTGGTGGCTTTACCGAAGTATTGTTGAGTAAAAATGCTGCAAAAGTTTATTGTATTGATGTTGGTACTGATCAACTGCACACAAAAATTAAAAACGATTCAAGAACAATAAATCTCGAAAAAACGCATGTTCGCGAATTGACGCATCAACTGATTCCAGAACCCATTGATGGTTGTGTTATTGACGTGTCATTTATTTCCTTGTCCAAAGTTTTTCCCTTCATTCATGCCTTTTTAAAAGAAAACGCTTTTGTGATTGCTTTAGTCAAACCGCAATTTGAAGTGGGAAAAGAAAACATTGGGAAAGGTGGTATTGTAAAAAATAAGATCTTACACCAAAAGTGTATTATTGATCTAATTGAAATCGCAAAGGTTAATCAATTGATTTTTGAAGCACAAATCCCTTCTCCTATTTTGGGTAAAGATGGCAATCACGAATACCTCATCTATTTGAGAAAAACATAACTGTCATTCTTGGCAACCTTTGTCCGTTTGCTTAAATGGTTCATCCATTTTCATCTGTCATTCAAGTTTTGCGCAAGTTTTGCGGTGAATAATTTTATTAATCAAAATATATTTGCGTCGAATAAAATATATAATCAACGCTTTTTTGCGGCGAATAACCGAAATAATTGACGCAGAATTGAAAAATAAGAATACCTTTGCAAAGAAAATAAGGGTGGTAAGTGGCAAAGTATATCTACGAATTTAAAAATTGGCCTCATTTTACTTGGGACGAAAAAGAAATCAATTCCTTATTTGGGGAGGTAAGAAATTTACAAGGTAAAATTTTAGGCCAAATGGATGCATTTGGATTTACCAAAAAGGAAGAAGCAAAACTAACCACATTAACGCTTGACGTTTTAAAATCTTCAGAAATAGAGGGTGAAAAACTAGATTTCCAACAAGTGCGTTCATCTATTGCGAGAAAACTGGGAATTAATTTGGGTGGAATTGTTTCATCCACAAGAAACGTTGATGGTGTGGTTGAAATGACACTTGATGCAACCCAAAACTTTCTCACTCATCTTTCCAACGAGAGACTTTTTGCTTGGCATGCCGCATTATTTCCAACGGGTTATAGCGGAATGCTGAAAATTGAAGTCGGACAATATCGAACTGGAGAAATGCAAATTGTTTCCGGAGCGCTAGGTAAGGAAAAAGTTCATTTTGAAGCCGTTCCAGCAAAAAATGTTAATCGCGAAATGAATAAATTCCTTTTATGGTTCAACAACATTGACGGAATAGATCCTGTAATAAAAGCTGCTGTAGCGCACTTTTGGTTCATAATTATCCATCCCTTTGACGACGGAAACGGCAGAATTGCTCGGGCTATTTCAGACTTATTATTATGTAGAGCTGACAAATCGAGTGAACGTTATTACAGCATGTCAAACCAAATTTTAATTGAACGCAAAAAATATTACGCCATACTTCAAAAAGTTCAGCACAATAATCGTGACATTACTGAATGGATAAAATGGTACTTATCATGTCTTAAAAATGCCTTGCAAGTTACAGAAGAAACTATTCAAAAAGTGTTTGAGAAAAATCAATTTTGGCAAATTCACGAACAAACAGCCTTTAATGCAAGGCAAAGAATGGTTTTGAATAAGTTGTTGGATGGTTTCAATGGTAAACTGAAAACATCAAAGTGGGCAAAAATTACAAAATGTTCAAGTGACACGGCACTAAGAGATATCAAAGACCTTATTAATAAAAATGTTTTACGACAAGAATCTCAAGGAGGACGCAGTACGAATTATGAGCTTGTAGAATTTTAAAATCTGTTATTAATGAATCAATAAAACCTTTGGTGTAATTTCTTTTATACTCAGAAAACTTAAGAATCATTGAATTGTTTTGATTTAGAATCTAAGCTTCTTTAGATTGATTCAAAACAAGTGAAATTCCTTATTTTTGCAATTATGATGAACAATGAACCCGCAAAGCCATTTTCAGTTCGAGAAATAAGGGAACAGTTCCCGGCTTTGAGAAGATTGGTATATAACAAAAATCTCATTTACTTCGATAATGGTGCTACTTCTCAAAAACCGCAAGTGGTTCTTGACGCCATAAATAAGTATTATTCTAAGGACAATGCCAATATACATCGTGGGGTACATTACATGAGTCAAAAGGCCACAACTGAATTCGAAGAAGCCAGAAAGATTGTTCAACGGTATATTAACGCCAGAAAATCTGAAGAAATAATTTTCACAAAAGGTACAACAGATGGGATCAATCTGGTAGCAAATTCATTTGGCTCACTGCTTAAGGAAGGCGATGAAATCCTAATTACCGCAATGGAACATCACTCCAATATTGTTCCTTGGCAAATGCTATGTGAACGCAAAAACCTCAAATTAAAAGTAGCTCCGATAAACAAAAAAGGAGAACTCATTGAAGATGAATTTGACAAACTGCTTTCAAAAAACACCAAACTCGTTGCTGTAACACATATTTCCAATACATTAGGCACCATAAATCCGGTAAAGGAACTTGCAGAAAAAGCCCATGCTATTGGTGCTAAAATTTTGGTTGACGGTGCCCAAAGCATACAACATAAAAAAATCGATGTTCGTGATTTGAACTGTGACTTTTTCGTTTTTTCAGGTCACAAGGTTTTCGGTCCTACTGGCATCGGTGTTTTATATGGTAAAGAAGATCTACTCGATCGTATGCCACCATATCAAGGCGGTGGTGATATGATTGAACGCGTAACCTTCGAACGCACAACTTACAACGAATTACCGTTTAAATTCGAAGCAGGAACGCCACATATTGCAGGAGGAATATGTCTAGGTGAAGCGATTAAATTTTTAACAACGCTCGACATAAAAGCAATTGAAAAGCACGAAAAAGAACTTGCTGATTACGCACAAGATATGCTCGACACCTTTGAAAGCATGAGAATTATTGGGGAAGCCAAAAATAAAACTTCTGTAGTTTCTTTCGTTGTCGATGGCATTCATCCTTTCGATATTGGAACCTTATTGGACAAACAAGGAATTGCTGTTAGGACAGGTCATCATTGTACGCAACCACTTATGGATTTTTATAAAATTCCAGGAACAGTTAGGGCATCTTTTGCGTTTTACAATACACGAGAGGAAATTGACACCTTCATTACTGCAGTGGATAAAAGCATCACACTTTTGAAATAAAGCCATCATGAATGAAACTATTATTGATAAACAACAAGAAATCATCAATGAATTTGAAATGTTTGATGATTGGATGGAAAAATATGAATACATCATCGAACTCGGTAAGGATTTGCCATTAATTGAACCTGAATTAAAAACTGAAGAAAAACTCATTCATGGTTGTCAATCAAAAGTTTGGGTAGATTGGAATTTTTCTGATGGTAAAATGCACTTTACAGCAGACTCTGATGCGATAATTACCAAAGGTATGATTGCATTACTGATTAGGGTATTAAATAACGAAACCCCAGAATCCATTTTAAAAAACGATCTTTACTTTATTAAGGAAATTGGTTTGCAAGAACATTTATCACCCACACGAGCAAACGGGTTAGCGGGAATGGTTAAAAAACTCAAAACCGCAGCATTGGAGAGTATTGCATAAATATTTAGCAGAAATTATGGAAAATGAAATTGTAGCGCTGGAAAATAAAGTTGTTGATATGCTTAAAACAATTTATGACCCGGAAATTCCAGTTGACATATTTGAATTAGGTCTTATTTATGAAGTGCAGATAGATGAAGATAAAAATGTAGAAATACAAATGACACTTACCTCACCAAATTGCCCGGTAGCTGAAAGTCTTCCCAAAGAAGTTGAAGAAAAAGTTTCTGGTATTGATGGTATCACTAAAGCTTCTGTAAATATTGTCTTCGACCCGCCATGGGACAAGGATATGATGAGTGAAGAAGCCAAATTGGAATTGGGCTTTTTATAATATTTTAACTCTTTTCTAACAATACCTTAGAACTTTTTTCAAGATGTTTTGTTTAATGTTTAAATCAATTTATTAAACAAAATATAATATGAAAAAGAAAAAGCTATTATTTAATGTCCGTCAACTATTCGCGACTGGAATTTTATTTTTGGGAATTTCTACATCCCAAGCGCAAACAAACGTTTATGACAACGTAATTAACGTTAGTCCCAACCACACCTCATTAGCAGCAGCGATACAGCAGGCTGGTTTGGTAAGCGCATTACAGAACCCGAGTGCAACACTTACGGTTTTTGCACCAGATAATGCAGCATTCGATAACTTAGCGACTGCCTACAATACCAATATAGCTGGTTTGTTGGCCCTTCCCAATTTGTCTGATATTTTGTTGTATCACGTGTTGGGAGTAACTGTTCCTGCCTCATCTGTAACAAATGGTGCCGTAGTAACTCCGCTCAGCCCTACGAATACAGTGAAGATGACCAAAACTTCAACTGGTAATGTTTTTGCGAACCAAGCTCAAGTAAATGCAGCTGATTTAGCTGCATCCAATGGAGTAGTACACTCCGTTAATGCCGTTTTATTGCCAAATGAAACAGTCATGGATGTAGCTATCGACAACGGATTCACCACACTTCAAGCTGCACTGGCAACCGCAGAATTATTCCCTGCAGTTACAAACCCGTTTGCAACATTGACTGTTTTTGCCCCTACCAATGCTGCATTCGATGCTTTACTTGCGGCTTTAAATATTTCTGCTAACGATTTATTGGCAGATCCGGCTTTATCCGAATATCTATTGTATCACGTGCTTGGAACAACCGTTGCCTCTAGCGCAATCAACAACGGAGACATTGTAAGTCCATTGAGTACGCTCAATACACTTAAACTAACAGTAACAGGAGCAGGCGAAGTATTTGTAAACCAAGCACAAGTTACTTTACCAGATGTTACAGCTTTCAACGGAACCGTTCATGTTCTTGATGCTGTAGTGTTACCGGTGAACACTGTGGTTGATGTCGCTATCGATAACAATTTTACAACACTTGCTACCGCATTAATTCAAGAAGAATTGATTCCAGCACTTTCCGATCCTTTGGCTCAGTTTACTGTATTTGCTCCAACTAACCAAGCGTTTGATAACTTGGCTACAGCATTGAACATGGATATCAATGGCCTGTTGGCATTACCTAACTTACAAGATGTATTACTTTACCACGTGACAGCGGGTGAAGTTCTATCAACAGGTTTAGCTAATGGTCCGGTTCCAATGTTAAATGGTTCTGACGTATTGGTAAATCTATCTGCAGGTGTTCAAATTAACGATGCCAATGTAACTTCCGCAGATGTACAAGCAGACAATGGTGTGGTTCATGTAATTGATGCAGTATTGTTACCATCGGCAAGTTTAAATGAGAATATGGAAGAAACAATTGCTTTGTATCCTAATCCAGCAAGTGAATTTTTAACTATTGACGGTTCCACATTCGATTCATATACCATTCTTGATCTATCCGGAAAGGTGTTAAAATCTTCGAAAATTGAAAACCAAGTTATTGATTTATCAGGTTTGAATGCGGGAATGTACAGCATTCAATTGGAAAATGGAAATAACGTGAAATTTGCACGTTTCATGAAACAATAAGTAACGCAAACTTTAACGAAAGGATGGGCATTAGCTCATCCTTTTTTATTTCAAACAGATTCGAATTTCAATAGTAATTTGTTTATAGTTTGATCATCCACTTGGTCAAAATTTTCATAAAACTGACCAACTGCATTAAAATTCATAGGTATCTCTAAACAAATAATATCCTCAACCAACTTTGCTATTTTTTTGTAGGTATCTAAAGGGCAAACAGGAAGAAGTACAATTATTTTTTGAATTGAATAACTTCTTAATTCTTTCACAGCCAATAATATTGAATTTCCAGTTGCTGCGCCGTCATCAACCAATAAAACAACCTTGTTTTTCAAATCACATTCTTCGTAAGAATGTCCATATTCTTTAATCTGTTTGCGTATTTTTAATTGTGCTTGCTTAATCTGTTGAACTATTTCGTTTTGCGAGTACTCAGCATCCAATGCTAATTCCTTTCCACCTTTACCTATTGCGCCAATTGCGTATTCTGGATTATCTGGATGACCTACTTTTTTAATAAATATCAATTTGAGAGGTAATCGAAGTGCTTTTGAAATTTCAGCGGCTACAATTACACCGCCTCTAGGAATGGCTATAACAAGCGCATTGGATAAATTATAATTTGAAATGGCATTAACCAACAATTGTCCAGCTTCAGCTCTATCTTTAAACATCATGTTTTATCGCACAATTTAATAACTGAACGATTATTAATAATTGAGATGAATCAATATAAATCTTGCTTTTGTAACTAATGTGAATGAATTTAAAAGAGTTTTGTTTTTAACGAAGAATAACTTGTTTTGAATTCAACATTTTTACAACTCCCTTTCCAAATACTTAGCGGTATGCGATGATTTCTTGTATTTCTTCACGATGTACTCAGGTGTGCCGCTGGCAACGATTGTTCCGCCGCGTGAACCACCTTCCGGACCAATATCAATGATGTAATCTGCAACTTTAACAATATCTAGGTTGTGTTCGATTACGACAACTGAATTTCCTTCATTTACGAGTCTTTGGAGTACATCTAACAACAAGCGAATATCTTCAAAATGCAAACCGGTTGAAGGTTCGTCTAAAATGTAAAGGGTTTTTCCTGTGCTTTTTCTAGAAAGCTCTGAAGCCAATTTTATACGTTGTGCCTCGCCACCGGACAAAGTTGTAGATGGCTGTCCAACTTTAATGTAACCCAAGCCAACGGAATTCAGCGTTGTCATGATTCTATGGATTTTTGGTATGGCTTCAAAAAATTCTGCAGCATCTTCTACAGTCATTTCCAAGACATCAGAAATTGATTTTCCTTTATACCTTACTTGCAATGTTTCATTGTTGTATCGTTTGCCAAGACAATCTTCACATTCCACATAAACATCAGGAAGAAAATTCATTTCGATTAACTTTAAACCAGCACCGCTGCATGTTTCACATTTACCTCCAGAAACATTAAATGAAAATCTACCCGGTTTGTATCCTCGGATTTGCGCCTCAGGTAGTGATGCGAAAAGCGCACGGATTTCGTCAAAAACTTTGGTATAGGTTGCGGGATTTGATCTCGGCGTTCTTCCAATTGGCGTTTGATCAATTTCAATTACTTTATCCAAATGTTCATAACCTGAAATGGATTTATAAGGCAATGGATTTCGAATACCTTTATAGATTTTCTGAAACAAGAGCGGTAGTAAAGTTTGATTGATCAAAGAAGATTTGCCACTTCCAGAAACACCAGTAATACAACAAAAAAGCCCTAGAGGCAAATTCAGATCTACATGCTTGAGGTTGTGACCTGATGCTCCAGATAATTTAATCCATTGGCCATTACCATCACGTCTTTTTTCAGGAATATGAATTTTGATTTTTCCTGCTAAATAATCAGACGTAATCGAACCTTTACCGATCACATTTTTTAGCACATCAGCCTGAACAATTTCTCCTCCATGTATTCCAGCTTTGGGGCCTATTTCAACAATGAAATCAGCTGCCTCCATCATTTCTTTGTCGTGCTCCACAACAATTACGGAATTACCAACATCCCTTAATCGCTGCAGCGATTGGATAAGTCTGGTGTTGTCTCGTTGATGCAAGCCAATTGATGGTTCATCCAAAATATAGAGCACATTCATGAGCTCCGTTCCAATCTGGGTTGCCAAACGAATACGTTGCGCTTCTCCACCTGAAAGTGATTTTGAAGGGCGATTTAGTGTTAAGTATTCCAATCCAACATCG
This sequence comes from uncultured Akkermansia sp., assembly GCA_964577845.1. Taxonomy (GTDB): domain Bacteria; phylum Bacteroidota; class Bacteroidia; order Flavobacteriales_D; family Crocinitomicaceae; genus M0103. Next base: position 25,079 of record CAZOAH010000003.1, read on the forward strand.
AGAATGAATCGCAAACGGCTATCAATTTCTTTTAAAATTTCCCCTCCAATAATTTTTTGATTTTCATTCAGTTGTTCGCGCAAATCATTCATCCAGTTGGCTAATTCTGAGAAATCCATTGCTGAAATTTCTCCGATATTTTTATTCAGTATTTTAAAATATAACGCCTCTTTTTTTAATCTTGTCCCCTTACAACTTGAACAGACCGATTTGTTGGTAAAACTTTGAGCCCATCGCTGCACTGCTGGTGAACTTCCCTCGGCGTGTCGGTTAATGAAGTTAATAATACCTTCAAAGGAGGAGGAAACGTCTGCATTGGTTGTCAAACCTTCGTTGCCATATAGAATAGTATTGATAAGTTCTTGCGAGAATTCTTTCAAAGGAGTGTTTACATCAACACCTTCAGGTTCCAGCAACTGCGCAAGTTTGTCATAAATCCAACCTTTTTTGAATTCACCGAGTGGCACTATTCCGCCATTTTTTATAGATTTTTCAAAATCTGGGATGATCTTCTCAATTGAAACTTCTGTCACTTCGCCCAATCCACTGCAAGTTGAACAAGCGCCATATGGGGAGTTGAATGAAAATAAGTTGGGTTCAGGTTCGGGATAAGAAATTCCAGTTGTAGGACACATGAGTAAGCGGCTGAAATGTTTCACAACATCGCTATCGTGTTCTATAACCATAATACTCTTGTCCCCTAGTTTCATTGCAAGCACAACAGCATCATAAATTCGTTTTTTGTCTTTTTCGTTAACCATTAAACGATCGACCACCAATTCAATATCATGTATTTTGTAGCGGTCGAGTCGCATACCTTTTTCGATATCACGAATTGCACCGTCCACACGAACTTTGGTGTAACCCATTTTTAAAAATTGTTCAAATAACTCGCGATAATGACCTTTTCTACCTTTTACTTTTGGTGCTAAAAAAATAACTCTTTTGTCGTTGAAATTTTTGAGAATAAGATTGACAATTTGTTCATCGCTATACTTCACCATTTCCTCTCCCGAATTGTAAGAATAGGCTGTTCCAATTCTAGCATACAACAAACGGAAAAAATCATAAAGTTCAGTAATGGTTCCAACCGTAGATCGAGGGGATTTGGAAACAGTTTTTTGTTCGATAGCAATAACAGGGCTCAGTCCATCGATTTTATCCACATCGGGTCTTTCCAAACCACCTAGAAATTGTCGGGCATATGCTGAAAAAGTTTCTAAATAACGCCGTTGCCCTTCAGCAAATATGGTATCGAACGCCAATGAAGACTTTCCACTGCCACTCAATCCGGTAAAGACAACCAATTTATTTCTTGGAATGCGAAGGTCTACATTTTTTAAATTGTGTGCACGAGCGCCATATACTTTTATATAGGAACCGTCAGACATACCTTATTGATTTTAAAATTGATTGCATAAAAATATACTCCTTTCAAAATTAAGTATTAACCGTTTTACAATTCAACGAACCATATCTCTTGCTAACACTTTACAACAAAAATAGTTTGAAAAATTTCAGTGTACTTTTACTCAATGGTAATGAAATTATTTTTTCGGCTGCGGATAAAGGATTGTTTTTCTATAAAGCCAAAAAAATACAACAAAAAAGAATAGCACGAAGAAGGGAACGAAAACTACGTTTCCAGATTTAATAAGTTGTATTATCAATATTGAAAAAAGAAAGGATAAAGTGCCAACTATTGTAAAAATTATCCAAACTTGTTTGTCTGTGTATCCGCTATATACAAGATGATGGGTTGTGTGATCTTTACCTCCAACCATTGGAGAATTTCCTTTTTTCAATCGATTTATAACAACAGCTAAAGTATCAGCGGCCGCAGGCGTTAAAGCAATTAATGCCAGAATCATTCCCGACCACGAATCAACTTGATATTTCGAACTTAAATTCCAGTTTAATTCAATGGTAAAAAATGCCACGATTAATCCAATAAATTGGCTACCAGCATCTCCCATAAAAAGTTTAGAAGGGTGCACATTGAAGTAAAGAAAACCCAAAAGGCCACCAATTAATGCGATCATAGATATAGACCAGAAACTTATTATTACTGTAAAGCACATGAAGTACGCTGCTAAGCAGGTAAGTAGCACAAATAAAACGGTGGTGCCTGTGATCCCATCCATATTATCCAGCATGTTAAGCGAGTTCATGAGTGTGATGACCCAGATAACTGTAATCAATGCATCTGGCCAATAGGAGTGAAAAAGATCAATTTGAACATCGGAAATCACGAAAGTTAAACCGCAAATAATTTGAGCGAGTAACTTGAGAAGCGGACGTGTATTGTAGGCATCATCGGCTAAACCCATAAGAAAAGCTAAACTACCCGCCGCAAAGCATCCGACGTATATTTTTTGTTGAAATAAATTTTCGTCGTAAAATATTACCGAATATGCAAAAATTGTAAATAGAAATACGATGTAAAAAGAAACACCACCGAGCGATGGTTTAGACTGATTGCTCCAACGAACGATTACGTCATTATTATTTCGAATGCCAAGTGTTTGAGAAAATCTCAGAAGAAGCCCGTTGCATATTAGAGAAATGAGTAACCCTCCTATAAGGAAACCACTACCATACACTAAATCAGACAATTGCAAAACTAAATTTATAACTAAAAGGGCGATTCAAAGTTAATAAATTTTAAACCAACTTCATCTTTTTTTGAAATTATTGGATTTTTTGTAGGCCAATTGATATTCAGATCAACATCATCCCAAAGTAAGGTATTTTCGTGCTCGGGTGAATAATAATTTGTGCATTTATATGAAAATATGGTATCATCTTCCAACGATAGAAAACCATGAGCGAAGCCAGGAGGAATCCAAAATTGGTAAGCATTTTCTGCGCTGAGCTCAACCATTAAGTGTTTACCGTAAGTTGCTGATGATTTTCTTAAATCGACTGCAACGTCTAATACCGCTCCTTTCAATACTGAAACCAATTTACCCTGCGCAAAAGGAGGAGATTGAAAATGAAGTCCACGAAGAACATTTTTTTTTGATACCGAAAGGTTATCTTGAAAGAATTGTATTTCTTCACCCAAATATGAACTGTAATTTTTAAGATTGAAAGATTCAAAAAATATACCCCTATCATCAGAAAATTGCCTGATTTGCAGTAAACGTAAACCTTTTATTTCAAGTTCTTTTACAATCATTTCTTTCTAAAAATTCTTATTAACCTTACAAAAGGTCTGCGCCACCATGCAAAATTTTCATTACCATTATTTTCTTCATAATAGCCGTAACCATAACTGTAACCATAACCATAAGAATTGTTCTTCATGGCTTTCACACCATTCAAAATAACATTCAATCCCTTAATTTTTTGCATTTCAAACAATTCCTTAACCCTATATGTGAAAACCCTTTTTGAATAATGTGACTTGAATACATATATCGGTATATCGGCTTCTGATAAATTTTTAATTCCATCCGAAACAAGTCCAACTGGCGGATTATCGATGATAACAACGTCATACTTTTTTTTCAATTCATCTACGATTTCACCAAAGGTGTTACTTAATAATAACTCCGACGGATTTGGAGGTATAGGGCCAGCAGTAATAAAATCCAAATTTTCGATATCAGAATGTTGAATACATCGATTCAAATCATATTGATTAATTATAAGACCGCTCATTCCAAAATTATTTTCAGCATCAAAGCCTAAATGAACTTTAGGCTTTCTAAGATCTAGGTCTAAGACTATTGTTTTCTTACCAGACATTGCAATAATGCCGGCTAAATTAAGAGCTACAAAAGTTTTACCTTCACCGGAAATAGAAGATGAAATTGCAATTGTTTTATAGTCTGGGTGAATATAGCTTAGATTGGTCCTAATTTTTCGCATTGCCTCTGCCAGAATTGATTTAGGCATTTCTCCAACTATTATTTTTGAGAAATTCTCCTTCGTTTTAATTAAAGGAATACCTCCAAGTATTGATACTTGTGATGGAAGCAAATTCTTTAAATCATCGACTACATTTATTTCATTGAAGGTTAAATATTTAAAAAACATGATGCCTAAGCCCAACAGCGCACCAAATAGTACAAATGTTGAATAAATCAACCTTCTATTGGGGGAAACGGGCATATCACTCACAGAAGGTCTGGATAAAATTCTATTATCTGAGGCATAACCTGCATCAGAAATGGCATACATTACTCTCTTCTCCGCAAGAAGAGAGTAGTACTTATCATTCAAATCTTGAATATTCTTTAAGCGACTAAACTCCATTTTCTTTTCAGGTAACTGATAATAGTCACCTTCAAAATTTTGAATTTTCGCTGTCAAGCTTCGACTAGAAACCAATAATCTATCAAGAATAACATTAATACTCTTTCGAATGGAGGAAAGTTTCGACTCAATTCTTGATTGCACAAGTATTACTTCATCATGTCCCTCTGTCACACTAAAAAGTAAATCTTCCTTTTTTTCTAATAATTCATGTAAACTTGTAAGCTGTGAACTTAAAGATTGTTCATAGCTTTTTCCGAGCATTTCTGGTATAAGCCTGTAAACATCCAATCTATTTGGTTCAGATTTCAACTTTTGACTAACCGAAGTTAAAGATCTCACTTCATCCTCAATAACAAACAATTCATCTTGTAATTTGGTAATGTTTGTTGAAAGCGTGTTACTGATTTGATCAGGATCTGGAATATTTGTTTTTCTCTGATAGTTCATTAAACTGTCCTTAGAACTTTTCAATTCCATTGACAGCGAGTCGAGTTGTTGGTCAATAAAAGCCAAAATATTCTCTGAACTTTTTCTTTTGGATTGTTGATCATATTCCATAAATGCCTCAGCTACACCTAATGTTAAATCATGGCATAGTATAGGGTTGTTATTTTGAAATTTGATTTGAATTGTCTTTGCAACTGGATCTATGGCTTGAACGCTCAGGTAGGGCAACATTCTCGTGGCAAATGACTGAACACTATTGAAAATAAAATAAAGTTCATTTTCATCAGCATCCTCCTGGAAATAATTAATATTATTGGCCTTTACGATAACATCAAAATGTTGATTTTTGATATGCTCACCTGGGACCCCACTAAATTTGAAATTTTTACCATTGTATTCATAATTCAAAGTCACCGTTTTTCCATCGAAATCGACATAAATGGGCAAATTTACAAGGTTTGAATCCAAAAGAGCATAAGGTTTAACATTGAAACTACTCGATGTATATCTTTCTTCGGTAAGAATCTGGCCTTTTGAAAAAAGGCTTACATTATATTTGATCCGTTCTACCGCCTTTTCAAAAAGGAACTGGGATTTCAGCAATTCAATTTCGGATGAAACATTATCTGTTTTGGCATTTACATTCTCAACAGCAAGTATTTCCTTAGCATTATCTTGGTTACCTATCTGAAGCACTAATGTTGATTCATAAACAGGCTTGTTATATCTTAAGAAAAAAAAGGCGAAAGAGGCAAAAAGTAAACTGAAAAACAAGGGCCACCACCAATATCTCTTCAGAATAGTTCTGAATATCGAGGCATCAAAATCTTTATTAATGATTAAACTTTTGTTACTCAATGTTATTTTGTTAAGAGTGTGACTAATATGATTAAGTTGGATAATATTGCAAGAACAGGTGCAACCTCCTTAACCAATTCTTTGGCCAAATCATCAGAAGGTTCAATGTAAATATAATCATCTGCTTGCACAATCATATCAACGTACTTCAAACCTTCAACCGTAGATAAATCCATTTGATAAATTTTTCTTTCTTCCCCGTACTTTCGAATAAGTTTCACCGTATTGGCTTTTCCTCGTTCAGCAATTCCCCCTGCAGCCGCTATGACTTCCATCAATGTCATATTTGCATCTGTCAATTGAATGACCTGAGCATCACCTCCTCCACCGGGAAAAATAATAACTCGTTTATTGGTAACTTCAACTTGAACTTGAACAAATGGATCCTTGTACTGGGACGAAAATAACTTAACTAAAGTATCTTCAAATTGTTCTATAGTATAATCTTTCGCCATAACACTTCCCACAACAGGTAATTCCACTTTTCCATTTGCACGCACTATATAATCTGTAGCATCAGTGGCTGGCGTACCATTTAGACCTGAGGCAGCCTCAATTATTTTCCCACCATTGTTTGGTCCAATTTTGAAACTTATTTTGTCATTTACTGAAATCTTATATTCACTTTCAGGAATCATAGGAATCGAATCCGTAATAACCCGTTCACCTTTAGGGGTTTTAAACATTAAATTGCTATTTACCCCGCAACCAAAAAGCAATGATGTCAAAAAAAACAATATAAAAAACCCACTACGCTTACTAGTCATTACATTTAGATTTTAACAGTTTTCTGTAATACATTTCCATATTCTGAACCAATGATGAATAATCAAAGTTTGCCTTTACGAAGTTCCATCCATTTTGTGACATTTTTCGCCTTATTTTTTCATCTTCGATTAAGGTTAAAAGTTTTTCAGCAAATAATGCTGTATCATTTTTAGGAACCAGAAACGCAGTATCATCAGGCAAAACAACATCCCTAACACCCCCTACATCTGTAGCAACGATTGGTAAATTTGCAGCCTGCGCTTCTATAAGACTTACGGGTGTTCCTTCATTGTTAGATGTTAAACAGATAATATCCATGGCTGCATTAAAATTTGCAATGTTCGTTATCCACGATGTCATAATTATTCTCAACGTGTCAACTTTAATCATCTTTTTAATTTGTATCTCAATGTTTGCTCTTTCGGAGCCATCTCCAACAATGAAAACAACCACTTTTTTTGTTAATTTCTTGGAGAGTAGATCTATGGCATCTATAAACATTTTATGATTCTTGATCGGAGCCAATCTTCCTACAATAGCAACAGCAATCTCATCCTCATGAATTTTCAAATTAGATCGCAATTCGCTCCTTGAGGCCAATGCCTCATGAAACTTTACCAAATTAAAACCTAATGAAATCGTTTCAACTTTATCACCTTTAGCAATCCTATGAATATTTACCAATTCATTTTTTTGAATATTGGAAATTGCAATTATTCCGTCAGAACGCCTTGCTAAACGCCTTTCGATGGTTTTGAAAATTGCAGTTTTCAGAGGTCCGAAATAGGAATGAAAAACATGTCCATGAAAAGTGTGCACAACAACTGGAACTTTCATAGAAATGGCTGCCTTTCTACCTAATGCTCCTGCTTTAGACGCGTGCGTATGAACAATGTGTGGCTTAAAATCTTCTATTATTTGCTTTATTTTCCGGTACGCTTTTCTGTCATCAAAAGGATTTGGTGTGCGTTTTAATTCTGGAATCAATATTGGATCAATTCCATATTCCCTTGGAATATGAAGCGATTCAGATTCATCAGGTTCAGGCAAACCTCCAATCAATAATGTTTCAAAATCGTCGGACAAGAACTTAGTTAAAAAAGTAGCATTGTATGTCGGACCACCGATATTAAAGCGGTTGATAATTCGTAAAACCCTTATTTTTTCTTTTATTGCTTGCAAATGAACTGTTTAAATTCAAGGTAACTTGAATAATTCCTTTGTAAATTTACTGAAAACATTAATGTTGAAAATTAATTTTAGCAGTAATGGTTTGAACATAACATAATACTGAAATTCGCAATTATGAAAATCACCTCAATAATAGTAAGAACTTTATTTTCGTTTCTTGTATGTATTTCGTATTCTCAAACCAATCTTCAAAAAGAAATTGAATTATTTAAATCCTCTCCGGAATGCGAATATGCCGGAATTTCATTCAGAGCAGTTAATCTAAAAAACGGGATGGAGTTGGCATCATTGAATCCCAAACTCACTTTAACCTCAGCTTCAACGACAAAATTATTTTCGACTGCCGCAGCCTTAGAAATATTAGGGCCAGAATTTAAACCCACAACAAGATTATATATTGAAGGTGTAGTTGATGAAGGAGGTACGCTAAATGGCAATATTTGGATTCGCGGTGGTGGAGACCCATCATTAGGAAGCAATTACAACGACAAAGTTTCGCAAACAAATTTCCTGCAAATTTGGTCTGACACGCTCAAAAAAATGGGTATTAATAGTATTTCAGGATCCATTATTTCGGATGGTTCAGATTTTGAATACTCGGGAGTTCCTGATGGCTGGAGTTGGGAAGATATGGGAAATTATTACGGTGCAGGTCCTTCAGGAATATGTATTTACGACAATACGCTCATTTATCAGTTTAAAACGGGAAATGCGCTGAATCAACCTGTTGAATTGGTTTCAACATTCCCTTTTGTATCAAACTTAATATTTGAAAACTATATTACGTGTCAGCCAGTAAAAACGGATAATTCATTGATATATGGTGCGCCATTTTCAAATTACCGATTTGGCACTGGAGCGCTACCCTTAAATCAAAATATTTTTGAAGTAAAGGGAAGCTTACTGGATCCAGAATTCCAATTAGCTGAAGCATTTACCGAATATTTAATTTCATCCGAAATTACTGTTGTGGGAATGCCAAAATGTGCTCGTTTAATGGAAAATTTAGAAATAAACCGATACGATAAGTTTAAGTTGGTTTATACGCATTCTGGTTTGAGCGTAAAAGAATTAATAAAACTAACAAATGTGCATAGCATTAATCTCTTCGCTGAGCAACTTTTAATGCTGCTATCCTATCAAAAAAATGGAATTGGAAGTATCAAAGAAAGTATTAACATATTGGAGGGGTTCTGGAAGCCTAAAATGTCTTCTGCAGGATTGGTATTAAGGGATGGAAGTGGTTTGTCAAGAACGAATTCCATTTCATCAAATCATTTGGTAGACTTATTAAAATACATGGATTCTTCTCAATATTCAAAAGAATTTTATGCTTCACTTCCTGTTTCTGCAACAAATGGCACACTTACACCATTGTGTAAAGATAAGCCTTGCGCAGGAAAGGTTGTTGCCAAAAGTGGAACCATGTCTAGGGTAAAATCTTATGCCGGATATGTTAATTCAAATTCTGGAAAGAAAATCGCTTTTGCAATTGTCATTAACAATTTCAATAGTGATGGATTGGTATTACGAGCTAAACTGGAGTCTATCCTTAATGCATTAACCGAGTTATAACTCCACATCAAAGATCTCTTCCCAAAAAGCGGATATTGTTGAGCCTTCGGCTTTAATCATTTGCGGAACTATACTTGCGGGGGAAAAACCGGGAGTTGTGTTTACCTCAATAACATAGGGTTCATTGTCAACCAACATAAAGTCTATCCTAGCAATTGATCTTAAACCCATTATGTTATAGATACGCTTTGAAATTTTTTGAACTTCCTCTTTTATTTTATCATCAACTCTTGCCGGTGTGATTTCCTGAGATTTCCCCAAATATTTAGCGTCGTAATCAAAAAAATCATTTTCGGAACAAATTTCAGTTAATGGAAGTGCTTTAACTCCATCTCTACCTCTGTATACACCGCATGTTACCTCTATTCCTGGAAGAAAAGCCTCAATAACAACAGTATCACCCTCTTTAAATGCATTTTCGAGTGCATCTTTGAGTTTTAATGCCTCATTAACTTTTGAAATACCATAACTCGAACCTGAATCAGATGGTTTAACAAATAATGGTAATCCAAGTTGACCGATTATTTCCTCATCAGAAAATGCATCTTTTGTTCTTAAGAGCAATGACTTCGCTACTTTAACCCCAAACCCACTTAAAAATTGATTGCAATACCATTTATCAAAAGAAAGTGCAGAGGCCAAAGGGCCAGAATTGATATATGGAATTCCTTTCATTTCCAATAAAGCTTGAATTTTTCCATTTTCGCCTGGGTCACCGTGAATATATACTATTGCTGCGTTAATATTATTTTCACCAAAACGCATCGTATTTATATCAAAAGGCAAAAGCTGATTGTCATACTCCGCCAACCAAGTATCCTTGCTCACTACAATCTTAACTGGTTGATAAGTTTTTGGGCAATTCTCAATAATGGTTTGAGCACTTTTCAAAGAAATCGAGGCCTCAGAAGAAAATCCTCCACAAAAAACACCAATTAACTTCATGTTCTTAGAAATTTTGTCAACGAAATTAGCGTTAAACAGAAGTTAGAATACATTTCCCCAGAAAAGTTATTCATTATCTAAATGTTGATTAAGCGGATTGGTTTTCAAGGATTGTTCATTGGTTGAGGTTTATGTTTAATGTTTGAACCATCTAAATCCTTAAACCTTTTTAAACTTTGAACATTCTTGAACCTTTAACCTATTTCATTCTTATTTGTAATTGTTTTAATTTTGGTACCATTAATTGAACTGAAACCGGAGTCATTTATAAAACATGCGATTCTTCTATTTTCTTTTGTACATTACTTTGAATTATTCTCTTAGAATTTTCTATCCTCGACAGAAAGTAATAAATGGACCAAAAGAATTTTTTGGGAGAACGATTTATGTGAGCAATCATGCAGCATCATTTATGGACCCATTGATTGTGGCATCTTTAAGACGTCCTATCGTATTTTTCATGACGCGTTCCGATGTGTTTACAACTTTCACAAAACCCTTTTTGTGGGCAGCACACATGCTACCCATTTATCGTCAATTGGATGGTGGTGATACCAAAGAACAAAATGCCAAAGTTTTTGAAAAATGCAGTAAAGTTTTATCGTTTGGAAGGAATTTACTGATATTCGGAGAGGGTTTTACCGATGATGTATTTGTCAGAAGATTGAAACCAGTTAAGAAAGGTGCAATTCGAATTGGGTTTACAGCACTTGAAAATATGAATTGGAAAAAGAAAGTTTATATTGCTGCAGTGGGGTGTAATTATAGCGACCCAAATAGATTAGGCAGTGATATCCTCGTTTCCACTTCAGAAAAATTTTGTCTGAACGATTATAAAGAACAGTACATCGAGAATCCAAACAAAACCATAACGGACTTGACCCGAAAATTGGAATTAATGATGCAAGAACAAATTACGCATGTCAATGATCTGAAATGGACATCTTTTCATGAAAATGTGATGCGTATCACCCGCAAAGGTATGAATGCTGAGGATTCCGACATTTCAATTCCGCTGGAAGAGCGTTGGAAATATTCTAAAAAACTCGCGAAATGGTTAAATGGAATAAATCAAGAAGAACTTGAAGAATTGGAACCGCTAAAAAAGGACTTGGAAGGCTACTTTTCGTTACTCAAGAAAATGAGAATTCGTGAAAAACTACTTTACGAATTTCATGCAAAAGGCAAGTTTTCCGTCGTAAAAGAGATTTTAACGATGATATTATTGTTTCCTTTTGCCATCTTAGGACTTATTCACGCAGGTATTCCATACATTTTAATAAAACGTTTTGTAGAAAAGAAATTTAGAAGGAAAGTTTTTTGGGGCTCTGTAAAATTATTACTCGGTAAAATCGTAATTGGTATCATCAATATTCCAGTAATATTTGCTTTTTACCATTGGATATACCCAAGTTACTGGATGGCTTTACTTTATTACAGTTTAATTGGCTTATTTGGTTTGGCAGCTTACAAATGGTTCAAAGCTTTTTTCTCTTTTAAAGAAAAGACAGCTTTATCGAAAGTTGATTTATCTAAATTCCTGGAGCGTCGTAAAAAACTCATTGAAGATATTCAAATTCATATTCCTGAAGCGTAATTATTTAGAACTCGTTGAAATCAAGTAAATGATTCCAATACATGCTCCTAAAGAAATGATGATATTTAAAACCCCTAAAAAGGCATTACCATTTTGAAATAATGTTAATGTCTCTAAACTGAAGGTAGAAAAAGTACTAAATCCGCCGCAAAAACCAATAACGAGAAGAGGATGTATCCATGTTGACCCTTCAAATTTTGGAATAATTGTCAGCATTACAATCCCCAAAATCATACAAGCGAGACTATTTGAAATCAAAGTTGCGATAGGGAATCCAGAAGAAATGTATTTAACAGAAACAATCCCGATGGCGTAACGCATTAAACCTCCTATTCCCCCGCCAATAAAAACAAGCAATGCATTCATTATTTCCTTTTGATTGCGTTAAGATTACGAAAAACATATTTTTCCACCAAAAAAGCGAGCAGCATTCCAACTATAGCTCCTCCGATTAAATCACTTGGATAATGAACGCCCAAATACATTCTACTGAAGCAAATTACTATTCCTATAACCAATAACACCCACAATAATGGGCTCATTTTTTTTCCTAACACAAAAAATAAAAATGAAAAAATTGCGAAATAATTTGCGGCATGCGAAGAAACAAAACTAGCCAATTCTTTTCCTCTATAATATTCGCCATCGTTATTATAAAAGTGAAGCAATTTACTCAGTTCTGGGTGATATGAAGGGCGTTGACGTAAAAAAAGATTTTTGAAAAAGTGCAAACAAACCTGATCTGTTATGGCATAAAGTCCGATTCCACAAATAACGAATATCAAAAAGGATTTAACTTCAAGATTTTTCCACGCCAAAAAGAAAATCAGTGTTAACGGTAATAACCAGAAAATTTTGGAAGAAATAATCCACATTATTTCATCCAAAAACGGGTTGTGGGCGCTGTTAATCGCGAGCACTATTGATTTGTCAATTTCAACTATGAAATCAATCATGATTCAAGGACTTCCAAATGGTATCTTTTAATTCAACCAAACCATCCTGACTGATTGCAGAAATGAACAAACATGGAATTTTAGGCAAATCTTTGCTAATTTCCTGTTTGAGTTCATCATCAAGCATGTCAGATTTTGAAATAGCAAGAATACGCTCCTTATGAAGCAATTCAGGATTGTATTGTTTGAGCTCGTTCACGAGTATTTTATATTCCTTGTGAATATCATCACTGTCAGCTGGAATTAAAAACAGGAGTAACGAATTGCGTTCAATGTGTCGTAAGAATCTTAGTCCGAGACCTTTTCCCTTATGCGCACCTTCTATAATTCCGGGAATGTCGGCCATAATAAAGGAGCGGTAATCGCGATAAGAAACGATACCAAGATTTGGTCTTAAAGTCGTAAAAGGATAAGCACCAATCTCAGGTTTTGCAGCCGAAAGTACAGAAAGCAAAGTACTTTTTCCAGCATTTGGAAATCCAACCAATCCTACATCTGCCAATACCTTAAGTTCCAAAATTTTCCAACCTTCTTTGCCTTCTTCACCTGGTTGTGCGTAACGGGGAGTTTGATTGGTTGCTGACTTGAAGTGGTTATTGCCTAAGCCTCCTCTTCCTCCAGGTTGCAAAATTCGTTCTTCACCATCCTCTGTGATTTCAAAAAGCACTTCACCCGTTTCTTCATCTTTCGCTAAAGTGCCGAGAGGGACTTCAATATATTCATCCTTACCTTGAGCACCAGTTTGAAGGTTACCAGAACCATGAGTTCCATGTCCTGCTTTAATATGTTTTTTGAACTTAAGATGAAGTAAAGTCCATAATTGCGCATTTCCTCGAATAATTATATGTCCCCCACGTCCTCCATCACCTCCATCAGGACCACCTTTTGGTATATATTTTTCACGACGAAAATGGGTTGATCCACCTCCACCATTTCCTGATGAGCAATGTATTTTTACGTAATCAACGAAATTGTCAGATGCCATGCTTTCAGGGGGAGCTTTTTTGTTAGATTTATAATGAATCGATTGCTTGATTCAAACGTGAAGTTATTTCATCTATCGTACCCAAACCATTAATGGCGATAAACTTATTTTGTGCCATGTAAAACGATTTGACTGGCGCCGTTTCTTGATTGTATACGTTAATTCTATTTTCAATGATTTTAGGGTCGGAGTCATCTGCTCTTCCGCTAAATTCTGCTCTTTTAAGTAAGCGTTCTTTTAATTCTTCTTCTTCTACCTCAAGCGCTAGCATTACACCAATTGAGGTTCCCAATTCGTTAAGCAATTCATCAAGTGCGGCAGCTTGTGCTTGAGTTCTCGGAAAACCATCAAATATAAACCCTTTACATGATGGATGCTTCATTACTTCAGCACGAAGCATATCGATCGTTACTTCATCTGGAACCAACAATCCTTTATCCATGTATGATTTCGCTAAATTTCCCAAATCCGTTTCACCCTTAATATTTGCTCTAAAAATATCACCAGTAGACAAATGAATTAATCCATATTTTTCAATAAGTCTTTCAGATTGGGTTCCTTTCCCAGCCCCTGGAGGTCCAAATAAAACAATATTCAACATATTATGGTGCTTTTATTTTATAAATACAAGGTAAATTTCTTCCTTTTTCATCGTAATCCAAACCATATCCAACAACAAAATCATTTGGAATGGAAAACCCTATTATTTCAGGTACTGCATCTCCATGAAATGCTTCTGGTTTGAATAAAAGTGTACAAATTGACACGGATGAAGGATGGGAAGAGTGTAATAACTTCCTAACCTTTCCAATTGTAATTCCAGTATCGACGATATCTTCTATAATGACTACATCCTTACCAGTGATTGATGTGTTCAAGCCAATAACTTCATCCACACGACCTGTGGTTTGCATTCCTTGATACGAACTCAACTTCACAAAACTTACCTCACAAGGAAGCGTTACCTTTTTAATCAAATCTGAAGCAAACATAAAAGCGCCATTAAGAATGACAATAAAAACCAAATTTTTATTGTTGAAGGCGACGTTTATTTCATCAGCAAGCACTGAAACACGATTGGAAATAGTCTCTTCAGAAAGGTAACTTTCAAAATATTTATCGTTGACTTTTATCACTATTCAAATATCTTGCCTACAAAGTTACGATTAATTATAGAATATAGAGGTTGGCACTTAACTCAGGTCTCAAAAAAGCAACTTATATTTGAACATGGAAACAATTTGGACAGCAAAAGACTTAAAAATTGGCATTGTTGGTGGTGGGCAGTTGGGCAGAATGTTTATTCAAGAAGCCATTAACCTTGATCTTAATATTTCAATTTTAGATAATGATCCAAACGCACCAGCAAAAGAAATTGCTAAAAGCTTTTATTTAGGAAGTATTACGGATTATAAGAAAGTTTTTGAATTTGGAAAAGACAAAGACATTGTAACAGTAGAAATTGAAAATGTAAGTATTGAAGCCCTTGAGGATTTGGAAAAATCGGGCAAAAAAGTTTTTCCCCAACCTCGTGTATTGAAAATTATCAAGGATAAAGGTCTACAAAAACAATTCTATCAAGACAATAATATTCCAACTGCCCCTTTTGAATTGGTGGATGAAAATACGAATCTAAGAGCTGTAATTCGCGAATATCCAATCGTGCAAAAATTAAGAACTGGAGGATATGATGGTAAGGGTGTTCAAATACTAAAATCCGAAAATGATCTTGGAGATGCTTTTCGCGATGCTTCTATTTTGGAAAAACATATCCCATTTGAGAAAGAAATTGCAGTTATTGTTGCAAGAAACGAGAATAATGAAATAGTGTCCTATCCAGCGGTTGAATGTGAATTTAATCCATCAGCAAATTTGGTTGAATTTCTTTTTGCACCTGCCAATATTTCAAATCTAATAGAATTGGAAGCGCAAAGAATTGCAAAAGATATCATTGAGAAACTAGACATGATAGGTATATTGGCCGTTGAGTTTTTTTTAACCAAAAAGGGCAATTTATTGGTAAATGAAATCGCTCCACGACCGCACAACAGTGGACACCACACCATAGAATGCAACGTTACTTCGCAATTTGAACAACATTATCGTGCTATTCTCAATCTTCCTCTTGGATCAACAGCAATTATTCAGCCTGGTGCAATGATCAATCTGCTTGGCACTCCAGGTTTTTCAGGCCCAGCTAAATATGAAGGGATGCACGAAATTCTGCGTATTCCTGGAGTTCACCCGCATTTGTATGGTAAATCTACAACAAAACCATTTCGAAAAATGGGACATATTACAATAACAGGAAATGACCTTAAACTCGTGTTTGAAAAAACAAAGACGGTTCAAAAATTGGTAAAGGTCATTGCTTGATTGATACTAAAAAACTCATTATCAGCACATTTTAAATTTTTAACTTTTGTTTAATATTTTTTGTTTTTTGTTAAACATTTTTGTTTAGCTTTGTAAAAGAAACATTAAACAATATGTTATGTCGACTATAGAATTCAATGAAGCACTAATCGGGATGGAAAGTAATCTGCACTCTTTTGCTTTGAATTTCACCCGTAACAATGAGGACGCAAAGGACTTGACGCAAGAAACGATGTTAAAAGCCATCACCTATCGCAATTATTACACGCCACAGACTAATTTCAGGGCTTGGGTATTTACGATAATGAGGAATATCTTTATCAATCAATACCGCAGAAAAGTTAAATCGGGAACAATTTTCGACAATTCAAAAGATCTTTATTTGTTAAATACTGCTGATTCTGAAAATTCTGCCGTACATTTACTAACGGAGAAAGAGGTCCACAGTAAAATAAATTCACTGGAGAAGGAATACAAAGAACCTTTTGAAATGCACTTCAAAGGTTTTAAGTACAAAGAGATTGCTGATCAATTAGACATTCCAATTGGTACGGTAAAGAGCAGAATTTTCATTGCTAGAAAAAAATTAATGGACCTTTTACCGGATTATAAATTTTCCAACAATTAAGAATGCCGAAAAAAGTTACCATTATTGGTTCAGGAATTTCCAGTTTGTCTTCAGCAGCTTTTCTGGGAAAAGCAGGTTACGACGTTACTATATTAGAAAAAAATGACACTATCGGTGGGCGGGCGAGACAATTCGAGGTTGACGGGTTTACCTTTGACATGGGACCTAGTTGGTACTGGATGCCAGATGTTTTCGAGCAATTCTATAATAAATTCGGCTACACAACTTCTGATTTTTACGATTTAAAAAGATTAGATCCGTCTTATGATGTGTTTTGGAAGGATGGAAGCAAAACTCCAATTCCTGCAGATGAAAATGAATTAATGAATTGGTTTGATTCATTAGAACCTGGAAGTTCTGTTAAACTCAAGAAATTTCTTGAAGAAGCCAAATACAAATACGAAGTAGGTATGCAAGATTTGGTTTACAAACCAAGTTTAAAAGCAACTGAATTCGCGGATTTGAGAATATTGAAAGGTTTAATAAAATTACACCTACTTACCTCATTTTCCAAATACATAAGAAAGTACTTCAAAAACGATAAAATACTATCATTACTCGAATTTCCAGTTCTTTTTCTTGGGGCAATGCCAAAAGATACCCCAGCACTTTATTCGCTTATGAATTATGCCGATATTTCATTGGGAACATGGTATCCAATGGGAGGTATGTTCAAGTTTATTGAAGCTTTTGAAAGAATTGCAAAAGAAAGTGGGACTAAAATTCTTACAAATCATGAAGTTACTGGAATTAATTATGAAGGTAAACTGGTTAAAGAGGTAATTACGAACCAAGGGAATATTGAAACAGATATTTTAATATCCGGTGCCGATTACCGTCACACAGATGCTTCAATACTAAACGGAAAAGCTAATTACACTGAAAAGTATTGGGACACCCGCACAATGGCACCTTCGTGCCTTCTATTTTATTTAGGTGTAAATAAAACTATCGACGGTCTCAACCACCACAATCTGTTCTTTGATGAAGATTTCGAAACGCATGCCAAAGAAATCTACAAAGATCCAAAGTGGCCAAGTGCACCTTTATTTTATGCGAGTGCTCCATCCAAAACTGACCCATCTGTTGCTCCTAAAGGAATGGAAAATTTATTTTTATTAATTCCTATTGCACCAGATTTGAAAGATGATGAAGCAATGCGTGAAAAATACTTCAATCTTTTAATGGATAGACTCGAAGCCAAAACAAACTGTAAGATTAGGGAGCACATTGTTTACAAGAAAAGCTATTGCGTAAGCGATTTTAAAAATGATTACCACGCTTTTAAAGGTAATGCTTACGGTTTGGCAAACACACTGCGTCAGACGGCATATTTTAAACCATCATTAAAAAATAAAAATCTAACCAACATGTACTACACAGGTCAACTTACTGTACCTGGACCTGGAGTTCCTCCATCAATTATATCTGGTGAGGTGGTCGCTAAACAACTCATTAAGGAACATCCATTGCAGTAAAAACCTAATAAAACTTAATTCTATGAAAGCATTATTTGATACTCTATCGCATGAAATGAGTGAAATCACAACCAAGAAATACAGCACGTCATTTTCTTTGGGTATCTCATTCTTACACAAAAGTATTCACAAGCCCATTTATGCAATTTATGGTTTTGTTCGTTTTGCTGATGAAATCGTTGATTCATTCCATGGTTTTGATAAAGAATTCCTTTTAGAAGATTTTAAAAAGCAAACTTACGACGCAATTGATAAAGGTATCTCGTTAAATCCAATTTTGAATAGTTTTCAATGGGCGGTGAATGAATATAGAATTCCGCTAGAATTGGTAGAAACTTTTCTTCGAAGCATGGAAATGGATTTGGAGAAAAGAGAATACGATGCTGAAAAATATGCTCAATATATTTTAGGTTCTGCTGAAGTGGTGGGTTTGATGTGTTTGAAAGTTTTCGTTAACGGAGATGATCAAGAGTATGAACGATTAAAACCATCCGCAATGAAATTGGGTTCTGCATTCCAAAAAATTAATTTCTTGAGAGATTTAAAAGCAGATTATCAAGAATTAGGCAGAACTTATTTCCCGGGAATAGATTTGAATGAATTCAACAACACCGTAAAAAAAGAAATTGAAGCCGACATAGAAATAGACTTCCGTGAAGGCTATGAAGGAATAAAGCAACTTCCAAAAAATGCACGCTTTGGAGTTTACATGGCATACATTTATTACTACAAGTTGTTTTCCAAAATAAAAGTGACTTCTCCGCAAGTCATTCTAAACGAACGCGTTCGCATTCCAAATAATAAAAAATATAGAATTTTCTTGAAATCTTACTTAAAGCATAACTTGAATCTAATTTAATGGATAACGCAAACTACAATCAAGTAATTCTTGTGGACTCCAATGATAATGAGATTGGGGTAATGGAAAAGTTGGAGGCGCATCAAAAAGGTTTGTTGCATCGTGCATTTTCTATTTTTGTTTTCAATTATAATCAAGAATTACTTTTACAACGGAGGGCTTTAAATAAATACCATTCTGCTGGACTTTGGACGAATACATGTTGCAGTCATCAGTCTCCCGGTGAGACGACTTTAAATGCTGGAAATCGAAGACTAAAAGAAGAAATGGGGATGTCCTGTGAACTGATGCCGGTATTTCACTTTCAGTATAAAGCAGAGTTGGAAAATAATCTTACAGAACATGAGTTAGATCATGTGTTGATTGGTTTTTCTAACGAACAACCTCAAATTAATACTGATGAAGTTTGTGATTTCAAATGGATTACGATTGAAGATTTGATTGTAGACATGAAGACGCACCCTGAGCAATACACTGTTTGGTTCAATCTTATTTTTGAACAGCATCTTAATCAACTAAATGCCATTATAGAACATGAAAGTTTGCAGAAGAGAAACTTTTAATTCGGCTCATCGCCTATTCAACCCAGATTGGTCTGACGAAAAAAACTTCGAAGTTTTCGGAAAGTGTAGTAACCCTAATTTTCATGGTCATAATTATGTTTTAGAAACTTGGGTTGAAGGTGATATTGATCCTGAAACAGGTTATGTGATTGATTTAAAATATCTTAAAGACTTAATTCGAAATGAAATTTGTGAACGCTTTGACCACCGCAATTTGAATTTAGACTGTGAAGAGTTTCTTAATCTTAAAACATCGGCTGAAAATATTGCTGTTGTTATTTGGAACATATTGCGCTCCCATCTCGACAATCGTTATCAACTTAGTGTACGTTTATGGGAAACAGAAAATAATAGCGTCGAATACAATGGGGCATCCATTTGATTTTACCTGTAAAAAATTGTATACACATAGATTCCCATTATTTTAATGCAACGGACATAAAACCCAAACTTTTTAGGTTCATCACTTTCCGTATATGTTCCTGAATACTTCCTAACCACAAACTTATTTAAAGAATTGGACTGATCTTCATCAATAGTCCACCATGTTCAAAATTATTTTTATTCGCAGCTACCTCTGTTTCGTTGATTTTACCAACTACTGTTGTAGTAAAATCTAACAACATCAATTATTCTGAGAAAAAGTAAACTGAATCGAAAATATATTCTTTACTTTTTCATTTTCAATAATATAATTTTAGTTACAAATAATTATTTTGGAAAAACGAGTGATCCATTTAAAAGTTTTATTTTTAATTACCTATGTTCCGCAACCACTTTCCCCATCTGATTTTGCTTTCGTCAATTGGCCATTGATAACCGCACGTGAAAATCGTATTTGCACCCAAAGAAGGACCAATTTCATTACCTGAATTGTAATTGTAAAACGGTGATACCTCTGCGGAAAAATTGAGTTGACTCTTTTGAAATCTAAAATGGATTTGTCCGTATACAAAAGTGGGAAATACCCGAACCCCAATGCTTCCGCCAAATACTTTGCCTGTTGCACCTATTCCTAATTTTCCCGTTACAATCGACGGTAAGGCAATACCCATTTGATACTCAAAGAAGTAGTTTTCATCGAAATATTGTTGTTTACCGGATACAAATGATAATCCGAACAAAACATCTCCTAATTCAGTAGATGAATATTCATTTAATAACGCCACACCATAATTGAACTCACGGTAGGTTCGTGAATTCTCTTGTTGAGCATTTCCATTTATCCAATAACACAGACAAAACAGTGTAAAAATCAATTTTTTCATGATTCAAATATCTTGCGTTTTCAGCGTCAATCAAAACTGAAATACAAAATCACATGTTATAGAGTTGCGGAAAACACAAATATTATTCGCATAAATAATTTACATAATATATAATTTCTTATTGTTTTAAATTTACCTAAAACCTCAATTACTAAAAATTCGATACTGTGACCAAATTGATATCTTTTTTTTCATCAATAATTATTTACTCATTTACCTTTTCTCAAAAAGCTCCATTTTCCACGAGACAATCGGAAATTATTGATGCTGAAGGCAATACCTTTATCCTTAAAGGTGTTAATTGGTGGGGTGCAAATGGCTCCTTGATTCCTTATTCAACAGACCATAGTAAGGGAACGAATACGCATTCCATGCCCTTTGGTTTGCACATTCAACATTTGGATACCATTACCTTAGCAATTAAAAATGCCGGATTTAATACGGTGCGACTTCCGTTTTCCAATGAAATGTTACACGATCACACAGCTGCCCTTCTAGAATGGGTTGGACCTAACAAAGAACTTGCAGGTTTAACTCCTTTGGAAATATTGGATAAAGTCATTCTAAGTTTAACCGAAAAAGGATTATTTGTACTGCTCAACAACCATTCTACTACAACACAATGGTGCTGCAATTATGATATGAATGGGCTTTGGTATGGAAAAAATGAAACGTATTCCCAAACCACCAAAGATTGGATATCCGATTGGGAGATGTTGGCTTTGCGATACCAATCCAATCCAATGGTTATAGGCGCAGATTTGAGAAATGAAGTGAGGCCACTTAGAAAAAAGAACTTGCCCTTACCAAGAAATCCGAATTGGGGACATCGAAATAAAAAAGATTGGCACAAAGCCGCAACACAAGCCGGAAATGCCATTCATGTTGTAAATCCAAATTGGATAATAGTCGTTGAAGGGATTAATGCGCGGGTTCATTTTTTTAGTCAGCTAAGTTTTCCGCATTTAAAGCCTGTTGTAAAAAAACCCATTCGATTAAATGTTCCCAACAAACTAGTATATGAAGTTCATAATTATTCATTCAGTTGGACTAAAGCCAATTTATTATTTCCAAAAAGACAAATAAAATACGATCAACTCAGCACTGAAGAGCGAAAGGCTGCATATGATAAAAACTGGGGTTTTGTTGCCGATAGCAGTTTTATAAATTGTGCACCTGTAATAGTTGGAGAATTTGGAATTGGAAAATCGGGTGCTGATATCGAACCATGGCTCAAGGACCTCACGAACTACATTACTGAGCACCATTTTAGTTTTTGTTGGTGGACCTTAGAAGAAGAATTGAATAGTCAAAGCAGCTATGGTATAATGAATGATGATTTAAATAAAATTGATGTTTTTGACGATTGGAGGGGTGAATATTTAAAGGTTTTATTGAGTCGATAAATATAATGTTACTAAAAATGTAATTAATTTTACAACAACGGGATGTAGCGCAGTCCGGTAGCGTACACGTCTGGGGGGCGTGTGGTCGCAGGTTCGAATCCTGTCATCCCGACAAATTGCTATGAATTTCATCTAGTGATGATCTTCAAATTTTAAAATAGGTAAAGGAAAAAATTAACTAGGATTCCATTAAAATTAGTTTTCAAGTTACCTTTTACATCCCAAAACAAACGCCTTCTTTTCCAATACGGAAAGAAAACATGATTCCAAAAAAGGAATACCAATCTTTAGTAAGTGAATCGCCGCGTTTACCGAAGCGTGAACCATCAAGGCTTCTATTCGCTAAGGTTGCAGCCAGAGGTCCACTTTGTTGCGCGAGAGAAATGTGATCAACATAAGAATCACTTCCAACATCATCAATATAATCTGTAAAGGTTTTACGCAGACCATATTCGAAAGAAAATGAAGCTTTTTTACCCAATGATATTTTAAATCCTGCACCAATAGGTATTGACAACTGTGTAAGACTATAAGGTTTATCACTGTTTAACGTTGTACCCTGACCTTCTGTACCTAAAGGTTGTAATTCAATAGCTTCATCATCATACATGGTTTGGGGATTCATCCTGAACAAAGCTATTTCAGTCAATATATAAGCTGTCGCAAAATGTTTGGTATGTCCTAATTTGAAAGGTTTATAATGAAATTCAAATCCGCTACCCACCTCATAAATTGGTGTAAAAAAGCTCAAATTTCTATTTTGTTTAATAGCTTGTCGAGCGTCTGCGTCAGATGCACCCAATGTGCCGTACATAACATTTAAACGAAAAGTTGCACGAGAATGAAAACTATATCTGTAAAGCAAACCCGCAGCTGGTTTTACACCATAAATTGGATTGAATTGGTTCAAATCTCCAAAATAATTAGAACCACCTAGTAGAAACCCAATCTCAGATTTCGATCGGAAATTTGCATACTGCCCACTCGATAAAAGTGGAAAAAAACATAATATGATTGTAAAAATCCGCATCAACACAAAATCAACGACAAGTTACACAGAAAATTGTTTTTAAGAACACAGTATTTCAACGAATTCCATTTAGAACGGTTACAAATTCTCATAGTCTATGCAAATGTTATAACGCCTTCTTTAAGCAATCTTTTTAAAAGTACCATTTTGCCATCATCATCTATATCGTCTTGAAGGTCCTTTATTGTGAAAGGGCTAGTTGAATGAATAACAAATTCTATAGTATCAAAAGTGAAAGGAGGAAAAGTTATTTCTCTTGCTCCAATCCTTAATATCACTTCATCAGAAGATTTATGTAGTTCAATAAAAATATTGTTTCTCTTCAAAAAAGTAGTATGAATGGATAGCTGATTGTAATTAGTAGCATTTTGAAGAATATCGTTAAAGAAAAAACGTTGACCAGAAGCCAATTCCAATCGAAATTGATTTAAAGAATTTTGGATTTGATTGGTCTCGGAAAACTGTTTGATCACATCATTGAAAACCATCTGTAAATCATTTTGGCTCCAACTTTTAAAAGGATCAATAAATTTTCTGGGCAAAACCTGATTTTTTGAATATTCTAGAAGCATTTGTATAAGAATATCAGTCCATGTATATCCTAACCAACCGAGGGTCACATGAATAGACAAATCAAGATTTGTTTGAGCATCATGCATCATACCGCGCGGTATATATAGAAGATCCCCTTTTTTAAGTTCGAGTTCAGTGAAGAATTCAGGAGCAGGATGTTTTTCCTTTTGAAATTCCATTTGTTTTGTCGGCAATATTACTGGGGAATCTTTGTATATTCTCCATTTCTTTGAACCTTCAATTTGTAAAACAAAAACATCATGCGTATCATAATGCGCTGGAAATCCTTGACTTTTGGGTGGTGTAATGTATACATTGGTTTGAAAAGGATGCCCCAAATTACGAGACAATGTATTTACCAATTCGCCTAAATTGGGAAACTGTTCGTGCAGTGCATTTAAAATTATGGTGTATCCCTCTAAAAAATATTTTTGTACAAGAGATGCATCAATATTTTTATCATTAGAATACTTTTCTGAAGTCAGCTCTTCTCCTGCCTTGGTTAATCTCAGAGAAGGAAAACGAAATTGTCTTGAACCAATTAATTCATCAAGTTTTTCAATATTTATGAAATCTTTATAATACGATGATTCTGACCTTGTAATATGTAAAAAATGATTTTCAAAAAAATCTTGTGAAAAAAGTTCCTTATTGTAAGGAAATAGTAACCAATCAAGATTGAATTTGGACATCTGCAATTAAACTATTAATCACACGTCTTTTTGTCTTGAAAAATCGCATAATCGTATGCTGCCACATCGGTTGTGTCCATCGCATCATAATTCGCAGAATCAGTTGGATCAGCGTAGGTTGTTGCATCTTTGTCACAATCCTTTTCATCTGTGCAACCTGATAAAATCGCCGTTGAAGAAGTTAAAGCCAAAGCTAAAGCAACCGTACTTGTTGAAGCAGATTTCAAAACGCGTTGTCCTTTATCGATTAAATTCCGGGAATCCACATCTGAATCTAAAAGGCTGTATTTTCTTTTCATCTTCTATTGGCTTATGTTGTGAAATTAATACTAATAAACTATTCGAACAAACTCAGACAGCACAAATTCATTACCTTCATCTCATTTTAATTACTTATAAAGAAAACTATGGAGGGTAAAGTAACAGGTATCGGTGGAATATTTATTAAGTGTAAAAATCCGGATAAAATGAGGCTATGGTATGAAAACGCCTTAGGCTTAACCATAAATGACTATGGTGTTTTGTTCAAATTCAATCACAGAGAACAGCCGCAACCTGGCTTATTACAACTTGGAACTTTTGAAGAAAACACCTCTTATTTCGGAATTAAAAACCAGCAATACATGATAAATTTCCGGGTAGAACAAATCGAATTGCTAAAGCAGAAACTTGAAGAATTAAAAACACCCATTTTGGGTACTTTAGAAGTATATGACTACGGTAAATTTCTACATATTTTAGATCCGGAAGGAAATAAAGTAGAATTATGGGAACCGGTTAATGACGCCTTTAAAAATGAGAAATGTCAGGAAATGACGTGATTACTTGATATTGACCAAATAACGTTCCCAATTTGGATTGTTAAGAATGGCATCAGATGCTATGAAAAGTACATTTTTACAACGGTTTCTTTCAATCCACAGTTCAAGATTAGATATCCCCACCATAAGTGTTCCATTGATATCGATGTTATGAATCGGCTTGAGTTTGCGATCGAAGAGGCTTTTTATTTCACCTACTTCTCGATCTACCTCTTGATTTTCGTTGAAAATAACCAAACCATCAATTCCGTTGTCGGCTTCCTCATTCTTGTCCTGATAATCTTCAACACTGATGCTGTGCGCATTCGCCCATGCATTAAATTGTTGAGAAAACTGGGTGTTCGGTCGAAGGTAAATACGGTTAATCTTCATTATTAATCTTTCGGTTAAATTTCGTGCAAAATTAGTGATAAAAAGAAGTTTATCAACGAAGTTTATCGTTTTTTTCGTATCCCAAAATTCTCAGATAATCATCGGCTGTTTGTTCTTCACTGAATAATTCAGTTTGAAGTTTACCATTTTCATCACGTTGAATGAGTATGTGCTTAGGCTCGGGAATCAGGCAATGCTTCAAACCACCAAAACCTCCGATTGTTTCTTGGTAAGCACCGGTATTGAAAAAACCAATGTAAAGCGGCTTATTTCGATCGAATTTAGGTAGGTAGATGGCGTTAGAATGCTGTTCCGAATTGTAATAATCATCGCTATCACAAGTAAGACCACCAAGTAAAACACGCTCATAATCGTCGTTCCATCTGTTTACTGGAAGCATAATGAACCGTTGATTTATTGCCCATGTATCTGGTAGATTGGTCATGAACGAAGAGTCAATCATGTTCCACTTTTCCCTGTCGTTTTGTTGTTTCTGGTGGATCACACTAAAAATAGCACCTCCGCTCTCCCCTACGGTAAACGAACCGAACTCTGTAAATATATTTGGCTCAGGAATATCGTTGTCTGTACAAACGCGTTGCACTTGAGTAAGAATTTCACGAACCATGTAAGCGTAATCGAAGTCGAATGCTAAAGATTTTTTAATGGGGAAACCTCCACCGATATTTAACGAATCAAGCGTCGGACACACCTTTTTCAGGTCGCTGTAAATACGCAAACATTTGGTTAATTCATTCCAATAATAGGAAGTGTCGTTAATTCCTGTATTGATGAAAAAATGCAGCATTTTTACTTCAACTTGCGGATTATCCTTTAACATTGACTTATAAAAAGGTACGATTTCCCGATAACGTATTCCTAAACGCGATGTATAAAATTCAAATTTTGGTTCTTCCTCAGAAGCAATTCGAATTCCAATACTTATTGTACGATCGGTCTTGGACAGAATATCGTTTAATTCCTGGGTATTGTCAACAACTGGAATGACATTCAAATTTCCATCATTTATTAGCCCAACCATATTGTCAATGTACTGTTTGGGTTTATATCCGTTACAAATCACGAACTTACCATTAGGTAATTTACCGGAATTGTAAAGATTTCTAACAATATCGATATCAAAGGCCGAGGAGGTTTCAATGTGCACGTCATTTTTGAGAACCTCATCCAAGACAAAAGAGAAATGGTTACTTTTGGTACAGTATGAGTAATAGTAATTTCCAGAATAACCGAGATTGCTAATTGCTTCCCGAAACCAGCCTTTAGCCCTTTGAATATTATTGCTAATTTGTGGCAAATAGTTAAATTTTAATGGCGTACCATATTGATTTATCAGACGCATTAAATCAATTCCATGAAAAAATAAGTGGTCTTCTCTCAGATGAAACTCATTCTGTGGAAAATCAAAAGTTTGGTCTATTAAATCAATGTATTTGGTTCTCATTTCAAATTACTACTTCTATAAAATTTCCAAAATCCTTTCAGCCGGTCTGGCAATAACGGCTTTTTCACCATTTACTACGATAGGTCGTTGAATAAGTTTCGGATGCTTTAACATTCCTTCAATCCAGTTGTCTTCTGAAATATTTTTTGAAGGAAATACTAGTTTGTATTCTTTTTCATTTTTACGTATCAAATCTTCCGGATGAATGCCCAATTTTCGGATAATGTCTCTTAATTCATCTTTCGAAAAAGGATTTTTGAAATATTCAACTATTTCAAATTCAATTTTTTTTTCACGCAAGAGGTCAAGCGCAAAACGGCTCTTTGAGCAGCTAGAGTGGTGGTAAATAATCATGATAAATAGGTATTGGTTTAATAAAAATCTAATTTCCGTACATCATTAAATATGCTTTTAAAAATTCATCTATATCGCCGTTCATTACGGCATCAACGTTTCCGGTTTCACAACCTGTTCTAACGTCTTTTACTAACTTGTAGGGGTGCATGACGTAATTTCTTATTTGTGAACCCCATTCAATTTTCTTTTTTCCTGCTTCAATTTCGTTTCTTTTTTCCATTCTTGCCCTCAACTCCAATTCATACAATTGTGAACGAAGAAGCTGCATTGCTTTTTCTTTGTTTGCCAATTGCGAACGAGATTCTGAGTTTTCAATAATAATCCCTGAAGGGGCGTGGCGTAGACGAACTGCTGTTTCTACTTTGTTTACATTTTGTCCCCCAGCACCTCCTGAACGAAAAGTATCCCATGTTATATCAGCGGGATTGATATTAATTTCAATATTGTCATCCACTAAAGGATATACATAAACAGAAACAAAAGATGTATGTCGTTTAGCATTGGAGTCAAAAGGTGAGATCCTAACCAATCGGTGAACACCATTTTCACCTTTTAAATATCCAAAAGCAAATTCCCCTTCAAATTCCAATGTTACTGTTTTTACTCCAGCAACATCGCCTTCTTGAAAATTGAGTTCTTTAATTTTATAGCCGTGTTTCTGCCCCCACATCAGGTACATTCTCATAAGCATAGAGGCCCAATCGCAACTTTCAGTTCCTCCAGCACCTGCCGTAATTTGCAATACCGCACTTAAACCATCTTCCTCACCTGAGAGCATATTTTTCAACTCCAGCTCCTCAACTTCTGATTGCAATTCAACATAAGAGTTATCCACTTCTATTTCCTCTGCCGCTCCCTCCTTTAGAAACTCAATGAGCAATTCTGTATCGTCAAACTTAGACTTCAATTTGTCATAGGCGTCAATCCAAAATTTTAGCGTTCGAATTGATTTCATTTGAGCTTCGGCTACCTTTGGATCATCCCAAAAAGAGGGATCCTGGGTTTTCAGTTCCTCTTCTTGCAATTGCAAGCGCTTTTCAGGAATTTTAAGATAATTCGCTATGGCTTCAATACGAGCAGAAATATCTTTTAACTGATCTTGGTTTACCATAATGCAAAGTTAATAAAATTGCACGGATTGGCTCTAATATGTGAACAAATAGGCAAAGGAAATCAGAACTCACTCAGTTTCAAATCATTTTAGAAAATGTGAAGAACTTAATTGTTGAAACTTTCAACAAACATGGAAAAAATTATACATTTGTTCAAAATAAAATTACGATGAGCGTTCCACAAAATTTAAAGTACACAAAAGACCATGAATGGGTTAGCGTAGATGGTGAAATTGCAACTATAGGCATTACCAATTTTGCTCAAGGAGAACTTGGGGATATCGTTTATGTTGAAATAGAAACCGTTGGAGAGACGCTCGAACAGGAAGAGGTATTCGGATCTGTTGAAGCAGTAAAGACAGTTTCAGACTTATTTATGCCATTGAGCGGTGAAATTATAGAATTTAATGAAGCATTGGAGTCCAATCCAGAATTGGTAAACAGCGACCCTTATGGTGAAGGCTGGATGATTAAGGTAAAAATTAGTGATGCTGGCGAATTAGAGAGCTTACTGAGTGCGGAAGTTTATGCCAATATGACCGAATAATAGATGTCCGATATATTCAAATAAAGTCTCAGGTTTTCTTGGGACTTTTTTTTACAATCAAATCTGGATACATCCTTCTTCGAAGGACACTCAATTTGACTTTCATGGTTTCAGAAAGATGCTCTATTTGACTTTAAGTTCTCCCAATCAAAGCATGAAAAAATAGGGTTTTGACGATAAAAAAATAGGCTTCCAATCGGAAGCCTAAAATAATTTTTAGTATTCAATCTTAATGCTGATGACCATCACCTTCATGGTGTTCATGCCCTGCACCAGCACCTCCAATATTAACCATTTCTATTTCGAAAACCAGATCTGAATAAGCCGGAATAATACCGGGATATTCTTGACTTCCATATGCTAGAAAATAAGGTAAAAACAATTTAGCTTTTCCTCCTTGAGCAATAAGGGTTAACCCCTCCAAGAATCCAGGAATCATCCCTCCATTAGTGAAAGGAAATTCAATAGGTTCATTTCGGTCATATGATGAGTCGAATTTCTTGCCATCTTTAAAAAGCGTTCCAGTGTAATGAACCGATAACATCTGACCGAATTGAGGTTTAGGGCCTTCACCTTCATTATCAATAACGTATACCAATCCCGTTGGTGAGGCAATAGCATTTGGATAGGTCTTTTTTACTTCATTGTAGAATGTTGTTTTATATTCTTCAATTTTTTTCTTTTCCGCTGCTGCTTGGGCGGCAATCTCTAATTTTTTTGCTTGGTATGTTTCATTAAATACTTTTGTAGCATCCCATTTTTTAGCTGCAACTCCAATTCGAATGATTTTAACTGTATCCATAACATCATCTTGTGCGATTGCATTCACTACGTCCTGTCCTTCCACAACATGACCAAAAACGGAGTGCTTACCGTCTAACCAAGGTGTTTCCTTATGGGTAATAAAAAACTGACTTCCGTTCGTTGCAACCCCTGAATTGGCCATAGAAAGTATGCCTGGACCGTTGTGTGTTAAATCAGGATGAAATTCATCATAAAATTGATAACCTGGGCCACCGGTTCCGGTTCCTAATGGGTCTCCACCTTGGATCATGAAATCTTTAATAACCCTGTGAAACTTAATTCCATCATAAAAAGGTTTCGTAAATTTTAAGCTGTCAAATACACTGAAATTACCTTCGACAAGTCCAACAAAATTGGCAACTGTCATCGGTGTTTTCTCATATTCCAACAAACACGTGATTTTTCCTTTGGTAGTATTGAATTCAGCATATATACCATCTGCCAATTTGTTTTGGGCATTTGAGCCCAAAGAAATCATTAAGAATAATGATAAAACAATTTTTAAAGTTGATTTTTTCATAACAATTTGTTCTTTTTTTTAATTCCTTTTGTCAATACCCCAAAGCATTTTATTTCGGATGGTATCTAAAAAGTTGTTGTCTTCAAATTTAATAACATTAATCATGAACTCGGCTTTGGTGACCAATACTTGTTCACCTTGGCTTATATTTTTTGAATTGCCATCCAAACTGATAAGGTATTTCCTCCCTCTCCCCTCAATACTTAGGGATATCGGAAGGTGGTCAGGTACCACGACAGGGCGAACATTCAAATTATGCGGGGCTATAGGTGTAAGTATGTGCACGAGACAACCTGGAGTTACAATTGGACCGCCACAACTCAAATTGTATGCCGTAGATCCTGTTGGCGTTGAAACTATGAGGCCATCTGCCCAATAGCTGTTTAGATACTTATTATCTAAAGAGGCATGAACGGTTACCATTGAAGCTGTATCTTTTTTTTGAATGGTTACCTCATTTAGCGCAAAATTATCATCACCAAATAAATCCTCTTCAGTATGAACTCTTAACAACGATCGTTTTTGATATTCAAAGTTTTTATTTTTTACTTGATCAAGTGTATGCAACAGCGCATCCTGAGAAATATTTGCCAAGAAACCCAACCTCCCGGTGTTAATCCCTAAAATAGGAACTCCAGAATCTCTAATGTAGCTAACACTTTTAATGAATGTACCATCACCACCGATGCTCAATGTTAAGTCAATGCCTTTATGAAAATCCTTGTGAGAAACAAATTCATCTGTTTTCTGATTTAAGCCGATTTTATTTTCCAACTGCTGCTTAAGTTCTGATTCGATGACAGGTTTCCAACCAAAATGCTTGAAGTGTTTGAGGAGCTCTTCAAAAACATGACTGTTTTGCCTTGTGACTTTTTTACCGTAAATCGCTACGTTCATTTTACAATTTCAAGAAATTCATCAAAGATTCGTAACGATTTTGAATATCGTCATCAACCTCACTTTTTTGATAGGATGCTTTGATGATGTAATCATACCTTTCAAAGGTACGAATAATTCTTCCCAATTCAATTTGATTAATCTTCAAGGTAACCTCTAATTTCGTTGAATCAGGCGGAGAAATAATGTAGGAGCTTAAAATTTTCGCATTATTGCTTTCAACGATTTGAGCAATTTGAGACATTGAGTAGTCGTTTGCATTTAATTCTAGGACGATAATTCCTCCCGGTTCTTTGATGCTACCGGTGTTTGCTATAAGCGTAAGAAGATGATAAACCGTAGTACATCCAACGTAATGTTCTTGTTCATCCAAAATAGGGATTACGCTTATTCTGTGTTCAGAAATTTTATAAAGTACTTCATAAATATGTGAACTAGAAAGCACATAAGGTCTTGGGAGATGATCAAACAATTTATCTAAAGTTTCATCCAAATTCATTTTGTCGAGAATATCTGATTCGGAGATCAATCCAACAAAATTTCCATTTTTCAATACGGGAAGGTGCGATACTTTAAATTCATCCATCCAAATTAGGGCCTTTTCACCTGTGTCCAAGTGATTTAAAGGAGGGATTTCTTCTGTAATTAATTCTTCTGCTCTCATTTGAATTGCCAAAGTAGTAAAATCATTCTGAACTTTGTATTTTTGAAAGGTCAAAAATTGTGCCTTATCATGACTAAATTAAGTGTCAATATCAACAAAATAGCTACTTTAAGAAACGCAAGAGGAGGGAATATCCCGAATGTAATAAAGGTAGCGCAAGATTGTGAGCGATTCGGTGCAGATGGAATTACCGTTCATCCCCGACCCGACGAACGTCATATCACGCGACAGGATGTCATTGATTTGAGTAAGGTTCTAAGCACAGAATTCAATATTGAAGGTTATCCAGACGATCGTTTTATGCAACTGATAGAACAGATAAAACCTGCACAAGCTACCTTAGTTCCTGATCCACCGGATGTTTTAACCTCATCAGCGGGGTGGGATGTTTTCAAAAATTTAGACTTTTTGAAAGATACTATTGATATTTTGAAGCGTTGGAATGTTCGCGTATCCTTATTTATGGAAACTGATTTGGAACAGATTGAACTTTCAGCTAAAACGGGGACGGATCGTATCGAATTGTATACGGGCCCATACGCTGAGCATTATACTGAAAGTCCAGAACTAGCGATTGAGCATTATGTTTTAGCGGCGAAAAGAGCCCATATAATGGGTTTAGGAATTAATGCCGGACATGACTTGAGTTTGAGTAATTTGCGTTATTTCAAAAAACACATACCCCTTTTGGATGAAGTTTCCATTGGACACGCTTTGATTTCAGACGCCCTATACTTTGGCTTGGAAAACACGATTCAGCAATACAAGTTACAGCTCTTAGATTGATGTTTGAGATATGTGAACAGTGGATTGCGGGAAAGGAATTGTAATTTTATTTTCTCTAAAAAGTCGATCTATTTCAAAACGTATTTCTGATTTATAATTGTTAATGTCCCAATTTTGATCTGCCCAAAAAATCAGTTCAAGTTCTAGACCATTATTTCCGAAGTTTGCGAGTCTCACATTTATCTCTTCATGCATACGCACCTTAGGGTGAGAAAGCGCAGCTTTCGTCATAAGCGATTTAATCAATTCCATATTACTTCCATATTCTACGGATAAATTTATTTTAAATCTGGAAAGGTTGGAACCATGGCTCCAGTTTTCAATGAATTCTTGTGTCAATTTGGCATTTGGAATAATCAGCACATTACCATCTCGAGTTTCAATTTGAGTAGTTCGTACGTTGATTTTCAAAATTTTCGCAACGATATTTTCCGTTTGACCACCATTTGAAATTTCAACGATATCACCAACTCGAATATTTCCTTCAAATAATAAAACAATTCCTGAAAAGATATCCTTAAATACATCTTGAAGACCTAGACCAATACCAACCAATAAAGCTGCCGAACCAGTAAGTAAAAGCGTTAAATCTACATTTATGGCTCGCAAACTGAACATTACAGCAAATATATAGATGACGTATTTTGCCAATTGAATATAGACAAATTCAGTTCCCGCAGTATATTCTGAATTCTTTCTGAGTTTTCTACTGATATAAATTTTGGTAAGATTTAAAGCCATTTTGGCTCCGAAGAATATGGCAATTATCACCAAAATGTGATAAAAACTTAAGACAAAGTATTCAGATTCAATTATTTTAAAGTTGAGGAAATCGCCAAATGTGACATTTTCATTGTTCACATTAAAACTTAGTATGGCAACATAGACTGCAATTAGGTAAACACTTTGACTGATTAATTTTAGCCAATTAGATAGTCTTCCATCAATTGTTATATTGGCATTTTTAAAATATTGCTTTAACCTGCGATGAAGAATTCGCCGCATTGCAACCGCAATCAAGAAAATCAGAAAAAGAAAAAGAATATTGAGCAAACAAATTTTGTAAGGTCCGAGATTAAATAGTGTTTCCTTCAGCATTATATTATCTTAATATGGTTCTACCTAGTTTTTCAGCAAAAATCATTTTTATTTTTTCGAAAGCCATTTGCTGTGCCAATAAATCCATTAATTCATCCTGAGAAAGTTCAGTGTTTGACTCCAGTTGATTTCTAATGTCATGAATGAAAGATTCAACTTTTAATGCTTTAAAGCGGTATAGCGCCTGCATCACAGTCTCTTGGAGTCTGTCCAATTCGGTTCGTGTTGCAATATTGTAATTACTCATCCACTTTGAACTCAATTCGTGATTATCTGCCTCAATTTCTGTAACAAAACCTACTATTTCTTGATCTTCCATTCTTATAAGATAACTTGATGAATACAATGTTTTTTGTTCAAGTCCCTCTAGAAAAAGTCGGTATATTTTCTCATGTATTGGCGCAGAAAAAGTCAATTCATCTTTATCCAATTCGTGGTGAATAAGTTCAATGACAGAAGTTTCCATGTTTGACTTATTTCCAGATTCGTCAAGTTGCTCCACATTCACCAGATAGGTACCGTATTTTATCATGATACGAATCAACTCGTATTCATCTTCTTTAATATTTTTGGATGTAAGAGCAACTGAATTATCTTTTAAACCAACTTGGCGTGGCTGTTCCTTAATAACGGGCAAATCCATCAGTTCAGGCGCATCATTCTGACGTGCGACTGTGTTTCTTCGAAATTTTATTAGCTCAGCTACGAGAATTTGTTCATCTAAATTAAAGCGTTCTGCTAATTGTTGGGTATAAACCGTTCGCATGATTTGATCTGGAATCAGGGCGACAGATTGCACAATTTCTCGAATCAAGCCAGCTTTTTTAATAGGATCATTATCGCCCTCTTTAAGAAGTATTTCAGATTTAAAAGAAATGAAATCTTGGGTATGGTTCTTCAAATATTCTTCCAGTTCAGCTGTTGAAGAACGTTTGGAAAAGGAATCAGGATCTTCACCATCTGGGAATAAAACTACCTTAACATTCATTCCTTCTTCAAGAATGAGGTCGATACCCCGAAACGAAGCTTTTATTCCGGCAGCATCGCCGTCAAAAAGGATGGTAATGTTTTGTGTGTAGCGGCGAATTAATTTGATTTGTTCTTTTGTGAGCGAAGTACCTGAGGAGGAAACCACATTATGAATACCCGCTTGATACATACTGATAACATCCGTATATCCTTCACACAAGTAACAATTGTCATATTTGATGACATCATTTTTTGCGAAATAAAGCCCATAAAGAATTTCGCTTTTATTATAGATTGGACTTTCCGGCGAATTGAAATATTTGGCGATTTTTTTATCGGTCAAAAGGGTTCTTCCTCCAAATCCCAAAACCCTTCCAGAAATGCTATGAATTGGGAACATTACACGGCCCTTAAAAAAATCAAAATGGCGGTTTTCTTTACTTTTTACCAATCCAATTTTATCCAGATAATCCAGTTTATATCCCTTATCGATAGCCGCTTTATAAAAATCATCACCCGTATTAAGACAATATCCCAATTGAAATTTTTCAATAATGTCTTTACGAAAACCGCGTTCTTCAAAATAACTTAACCCAATATTCAAACCCTCATTGGTATGTATTAAATTCTCGTGAAAATAATTTTTTGCGAATTCATTGATGATGTACAGGCTCTCCTTTTCAGAATAGGCAGCAAGTTGTTCTGGTGTTGGTGCTTGATCCTCAGGAATTGCGATATTGTATTTATCGGCAAGCCACTTAAGGGCTTCAGGATATGAGTAATGCTCCTTTTCCATTAAAAAAGTAACGGCAGTCCCACCTTTTCCTGTAGAAAAACATTTAAAAATTTGTTTTGCAGGTGAAACCACAAATGATGGCGTCTTTTCATCTGTAAACGGGCTCAAACCTTTAAGATTGGAACCTGCTCTTTTTAATTGTACAAATTCCCCAATGACCTCCTCAATTTTGGAAGTCTGCATAATTTCATCTATTATGTGCGGTGGAATTTTAGACATTCTTATTCGCCTTTATTAACTTCTGATTTTAATTTTCCGTTGGGATCGTAAATTTTCCAAACCCCTACAGCTTTATCATTTCGATATTCACCTGTGTAATGAATGACACCATTAGGATATTTAACTATTGTGTAACCAGATTTTAATCCGTGTTCATAAACTGTGTAGGATAACTCATTCCCTGTTTCAGAATAAAACTTCCAAATGCCGTGTCTTTTTTTATTTTCGTCTTGTGGCCCTTTGAATTTAATTTGTTTTTTTCCCGGGTACCATTCGGTGTACATTCCATTTTTCATCTCAACGAGGTTCTCTTCTTTTTCAGGAGTAACTTTCTTTTTAGGTTTCACTTCTTCACCGCATGCGAAGGTCAGGAAAGCCAATATGAAAAGGTATATTATTTTATTCATTACAAATTATTTTTGACGTTCAATGGTATACTCAAGCAGTCTTATCAAGGATTTTTTTGCCTGAGAGTCGGGTATTTCAGCAAGAAGATTTAAGGCTTTTACTTGAATTTCCTTCATTTTCTTGTAGGCGTATTCAATTCCACCATATTCAATTACAAGTGATGTAGCTCGAGCAACTTGACTCGGGTTTTCGTTTTTGTTTTTTACAATATTAATCAATTCATTTTTGACATTTTTCGGTGAATTATTCAATACGTAAATCAATGGGAGTGTCATTTTTCGTTCCCTGATATCCAGACCAGTTGGTTTTCCAATGTTTCCCGGCATTCCATAGTCAAAAATATCGTCTTTGATTTGGAAAGCCAAGCCTGTTAACTCACCGAATTGACGCATTTTCTCCTCCATGTCAGGTCTGTTCACTGAAATTGCACCAGCTTCGCAACACGTTGCTATTAAGGATGCTGTTTTTTGGCGAATTACTTCAAAATATACGTCTTCAGTAATGTCCATCTTTCTTGCTTTTTCGATTTGTAACAATTCACCTTCACTCATTTCGCGAACGGCTCTAGCTACAGTTTCTAGCAAACGGATATTTTGTTTTTCAATGGAAAGCAATAAAACTTTTGAAAGCATGTAATCCCCAACAAGCACTGCAACTTTATTTTTCCAAAGTGCATTTACTGAAAAGAAGCCTCTTCTTTCGTTGGCATCATCGACCACATCATCGTGTACCAACGTTGCAGTATGCAACAATTCCGCTAGTATGGCAGCATCATACGTTTTGTCATTTACTTCACCTAACATTTTAGCAGTTAAGAAAATAAACATAGGTCTAATTTGCTTGCCTTTCTTTTTGATAATGTAATGTGTGACTTTGTCCAACAAGGGAGCTGTTGATTGCATACTTTGCTTGAAACGGCCTTCAAATTCGGCAATTTCTAGGCGGATAGGATTTATAATTTCGTCAACAGCTTGCATATAAAACAAAGATAAGAACAATGTCTTTCTTTTGTTTGAAAATCTTTAAATATAGCAATCGAAATTGGCGACTTTTTTCAAAGGTAAACAATAAGGTTATTCAAGAAAATTAACCAAGTGCGTTTCTAAAGTGATGTACAGCACGATATCTGGTTTAACCGTTTCAATAATTTCCTTGTTTAGGGAATATTTCCAGTTATCAAAAATAAAAACACTTTCTTCAAAAGCTTCTTTAAGAAAAGGTTCTATGGCATCTGCAAAAGAGTCTCTAATAACCAATATTCGGTATTTTCCTTTTGATTTATTATGAAAACGGGTTTCAAACTTCCAGGGATAGGCAAATTCTTTTGGTGAGATGAAACCGTACTTTTTTACAGGTACAGCAAATTCGGTTCTTATGTCAACAACTGGAACGGTTTCGGACAAGTCACTAATACCAAGCGCGGCTTTGTGAATTCCGTCGGATTTTACAGCATTTTTCCAAGTATATCCAGTGATGTTTTGCTCAGGCAGATCCGGAAAATCTTGTTGTATTACTGAGAGTAACAATTGTGAAATTTCAAAACCAGCTCTATCGTTCCAGTGATTGTCCAATTTAAAATAAAGCGGTCCTAGCGATTTCTTTGATTTAAGAAACTTTGTCGGGTTGATAATTTGAATTTCCGAACCGTTTTTTTTGAGGTAATTCGTAAGAATTGCTGTTCGATTTTCCGTGGGGCTTTTTCTAATATTTTCAGGAAGTTTATCACTGTAAACCTGATATTTTGTTGGACAAATCAACCAATACGTTTTGATGTTTTTGGATTTTAAATACACTAATCTTTCATTCCAAAGGTTTTTGAAACTTTCGAGATCATCTTCGCTAAAATTTTCTCTGCCTTCGTATATTCTTTTATCGACACCTCCTAAAAAGTACCACCCATCGTCACCAAAAACCAGGTCATCTCGGTCTGATGGAATATTGAAGATGTGGAATTTCACCTTATGAAAAACCTTTAGTAATGGAGTTCTGAAAGAAAAATTATCGTTGAAATAATTATCAAAATCACTCGGGAAATTATCGAGTTTAGCTGCATTAAAATTGAGGGTGTCACAAAAGTTCCTGTTTTCATTTTCTCTTTTGAATGTCAATATCCAGCCTCCCCAATTCAACAAAGGAAATGCAATCAACAAAATGAAGGATATTGGAAAATAATATTTTCTTAAACGCGTCAAAACTTAAAATAAATGAAGGGATTATAGGAATTGGCGTTAATGAGCATTACGGCGTAAAGAAAAATTCCCAAAAGAAAAGTTTGTCTCAGTAACGTTTGTTTAGAAACAAGATTGTTCAACTTATCGAAATAAGTGGTTTTCCATGATAACCATATTGGAGCGGATAAAAATACACCAATGATTAAGATTAGGATATTTTCTGAATTGATGAAGTAGTTAAGATCAATTTGTTGTGCTGTATTGGTAGCAAAAAGTTGTTGGATAAAATCTAAAGCAGTAGAGAAATTTTCGATTCGAAAAAATATCCATCCTATCATCACAATGAGCATGGTATATATCCAACCAATAAATCCGTATTTAGATAAAAATTTGGAGAAACCTATACGTTCTAAGATTAAGAAAAACCCATGAAAAATGCCCCAAAAGACAAAACTCCAGGTTGCACCATGCCAAAAGCCTGTTAAAATAAAAACAAGACTTAAATTGAAATAGGTTTTTGTTTTTCCTGAACGATTTCCACCCAAGGGTATGTAAACATAATCTCTAAACCAAGTTGAAAGTGAAATGTGCCATCTTCGCCAAAACTCTTGAATGCTTCTCGCCGTATAAGGAAGGTTAAAATTCTCCAACAAGTTAAATCCAAACATTTTGGCCAATCCGATAGCCATATCCGAATACCCCGAAAAATCAAAATAGATTTGCAAGGTATAGGCAATCGTTCCCATCCAAACTACTGAAGCACTTAATTCATGGGGATTAAAGCTAAAAATCTCATCAGCAAGAGCTGCCATTGTATTCGCAATAATTACCTTTTTTGCCAATCCCAAAATAAATCGTTCTGCACCTTGAGTGAAAAGTTGCCACGATTCCGAACGGCTTTGAATTTGGTTGATAATGTCTTTATACCTAACAATTGGTCCTGCAATAAGCTGAGGAAAAAAAGCAACGTATAAAGCGCATTCACTTAGTTTCAATTCAATCTTGTCGTCTCTTCGATAAATATCCCATAGCATTGACATCTGGTGAAAAGTATAAAACGAAATACCCAATGGAAGGATTATTTTCAATTCCGGCAAGAGCGTTTCAGACACACCAAAATTGAAAAATAAAAGATTGATGTTTTCTATGAAAAAAGACAAGTATTTGAAAATTACGAGTATTGTTACGTTGGATACAATTCCAGCGGCGAGCCATGATCTTCGGGATTCTTTAGATCGGTTTATTTGTTTGGCAAAGAAAAAATTAATTAAGATCGAACCTAAAAACAAGAAGGTATAACTCACGCCACCCCAGGCAAAAAACAGAATACTCAAAAAAAGCAATACGGCATTTTTCCAATTTTTGGGTGACAAGTAGTACAATAAAAGCGTAATCGGTAAAAAAACAAAAAGGAATGTCAAACTACTGAATAGCATTTACTCGGTTATTTTGTTTGTTTCATTAACTCTGGTGTGAGCGCAACAGCCTTATTTTTATTGGCCAACTGACCACATGCGGCGTCTATATCTTTTCCTCTGCTTCGGCGGACATTAACAATTAAATTCTTTGATTCCAAGAAAGCAGCAAAAGCATCAACATTCTGTTTCTTTGCTTGCTTGAATTCACCATCATCGATAGGATTGTATTCAATAATATTGATTTTACATGGTACGCATCGAGCGAAATTTGCGAGCTCTTGTGCATCTTCAATTTGGTCATTGAAACCATCAAAAATGATATATTCGAAAGTAACTCTTGATGCTGTTTTTTCATGAAAATAGCGAAGCGCATCTGCTAATTCTTCAAGGTTATTGGAATCGTTGATATCCATGATTCGACTCCGTTTTTGGTCGTTCGCTGCATGCAGTGAAAGTGCAAGGTTGAATTTGACTTGATCGTCACCCAATTTGCGTATCATTTTGGCAATACCTGCTGTTGAAACTGTAATTCTTCGAGGTGATATCCCCAGACCTTTATCTGAAGTCAGAATATCGATAGAACGCAAAACGTTTTTGTAATTGAGCAGCGGTTCACCCATGCCCATGTAAACGATGTTTGATAAGGTTTTATTATACAAGTCATACGCTCTATTTCTCAAAAATACCACTTGATCAACGATTTCTCCAGGGCTAAGATTGCGCATTAATTTCAGTTTCCCAGTGGCGCAAAAAGTACAAGAAAGGCTGCATCCTACCTGAGATGAGATACAAGCCGT
Source organism: uncultured Akkermansia sp. (assembly GCA_964577845.1). GTDB lineage: Bacteria > Bacteroidota > Bacteroidia > Flavobacteriales_D > Crocinitomicaceae > M0103. The sequence goes on from CAZOAH010000003.1 coordinate 65,761, forward strand.
AGTTCTCGTGCTGGTAGGAATAAGGACTCCTTCAACAGCATTTTTATCATCAACTAAAAAAGCACATTTTATCGTTTTATCTAATGAAATTTGTTCATCGGAAAGCACTACAGCATCGATGTAAAAAGCATTTTCCAGTTTTTCAACAAGTGATTTTCCGAGATTTGTCATTTGTTGAAAGGAAGAACAGTTTTTCACCCAAAGCCATTCATAAATTTGTTTGGCTCTAAATTTTGGTTCATTCAATCCAATGACTAAAGACTCAAGTGCTTCGAAATCTAAATTCCTGATGTTTGCTTTTTTTTCTTCCATCACTGCAAAAATACACAATACTGCATTATGCAATCGTGTTAAGTTTTGCTTGGTAATTTGTTATCGCTAAACAGAAAGACTTTCTATCAACCTATTGCCACTGGTTAAAAGTGTAATATTTTGATCATTACTTAAACCCATTCCGAATTGTCCTTGTTCGCAAGCTTCGATTATTTGAGTAAGTTCAAGGTAAGTTTCGTTTGGTAAATTGGATTTTGCGTAGTTCAAAATTTCAGATTGACTTACATCAGAGGTTTGAGCAAACTTATTTCGTAGTGAAAGTATAATTTTTTGTTTTAACACTTTGTAAAAATTAGTGATATCTCCATTTGCTAATAGTATTTCTGGATCATCTGCAATTGGATTTAAAATGTTGTCATTTTCTGTTTCAGATGGCGTGATGACATCTGGTATTGTTTCACTATTGTTGGTGTCCGAGTTCAAGATGGAATCCTGATCTTTTCTTTTTCTAACAAACCACATCAACCCTAAAATAAAAGGCAATGCTGCAACAACCCAAGTAACTGGCGATGAAATAAGCTGCTCAAACAATCCATTTGACATACCTGATTCCCCAACATTTCCACCATTAAAATTTTCAGATTTTCCAGAAAGTGAATTTTTTGCCAATGTAAAATTTGCATTGGGTTCCACTGTTAGTTCTTCAGAACCTGTTTTCAATTCGATATATTTTTCTTTAAGGGGATCAAAATAAGCAAATTGAATTTCAGGCAACCTTACTTTACCTTTACCAATGACTTGAAGGTTGTAGGTAATGGTAATTTTACCTTCAGCACCAAGGGAACTGTAAACAAAATCTTCTTTTATTGTTGGGTCTCCGTATTGGGAAAAGTTTTCACCTAAATCTAAAATCGGTTTTGTGATTTGTTGCAAATTTCCTGTGCCACTGATTTCAATTACTAATGGCAAAACGTCACCTTGCTTTAGATTTTTGGCAATACCTGATCGTTTAATACTGAACGCCCCTACTCCACCTGTAAATGAAGCTGGCGCATTATCTGGCAGGGCTTTAACCGTTATTTTTGAATTAGTTGATGTTACTTTTTTGGTTTGAAATCCATAATGCAAGGTCAGTTCAAAAGGGGCAATTTGCTTTTCACCGGCACCACTCAGAAACAGCACTTTTTTATCGTATCCGAATGCATAATATGCCTTATTTTTCAGGTATTCTTCCTTAATTGTAATGTTGTTATTGGATTTTTGAAGGTCTTCTTTTTCAGATATTCCAGTAATTGTAAAACTTTTATAACTTTCAAGTAAGGATGGACTGAACTTGCTGTAAATTTTTGCTTCCACAACAACAGGTTCACCTTCATAAACAGTATTTTTTGACATTGAAATGATACCAAAGGCATCATCATTAAGTTGTTTTGAAGTAATGTCGTTTTGATTTGAGGAATAGCTATTTGTTTCATTCCTTACAGTAACACTTACACTATTTGATTTATAAATTTTATTACCTTTTTTAACATAAGCAGGGCCAATAGTATATGTGCCAGCTTTAGAAAATGAACCACTAAACGTTTCATAATTTTGTTGAATGAATTGTCCTGTGGTGTAATCATTCATAATGTTACTGCCTCGCATCGTTCCATAATCACGATTGAATTGCTCTGGCCAATTTATCTCGACTTCACCGGAAATATTGTAAGTTACTTTAACTGTAATTTCTTCATTTGGACTTGCAACTGTAGGTTCAACCTCCAACAATACGATTACTTTTTGTGACCAAGAGGATACAAAAAACAAAAAGAAAAGCACAATTAAATAGAGTTTTCTCATCACCAATCCTTCGTATTTGATATCATTCCACCTTTATTCTTGTCGTATTTCCTGTTATTGGCTGCATCCTTTTTATTTAGTTGGTCCAAGAGCCTTTCGACGGAATTATTGGGTTTCTCAGCTGGATTTTGTTGGTTATTTTGCTTGTTTGGTGGATTATTCTGATTTTGAGACTGATCTTTATTGCTTTTATTTTTGTCATCTTTTTGGTTATTGTTTGACTGATTATCCTGATTGTTGTTGTTTTGATTGTTTTTTTGAAGTTTTCGAATTGCCTCGGAGAGGTTATATCGCGTTTCTTCATCACTAGGATTGTTACGTAGAGCTTCTTTGTAGTAATTGACAGCTGCTTGGAAGTCTTTTTTGCTCATCATGGAATTGCCAAGGTTATGATAAGATTTGGCTTTATCGACTTTACTTTCCTTATTGTTAAGTCCATTTTCAAACTTCTTTTGAGCTGATTCTACATCTCCCGATTTGTATAAAGTTTGACCAAGTTCACTGCTTAAATCGATATTTGCGGGCTTGGACTTTTCCAAATTATTGTAAAATTTTAAAGCGGTTTCATAATCACCAGACTTATACAATTGCCTTGCCTTCAATAACGAATCCGTCCAAGTTTGCGCATTAGAAATGAAAAACACAAGGCTAAAAAACGAAAGGAGCAAAAACTTCATATTTTTTTCAGTTTTATAAAATTGAAAATAATTGTATTCCAAAGTTGATGAAATATTAAAAACATTACAGTCAAAAGAAGTGGAATGTGGTATAAGTTGTTTTTCACATCCAACTGCAAATCTCTTACTTTTCCAGATTTCATTTGGTTAATTTCTGTTAATATCGCTGATATATCAGGAAAAGGTTCGGAGGTAAGTAAAGCAACTCCCCCGGAAAGATTGGCGATATTTTTAATCATCTGCACATTCAATTTAGATTGGACTGGACTTCCTTTTTCATCCATTTTGTTACCGAGTTCAGGCCTGTTCGGATCTTCAGGCACAAGACCACCATTTTCAGAACCTATTCCAATTACGCTTACTGAAATATCATTTTCTTTCATTTTTTGAATGACTGCATCAGGATCTTCCAAGTGATTTTCACCATCGGTAATGAGTAATACGGCTTTAGAATTTTTATCAGGAGAGAACATTTCAAAAGCAGTTTCAAACGCTCCTTTTATATTTGTACCTTGATTCGAAACCATATCAGTTTGAATTTCATTGATAAACATTTTTGCAGTGCCATAATCGTTCGTAATTGGCAATTGAACGTATGCATTTTCGGCAAAAATGGCAACACCAATTCGTTCACCGCTCAATTTGTTAATCAGTTCATTGATACTTCTTTTTGCAACCTCAAGTCTTGAAACACTTCCTGAAATATCTTTGGCATTCATAGAGTTGGAAACATCCAAACACAACACCAATTCAAGGTTTTTACCAAAAGTAGTTTCTTTTTTGGTTCCAAAATATGGCTGTGCTATTGTAAAAATGAGAAATACAATTGCGTTTCTAAAGAAAAAATACGGAAAAAAGCGATATTTTCGATTTGGGATTTTTAGGATAAGTGAAGTGTTGTCAATTTTGAAATCATGAAGCTTATTATCGGTTTTATTGAGAAGATAAATGTAAACACTAGCTAAAGGAATTGTCAACAATAACAACCATAAAGCACTTTGATGTTTGAATCCAAAAGCTTCATCCGCAGATTTATCAAGATTGTTCAATAAATAGTAAATCAAACCGAAAACTAACCAGAATAACAATTCCAGTATGACAATCTTTTTGATTAAACTTTTATTTTCACTGCTTATTATCATAATTCCAACCTAAATAAAAAGCGTTTACACAACCAGCTTAATATTAAAAGCAACAAACTCCAATTTAAAAAGGCCTCTGGATTTGCTTCTGCGTTAGTATTGTAAACATTACTGCTCATTTTGACCTTCTCAAGTTTATCAATTTCTTCATAAATGGATTTCATACCTTCATTATCTGTTGCCCTAAAGTACTTTCCTCCAGTTATATCGGCGATATTTTTAAGAGTTACTTCATCAATTTCAACCGGCATCTTTTCGTAATGAATCCCAAATGGTGTAACGGAAACTGGTGTTTGTGCCTCACCATTTGTCCCTACTCCAACAGTATATACTCTTATATTTTTCGATTTAGCTAATTCAGCAGCGGTATTGGGGTCAATATCACCGGCATTATTACTCCCATCTGTTAGTAAAATAATTACCTTGGATGGAAGACTATCGTTTCGCAACCTGGTTACAGCTGTACCAAGTCCTGTTCCGATTGCAGTTCCATCTTTGAGATTTATTCTTTCCAATTGATCGATTTGGTTTTTTAGAATATTGTAATCTAGTGTAGGAGGACAAGCCGTGTATGCCTCACCAGAATAAGCAACAAGACCGATTCTATCACCTACACGGCTTTCGATAAATTCTTTTGCCAATTGTTTAGATGCTTCAATTCTATTAGGTTGAAAATCCATTGCCAACATTGAGGAGGAAATATCAAGGGCAATCACAATATCGATTCCTTCTTTGTATCGCTTCTCTATTGAAGTTTTACTGTTGCTTGAAATCGGTTGGGCAGCTGCGATAATTATTAGAACCATAGCAATTAATTGCAGCATTAAAAGAATGTATCTCAAGTAAGTAATCCAACTATTAGCAAGGTACTTTTGTTGTTTACTTGTACCAGTAAACTTGAGGTCACCGGAACGCATTTTTTCTTTTTTGAATGTGAAATATCCTACAATTGGAATTAACAATATCAAGATCAACCACCACGGAGCCAAGTAGTTGTATTCCCACGGCAATATGTTCCAATCACTCAACATTCTCAATATGAATTGCTTGTATATTGTGAACAATGGTTTTTGCCCGCTCCAATAATGCTACATTGTGATCTTCATCAGGTCTGGATTTTGCAAATTTCACCAGATCTGAACCATTCAGAAGGAATTGGATTTCGTTAATTTTGGACGGTTCTAATTTCAATTGTTTTAAAAGCAATAATGTTTCATGAGTTGTTTTTTCCAATAGATTCAAATGATAGCAATGAGAAAAATAACTCCTAAGAAGAAAAGACAATTCACTGTAATGTTCTTTTTCCTTACCCTGCAACCACAATTGCTTGCTTTTCAATTCATCCAAAGCTCTAATGGTTTGTTTTTGAAAATCCAATTTTTCTTCTGCATCTTCCTTAGACTTTTTTCTAATCAACCAACGAATAATGAAGAATGCTAATACGACAATTACGGCCCAAATTATCAACCACAAGTAAGAAGGAAATTTTGATTTTGTGACTTGCTCCTCCAATTCCTTTGGTATTTCAGTAAACTCTTCTTTGATATCATAAAGTTCGGTGGAATCGAGTTTTTGAACGAGTTGAGACTTAAAAATCGCAGCAGGGAATTTGATATTCGTATTGTTGAAATTAACCGGTATTTCAGGTATTTTAAAGGTTCCTGTATCCCAAACAGTAAACTCAAAAATACCTGTCCATAATTTTTTATCAGTCTCTTTTAATGTGGTATCCTTAAAGGGATTTAATATTTCCAAGGAAGCCGTATCTTTTGTGAAAAATCCATTTTTATCAAGTTTTTCAAAAGGAAGTTTTAATTTATCCCGATTAAAAATAAAATCGTTAGACTGGTTGTACAGCAACAGATAGGTTAAAGTTATTTTCTCCCCAACCTCCACATCAGTCTTTGACAAAACTGTTTTGGCTTGTTGCGCCCATGATAATTGAGAGAGCAAGACAAATAGTGATATGGCAAGAAACAACCTCATCTTCTGTCTTTGAACAATTTCGTTAGTGGTTTTATAAAATCAACATTTGTTTCGCATGTGATAAGATCGATGCCAGATTTACTGCATTCCATTTGGAGCTGCTCATCTTTATTCAATCGTTCGGCATAAAAATGATTTACCGCATCTGATGAAGAACTGTCAATCCAGGATGTTTCTCCGGTTTCAGCATTGAACAATTGTATATAACCTAGATTAGGAATTTCCATTTCGGCTCGATCAAACAATTTTATTGCAATGGTATCGTGTCTATTTCGTGCCAATTTCAGTGATTTCAAATAGTCATTTTCGTCAATAAAATCGCTTAACACAAAAACGATACTTCGCTTTTTCTGAACATTATTTAAAAATTTCAGGCCTTCATCAAGATTTGTATTTTTTGAGGTGGGATTGAAATGTAAAAGTTCTCGAAGAATATATAAAGCGTGTTTTCTTCCTTTTTTGGGTGAAATAAATTTTTCGACTTTGTCAGTTAAAAAAATTGCTCCTACTTTATCATTATTTGAAATCGCAGAAAAAGATAAAACAGCGGCAATTTCTATGGCCAAATCTTTTTTAGACTGCGACTTACTACCGAATTCAGAAGAACCTGATAAATCGATAAGCAACATTATGGTTAATTCGCGCTCTTCCTCAAATACTTTTATAAATGGTTCATTGTACCGTGCAGTAACATTCCAATCGATTGTTCTTACTTCATCACCAAATTGATAATTTCTAACTTCGCTAAAAGCCATTCCCCTTCCTTTGAAAGCAGAATGGTAATCGCCCGAAAAGATCTGTTTGGTGAGACCTTTGGCGCGAATTTCAAGAAGTTGTATTTTGCGAAGCAGCTCTTTTGTTTCCAATTTTCTACATTTTCATCATGGAACCGCAATGCGATTGATAATTTTTTTGATGATGTCAGATGAAGTAATATTTTCAGCCTCAGCTTCATATGTCAAGCCTATTCTATGCCCCATGATATCGTTTGCCAATGCTTGAACGTCTTCAGGAATAACAAAAGCTCTTCCTTGCATGAAAGCATAAGCCTTAGCACAAAGCGCCAAATTGATACTTGCGCGTGGTGAACATCCGAAAGAAATTAATGGCGTTAATTCACTCAAACCATAGTGATGTGGGGTTCTTGTTGCATATACCAAATCCACAATATATTGCTCAACTTTCTCATCTAAATATACCTCTCTCACCAATTGTCTTGCTCTGGTAATATCCTCTGTAGAAATAACCTTATTGCATTTTGGAAGTCCATCAGGCTGTACATTGTAACGTATAATTTTTCTTTCTTCCTCCTTGCTAGGATATCCCAAACTGACTTTCAACATAAAACGATCAACTTGAGCCTCGGGTAAGGGGTAAGTTCCTTCTTGTTCTATTGGATTCTGAGTGGCCATCACTAAGAATGGTTGCGGTAATGGAAAAGTCGTTTCACCAATGGTTATTTGCCTTTCTTGCATCGCTTCCAATAGCGCACTTTGCACTTTAGCCGGTGCCCGATTGATTTCATCTGCCAGAATAAAATTGGAGAAAATTGGACCTTTTTTAACCGTAAAAGCTTCACTTTTCTGATTGTAAATCATTGTTCCAGTAACATCTGCTGGCAATAAATCAGGTGTAAATTGAATCCTACTGAATTTCAAATTGGTAGCTTCAGACAAAGATTTTATGGCTAAAGTTTTTGCCAATCCGGGAAGACCTTCCAAAAGAATATGCCCATCAGCAAATAAAGCGACCAAAAGCCTGTCTAACATGTGACTTTGACCAATAATCACACGTCCAACTTCATCCTTTAGTTGTTGAATGATTAATTTCTCAAGCTTTATTTTTTCACTAAGGATTCTAAGGTTATCTGCAGGGGTCAATTCTTGGGTAAGGTTATCTTCCATATTATATTTTATAATCAAGTTACAAAGTTGTCAAGAAACTCAGCGAAACGCTTGTTTGTGCTGTTAAATATTGTTAACATTGGTTCTGAATACTTTACAACCTTACCGCTATGAATAAACGCTCTTGTTTAGAATGCAATCAATTATTAAATGGTCGCAAGGATCAAAAATTCTGTTCAGATTATTGCAGGAACGTTTATAATAATCGTTTGAACGAAGATGCTACGAATGAAATGCGAAAAATCAATCGTATTTTAAGGAGAAACAGAAAAATTTTGGAAGCATTTCATCAGAGCGGAAAAACTTCAGTTTCTGTTTATAATTTATCTGAACAAGGATTTAATTTCCATTATTTCACGAATTTATACAAGACACAAAAGGGAACGAATTATTACTTCTGCTACGATCAGGGTTACACCAAATTGGCCGGAGATAAATATATTTTGGTACGTAAAAAGGATTATGTGATATGATCAAAAAAAAGAAGTCGACCAGGAAGACGACTTCTTTTTAAACCTAACCACTACTACTATATTACTACTGTAAATGTTATAACAACGGAAGTTTAATTTTGTTTTACAAATTGTATTTCACAATTTAATTTTACCTCATCACTTACCACAATGCTACCTGCCTCAGTAATGGCGCTCCAAGTTAAACCAAAATCGCTTCTTTTGATTTTACCTTCAACAGAGAAACCTGTTTTTGTCTGACCATATGGATCAACAACAACACCACCAAAATCTGCTTTCAAAACGATAGGTTTAGTTACTTCACGAATGGTTATATCACCGTGAATTTCGTAATCATTTTCTGAGATTTTCTTTACTCCAGTGCTTTTAAAAGTAAGATGTGGATGCGCAGCTGCATTGAAAAAGTCCTCAGACTTCAAGTGTGCATCTCTATCTGCCACACCGGTATTGATAGAATCCACATTGGCATTGAATGCGAATTCAGCTGATGTAAAGTCATTGTCTTCAACGTCAATAGTAGCATCAAATTGATCAAAAGCACCTGTAACGTTGGTAATCATCATGTGTTTTACTTTGAATCCGATTTGACTGTGTAGCGTGTCGATTTTCCAATTTGTTTTCATAATTAAAATTTTTAATGTTTGAGATGCAAAGTAACTTTCTCTCGATTTAAAAATTATTGATGTAGGTTAAGACTTTCTTTCTGCATTAAACCTTGGACTCTTTAACCATGTTCTTTTTCATTCTACTTAATGACTCCGGTAAAATACCAAGATATGAAGCAATTTGATGTTGTGGCACCAATTGCTCTATACCTGGAGCTCTTGTTAACAATTCAAGATATCTTTCTCTAGCTTGTGTGCTTATTGTAAGTAAAAACCTTTTTTGCAAAACGACCAAATGCTTTTCAATAATGATTCGAAAGAGTCTTTCCATTTCAGGGAAATCATGCAATAATTTATCTTTTTTGACTTTATCGATTTCTAAAATCCAAGTTGGCTCAATTGCTTCTGCGCTAAAAAAAGCTTCTGTCTGATTCGCAAATGAAGCCATATCCCCTATCCACCAATTGGAAAATGCAAAATAAAGGACGTGTTCGGAGCCTTTGATATCACGATGAAAAATTCTCCATGAACCAGAAAGCACAAATCCTTCTTTATTGGCAATTGAGCCTTGTTGGAAGAAAAGATCTTTTTTAGAAAATTGTTTAAGTTGATACAAGTCACAAATCGCGTTAAGTTTGAGATCTTCAAGAGAAACATGATTTGATAAATATGAGCGAAATTGATTATCAGCGTCAGTTTTTATCATGAATTCCGAGATTTTAGGATTTCATCGTGAACAGTGTCCCACATTCCTATTCGATTTTCCAAAGCTGTTTTAATAGCAATTTCTGCCTCCTCCCATTTAATAGAATCATCACCACAAAGTGAATTCATGAGTTTCCTTGACAACTCACCATGTTTATCTCCATCTATTTCGATATGTCTTTCTAAATAGTACTTGAAGGACTGCACTTTTTCAGGATTGAGTTCATACATGTCGTTAATTATTGCCGAAAACATGTCTGGAATTAATTCCTCACGGCCATAGGCAAAAACCGCTGCCATTACGTGTGGTTTGTTCGAATATACCACTTGAAAAGTATCCCTAACGAATTTTCGAATTCGATAATCTAATGGCGTTTTATTCAAAGCTTCAAACAAATCGGTTCCTCGATTTACCTCATCAACCAAGAAATTAATAGAAGAGGTCGAGGCACCACAATTGCGCATTGCCTTGAGATACATTTCAAAATGACTGAAATAATCTCCATTTTCGTCAAAGTCTGATTCCTCGCCGAGCACAATTTCATTGATAAAATGTCGAAGTTCAGGATTGCCTTTTGGTAACCATGGAATTTGCGTACAAGTAAGATGATTCTGTAATGCTTTAACCAATGACATAAAATCCCATACAGCGAATACATGGTGTTTCATGAAAATTTGAAGGTCATCAATAGTTTTTAGGTTTTTGTATAATTTGTGATTGATAATATTTTGGCGGTGCGTGGCGCTAGCCTCATCAATTTTATCTGTAAAACTTACATTAGTCATTTTCGGATTGTTTTCTTTTTCAACAAAAGTAAAATTCTATTGTTTTGATAATAAAAGTACTATGTATCAATTAAGAAAAAAACAATTTGTTAAAACCGATATCGAAACCTGCTGGTCGTTCTTCTCTTCACCTGCTAATTTGAGTAAAATAACGCCTTCCTACATGGGTTTTGACGTATTAACAGAAGTGCCAGAAAAAATGTACGAAGGATTGATGATTGAATACAAAGTTCGACCACTTTTCGGCATTCCAATGAAATGGATTACAGAAATTACCCATGTAAAAGATTTAACTTATTTCGTTGATGAGCAGCGCAAAGGACCGTATAAAATCTGGCATCACGAACATCACTTCCATGTTGTTGAAGGTGGCGTTGAAATGATTGATATCGTTTCTTATGAATTACCAATGGGATTTATTGGTAAAATGATGCACCCTCTTGTTGTTAAGAAAAAACTTGAAGAAATATTTGACTACCGATTTAAGGTGGTGGAAGAATATTTTAACATCGACTAATTACTCGGTTGTTTTATTGTCAAAAGTCATTTCAAAACGTTCAGCTTCCTTTTTGGTTTTTCTAACAAGTCCATCCCTGTGTTGCGGTGGACTGTATATGGTAAAAAGCTTCAAATCCATATTATTACTGATATTGATGATTTCATGAAAAGCTTTTTGAGGTATAAGAACACAATCACCTGATTGTATCGGAGTTTCTTTTCCATTAATAATCGCCAATCCGTAACCATGAACAACATAAAAAAACTGATCTGTCACTTCGTGTGATTCTTGTTCAATAGATTCGTTCGGTTTTAGGTGCATTACCACCAATTGCATTTGTTCGGCAGTATATAAAACGTGTCTATAATCCGTGTTTTCAAGCGTTAATCCGCCAAGATTTTCGTGGTATCCGTTCATTTTCTCAAGAATTAATATCTAAATGTCTCTTATTAGAAATTGGATTCCTAAAAAATTAAACGAAATGCGCGTTTTACTTTATGAATTTTTATGACAATTCTTGAAGTGTTTTTAATGCACTTGTTATGTGACCAATTGGATTGGTTTGTGAGTTAAAGACTTGCTCAATGATTCCGTTTCTATTGATGATATATGTAACCCTTCCTGGGATTAATCCGAAAAGGTTTCCTGGGACACCAAAAAGTTTACGTACCGTTTTGGTTTCATCGGCCAACAAATTGTAAGGTAAATTATGGTTCTGGGAAAAACTCAAGTGTTTCTGTACGCTGTCTGAAGAAATTCCAAATAGGGCACAATCATATTTTAGAAATTCTTCAAAATCATCCCTGAATGCGCATGCTTCTTTAGTACATCCCGGTGTTTCATCTTTCGGATAGAAAAAGATTACGATATTTTTTTTGCCTAAATAATCGGTAATATCGACCATTTGGTCGAATTGATTTTTTAGCTGAAAAATTGGGCATTTATCGCCTTTCTGCAATGACATTTTTATTGATTTAATGCTGATTTGTATCTGTTTAACACCCTGTCACGGGCAAATTTATGTTCCACGATTGGTTCGGGATACGAAGGCGTTCCATATTCAGGAACCCACTTTTTGATATATTTAAAATCTTTATCAAATTTTTCTTGTTGACTTTGAGGGTTAAAAACACGAAAATAAGGCGCTGCATCACAGCCGCAACCAGCCGCCCATTGCCAGCCACCAATATTACTCGCCAATTCAAAATCCATTAATTTTTCTGCGAAATAGGCTTCCCCCAAGCGCCAATCGAGCAGTAAATGCTTAGTTAAAAAACTGGCAACCACCATTCTCACGCGGTTGTGCATGAAACCTGTTGCATTCAATTCTCGCATCCCGGCATCAACAAGAGGATATCCTGTTTTTCCCTCACACCAAGCTTTGAAATGGATTTCATTTCGTTCCCATTCTATTCGGTCATAAACAGGTTTGAATGCGCTTTTTAAAGTGTAAGGAAAATGGAAAATAATCATTTGGTAAAAATCCCTCCAAATTAATTCATTTAAAAAGGTTTCATTGTTTTGAAGTGCTTTTCGTGCAAGACTGCGTATGCTAATCGTTCCAAATCTAAGATGCACGCTTAATTTCGACGTTCCAGGAATGGAAGGAAAATTTCGCTGCTCCGAATACTTTTGAATCAGGTCGTTGGTAACATTTTCTTCTGGAAAAGGAACAAGTTTTTCGGATTCAAACCCCATATCCGATAAAGAAATCATTTCCTTTTTCGACGGGTTAGGATTCAACTTTTGAAAATATTCTTCAACGGCATAAGACTGTAAAGATGCATCACTTAATGTGGCTTTCCATTTTCTCGAATAAGGCGTGAAGACTGTGTATGGCTTCCCGTCATCTTTCAAAACCTCATTTTTTTCAAAAATCACATGGTCTTTTGTTCCAATGAATTCAATACCTTTTGATTGTAGTTTCTCATAGATTATTTTATCACGTTCCAAAGCATAAGGTTCGTAATCTCGATTGGTGAAAACCGATTGAAATCCATGATTTTCACTTATTTCTTGAATAATTTCGAGCGGACTTCCATAAAAAACCCATAAATCGGAACCTAAATTTTGATAAGCTAATTTGAGTTTGTTAACATATTGAAATATGAATAATACCCTTTGGTCGTTACTGGGTAATTTATCTAAAATGTTCTTGTCAAAAATAAAAATCGGTTGCACCAAATTACCAGATTGCATAGCTTTAAATAGTCCTGCATTATCCTCTATGCGCAAATCTCTTCTGTGCCAGAAAATGGATTTTTTCATAAATACAGAACAAATAAAAACGATTTGTGTTTGAAAGGTCTGCTTAAAACAAAAATTTAATATCAATTAAACCTTTGCCACTAACTATCGGATAAAATCCCAAGCAACATTTAATCGCTTTTCGATTAAAATAAATTTTAGTTTTGATTCTTACAAAAGGTAAACACGAGTCTCAAAACACTATTTAAACCATCCGGAGTATTTGACATAATTGTTTGCAATGCGCTGCACTTCACCTTCAAAAAGTTCTGGACTTAAAGTTTTCACTTTCTTAGCTGGAATTCCTGCGTAAATGCTCCAGGATTCAATATGAGTTCCTTCTAAAACAATCGCTCCAGCTGCAACAATACAATTTGAATCTATTTTACAACTATCCATTACAATTGCTCCCATTCCAACCAATACGTTGTCCGCAATTTGGCATCCATGAACCAAAGCATTGTGCCCAATGGAAACATTATTACCAATGTTGAGTTTCGTTTTTTCATAAGTACAATGCAATACCGCTCCGTCCTGCACATTCACTCGATTTCCAATTCGAATACTATTGACATCACCCCTAACTACTGCATTGAACCAAACAGAACATTCATCTCCCATTTGAACATCACCTACTATGGTTGCGTTAGGCGCCAACCAGCAATCTTCGCCGAAAACAGGTATGTGATCTCTACAAGTAAGTATTAAAGCCATTGAAACGAATTTAGAAACCAAAGTTAAAAATTGAAATTGTTTTGAATGATTTGTTAATTGAAAAAGCAGAAGGGAAAATGGTTCATTTTTTCACATGGTAACCCATAATCCTTCTAATATTTTGAACAAATCTAAAGGTAAAACATGAGAATAAGGTTTCAGTTTTATTTTTCCAAAAACCTAAATTATGATGAATATCATTTTTTATAGAATAACCTGCATTTACTTTTGACCCTGCGAAGTGGAAGCTATTCAACAATTATAAAAGGAATAGTTCGTAAATTCGTGAAGTTAAATTGTTTAACCTAAAAAAATACTATGCCGTTTTATCACAAACTCGGTCAGTTTCCGCACAAACGCCATACGGTTTTCAGACAGCCAAATGGAAAATTGTACCATGAAGAACTTTTCGGAACCATTGGTTTTGATGGGATGTCTTCTTTGCTTTATCACATCAATCCACCTACGATTGTTAAAGAATTTTTAAGCACAAAAGATATTAAACCAACTGTAGCGGAATCTAAAAACATGAAGATGCGCTCTTTCATGGGCTTTAATGTTGATCCAACTGAAGATTATTTGGATAGCCGTAAACCAATGTTAGTAAATAACGATTGCTATATAGAACTTGCTGCTCCACAAAAATCGATGACAGATTATTTCTATAAGAATGCGGATGCGGATGAAATCATTTTTATTCACAAGGGTTCCGGAAAGTTGAAGACCCAATTGGGAAATATTACCTTTTCTTATGGGGACTATTTGGTTATTCCAAGAGGCATGATTTACCAAATGGAGTTCAATGATGACAATAATCGCTTGTTCATTGTTCAAGCATTCAATCCTGTTTACACGCCAAAAAGGTACCGCAATTGGTTCGGACAATTATTGGAACATTCACCTTATTGTGAGCGAGATATTCGTCCACCCCATGAATTGGATCCACAAAATTCAGCAGGAGATTTTTTGGTAAAAATTAAAAAACAGGACGTTCTCTACGATTACATTTACGGAACACATCCATTTGATGTTGTTGGTTGGGACGGATTCAATTATCCTTATGCATTTTCAATACACGATTTTGAACCAATAACTGGGCGTGTGCATCAGCCGCCACCGGTTCATCAAACTTTTGAAACTTCTGGGTTTGTATTGTGTTCTTTTGTACCGAGACTTTATGATTACCATCCACAGTCTATTCCTGCTCCTTATAATCATAGCAATATCGATTCTGATGAAGTATTGTATTATGTTGATGGTGATTTTATGAGCAGAAATAATATTGAAAAAGGACAAATTACATTGCATCCAGCAGGGATACCTCATGGGCCTCATCCAGGAGCTTATGAACGCAGTATTGGTAAAACTGAAACAGAAGAACTTGCCGTCATGGTTGATACCTTTAGACCGCTTCAATTGACAACAAATGCCATGAACATTGAGGTTTCAGATTATTATAAATCTTGGTTACACGATTAAAAATTTAGTAATGAGTAAAGAAATTAAAAACGTTGAATACGGTTTAGAGAAAATTTTCGAAGGAGCGCAAGACTTTTTACCGCTTCTAGGAACAGATTATGTTGAGTTTTATGTCGGAAATGCAAAGCAATCAGCGCATTTCTACAAAACTGCTTTTGGTTTTCAATCTTATGCCTATGCAGGATTAGAAACTGGAATGAAAGATCGCGTATCTTATGTTCTTAAGCAGGATAAAATCAAGTTAATTCTTACAACCGCACTAAAAAGTGATTCGCCAATTGGTGAGCATGTTAAAAAACATGGTGATGGCGTAAAAGTTGTTGCAATTTGGGTAGAGGATGCGACTAAAGCTTGGGAGGAAACCACCAAGCGAGGTGCAAAGTCTTTCATGGAACCCACAATAGAGGAGGATGAAAACGGTCAAGTTGTGCGCTCCGGAATTTACACTTATGGTGAGACGGTGCATGTTTTTGTTGAACGTAAAAACTATGACGGATTATTTTTACCTGGCTTTCAAAAATGGGAATCCGATTACAATCCAACACCTGTAGGTTTAAAATTCATCGATCATATGGTTGGCAATGTGGGATGGGGTGAAATGAATACCTGGGTAAAATGGTATGAGGATGTAATGGGGTTTGTAAATTTTTTATCCTTCGATGACAAGCAAATCCATACGGAATATTCTGCATTGATGTCGAAAGTAATGAGTAATGGTAACGGCAGAATTAAATTCCCTATCAATGAACCGGCTGAAGGAAAGAAAAAATCTCAGATTGAAGAATATCTTGATTTTTACGAGGGACCGGGTGTACAGCATATTGCAGTAGCAACAGACGATATTGTCGAAACGGTTAAACAATTGAGAGCAAGAGGTGTAGAATTTCTATCTGCTCCACCAAAAGCATATTATGAGGCAATACCAGCACGTCTTGGCGAACACATGTCGATGATGCATGAAGACATTTCGGAACTTGAAAAACTAGCAATTCTTGTTGATGCGGATGAAGAAGGCTATTTGCTGCAGATATTTACGAAACCTGTTGAAGATCGCCCTACATTATTTTTTGAAATCATCCAAAGAATGGGTGCTAAAGGTTTTGGTGCCGGAAATTTTAAAGCTTTGTTTGAATCTATAGAACGTGAACAAGCAAAAAGAGGAACACTTTAATCAACCATAACCACTCAGATTAAAAAAAATGGGCAATTTTAACTGCCCATTTTTTATTATGGTTTGCGGTGTTATTTTAAAACCGTGAAGCGTTTTTGAAGTGTTTTTCCATCAATAGTAACGCGTATAAAATAAGTCCCTTGAGTGAGATGCTGCACATTATACTCATATACTTCGTTATCAATTTGTAGAAGTTCTATTGTTTTTCCGAACACATCAACAATAGTAATCGTCTCAATTACCCCGTTATTCGATGTTATGTACAAATTATCCATTGTTGGATTAGGATACAATTGTACTGAAACAACTTCTGAATTTTCATCAATGGAAGAAACATTCTCAACTGTAAATGACTCAGAAACAACACAATCATTGGCATCTGTAATGGTAAGCGTATAGGTTCCAGGAGATAAATCAACCAAATCCTGAACTACACTTCCATTTGACCAACTGTATGAATATGGACTGGTTCCTCCAGTTATTGTTGCATCAATTTCACCTGAATTGGAAGTGGTATGAACAATAACAGCATTTAAAATCAGCGGTTCAAGCGGCTCGGTAACAGTATATGCTCCGGATGTCACACATCCATTGTTATCTTCAACAACAACAGTATACGTTCCTGCTTCTAGACTGAAAACATCTTCGCTTGTTGCATTATTTGACCAATCAAAAGCATTACCGCCAACACCTCCACTTACTGATAAATCGATCACACCATTATTTCCACCATGACATGAAACATCTGATACAATTGAGTTTAATACCAATAATGCAGGTTCCGATACTGAAATGGTATTTTGCTTAACACACCCATTTGCATCTTTAACATACACTATATAATTTCCACCGTCTAAATTTTCGAAAGTATTTGAAATTTGATAGCTTGTTCCATTCAAACTGTAGTTCAATGCACCAGTTCCACCATAGGCATAAACTGTTATTGCTCCGTTATTTGCATCATGACAACCTACATTAAGCACTCCAGTATTAAAAAATATTTGCGCAGGTTGACTCACAATGGCACTTATTTCTCCCGTACAACTTGCCGCATCTCGAACGATGATGTTGTATGTTCCAGCAGTCAGATTGGAAAAGGTATTGCTAGACTGGTAAGTCATCCCATTATCGATACTGTAAGCCAAAGTTCCCGATCCACCTGCTGCAAATACAGTTAAACTGCCATTATTAGCAAAATGACAATTGGCATTAACGACCGTGTTGGTAATTGTAAATGGACTTGGTTGCGATAATGTTACTGATTGTGTTCCAATACATCCGTTTACATCACGAACATATACACCATATACACCAGCACTTAAGCCTAAAAATGTATTATTAGTTGTCCAAACAACACCATTGATACTGTATTGAAGTGTACCTGTTCCACCGGTTACCCCGTTAATAGTGATACTTCCATCATTTCCATTGTAACAACCAATATTCGTTTTACTAACTTGACCTATTGTTGGTCCATTGGCATCATAAATGGTTTTAGAAATAACAGTTTTACAATTTGCTCCATCTTTTACAGTAATATAATAATTACCTGCCATAAGATTATTAAAAGAACCGGTTGAATTGAATGTTAATCCATCTAAACTGTATTGGTATCCTGCTCCGGATCCTCCTGCACCTATTATTAATAATGAGCCATTATTATTGCCACAAGTTGAATTCGTAGCTGTTGCAGTCGGAACAATTGCAGTTGGTTGATTAATTAGTACTGTGGTAGTCGCTGTGCATCCATTTGCATCTCGAACAGTTAAGTCATAAGAACCACTGTTTAGATAATTGAAGTTTGAAACCGGCTGATAATTTCCGCCTCCAACACTGTATTCATAAGGAGCAGTTCCGCCGGATGCATTTACTTGTAAAGTTCCATCACCAGAATTATAGCACTGTGCGGCATTTACGACGTATCCAAGAGCCAAAGATGATGGTTGACTAATGGTCACCGGTAATGAATTGACGCATCCAGCTGCATCTTTTGTGTAAACCGTATATATACCTGAAGGTAATCCCAAAAAGGTTTGTCCAGATTGATAGTTGACATTATTCAAACTGTAATTTAAAGTTCCAGTACCGCCACTTGCTGAAGTGATGTATATGGATCCATTACTTTGTCCAAAACAAGAAGGTTTATTGGAAATGGCATGGGTTTCAATAGCAACTGGTTCAGAAATGGTATAGTTTTGAGATGATTTACAATTTGACGCGTCTTTGACAGTAATCTGATAGTTGCCAGCTGCTAAACCTGAGAATAAACCGCTCGTTTGATATGTTGACCCATTGTTGATCGAATATTGTAAAACACCTGTTCCCCCTGTGCCCAATACTTGAATTGTTCCATTGCTTCCATCATAACAACTGCTATTTGTTAGACTCTGTTGATTTAAAACAGGAGCACCTTGGTTATTGACAGCAATTTTTGAGGACTTCAAGCAACCAATAGCATCTTTTGCGGTAATTGTGTAAACTCCAGAGGCCAATCCTGAAAATGTTCCCGAAGATTGAAAACTTCCTGAATTTAGCTGATACTGAATAGCTCCACTTCCTCCGGCAGCAATGGCGTTTATTATCCCATCAGAACCGCCACATGTGGCAAGTGTTGCATTTAAAGTGGAGAAAATCATAGATGCAGGTTGATTAATGGTAACGGCATTCGTTTTTATACAACCCAAATTATCACGAACAGATAATGTATATGTACCTGCTGCTAAATTTGAAAATGAAGTTACTGTTTGATATGACGGATTACTGATACTGAACTCGTATGGTGGCGTACCACCTGTCCCAGTTGCGATGAAACTTCCATTTTCACTACCGAAACATAAATTATGTTGAATGGCTGATGCGCTGGCATTCAAGCCTACAGACAACTGCGCAGTATGAACACTTGTGCAAGTTCCTTCCCAACCGACTAATGTTGAAGTTAAAGTTACAGTGTAAGTTCCGGCATTATTGTATTGATGATTTGCATTTTCAGAATATGAAACTGGAGAACCATCACCAAAATTCCATGTGAAATAATGTGATGTTCCCATGTAATTGGAAAGTCCTATCCTATTAAACATAGAATCCTTTGACAATTCGGAATTGTTGGTCAATGAAATAGTTCCTCCAGTATTTATACAAGCGGAACTCATATCAAAATCACTGTTTAGTATGCTTGTCATTCGAGGAACGATATAAAAGTCTCCGTTTTTACCGAAACTATTCAATGCTGACGACCAGTTGTTTCCAGTCGAAGTACCGGCTAGACTTGCCAAATCCGCCCCTAAACCTTCTCCATCACCTGTATATCTTAATTGGAAAAGATTACCATACGGCCAAGCATTGCGTATGGCGATACCAATTGCAAAATTGCCATTCAAAACCGTTCCACCATCGGGCATGGATACGGTAATGTAGCCCGTTGAATTATCACTTGACCAAAATATCGCATCGGCATAAGCTAATTGTGTTGTTGGTCTTTTATTGGCATCAATTTGATAGATGCTAATTCGCAGTGGCACCCCACCAGATGATGGAAAATTCCCATACACGCGAACTTGACTTAGCTTTCCTGGTCCGCTATAAAAATAGGTCTGTGCAGCCTTCTCTTCATTACCATTTTGAAGATTGTAATAACTTGTCCCGCCGATATTCTTAGAAGCAACATAACCATTTAGATCGACACAGGCTGTTGATTGTGCCTCTATAAGGTTATAAAAACTAAAGATGAATAATACGGCAATTGTAATTCTACTCATTGTAAATGCATTTTAAATTAATACTCGATGAATTTTCGATGTTCAAGCTAATACTGAAGCGAAACACACGCTATTAATTTCTTTGAAATAAAGATGCTATTCTCTAGAAGTGATATTTTAATCAATAAAATTTTGCCGAAAAATAAAATTCACAGAAGTCAAGAGGTTTCTTTAAATTTGTTGAAACAATTTGAAATGGCTTTAGTTGGAATTATAATGGGAAGTAAATCCGATCTTCCTATAATGCAGGCGGCAGTGGATATTTTAAAGGAATTTGAAATTGCATGTGAAGTAGATGTTGTATCTGCTCATAGAACGCCAGAGTTGATGTTCGAATATGCAAAGTCTGCGCACTTACGAGGCATAAAAGTAATTATTGCTGGCGCTGGTGGTGCGGCTCATTTGCCGGGAATGACTGCCAGTATTACGCCTCTTCCTGTTATTGGCGTCCCTATTAAGTCATCCAATTCCATAGATGGATGGGATAGTGTTTTATCTATTTTACAAATGCCAAATGGTATTCCTGTCGCTACAGTTGCATTAAATGGTGCTCAAAATGCAGGAATTTTAGCTGCAAGAATTCTAGCTGTTTCAGATAAAACACTTCAAAATAAAGTTGAAGGTTTTATGAATGGATTGAAAGATAAAGTTCTTGAATCTAGAAAGACATTATAATTATTCGTAAAGCAAATACTTCTGTCTTATTTTTTTAAATTCCTGTATTCCTTCCTCCCAGGTTGATCTAATTTCTTTTGCTGACCAACCTGAAACGAGCTGTTCTTTCAAAGTGTCGGTGCCTGCTAATTGATTAAAAAAAGCAGTTTGGTCAATAAATGTTACGGAATCACTGAGTAATTCTTTTGCATGAATAAGAAAGGTTAAATTGATTTCATATTTTCTTTTATTCAAAGATTTTTTCAAATCAAAACCATTGCACAACTTGTTTTCATATAATGGACTTTTTGCCCCTGCAGTTGATGTTGGTATAAAGGAAAAATCTGTCTGTGGAAATCTTGGATGTCCATATATTTCAAATGGTTTATCTGTTCCTCTTCCGACACTTACAGTTGTAGCCTCAAACAAACATAAACTTGGATATAATGTAATCGCTGTTTCGGATCTTAGATTTGGAGATGGGGGAATAGGAAGAATATATTTCGTTTTGTGGGTGTAATTTTTACAAGGTATCACCCAAAGTTTACATGTTAAACTATCATCTAGCCACCTTTCACCATTTACCATCATGGCATACTCGCCGATTGTCATTCCATATACTATAGGTACGGGATGCATCCCTACGAAGGATTTATATTTTGATTCCAAAATTGGTCCATCTATGTAGTGCCCATTTGGATTCGGTCGATCCAAAACAACCAATTGTTTTCCATTTTCTGCACATGCCTCCATAACATAATGCAAAGTAGAGATGTAGGTGTAGAATCTTACTCCAACATCTTGAATGTCGTAAATTACAATATCAACATCTTTCAATTGACTAGGTAAAGGTTTTTTGTTGGATCCATATAAACTTATTAGCGGTAAACCAGTTTTTTCATCAATTGTACTTCTGAATTTTTCTCCTGCATCCGCATCGCCTCGAAAACCATGCTCTGGTGCAAACACTTTTCTAACATCCAGATTAAGCGCCAATAGTGTATCTACCAAATGGACATTTCCAACCATAGAAGTCTGATTACTCACTACAGCAATTCTTTTGTTTACAAGAGAGTCCTTAAAAAGATGTAGCCTGTCAATTCCTAAAAGTGTTTTTTTCAATGTGTGATTAATAGGCTGGATTTCATACACTGCCTCTTTAAACTCCTCTTTTTTTTCTTCCACAATAATTGTTTCCTCTGTTCCTACGTCTCTATATCTTTCAATACCACACGCAGGAATTAAAACCAACAAAATACTTTTAAGGACAAAAAGCTTTGCGTACTTTAGCGCAGGAATAATAGGGCCGTTGTCATTTGCATACTTCATAGCGAAAAGAATACTGAAAAGCGAGGTGAAAGGTAAGAAAGTTTCTCGACCTATCGTTCGTATTTCCATTATAAGTATTGCACTTGCAATTGTTGTAAACTTGCTCACAATCGCAGTAGTTACAGGATTTAAAAGAGAAGTGAGGGATAAAGTAACCGGTTTTGGTTCTCAAATTTACATGATGAATGCTGGCGACAATAGTATCTATGAGTCAGAGCCTATTCTAAAAAATCAATCATTTTTCCAAGTTTTAAAGAAGGACAAAGACATCAAGGATATTCATTATGTAGCCTATAAACCTGTGATTTTTCAATCCAATAAAATGGAGCGATTGGCCAAACTAAAAAATGGAAAAGACAGTTTGTACGAACATCAGGAAATACATGGTGCAATGATGAAGGGAATCGATAGTGATTACGATCTGAGCTTTTTCAAACACCACTTGAAGGAAGGTAAGCTACCTAAATTTAATCCAGATAGTGTTTCGGATGAAGTGCTTATTTCGAAAAAAATCGCAAATGATTTAAATCTTAAATTGAATGGCACAGTGCGCGCTTTTTTTGTGAAAGATGAACCTGTTAAAAGAATTTTCAAAATAGTCGGAATCTACGAAACGGGATTAGAAGAGTTGGATAAAAAAATTGCACTTTGTGATATTAGGCTCATTCAAGATTTAAACGATTGGGGAGTTAAGGCGAGAATCGTCATTGACGACACACTGTATAATGGCAATCTAAT
The DNA here is from genome assembly GCA_964577845.1 of uncultured Akkermansia sp. Taxonomy (GTDB): domain Bacteria; phylum Bacteroidota; class Bacteroidia; order Flavobacteriales_D; family Crocinitomicaceae; genus M0103. The sequence goes on from CAZOAH010000003.1 coordinate 88,740, forward strand.
TGTAAGGGGGGAAGTTCTTGGAGGCAATGGTAATTATCGTTTTGATTGGGGAAAGGGATTTGACACTTTTTCGGGCCATGAATTTTGCCCAACAAAGGATACAAGTATTCGATTAATTGTATCAGATTATTTACAAAATCCAAATGAACAAAATGCAAAAAATAGCATTCCAGATACGGCTTATTTGAAAGTCAAGGTTGAAGGGAATAAAAATATGCCTTGCAATTTTAAGCTGACCGATGAAGGCGAATTGGATAAAGCATATTTGTCCGATGATGGAATGAAATATTCAATTAATGGCAATGGTAAGAAGGCAACAATTGAAATGGTATTTGGAAAAGGAAGCAGTCACAACTATGTTGGAGGTTTTGAATTATCTGTCAACAACTGGAACAAATTACCTGAAATTGTAAATAGGTTGAAGAAAAAGTACGAACTTTTACCAACAGAAAATAATGAAAGTCTTAGGATTCATAGCATTTTGGACACACAAAAAGATGTGTTTCTTTGGTTAGGATTTTTAGATGTTAACGTAGTGATTATTCTGTGTCTAATGTTATTAATTGGAATAATAAACATGGGCTCAGCTCTATTGGTTTTAATACTCGTAAAAACGAATTTTATTGGTGTATTGAAGGCAATGGGTGCGAACAATTGGGAAATTAGGAAAGTTTTTTTAATACAATCTGCCTTTTTGATTATACGAGGAATTTTTTGGGGTAACATTATTGGTTTGGGAATATGTGCTATTCAACATTATTTCGGAATTTTCAGTTTAAACCCAGAAGTTTACTATCTCGATAAAGTTCCTATCGATTTGGATTTCACACATTGGTTTTTACTCAACATCGGTACACTTATAGTTTGTGTTGCTGCACTCATTATTCCAAGCGTTGTCATTACACGAATCAGTCCAATTAAAGCAATTCGCTTCGATTAAGGGTAAGTAACAAATTTCAAAAATGATGTATTTGCTGCCGGAGCAGTTTCTGGATCAAAATTAGTATTGGTTATTAATCCCTCTGTTCTTCTATTTAATTGATGCAATTGATCAAATAACCTTTTGTTTGATGTTTTGAATTGGTTAATATAGGCCTCTGTCAAGATTACACTTTTTACTCCAGACATGTCAACTGGGGCTTCAACCAAATAAATGTTACCTTTCAAATAAACCTGCCTTGGAACCATTTCACCTTTTCCAATAGGAACGATTCTTCTAGGATCAATTCCCTTTTCCTCAACCAAATATTTGTAACAAGCACGGGCACGATTTTCCGATAGTTTTTGGTTGACTGCCTCCGTTCCACGTGAATCAGTATGCGAGGATAATTCTAATACAATTTTAGGATTTTGAATCAAGAGATTGTAAATATATTCTAGAGAATCTGATGAATTAATGCTTGCGTCATTTACAAAAGTCCATTGGTTAAAAACGTATCTAACTTCAGGTAATACTATTTTTTGATTTACAATTAATTCAGGCTGAATAATCGTAATCTCACAAGTAGCCTGATGTCCGATTGCATCTGTAGCAGTTACTGTGTAAGTTCCTGCAGTGACATTCCTTGGATTTAAATCAGTCGATCCATTTGACCAGAGAATGGCAATTGGCGCTACACCTCCTTCAATCAGTGAAGATAAGGAGCCATCATTTCCATTGAAAGTTGAAACATCCTTACCAGAACAAGCAATTGAAATCGGTGGAGGAGTTAATGCTTTTGCCATGTAAATATCACTTCGTTCACCTTCTCTATTCGACGACCAATATAATGTACTACCCGTATGGCTGAAATAGGCATCAAACTTTGATGAGTTAATTTTTGAACCCATATTTACGGGCTCTGACCATGACGTCCATGAATTTCCTTGGCGTACTGCATAAAATATATCAGCATCACCTAAACCACCAAAACCATTTGAGGAGAAAAATAAGGTGTCTTGAGTCTTACTTAAAAAGGGAGATATTTCATAACCTGAAGAGTTAATGTCATTCCCCATATGAACTGGATTCGTCCAGATACCATTTTGTTTTAAACTAACGTACAAATCTTCTTCACCTTTGCTACTAGCACCCATATATGAAATGATAATTACATCTTCATTTTCGTTGACGTGAAAACCATAATAATCGCCCTCGATATCTAAACCAGGAATATTTATCTCAACAGGTGATGACCATTTGTTAGTTTGCTTTCTAGAATTTGCTAATCCTTTAATGTAATCTTTCTTTCCCTCATATGAGTTCAATACATACATACTGTTGCCATTTGAACCCAATCCGAGAACAGCATTATGATATTTATTATTCAATTCAGATAATGGTTCACAATTTCCATAATTTCCTTTAGCGTCTTTTCTACTGAACCAAATATCTTGATCTAATTCTCCACCTACTGCATTTGGGTCATACGTTCTTACGAAATATAAAATACTGCTGTCCTTGGAAAATACTGGAATACTTTCTTCAGCATAATCTGTATTAACCGTTCCGGGTAATTTCACAGGATTTGAAATATCCCAAAATTGACCAGAAGAATAAAATGCAAGCAAACTAAGACAAATGGCTTTAATATATTTTTTCATAATTCTTTTAATCTGATTATCGACCTAACATTATCCCTAAAACAATCTCGTGACCTCCCGCACTGACATCTTTAAATCTGGATAAAGAAAAATCGTAAGAATAACCAAATTTTACTCTTTGATTTACATTCAATCCCAACATTCCAACAATTGCATCCTTATGACGGTAAGTCAGACCAGTCCAAAGCCATTCTTTATATTCCAATTGAAGAGAGGCATCTATGGTAATTGGTGCAGGCTTCATATATTTTAATAGAAGTGCTGGTGTAAGACTTAGGTTTTCATTCAATGGAATCTTATATCCTCCGGTGGCCATGAAGTGAATTTGATTATTAAAATTTGCTGTACCAGTTCCAAATTCCACAAAATCTTTAGTTAACTGATCAGCTGAAATACCAAAAAATGAACGTTTTGAATAAAAATACAAACCTGCACCTATATCCAAAATAAACTTGCTCGACTGATCTTGAACAAAATTATCATAGGTGTTATCTGTATATCCAAGTCCTGGATCAACAACATTCAATACTTGTGCTTTATCAGCGAGGAAAGTATTGTTAGAAAGCCCAATTCGTGCACCAAAAGACATGTTGTATGTTTTCGTAATCGGAAGATGAATGGCATAAGTTCCTGAAAATTGTAATTTTCTAAATGCACCATACTGGTCAGCTACTAAAGTTCCTCCGATTGCGTGTTTAATCTTACCCGTTTTTATTTCAGGATTTCTGACAGGTCCATTGCTAATTCTAAGTGCTGGGTTATATGGTATTTTTTTAGTTCTGGATAGCGGAGCTGTTAGTGATAAAAAAGCTGTTCTAGGTTCATCTCCAAACCCAACCCATTGCCATCTTCCACTCATAGTTATATCAGTGAAGTCATATACACCCGCGGCCCCAGGGTTCACCATGAATTGATTTCTCAAATACTGACTGTATTGCGGTGTTTGCTGTGAAAAAACCGAAGATATTTGAAAAATAAAAAATATTAGTATCCCTTTTTTCATGTTTTTAGTCATTTAAAACTATTGAAATAATTCCTTTTTGTGGATTAACACCTTCTTCATTAAAGTCTATTATGAAATAATAGGACCCTACTGGCAATGGCTCGTCGTTGTATGTTCCATCCCAAGGTTTTTGGTTGTATGCCCCTGGTTCCGATTGGAAAAGTAAGCCTCCCCATCTGTTGTAAATATAAACAACATTGTTTGTGTATACTTCATCCAAATCTATTATTTGCCAGACATCATTAATCAAATCATTATCCGGTGTAAATGCCGTTGGTATAGTAATATCACAATTCTCAAATGTTATGGTGACAAAAGATGCAGGTCCAACACAGCCTTCTGAAGTTGTTTCTGTAACATAATATACCGTTGAGCCGATTACATTATCTGGGATGTTGGAAATTGGTATGGTTAGCTCTGAATCTGAAAACCAATTCATAATTCCTCCAGTTCCTGTAGCTGAAAGAGGAACCGGATCCCAACTTGCACAATAGGTCGTATCAGGAGAAACAATAGGAGCTGGTGGGTTTGGATTAATTATAATTGTTTGCACCCCATCAACATCATCAGAACAATTTGCATCTTCAATATTTACCAGTTCATAAATTCCAGTTTGGTTACCCAAATCAAATAAAGAAATCGAGGATGTAGATGTTAACGTTGTTCCATCTAAAGTATATGTCAAGGTCCATGGTCCAATCCCTGAGGCTTCAACAGTTATATTATTTAAATCTTCCCCTTCACAGTAAACATTACCACCGGTAAAATTTAGGACTGAAGGTAATTCGTTTACTACAATTAAAAATGATTCTTCATCAGGGCAATTGCCATTGCTATCAAAAATATAAACAACTTGATTCGAAATAATTGGGGATGATATTATTTGTCCTCCTGAAGATTGCGATCCATCATAATAAGATTCATTTCCTGATAGATTTAAACCTTGTATTATTGGTAAATCAAAACTTTCACATGCTTGTTGATCACCAGGATTTGTAATGGATGGGGTTGTATTTATTTGCACATAGAAAACTTCTTCAGTGAAGCAATTTCCGAGTACATCATAAATATAAATAGAATCTGAGCTTGTAATAATAGCTCCAACATTCAATTGGGTTCCTGTGCCTAAACTGCCTGTCCAAAAAGATGGAGCTCCAGATGTTAAAGGACCAGTAATAGCAGGTAATGAATAGCTATCACATACTTCGGAATCTGCAATGTCATCCAATTGAGGTGCCCCAGGATTGACAAGTGTCAGCGAAGACGTGTTTGTATAACTACAATTACTTGAAGGATTTATTATTCCAAAAGAAGAATAAACCCCTGAATTCAAATTGTTAAGCAAATAAGTACCTGTAGCATTAGTCAGGATAGTCAAATTCTGTTGAATACCATCGTCAGCGTATGTTAAATTATAATTTGTATTAGGGCTTAAACCAGAAATTGAAATGAATCCATCTGAAAGGTTGCATGCGGATGGATCGGTTGAGTTAATATTAAAAATAGGAATTGGATTTACAACAATTGATTCAGTGCCAATCGCGTTATTGGAACATAAATTATCAGTAACACTAACTAAAGAATATACCCCAGGTGTATTACCTAAACTAAAAGTTGGATTAGATGTCGTTAATGTTTGCGGGGCCCCATTTAGCGTATAGTTTAGGGTCCAATTTGGGCTTCCAACTAAACTTAAGTTAATTGGAGAAATTATATCACCGTCACAGTAATCGTTGCCACCTGAGATTGATACTGAAGGAAGAGGATTGACTGTAATATTTGCATTTCCAGAAACAATCGTCGAACAGTTATTGTCGCTTAAGCTCACTAAATTATAGGCTCCCTGTGTGTTTCCTAAAGATATTGGACTGCTATTGCCCGACATACTCATTGGAGATCCATTTAAAGTGTAATTAATGATCCATGGGCCTGAACCAGTTGTGTTTACTGATACATTTGAAACCACTTGGTTCTGGCAAAATACACCTCCACCAGATATCGAAGCTGTTGGTAAATTATTTATAGCAATCGTTTGTGTACCAGAGGCATTATTGCTGCATAGCGCATCTGAAATCGATGTTAAAACATATGTTCCTACTGTATTTCCCAATAAAATTGGACTACCAGATCCCGTCTGACTTTGAGATGTTCCATTAAGAGTGTAATTTACAGTCCAACTTGGTGTGCCTGTTACGTTTACTGAAACATTACTTGGAGTTTGATTTGCACAGTATGTTGCACCTCCATTTATGACAGCAGTAGGTAATGGATTAACTGTAATGGTTGATGATCCAGAAGCGACATTACTACAAGAGCCATCGGTAATGTTCGTTAAAACATAGGTACCAGGACTCGTGCCCAATGAAATAGGAGAAGCGTTTCCCGTCATCGTTTGGGGCACGCCGTTCAATGTATAATTAACTGACCAACCTGATGTTCCAGTTACTGCAACATTAATTGGTGCAACACTTTGACCAGTGCAATAAACCGCCCCTCCTGAAATATTGGCAGTTGGAAGTGGCGTTAATGAAATGGTTTGAAATCCGCTTGAACTATTGCTACAGTTCAAATCAGAAATGGAGCTTAAAACATATGTTCCTGCTGCATTTCCAAGACTAATTGGACTGGTAGAACTGTTTATAGTCAATGGTGCACCGTTGAATGTGTAATTCAATACCCACGAAGGAGTTCCACTCAGAGCAACTTGTATATTTGCTGGGTTTGTACCTGTACAATAGGTTCCTCCTCCTGAAATTGAAGCGCTAGGAAGGGGGTTAACAACAATACTTGTTGATCCTGTTACTGTTACTGAACAATTATTATCACTAATACCGACCAAACTATAGGTTCCAGGAATATTTCCAAGAGAAATTGGGGTACTGTTACCCGACATACTCATAGCTGTGCCGTTCAAGGTGTAATTAACTGTCCAATTTGCAGTACCTGTTACACCTACTAAAACATTGCTTATTGGATTTCCAGCACAGTAAACACCCCCATTCGAAATAGTCGCAGTAGGCAACGCATTAATTGTTATTGTTTGCGACCCCGAAGCTGCCGAGGAACAGTTGGCATCTGAAATATTGGTAAGAACATACGTCCCTTCAGAATTTCCCAAATTGATTGAAGTGCTCGAAGAGGAAGTAGATAAAGGAGCACCATTAAGTGTATAATTAATGGTGTAATTAGCAATACCTGTTACTTGCACACTAACGGGATTAATGGTTTGTCCAGCACAATAACTTGCTCCTCCCGAAATGCTTGCAGTTGGAACTGCATTTATTGTTATAGTAAATGATTCTTCATCAAAGCAAGCACCATTGGCATCATATGCATAAAGCGTAGTTGAACCCACCGTTGAAAATACAGTCCCCGGTGAAACAACAGTACCTCCTCCAGAAGGACCCCCAGGTTGTGTATAATATTGAGGTAAAATTAATGAACTTCCGGTAATAGAAGGTAGGACATAACTACCACCGCATCTAACAGTATCATTTATGATATTGATAATTGGGGCTCCAGGATTATTCAATGAAACATTAGATGGAACAGAAGAACATCCATTTGAGTTACTGGTAAAAGTAATAGCATAGGTTCCTGAGGCTAGTCCTGTGATATTGTATGGTAGATTTATCCCAGTTTGATTTCCGGAACTTGTTCCAGTCCATGTTACTGTTCCTGTTCCACTTCCTGTAACAGTTATAGAACCATTTGTTCCATTACAAATTGTAGGGCTTGTTCCTGAAGTGGAAATTAAAGGCGCCGGATTTATTACGATACTTTGTGTTCCAGTAACTGAATTAGAACAGTTTGCATCACTCACACTAGTTAGAATATAGGTGCCCGGAGTATTACCCAATGAAATCGGATTTGAGGTCCCATTAACTGTTAATGGCGAACCATTTAATGTATAATTTACTGTCCAGACAGGACTTCCAGTAACATTAGCGGTAATATTATTAGCCGTTGCTCCTGCGCAATATGAATCCCCCCCAGTAATAGTGGCAGTAGGCAATGAACCAACAGTTATTGAAAGTGTGGCTTGACAACCATTATTATTTGTATAGGTTATAATAGTGCTTCCTGCGCTTACTCCACTAACAATACCTGAAGAATTTACAGTTGCAACTCCTAAATTGGAAGATACCCAAGGGTTTGTTGATGATGCTGTAGCTGAACCAGTAAGTGAAGTACTTCCATTTGCGCAAACAAAGGCGTTTCCTGAAATTGTAGGATTTGGGTTAACAGTGAATGTAACCGTTGATTGACAGCCATTGCTATTGGTATATATTATGTTAGCCGTACCAGAAGAATTTCCTGTAACCAAACCAGAGGAATTCACAGTTGCAACAGATGTGTTATTAGATATCCATGGGGAAGTTCCTGATGGAGATGCGGTACCTGAAAGCAAACTAGTACCATTAATACAACTATTAGTAGTCCCTGAAATAATCGGTAGGCCATTTACCGTAAAACTTTGCGTTATTTGACATCCATTACTATTGGTGTAAACAATATTTGTTGAACCCGTAGACAATGCTTGCACCAATCCTGTAGAGGTCACTGTTGCAACGGCTGAATTCGAGGAGATCCATGGGTTAATTGTTGCAGCTGTTGGTGATCCAGTCAATTGAGAACTATTATTAACACATGCTGAAAATGTTCCGTTTAAAGTTGGTAAAGCATTAACAGTAAATGAAACAACTTGCTGGCACCCATTGCTATTCGTGTAGGTAATATTTACGGCACCAACAGAAACACCCGTAACAAGTCCTGAAGAACTCACTGAAGCTACTGATGCATTGGAAGATACCCATGGATTCGTAACAGCTGCGGTTGCAGAACCGGTTAATTGAGAAGTACTACCCACACAAGTTGATAAAGTTCCTGAAACTGTTGGTAAAGGATTTACAGTAAAAGTTACTGTAGCTATACATCCATTGCTATTTGTATATGTGAGGTTTGATGTACCGACTCCAATTCCAGTGACTAAACCCGAGGTATTAACAGTTGCTATCAATCCGTTTGAAGTTGTCCATGGAGAACTAGCTGCCGCAGTTGGAGAACCTGTTAATTGAGAAGTGCCATTTAAGCATACAGCAAGATTACCAGATATTGTTGGAATAGCGTTAACTGTAAATGAAACAACTTGTTGACAACCATTATTATTGGTATATGTAATATTAACTGTTCCTGGCAAAACTCCTGTTACAATCCCTGTATTACTAACTGTTGCTATTGAAGTATTCGAAGAAACCCAAGGGTTGAATGCAGCAGCTGTAGCGCTTCCTGTCAATTGAGATGAACTACCTACACATGCACTCAATGTACCTGTTACAATTGGTAAAGCATTTACTGTAAATGAAACAACACGCTGGCAACCATTACTATTGGTAAAGGTAATGTTTACTGTTCCTGGCGAAACTCCCGTTACAAGTCCAGTAGAACTCACGGTTGCAATTGAAGTATTTGAAGAAACCCAAGGATTTGTGACCGCTGCAGTGGCTGAACCGGTTAACTGAGAGGTATTTCCGACACAAGTGGATAAAGTTCCAGAAACCGTTGGTAATGGATTTACAGTAAATACAGCTGTGATTTGGCAGCCATTGATGTTGGAATAAGTAATGGTGGTTGTACCAGCAGCAACAGCCGTAACCAAACCTGTTGAACTAATCGTTGCAACACTTGGATTTGAAGAAATCCATGGATTTGTAATAGCTGGTGATGCAGTTCCTGTTAATTGTGAGGAACTGCCAATGCAAGCATTGAGTGTACCGGAAATAGCAGGTAATGCATTTACGGTTACAATAACTTGATCAGTAGCTGTGCAAGAGGCGTCTGTAACGGAAAGCGTAAATGTTACGGTACCACTAAATCCGACAGGAGGTGTAAATGTTGGTGTTAATGAACTGGTGCTTGATAATCCCGAAAGAGCTGATGTTGGCGATGCTGTCCATGCTGTTGAAACACTTCCAGTGGTGCTGGAGTAACTACCACTCAGTCCTATTGAATTGGATGTGGTTGCGGAATTGGCGCAAACTGAGGCATCTGTTCCAGCATTAACCAATGTTGTACAACACAACAATGCAGCCGGTAAAACTACAGGTAAATCAGCTGTACAGCCGATATTATTCCAAGCACCAAACTCACCGTCTGCAAATGTTTTAATAGAAACTGAGCAGTCTGTTAAACCCGTTCCACAATTTCCATTAGGCCCTGCAGTCAAGGTAAAACACAAGGTATAATCGAGTGTATTCACTCCACAATTGGGAAAATTTCCATCACCATATGAATTGTCAGGGTCTGTTGGGGCTCCGGTGCACGCTCCAGTTGCAGGATTGTAGGATGATAAGAAATACCAACCAGCAGGCATTGGGGTTCCAGCTGAATAATATCCATTTACATTGTAGGTAGCTGAACCAGCAGGAAACCAGCTCCAAGAACCAGATGGATTTCCCGCACATGAAGCCCATGCGCACGGCGGACCTGGACCGCAAGGTTGGATTACACCTTGTGCAACCAAAGGTGTATTAATAATATTTGGCATACCCTGGGCATTGAATGAAGATGGATCCCAACAATTTCCGAATGTGGGAACCACCGCACCCAAATAATTACAATTTAATTGCGTCCAGTTTATAATGTTGTAGCAAAATGTAACTTGTTCCCCGGGTTGGTAGGGTCCAGTTAATGGCGAACCTAAAGACGTTGCTGTTACTGTCAAAACATCTGTTGTATTACAAGCACTATTATCCGGATCTTGAACTATGCACAATTCAAAAGTACCTTGATCTCCACTGGCATCGGAAACCGCGATGAGATAGGTTGTGTTTGCAGATATTGGAATGTTATTTAACACGGCACTTCCTGAAGAGCCCTCAAAACACTCCAAAATAGTCCAAGGTGAGGTACATGCATTACCAACAAATATGGTGAACTCTGGATTAGACCAGGCTGTACTTGTCAAATTAATGTCAATAGACGCTGCATTCGTAGAGGTTGTGAATTCATACCAAACAGTTGGATTTGGCATATCCTCACAATTGTTACCAACAAAATCTAAACCTACATTTGCTCCATTATTACAGTCACTAATACATGCAGGGGTTGAGGATGCTGTGGCTGTTGGTGCATTCAAAGTAATTGTTGCAGCATCAAGACATGCATCATTGTCCACGCAGTTCAAGACAACAGCAGGGTTATTTACACAAGTACTTATAGTTCCTGTGGAGGTCCCGTTTCCACTCGTAACTACAATCCAGTAGGTTGTACCAATTGTTAACCCATTTACAGTAGTATTCGTACTAGCATAATTTCCATTTTGATCCTGACAAGCAGCTTGAGTTAATGTGCCGGAACAGTTGTTATTACTTGATGATAAAACAATAAACTCTGGATTGAAATTCGTAACAGTGCTAGAAACTGTAATCGTAGCAGAACCACCTTGTGCCACAAAATAGAACCAAGTATCATTTGTCCCCTCTACACAACTACCAGCTCCAGGCGTCAATGTATTCGTACTCTGTGGGGCTGAAGTTGCACAAGGGCTACCGGTCAAATTTGTTACCTGAACCGCTGTCGCACAGCTACCTTGCGATATTGCAAAGTTTGCGCTTAAAATTGCGGCAAAAAGCAAAATAAAAGAAAAATTTTTCATGGTTTACCTGAATAAATTACAGTTGTAACAGGTTGGAAGTCAGTAGATGCAATTTTTTCCAGACTAAAGATATTGATTGAAATATATTCTTCAATTTGTAAAGTTTGATCTCTATCGTTTAAACGATTTTCTTCCACCCATTTTAAAAATTCATCCGTGATAGAAAATTGCATATCTGGGTTGGCAATAATTAATTGAAAGGTTCCCATTTGATTTTTTTTTTCAGCATTAATATTGCCAAAACTGGCAATATCATTTGATGGGGTATTCTCCAAAATCAATTGATTTTCATTGGTTAAAGCCTTTTGAGAATAATTTATAAGTGGGATTAAGATTAAATTACAGCATAATATGTGCAGCTTCATATTCGTAGTTTTGAAAAACATTGCAAATTAACACATTACAATCAGTTAACAAAATTTTTGAATTTCAAAAACTTGATTTTACTTCATACAATTACAAGGAGGTTCCATGGTAATTTTTGCATTTGGAAATTTAGATATTAAATTCTCTTGAAACGAAGGTCCGAAACGCAATCCGGTCAGGTCGATAACTTTTAATTTTGTTAGCGAATAAAATCCTTCTGGAAATCCAGCAATTGGGGTGTCCCAGAGGTCTATTTCTTCCAAATCCTTACAATATTTAATGCAATCAGGAATGGATTCAAATAGGTTTCTGTTTACAATTAACTTTTTTAGTTGAGTTAGTTTGCAAATGGGAAGTGGAAATACTGAAAATTCATTTTTTGACAAATCTATTACCTCCAAATCCTTAAAATCGCCAATAAATTCAGGTAAATCATCCAACTTGTTTTTTCCAAGTATTAATATTTTAAGATTCTTGAAAGTCGACAATTCTAAAGGAATGGTATCCAATTTCAATTTTTCAAAAGTCAATCCGAAAACCGTATCAGGATTACAACCTGCAATTTCGCTCCAACGGTATACTTTTAAATCTCCAGTTTGTGCGTTTAAATTGAAAAAATTAAACCCGATTAAATATATCACGAACAGTTTTTTCATCCTTTTTAAGCTGGGAAATTAATTCTTCTTTATTTTCAAATTTGATTTCTTCCCTGATTTTCTCGCGAAAGAAAACAGTAACATTTTTTCCATAAATATCGGAATTGAAATCGAATACATGAACTTCAATTGTTTCATCCGAATTTTGACTTACCGTAGGTCGTAATCCGATATTCGCCATTCCTTTATGAATAAACCTATCAATAGCAATTTCAACGGCATAAACACCCTTTCCCGGCACAAGTTTGTAATTTTCTAATAACTGAATGTTAGCAGTTGGAAATCCGATTGTTCTACCGAGTTGTTTTCCAGATACAACGCTCCCTGAAATAGAATAATTTTCTCCGAGAAATGCGGCGGCCTTTAACATGTCTCCGGATTTAATAGCTTCCCTAATTTTTGTTGAACTAATGTTCAAATCGTCTACTACTAATGGAGGAATTTCTATCAAATTAAATTCGTAAATGTCACAAACGTTCTTCAAAAATTCTATTGTGCCCTCTCTGTTTTTTCCAAATTGGTGATCGTAACCAATGATGAGCGTTTTCACATTTAGTGCATCCACCAAAATATTTCGAACGAATTCTAACGCCGTCAACCTCGAAAAATCAAATGTGAAAGGAATTTCAATCACATTATGCAAGCCCAATTTTTCTAATTTTTCTAATTTCTCGTTCTGTGTTTGAATGAGTTTTAAATTGTGATTTTCCGGGTATAAAACCATTCTAGGATGCGGGAAAAATGTAAATAAAACAGATTCCCCTCCAATTTTTCTTGCTTCATCGTTAATTTGAGAAATTATTTTCTGATGCCCCAAATGAACACCATCGAATGTACCAATGGTTATTACAGGATTTTTAAGCCCTTTAATCTCTACTAAATTCCGAAAGATCCTCAAGTTATTTTTCTTCAAAGTTAATGATAATCAATGTAAGGCCGATATTCATAATTTAAAAGAGAACAAATCGTTTTATCAACTGTTGTTTTAGTTAATCATAGAATTTTGAAATTATTTGTATCAATACCTTAAAAATGGTATTTTTGTGCTTTGAAAGAGTCTTATTTATAATTAATCTAAATTAAGAAAGTTGATTTCTATATGATAACAGTTACAGATAATGCTAAAAGACAGGCCATTCGATTGATGGAGGACGAAGGTAAAGATGGTTACTTTATCAGGGTTGGTGTGCAAGGAGGAGGATGTAGTGGTTTAATGTATCAACTCACATTTGACAATGAAGAGAAAGCTGAGGATAAAGCTTTTGAAAATAATGGAATTCGCGTCGTGGTGGACAGAAAAAGTTACTTGTATTTGGTTGGAACTACCTTAGATTTTTCAGGCGGATTGAACGGAAAAGGATTTGTTTTTCAAAATCCAAATGCAGGCAGAACATGTGGATGCGGAGAATCTTTTTCTCTATAACAGCAGTGATATAAGAATTTTGAGCGATGGGATATACTGAGAATGAACTGGCTAAGGACTTAGAAAATCAGGAATATAAATACGGATTTGTTACCGATATTGAATCTGACAAAGCGCCTAATGGATTAAATGAAGATATCATTAAATATATCTCTGCTAAAAAATCCGAACCGGAATGGCTCCTTGATTACAGACTCAAAGCCTTAAAAATTTGGCAGAACATGAAGGAACCTGAATGGGCCAAAATTGGATATGAAAAACCTGATTTTCAGGCTATTTCATATTATTCTGCTCCAAAACAAACAAAGAAATACGAATCATGGGACGATGTTGATCCTGAGTTGAAAGCAACAATGGCCAAATTGGGCATTTCACTCGAAGAGCAACAACGGTTAACCGGTGTAGCTGTTGACTTCGTCATGGATAGTGTTTCTGTGGCAACTTCATTTAAAAGTAAACTTAAAGAACTGGGAATTATTTTTTGCTCTTTTTCTGAAGCAGTTCAAGAACATCCTGATTTAATCAAAAAATACATGGGTACGGTTGTACCAACTACTGATAACTTTTATGCAGCGTTAAACTCAGCAGTATTTACTGATGGTTCTTTTTGTTACATTCCGAAAGGTGTAAAATGTCCAATGGAATTATCAACTTACTTTCGAATCAATGAAGGTGGAACAGGGCAGTTTGAAAGGACTTTAGTAGTTGCCGATGAAGGTGCATATGTTTCCTATTTGGAAGGATGCACAGCACCACAGCGCGATGAAAATCAATTGCATGCTGCAGTTGTCGAATTGATTGCGTTAAAAGATGCCGAAATTAAATATTCAACGGTTCAGAATTGGTATCCTGGTGATAAAGAAGGCAAAGGTGGCGTATTCAATTTTGTTACGAAAAGAGGTGTTTGCGAGGAAAATGCCAAAATTTCATGGACACAAGTCGAGACAGGATCTGCTGTTACCTGGAAATATCCGTCCTGTATATTGAAAGGAAACAATTCTATCGGAGAATTTTATTCAGTTGCTGTTACCAATAATTTTCAGCAAGCTGATACAGGAACCAAAATGATACATTTGGGAAAAAATACAAAGAGTACCATAATTTCAAAAGGTATTTCAGCAGGAAAATCTCATAATTCATATCGAGGTTTGGTTCAAATTCACAAAAACGCGGATAACGCAAGAAATTTTTCTCAATGTGATTCGTTACTCATGACTAGTGAATGTGGTGCACATACATTTCCCTACATAGAGTGCAAGAATCCGAGTGCAAAAATTGAACATGAGGCAACAACATCTAAAATCGGTGAGGATCAAATATTTTACTGCCTACAAAGAGGTATAAGTGAGGAAAAAGCAATCGGTTTAATCGTAAATGGTTATTGCAAAGAGGTGTTAAATCAATTGCCGATGGAATTTGCCGTTGAAGCACAGAAACTTTTGGCGATCAGTTTAGAAGGCTCGGTTGGATAAAACTTAAGTTTTGAAGATTAGAAAATTAAATAACAACGTAAGTGGGATAAAGCCCAGAAATATAGACTACAAATTTCAAGCTGTTGATTTGCTATTTGTAATCTCATAACAATTTTAAACATGTTAACGATTAAGAATTTACACGCGTCAATCAACGGAAAAGAAATCCTAAAGGGATTGAATTTAGAAGTAAAAGCAGGCGAAGTACACGCTATAATGGGTCCAAATGGCGCAGGTAAAAGTACTTTAGCTTCTGTTCTTGCTGGAAAGGAAGATTATGAAATCACTGAGGGCTCTGTTTCCTTTGATGGTAAAGATCTTTTGGAACTTGAAACAGAGGATCGCGCTCGCGAGGGGTTGTTTCTTGCATTCCAATATCCAGTAGAAATTCCTGGTGTTTCGAATGTTAATTTTTTGCGCACAGCAATTAACGAAATAAGAGAATATAAAGGCGAAGAAGCGATAAGCGCTAAAGATTTTATGGCTTTGGTTAGGGAAAAATCAGCATTGGTTGAACTGGATTCAAAACTGGCAACAAGGTCTGTAAATGAGGGCTTTTCAGGAGGTGAAAAGAAACGAAACGAAATCTTTCAAATGGCAATGTTAGAACCGAAATTGGCCATTCTTGATGAAACGGATTCGGGTCTTGATATCGATGCCTTGAGAATTGTGGCAAATGGTGTCAATAAGCTAAAGTCTCCAAATAACGCAAGTCTTGTCATTACACATTATCAAAGATTATTAGATTATATTGTTCCAGATGTTGTGCATGTACTTTACGATGGAAGGATTGTAAAGTCCGGGCCGAAAGAGCTCGCTTTGGAACTTGAAGAAAAAGGTTACGATTGGATTAAATCTGAAGTGGAAGCTGGTTAATTTTTTTTTAGAATGAGCACAATACTATCGGTTAATAAATTAGATACTTTTCGAAGCCATCTAAAACAAACAACATTAGAATTTCCAAATCAAGCGCTTCAAAATGCTGAAAATTTCTTAAGTGCAATCGATTTTCCAACAACCAAAGATGAAGCTTGGAAATACACGCGCTTAACCAAAATTTCAAGTGTACAAGCAAATAATCATGCGACTCATGATCTGAACGATGTTTTGACATTGAATCTTGGAAAAGACACTATAAATCTAACGTTTGTTAATGGTGTTTTAATCACTACTTATGATCAAAACTTTATCAATTCCCTACCAGATGGACTTACCATTTTACCTTTAGAGAATTGTAATCAAGAACAACTTGCTTCGATTGTAAATAGCGAAGAAAAAGAGTTATTTCATGCAATGAACACCTTATATTGTTCATCGGGACTATATATAGTAATCAATAAAAATGCAACCATCGACAAAACGATTCATATACACCATGTTGTTTCTGGTGATAACAATGTAAATCATGTAAAGCATTTTATTCAATCTGGAATTTCTAGTAAATGTAATGTTGTTCAAACTTTTGTTTCTCAGGATGCAGATAAGTGTTTTAGTAATGTAGTTACAAATATTGTGGTTGAAGAAAATTCAAATTTGACCGTCAATAAATTACAATTAGAACATGACGCTAATTTTAGCGTGTGTAACGAATTAACTGAGTTACATGCAAACACGACCTTCACTTTAAATACAATCACCCTTGGTGGAAGACTTATTCGGAATAATGTGCATGCACAAATCAAAGGTCAAAATTCAGAGTGTAATTTAAATGGTGCCTATTTGTTGAAAGGCAATACTCATATCGATAACCATACATTAATTGAACACCAAGTGCCCCATTGCAATTCGAATGAATTGTATAAAGGTGTAATGGATGATCAATCTACAGGTGTATTTAATGGTAAGGTGATTGTTCATACGGATGCTCAAAAAACCAATGCTTTTCAATCCAATGCGAATGTGCTATTGAGTTCAGATGCGACAATTAACTCAAAACCTGAATTGGAAATTTATGCTGATGATGTTAAATGTTCACATGGCTCAACGACAGGTCAATTGGACGAGAATGCCATTTTCTATTTAAGGGCTCGCGGTGTTGCTCAAGAATCAGCTAGGCAATTATTGGTGCAGGCTTTTATTGAGGACGTACTAGAAAAAATTGAAGACGAGCAGATTGTAAATTGCATTCATAATGAATTGTCCGAACGTCTGGGCTGGTCATTCAATTAAGATTATTCGTACATTTCAATATCGTCTTCAAGGTCAAAGTCCTTCAACAACAAAGCTATTTCGCTTATCAATATTGCTTTGCGATCATCTTTTATTTTTCCTTCAGATTCGATATAGTCACGCAGGAAAAGTTGTGCTTCCAAAATATGTCTTTCCTCAAATGGGCCTTCCAAATTTTCAATGATTGTTAGACATTCAAGTGTATCGAGGTAATCTCCATCTACTGCAATTTCAACAAAATCTGATAGGAAATAGCTATAATCCAACTTACTGCTCCAAATTGAGCCCAATAAAATCGGTCGAACTTTTAAATAGTTGTCATCTTTAACAAGACGCATAATTTCATCTGGAGCGTCTGAGAGATTTAAAGTAGACAAAAGTTCTATTAATGCCGATTTGTTTGTCGAAGAAAGATTATCATCCAAAAGTAACTTAACAAGTGGTTCAATTGTAGCTATATCGCCATGAACCTGCAGTGCTTTGATTGCAGCATTGAATTTTGTGTCATTACCTGATTCAAGATCTTCGAGTAATCTGGTAATTTTTATCTTTTGCTTTGTTTCTTTTGCCATAACTGATGCAAAGGTACGAAATATGTTTGCGTTGTTTTTCAGCATTTTCATTGTTATTCTGAATACGACTTGAATTAAGTAATTATACTGAATTTCTATAGGTACATACAATGAAATGTGTTCTCTTGAAATGTTATTTGCTCATTTTTTCACTGTAAACCACATTTCTTTGCCATAACCAATTAAAAATGAAATGACATGAAAACAACTTTTTTAAAACAAATATTAGTCGCGTTAATGATCGGATTTGCCGGTTTTGTAAATGCACAAAAATTTCCATTAACTGTGGGGGTATCTAGTATGAATACAACATGTGAAAATTATAATGATGGAAGTATTTCCTTAACGGTCTTTGGAGGTGTACAACCGTATACTTTTTTATGGTCAAATGGAGCACAAAGTCAGTCAATAGAGAATCTTTCTCCTGGCTTTTACGATGTTATGGTTAGAGACTCAAATACAGCAATTTCAATAACTGTAGAAATTAGAAATACACCTAATTTTATTATTCAAGGAACAGTAGCTAATACTAGTGCATTTGGGGTTAATGATGGGAGTATTGATGTACAACTTTCTGGAATTAGCGGAAATTTCAATTTCAACTGGAGTGCTTCAAACGGAAATTACGTCAATAATGGTGTTTTAGACCAAATTAATCTTCACGCAGGAACCTACACATTGACCGTAACAAATGACAATGGATGTGAATCTTCAAAAAGCTTTCTGGTTGAACAACCAAATCCCGTATTAAATCCGTACAATGCAATAACTAATGATTTTATTGGACACGAATTCAATGTTAAAGGTTTAATATACCCAAATCCTAGCAATGGTACGCTGAATTTTAAAAGCATGGAAGAAGTGAATAGTATTAACATATACAACTTAGAAGGTATTCTAGTGAAAACTATTTATAGTAAGGAAGGTAATATTGATGCCATCGATTTGGACAAAGGAACATACAAAGCGATGATACAAACAATAGATGGACTAATAACAACAGATACCATCATCGTTAAATAATAAATTTGGCATCAAGAATAAAGTAGGGGGAAATTTGCTTTCCCCCTTTCTTTTTTTGAATACATAAAGCTTACGAATATAAAATACAAAGCCCAAATAATAAATATCTTTGCGTCATGTATATCTTCAAATGGCTTATTCCTGGTTTGATGCTGGCGGCATTAATGAGTGCTTGCGGCTATGAAGAATTGAAGCCAATACAAAAACAAAACCTTACTATTGCATCAGATTATCTGTATCCTAAGGATAGTATTTTATTTGCTGATTTTACCAAAAAGACAAATATTAAAGTAAAAATTACTCATATCAGCGCTGATTCTATATCAAATAAAATCATACAGAATCCTTTGAATGTGGATTTTGACATGATCATGATTGCGGATATGCCTGTTTTGGAAAACCTAAAAAATAAAAACCTTTTACAACGATTCTCTAATCATTTCAATAAACCAAATTCGAGCGAATTTATTTTAATAACTGGTGTGGATCCAATTGTTTTTAAATCGAATCGCAACGGATCGAATGACTCTACTTCATATAATGACCTTTCGAAAGAACTTTGGTATTCAAGTTTAGATGAGGTGAATTTGAAGAAATTTTACAACTGTGTTAAAACGAACAATCACTGGACAACGCGCGAGTCTGCGCTTTGGATACATCAGTTGGAATTAAAAAAAATAGTGCAACCAATATTAGACAGTTTAGCTCCTAAAATAAATCAGGTAGGGTTTTTATCAGATTTTGAAAGGCAAAAGTCTTTTTCAGATTCTATGAATTTCTTCCCATTTTTATTGTTTCCAAATCAATTAACTTCTGGTTTAATTTATAATTATTACGGTGCTGGAATTATATACCAATCGCACAATTTTTTTTCAGCTATGCAAATGATTCAATATTTACAGCAACCAATCCAGGCGCAAATTATTAATAATAAAATTGGAATTATTTCCTATAATCAACTAGAAAAGACTGGATTTTACAAAAATCAAAGATACCTTCTCAATCCTAATTCAATAAATGCATATAACTTCAATTTGAGCTGGTGGAATGCACATATATCCTACGCTAGAAGTATTAAAATAGAAGTAAAAAAATCTGTTCCTATTGTTCAAACAGAGCCCGTTATCGATTCTGTGTTGGTAGAAAATTAAAAAAGGCAAATCTGTAAGCCGGGTTCTGTTTCCACTTACGTGGATGCCTATCATTTATCTAGCACTAATGTCACCATTAGCATCAATCGACCTACCCTCCGAGATTGGGCGAGCAACCCTTTCAGAATCAATGATTCCATCCTCGGTATACATGGTCTTTCAGCCCGTAAGGTTTACCTTGCCGCCCATGTCACCATCGACGCGGTGAGCTCTTACCTCACCTTTTCACCTTTTCCACGAAAGTCAAGCTCTCGAGGTAGTTTTCCTTTCTGTGGCACTTTCTGTCCCCGCTTTCACGAGGCCTTCCTGTTAGGAAGTACGGCGCTCTTTGCTGCCCGGACTTTCCTCTCTCCCGAAAACTCGAGACAGCGATAGACCGATTTGCCTTAATGCAAAGTTACAATAAACTTATGGTTATTTGATATGGAAAGATTTTAGGAATGTTCCTTTAGATGTTTGACCGAAAATCCAGTAATTTCCAGACTCAAAAGCAGAAACATTTAAAGTCAACATGGAAGTACTATTTTCATTTTCGTAAACAATTTGACCAGCAGCATTCCAAATTGATAGCCTTTCTAATTCAGTAGG
This sequence comes from uncultured Akkermansia sp., assembly GCA_964577845.1. Lineage (GTDB taxonomy): Bacteria > Bacteroidota > Bacteroidia > Flavobacteriales_D > Crocinitomicaceae > M0103. Next base: position 109,403 of record CAZOAH010000003.1, read on the forward strand.
AGCAATGATTTCGACTTTATCATCTGAAGGATTAGGGAAAATTTTGACCTCACTAGAAATATCATTATCGATTAACCCGGCAAATTCTGGACGAAAAATATCACGGTATTCAATTGCTGTAACCGTTTCATTACCTAAAATTTCTGTTGTACTAATTCGAAGAATGGGTTCTTTTTCACCATTTGTCCACCACTCGTATTGATGGGATGCAGGAATGTCCAATGGAATCCAAGTTGCGCCGATGAAGGGTAATTCTGTATACAAAGAATCTATTTCATCGATATCATGTCGAATGCGCAAAGTTTCAAATGTACCGTAAGGTGTTGTAATTGAACCATAGCCATCAACTTCAGTGAATCTCGAACGGTGCTGATTCCATTTGGCATTGTAAATAGGGTTAAAATCAACACTAGTGGCACCTCGCGAAAAATGTGTATTTCCAAAAGCTAATGGAAAATCATACGGTGTTTCTATGGTATCTGATTGTATAGGAATTGTTGTTGCTGAGCCATTAAAGGATACTGTCAAGGCAATTCCAACTGCAGTTAATGAGTCAGCAGTTCGCTTATTGAATTGAAATACATCTTGTATACCGATTGGCAAAAAAGAGGTGATTTGCTGCAGCGGCAATGTTGTTGATTCTATAAAATAACTGGCTTGATATTTTACCGGCGCAAATGTTCCGAAGATGAAGTTTGCGAATGCACCAGCATTTGCTACAGGTTGAAAATTTTTCAAGGTTTGACCAGTTGGTGTAAGATTGGAGAAATCCCAAATTTGTGAAGGTCCAGTTGTAGCAAAATCTATAGTGGGTTCGAATGAAGAACTCATTCGAACGGTATCATTAGTAGTTGCAAAATCGGTGTGAACTAGCGTAATTTGAGCAAATAACTGAATACTGGTAAAAATACTTAATAATGAAAAGAGCTGTTTCATGATTTAATTTAGGTCAAATATACATTAAAGGATTATCATTATTCCACTTGCAGCGCAAAATCAACATCGCACTCGAATGGTAATGTATCACCAGTTTCCGTGTCTTGCATTTCGCAAGAAATGACGCCATGAATTTTTACAATTGGTTTTCCTGCATTATTCAATCCGTATGGTGTAATGGATTCAATCTGGAAAAAATCTTGAGATTGTTCATTATGAATCGAAACGTATGATTTGTTATTCCATGTTAAAAATATTTGTGCGGTATAATCTTGATTGGCTTGCTGCCAACTGTTTTCAATTGATGCAAAATCATCGATATATTTTCCTTGTAGTGAACCATCAATCCAAATCGATCTTGTGCGTTTTAATCCATTTTCAAAGGTTAATTCTGCTCTTAAAATATGAGCATTTTGATCGATATCTATATCCAAATCTTCTTGGGAACTTACCCATTGCTCGTCAAGGTACCAATTTATATGATTGACATCTTCCTCATTTTCATCAATCCAAACTTTTAAATCACCGTCATTGGTTAGAAAATGTCTCACTTGAAAATGAGCCCCATGCGCATAACCGAGAATGATTTCATTGCAAATACTGGCATTTGAACCATCAATAAAAGTAACATTCGCACAAACGTTAAAAATACCTGACGCGTCAAGAACAATCTCGTTTAATCCAGCATAATTATCATTTACAGTCCATGCAATACTCTGTATCATGTTATTATTTGGCATGTCTGCTTTGGACAGTATAATTTGATTGTTATTGGGATAATTCGAAAGCACAATATTTGAATTCAAAACATCAACAAATGAGGTATTCATAAAACCATCCTTAAAAACAATTTTGAGTTCATCATTTCCGTTGTGTAAACGACCATAGTAATTTTTAATTCCATTAACAACTGTGACATTCGTTTCCATCACACAATCGTAATCACCAGCTGCAAATTGAAATTGATTGTTATCAATATTACCTGAAGCTCTGAAAATAGGATTATTTCCAAGTGGCGGATTTTTGATTTCCTGTTTTTCACAACCAAAAACCACCAGCAAAATTATCATACAACTGTATATGCGTTTTATCATTTATTCCAGGATAAATTTCTTTTTAAAAAAAAATTAAATGCAAAAGGATTACTTCTGGTTTCTCCTTTGAATCTTGATGAATCCGTAGGTTTGATTAATGAAATTCCAGCGTTCACTCCGATAGCTGTTTTGTTGTTGATATTGTATGAATATCCTAAGTAAGGTTGAAGTCCAAATCGATTAAATAAATCTACTCCTGTATAACCTTCGCTTGTTTGTGAAGTTTGATTATCTAAAGTTTCTTTGTAAAAAACAGTCGTCATGAGATTGACACGTGCATTCAATCCAGCTTCAAATCGATGTTTTGACTTTTGATAGGATATGGAAACCGGAACAAGCATACTCAACATTGAACCGAACTTGTATGATTGTTCTAATTCTGAGGAACTAAAGTTGTAAATTTTTGTCCGTTCCTCAATTTTCAAATTATCAAATTGGGTAAGTTGAATGCCCAAACCAAAATTTAATCCGAAATTTTTAATTGGTTTCTCATATTCAGCTTGAACGGCTAGGATACCATTAACGGAATTGTTTTCACCGGTCGTCCAACTTTGCTCCATGCCACCATAAAGGGAAACGCTTAGGTTGTGGGCATTACCTTTCTTGGTTTTAAAAGTTGTATTACTCGCAGCAATCTCTTTGCGCTTCAGAGGTAAAACAATAGTCCTAGGATTAAGTTCCGAAATAGAAAGCATGGGCGAGCTATTTTGTTCTTCGTTGATCTCAACTTTTTTATAGATTCTTTGAAGAGGCTCAATTTTATTCAAAAAGGACTTTTCATCCGACGAATACAAGTCAATATTTTTTGCAATTAACGGTGTATTTTTAGTATTAGAAAATTGGGATATGTTAAGGCTGTTGGGATTTGATTTAACAACTTTAGATACTGATTCTCCAATAATATATCGCACGGAACTTATAGGAATAAATGTGAGAAGTACCACTAAAAACAATTGTTTAATGTAGGTCTTTTTGTAAACTGGTAATTGGACTTCAATATCCCTAAAATATTTGGACTTATATTTAGGTCTGTAGCTATTTTCAGCCCCCCTGAACAAATCTTCTAAATCCCTATCTGTCAGGCTCATATTACCATTTTTTGGTTATACCACTCCAATTGCTCCACCTTTTCTCTAAGCTGTTTTCTTGCTATAGAAAGATGCCATTTTGACGTTCCCTCAGACATCGCTAATAATTCTCCAATTTCTTTGTGAGAAAACCCTTCAAAAACATACAAATTAAAAACCTTTGCGCTTGTTTCTGGCAGTTCTGTAATTAGTTTTAACAATTGGTCAAATCCCATTGAAGACTCAGCATCATTTACTACAGTTAAATTTCCACTTTCAAGCTCTCGTTCAGTTTCTTTTGATGAAATATGGTTTAAGTATTTTTTATTTTTACGGTATTCGTCAATGAGGTTGTTCACCATAATTCGTTTCGACCAAGCCCAGAAATTTAATGTTTCATCCGTTTGAGGTAGACCTTTGAGAATTTTAATAAATCCAGAATTCAGAGAGGCTCGTGCGTCTTCGTCATTTTTATTGTAACGGAAACAAAGCGGCATGAATTTATTGAAACACTGCTCATAAAGCCATTTAATAGCCTTTCTGTCGTCGGCCATGCATGCTTTAATAATTTCTGTGTTTACAACCATTCGCGTTAAACTTTTTTATAAGTTTAGCTGGGATTTAATCTCAACCTTAATTCAGACGTTAAATATTAGGAAATGGTTGGTTTACAATTGCATTTAATTCGCCACGCAAAAACAGAAAAAACAGCCTCAACAGGAAAGGATTTCGATCGCTCTTTATTACCCAAAGGAATCAAACAAGCAAAAGAATTGGCTTCGTTTTTGGAAAACAAGAAAATTAGTGAATTCTTACTATGCTCGTCTGCTAAAAGAACTTTGGAAACCAAGAAGATTCTGGAAGAAAAGATACATTTTCAATCCGAAGTTAATTTGGACACATTGTACTTGGCCAGTCATCTCGAAATATTGCAATTGATTTGTCAACAAAAAGATACCAAGGAGATTTGGATTATTGGACATAATGAAGGTATTTCAGATTTGGCTACTTACCTAACTGGAAATAACATTCACATGAAGACCTGCGCATATATCTGTTTGACACCAACTATTGATCAGTGGACTTATTTAACGGCGAATTCATGTCTGCTTGTTGATGCGTTTCATCCTGAGATTGATGATTAGTATCCTCTTTGCCTTTAATGTGATATACTATTTTTAATTCTTCCCTTTGTTCAGCTTCCAAAGCGCGTTGTCTTTCTTCCGCTATTCGAACACGTTCATTCCACATGCCTTCCAAATCTGGAGGTTCAATTCCGAGTTCCTTTTCAATTTCAAATTGGTATTTTGGTCTTTTTGGACCCTTCTCTTTATACGCAAATGCCAGCATTAGTCCCGCAAACAATCCGCAGAGATGTCCTTCCCAAGAAACCTCTTCTTTAAGAGGAAAGATTCCCCAAATCATACTACCATAAATGAAGACAACCACTAAGGATATAACTTGTAGTTGAAAATATTTTCTCAAAACACCAGAGGTAAATAAAAAAGCAGCAAGAAAATAAATAACGCCACTCATTCCGATATGATTACCCGTGCTGGACTGTGCAAATAACCATAAAAAACTCCCAGTTAAAATCCATCCCAAAATCAACACTTTGTATGCTATGGATCGGTAGAAATATACCAGCGCAGCTGTGAGAAAAAAAGTAGGCGCAGAATTATTAATAATGTGATGAATATCTATCGGTGAATGCACCAAAGGCATAAAAAGAATACCTTTCAATCCAGAAGACACTTTAGGCACGAGTCCTAAATCTGTAAAGTCGTATGCAAGGTACCGGTCGAGAAAATAAAACAACCACATAACCAATAACAGGACCATTGCTACGCCAATGGATTCAATACCAGAACCAAAATCATGTTTATGCTGTTTCACCAAACGAATTTGTCAAAGAATATGCCTTGTATTTTTTACTGACAACTTGTCTTAAAATGATGAAAAATTAAAAACAAAGGTGCAAAAACCCCATCTTATTCCTAACTTTATTTTATGGATGAAATTGTAAATAAAGTTCAAGAAAGTGGTTTGATTCAACTTGATATGGAAAATTTCAAGCCTAATATTGAAATTATAGAAATTGACTTGGCCTCGCAACTTTGGCAAGGTTTGGTGCTCAAAGAAAAGGATTTTAGAGCTTGGATTAAATCGCATAATTGGTCAAGTTATGAAAATAAAGCAGTTTATACTCATTGCAGTGCGGACGCCATCATTCCAACATGGGCTTTTGTGCTTGTAGGCATTCAACTGGAGGGCGCAGCAGCTAAATCAATTATAGGAAACCGCGAAGATTTAATGAGATCACTTATCTCTGAAAAAATCAGCGAATTTGATATTTCTGAATATAGGGATGCCAAAATAATCATTAAAGGATGTTCGGAAATTCCTTCACCTGAATTCGCTATGACCTTGCTTGTTCAAAGACTTAAAAATGTTGCAAAAAGTGTGATGTATGGCGAGCCTTGCTCAACTGTTCCACTTTACAAAAGAAAGGATTAAAGCGTAATGGCTCTAAATTCAAATCCTGATTTTTTTAGGCTTGAAATAATAATTGGTAGTAATATCTTCAAACGTTGTGCTGATTTGACATTGTCGTGAAAAACCAAAATATCACCCGGCTTAATTTTTTTTATTTGCTTTAATATTTTCTGAATGGAAACACTTTCATCAAAATCATAAGACATCCATGACCACATAATAATGCGATAATTTTCCGAAATCTTTCGAGCCAAATTGTTGCCCAATTTTCCATACGGCGGTCGGAATAATTTTGAAGGAATTAAAATGCCTGCATCTGTAATGGATTGCAAATAGAGGATTTCAGTTGCTCGAGAAAAGACACCGTGCTCCATTGTATGATTGCCAACAGCATGTCCCTCATTAAGAATACGTTCGAAAAGTTCTGGATTGGAATTAACATTTTTTCCAACACAAAAAAATGTTGCATGTACAGCCTCAGAAGCCAATAAGTCCAAAACCCATGGCGTAATTTCAGGTTGGGGACCGTCGTCAAATGTGATGAAAATTTGCTTTGATTCAACCTTTAAATTCCAAGTTCTGTTTGGCATAAAACACCTAACAAAACCGGGAATTTTAAAAAATTTAATCATTTTATTGCCCCAATCCGGAACCTAATGGCATGCCTGTCATTGGTAAGTTTTCAGGTTGCACTGCGGCTTTATCTTCTTTGTAACCATAAAAAACAGCCATACCATCAGTAATATCTTGCATTTCAAAAAGTTTATTTGCAAAAACACCCGCTTTATTTGAACCTCTTTCAACCTTTTCTGCTTTACTCTTGGCAGTGGTTTCAATATCTTTCATAATTTTTGGCAATGTTTTTTGGAGCAAAACTGAAATGTACTTTGATGTACGAGTCGCAAGGGCTCCTTTGTCATTACCAAATGTGGTATCCAAAGCAATTTCATTCATTTTGAAATAGGCATCCATTGCAGCATACAAATCCGATGTATTGTCATTTCTTGCAATAATTCGAACATCCGTTTTATCGTAGTAATTCATTATGGACTCCAACTGGTCGGCAATTGTTTTACCTAATTTTTCTGCTGCTGTTTTATCGCCTGCAATATATAGCAAACGCACATAATTGTGAAGAATACCATCAGAATAAGCTGTTATTTTTTGTCCACCAAGTGAATATTGTTCCTGACTATCTTGAGACGGTTCACCGTAATCAATAACAACTTCTGCCGGCATAACCTCCAAAGATCTTAACAACAATTTACGCGCTTTATCCTTATAACTTTTGGCATTTGACGGATCCATCTCAGCTTTCTTGATAAAATCTTCCGCTAACATGTAAAAATGCAAGCGGTACTGACTTGTATGCCTTCTTGTGTAATAATCGGTTAAGACATCTGGATTTGACATTGCACCATAGGTGTATGTTGGGATTAGTTTACCGTTTGCATCTTTTTTAGGTAAGCCCATAATCAAATCGTACATTTCATCTGTGAAACGGTTATTGAAATCATTCAGTGGACTTAACAAGAATGCCATACCATTTTGCTTAATGTATCCTCTTTTATATAAAGCTCTAGCGATTTGTGATCCTCCAGGACTAGAGAAATAAATTCCCCTTTCCCAATTATTATTCGCCAATACGTCCATCATCATCACCTCCTCTCTTGATAAACGCTGAACGCCTTCAAAATCCATCAAAAGCATGTCATTACACATTTTTTGTTGGTCTGGTCTAATTATTCCTGATTTCACAGCATTTTGAGAACTAACTGGCAATTTAAATTTTGTTGAAGGGAATATTCTCATGGTTTGTGTTCTCTTTTGACCAGGTATTGTTATTAGATTTTTATCATCTCTCACAAAAGCCATAGCTGCACTTAGGTCAATAGCTCCCCATGATTTATCAAATTCTAAGATTAATTTCTGTAATTCTTTGCCCGTGGCTTCATCAACTTTATATACCCCCATTTGATCACCTGAACCTTGTAAAATTTCGATTAAGGCACGATACTTCTTTAAGATATTATCACTTTTCGATTCTCCTGTATTAGTAGTTAAATAGGTCTTCAAATCTGCAAAAATTGTCGAATATTCAGGATTTAATAATTGAACACCATTCAAAAGTTGCATGGCGTTTAAATTAAAAATACTCAGTGCCGTGTCCGTTTCAGACGGATTAGATGCAATTCTTAAATCAATAAGTTTTTTAATATAATCATCATTTACACTAATTTGTGGATTTGATATAAGGTCAAGAATATCCATGAAATACACAACATCTGTTGAACCAGCATACATTAGAATTTGATCTTCAGTAAACTTAATCGGTAAAGGTGCAGAACCAGAATTTGGATCTTCAGGTGTACTGTTGATTCTCATTTTCATTTGATCGGTATACCAATCTGTTTGCATTAAAGAAAGGTTACAAACCCTAACATCAGTTCGCTTACCTTCAACCTCCTGCATATACCACAATGGGAAAGTGTCATTATCACCATTTGTAAACAGAATACTGTTTTTAGCACATGAATTCAAATAATTGATAGCCAAATCATCGGCAGATGTTTTTAAACTACGGTCATGGTCATCGAAGCCTTGCATTCCCATAACAACAGGTGCTATTAAACCTAAGCAAACTGCGATAAGCGCACCGGTTGCTTTGTTGTTTAAAATCTTTCTCAGACCAAGCATAACACCAACCAAGGCTATGATAATACCAGAGATGATAAACCAAGAGAAAGTATTAGGAAGTGAGGCATGACTGTTCGTATCTAGAATCAGAAATAACAAAAATCCTGCTCCAAGAGCAATGAATAAATTCCTGATATCTGTCTTAGAAAATTTAAGGTAAGCTTCATAAAGGGCATATACACCCACTCCAATCCACATGGCAAAGAAATAGAAGGAACCGGCATAAGCGTAGTCTCTTTCTCTTGGCTCAAATGGTTTTTGGTTCAAATAAACAACGATCGCCAAACCTGTAAATAAAAATGCAAGAAGAATAACGAATGCATCTTTAGGCGATTTGTAGAAATGATACAATAAACCAATAATTCCAAAAATTAGAGGTAGAAAGAAAAACTTATTATTGGAAGGATTATCCTTTGTAAAATATGGTGCATTCTCTTGATCACCAAGTCTTGCATTGTCAACCAAATCGAAACCGGAAAGCCAGTTTCCTTTCATTTCGTTCCCATGCCCTTGAATATCATTTTGTCTTCCCGCAAAATTCCACATAAAATAACGCCAATACATCCAGTTAACTTGATAACTAAAAAAGTATGTCATGTTTTCAGCAAAAGAAGGCAGTCTCAAACCGTCCTTACCTTTACCTGTATTTATCTTTTCATTAGGATTGTAACCAGACCATTGCTTGTAAGCTTCAACCTTCCCTCCCCAATCAATTGAACCGTCTGAACGCTGCTTCATATCATTGTTCCAATACATTCTTGGGAAAAACATATTTTGTTCATAAGTTGGCTCGGCATTATCCTTTACTGAAGCATTTGATTCAAAGTACTTTTCTTCAACCCGACCACCATTTTCAGAGGCGTATTTTTTTGCAGCCACTCCGTCTTTAAATGCTTTTAATTCTTTTTTACCTTTTGTTACAACGAACCTTCTTAAGTAAAAAGGAGATCGGCTTTTCCATTTGCTACCATCAGCCTCTTTTGAATTCCAAGCAGGGCCATACAAGATAGGAGCTGAACCGTATTGCTCTCGCTTTAAATATGCATGAAGCGTAACCAAATTTTCTGGGTCGTTCTCATCTAAAGGTGTGTTGGCATTGGAACGAATAACGATAACTGCAAAGGATCCATATCCAATCATCAAAAGTATAAAACCCATTGTTGCGTTGTATAGAATTTTCTTTCCATTTTTTCTGGCATAACGAATTGTCCAAATACATCCAAATGTAAGTGCGCCAAAAAAGAAAATTGTTCCAGAAAAGAATGGCAGACCAAATGAATTGACAAACATTACCTCGATACTTGAGGCCAGCGAAATGGAACCCGGGATTACACCTTCTTGAATAAAGGCAAGAATAATTATTGACAAAATACCAGTAATTAAAATTCCTTTTGTAGATACTGTGTCCTTGTACCTAAAGTAAATCACGAAACAAATTGCAGGAACTACAAGAATACCCAATAAGTGAACACCGATTGCCAATCCGAGTAAGAACATTATCAATAACAACCAACGGTCGGTGTAAGAATTGTGGTTCAAATGTGAGAAGGATTTTTGATACATCTCTTCGTCCCATTTCATAATTGCCCAAAAAATTACAGCAGTAAATAATGACGACATTGCGTAAACCTCACCTTCAACAGCAGAAAACCAAAATGAATCAGAGAAAGCATAAGCTAAAGATCCCACAATTGCTCCTCCAAAAATGGCAATACTGTCCCCTTGCGTAAGTTCCTTTGTTCTTGTCAAGGCCATTTTCTTTAAAAACAGTGTAATGGTCCAGAACATAAATAAAATGGTAAATGAACTTGAAAGTGCAGAAAGTCTATTTATCCAAATGGCAACACTTTCAGGATCTGCAAAGAAAGAAAACAAACGTCCAAGAACCATGAAAAGTGGGGCTCCTGGAGGGTGACCAACTTCAAGTTTGTATGCTGCGGTAATATATTCACCACAATCCCATAAACTTACAGTATCTTCTAAGGTTATAAAGTAAACGACAGTGGCTATCAGAAAAACCATCCACCCCAAATATGTATTCCAGCTTTTATAATTATTTATCATCTCAGAAAAAGATTAAAATTTTGAATTTTCACAGCAATTTAATTTCTGCATTGCGAATTTAAAATATTAATTATCGAATTCTTAGATTAAACTTAAAAATATTCAATATCGCCTTGTTTAAATAGTAATTTTTCAAAATTTATTTTCATTCTCTTTGTTCCTATTTTGATTTTTGTTCTAAATTTGCAATCCAAATCGTCATAAATACAATTGTATTTTTCGGCGACAAACTGGCCCATGGTGTAACTGGCAACACGTCTGATTTTGGTTCAGAAGAGTCTAGGTTCGAGCCCTAGTGGGCCAACTAAAAAGAAGTCTATTGACTTCTTTTTTTATTTTGAAACTTTTTCCATCAAATCCGTACCAACTAAAGTTACATTTCAATATCTGAAACGTAATCTGTCTTGTTAAATTCTAAAACTATAACGATGAAAAAATTTCAGCTCTCCCTTTTTTTGCTTTGTGTAGTTAAAATGGGCTTTAGTCAATTGAATACCCTTCCGATTTCTGGCTTATACTCACTGGTTCATTTTTACAATCAGGATAAAATAGTAACAACAATGAATATTATTCCGATTACCGATAATAAATTTGAAATATCTGGTGATGGTTGGGTTGGAGAAGGCGAAATAATTGGGAATTCAGGTTATTACAACTGGGAATTTTTTAATGGCAGAAAAGGAAGAACAAATTTTGTGATCAATGAATACGGTCAAATTATTGGTCACGTTCTGGGTGCAATGCCCAATCCAGTATTATTCGGGTTAGACTGGACTTATCTGGCTTTGCCAGAAATGGTTAACAATGTTAAAGCCTAAAAAAATCATATATTTAAGCCTTAGTTCCAATAACTACCTAAAATAAATTGCTATGAAAAAAATATTCGCCTTAATGTCTTTGTTTCTGTTAGGTTCTCTCGGATCAGTGCATGGACAAATTAAATTCTCAAAGTTTCCAGGAATGGATAAAGCCTTTGCAAAGAGCGTGTCTGCCAATAAACCTATTTTTGTAGATACCTATACAGATTGGTGCGGTTGGTGCAAACACATGGACAAAGAAATATTTTCAGATGAGGATGTAGCAACTTATTTCAACGAAAATTTCTTGTGTATGAATATTGATGGGGATGCCGAATCATCAGCTTCTTTCATATCTAAATATGAAGTATCTGGATATCCTTGCTTACTGATATTAGACGCTGAAGGTAATGTTCTGAATCGAAGCGATGGTGCTATTACAGATATTGATGAATTTATTGAATTCGGAGAAATGGCATACTACAAACTCTATCCTGAAACTTCTCCATGGAAAATGAATGAGTTAAAATATAATGAAGGGAATAGGGATCCTAAATTTTTAATGGAATATGCATTCAGCATGGTTGATGGAGAATATGATCAAGCTTCGATTGACGCGGTGGTAAATGAATTTTGGGTCGCAGCCGATGCAGGAAATGTTGAAGAATCAGATAAGTTTGACATGATCAGTAGTTTTCACAATGCATACGACGATATACGTTTGAATTACTTTATTCAAAATAAGTCTGGTGTTGAAGAATTGTATGGCGAAGAATACTATTTCACGAAAATGGTTATGGTGATTATTGAAAATTTAAACGAAGCTGTTGTTAATAATGATGAAGCCCTATATAACCAAACGGTTAAATTTGCTAAAAAACACTTTAAAGACCAAGAATTAATTCCAGTGGATGAAGTCATGGATTACATTACATCGACCTGGGATGAAAGGTAACAAAATGAAATACCCTTTAGAGTTCTCCTTGAAGAAGCATAAGCTATCGGCAAAGATTCGATAGAGAATTATTCCGAACAAGAGCACAATGCTGCATTAAAATTTGATTGCAATAATCAGTTGCTCAAATGCACTGTTCGTTTTCAAAAACGATGAACTTTTTAATATGCTGTGCCAATTGTTTTTGAGTATCTATCTTTACACAAATTATTAGAATGGAGGATAAAACGACCAGTATAGAAGCATTAGGTGAATTTGGTTTAATCGAACACTTAACCAAATGGGTAAAAGTTAGCAATGACAACACCTTAAAAGGTATAGGTGATGACGCCGCTGTCATTGATATTGGTAATGATTTAGTCATGCTAATTTCTACCGATACACTTATAGAAGGTGTTCATTTTAATTTGATGTACACTCCTTTAAAACATCTTGGATACAAGGCTGTAGCAGTAAACGTTTCCGACATTTGCGCCATGAATGCTGTAGCTGAACAAATTACTGTTTCTATTGCAGTATCCAGTAAATTCCCAGTTGAAGCTCTGGAAGAATTGTATGAAGGTATTCAAGCCGCATGCGAACATTATAAAATTGATTTGGTTGGCGGTGACACAACAAGTTCGATAACTGGTTTGGTTATAACAATTACAGCAATTGGCAAAACAAAAAAGGATTACATTGCTTATCGCAGTGGTGCCAAAGAATATGATCTTTTAGTGGTTTCCGGTGACTTGGGCGGAGCATACATGGGATTGCAAGTATTGGAGCGTGAAAAAGAAGTTTTTAAGGCGAATCCAAGCATACAGCCCGACCTTGATGGACACGATTATATTATTCAACGCCAACTCAAACCAGAGGCACGACATGACATCATTGCAATTCTGAAAGAATTGGAAGTAAAGCCTACTTCAATGATTGATATTTCTGATGGATTGGCCTCAGAGATCATTCATATTTGTTCCCAAAGCCAAGTTGGGTGTCATATTTATGATGAAAAATTACCTATCGATGCAAAAACTTCAATGACAGCCTTAGATTTTAATATGGATCCAAGTACGTGTGCTTTAAATGGAGGAGAAGATTATGAATTGCTCTTTACTATTGGTCAAGAGGATTTTGAAAAAATCAATACCAATCCCAATTTTTCAATAATTGGTCACATTACGAATGAAAATGATGGGACTTACTATATTGATAAGCAAGGAACAGCAATTGAATTAAAAGCGCAAGGTTGGAGACATTTTTAATTAAAAATGTATTAATTCAAGTTGAGAAAAAATTAGTTAACGTTGTATTAAGTATTTCAGTATCCTCGAAATGGCTCATATGCCCTGAATTTGAAAGTACTATAAGTTGTAAACCAAATTTAATCGAATCAATTTGAAGTTGAGACACATTGATGATGTTATCGTGTTTCCCACAAATTATCAATACATCCTTTTTGTGTTCTATTACCAAGTCAATATTTTGCGCTCTTTTACTCATTGCAATAGAAGCATATGCAATTGCTTCAGGTTTAATAAGTTGTGCCTCTTTGATTAAATCGCAAACCAATTGGTCGTCTGCTGAATATTTGTAAAATAACCTTGGAATAGATTGTGAAATAATTAAACTTTTCGCTTCGAAAACAAGGGAAGCCATACGTAATCGGTCATATATCTTTTCCTCGTTATCGGCCGAATAGGTTGAGTTCAACAATATCAATTTACGACAACCTTTAAACCGCTTTTTAATTGAAAGACCAATGTAACCACCCATGGAATGCCCAATCAGATTGAATTCCTTTATTTGAAGGAACCCTAACAATTCAACAACTGCATCAGCCATCTTATCGATTGAGGGTTCTCCATCAGGTAGGATTTCCGTTGAATTTCCGTGTCCGGGTAAATCTATGGTTAATGATGTACATGGCCAATTTTCAAGAGCAAGTGGTATCCACATCTTAGAGGATTCCAGAAAACCGTGAAGAAAAACCATTGGAACAGTTCCTTCGACTTCTCGAAAATTATAGGAAAGCAGCAATTGTTTAAGCGTTCATTATCGATTCAATTTCTTCAATTTCAATTGGAATATCGGACATCAAATTAAAAGGAGCTCCAGTTTCTTGAACTACCAAGTCATCCTCAATACGAATTCCAATTCCTTCTTCAGGAATATAAATTCCGGGTTCGCAAGTAAATACCATCCCAGCTTTTATAGGCTCGTTCCACAAACCTACATCATGCGTATCCAAACCCAAAAAATGAGAAGTCCCATGCATAAAATATTTTTTGTAAGCAGGCCAATCGGCAGGTTGATTTTTAATGTCATTTTGATCAATCAGTTTAAGGTCTAAGAGTTCTTTTTCCATCAGTTTACCAACTTCCTGATGGTATTCAGCCATCATTGTCCCAGGAACCAAAAGTTGCTGCGCAGCATTTTTAACCCTCAAAACAGCATTATAAACTTGCCTTTGACGTTCAGTGAACCTTCCATTTACTGGAATACATCTAGTTAAATCGGAGGCATAGTTTGCATATTCAGCACCAACATCTAGTAAGACCAAATCGCCATCATAACATTGTTTGTTGTTCTCGATATAATGCAAAACACACGCATTTTTCCCAGATGCAATTATGGGGGTGTAAGCAAAACCTTTGGATCTGTTTCGAATAAATTCATGAATAAATTCTGCTTCAATTTCATACTCCCATACTCCTGGTTTTAAAAATTTAAGCACCCTCCTAAATCCTGCGTCGGTTATTTTACAAGCTTTTTGTAGTAAATCGATTTCAATTTTGTTTTTAATAGATCTCAACCTGTGCATGATCGGCGCACTCTTTTTATAGATGTGAGCAGGGTAATCCATTTTCAATTGCTTGATAAACCTATCCTCTCTTGTTTCAACACTCGTGTTGGCCCTCAAATGCTCATTGGTATTGAGATAAATCATTTCTGCCTCTGCCATCAGTTGCTTAAAAATGGTTTCAAATTGATTTAACCAATACACTGTTTTTATTCCTGTTGCCTCGAATGCTTGTTCTTTAGTAAGTTTTTCACCTTCCCAAATGGCAATCAATTCACTGGTTTCTTTTAGGAATAAAATTTCCCGATGATTTTCATTTGAGCATCCCGGGAAAATAACCAAAATACTCTCCTCCTGATCAACTCCAGACAGGTAAAAAATATCACGGTGCTGTTGAAAAGGCATTGTACTGTCGGCACTTATAGGATAAATGTCATTAGAGTTAAAAACTGCCAAAGCACTTTTTTCAATGTAATTGGAAAATGCCTTACGGTTTGATATAAATAAATTGCGATCTATTGATTCGTATTTCATAATTTATGTGATTTAACAAGTTGTGAAAATAAGTAAATTCAGTAAATGCGGTTTTTTTATTCAAAAAATTATACATCGTAAATTGTTTACGTACATCTAGTTAAATATTTGTCCATCAAAACAATAAATATGGAAACAAACATTGAATTGAATGAAGTAATGATTCTGCAAGGTGGACAAGAAATTTTAATTTCAGGCATAAAAAATCAAGATCACTTTACCTATCAGATGAGTTGGTACATTGACAATACGCAATTGAACAAAATTTTAAATTTTTTACAGTCTGAAAATTCAGACATTGAGGTATGTAGTTACTTCAAAAGTAGCGTGGATGAAAAAGGAAACAACGTATTGTATTTGGATGCTAAAACATTACACAAAAAGCATGTGCCTGGTAGCATGATTTTGGCAGAAACCAAGCATTTCGCAATTCGCGCATAAGAATGTTTGTGAATTGAGCCAACCTTTGTTTTGTTTTTTTCGTATATTCGTTCGAATTTTGTTATTTCTTAAGCCAAAATAAGACTATATGAAACGAATTAACGTCTTTTTACCGATACTTGCATGTGCTGTATTCGTCTTAAATTCTTGTATCGAGCATGAAGTTATTCCTCCACCGATACCAAAAGTAGAATTAGACTGTTATTTCGATGGTTTAATCAATAATGTACCATTAACACTTACCCAAAATGTTGGTGGTGTAGCTGGAAGCGCGGCAAAAGCACAAAACTTGATGCCTCCTCCAACTTTTTCAAGTGAACGTTATTTCTTTACCATGTCGAGCACTCAAACTCCTCGTTCAGTGACTATTGGACTTGGAAGTGTTTATTGGGATGGCGCAATCGAAACCCAACCTACTGTTAGCCAGTTCAACAATTTTCATAAGAATACCTTAACGCCTAATTTCTCCAATGGTGCAATGGCTGGTTTCGAGGTAAAATATGTTGATGTTCTGGGTAATGTTTGGCTATCAGATGAGTTTTCAACTAATTTCCAGGATGTTACTTTCTCAGAAGTAAAGCAGGAAGCTGATGCCTCAGGAGAATACTCTCTGTTCCATTGTACATTTGATTGTTACGTCTACAGAACTGATCCTGTAACTCTTGCTTTGGATTCCATGCGGGTTCAAGGAACAGATTTCCAAGGTTGGTTTAAACGATAAGTTTTTTAATGACTAGGGCATTATGTCGCTCTTGACGATGGCTCATTCTTTAAAAATAGCGATAATTGGTGATTACAACTTCACCTTCAATTCCCACCAAGCTACGAATTTGGCTTTAGATCATTCGAGTCGATTTTTAGAAGTTGACATTAGCTATTACTGGATTAAGACGAACGAATCTGCATTACATAGAAATAATTATTTCAGTCAGTTTGATGGTGTATGGGTTGCGCCTGGACCATATCAAAACGCTTTTTTTCTCGCAGGAATTGTTAAACATCTTACATCCCTGAACATTCCAGTTCTAATGACTGGAGATTGTTTTAAGAATTTTATTGAAATGCTAATTAATGCCTACCAATTGAATCCGCATTCTGAAAAATTGATATCTGACAATTTGATTGAGGGCGCACATTTTGATCAAATTGAGGTTATCCCGCATTCCGGTGCATTTATTCAGCTTTATGAAAATCATAGTCCTATAGAACTGACCTCATCGCGATACAGCCTTTACCCACAACTCATTGACGCTCTCACAGAATTTTTAATTGATATAGAAGCTTACAATCAATTTGAAGAACCTGAGATTATCAGTTTAAAAAAACATAGTTTCTTCGTGGCGTGTGGTTTTTGTCCTCAAATTTCATCCACACGAGAATTACCTCATCCGATGGTTTATACATTTCTAAAAGCTGTTATTGGAAATATTGAACAATCTAAAACTGCTTAATCCGATTTATTTTCATTTTCGTAAAATACATCTATTCCTTTTGGTTTGTTTTCAGCAGCCAATACAGCCAACTGATCGCATCTTTCATTTTCCGGGTGACCATTATGACCTTTAATCCAATGCCATTTTATTTTGAATTTGTGTTCTATAGATAAAAATTCTGCCCATAAATCTGGATTTTTCTTTCCTTTAAAACCCTTCTTTTGCCATGCCCTAGCCCACCCATTTGTAATAGCGTCTATAACATATTTG
Organism: uncultured Akkermansia sp.; assembly: GCA_964577845.1. GTDB lineage: Bacteria > Bacteroidota > Bacteroidia > Flavobacteriales_D > Crocinitomicaceae > M0103. The sequence continues at coordinate 126,972 of CAZOAH010000003.1, forward strand.
GAATCAGAATAGACCTCAACAGGAAATTTATCCGTTTTCAAATTTTGAAGAGCAACAATTACGGCTTTTAGTTCCATTCTATTATTGGTAGTATGTCGAAACCCTTCACTAAATTCTTTTACATGACTACCAAATATCATCACAACCCCATATCCACCAGGACCAGGGTTTCCTTTAGCTGCACCATCAGTAAAAATTTTAACAATTCCCATTAAAACGAAGTTATGAATAGTTTCTGAAAATTAGCTTTCAAAACTTTCATCATATAAACTCTTCTTAATTTTATTACATTAGGAATCAAATAATAAAACTTATTTATATTCGACTAAAATTAAATTTTAAACTACTAAACATGCATAATTATAGATATAAACACATATAAGTCATATTAAAAAAATATCTACAAAACAATATATTTAATTTATACTAAATATTTATTTCCAATTAAAAATTGTCATGAATAAATTTACCACGGTATAGAAAAGAAATGTTTCTTTCATAGAAACAATTAGTCTTTTTCAGTGAATAGTGGTTAGGTTAGGTTTAACACGAAAAGCGGCTGTAAGTCGCTTTTCGTGTTTTTATTTCAGCAACAAATTATTCATTGATTACAGAAGAAAGCCATCGCATCATTTCATCGAGGGGTATTTTTTTGCGTGTAGAAAGATCTTCTATTTGCTCCATTGTAATTTTACCTAAACCAAAATATTTGGACTCTGGATTTGCGAAACACCTCTCTGAAACTGAAGATAGAAGGTACATTGCTAAACTTTCGGTAAGAGTAACACCAGATAATTTCTCTGCTTGTAATAATTCAAATAAACCTTTTTTTCTGTATGACCACATTGAACCAAGCCCTTGAGATGAAAAATGGTATCCTAAACCATCTCCACCAAAAATGTAATCCGTAAAAAAATAGGTATAATCGGCTGAGATTCCGATAAAATTATTATCCGACACCGACCTCAACCCATTTCTTTTCTCAGGATAACCGTACAAAAAAGATGTGTCATATTCTAAACTTCCATTATAAGGATTAGTATATGCATACCGATCGACTGTTATTTAATCCTGAAAAATCAATTCCAACATTAAATCCATTTTGCCCATAAGAAAACAAAGATCCTTAAGAAACGATTAGTAGAAGTCTCATAAGGTTAAACTTAAATTGCGGGGCAAAAAAAAATAAATGTAAAATCATATTTATTTTGAATATTTTTTCATCAAACAGAACCTAAAAACGAGTATCTATAAACTTATCGAATGAGAATAGAATAAAATAATTTCTGTCATTAGTCAATTAAAATCGATTAAAGTCGCCACACCCCCTCAAGCAATTCGATTTTACTGCTAAGTTTGATGAGTATGTTATTTTCTATAATAATTGGTGAGGATCCAAATACCCGATTAAACACAATATTTAACGCCACAATTTTTTGAGCTTGGGCATGTACCCCAACTATTCCAATTTCTACTTGCCGGTTATATAATTGAACCAATTGTTCCTTTGTTAAAACCTCAAATTCTTGAATGAAGTTTCCGATTGCCTCACGATCTCCGGGACGCTGTATAAAAAGATATTCCATGATTTTTTTTAATTTACTTTAGAAAAATAACCTGAGTCGATTAAACATCCTCGGGTTTGAAATCAAATATGCCAATTAGATTTCCCCTTTGGTAATTCTTACACTTTTAACCTCATCAATAGCGAAAGTATTAGGAAAATGCAGGAACAACAATCTTTTACTTTGGGTAATAATTCCAAAACTTCCTGAAGATTTCGGTAAGACGTATGTTGCACCCAGCATATTATCTTTTTCATCAAAATGCAACACCACCAAATCATTTAGATTCGAAAGGTCAATTGATGTATTCAATTGTTTATTGTCAATTTCCAAATAAATAGGTTTACCCAAATGAACCACCAAGGATGCGGCAGAAAAAAAGTGCTTGAAACGTAAAGTTCTTGAATTTCAAAAACCAGCGTTTGGTCTTTTGCTAATGTAATTAATGCTTCTTTTTTCATACAAATAAGAATTAAAGTTTAATAACACATTTGTATTTCGATCAAATAGGATATAATACGTTTATTTTGGCTTGAGTCCGTATTGTTTTACCACCGTGGCGACTTCACTCTGTTGACAAGCTTGAAATGTTCGAAATACAATATTTAGTAATGTTACTTTACCTAAAAGTAACCGCACAAATCAATTTATTTTCAAGCTTATTTAGAATGATTGGTTTAAGAAAGCAATGCTTAATTTTGTTGTATTAAATGGCGATGTCTAAAACACAAAATCATGAATTGCGCATTCGAGAAAGTTTTAAACTTTTCGAACTTCCTGTGCATGCAACTGAGTCACAAATAAAAAAACGATACAAAATACTAGCTAAGCGCTGCCATCCAGATCTCAATAAAACGGGAGATGATGCTCAAGAGTTTAAAGATTTAAATGATGCGTATACTATTTTAATTGCCTATAAACATCAAAATACATTCGTTTTAAAGCCAGAAGATTATTACCTCAAAAAAAACGAGAAGGATTTAAACAAAGAATCGTATAGGAAAAAAATTAAAACACACTTAATTTCATTATACAAAACAAAACCATTATCGGTTTCATCGGTTAAGCAAACAAGAAAAGACTACTTCTTAATTAACATCAATTTTATATTTTGTTGTCTAATCGTTTTGGTATTTCCACCGCTACTCACCTTGAGTTTTGGTTGGGAAGGCTTTATGCTTTCTATATTCCTAATAGTTTTTCTGTCATTATTTATTATGAGTGCCATTAGAAATCTTCATCGAACGCAATTACTGCATACAATTAAGCGCCTGTGGAATCGATGATTGAATTTACCAAATCTACTTCCTCCCCATTGACCTCCTTATTCTTTTTAAGCGCTGCATTAATAAGTATTGAAGACACCAAACTTAGGATACAATAGCCTAAAAAATAGTGCATACCGGCAAGTGACAATGCTTCTGTTTCGACACCTTCGTTCATATTTGAAAAGGATAAAAACCCTAAAAACAGTGCCGCAACAAACACATCGGCCATACTCCACTTTCCAAGTGCATAAGAGAATTTAAACACGCCAAGGGATGTACCATTCTTATTAGCAATTCCATAACCAATAGTAACGAATAACTTAAATATTGGAATGATGACACTGAATGCAATAATGGATATAGCAACCAACCAATTCCCATCCTTAACCAAAAGAAATATAAGATCAAAAACAGATTTACTCTGATAAAAATAATACATGCGCCCATGAAAAACTTGCGTCAAATCAAGTTTCATTAAATCCGCGTAGCTTCCAATTAATGGAATATCTTTTAGGTAACTTGAAGCATCAATTTCTAAAGGAATAGTTAATTCAGTGTTAAAGGCACTTATTTCCATCATCGGGATTGAAATTCCAATTAATAGGTAAGGCAGAGCAACTATCGCAAATCCAATTCCCAGATACAGATACAATTTCTTATACTGAATGGCCACAACAGCAACCATTAACATGTATACAATACTAAAAATGATGACAAATATGGACATCATCAATATGCTGTCATAAGCAGTTTCGGCAGCTTCCAAATGTTGCTCACTTTTTACTTTACGCTTCGCCCATTCTGACTCGGTAAAAATCCATTCTTTAGCTTTAAGTAAACGCTCTTCGAAATTCAAAACCTTTACGTATTCTGTCTTCTCTTGCTTATAAATCTTTCCGTATTCATAGCTTTTGTATGTAAACAAAGAACCGACAATTACAAACAAAATACTGATAATAATAAATGCATTTTTCATTCGAAATAATAATTTAATTGAACGGAGTACAATGATATTAAAAATAAACGGAATGCTTTACTCCACAAAGAAAGTTCGTAATTCCGAAATTTTAAAAGTTGTAGAAGCCGCATTTACCGCAAAACATTCGTCAGGCAATCCATATATGACTTCAAATGTAATTTCTGATGCATCACTTATAGATATTCGCATATCCTTTAGCAAGAAATTGGTATACTCTTTTTTCTTCTTAAAACAAAGCGGATCAGTTTCCAATAAAGCCTTAAAATCCTCAGCCAATCGTTCATTTATTTTGGCTTCCAACTCAGGGATTTTGGACGCGACAAATAGTTGATGATTAAAAATTACGGCTTTCTCGCCGGAGGATAAATCTGAAATTGCTGTTGACCATGAATACCTTCCTTTGGAATCTGGCATTCCATTCTCTATGATTTCATAACGTCTCCAAGTGCACGTATTCATAAGTTCAGGATCACTCAATCCAGGTCGAGCTATCACCTCTTCTTTACAAATTACGATTGGGAAAGACAAATATTCAATGGAATCTCGAAGGACTTCAATATGTTTTTCCAAGAGGATTACCGAGTCTCTTTGACGCTTCTTTTCTTCAAATAACTCGGTCTTTACATTGGTTATTTCTTTTTTTAAATAGTTGATTTTATCAATGGCAAAAATCTGAACATCATCAAGGCTATCGTTTAAATGCTGCAGGCTATCATTTTTTGCTTGTAATTCTTGCAATTGAATATTCTTATTATTCGGAAACAACCTGTTGTAATTGGTTGTCCAAAATTCTTTGAACTTTTGTCCACTTGCTTGAAAACCAATCGTAATTAAAAGCAGAATTAATAAAGATTTGAAATTGGGCCATTTCATGATACAAAATTAGCCTATTAATTATCTTTCAGAACCATTAAAGTATGTTTTTGACATTTTTTAATCAACAGCGACTAGTGGAATAAACGAGAAATATAAGGGAAAAATACTGCGACACCAATAATAATGGCCAATGCTACAGCAATCAATACTGCACCTGCCGCAATATCTTTAACTTGTTTAATTAATGGGATTTTCTCCATAGTTAAAGCATCCGATAATTTTTCTATAGATGAATTGAATGCTTCACTAAGCAATACCAAAGTTGAAACCATTAGAATAGCCAACCATTCAACCCGTGTGATTTTAAAAAAACAACCTGAAAAAATAACGAGAATAAACACTACAGAATGTATTTGAAAATGCCGTTCTGATTTGAGCAGCACCCAAATTCCGGATAATGCAAACTTCAAACTTTTAAAAAACCGCAACATTATTTTTTAACAAGTTTGCCTTTTCCGAAAATACCGCCATCCTTTTTTAGCAGAAAAATATAATTTCCTAATGCCAATTCATCTATTGTAATTGGTATGGCATGTTCGCCTTTCTCAAAGCTTCCTAAATCTATTTTATAGATACTTCGACCAGAATTATCTAACAAGTCAAATTCCATCCATCCAAAATCTGTTAGCGTAAATCCAACATATCCTTGTTCATTGAATGGATTTGGCCAAACTTTGAAATACTCTGGTTCAAAAGGCGTTTCTTGTATCGATAAATCGCAAATTCCTGGAAGATTGTTGTCAATCCATTCTGCTCTGTTGGCAATGTATGTTTTAAGAAAATTCACATCCTCTTGATAGGTATTTCCAACAAAACCATTCCAGTTTACATAAACTCCTATTATCGGCCATTTTTGAAAGTTACGAATACGTGCTTCATCTAAGTATACAACCATAGAATCGATGAATGCATGCAAAGAATCTGTATGCAATGGCCCTTGCCGCAGTTCCTCCCATCGGCATTTGAGTCCGTTTCTATATCCGGGTGAATCCAATAACTTTTCCCACCAAAAAGGTATAGCAGAAGTAAAGTTACAAATCTCATCAAAATTGTACTGCCATCCTGTTGTTATATTGGCATCGCAATAATCGGCATTTCCATAGGACAAATTAAAGTCCCAAATTGGTCCCGCATGCATTTTACCATTCCATGCTCCTCCACTTTTGTGCTTGTGCATAAAAGAACTCGAGCGGTAGCCATCCACCGTACGTCCTAATTCCTGAAGCAAAAAGAAATCATAAAAAGATTGTTTATCAATGTATGCTTGATAACCAAAAACAGGATCATCGAACTGTGGCCCCCAAATTGCATCTTCAAAATTACCAATAAAATCCTCCATGTAATTGGCTTGAATTGGATTCAATTCATCGTATTCAGGATCGTGAAATTGAAATACAACTTCATTGTTATAATTTGAAGTCCAGGTATAACCGACCTCACCAGTAAGTTTATCAACCTTGACGATATATCCACCTGTTAATGAATCACCTGCAAGATCATCTGCATCTAATTTAGCAACATCCACCCTATTGTTATCGCGCTTAATGCGTTCCAACAAAATGTATAACCCCTGATACTGGCCGTTGATCATCAACTCACAATACCGCCAATTGGAGGCGTAATGACCCATTTTCTGAAAAATATCAAAAGTCATTACATCTCGAATCAATGTTTTATCTGGATAAGGTCCATATAATATCCAATCGTTCTCCACCGGCAGCCCTAGCAAAGGAACATTATTATTTAATCCGAGTGTATCTTGTGTTTCAAATCCGTAACTTTTTTTTGGATATTGTTGCGATGTTGATCCGCGTACCTCAATGGCAATCTTACCATTGTAATTGTTGTATGGATTCACTAAATAATTTCGCACACCCGGACCATTATCAATAACTCCCATATCACAAACGATACGTGTTACGTCGTTAATTTGTTGACCAACAGGAGTTGATATAACAACAATTGGAAGATTAGAGTCTGTAAAAGTTACTTGAGCATTAACACCAAAAGCCAATATGCATACTAGGTAAAGAATCTTGTTTTTCATCAAAATAAATTAAAAGTATAAATGTAGCGTCACCAAACCAAGACAGAGGAAAGAAGAAAATCAATTCGTTTAATCAGCCTGATTTTCTGATATTTTATCAATAAGTGGTTTTACCACTTCAAATAAATCGGATTCACTCCATGGTTTGGCAATATACTTCTCAAGCAAATGGTCTTCTTTCAATGCACCTACAACCAAATCATTGGCCTGTCCAGAGAGCATAATGCATGAAATCCAAGGATATTTTTTCTTGAGTTTACGTATGAGTTCAGCGCCATTCATTTCGGGCATTTGATAATCAACGATAATAAAGACCAAATTAACACCAAAGTCGATTAACTCTTCAATGTGCTTCTCAACTTCTGTGGGCTTAGAATACGTTTCAATAAAAGTGGTTTTTGTATCAATAACCTTTCTCAATTGAAAACTTAACAAAGAAGTGATTAGAGGGTCGTCGTCGACACATACTACAGCGTACTTATGCATGTTCAATACTACTTATGTCGTCAAAGGTAACAATAAATGAAGTAAAATGCTCATTAGAGGTCAATCTTATTTTAGCGCCATGTTCTTCAATTACTTTTTTCACTATGCTCAATCCCAGACCAGTACCATTAGAACTACTTTTGGTGGTAAAGAACTTTTCAAATATTTTATCTTGAATTTCAATCGGAATCATTTTACCACTATTGGTAATTGCGACCTCAATATTTTTACCAAATTCTTTTGCTTCGATAATTAGTTGACCGCTTTCACCAATTGCATCGATTGCATTTTTAATAAGATTCGACCATAATTGATAAAGTTTGGTTTCATATCCGAAAACTATGAGGGAATCAGAAACGTCAAATTGCAAATCAATATTTTTTCTCAATTGGTGATTAAAAACATTAAGAACCGTTCTTAAATTACTTTTGAGATTTACCTCAGTTTTTTCCAAATTACCACCTTCTTTTAAATAGAATCTTAAATTTCTAATAACAGAAGCAGACTTATCACCTGCCTCTAATACAGTATCAACAAAGGTTCTCACGCTTTGAATATGGTAAATCAAATCAATAAATTCATAACTATTTGGTGCATTGATAACTTTATCAATTACCTCTGGTTCGTCTTCTAAAATTCTAGATTTTACAAGGGCAGATGCCAATTTATCGGGTTCTTTTAACTCAGGATAATGTGTATTAAGATATGCTAAAACTTGTTTTGTTTCCCGCATCATTTGTAAACCGCCAACAAACATTTGTACGTTCGTATGGGTTGATCTGCTGCATGAAAAATGCAATTGATCAAAATCACATTTTTCGATAACTGATTTGAATAAATTTTCCAAAGTATATCGAATACTTTCTGCACCTACCTTAATAGCACCGATCGGTGTGTTCAAATCGTGGGTAATTCCAGCCGTTATTTCGCCAATCATTGCCAACTTGTCTTGATTTGACATCATTTGGGTAAGCTCGTTATTCTTTGCTGTTTTTTCAAAAACCGTACGCTCAAGACTTTCGTTAATGTCTTTGTATTTTTTGTTAGCCTCTTCAATTTGATTGATGAATTCGATTCGTTTGTAAATGTTCACAATCATTTGCGCGAAAAGCTCCAAAATGATTTTATCTGATTCCGAGAAAACTCTAACAGATCGAACAGAATCAAAACCTATAAAACCGATACAATGGTTCCCATCCATCATAGGAAGTGCGATTAGGCTTTTAATATCCTGTACCTCCAAAAGTTCTTTAAATTCGCTCGGTTCCAATTCTTCAACCGAAGGTACATCCATGATTTCTCCCTTAAAATGAACGTCAATCCATCTCGGAACTAAAGTAAATGGTATGTCTTGAAGTTCATCTATTTGCGGAGAAATACCTTCTCTGCACCATTCATAAGTGTTATTCGTAGTTTGTTTTTCGTGATTGTAATCGAAGATGTAGGAGCGGTCCGCATCAACGAATTGGCCAATTTCCTCTAGCGCTTCGTTAATTTCCTTATTTAAATTAACGGGATCGAGATTAATCAACCTAGCACCTGTACGAATCAATAAATCTTGAAGTTTAACCTGTTTTTGAATAATCGATTCATTTTCTTTGGCATGAGATATTTCTTGCCTAATAGACATAAATTCATAAGGTTTTCCGCTTTCATCCAATATTGGATATATAACGGAATTGACCCAATAAAAAGAGCCATCTTTACATTTGTTTCTTATTTCAGCTTGCCATGTTTTACCTGCATTAATTGTAGCATACATATTATTCCAGAAGTCTTTTGAATGGTAACCAGAATTGACAATATTATGATTTGAACCCATTAACTCATCCAAAGTATAACCGGAAGTTTTACAAAAATTCTCGTTTGCATTAATTATTCTACCTTTTTTGTCAGTTACCGAAACTAACGAACTAGCATTTACAGCAGCCGTTAAATCCTGAACGAATTTATTTTTTTCATTTAATATTTGCTGAGCTCTTTTCTTTTCGGAGATATCTCTTGATGAAGAAATTACATAGGTTTTACCATCGAATTCACGGGGTATTACTGTAATTTCTACGGGTATTTCAACACCCGTTATCACATTTTTATTTACTGTTTCAATAGTAATTCTTTGCGATTTTTTGAGCTCTTCTATGTGCCTTGTCCAATCTTCAAGCTTTTGAAACATCCCTTCAATTTCGAATACCGAATGTAGTTTGGCTTCTTCTTGGGGAATGCCTAAGCGATCACATGCAGTTTTATTTAAATAGGCAAAATGCCCCGTTTCATCAACAACTTGAATGGCATCTGATGTTTGGTCTAAGAAAAATGCCAACCGTTCCAAGTCTTTTTTCTGATTCGCTAATTTTTGATTCGCGTCACTTAAAACTGTAACATCTATTAGTGTTCCTTCAATAATACCCACTCCTTCACTTTTGGAATAGTTAACATTGACCAACAACTGAATTAACTGACCGTCTCTTCGGACATTTTCAATCAAGTAATTTTGCAGGCTTCCTTTTTCCTTAAGAAGATTTATGTATGCTTCCCTAGCTTCTGGACTAGGATAAAAACTTGAGGATTTATGTAATTTTAAATCATCTGCCGAATCAAAACCAAATATTTTGGCATAGGCATTATTAATTTCGAGAATTTCACCATTTTCAGTCGTTCTAAATACTCCGGCCATGTTATTTTCAAAGAGTGATTTGTAGCGCTCTTCATTTAATTTGGCTTGTTCTTGCGCAACTTTAATCGGTGAGACATCTATTCCATACCCCATTACACCGATGAGCTTGTCGTTGGGATTAAAAATTGGCGAAAATCTTCTCAGAACTGTTTTAGTAGTTCCATCAGCTTTTTTGTGTGTATCCTCCCATGTTGAGGTTGATTCACTTGTAAAAACTTCTTGGAAAAGTTGATGGCGTTCCTCGGCCATTTTGGTATCAATTCCACGGAGTTCACAATAATCAAAATCTGTTTTACCTATTAAAAAATCTCTTACTTCATTGTTCTTTACGGCAGCCGGATTCAAATACATGTATTTATGATCTAAATCAAAAACTCCAATATCGGAAGGAAGATTGTATAAAACCGACAATAGAAAATCACTTAAACTTAAATCTTTGTCAATGTTTTTTATTAAATGCTCAGCAACATGATTACTCTCATGGGATGATTTTGAAATTGTCGATTTACAATAAACAAAATCGTCGTTCAATAAGGAAAATTGAACATGTATTTGATGGTACTTTTTTAGATTGTTAGATTCTATTTGAAACTTTTGTTCAGCATCAAAGGATCTGCTTTCAAACATACCCTTAAGATCCAATGTGCTGTTAAAAATTGAATAAACTGATTGCCCTTCCGTAATATTGATCAGGAATGAATTATTGAAATCTGAACCAGAAGCGACAATATTACCTGAATTGTCAATAATAAAATCACTTTGATAAACTGTTTTCAATAGGTGTTTGAATGGATCAAGGAAATTGGTATTGTTCATTGTTCCTAAAATGAGCTATTAATTAATAAGGATTGATTGAAAAAAAATTTCGAGTATGGTTCCTTTTCCAATTTCACTTTTCACAGCTCCTTCCAAATTGGCAATTTTTATTCGATTCATCATGTTTGTGATGCCCAGCGTTCCTGAAGATTGATTCATATCAAATCCTACTCCATGATCATCAATCAATATTTTAACCATACCGGTTTCATCCTTTTCGAAAGAAACATCAATATGTTGCGATCGCGAATACTTTACACTATTATTAATGAACTCTTGCATAATCCTGAATAGATTGAAACGATCAACTTGATCAAAATCTTCTTCGCAAACAGAATCATCAATATTTAAAATAATTTTTTGCGATTTCAGTTTGTTGATTCTGCTAATCATATGTCGAATTCCATGAAGAAAACCACTCTCCAATTCTGGCGGTAATAGCGCATATGAGATTCCTCTTGCTTCATCGATGGTACTTTTTATTAGTTGTGCAAAGTTGTCACGCTGTTCATTTTGGTCAATGGAGAATTCAAATGATTCAAACAATAAATTCATAAGAACAAGATTTTGTGCTAAACCATCATGAATTTCTCGAGCAATTTTATGTTTTTCGTTTTCTTGAGCAACATGAATCAATTTCATTTTTTCTTGCTGAAAACGCAATTCTTCGGTTTTATCAATTATTTGACAAATGTATAGGTCGCTCTCGATATTGAGCTTGTTTGCTATTACCTCAACATGAATTTGATTTCCTTCTTGAGTTAATTGGCACAATTCCAAACTAATTTTATTCAAACTCATGTCAAAAGAAAGCTCTTCATCCTTTTTACAACTAAAATCAACGAGATTCTTTCCATAAAAAGCACCCAATTGACCTTCGTACAATGAACTAAAAGCTTTATTAGCCATTTGAATGGCAAAATTACTTCCTCTAACTGTAAGCATGGGAATCGGGCTATTTTCAAATACACCTCTAAATTTCCGCTCTGACTCTGAGAGCACAACTTGTTGACGCATCCTTTCCAAACTGTAATGAATGGCCTTGTTTAACAGCCTTCCATTAACATCACTTTTAAGAATGTAATCTTGAGCACCATTCTGAACAATTTTGGCAGAAAGTTCCTCATCATCAGAACCAGACAAAATGATTATAGCGCAATTTGGACATTTATTCTTAACCCTCATATAGGTGTCGAGTCCCATTGAATCAGGAAGATTTAGATCAAGGAGGATGACATCAGGTAGAAAAAATGCAAGCATTTCTTCAAAGTCATAGAGCGAAATTACGTGCTGAATATTTCCTGAATTAAATTCACTTCCCGACGAAATCAACTGAAATTGAATCATTTGAGAGAACATTGGATCGTCCTCTACTAGAATAATACGTGTTTCTTTAAAACTCATTCACGAAATTTGATGAAGAATCATTTTGTTTGCTTTTCTATGTTTTCATAGGGTTTCATGACTCACATAATCGGTCGAAATTTACAAAAAAAGTTCGATATAATCAGAGAAATATTCAAATAGAAAGGATGATTACTGTGATTAATAGTATTTAAATATGGCGATTTTACAAGAATAAAATCATAAAAATTTGTACTTTCGTTTTGAATTTTAAATCACTATAACTATGGCAGAGGAAATTAAAGTAATGGTAGTAGACGACCACGCTCTTATTAGAGAGGCATGGGTTGCTATGCTTAGTGCCGCTCCAGGAATTGTTGTGGTTGCAAAAACTGATAATGCCGACGAAGCATTTTTGTTCGCAAACAATTTACGTCCGGATATCGTTTTAATGGATATTAATTTAAAAGGAAGTAATGGATTCGAGGCGGCAGAGCGTATTTATAACAGTGTTCCAAAAGTTAGAATTATTGGTTTAACACTTCACGATGAGATAAACTACGTAAAACGATTTCTATCCGTTGGAGGAAAAGGATATTTAACAAAAAATATCACTAGGGAAGAGTTGGTCAATGCAGTTCATTCGGTATACAATGGTGAAACTTACATTGCCAATGAAATTAAAGACCGTTACTTTGCCTCGCTCTTGCATGTTGAAAATGAAGACAATAAAAAAGAATTAACCCTTAAAGAAATCGAAGTGGTTAAATTGATTTCGACAGGATTAACATCGAAGGAAATTGCTGATAAATTATTTCTTTCGCCGCGTACTGTAGAGACCCATCGTCACAATATTCTTAAAAAATTAGGTTTTTCAAACGCTGCACAATTAACGAGTTGGGCGGCAGATAAGGGATATGTATAAACAGTCTTAAAATTCTAAAACCAGAAGGGTTCCCTCGCCTATTTTACTGCTTAATTCAATTTTTGCATCTGCAAGTTTGGCTCTTTTATACATATTTTTAAGGCCAAAACCACCTTTGACATTATTCAAATCAAATCCTTGACCATCGTCATGTACCATAACTATGGTTTTTTGATTTTTCATACTGATCTCACAGTGCACATTTGAACATCCAGAATATTTTTGTGCATTTGTAACAAATTCTTGTACTATCCTAAACACATTATAGGAACGCTCATGAGAAAGTTGTTTCAATGGCACTTTTTTGGCGGTAAAATGATAGGTAATTGAAGCCGAATGTTCATTTGATTTACCGAAAAACACATCTAAAGCGTACAATAGGCCTTTATCCAAATCAGGCGGTGCCAGATTGTAGCACATGGATTTCATCATCATTATACTATCAACTGTCAACTTCTTACAAGTATCTGTTAATGCTTGATCAGCATCACTACTCAAGGTTGATAAATACAAATTTAAAGCAACAAGATTCTGGCCTAAACCATCGTGCAATTCCATTGACATGCGATGACGTTCATCATCGAGCGTTTCATGAACCAGCTTTTCTCTCTCAAGGGCATCAATTTTCTTGTCGTGTATGTCCTCCAAATAAGCTAACCAAAAGTTCTTTTCAGTTTTTTCAGAGAATTTACTTGCAATCAATTGGTACCAATGATCTTCTCCTTCATCGTTAACAATTCTGAATTCTGTCAATAAAGCCGGCTTCTTTTTAAGCCCCTGTATTTTGGCCAAAAATTCTGGCCGGTCTTCTTCGTGAATGAAATTCAGAAAATAATTTTCTTCTCCAACCAAGCGCTCTATGTCCATAAAAGGAAATAGCATGGAAAAATTGTCACTTACAAATCTGATAGATACTTTTTTTGCTCCTAATAAATCAAAACCAAAGTAGCCAATCGGCATGGCGGGAAAGTATCGAAATAAATTTGATGCCGATACCGTGTAAAGTTCATCCAGTAGAATCTTAATTACGAAACCATCATTAGAAATGGGGTTTAAATATAATTTTTCAATCCTGGTGAGTGAAAATCCATCTTCTATTGTTATACCTGTTCGATTAATTAAATTTTCATAGAAATTAATCAATGCATTTCTTCCTAGGATTTTTTTTACAAAATCAATAACCAATGTTCCTTTCTCTGCTTCAAAATCTTTATCAATATTTAAGTTGACGGCGGTATTATTAAGGTACATGATTTTGAATTCGGAATCAACAATGATAATAGCACTTTTTAGGTCTCCAAAAAATGAATCCAACTCTTGATTGGAACCCGTAAGTACAGAGCCTTTCACAAGACGTTGCAAACGAAAGATATCCTCTGTCGTTTCATCAATTTTGTACATAGCCTGTTGTTTGCTCATCAATTGCTACAATTCCTTTATACTTTACATAACCAGTTAAAAGACAATAAATCAATTAATTGCTCGTAAATTAGCAAACAATAATATGAAGAAAATTAGTTGTTTTTAAGCCCTATGAAATTAAATGACTACAACGAATTGTTGAAAACTTAAACGGTTTGATTGAAAAAAGTAAACTCAAAGGCCTCGTTCTCTAGTAACAAAAACACGGTCTAAATCAACTTGATCTTCAACAGCTTTGAAAAAAGCTTCCCTTTCTTTATTCGCAACACAGTCTAAAGGAATAGAGAGTTGAAGTTTTTTGATATAATCGAAATATATGGAATCTTGATGAATACTAATTTTTCGTAACCCTTGAAAATAGACTAATACCACGTCACGATCTCCTGAAACGATTGCCTTTGACGTTACACCAATTCTAAACCTGTTTCTTGAAGAACCTATAATTGTAAATAACAAGCCGTCAATCGCCCCAAATAAAAATCCAACAGCCGGCATCCATGCATCTGCACTTACCCTGTAAAGGCCATAAGTTAAAACGGTAAAAACAAACACTTCCAAAAGCGTATAGACCTGAACACGCTTTTTACGTTCCGCACTAACGGGAATATTCCATTTGAATTTTCCAATTTGATTTACAATGCGCAATCCCAACCAGCGTCTAATACTTCTGCGCATGTTAATTAGCAAAATCAACATCCCTAAACCCAGAAATACCTCATCTCTAATTTCAAGCTGTGCGCCGGATGTTCCAAATGACTCTAATGGCAAATCAAATCCAACAATAATAGTGAAAGCCATTGTTGGAAGAAAAATAAAAAAGAGGGTTGCATTGATGAATTTATTCATTAGGTATCATCTTCATTTTTTTAATCAACGCTTCTATTTTCGTTTTGTTTACTTTTATTTTTCCTTCAACATCTTTTCTTAACAAATCAGCGGATTTAGATCTTGACAAAAAGCCCAAGTTGTTTTCATATTGCAAAACTTGTTGTTTCAATTGATCTATTTCTTTTCGAATAGAAGCCTTTTCGCGAGCGAAGGCTTTTGACGCCTCAGGACTTGCAGCAAGTGTCTCTATTTTAGCTTGAAACAAGACTTTTTCTTTTTCATCACCTTCCAACTTCAATTGACCATAATGTTTATCCAAAGCAGCCTTATAAGCAGCATAAACACTGTCTTTGGATTTCATGGGAACACGACCAATTTCATTAAAAGATGCAGAGAAATTTCTTAAATCTTGCAGTGCTTGTTTTTTATCTGAATTCAATTCATATTTTTCAATAGCGGCAATAAGTGCTTCTTTTGCCGTCAGATTGTCTTCAAGGAGTTTATCCTGGGCTTCAAAATGCTTCTGCTTTGAATTGAAAAAACTATCACAGACAGATCGGAATTCTTGCCAAAGTTTCTGCTCAGTTTTTTGACCAGTATTTCCAGAATTCTTCCATTGCTTTTGTAAATGAATCAATTTATCGGATGCATTTTTCCAATCAGTAGAATCTTTATATTGCAGCGCTTCGGCAATAATTCGCTTTTTTTCTTGAATAAGCGATTTGTTCTTTTCTTGAAGCACATCATAAAAAGCGCGTTTTTTTTGAAAGAAATTATCGCAATGCGCACGAAATACGACCCAAAGTTCTTCGTTTTCCTTGCGTGGTCCAATACCAATTGTTTTCCATCTCTCTTGAAACTCCAATAATTTCGCTGTTAATTCATCCCAGGATTTAACCGTTTGATTTTCACCTATGGTGTCGACGAATGATGCTGTTTCTACAACTAATTCTTGCTTTAATTTGAGTTGCTCAGCCAAAATTTGCTTGCGATCTTCATAAAAAAGATTGATTCGTGCATAAACCGCTTTAACTTGAGTCCAGTAGTCTTCTTTAATTCCTTCCCATTCCTCATTTTGAACAGGTCCTATTTCTTCCCATTCATTTTGCAGAAGCTTTAATTGTTGTTCAATATCCTTAATCACAGTGAGCTTCAGCAAGTCGCTAATTTGACTGATAATCGCTTTTTTTAATTGTGTATTTCTTTTGAAATCATGATCCTTCAGTTCGCGATATATTTTGATATTGTAAAAGAAATCCTCAAGTGCCCTAGAATATTCTTGCTGCACAACATCTCTTGCATCTCTCGGTATATCTCCTACTTCTTTCCACTTCTCGTGAATTTCTTTATATGCAGACAATGCTGCACCGATATTTTCTTCGGATGCAATGAGTGCTCTTAATTTTTCAATAAGCGATTTTTTCTCACGTAAATTATCATTTTCCAATGCCTCCTTTGCTGAAGCTTGTTCCTTACGACGGTCACGGTAGATTTGATAAATTTCGTAAAAAGCATCCTTTATTGCTTTTATATCGATAGATTCAAGGATGTCTCCATTAATCTCGGCTTCCATAGCCGCAACTTGATTGGCACGTTCCAATTCTAGCAACAAATTATCGAAACGAGATTTTAAATCACTCACTTCTCTACTCACTGATAATGCATCTTCATTAACAGCCAGTGATTTTAACTCATCAATGAGCGCAAATGGTTCCATAGCTACATACAATAAATTATACTATTTTTTCAACTGCACTGAAATCTGTTAGTGCAACAAACTCCTCAATTCTTGCCTCAACGTCAGCTTTAGAAATTTCTGTCAAACGTTCAGTTCCAAACTTCTCTACGCAAAAAGATGCCAAAGCAGAACCGGCAATGATAGCGCGCTTCATGTTTTCAAACGAAATATCATCCGTTGCCGCAATATATCCAATAAATCCACCAGCAAAAGTATCACCAGCTCCAGTTGGATCAAAAACTTCTTCTAATGGCAGCGCAGGGGCAAAGAAAACCTTTTCATTATAAAAAAGTAGAGCACCATGCTCTCCTTTCTTGATGATTAAATATTTGGGGCCCATTGCACGAATGACTCTACTGGCTTTTACCAAAGAATATTCATTCGACAACTGACGCGCCTCTTCATCATTGATGATCAAAACATCTACCAGTGCTAATGTTTGTTTCAAATCATCCATTGCAATTTCCATCCAGAAATTCATTGTATCCATTGCAATCAATTTTGGACGATGAGTCAGGCGTTCAATGACCAATTTCTGCACTTGAGGACTCAAGTTTCCGAGCATTAAATATTTCGTGTTTTGATACTCATCTGGAATTACAGGATCAAAAGTCCCCAGCACATTAAGTTCCGTGACTAAAGTATCTCTAGTGTTCATATCGTTATGATACTTTCCTGACCAAAAAAATGTTTTTTCATCCCTTTTAATCTGTAATCCTTTGGTATCAACACCTTTAGATTCCAGAAGAGTTATCGTTTCTTTTGGAAAATCACCACCAACGACAGATACAATTTGTTGATTCGCGCAATAAAAAGAGGATGATAGGGCGATATACGTTCCTGCACCCCCAATTATTTTTTCTGTTTTTCCAAAAGGTGTCTCAATGGCATCAAATGCGACACTACCAACTGTTAAAAGGCTCATAATATTGATTTTCGTAGGCAAAGATAGAATAAAGTCACAGAATAACAGTTCACATGTTTAATTAAGTCTAAGATAGAGCCAATTGATCTTTACATGTCTGATCCAACAAGGTTATAAACAATTATACATGTAACATTTATTGGTTGATAAGTTTAATTCTAACGGCGATAAACTGCGCCTTTACGCAATAATTTTGTTCTTGATGAAAAGGCGATTGATTAAAATTGGAATTTGGTTTTTCGGAATACTTTTTAGTTTAATGCTGATTATTACCCTTCTTCTATTTATTTTCAAAGATGAAATTTGTGGATATGCCGTTCAGGAATTGAATAAACATTTAAAAACACCTGTATCAGTTTCTGAAGTAGACCTTACTTTTTGGCACACATTTCCCAACTTATCTATTGATTTCAACAAGGTCTTTATCAAAGATGCTCTTCCACAAGCAACGAAAACTGATACACTTTTGTATACAGAACAAATAAGGTTAAAATTTAATCCGATAGATATTTGGTATGAAGATTACAAAGTTCAATCTGTTGAATTGCAACCTGGTACACTTAAGTTTAAAGTTAATGAAAAGGGAGAAGTAAACTATGACATTCTAAAAGAAACTTCCGATACCAGTTCATCAAATCTATCTTTCAAACTTGAAAGCGTTTACTTTGAAAATTTTGACCTGTCCTATGAAAATGAGGCAACCAAACAATATTATCAAACCCACCTTAACGAACTTAATTTTATCGGGGATTTTTCGAAAGAAACAACAACAATTGTTGCAAAAAGTGATTTGCAACTAAAAAAGATTCAAAGCGGCAGGGTGAATTTAATTTCTAACAAACCCGCTAACTTAAATTTAAATTTAAACATTGACTCAAAGAAAGGCACTGTTCAAATTCCAACTGCCAATATACTGATTAGCAAACTACCTTTTGAATTGAAGGGTATGGTCGACACAAGTGAAATGAATTTCGAGCTGCACTCAAAAGATATTCAACTTACTGATTTAGCTAATAATTTCTCTATTCAACAAATGGATAACATCAACCAATTTAAAGGAGCTGGTAAGGTATACTTTGATTTATTGATAAAGGGGAAACTTAAACATGAAGAACCAACAAAAGTAGATTGTAGCTTTGGTGTGAATCAAGGAATATTAACTGAACCTAAGAATAATATAACACTTAAAAATATTAACCTTAAAGGCAAATACTCCAACAAAGAAGGGCCAGAAAAAGAATTCCTAGAACTCTCAAGTCTCAATTTCACTAGTGTTGGGGGCCCATTTAGAGGAAATTTAAAGATAACAGAATTTAATAGTCCAGTAATTAAGGGAAAAGCCAAAGGGCATCTCAATCTTGACATTATGCAAGTGCTTTTAAAAATACCAATGGTTGAAAATCTTTCGGGTTCAGCAACAATAAATAGTGATTTTCACACAAAAATTATATATCAACCTAATGAAAGCAGCAATCTTGAAATAAAAAAGTGCGAAGGAGACGTCCAATTAGAAAATGTGAATTTAAAACTTACAGATGACAAACGGACATTTTCAGATATGTCAGGAACTGTATATTTGAGAGGGGATGAAGCTGGAATTACTGACGGAAAAGTGAAATTGGGTAAAAGTGACTTAGCAATTCAAGGAATTTTTAAAAATATCTTTCAATATTTCGGGGGTAAAGGGAATCTGGATGCAGATATTGATTTGAATAGTGTAAATATTGATGTCGAAGATTTAGGTAATACCTCAAAACAGAAGAAAGTAGAGGATGGAAGGCGATTCGTACTACCTAATGATATTGATGGAAATTTAAACCTGAAAATCGGAAATTTGAGCTATGGATTGCACAGTTACAATCAAATAACAGGTAAATTGAATGTAAAAGGAAGAAAGTTAACCTTTGAAAACCTAAGTTTAACAAACGCCGAAACAAAAGTGAATGGATCACTAATTATTGCAGAAAATAACCCAGAGTTATTTAATATATCTACTTACCTTACTTCGGATAATATAAAATTTAAACCTTTATTTAAAGAATGGAATAGCTTTCAACAAGACGTCATTAAAGCAGATAATATTTCAGGTACTGCCTCGGCAAATTTAACTTTTGAAGCGCCCTTCGATTATCGAAAAGGCATAATTTCTAGCCTAATCAAAGCAAAAGTTTATATGAAAATAACCGATGGTCGTCTGAAAAATGTTGAAGCATTTAAGTCAATAACCAAAAGTTTAGGTTCTTCTACAACGGTAAAAGCGCTTATAGGTCAAGATAAAATAGGTGCTTTTGAAAATAAACTACTTGATTTAAAATTTGAAACGCTAGAAAATACATTTACTATTCAAAACGGCAAGTTAGAAATTCCAGCCATGTTGGTACAATCGTCGGCAATGGATGTTACAGTATCCGGCACACATACTTTTGAAAATATTGTAGATTACAAATTCGGTTTTAATTTAAGAGATATTACAAAAGTGGAAAAGAATGAATACGGAACAATTATCGACGATGGCACCGGCATAAAAATATTCATGAGAATGTATGGTAACATAAATAATCCAACTATTGTTTGGGATAAGCAGTCGAAAAAGGATCAGTTAAAAGAGGATATTGAAAAAGAAAAAGAAACATTAAAATCAATTCTGAAAACAGAACTGGGATTGTTTGGGAAGGACTCAACAGTTCAGGTATATAAGCAAGATAACAAACAAAAGGAAATAATTCGTATCGATTTCGAAGAAGATGAACCAGATGATAATATTCAAAATAAAGAACCTCAGAAAGATAAAAAGAATAAAAAATTACAAAAATGGAAATCTGAAGCTGAAAGCGAAAAAAAGGAAACCATAAAGTTTGATTGATTTAAAGTACAATGGTTGAAGTTCAATGTTTAAAGTTTAATCCCTATCCCCATTAAACCTTAAACTGTTTGAACCGCTTATAAGAATAAATCCAAAGATTTCCATTATGAAAAAACACACCAATTCATTAATAAACGCAAGTTCACCGTATCTTCTTCAACATGCGCACAATCCAGTATACTGGGAAGAATGGACTGACAAAATTTTAGAAAAAGCCAAAAGAGAAAATAAATTAATTCTTGTGAGTATTGGTTATTCAGCTTGCCACTGGTGTCATGTTATGGAAAATGAGTGCTTTGAAGATGAAGAGGTTGCCGAACTTATGAATGAACACTTTATATGTATCAAGGTAGATAGAGAAGAGAGACCGGATATTGACCAAATCTATATTACTGCTGTGCAACTGATGACACAAAGAGGAGGTTGGCCTTTAAATTGTTTTACTTTACCTAACGGAAATCCAATATACGGGGGCACATATTTTCCCAAAACACAATGGATGCACATTCTAAAATCATTGGTATATACTTTTAAAAATAAGCCCGAGGAAACCATAACGTATAGCGAAAAACTACTTGAGGGTATTCAGCAAAGCGAACTTATTACAATGAAGGAGCCTTCGAAAGCTTTGAATAATGAAATGCTTCACGAATTGGTACTCCGATGGTCAAGAAATTTTGATTCAAAAGAAGGTGGAGAAACACGTGCGCCGAAATTTCCAATGCCCTCAAATTATGAATTTCTGCTTCGATATGCATGGACATTTGATCAAGATAAATTGTATAAACACGTTGAATTAACCTTGGACAAAATGGCAATGGGCGGCATCTACGACCAAATTGGTGGTGGTTTTTCCAGATATGCTGTTGATATGCTCTGGAAAGTCCCACACTTCGAAAAAATGCTTTACGATAATGGTCAACTTTTATCGCTATATGCGCATGCTTATCAAGTCTGCAAAAAACCACTTTACAAAAGAACAATTTATGGAATTGTTGCTTGGCTTGAAAGAGAAATGTATTCAGAAAATGGGGCGTTTTATGCTGCTATAGATGCTGATAGTGAAGGAGAGGAAGGTAAGTTTTATTGTTGGAATAAAGAAAATGTTTTGAAGCTCTTTCCCAATAAAGAATCTTTTATCACCGAACTATACAGTTTGAATCAAAATGGCTATTGGGAAGAAGATAAGCATATATTATTGAGAAGAAATTCAGACGAATATTTTATCCAAAAATTAGCAATAAAACATCAAGAATTTGAAGAAACACTTCAAACAATCAATACAACACTATTAATTGAACGCTCCAAAAGAGAAAGACCAGCAACGGATGACAAGTGCTTAACTTCTTGGAATGCATTAACTATTACAGGTTTGTGTGATGCATACCTAGCCTTAAACGATGAAACTTTTCTGTTTTATGCTTTAAAATGTGCTAAATGGATAATAAATTCTCAATTGGAATCCAACGGTTTTATCTTTCGTAATTATAAAAATGGGAAATCTTCAATTGAAGGATTTCTAGATGACTATGCCCATACCATTCAAGCCTTTATTAAGCTCAATCAAGTGACTCAAGATGTACTGTGGATTGAACGAGCGGAATCTATTTTAAATTATGTTTTTGAAAATTTTTATAATGCAAAAAGCAACATGTTTTATTACACAACAAAATCTTCAAATTTAATCGCAAGAAAAATGGAACTTACAGACAATGTTATTCCATCTAGCAATTCAGTAATGGCGCATAATTTATTTAATTTAGGACGTTTGTGTGAGCGGATGGAATGGATTGACATTTCCAGACAAATGCTTTTCAATGTATTAGATGGCATGGAATATTATGGCTCATCCTATTCCAATTGGGCGCAGTTATTTCTTAATTTTTCAACTGATAATTATTCTATCAAAATTTCGGGCAATTTTTCCGACACCAATATTAATCAGATAAAAGGCGAATACCTTCCAAACTGTTTGATTAAAAGTATTGATTCTGTGGCTAACAACAAGGAATTACAACTTTGTAATCTGGAATCCTGTCTGATGCCAATGGAAAATGTAGATGAAGCGATTCTATTTGTTAAAAGAAACCGAAACTAAAATCATTATTGTATTTAAAACTTAATTTAACAGTTAATGTCCTGGATACGTTTATTGCTGCTTTTACCAATTATTCCTAATCTTTTAGTTGCTCAAATAATTGATCCTAAAAAAGGAGATCCATCTTCAGACAAGCCCTTTTTTGACGACGAATTTATTAAATGGCAACAAATTAAAAGCATGAAAGGTTCCATAATATATATGTTAGCAGATGGTTCGATCGTAAATTCAAATTATAACTTGGTATATGCTTTCGATAATGAAGGTAGGCTAATACAAAATTATGAGACCATTCAAGATGATGGTTCTAAAGATACCACCTGGAATTTTTATAAATACAATGAAAAATCTCAACTTATCGAACATAAAAAATGTTTCGGTAAAAACTGTTCAAGTTATCAAGAAGAATATGATGAAAATGGATTTATAACAATTAAACAAGCGATAAATATTGATAATGCAGGTAAAAATTCGCTGATATACAGAGACAGCCTCACTACCTTTTACAGCGACACGCTTCTGATTCAAAAATATTTCAATAATAGTGGAGCATATTTTTGTACCGAAGAAACGCAACTTGATTATATGAAAAGGCCAATAAGTATTTCAAAGCGGTATTTTTATTCGTCTGAAATTTGGTATGAAAAGAACGAATACAATAAAGAAGGAAAGCTCTCCCAGAAAATAATATTCGAAGGAGCGCATTCGTCTCCAGTTGAAAAAATGAATTATACCTATGATAGCGCTGGGAATTTAATTAAGCAAGAACTATTTAAAAAGGAGAAATTATTTAAGGAAACCGAATTCCTTTGCAATGAGAAAGGGGTTTTAGAAGCCATGATTTCCCAAGATTACGAACTAGGAAAGGTGACAATTATAAGATTTTCCGAAATCAATTTCTATTAATCATTCGGGTATCCCCATCTCTTTTTCAAATATTCAAAGATGCCTATAATGGGTAATAACATGGCATAATTATAGAACAAATCTTCTACGGGTATGGTGTAAATTCTTGGTCCCATAATATGCAATTCACTATACCAAACAACTGGAGCATCGGTTAAAGCTCCTGTTAGTATTCCATTTACAATCAAGAATGGAATTATTGCAACAACATATGCAAAAGCAAAGTTTCCAAACCATTTCATTTTGTTAATGAAATAAACCCAGATTGTAAGCATCGCAGTTAAAGAACACGCAGTGACGGTATACCATTTTTCAAGATTCATCATGGCGAAAAACAATCCCGCGAAGGTAAAGGCAAAAGCAAATAAATGGGCAAAACGCACCAAATTGACAGCCGGAAAATACGCTTTGAGTACCTCATAAATGAACACGCAAGCATAGGGAACTACCAGAAAAAATAATATTTCTTCAATTGGAAGATTACCAATGTAAATTTCCATTAAATAAGTTGGAGTAAATCCCCAAATCTGATTGCGCGTGAAGAATTCATCCCATAGAATAAAAAATAGAGCAACGGTTAAAAGCGCTGGAAACAAATATTTATAATACTTGTAAAAATGAACCTTTTTATCAAAGGATAAGGCAAACGGCCCTGCTATCGTTCCAAAAATAATCCAAGCGTATAGACTCATGCATTACCTTTTTTCAAAGCAAAAGCTTTTTTTGCCTCCTTGTAATATTTTCTCGGAACCCATAACATTCCGAAGCACTCTCCATCCTCTTTTTGCTGATGTTTATGATGAACTTTATGAGCTTTCCTGATAGCAAGAAAGTAAGGGGTGTCTATATCTCTAATCCATTTAAAACGACGGTGAATAAAAACATCGTGTATTAGAAAGTAAGCCAACCCGTATGCAGCTATTCCGAATCCAAACCAAACGAAAAAATAATATTGATATATAATACCTAACATTATTCCTAACCATGAAGGAATAGCAAATATTAAGAAAAAAACATCATTTCTTTCGAAGAAAGGACCTTCTTCAACAACATGATGGTCACTATGAAAAAACCACATCACGCCATGCATCAAGTATTTGTGCGCAGCCCATGCACAAACTTCCGTTACCATGAAAGCCAGAATCAATACCAAGGGACCCCACCAATACATATTCAACTAAAATTTAAAATTGTGAAAAATAATACCAAGATAATAAACAATGCGTCATAAACTTTGTTCGAGATCTGATTATTCCATTTGTAATTTAACCATTGCAAAGGCAAAGCTATCAAAAACCAACAAACAAAATTATAAATCGGAATTTCTTCATTTTTCCAATGCCAAAAATCGCTTTTTATGGCAACTGGCTCAATTAAGTAATCCAATCCTGTCATTAATGCCGCACCAAGAATTATTGTTGGAATTATAGATAGTTTCATTCGATTAGCAATTGAACCCGAGCATACAACCAACAACCCCCAATTCAATCCTATTACAAGCGGAATTTCAATAAATTTATAACCCAGGTTATTGCCATAATAATAATTTCCAAAAAGAAGGCCTGTATGAACACCTATAAATTCAACTATTATACCAACAAAAAAACTTACGGCCAATACAAAAAACAAACGTTTTCGATGTGGATGACTGGCAGCTGAAAGAATAAAAAAAGAAAGTATTAAATTAAACGGCGTCAATCCAAGAAACCAATCGCGATTGTTTGCATCTAACATTCCTAAAGTTCCAACAGTATAAAAAATTAATGCAATTGCGATTAAAATCCAATCCACTTGTCGTTTGAAAATTGATGTTAATTGATTCATGTTAATTTAACAAAGAAATATCGCAATAGTTTAGTCCATCCTGCCTTTAACAGTATCATTTATCGTTGTCTCAAGAGATCGGAATTCAAAATTCAAAGCCTTACATACCTTTGAATTATCATAGTCCATTGACTTGAATGCAGTTCTTGCGGTTTCAGATGTTATCGTTGGTTTTACTCCTCGAAATTTTGCAATCAACCATGCCAATTTACAAACAATACCCATCGCCCATTGAGGTGCTGCTCTTTGTGGCAATGGTTTATTGAGTTTAGCTGCAATTAAATCAATCAAATGTTTAAATTGAATATTTTCAGCGATACACAGAAAACGTTCATTTTTAATAGAACTGTTCATCAATTTTACCATTATTTCAACAACATCACGAGCATCCACAAAGGCATTTTTGCCAGGAGTGTAATATTTCAATCCTTTATTTACGGTTCTAAAAATGGTTAGTGAGCTTTCTTCCCAAAATCCTGCACCAAAAATTACTGATGGGTTGACAATAACAGCATCCAAACCTTCTTCAACACCTCGCCACACCTCTTTTTCAGCTGAGTATTTTGATATAGAATATCCACTTGTTGCTGGATTTTGCTTCCAAGGCGTAGTTTCACTTATTGTAACCCCTGAATCTCCGCCAATTGCAGCGGTAGAACTTACGTGACAGATTTTTTTAACACCTAGACTTAAAGCTACATTAACCACATTTGCAGTCCCTTCCCTGTTGATCTTCATCAACTGAAAATAATCTCTACGATGAAATGACACCATACCAGCACAATGGTATACCAATTCACAGCCTCGCATTGCATCCTCTAAACTTGGAATATCTAAAATATCACCTTCAATCCATATGATGTTCTTAAAATACTGTTCCGAACTTTCAGGATTATAATGGTTGAATATTTTTTTCACTTGTTCAATCCTTTGAGAATTTCTGAACAAAGCCTTCACCTTCGTTCCATCAGAAGCCAATTTGAAGAGCAAATGACTTCCCAAAAGACCTGTACCACCAGTGACGAGAACCATGATCTAAAATTACAACCATTAATTGGATTCTTGAAGTCTATTTTAATGATTAAATTTTCTGGAGGGATTCATTTGGATCCCAAAACACCTTCTTAAAATCAACAATTTTATCATCAAGAACAAGCACACCTTCTTTTTTTAATAGCTGTTCCATTTTACTTGGATGCTCAAAATGCATTTTTCCCGTAAGGAGTCCATTTCTATTAACAACGCGATGTGCAGGTATATCTTTTAATTTGTGCGATGCATTCATAGCCCAACCGACCATGCGACTTGATTTGGAAGAGCCTAAAAATTTTGCTATTGCCCCATAAGATGTTACCCTTCCAGAAGGTATAAGGCGCACGACATCATATACAGAATCGAAGAAATCAATATGTCGCGAATTCAGGGAAATTACTTTAAGTTCAGTCATTAAGCCTTATCTATAACTTAACAGGAAAAATACATAAAATGAAAGAAATATAAGGTATCGGTCTACTACTGAGATACTCTGTAAAATTTGTAAGATTTTAATTTCATTTATATATTCCGAAAATTTCATTATGCTTTAGAAGAAAACATATTTTATTCATTTCATCAAAAACTCCGTGATTTTGAAATGAAATCGCAGATATTAGTTTAAATTAGGTAATATAAATTTTTAATAAAAAATATTTTGCCCTGTCATTTTATCAGGTTGGATAATTCCCATTCTTTTCAAAATTGTTGGTGCAACATCAGCTAAGATTCCGTTTTTTAGTTTGATATTTTTTTCTTTTGTTATGAGTACTATAGGAACAGGATTCAAAGAGTGTGCAGTATTTGGACTTCCATCCTCGTTTATTGCAAAATCGGCATTCCCATGGTCTGCGATAATGATTATTTCATAATCCAATTCTTGTGAAATTTCACAAACCTCTTTCAAACAGCGATCAACGGTTTCTACAGCTTTTACAATGGCATCATAAACTCCTGTATGGCCAACCATGTCGGGATTAGCAAAGTTCAGGCAAAAGAAATCAGGTTGCTCGTTTTTAATAAATTCAATGGTTTTCGATGCAACCTCTGGCGCACTCATTTCAGGTTGTAAATCGTAAGTGCTCACTTTAGGTGAATTAACAAGAATGCGGCTTTCACCATCGAAAGGAATTTCCCTTCCACCATTGAAAAAGAAGGTAACGTGAGGATATTTTTCGGTTTCAGCGACTCTTAATTGTGTTAATTTATTGCGGGCTACAACTTCTCCTAAAGTTTGAGTCAGATTGTCCTTTTCAAAAATGACTTCAATGTTTTTGAAATTTGCATCGTATTGCGTCATTGTGAGAAAATCCAAATGCAATCTTTGCATTTCATACTCGGGAAAATCTTTTTGAGTTAGGGCTAAAGTTAACTCCCTAGGTCTGTCAGTTCTGAAGTTGAAAAATATGACGGTATCACCTTCTTGTATGGTTCCAAAGGGTTTTCCATTTTCAGTTAATACAATCGGTTCAATAAATTCATCTGTGATGCCACTTTTGTAACTTTCAGCAATTGCGTTTTCAGGATCTTCAAATGGATTTCCAATATTCTTTGTAATTAATTCGTATGCTTTTTTTACCCTTTCCCATCGGTTGTCACGATCCATTGCGTAATATCGTCCTATAATTGAAGCGATTTTCCCTGTACTTGTTTTGAGATGCTCTTGAAGATTATGAATACAACCAAGCCCACTCTTGGGATCGCAATCACGTCCATCCGTTATGGCATGAATGAAAACATTAGAAAGCCCAAACGATTTGGCCATATCACAAAGTGAATGCAAGTGCGCTTGCGAACTGTGAACACCACCTTCAGAAACCAAACCGAGCAAATGTAAATTTTTACCATTGGTTTTAAGGTTGGTCAATGCCTTAACAAGACTTTTATTGGTGAAAAAATCCCCTTCGCGAATCGCTTTATTGATACGTGTTAGCTCCTGATAGACAATTCTCCCTGCACCAATATTTAGATGACCCACTTCCGAATTTCCCATTTGCCCATCTGGCAAACCTACGGCCTCGCCATGTGTGGTCAATTGTGCATGAGGATAATGTTGAGAAATAAAATCCATAAATGGTGTATTGGCATTGAATACAGCATCGGATTGCGACTGATTGCCAATTCCCCATCCGTCTAGTATGATTAATCCTACTTTTATTTTCATGGTAAAAAAGTAATTTGAAAATTGGAGCCTTCGGGAATGGTTTCTTTGTATAAAATTTTACCATTGTGCAGCTTCACCAATTCATTAACAATAAATAGACCCAAGCCACTGCCTTTTTGGGTCCTGGTTTCCTCATTTTGATTCCTAAAAAACTTTTCGAAAATTTCTTTTCTTGAAGCTATAGGAATTACATTTCCAAAGTTTTTAACGCCGAATTCAATTTGATTGCCTCCCTTGTTTAAATATATCGTGACTTTTGAATCAGGTAAACCATATTTTTTAGCGTTATCGATCAAATTATTTAAAATTGTTTCCACAAACAACTCATCAACTGCGAAATGAATATTATTTTCAATTTCCGTAATGATAAAATCTTCCTGTCGTCTTTTTTGATTTCTTTCTACAATTTGTTTTATCAATTCTGAAACGTCGGTTTCCGTTTTTTGCGGTTTTAGAGCATTGTTTTCAATCCTTGAAGCATTCAGAATATTGTCAATCATATTCTCGAGACGCTGATTTTCTTGTATGGCTTTAGAAAGAAACTTTTGCTTTTGCTCTTCTTCAAGATTTCTTTTTTGCATCGTTTGCAAGTACAATTTATTCGCAGCCAGCGGTGTCTTTAGCTCATGAGTAACTGAAAGCAAGAAATTCGTTTGTCTTCTCGATAATTGCAATTCCTTCTTAAAAGACCGTCTAATACGCCACAAACCAAAAATAAGGATACTGAAGAATACCAATCCTTCTCCGATAATCATTATGATCCTTTTCGATACAATGGCATCATCTTGTTTGAGTTCTCGAGTTAATTCAACCAGGTGGTATGCCCACCATGCGAACTGCAGCACCACATAAAATCCAAGAAAATAGAAAAAGAATGCGGTTTGCTTTTTCATTTTATTAAAATGTTAATACGCCCTTTGGTTTTTACCCTCAACCCAATTGATAAATGCGGTATTCACTACTTTATTGCCGCCAGGTGTTGGATAATTCCCTGTAAAATACCAATCTCCTTTATTTTCTGGACATGAAATGTGAAGATTTTCAATGGTTTGATAAACTATAGAAACCTCTGCTTTTAAATTTTCAGGAGTGAGTAATTCAGCAATTTTTTGAGAAATTTCTTCTGCAGAAAATGGAGCGTAAATGGCTTTTACATGGTTAACTATTTCTTCTTTTGGAAGCCCGATTTGTTTCTTGCAAAGCTGGTAAACTTCATCTACAATTGCAGTTTTCCCACTATCTTTTAGTAGTTGAATAGCAGCCTCAAAAGCAATAAAGTCCCCCATTTTTGCCATATCAATACCGTAACAATCTGGATAACGAATTTGAGGGGCAGAAGAAACAATTACAATTTTTTTGGGATCTAATCGATCAAGAATTTTTAATATACTCTGCTTTAAGGTAGTTCCCCGGACGATAGAATCATCTATTACAACGAGATTATCAATGCCACGTTTTAAACTTCCGTAAGTAATGTCATAAACGTGAGCGACCAAATCATCTCTTGAGTCATCTTGAGTGATAAATGTCCGAAGTTTGGCATCCTTAATTGCAATTTTTTCGATTCGCGCACGCTGATAAATGATTTCTCTTAATGCCTCCTCATTAAAATTGGAACCAAGTTTTTTTATTGCCTCAAATTTTCTATCATTTAAATAATCTTCCAATCCTTTGATCATTCCATAAAATGAAACTTCGGCCGTATTTGGAATAAAGGAGAAAACAGAATTGTCTAAATCATAATCTATAGATTTTAAAACTTGAGGAACAATGTTCTTTCCTAGAGCTTTACGTTCGTTGTATATTTCAATATCATTTCCCCGTGAAAAATAAATCCGCTCGAATGAACATTTTAAGGGTTTTTCTGGTGTATTGATTAATTCTTCTTTGATTTCGCCATTTTTGCGAATGATTAAAGCATGCCCTGGTTGTAATTCATTAACCTGTTCACTTTTCAAATTAAACGCAGTTTGAATTACAGGTCTTTCTGAAGTAACCACGCAAACTTCATCATCCTCATACCAATATGCTGGGCGAATTCCGGATGGATCTCTTAATACAAATGCATCACCATGACCAATTAAGCCAGCCATTGCATAGCCGCCATCCCAATCTTCTGAAGCTTTTTTAAGAATTCTTGGAATATTTATATTTTCTGCTATCAATGAATACACCTCAGGATTTGACAATCCTTCTCCTTTATATTTTTGATACAATTCTTCATTTTCTACATCCAGAAAATGTCCTATTTTCTCAAGTACGGTAACTGTATCCGATTTTTCCTTTGGATGCTGACCAATGTTTAATAGCACATCAAACAATTCATCAACATTGGTAAGGTTAAAGTTTCCAGCAACCACTAAATTTCGTGTGATCCAGTTGTTTTGTCTTAAAAATGGATGACAGCTTTCGATGGAATTACGTCCAAATGTCCCATAGCGTAAATGACCTAGAAAAAGCTCACCCGTAAAACCAGCATTTTTCTTTAGATAATCGACATCCTTAAGTAATTTGGGATCTTCATCAGTTATTTGTTGGAACCTACTGTTGATATGATTGAAAATATCTTGAATTGGTTTGCTGTCAATGGACCGATATCTTGATATATATCTTTCGCCCGGAAGCATATCGAATTTAATGTTGGCAACACCAGCGCCATCTTGGCCCCGATTGCTTTGTTTCTCCATGAGTAAATGCAATTTATTCAATCCATAGAAGGCGGACCCGTACTTTTCCAAATAAAAATTTAAGGGCTTTTTAAGCCTCAAAAGGGCTATTCCACATTCGTGTTTGATTGCATCACTCATAACCTTGGCGTAATTTGAAACAAATTTACCTTTTTAAGAACTCTTGATAGGTATATTAAACTTGTTTTTTTTGAACCAAATAAGGCAACCTTGTTGATTAAATTTAGTTTTATTATTGTTGAACGGTTTATCAGGCTTGATTTTATGGAAATCGGTTCAATTATCTCTGAATAAATTGTATTTTCGATTGATGTTAAAGATGAGATTTTTCATTTTCCTCTGGTCAATTTTCCTGCTAACCGCAAGTTGGTCTCAAGAGGTATGGATGCATCCTAATCTTGGTCAATGGGATGATGAAATTCTCTACACTGTTGATCTTTCCAATGGGCATCTTTATATTGATAAACAAGGATTTACCTACAGCTTAAACGATGTACATTCTTCCCACAACCACGATGAAGAACAAGAAACCGAAGAAAAAATATCTTGTCAAGTGGTTAAATCACATTTTGTTGGATCGAATTGGTTAGGTGTAAAGAAAGAATCTCATCAAAGTTCTTTTTATAGAAATTATTATTTAGGGAGCGATTCCTCTAAATGGAAAACTGGGGTTCGCAGTGTAGGACTCACCGAACTTTCTAATTTTTATAATGGAATAGATTTTATAATTGATGGAACAACTAATAAATTAAAATACAGTTTTATAGTGCACCCTGGGGTTGATCCATCACAAATCAAATACAAAATAACAGGTTCAGATGGATACGATCTAACAAAAAAAGGACTATTGATTCGTACCCGTTTAGGAAATATTTTAGAGGAAAACCCAATTGCATGGACGGAGTCAAAAGGTCAACGAACACCAGTCGCAGTTGAATTTTTTATTGAAAATGATTCAATAGGTTTTAATTTTCCTGAAGGTTATGATAACAGCGAGATCCTTGTAATCGATCCATACTTGGTGTTTTCATCATTCACGGGCGCAACCGGTGACAATTGGGGAATGACTGCCACACCAGATCAAGAAGGTAATCTATATGCTGGAGGAATTCTTTTTGCAGGAGGAGGAACTTACCCAACGATTACGGGATCATTTGATTTAACTTTCAACGGCGGCTATAATTACACCTACACCCAAGGTTCTGTTTCGTATTCCATGAATGGTTATGATGCTGCAATTTCGAAATTCAATGCAAATGGCACTTCCTTATTGTTTTCAACATATCTTGGAGGAAACGGTAATGAGGCACCACATAGTTTGGTCGTAGATGAAAATAATAACCTTTACGTCATGGGTGTAACCGGCTCAGCTGATTTCCCGATTATAGCAGGATGTTTTGATGTTTCTTTTAACGGTGGGCCAGTTGTTGCCGAAAACGAACTTGGGTACAATGGTGCAGATTTATTTGTAACGAGATTTAACGCTGCAGGAAGTGCTCTCGTAGGTTCCACTTTCGTTGGAGGTACAGGTACTGATGGAATAAATATTGGGGCATTAAATTATAACTATGGCGACTCGTTCCGAGGAGAAATAATAGTTCATAATGGTTTCGTTTATGTTTCCAGTACAACAAGATCTACAAATTTCCCGACTGTTGGCGCTGCACAAGGATTTTTAAATGGCCAGCAAGATGCAGTAATATTTAAAATGAATGATGCGCTAACGTCAATGGCTTGGTCTACATACTTTGGAGGTCCTGGATTAGAATCTGGAAATTCTCTGCAATTGGCATCAAATGGCAATGTATATGTTGCTGGGGGCACTAACTCGAATCAGCTTCCCGTGAACTCTGGAAATGATTTGTCATTCAATGGTGGCACGGCAGATGGCTACTTATTGAAAATTGCTGGAAACACTTCGTTATTCCAAGCTGGAACCTATATGGGACTTAACGAATATGACCAAGCATACTTCGTGCAATTGGATCAAAATGATGAGGTCTATGTGTACGGTCAAACCGAAAGTTCTTGGGCGATCTCACCAGGTGTATATGGAAATCCTAATTCTGGGCAATTTATTCGCAAATACAATAATAATTTAGGAAATATTCTGTGGACAACCATGATTGGCGCGGGAACAGGGCATCCTGAAATTTCGCCCACTGCATTTTTGGTATCGGAGTGTTTTGATATTTACCTTTCGGGATGGGGTGGTACGATAAATAGTTCTTACAGTACCCAAGCTTTCTTCAGTACCTCGAATGGATTTCCTGTAACCTTTGATGCCTATCAATTGAACACCAATGGATCTAACTTTTATTTAGCAGTATTGGATGAAAATGCAGCTACATTGAAATATGGCACTTATATGGGTGGTACCACTAGCTCCTACAATCACGTTGATGGAGGAACTTCACGTTTTGATAAGTCTGGAAGAATTTATCATGCAGTTTGCGGTGCTTGTGGTGGACAAGATTTTGGTTTTACTTCTACTCCGGGTGTATGGTCTCCTACAAATAATAGTAGCAATTGTAATTTAGCGGCTTTTAAGTTTGAGCTGAATGAAATACAAGCTATCATTTCTAATCCTACAACGGTCGTATGCCTCCCAAATCCTATTATTTTCAATAATAATAGTGCTAATGGGAATATGTTTTTCTGGGATTTTGGTGACAATAACACTTCAACTCTTGTAAATCCATCCCATGTCTATCCTCAACCGGGAACCTATACTGTAACATTAATTGTTTCAGATTCAAATTCTTGTTACACACCTGACACAACGCAAATAGATGTCTATATAGGTGACTTTCAAGGTGGAGTTATTCAGCCTTCAAGTGGTGTTTGTCCGGGGATACCAATTCAAATTGAGGCCTATGGTGGCGCTGATTATGCATGGACACCTGCAGCTGTTTTAAATGATCCAACAAGCCCATCACCTATTGCAACGATTGATACCACAACCACTTTTACTGTTATTGTTACCGACAGCTGTGGAATAGATACCTTGCAACTTACCGTTCAAGTCTACCAAATTAATACGCAAATTTCAAATGACACTTCAGTTTGTATAGGAGGAAGCGTTCCTATATCGGCTGGAGGTGGAGTTGCATACAGTTGGACACCTACCATTTTTTTGGATAACCCTCTCATTTCAAATCCTATTGCAACGCCTACTGCTTCCACTGAGTTTTTTGTTGAAATTACCACGGCAGATGGTTGTATCGCCAATGATTCCGTAAATGTTAACGTTTTCTTTAATCCACCAATACCTGTTTTGGCCGATACTGTTCCCATGTGTTATGGGGAATCAGTAAATGTTACTGCCTCAGGTGGAGACACCTATTTATGGTACCCAAATTCCAATATCAGTGCAACATCTGGCCCCACAGTTACATTAAGTCCAGTCAATGACTTTACTTATTATTGTGATTTTATTAATGCCTGTGGATCAGCAACTGACAGTATAGTTGTTGATGTTATTCAACCTGAAATAATTGCTGGAAATGATACTACTATATGCCCTGGACAAAGTGCTTTTCTCTGGGCAAATGGGGGAGTAACTTATAGCTGGAGTCCTACCTCAACAGTTCAACCTGATTTTGGAAGTAATGTTGTTGTTTCTCCAAATGTAAATACCAATTATCAAGTGATAGGACAAGATGTCTACGGTTGTTACGATACGGCTTATGTACAAGTAAACCTCTTTCCTACTCCATTTATTCAAACCATTCCTGATGTTTATGCCATTTATGGGGATGTTATTCAACTTGGAGCAACAAGCTCAACCTCTGGACAATATGTTTGGTCGCCAGCTGAATTTTTAAGTTGCACGGTTTGCAGCAATCCAACAACTTCACCAAATCAGAATGTGATTTTTACTGTAGATTACACCGATGTTAACGGTTGTTCCGCTTCCGACAATGTTGCCATTTACTACGATCCAATTATATATATCCCTAATACATTTACACCAGACGATGATGAGTTTAATCAAGTGTTCAGGGTTTATGGAAGTAACATCACTGAATTCACTTTAGAAATTTATGATAGATGGGGTGAACTAATTTATGTACTGTATGATTTTAATGATTATTGGGACGGATCCTATAAAGGCCGCATTTGTCAGGATGGCACCTATGTTTGGAAATTAACCTATACTGATTTTCAAAATAAAAAGGAAATTAAAACTGGGCACGTAAACCTTCTTAGATAAGCTATACAAAACGCTCATCTGCTTCCATTACATGATTGCAATTTTTACAAGTTCTCATGTCAAGGGAAGTGTAAAATTCTTTAAATCTCGGCAGAAAATCTTTTTCAATATTCTCCAGCTTAAATTCATATTTTTTCAAAGAGTGATTACATTTTTCACAATACCAATGTAAACCGTCTGTTAAATCTGTACCTTTCCGAACACGCTCAATAACCAATCCTACTGTATTTGGACCTCTCATTGGAGAATGGGGTGTTTTTGCCGGTAATAGAAACATTTCGCCCTCCTTAATTATTATATCACGTGCTTGTCCGTTTTCCTGTATTCGAACGCAAATATCTCCTTCTAATTGATAAAAGAGCTCTTCACTTTCATTATAGTGGTAATCCTTTCTAGCGTTCGGGCCGCCAACGACCATAACAATAAAATCACCTGCCTCCTTGTAGAGATTCTTATTGCCAACAGGGGGTTTTAGAATGTCCCTGTTTTCATTAATCCATTGCTGTAAATTGAAAGGTGCGAGCATATCTTAGATTTGATAAAGTACGAATATACTAAGTTCAGAATAATCATTTACTTAACTGCAAAAAAAATGGGATCCAAAGATCCCATTTCTTATTAATTAAATTTAATTCTATTGAAGAATAAATCTGAACATTCTTTCATTTTTACCTGATCGAACGGTAATGAAATACATGCCAGGTTGACAATTATCAATATCAACAGTGGTAACTGCATTTCCGTTTATAGCTTTTTCAGCATTGCGAACAATTCGTCCATTTACATCTGTAATGGTATAATCCAATGCTTCTGTTGCACCTTCATTAGAAATAAATAATAATCCTGTTGAAGGGTTTGGATAAATGTTTAATGCATCAAATATTCCTTCCTCAACACTTGCACCTGAACATGTAATAACTGTTACAAGTACATTTGCTGTATCATCAGGACAAACACCATTTCCAGTAATGTAATCGTAATTATACATACCTGGAATATTACTTGACGTAGTGTTATTACCTGCAATCGGTTGGTTAGATGGGTTATACCAAGTACCGCCTAAATCAACTAAACCTGAAAGTCCGTCAAGCAGGTTGAATGAGGTATTGTTACATACTTCTAATGTGCCATCTGTACCTGCGCTGGACGCATCAAATACATTTACTGTAGCGATTGTAGTGTCAGCTGTACATGCAGTTTGAACGATATATAATGCGTTGTATCCATTTGCAGCTAAGGTGCTAATGTTCATTGTAGAATCAGACAAAATACCTGGATTTGCTGGGAACGCCCATGTACCATTGTTTTGTCCCGGTGTAATAACGGTATTTAAGTTTACTAAAGAATCCCCTCTACATGCGTCCACTGTTCCATCAGTGCCTTGAGTTGGAATACAAACATCAACACATACTTCATCAATATAAAGAACCCATCCATCTAATCCTCCTGCAGGAATATGGAAAGCAATGTAAACGTTTCCAGAATATGCACTTAAATTAATCGATGTATCCAAATAATCTGTGTTTGAATATTGGTCTAAAGCCATCAATTCAGTTGTAAAGTCAGCTGGATTGGTTCCCGTTGTAGAAAGTGCTACACGGAAATCATTTGGTTCACCAGCACTTAATACAGCATATCTGAAAGTAAGGATTTCATTTCCAGTCAATATTAATTGTGGTGATATTAAATAATCATCGTTCTGACCAAAATTAAAATCTGTATTTATCGCAGCGGCATTGTCACCGTTATACGGATTACTCTGATCATTCATATTCCAAGCATCAGCATCGTTATTATTGTTGATAACAGTCCAACATGCTTCCGTCATTGAACCAGTATCAAAACTTTCACAAAAACCAATTGCAGAAAGCGCAACACAATTTGTAGTAAAGAATCCACCTAAGGTCCAAGGGCTGGTATTAGCACCACAAACACCTTGATAGTAAACATCGTAGGTGGTATTGTCAGATAATCCTGTAAGTGAGAATGATAATGAGTCATTGGAAACCGTAACAACTTGATTTGATAGAACTGTTCCAGTACCTTGGGTAAAACCAGCTGGTCCGTATTCAATGTTGAAGGTATTGGTTGCAGAACAACCTGCAAGCCATGTTATATCCGCCGAGCTAGATGTTGTAGATACTGCAACAATAGTTCCTGCGGCAGGACAAGCTGGTGCTGGTGCTATAGTAACATCGTAATCCTCAGTCTCACCGTATGAATAAGTCGCACATGGATCGAGAACTGATCCGTTTGTAAAGTAACTGCATCTTACGCGCATTCTGTGAACACCTGCAGGAGGATTACACGCTAAAGTAATTGGAAAACTTGAACTAGCATTAATCGCTCCTGGTGTATATCCAGTTCCAATTGTCGTTGGAGTGAATCCAATTCTCTCGTTCGTAAGTGGGTCAGTGGAAGTTGTGAAAATACCATCATCGTTGTAATCAATCCATGCTGCAAATCCTTGAGAACCATATTCACCTGTGGATACTGCAAGCGTATATGAAGTAGATGGTAAAAGCGTTGCTGTATAATTTGGCTGTCCTGTATAATAAGTGTAAGAAGGGGTTCCATTTACAAAACCAGTATTGTTTGCAAGTGTAGTACCTATAATTTCAACATTTGAAATCAAATCTCCAAACGTTGTACCAGTTGTATAGGTTGGTGTACAATAACAATTTGAAAATGGTTGCATCGTCACTTGTATAGGAGTTGATATTCCTGTATTTCCAGAACATGTAACGATACATTGATAGTAGGTGTTGACGGTTTGTGTAGTTGTTAACGATGGTGTTGTTGCAGCTGTGATGTCTGTGTATGTAATTCCATCAGGAGAGGATTGCCATTGATAGCTAACACCAGTTCCCGTGGTAGCATTTTGTAATGACAATGTTGTGTTTTGACTGTTACAAACTGCTGATAACGTCGCAAGAGTATTTCCAGGACTTGGAGTTCCAGCGCATGGACCTGTAGCCTCAGTCATTGTTATGTTATCAAAATTCAAATAATAGTCTCCTGTAGTTCCATATACCGCATTGAAGCGAATGTATAATGCACCAGCTGCTGGAGAGAAGGTTACATTTCGAGTTGCACAGTTTCCAGAAACCACGTGGTTTGAAGGATTTACCGTTTCGATAGTTGTCCATGGACCACTTGCTGAAGGACCATATTGTACATCAAAATAACCCCAGTCACCGCTTGTTCCGGTTGTATTGGCACTCCAGTTGGCAATTTTGTAATCATAAGCCATACTAACACTACCACCAACGCTTGTACCTACCATTGGCGATGTTAATTGTCCAGTGGCTGCAAAGGTAGGATCGTATAAGTTAATCCTGTGCGCTCCCCCAGAACCACCACAAGCAGTAGCTCCTGTATACCAGAAGAAACCAGTCCAACCACCGTCGGATGCATTAAAGTTTTCCGTGTAATTGACTTGAGAATTCGTATAACCTGAAAGCATACTAATTACAAAAGTCAAAATCATTAAATAATTGTGTTTCATAATTGAATTTTAGAATTACGCCGAATTTAAGAATTTTTTAACAATATTGAAATATACAGTGTTTTAAAAATAATATAGTAGGTGTTTGACATTTGCAAATTGGAAATCACTTGACAAAAAAAGGGGCTGTCAAAATAAACAGCCCCTCAAATCAAATAGGTTTTTTACTGTTTAATTATCCTAAAGTTTCTTTCTAGGTTTTCACTAGAAATATTAATAATGTATAAACCTGTTACCTGATTGTTAATATCCATAAAATATGGGTTAGAACCAAGTGAAATCATCTTCATTTCTTTAATAAGGCGCCCCTCAATATCTGTTATTTTAATATTAAATTGTCCAGAAATTGAAGATGTTAAATACAGTTCCCCACTGGTAGGATTTGGATGTACATTAAGATCAATCAATACGTCCTCATTTAAGGCCAAATAATTACATGATGCATCAACTGTAACCAAAACATTGGAAGTATCATCTGGACAAACACCATTTCCTGTTATGTAATCATAGTTGAATTGCCCAGGAATATTGCTTGCGATAATCTCAGAATTTACTAGTGCGCTATTGCTCGGATCATACCAAGTTCCACCGAAATCAACGTTTCCAGTAAGACCAGCTAATAAATCAACAGGTTGGTTTCTACAAACATTTAATGTTCCATCCCCACCGGCTGATGAAGGCGGGTAAATCTTAACTTGAGTTACTAATGAGTCGTATGCACAACCATCAGTTAATCTATATTCGAAGTTGAATGTTTGGTAAGCAAGTCCTGCAGAAGCAAACAAACTATCACTATGAATCCCCGTTCCTGCAGAGGCAAGTTCAGCTGTCCAAACTCCTCCAGCATCATTTCCAATAATGCCGTTAAATAGATTAACTGTATCACCAGTACAAACATCTATAAGACCATTGTAGGAACCCGCTTCAAGAATAATTGGTGTAATTGAAACCGAATAATTTCCAGTTGTTGCAGTGTTGCCATCAATCATTAGATATACCGTATCACCAGGCGTTAAACCACAAGCTGTAAAATTTGGAGCATTACTAGTACCAATTAATGAGTTATCATTAGCCGCTACTAAAGTGAATAGACCAAAGTCACTACATCCTAAAGATTCGTATACCGCTGCTTGTCCGGCATAATTAATGGCTGTATTGTTAATACGTACATTTCCAGAAGAAGGAGCGATAAACGTAAACCAAGTTGTGTTATTTAATGTAGAGTTAATCCAACCATCATTGGTTTGAGCTCCAGTGGCAGGAGGCGCAATTGATGACTCATTAGCCTGAACTGTAGCACCGGCATTATTAAATGTATAAACTGTTCCATCAGCAACTAACATTTCTGCCCCACAAACTGCATCATTTGATAATGGCATTGTAATAATAAACGGACCAACATATTGAGATGTATCAACACCACATACTGCTTGCAAGTACACTTCATAAACACCTCCACCTAATAGGTTGGCATCAGCTACGGTATCATTGAAGTTATTGTCAACTAAAACCTCTGTACCTTGCGAATATGGATCATATCCAGACATTCCATATGCTATGTTGAATCCTGTTACTTGATATGTTGGTGAATATTGCGTCCAATTCCATGAACTGAAAATAGAGTCCTGAGCTGTGTTGTTTATCATTGCACTTGGGTTGGCGCACCAAGGTGGTGTAAGCACTGTACCCAATAGTCCTAAACTTTGAATCGTAGGAGAACAATCAGCAAAAATGTAGAAGTCATATTCAGTATTTTGCGTCAATCCTAAAATATTCGCACTTGTTGAGGTTGTTGTGATTGTCGTTCCGCTTGTCGCTGGGTCGAAACCAGAAGTACCATATACAATTGTCCAGTTAGTTTCAGCCGCAAGGCCAGCAGACCATGTAAATGCTACTTCCTCTGGGGTTACGAAAGAAACTGCAAAATTAGTCGGTTTAGGACAATCAGTGTAGTAGAAATGTGCACATGTATTGTTTTGTAGGAAAGATGCATTATTCATGGACACATTTATATTTTGATTAGGTCCTCTAACTCCAATTTCAGCATCTAATCCATAATTATAAGAAGCATTATCATGAATTACGTCTTCGTACACATAATATATTTCATTTGTTGCTTCTTCAAAAATCACCTCAAAGGTAGTACCATCTGTTCCTAACGTTGAGAAGTAATGTGCAAGATCGTCCCATTGAACCACAAACAAACGGTTCGGTGCTGTTCCGATAGTTTGATAGTAAACTCCGCCATATGGTGTATTCATATCTTGAACATATGGATACAATCCAGATCCGGGGTTCATTACGTAGTTCACTTGTGCTGTTAATGTTCCGAGAATGATACCTCCATTGTTTCCAACAGTAATATTGTCGACAAGTGTACCTTGATACAACAACGTGAATGGCATTGTTACACCTGCTTCTGAGTCATCAGTTAAGTTCAGGTTAGTTCCTGTAGCGGATATATCAATAAATCCTGTTGAAGGACACTCTGTATCATAATCCATGTATTGAGCTTGATTGTATGTGTTCCAGTTAAAGGTTCCAGCCCAATACGAAGTGTCACCAGGACCGCAAATACCTCTCACGTATGCCTGATAAAAGCTGTTTGGTGTTAAACCTGATAATACTGTTGGATTAGTAGCTGTAGTTACGATTGTTCCCGTTCCAGGAGTAAATCCTTGAAGTCCATATTCTATTTGCCATTGGGTTTCACTTCCCCCAGCAGTCCATTGCAATTCAGCAGTAGATGAACTGGCTGTAACAAGCGAAAGGTTAATAGGTTGAGGACATGTCGGTGCAGGAGCTATATTAACTAAGTAATCTTCAGTTTCACCATAACCATATGTGCCGCACGGTGTAATTGATGATGCCAAAGTTGTTTCAACATTTATTACTCGCATTCTAGTTATACCAATGGTTGCTGTTGCTGGAATAGTAATTGATCCAGAAGCTAGATATGGACCATTCGTAAATGTTGGTGTAACATATACTTCTTCTCCAGGATCAGTAAATAAACCATTTTGGTTGTAATCAATAAAAATCTTTACCATGCTATTAAAGTTACCACCACAGGTACCAACATTTACAGTGAACGGATAAGCTGCTGTAGCCGCCAATAGTGGAGGTGTAACAAGTGTTGTATAATCAGAATATGTGTTCAATACAGAACCTGGGCCACCAGTAGTAGCGCAAGTAGAAGTATTATTCATAGTGCCTATTGAAACGCCGAGAATTTCTTCATCCGATGCGACATTTGCTGAACTATTGCAATAACAGTTAACAAATGTGCTTGTTGTAACTAATAGCGGAGTGGATGTTGATGAGTTTCCTGAACAACTTAATACACATTGATAATAGGTATCAGTTGTTTGAGTAACGACATAACTAGATGATGTGGCTCCGGCAATATTTGTATAAGTGATTCCATCTGTTGATGATTGCCATTGGTAGGTTAATCCAGTTCCCATGGTAGCCCCATTCAAAGAAAGTGTAGTCCCCACAGACGGACAAACAGGATTTGCACTGGCAACTGTGGTTCCACCCGTTGGAGTTCCAGAACACGCTACTCCCGGAATAAATGTAATCCCGCCTATAAAACCTCTTGGGTAATTGGCTGGTGTTGACGGATAAATAGTACCACCCCATGAAATACCATCACCCGTTATAATATTAACTCCTCCTGCAGAAAAAGTATTTGCGCCTGCACCAGATGTAAGTGTCATATATTGAATGGTGGTTCCGGCAAATCCAAACTGATAGGTTTGGCCTGCAGGAATTATTAAAAATAAACCAGTTAACGCAGGAACAATTCCATTTGCTGTGTTTGTATTGCTCACTACTCCAGTTCCTGCAGAAATCCAACCGTTTTGCCCAGCGCCCACAGTTCCAAAATCCCAAGGAGCCGCTAAATCAACCAAAGGCGTTGTTCTGTAAAGTAACTGAACGTTATTCGTTGCGGTGGTTCCAAGATGACACTGTACTCCAGTAACAATAATGTCAAAAGCATTTGTGTTTTGAACATTAAAGGTTACTGAACCATTACCATTATTGTTGGTATGCGTCGTTGTAACGGTCGTTTGAGCAAATAAACCAGTATTAAGGGTTAGTATTGCAGCAATTATTGCAATTGTATATTTCATAAGGCTACTTTTTTTATTTAAATGCAACTTCATTTTTCGAATTAATTAAGAATTACACGGAATATTTTCGATTGATTTAGATATCTCAGTTCAATAAAATACATTCCAGTATCGAATGATGAAAGATCAAACGTTTTTGAATTCAATATTTCTGTATTATTTTCAAAAGAAATAATTCTACCATTGACATCCCTTACAGTAAGGTCAGCATTAATTTTTTCTGAAGAATTTATGTGTAATATTCCACTTGTTGGATTTGGATATACTGAAATTCCATTCATTATTAAATCTTCAAAATCAAGATAATCACAACCTGCATTAACTGTCACCAATACATTAGAAGTATCATTAGGACAAATTCCATTTCCAGTAACATAATCATAATTGAACTGTCCAGGGATATTTCCAGCGGTCAACCACGAATCTGGAAGCTGATTATTACTCGGGTCGTACCAAGTACCGCCAACATCCACATTACCTGTTAATCCTGACAGCAAATCGTAAGGTTCATTTTTACAAACTGTAATTGTGCCATCATTTCCTGCTGACGATGGACCATATACTTTAACTTGCGAAACAATAGAATCATATGCGCAACCATCTGTTAAGCGGTATTCAAAATTAAAGACTTGATATGCAAGCCCTGCTGATGCAAATAAACTATCGGCAATACCTGTACCGGCAGAAGGTAATTCCGCTGTCCAAACGCCTCCATTATCAAAACCAGTGATACCGTTAAATAAATTCACTGTATCTCCAGAACAAATTTCTAAAAGTGTATTAAAGGATCCAGCTTCAAGATTTATTGCCGTTATAGAAATTGCATAATTTCCTGTAGTTGCAGTATTTCCATCAACCATTAAATATACTGTATCGCCAGGAGTGAGTCCACAAATCACCCAATTTGGCGCTACACTTGTACCTCCTATCGCGTTATCATTGGCAGAATTCAATGTAAATAAGTTAAAATCTACACATGAAGTAGTTTCATACACAGCAGCTTGTCCTGCATAATTGATAGCGGTATTATTAATTCGAACATTACCAGAGCTAGGTGCAACAAATTTATACCAAACCGTATTGTTCAAAGTTGAATTTATCCATCCCGTGGTAGTTTGAGATCCTGTTGATGGAGGTGCAATCGCTATCTCGCCAGTTTGAACTGTTGCGCCATTATTATTAAAAATATATGAAACACCATCCACAGGAAGTAATTCAGCACCACATACAGCATCATTTGTTAGTGGCATAGTCACTGTAAAGGGTCCAATATATGACGAAGTGTCATTACCACAAACTGCTTGAACGTATAATTGATAAACCCCACCAGCCAATAAACCGGCATCAATAATGGTGTCAGAAAGGTTATTATCAAGAACTAACTCGGTGCCTTCTGAATACAAATCAAAGCCAGTCATTCCGTATGTTAGATTAAAACTTGTAATTGAATAACTTGGGTAAGATTGAGTCCAAGACCATGTAGAGAAAATGGAATCTACAGCTACATTATTAAGCATAGCTGAAGGATTTGAACAAAAAGGAAGTGTTTGAAAGGTCGTAAAAAGACCATTACTTTGTAAGGTA
Organism: uncultured Akkermansia sp.; assembly: GCA_964577845.1. GTDB lineage: Bacteria > Bacteroidota > Bacteroidia > Flavobacteriales_D > Crocinitomicaceae > M0103. The sequence goes on from CAZOAH010000003.1 coordinate 171,886, forward strand.
ACATCGCAATCAGCAAATACATACATATCGTATGCTGTGAGTTGGGTTAATCCTAATAAAGTTACAGATGGATTGGTTGTAGTTAATGTCGTACCACTTGTTGCCGGATCAAAGCCAGCAGGCCCGTATATAACTGTCCAATTGGACTCTCCTGATAAACCTGGACTCCAAGAAAATGCTACTTCATCTGCAAAAATATATGAAGTCGTTAAATTGGTTGGTTTTGGACAGTCTGTATAATAAAAGTGAACGCAGGAGTTGTTGGTTAAGTAATTAGCATTGTTAAAAGAGACTTGCAAGTCTTGAGCAATTCCAGCAAGTCCAATAGTAGCTGAAGCGCCATTATTTATAGTCGTATTTCCTGCATCTACGTCTTCATACACATAATATATTTCATTAGTTCCTTCTTCGATAATTAACTCAAAATTTAATGGATTCCCCGGAGAACTCAAATGATCTTTATACCATTGTACAATATATTTTCTATTTGGAGCTACTCCAATTTCATCGACCCATACCCCTGGACCTCCTGCTTCTAAATCATCCCAAAATGGATAAAGTCCAGTAGCAGTTGTAGCTGTAATAGCCAGGTTAGAGAATCCAACTTGAGCATTAGTTACCCCTAAAATTACCGCTCCATTGTTTCCTAATGTTGCATTGTTGTATTGTGTGTTTTGATAAAGCACAGGAAAAGGTAATGTTAAAGGTGCTTCATCATCATCACCAAGAGTGTATAATGTACCGGAAGAACTGATGTCTACAAAGTTTGAACTTGGACATGTATTGTCCCATTCAATAAATTCGCCTTGGTTGAATGTATTGAAACTTATCGGACCTGTCCATAGAGATGAGTCTCCTGGTGAACAAATTCCTCTTACATAAAATTGGTAAAACGAGTTGGGTGTTAAACCTGTTATTGTTGTTGGGTTTGAGGTCACTATAGCCGTAGTTCCTGTTCCCTGTGTAAAACCTGTTGGGCCATATTCAACTTGCCATGATGTTTCCGTTCCAACAACCACCCAAGAAATTGTTGCCTGATCTGTTAACGCATCAACAAGTGTTAAAGTTGTTGGCTGTGGACATGTAATGATAAAACCAGCGAATTCGTATGCACCCATATCTGGGGCAAAGCCCGGAGCCAATGGTCTATTGGTTAATACATGATCGATATTAGGCAAACCTAGAGATGGAATTTCAACACCTGCACTTTCAATTGTGGTAACGGTTCCAACTGGAATACTAAGGTTATAATTTGAAATAAATGGTGCAACAGTATTTGTTACAGGTTCAGATTCAATATTGTTTGTTGGATTTCCAACTTGAGTAATTGTTTGCCATGATGCTAAAGTAGGGTATAAGCCTGTTCCGAGTGTTATCCCTATTTTTCCGATATAATGTATACCATCAGAAGGTACTCCGTAATAATTATAATCTAAAATAGCATTCGTGAAATTATAGGATGCTGGAAACCAAACAGCATGAAATTCTTTGGTTGCAGCATTCGAAGTCATGGTATTGTTGAAAATATTATTTCGAATATCCAACCCTGTTACAACTGTGGATGTTACTAACAATGCCGCAGATGAAGCTGCAGTCCAGGAGGTTGAGGTATAATCGCCAAATATGTTTACTGAGTTGTAATAGATTTTATGCCCTGTTCCAGTGGTCATTCTAATACCAAATGCATTATACGTTGTTGATGTCGCACTATAATTTGTCGTCCTTATATCTGTAATGACGTTGTTAACTATTGTGTGGTTCGAACCTCCAACCAAATTTATTCCATAACATCCCCAACCACCTGTACTTTCACTATACAAAGTTTCTAGTCTATTTCTTGAAACAGAAACCGCGTTAGAAGCCGTCCCTCCAATTTCAATTCCAGCTATGTTAATTGAAGTAATTGCTTTTATATTAAAAATGGTATTGCCCTCAATAAGTCCTGACAAGTTCTGATATGCATTAATCCCTTTAAATCCAATATAATCTGATTGTGTTGACGAACCTATAATGTTATCACGAATAATTAGATTGTCATTCTGATTTGGAGCAACCCCACCATACACATTTATACCATAATATGCTCTTCTAATTTCATTGTTTTCAATCGTTAGATTGTCATAGTTTGCTCCAGCTGTTGTTGCTGACATTGTGGTCAAAGAATTTGATCCAGCATATACTCCAAATGAGGTGGTATTGGTAGTTCCACTGTATCCATTATTACCTGAAGTACTACCAACAATGATATTATTTTTAATCGTGAAGTTAGTTGCTCCAAGTCCAGTTCCTGCAACAGTTTGACCAATCATACGAATACAGGCTGTATTCAAAACAGTTCCTAAATTATCGTTTTGTATAGTTAAGTCACGTGTTGTCCCACCAGTTGTAATTGAACCATCAATGGTTACATTATCTGAACCATTAAAATTTATTACAGCACTTCCTGCATTCGGTGTACCTGAAATTGTTGCTGTTACTGTTGGTTTGATTAATACACTCGTGTAGAGTGCCGTGGACACACCGCTTGCGCCAAGATAAACAGGTGCATTTGGCTCCGAGGTATTTCCATTTACGGAAATGACAATGTCACCTTGGTGTGTACCTGCATTTATTGCTGTAAATGCATCACTTATTGTGAAATAGTTACCTGTTGCAGTACCCACTGTTGCCGATAGTGATATGTTTTGTGAGTATGCGTAATTGAGTAATAATGAACTAACAAAAAGAAAAGTTGTGAGTCTGGATAATTTGTAAATTTTTTTCATAATCTAAATGATTGAAAATTAAGGACCAAAAATAAATTAAACATTTCTTAAAACAAAAAGTTTGTTAAATTGAATTATAGGTTTTTAAAAATGCTTTTCAACATCTTTGCGTGAGACATTTGTTAATAAACAATAAAGGCTACCCATGGGTAGCCTTTATTATCGAGATCAAATGATCTTAATTTTTTATGATCCTTCTTATAATTGAATGTTGATTTTCATCAATCATTTTCAATGTGTAAATTCCATTGTCAAATTTACTCATATCAATTTGATCACCTGATTGAATAATATTATTCGAAAGTACTAGTTTACCCTGAGCGTCAAATATACTTACACTTAAATTTTCAATCTTAGTAAAGTAAATATTGACATTATCTCTTGTTGGATTTGGATAAATTTCTAAACCAAATTCAACACCCAAATCAGTTAAACTAACTTGATCTACTACTACACATTCAGAGGTGTCTGAACAACCGCCATTTCCAGTAACAATAACAGCATATGTTCCGTTATCCGTTGCTGTATAAGTGGAACTTGTTGCGCCAAGAATTGGTGTGTTGTCAGCACAATTGATCCATTGGTAATTAGCATTCGCAGGAGTTGCAACCAATGTAATTGCATTTGCTGCCGTAGCTTGAGCATTTGGAATTTCGTTTATTGTAACATTAACTACATCAGAACTTGAACAACCTAGTGTATCTGTACCAGTTACAATATAAGAAGAAACACCAAATGGTGCATCGAAAGAGACGCCATTCAGAACATTATTGTTCCACGAATAATATGTCGCTCCTGTTGCAGATAACGTAACATTTTGATCTCCACACTGAACAATATTTGCCCCCGCATCTACTATCGGTAGTGGTGAAGCCGTAATTGTAATATCATCCGAATTCACGCATCCATTCGCATCAGTTCCGGTAACACTTAAAGTAATCGTAGCTGGAACAGCAAAAGGGATATTATTTTGTACGCCATTTGACCAAGTATAAGTCTGTGCACCTGTTGCATTTACACTTGCTTGACCATTCTGACAAACAACTAGATCTGCTCCTGCATCAACAGCTGGAAGTGCATTGACATTTAATACAGCGATGTCAGTATTTGAACATCCGTTAGCGTCTGTTCCTGTTGCAGTTAAGTTCGCAGTTGAATTGGCAACAAATGCTACACCGTCAACTACATTGTTATCCCAAGAGTAGGATAACGCTCCAGATGCACTGAATGTTACTGTATCACCAAAACACACCGTTTGATCTGCACCAGCATCAACTATTGGCAATGCATTTACGGTAACAGTAATAGGTGTTCTGTTTAAGCTGTAACAACTTCCTTCTCTTCCTGCAGCATAAAAAGTGTAAACTCCTGCATTATTTGTATTTGGAAGTACAATTGTGCCTACCGTCTCAAGCGTATTATTTGTTCCAAGTAAAGTACCACCTAAACTAGAATCAAACCATGCTATATCAGCAGCATTTGGGGTAGTGTACGTAATTACCAAATCAATTGATCCTATTGTTGCAGTTCCTGTGTAAGTATTCACTAAGGTAAAGTTATGCACACCACCAGCTGGGTCAACAGCAGTTGCTGTTTGTGTGTATGGTCCGGCATTCGTTACTGATGAATTTACTAGTGCCATAGGTACAGCAGCCAATGTAGAACCTCCTGATAATGCAACAGTCATATCAGATGGCCATTCACCTGCGAACGTACTTACATCATTGAAGACCAATTGAGCTCCAGTAACAACGGCGCCAGCAGGTAAAGTAGGTGTAGCACTTAAGTTTACTGTCGCACTTGATGCAACGTTTACGTTAGTACCAAGACTTACTGTTGTTGTTGATGTTGAAACTGTTGATAACAATGCAGAAGCTGAAATTAACGCTGAATTGTCCTCGGCACAAATTACAGCATTACCATTTGATGTTGGCGTACCAATAACTGTTGAAGGCTCTGTAATAACCAGATTAATCGCTGAACCAGTAGCTGTTGTCGCATCTTTTACAACAATTGCATAGGTGCCTGCAGCTAAGTCGGTTGGTATTGGTCCGAATGCTCCTCCATTGACAGCGTATTCAAATGGCGCAACACCACAGTTTACTGTTCCAAGTGTAAAAGAGCCATCTGTTCCTCCATTACAAGTTACGTTAACTGGATTTAATGTAACATTTACAGCCTCTGTAACAACATTAACAGTTGCAGTAGATGAACATGTGCTTGCCGCAGTTACAGTAACAGAATATGCTGTGTTGGAAGAAACATTGTTTGCAATTGGGTTCGCTAATGTAGCATCATTAAGAGTTCCAGCTGGTGTCCAAGCATAAGTAAATGATCCTCCAGCAGGAGTGTAAATTGCATCATAAGTTCCTATTGTTTGAACGTTTGTGGATCCTGAGGCTGTCCAGTCTGTTCCCAGATTATTATCGAGAGAAACAGTTCTTCTCGTTCCAGCTAATCCAGATCCGTTTGGTGCGAAACCTGTCCAATCAGTAGAGGTTACCCCAGAAGCAGCATTAAATGTGTAGCTTCCAGCGGCGCTTCCGCCTAAACCAACTGCATCAACAACACCTCCGCCTGGATTTTTAAGAACAATACCAACTTTACTTGAAGATGAATAAGAGTCATTCGACCCACCTGTGTTAAAGTAAAGATCTGAAGGGCTATCAGTACCAGTTCCTAGACAAACAACCGCAACCGAATTCGCAGGAATACTTGTTCCAGCAGGGAATAATACTGTATGTGAGGGTGTCGCACTATTATCACCAAACGCTTGAAGAATAAATCCACCAATGTCAGCACTTGCAGATGTGATGTTTGAAATTTCAACCAAATCTTGACCTGTAATGTATGCCGGATATGAAGCAGTAGCTCCAGTACCTGTGCGGAAAACAGTGACTTCAGAGATTACTAATGAAGGAAGTACTGCTGAAACTGACAATTGGCTTGTTCCTCCCGTACAAATTGTAGAAGGTGAGGCAGAAATATCCGTGATGATTGGATCATTTGCAACAGTTATTGTTGCTGTTGCTGTATTTGTACATCCAATTGCATCTGTTCCAGTTACAGTATATGTAACAGTTCCAGATGGGCTTGCTTCCGTTGTTGTACCAGACGTCACAGACAATCCTACGGCAGGAGACCAATCATATGTTGTTGCTGTTCCGCTGGCACTTAATGTAATTGAAGAACCATTTGGTAAACAAATTAAGCCTGTTGTTGGTGAAACGCTAACTGTTGGAAGTGCGTTAATATTAATTCCTAATTCAGGAGTTGTTGCGGATAGACCACTAACTGAACAAGTAGCTGTCATTACATAGTAAGTATTTGCTGTCAAGGCACCTGTCATTTGAGCATTCGTAGTGCCCAAGTTAGTGTACGGTCCACCAGCTGTTGTTGAGCTTGCCCATTGGTAAGAAATACCAGCTTCAGCTGAAGCGCCATTCAACGTCAAGTTAGCATCTTGACCTGTACAAAGTTGTGTTGGTCCATCAATTGTTCCAGCTAAAGGTGTTCCAGAACAAGCGGTCAATACGTAAGCTCCTTGATCGTTGTCTGTACGCGACGCACATTCAATATCATCAGTAATGTATGCTTGCGGTGCAGTACCTGCGTTGTTCAATGCGAGATTACCAACATGAAGATCAGCATTATTATTAATAAATTGCGGATTTAGTGCAATTGAGTTCACATCATTTGAAGCAGGTGTTGTTATTCCAGCGTTAAAGTCAGCAACTGTAGTACGGGTTGTTGTTGATGTTACTGCGGTAAAACCAGAGACACCTAAATCATTTGCAACAAATAGGTTATTGAAATCAGAAAGCGATGAAGATCCAATACTAGTCGCTGAAGATGTTCTCCATGCTGAATGTCTTGCTGTTGTTTGTGTACCAGTGTAATTAGCAAATATATTGTTTCGAACATTGTAAGCACAAGTTGAACCTCCATTTTGGAACGCTGCATTAGAATAAGTTGGTGCTAAACCATCTCCAATACTCACGCTATTATTGTCAACATTATATCCGCCAGTAGCAGGACCAGTACCAACGTACAGACCTACAGCTCGCTCAGTAGTTGTGGCGGTTGAGCTAAAACTTGTATATACATTTGCAACAACGTTATTGTACACATTTGTAAAATTCGAACCTCCAATACTTGTGGTTGTAGTCGTACTCATATTAACAAAAATTCCATAAGCTATAGATGTTGTAGTTGTACTACCGAAAACAGAAACATCCGTTACTTTATTGTTGAATACTTCATTAGACGTACCAAAAGTATTCAAGGTATAGATTCCATATGTTGTTGATTGGTTTCCTGCAATAGCTGATAAATCGTTATTGAATACCTTGTAGTTCTCCTGTCCTGATACGTATATACCTCTAGCACCTACAAAAGTAGAAACAGTTGGACCTAAATTGGTAAATGAATTTCGAATAGCACAACCACCCGTAGTTCCAACTTCCGTATTGACATCTCGGTACGTTGTATTTCCATTCAAATATACACCATTGATACAATCATTAATAGTTAAATTGTAGTATTTGTTGTCGGAGTTAGCTCCAGTTGCAACAGTTGGCGTTACCCCCCCTGCTGTAGTGCTCGCTGTTTGCATAATTGCAGATGAGGTAGATGTTGTATTCGCTCTGTTCATTGTGACAGCACAATTCTTAATGACATTGAACTGTGCACCGTCTGATGGTGAAGAGTTGCGAATAATATATCCATATTCTACGGTTGCATCATTGGAGGAGTTGATGTCAATTCCATCAAAAGTGAAATAATCACCACCGGAAATGATTATACCTCCATCATTCGTTCCTGCGGTTCCAATTGGCGTTAATACAGGATTGTTACCAGCGCCAGCTTTCTGAAAAGTAATTCCAGCACCTACCGCGCCTGTTACAGTTATAGCTGGAGGTGTTTCATTGAATGTTTGTCCTGCACTTACATCAAAAATAAGTGGTGATACAAAACCACAACCTCCACCGTCATTTAAAGCATTGATAGCATCAGTAAAAGAGGTAAAGTTTGAACCTCCAGTCGGAAGGGTATTGTTAATTGTGAATAAACCACCCGCAGAGGTGATAGGAGAACTAGATGGAGCCGATGTTAAAGAAATATTATCAACAACAGCAGGTGGGTTTAATCCACCACTAGTATCACTCTTCCATGTAAAGATTAATCGGACAGTTACGCTTGCCGAACAGTTACCAATAACTGCAGGTGATAAATTAATTATTGCAGTTTGAATTGTTCCAAAATTCCAGAAACGACCAATTTCAACTGCTGGAGCGGCAAGAACGCCTGTACCAAGAGATGTCGTCGAGGCAACAGGGGTAAATGTCGTAGGTGCAACTGACACAATCATGGCATCCCAAAATCCACTTTCCCCTAGTGCCATCCAGTCAAAAGTTAGTTGCATGAACGTTTCACCAGCTGGAAAAGTTACATCCCTGTAGAAGTGAACAACACTTGGGCTAGTGTTCGTAAATGCATTCGATATACCACCGTCATTCGAAATGTATGCCGAATTGGTTGTGAAACCCGCAGGTACAGTTCCCAGATACCACTGGTTTACTGCTGCACCATTGTCAACCGTCCACCCGTTAGCGGCGAATGTTGCTCCTGATTCAAATCCTCCTTCTGCAGTTGGATTTATCAAAATTGTTTGTGAATTGCCAAGTACAGACAAAATCACAAAAAACGCCAACATAAAGTGGGTTTTTTTGAAATAATTGTAGAATTTTACCATAATCAGATTTTTTTCGAGTCAAAATTAGACTTTTTAAAGGAAAAAACATATTTATTTTCTAAATGTTCATTTTTTAAGAGTAATTTTCAATAGAATTTTTGCGATAATGTTAAACGAAATTAAATTAAAAGCACTGGTTTGTGGTGCGACACAAGGTATAGGAAAATCAATTGCATTGGAATTGGCATCAATGAATGTTGATGTTGTATTAATTGCAAGAAATGAAGAAAAATTAAAGTTAGTTTTAACTGAAATAATACAAGCATTTGACGGTAACCATTCATACCTCGTTGCTGATTTTTCAGAACCTTTAAACCTAAAAAATGTAATTGCTGAGTTTATAGAACAAGGAAATGTAATTAATATTCTTGTTAACAACACCGGAGGTCCAAAAGGAGGTGCCATTAAAGATGCATCAACAAATGAGTTTTTGTCCGCGTTTAATCAGCATTTGATTTGCAATCACATTTTGGCTCAAGCACTTTATCCTGGTATGATTAAAAGTGGTTATGGGCGAATTATTAATATTATTTCAACATCTGTAAAACAACCTTTACCTAATTTGGGGGTTTCCAATACAATTCGTGGAGCTGTTGCCAGTTGGAGTAAAACTTTGGCGAATGAATTGGGCCAATTTGGCATAACAGTTAATAATGTTTTGCCTGGCGCAACCAACACTGCACGATTGCAAACCATTGCTTCTATTAAAGCAAATCAAACGAGTGAAACCATACAAGATATTTTTAATGAAATGGCATCAGAAGTTCCAATGAAGCGAATTGCGCAACCAGAGGAAATTGCGAAAGCCGTTGCATTTTTAGCTTCTCCCGATGCTTCCTATATTAATGGGGTTAATTTGCCTGTTGATGGCGGCCGAACCAAGTCACTCTAGATTTATCGAAGCACATTAATGTGTCCTGTCATTAACTCCTCTCTTCCTTGATTGGGGGTAATACGAAGTTTCCAAGTATAGGTGCCATCTTGTACTGGAACACCGTTGTAAGTTCCATCCCATTCAAATTTAGGGTCTTCAGATGTAAAAATTAACTGACCCCAACGGTTGTAAATCGAAATACTTAAAGACTTTACATTAACAGTACTCACCCAAAAAGTATTATTAAAGCGCATTCCATCGGGAGTAAACGTATTTGGAACGTAAACATAATAAGCTTCCAAAATATTTATCGGCTTTGCTATGGTATCTGTACATCCTTTATCATCAATTGCAATTAATGTTATAACATAACCGCCAGGTTCGTCATATATGTTATTAGGATGAACCAATGTTGAAGTATTACCGTCTCCAAAATACCATTCGTAGGTTAGCGCATCTTGCGAGAGATTTTGAAAGGTAATAGGAACCTCTGTTACAATCCAATTGTCAGAAAAGTCAAAATTGGCATCTGGTGCAATAACAATTACAGTAGTCGAATCAGAAACTGAGAAAGTTTGGCATTCATCAGCAACAATTACCGGATAATTGTTTGTAGACAAAGGATTGACCAAAATAGAAGAGGTTGTTTCATTGGTTGTGGGCCAGAAGTAATAGTATTGTCCATAACCACCAGTAGCAGTTACTGAAACCGTAACAGAATCTCCAGGACAAATCTGAACATTTGGGGACATTTCCAAAACTAATGGTGGACTTGTAATGGTATAAATAACCTCACCAGTGGCAGTCTGACCGCATTGATCGGTAACTGTAATCGAATATGTGGTGGAGGTAGAAGGAGTTACTACTTGAGTAGATAATGTGCCTAAATTAGAACCAGAAACAACACTCCATTGATAAGTGTAGCCCCCAGCTCCACCAGTAGGCAAAGCATCCAATTGGGTTGGAAGGTAAGGGCAAATTTCTGTGATATCAGCAGATTCATTAACTACTAATGGAGGATAAACAGGGACATCTACGGTTCCGGAACCAGTAGCAGTTTCATTCAAACAATTATCGGTAACTGAGACTGTAAAAGTTTGCGTACTGGTTGGAGAAACAAAAATTGATGGTGTGGTCGCTCCAGTGTTCCATGAATACGTGTAAGGTCCAACGCCTCCGCTCGCGTTGGCAATCAATTCCAAATCATCACCAGGACAGAGAACGGAAGAGCTTTCAACGGTAACACTTACAGGTTGAACATCCGCAATACCTAGTTCGATGACTATCGGATTCACATTTCCACATGGGTCAGTAATCGGAAACTCGAGAATAATGGTTTCTTGTCCTTCGACTAAAATGTCCGCCAAAGCATTGAACGAAAAAGTTACGGTTGATTGATTGGCAGGAAATGTAACTGACGTTGGTATAGTTGAATAATCAACCCCTTGTACTGCTGTTCCGGAAATATTAATTGGAATAGTAAGCGGTAGGTTAATTCCATTCTGGCCTCTTTCCAAAGTAACAGTTGCAGAAACACATCCTTCAGCCATCAAATCTGGATCAGGAAAAGCTTGCTCTGAGATTTCGTATGTAACATCTACCGGAATTTTGGAACTCAAACTATTGGCTTCGAGAAATATTCCTGAATCAAAAATACCATCTCCAACGTCGCAAATAGCAAGGACAAGGTGATAGGTCTGTCCGCATTGAACTTTCGCAACAGCTTCCAAAACATCAGTAAACCCATCGTATTGAATGAAAAAAGGTGAACTATTTTGAGGGGCAGTAGACCCATCACCATTATTGTTAAAATAAGCCGAATTGGTTATAGCATTCACGCTATTAATAGAAACAATTGCTCCAGTAGGTAATCTTGCAATATTTTGTTGACCTGTAATTCCTGGGCCAGAAATAAAAAAACCAAAAACATCATTATAGGATGAGTTATTTGGCGGAGCGTATTCAGGATATTCCTCAGAACCAAAGACATATTTAAATCGAACTGTATCGGAATATGGTATAAAATCGAATTCCAAAGTTGCAGCATTGTATGTAGCCGCACCAGCTGTGATAATTGATGCCAATAAAGCTGAACCAGGGGTTTGATTATCTATACCAGCATTCGATTGATTGTTGGGGCCCTGAGGTCCTGCTCCATTGTCGAAGATCGTGCCTGTTGTCATTACAATCCCATTTGAAATCCCTAGATTCGTTCCAGTTGCAGTAAACTCACTTATTGCAGTGTTCGCGCCAGTGTAGGTAATGTTGGAAACAGTAACTCCAGGTCCAAGGAGAACGTTTTGAACTAATCCAACAGGGGATTGCCCCGGGTTAGTAACCAATTGCCCGAAAGTATTTGTTGAAAAACAAATAAATATTAAAGATATGAAGACAAGCGGCCTCATTACGTTCTTGACGTAAATTTAAACAATTGGTTGTTCTTTTGTAACATTAATTCTGTTAATTATAACAAAATTAATGGGAAGTAGTTGGGATCAAATTAAATATTATTCAGAAAGAATATTTTGAAGTTGACAAAGTTTAAAATAAACGCCTTTGTTTCGAATCAAATCTTCATGTTTGCCCTTTTCAATAATTTCTCCTTTCGACAAAACGACAATCAAATCAGCATTTTTAACTGTGCTCATTCGGTGAGCTATAACAATAGACGTTCGATTTCGCATCAAATTCTCCAATGCTTCTTGAACAACCCGTTCTGATTCAGTATCCAAGGCTGAGGTGGCCTCATCTAAAAGTAAAATGGAAGGATTTTTTAAAACGGCTCTTGCGATGCTAATGCGTTGTTTTTGTCCTCCAGATAATTTATTTCCGCGTTCACCAACATTTGTTTCGTAACCTTTTTCTAGATTACTTATAAAGTCATGTGCATTGGCAATTTTAGCAGCCTCAATAATTTCATCTATACTTGCGTGCGGCATGCCAAAAGCTATATTTTCTTTTATTGTTGCATTAAATAAAATAGACTCCTGCGAAACAATACCTATTTGACTTCTTAAATCGTTAATTGAATAATCTTTAATGTTGATATCGTCTATTAAAAGTGCTCCTTCATTGACGTCATAAAACCTTGCAAGAAGATCTCCAAAAGTAGATTTTCCGCTTCCCGACTCACCAACAAGAGCTATAGTTTTTCCTTTTTCAATTACCAATGTGATATTTTTTAAAACGAAATCCTCTTGATACCTGAACGAAACATTTTCGTATCGAATGGAGTGATTAAAACTTAAAATTCCAGTTGGGTTATTGCCTTCAATTATTACTTCATCTGCATTTAATATTTCATTGATTCGATCCATGGATGCTTTAGCCTTGTTTAATGAAGCGATGTTTGTTGCTATACCCTGAATAGGCCTAAGTAATTGGGAAAAAACGATTACAAACGTTATAAATACTTCACCCGTTAGACTGTTATTGGCATTATCAAGTATCATTGATCCACCAAACCATACCAGACATAACATGACCCCAGCGCCAAGCGTTTCATTCAATAAAGGAGACAAATCTCTTTTTCGAAATGCCTTGGTAATTAATTTTTGGTGTGTTAAATTGATTTTCTGAAATGCCCCGAAAACTTGTTGAACCCCATTGAACGCTTTAATTACGCGAATCCCACCAAGACCTTCTTCAATAGATGAAACGAGCATGCCCATTTGCTCTTGACCCTGTTTTGCAGTTCTTTTTAAGCTCTTTCCAATTCTGGATATAACAAATGCCGAAATCGGAAGTAAAATGAAAGAAATTAATGTTAAACTTGGACTGAGATAGATCAAAGTTGCTATATTAATAATCAAAGCGACAGGTTCCCTGTAAATGAGCTCCAGAATACTAATTACAGCGACTTCGATTTCACCGACATCACTATTCATTCGAGATATCAAGTCCCCCTTGCGTTCGTTAGTGTAAAATGTTAGGGGCAAATGCAATGCCTTGTGAAAAATATTTTCCCTTAAATCCCGCACAACAGCCATCCTCAATTCTGATTGATGCCAAACGGCACCATAACGGAAAGCATTTTTCAGTAAAAATGCTATAAAAACAGAAATGCAAACGAATAACAAAGCTTGTTTTGGATCGTTTTGAATCATTTCATTCATGAAGTAGTTGTAGGAATCCTTGGTGTAAGAAAACAAACCGCTAAAACTTCCATTCCATATTGGAGCTTTCAATTTTTCAACTTGAAATTCTGTTTGAAAAATCAATTGAAGAAAAGGAATAAAGAGAATGAGAGAAATTAAATTGAAAACAACGAAGAGTAAATTGAAAATGATTACCAGAATAGCCCGGGATTTGTATTTGAACGTATATCGGTAAATTTCGAAAAAATCTTTCATCGCCTCAAAGGTAAGGAATTTGTGTCCCTAATTTATTGATAAGGGCATACTATTGTTACTTTTGTATTATGAGTTCAATTAGACAGAATAAAATAGAGGGGATTATTCAAGAAGAACTTTCCGTATTTTTTCAAAGACATGCAAGGGAAGTTTGTTTGGGGGCAATGGTTTCCGTTACAGCTGTTCGAATAACATCAGACCTATCGATTGCAAGATGTTACTTAAGTATATTCGGCGCCCCCGAAAAAAAAGAAGTTTTAACAGCGATTCAACAACACGCTAGTCGCATCCGCGGCGACGTGGGTAAGCGCTTGAAAAATATGCGTAAAATTCCCGAATTGGTTTACTTCATTGACGATTCGCTGGATTATGCTATGAAAATTGACGAACTTCTTAAAAAGTAATTTATTAATTTTTCATTTTACATAGCTAGAAGATATCTTTCCACTAAAAGAAAGAAAAATATCATCAATCTGATTACCAGAATTTCAGTTGTTGGTATTTCAATAATTACAGCCGCTCTTGTCATCTTACTTTCTGCCTTCAATGGCATTGAATCAATGGTTGCGGATCTGTACACCGATTTTGATCCAGATATTATTGTAAAAAGTAAGGAAGGTAAAACTTTTTACGAGGATGAGATTGATTTTCAACTTTTCAAAAAGACCCCCAATGTAAAGTCTTGGTCGCCTGCAATTGAGGAACTTATCGTTATAAAACATCAAAAAAAGTTTATTAATGCGAGAATTTATGGTGTTTCGAATCAATTTATAGAAATTGCAAAGTTAAAAGATACAACGCACCTTATTCAAGGTCAAGGAATTATTAAAGATGGTGCGGGAGATATGGCATTGATGGGTAACACCTTAATGAATAATCTTGAGGTAAATATTCCGAGTCGACTGGGATATGAGAATGTTAAAATCTATGCCCCGAAGCGTAATGCCAAACTTAGAGCGGATGGAAATCCATTTAACTCAAAATCTATCCGAATTGCAGGTAGAATTCATTACAATAAACAAGTCGATGGCGAAGCTGTTGTTGTGCCTTTAAATTTCGCTAGGGAATTACTCACCTACAAAAAAGAAATTAACGCAGTTTATATTTCTGTTTCTGATCAAGCTCAAAAGGAGAATGTCAAGGTTAATTTGCAAAACGAGTTGGGATCCAATTTTGAAGTAAAAACAAATCTTGAAAAAAATGAATTAATTTTTAAAACCAGTAAAACTGAAAAGATGATTGTATTTGTGATCATGTTATTCATCTTTATTCTTGCTGCGTTTAATTTGATTGCTTCGATTACAATGCTATTCGTTGAGAAAAAAGAAAACGTTATAACCATGATTGCTTTCGGAGCGAATGAGAAAACAATTTTTAATATCTTTTTTTATGAAGGGCTATTGGTTGCAGTTAAAGGTATTGTTTATGGAGTTGTGATGGGATATCTTGTCGCTTCAGTTCAATTTTTTGGAGAATACTTACCAATCGCTCCCGGCAAACCATTTCCAATATTGTTTAAAGTATCGGATTTCATATTTATTCTTGCTGCTGTTTCAATATTGTCAATTGTATTCTGTTACCTGACTGCAAAAATGCTCATGAGAAATAATTTTTCTCGCAACTGATATATGTCCTAAATAAAATTTTCAACAATAGAAAAAATATCTATACAAAAAGTTTTTGTTCAAATTAATTGAATTAACTTTGCGCCAAATTTTTAGACAGATACGTCTGTCTTTGTTTAATCTTAATTGACATTAAAATGTCCGGAATTAAAGGAAAAGTTTCACAAGTAATCGGTCCCGTAGTGGATGTAAACTTCGAAAAAGGAGTTGCCCTTCCAAATATTTATGATGCATTGGAGGTGAGAAAAGAAGATGGTACAAGAGTAGTTCTTGAAGTGCAATCACATGTTGGTGAAAACGCCGTACGAACAATCTCCATGGATTCAACTGATGGTTTCAGAAGAGGAATGGATGTTGTTTCTACAGGAAGCGCTATTAAAATGCCAACAGGAGATCAAATTAAAGGTCGACTTTTTAACGTTGTTGGTGAGGCTATTGATGGTATCAACACTGTTGATGCATCAAATGGGTTACCGATTCACAGAGAAGCGCCTAAATTTGATCAGTTATCTACTGCAACTGAGGTATTGTATACTGGAATTAAAGTAATTGACTTGATTGAGCCTTATGCCAAAGGTGGAAAAATTGGTTTGTTTGGTGGAGCAGGTGTAGGAAAAACTGTACTTATTCAAGAATTGATAAACAATATTGCTAAAGGTCACGGTGGATTATCAGTATTCGCAGGTGTTGGTGAAAGAACACGTGAGGGAAATGACCTTTTAAGAGAAATGCTTGAATCAGGAATTATCAAATATGGTGATGAATTTATGCATTCCATGGAAGAAGGTGGATGGGATCTTTCTAAAATTGATACTGAAGGATTAAAAGAATCAAAAGCGACTTTCGTATTCGGTCAAATGAATGAGCCTCCTGGTGCTCGTGCTCGTGTAGCATTGTCAGGATTAACAATGGCAGAATATTTTAGAGATGGTGAAGGTGATGGACAAGGAAAAGATATTTTATTTTTCGTTGATAATATTTTCCGCTTTACTCAAGCGGGATCTGAGGTTTCTGCGCTTTTAGGTAGGATGCCTTCAGCTGTGGGTTACCAGCCTACTTTAGCGACAGAAATGGGTGCGATGCAAGAGCGAATTACTTCGACCAAAAACGGTTCGATTACTTCTGTTCAAGCCGTATATGTACCTGCTGATGACTTAACGGATCCAGCACCGGCAAACACTTTTGCTCACCTCGATGCAACAACTGTATTGTCGAGAAAAATTGCTGAACTTGGTATTTATCCAGCAGTGGATCCACTAGACTCTACATCAAGAATTTTGACACCCGAAATTGTTGGTGAAGAACATTACAATTGTGCGCAACGCGTTAAAAGTACCCTTCAACGTTATAAAGAACTTCAAGATATTATTGCTATCCTAGGTATGGATGAATTGTCAGAAGAAGATAAACTCATCGTACACAGAGCGAGAAGGGTACAACGTTTCCTTTCTCAGCCTTTCCATGTTGCTGAGCAATTTACAGGTATCCCTGGAGTTTTGGTAGATATCAATGATACCATCAAAGCATTCAATGAAATTTTGGATGGAAAGTATGATAAATATCCTGAAGCAGCCTTCAATCTAAAAGGTGGAATTGAGGACGTTATCGCCGCTGGAGAAAAAATGTTGGCTGAAGCTTAATTCAAATTCAAAAGGGAAATGCATTTAGAAATTATTACTCCAGAAGCTAAGCTCTTTAGCGGTGAAGCAAATGCTGTGCAATTACCTGGAAATGACGGGATTTTTCAGGTCTTGAATAACCACGCACCCATAATTGCAGCATTGAAAGAAGGCGTTGTGAAAATTGATTTGAATCAGCCATTTGATAAGGAAAATTCTTCTAATAAACTGTTAGAAAAAGATAGCATTGATGGGAAAATTATAAGGGTTAGAATCAACGGAGGCGTTGTGGAGTTGACCAATAATAAACTCATCGTACTTGCTGAGTAATAAATTTTTTAAAAATATAGAAGGGGGACTTGGTTTTGAGCCAAATCCCTCTTTTTGTTAAGGTATGTTAAGCAAATTAAAGTTGTATAGACTATCAAGATTCTTTCTTATATTCGTTACAATTTCCTCAAATTGAGATGGATTACTTGTTGAAAATAGATCGAACTAAAACACCAAAACATGTTGCTATCATCATGGATGGTAATGGAAGATGGGCCCAAAAACAAGGTCATGATAGGCTTTATGGTCATAATTTTGGCGTGGAATCTGTGCGAGAATCTCTTAAAGCTGCGAAGGAAATTGGTGTAAAACACCTTACATTGTATGCATTTTCAACAGAAAATTGGAACCGTCCGAAAGATGAAGTTGACGGCTTAATGAATTTACTGGTTACTTCTTTAGCCAATGAAATAAAAGAGCTATCAGAAGGAGGAGTAAGGGTAAGTGCCATTGGAGATTTAAGAGGATTACCCGAGGCGTGTCAAAATGAGTTGAATCAAGCAATGAATGCCACGAACAATAACAAAGAAATACATCTCATATTGGCGCTTAATTACAGTTCCAAATGGGAAATTACACAAGCAGTTAATCAGCTGATGGCAAGCGAAAACTTGAAGCTTCCAATTAATGCTGAGCACATAGAAAAATATTTAACGACTCACGGAATTCCTGATCCTGAATTACTCATACGCACTAGTGGTGAGCATAGGGTAAGTAATTTCTTACTTTGGCAAATTGCCTATAGTGAATTTCATTTTACTGATGTCTTGTGGCCTGATTTCAAAAAAGAAGATTTCTTTAAAGCTGTATTGGATTATCAATCAAGAGAGCGCCGCTTTGGCATGCTTTCAGAACAACTTACTTAATTTATGAGAATCCTACTTACTACGCTCCTGCTTGCTTCATTCTACAGTTCTTTGTTCTCTCAGGTTGATGGACCAATTTCAATTGGTGATCTCACAATCAGTTACGAACAACCTGTAACATATGAATTGGGGCCAATTCGTGTTGAAGGTGCCGATAATTTTGATCATCAAGCTATAAAATTAATTGCCGGTTTGAAACAAGGTCAATCTATAACCATTCCTGGTCAACAGATATCTACTGCCATAAAAAATCTATGGAACGAAGGAATTTTTTCTGATGTAGAAATTATAGCAGAGAAAGAACAGGCAGGTGTGATTTATTTGCTCATAAAAGTAAAAACCAGACCAAAGTTATCAAGGTTTAAATTTATCGGTTTAAACAGACGTGATGTAGATAAACTTCGTGAGGAAATTGATTTATACTCAGGTAGAACAATTACTGAAAATTTGATTTATCAAACAGAATCTAAAATAAAAGGTTATTTCCGTGAAAAGGCTTTTTATGGTGTTGATGTTAACATAAACCGTGTGGTCGATACCTTGGTTAATAACTCTGAAATATTTGTAATTGAGGTTGACAAAGGTCCGAAAATTGGAATTAAAGAAATCATAATTGATGGAAACACTGCAATACCCGATTGGAAACTTAAAATGGCAATGAAAGATACAAAGGAGAAAAAATTATGGCGTTTCTTCAAGAGGTCCAAATATACTGAAAGTTCATACGCTACTGACAAGTCAGCAATGATTTCCAAGTTTAATGCCGTGGGATTAAGGGATGCGAGAATAATAAAAGATTCAGTTTATAAAATTGACGACAAAAACTTAGGAATACATCTAAAAATAGAAGAAGGTGGCAAATATTATTTCGGTGATATTGAGTGGATTGGCAATTCAAAATTTCGTTCTTCATATTTAGACACTGTATTGGGTATTAAAGAAGGAGATGTTTACAATAAGCCACTTTTAGAGCAAAGATTATTCATGAGTGAAGATGGTCGTGACATATCATCTTTGTATATGGATAGAGGTTACCTGTTTTTTCAAGTAATACCGGTGGAAACAAATGTAGTAGATAACCATATCAATTACCAAATGCGTATCATTGAAGGTAAAGAGGCACGTGTTCGCAGAATTATCATCAAGGGAAATACAAAAACAAATGATTATGTAATCCGCCGGGAAATTAGAACGCGCCCTGGCGATTTGTTCAATCGAAATGATATTATTCGTACCCAACGTGAATTGGCTCAATTAGGCTTCTTCAATGAACAAGCTTTCCAAGTGAATCCTATTCCAAATCCTGAAGATGGTACCGTTGATATCGAATATGTAGTTGAAGAAAAATCTTCTGATCAGATTGAACTTTCAGGTGGATATGGTGGCGCCGGCCCAACGGGTAATGGAAGAATTATTGGTACCTTGGGGCTAACTTTCAATAATTTCTCTACCAAAAATTTATTTAAAAAAGGTGCCTGGACGCCATTACCCGGTGGTGATGGACAACGTTTGTCAATCAGAGCACAAACGAATGGTCGGTTTTATCAAGGTTACAATTTTTCATTTACAGAACCTTGGTTAGGCGGTAAAAAGCCCAATTCACTTTCATATTGGATTAACCATACGGCTCTAGGAAATGGCTACATCCCCTCTAATCCAGCATATACTGGAATTTCAATTACAGGAACTGGGATAGGATTAGGAAGAAGGAAAAAATGGCCGGATGATTACTTTACAGCGTATTATGAATTGAGTTATCAGTATTATGACGTGACAGATGATGCTCGATTTCCGATATTCCCGAATGGTTATGCCAACGATATCGCTTTTAAATATGTGTTGCAACGCAGTTCCGTGAGTGCACCAATTTACCCGCAAAGTGGGTCAAATATTACTTTTAGTGCAAAATCAACATTG
Source organism: uncultured Akkermansia sp. (assembly GCA_964577845.1). Classification (GTDB taxonomy): domain Bacteria; phylum Bacteroidota; class Bacteroidia; order Flavobacteriales_D; family Crocinitomicaceae; genus M0103. Next base: position 191,989 of record CAZOAH010000003.1, read on the forward strand.
CCGTATTCGTATTTTCAAGGTGAACAAGATTATGTTAACATGTCTGCTCAAGATCGATATAAATATCTAGAGTATTACAAGATTAAAATAACCGGAGAATGGTTTTTCCCGCTCACTGCAGATAAGAAATTGGTCTTAATGCCTAGATTTGGTTTTGCTTTCATGGGAGCATATACATCTGAAAAAGGAATTACACCATTTGATCGTTTTTCATTAGGCGGTAGCGGTTTGTCTGGTGTTAACCAATTAGGAGGAAGAGAAATTATAGCGCTAAGAGGTTATGAAGACAATTCAGTTTCCTCGGCTGCAGGAGATCCAATAATTGCGAAGTACACTCTAGAATTGAGGTATCCGATATCCCTTAATCCGCAAGCCACATTTTATGCATTAGTTTTTGCTGAGGCTGGCAACACATTTCCTTCTATAGCTAAATTTAACCCGCTTAATGTTAAACGAACAGCTGGTGTTGGAATTCGCGTTTTCCTGCCTATGTTTGGCATGCTTGGACTGGATTATGGCCTAGGCTTCGACAAGTTGGATTATTGGTCTAATAGTTTTGGTGGTCCATCCGATGATGGTGTCGATACGAAAGGTTTTTATCCTAAGTTAACCTTCACTATCGGTATGAACCTGGGTGAACTATAATTTTGGTAAAACGCAATAAATTGCTTAACTTGGCCGTTCCGCTTTAAAAAATATGAAAAAAGCTCTTTTACTCCTAATTTTAGTATTTGGCACAACAATTGTCAACTCCCAAAAGCTTGCTTATATCGACTCGGATTATATCTTGGAAAAAGTTCCTGAATATGAAGAAGCAAAAGTCAAGCTCGACAACCTCGCTGAAAGATGGCTGTCAGATATAGATGCCCAATACGAATTGCTCAATACAAAAAAGGAGAATTTCGCAAGGGAAGAAGTTTTACTTCCGGCTGAAGAAAAAGAAAAGCGGAAAGAAGAGATTGAAAAGTTGGAAACAGAAGTAATGGAATTACAGAAAATGCGCTTTGGAGTTGAAGGTGATTATTTTCAAAAAAGACAAGAGCTTATCAAACCAATTCAAGATCAAGTTTTTGATGCTATGCAAAAGGTAGCATCAAGAAAAAATCTCTCTTTTGTCTTTGATAAAGCCAATCAAAGTAATCTTGTCTATGCTGACAGTAAAAATGATATCAGCGATGATGTACTTGAAGAAATGGGAATAAACCCCTAATGTTAATTTTAATTTAAAAAGAAAAAATGAAAAAATGGATGCTTGCCTTAATGGTATTATTTAGTTTGGGGGCTGTTAAAGCTCAAAGTAAAATCGGACATGTTGACACACAAGCTTTACTAGATACAATGCCTTCAAGGAAAATCGTGGAGTCCGAGATTATTAAGTTTGAACAAGAGGGTTATGAAGAACTACAAGTTATGTACGATGATTTACAGGCAGCTTTAGCAAAATATCAAAATGATAAAGCTAACATGAACGTAATGAAGATGCAAATTGAAGAGGAAAAACTCGCTAAAAAAGAACAAGCAATACAAGTGCGCAGTCAAGAATTGGAAGATCAATTAAGAAGATATTCTGAATCTTTACAACAACCAATGTACGAAAGAATAAAAAAGGCTGTTAAAATCGTTGCAGAACGAAAAAAACTTAATTATGTTCTGAATAACCAGGAGTTTGTTTTGTTATTGTATGCGGATGAAGTGGCAAATATTACAGATGAAGTTATTGTTGAATTATTGATTTTGGAAGCTTCAGAACAATCAAACAATAAATAAGATATTTGGTACAATTTAAATAATTTGAATAAATATGCTCCAATAGGTGTTTTTGATTCCGGTTATGGTGGTTTAACCGTGTTAGCGGAAATTAAAAAACATTTACCGCAATACGATTATCTTTATTTAGGAGATAATGCCAGATCTCCGTATGGTACAAGATCTTTCGATGTTGTTTATGAATACACACTGGATGCAGTAAATGAGTTGTTTTCTAGGGGATGTGAATTGGTAATTCTGGCTTGCAACACAGCGTCAGCCAAGGCATTAAGAACTATCCAACAACAAGACTTGCCCAAAATAGACATTAATAAGAGAGTTCTTGGAGTTATCAGACCCAGTGCAGAAGAAATTGGGTCCATTACAAAGACAAACAATGTCGGTATTTTAGCTACGGAAGGAACGGTAAAATCTGAATCTTATATCTTGGAATTGGATAAATATGCTCCTAAAGTAAGTGTGTTTCAACAAGCATGTCCAATGTGGGTGCCGATAATTGAAAATCAGAAAGATCAAACCGAAGCGGGTAAACTTTTTATTCAAGAAGATGTTAAGCAACTATTACATCAAAATCCTTTAATCGACACTATTTTATTGGGTTGTACCCACTATCCAATTATTCAGTCCTTTATCCAGTCGGTAGTTGGTAAAGATGTTCATGTTGTAGCACAAGGGCCAATTGTGGCGAAAAAATTGGAAGAATATTTAAATCGACACCCAGAATTAGAGCAACTATGCAGTAAATCAGGAGATGTAACCTATTTGACTACAGAAAATAAAGATGTTTTCAATAAAAACGCTGGAAACATTTTAAGTGAGTCTATATCCTCAATTCATGTGAAGATTTGAAAATTCGGTATATTGATTCTACTTCTTGAAAACAAGATAAACAGCTAATACCAAAAATGAAAAATCAAAAGTAATTTAATTTTAAAGTTTCATTCAGAGCTAAAGTCCTGAAAACATTGGATGTAACTAGAAAATTTTCTTAAATTGTCAAAACCAAACAGACTTTGTGAAAGATATCCAAACATATGATGATTGCTTGCTCTTAATTGAAAATTTTTACGAAAAATTATTGCTGGACGATCAAATCGGTCATTTCTTCAAAAACCTTCCATTGGATGCGCATATTCCAAAAGTTGCAGATTTCTGGGCTTTCATTTTGATTGATAAACCTGGATATGCCAACAATATGATGCAAGCACATGCAAAACTGGATTTGAAAGCGGAGGATTTTGACCAATGGCTCAAACTATTTCATGAAACCATCGACGAGCATTTTTTCGGCGAAAAAGCAAAAATGGCTAAGGAAAGATCCACATTAATAGCATGGACAATGCGGTCAAAATTGTAAGTTAATTTAAATTTCGGAAATGAACGTAAATTCAAAAAGTTGAGACAATTTATCTTTCAATATTCGACTCACTTTTTGAAAATCAATTTTCTCACCAATTTCTTTCTGCATTGAAGTCACTGCTTTATCTTCGATTCCACATGGAACAATATTAGAAAAATAATTCAAATTGGTATTGACATTGAAACCGATACCATGCATGGTCACCCATCTGGAACTTTTCACTCCTAGAGCACAAATTTTTCGAGCGGACGGTTTATCGGCATCCAACCATACTCCTGTTAGACCTTCCATCCTGCCAGAATGGATTCCGAATTCAGTTAAAGTTTGAATTACAGCTTCTTCCAAGTACCTCATGTATTTATGGATATCTGTGAAAAATTGATCTAAATCGAAAATGGGATAAACTACCAGCTGTCCAGGGCCATGATAAGTAATATCCCCTCCCCTATTAATTTTGTAATAGGAAGCCTCATGAACGTCCAATTCATGTTCACTTAATAAAAGGTGATCCTCCTTTCCACTCTTTCCTAATGTATAAACGTGTGGGTGCTCGCAAATGATCAAGTAATTCAATGGATTTCCAATAGCATCATCGGTCCTTTTGGCTATTTTTTGATCAATAATTTTCTTAAACAAAGTTTCTTGAAAATCCCAAGCTTCTTTGTAATCAATCAAACCGAGGTCAATACATTGAACGTCAGGCATGCAAAAGAATTAAATAGCCGCCAATTCTTTCTTCAATGCTTCGATTACAGTAATGTCAACTGCATCAATTTGCTTCAATTCAGCAACATAAAATGAAGCCCAATCTACAAGATGAATAAGATATAAAGCTCGTTCTATGCGGTTGTTTCCTTTTGCAAACACTTCTTTAACAAATGAAGTTTTTCCCGACACGAACGTTTTTGTAAATGCAAATCGTGCTGCATTGCGTTTATCTAAATCTGAAGAATTTAAAAACAAGGCTGCAAACCGATCATCGCCACCTTCCCAACCCAATAGTTCATTGTGATTCATTTCAGGAATTACATGACAAATGGCCAAAGTCTTTGAATTCTCATTGAACTGCTGTCGCGCACGAACGGCAACACCTTCATAGAATGGTCCTGCATAGATCACACCTACCTTTCCAAATAAAAACGAAGCAATTTGCTTTCCTTCGGCTTCTATATTATTTTGGTCATTCACTAAAAACGAACTTGCATTTCTTATGTTTTCCAAATGAATCGGTGAAATCAAATGGTGTTGAACCATGATATTCATCAACTGAATCAATGAATAAGCAAGCGCTGCACGAGGTGGATTTCCTCCCGGAAGTTGAACACAATCGTAATCGTTGGAATTGCAAAAATCCCTCAATTTACCTCCCGAACAAATACCAATTATGTGCGCACCTTTTTGATGTGCTTCTTCAAGAGAGGATAAGGTTTCTTCGGTGTTTCCTGAATAAGACGAACAAATAACCAAAGAATTGGAATTGACAAAATTTGGAATTCCGTAATCGCTGTGTAAAATAACCGGAACCTTAATTTCATCAACCACCCATTGCGATGCAATTTTACCTCCAATTCCAGAACCACCCATTCCACAAATTACTACTTGATGAATCGGATTTTTAGGTTTTGAAAAAGATGAATGGGATGCAATGTCGAGAGATTCTAAGATTTGTTGCGGAAATGCTTTGATCAATTTATCCATAGATATTAATTTATGGATACAAATATAAGCATAAGGCGTCCAACATTTTACTTCATTTAAAGGTTCGAACATTAACTTTTGCTTAAAAAATCATAAGCTTTGGCTTATACCATACTTTCCTATTACCTTTGAAGAAAAAACAATGAAACCAAAAAAAGCATCAGAAACATTGTCCATTACAACTAAAGTTGTGCTTCCAAACGATACCAACACACTTGGAAATTTATTCGGAGGTCAACTACTAGCATGGATGGATGTTATTGCGAGTGTTTCCGCTCACAGACATTCGAAACGCGTTGTAGTGACTGCTTCGGTTAACAATGTATCCTTCCAAAAACCAATTAATCATGCTTCCATTGTTACCTTGGAAGCTAAAGTTTCTCGTGCATTCAATTCCTCGATGGAAATTTTTGTTGATGTATTTGTTGAGGATCAAGTAACAGGTCAGCGCGAGAAATGCAACGAAGCCATCTACACTTTTGTTGCCGTAGATCAAAATGGAAACCCGATACAAGTTCCCGACCTTATTCCAGAAACTCCGGAAGAAATTGAGCGTTATGAAGGTGCATTGCGAAGAAAACAACTCAGCCTCATCCTTGCTGGCAAAATGAACCCAAGCGATGCAACGGAACTTAAAAAGCTTTTTGAAATCAACGATTGATTCGACCGATTAGATCTTTAGAAATTACTTTCGTATCTTGCAAATTCATGCAGTTAAAATGGCCCTTAGGACACTTCTGAAAACCAATTTTTGAACAAGGCCTGCAAGATAAATTTGTCACTTCGTGAATTCCGTATAATTCTTTTTTCAGTGGCAGATATGGATACATTCCCAATTCAGGGACCGTATTTCCCCAAACACTAACTATTTTACGATCAAAACAGGCGGCAATGTGCATCAATCCGGTGTCTCCTGTTAAAAGAACTTCAGACTGATTTACAATACTTGCCGATTGCATAAGCGAATATTCCCCGCATGCATTATATATTTGTTTGTCCGGAAGAAGATCCAATAGCGCTTTGCCTTTTTCTCGGTCTTCACTTCCACCAAGAAGAACAATTGGCAAATCTATTTTATGAAGGATATCTTTTAGAACATTATTTGGAATTTGTTTGGTTTTGTATTGTCCGCCAAGTGCCACAGCAATGAATCTATCGTTTTCAAATTGAAAAGCATTCAAGATATTCACCTCATCACTCGATTTGATGTAAAGCTCACCAGGAAGCTTATCATTCTTAACACCCAGGATTTCTAATGCCTTAAAATAGCGGTCAACAACATGTAAATCTGGTAAATGGTTGGCTTTAAATCGGACAAACATCCATTTTTTGATATTTAATTTCGGGAATGAGGAATATTTTACCCCTAATTTCAATTTCAATTTCAAAGTCCTAATGTTATGATGGAGATCAACTACTAAATCGTAATGTTCCGCTTTTAGAACCGTAAGTACTTCTTTAACACCTTTATCAATAGTATAAATTTTACTCAAATGTGGATTACCCTCCAAAAGTGGTAGAAAATTCTTTTTGGTTAAATAATGTATTTCAACTTCTTTAACTTGGTTTTTAAGGGCACGGATTATAGGTGTCGTCAATACAATATCACCAATAGAGCTAAAACGTACAACAAGAATTTTCACGACCCAAAGGTATAAATTTGAAAATTACCTTTTAACATTCGTTTTCCAAACCTCTATATATTCGTTCGAGTTTCTTGGGTTGAGCCAACGTAAAAGCCGATCAAGATAACTGGGTTCTGATTGAAAATGAAGTTTCATATTCGGATAAATCGTTTTATATTCATTGATACGATGATTTAGTTTTTTGTTATCATAGAAAAATATGTAATCAAATGTTTTTCCCGTATATGCATTTAAATCATCCGTTTCTTTCAACCTTTCGGCAATGAAAAAATCCCAACTTTTCGCATAGAACTTTGGCAACATGGAAACCTTTCCGCTTCCAGAACCTTCCATAAGTATGTTTTCCTTGTTCAATTTGCTATCGTACAAACTGTACATTGCCTCTACACGAGATTTCTTGGAATACATGGTTACTGATAAACACAAAAGCATACTGTTAAATATCCAAAAGATTATCAAGCTCCATTTCCATAGTCTTTCGCGCCAAACTGTATTTTTATTTTTTTCAAATCCAACAACACCCAAAATGATAAAAAATGGCAGTATACTGAGAATAAAACGTTCTTGTCGATTTGGATAAATCGTATGAAAAAGGATAAAAAAAGCAGTCGGAAGAAAAATAATCAAGTATTGCTTATATGACTTTAGAAATCCAATGAACATCAATATTCCTAGAGGTATAAAAAATACTCCGATTAAAACCAGGACATACATTAAATAATTTTGATTTGGCAAATAGGTTGTTCCTTCAGTAAGATTGTAATTGACATAACTCCAAAACTCTGCAAATGGATAACCCCAAATGAAAAAATCAACGAGGCCCTGTGTTAGCGTAAACATTAAAGCGGCACCGAGACAAAAAACAATCGACTGTTTTATTTCCTTTTTTAACAGAAAGTATAAGGTCAAACCAATAGCGAAAACAGCTATTTGGTATCGGAATGAAACTGCAAGACCTATTAATAAACCAGCAAAAAAGAATGCGCTGAGTTGTTTTTTATTAATGATCACCCAAACTCCAAGTATTAAAAAAGGAATCGCGGCAACCTCAACAAGATTGCGTACTGAAACGAAAGGCATCATCCAAAGCAAAGCCAAAATCCAACCAACAGTAATTGCATTTTTTTTAGAGGAAAGCTTTTCTGTAATTTTCATTCCATAAGCGACAACCATAAGTGAAAAAAGGGCATGAAGCAGCCTATTTACAATCATTAATGATTTTGGATCCGCGACGCCAATCCATTTCATTGCACTAAAAAACAGGTAATTCAATCCAACATAAGTAAAACTATGACCTTCTGGAACCCCTTTATTCCCTTCTGTCCATGGAAGCCAATAATTGTAATCAAAACCGTCAGCCCACGATGCTGATGCCTCTATTATCAGAAAATGATCATCATGCATTCCATAACCTTGTGAAAAGACTGCAGCAATCAGTCTAACCAAAAAAGCAATGACAAGGATAATCAGGTAACTATTGTAGTAACTCGAATGGTAAAATTTATAAATCCTTGTATTCTTCATAAACCAATGACATGAAAGATTGACAACGTTTTTCTTCCCATTTGAATTGGTCTTTACTCAAAGTATTGTCATGGATGTAATTCGCGTCAATATTATAACTGAAATTTCCTTTGTCAGAAATCCATCCATATCCTCTATTAATGGTGTGCAAAGCAAATTGAGGACAATCGGGATTCATCAAATCTTTGCTCCATTGATACCTTTTGTAATCTCCACCCATTTGATACAATAATGTTCTTACAATATCTCCCTGTGAACCAATCGTAGGAATATGTTGACCTCGGTATTCTTCTTTCAGTGGTTCCCCAAAAATGAGCAAAGGAATGTGAAAATATGCACCTAGATTTGGATTTTTTATCGTTTCTGAAGCATGACCATGATCGGCTACGAAAATAAAAATTGTGTTTTTATACCAAGACTCTTTTTTACAATTTTCAATGAAATCATTCAAACATTTATCAGCATAATACATAGAACTCATGAAATCAGATTCACTTCCTGACCATTTAGGGGTTCCTTTCTGAGGAAAATCATAAGGTGAATGTGTACTTCCTGTAAAGGCACAATGTAAAAAAGGCGCTTTGGTTTTATTGATTTTTTGTAAAAACAATTTATACAGATCCTCATCATAATAATTCAACTTCCCTTTTGGCATTCCAGCAGGAAAATCTTTTTCATCAGCGAGTTCATCAAAACCATGATCTGTAAAATAACTTCCAATATTTCCATATTTCAAGTCTCCACTAAAAAGATAATGCGAAGAATAACCCCATTTTTTTAAATCTTGGTTCAGACAAGGAATCTCTCGATGTTTATCTGGCTGCATGGAAATAGATATTTCAGGCAAAGCTGGATACCCGCTAAAAATCGTAGAATTGCCAATTTCCGAAGTTCCTGCTGCTGCATAAATATTGGTAAATAAAAGTCCCTTTTTGGTAAGAGCGTCAAAATAGGGAGTAGCACCTTTTTCTCCCGAAATACTTCCAATGGCATTGGCTGTCCAACTTTCTAGAACGACAAAAACAATGTTAGGTCTTGAGTTTTTTAAAAAATAACGACCATGTTCCAGTTTATAGTTAAAGAAGTCTTTCAAATTTACTTTACTTTCTTTTTCAGAAATCTTTTTGAACAAAGCACCTATCTCGCTTCGTGAATAAAGCATGAAACTCTTTACGAAGAAATAAAAGGAATTCACTGAAAGGTCGTTGGTGACATAATTCTTAGAATAGTATGCCGAATCTATATTTATTGGAATCTGTTGAAATCCACCGCGGCCGAGTAACAAAAATAAAAGAAGAGAAACGCCGTATGCTCCAGCACCAAGTGGATAATGCCAATACCATTTTAAAATAGGTACTTTTTCCAACTTTATTGATGAATCCATAATCCATCTTGTGGCTTTATAAGCGATAAAAAATTCTAGAAGCGTGTAAAGAATAAACCAAAGTGTCATGCTACCATCAGCTGTCCTTACTACCTCATCAGGATTTAAAAGATGATTAAAAACGCGCGTTGTTAATTTATGGTTCCATTCTGGATAAGCATTGATTTCCCCGGCATGCACGCACACGCAAAGTAATATTTCCATAAAAAGTGAACCGTAAAAAAGGTAACGAAACCACTTGTTCGGATGAAAAATATGTGCAACGAGAAACAATAAAGGAATCACACTCAGTAATGCTGCAGTTGCCATGTCCAATCTGAAAGAAAAGATAAAAGCTCCAAGCCATTCTGGAATAGATATCCCTTCAAATTTAGACCAATTATGGAGGGAAAAGACAATTCTCTGCACGTCAAAAATGACTATCCAGAGTGCCAATAACTTGATTATTGAAAAAAGTATTTGTTTCAATGCAAACACAAACAAATATACTTTGAATTCAACAGACTCTTTTATAATTTTATGATGTTCTCAATACATAGCGTTAATTTTGAACGAAAAATCAATCATGAAACCTTAAATTATTTTGACTTTAATTTACAATTCCAATGGGCAAATTCAATGAAATCATCAAATCAGACACACCAACTTTAGTCGATTTTTATGCAACCTGGTGCGGACCATGCAAAACCATGCATCCCATACTTGATCTATTGAAAACTGAAATGGGAACACAAATTAGAATTTTAAAAATTGATGTAGACAAAAATCCAGCTGTTGCTGATCAGTTTAAAGTTAAAGGGGTTCCAACATTTGTACTTTTTAAGAGTGGTGAAGTTCTATGGAGACAGAGTGGTGCGATGGATTTATCAGTCTTGAAAAATCAAATAAAATCTAAGATCTGATCATATTATAAAGCAAGCAGACTATTAAATTTTCCTTCAATTGTAACCCAACCGTAAAACCTTGCGTAGGACACCCCGTTATTTTTAGTGTTCAAATTTGCAGAAGTATCAAGAAACATCTACTTTTGCGCCCTGTTTAAAATAAACAAAATAAAATGAAAGAAAATTTAATTTATATCCCTATCGGGCTTGCTGTAATCGGTTTGCTATTCATGCTTGTGAAAATGTCATGGGTTAAAAAGCAAAATGCCGGAGATGAAAAGATGCAAGGCATTGCTAAAAGTATTAAAGAAGGTGCAATGGCATTTTTAAGTGCTGAATACAAACTGCTTTTGATCTTTGTAGTTATTGCATCTGCCGCATTATTTGGAGTTTCTTTAATTGTTCCAACTACGCATTGGTTGATTGTACCTGCGTTTGTAATTGGTGCCATCTTTTCTGCAATTGCAGGTAACATCGGAATGCGCGTTGCTACTGATGCCAATGTCAGAACAACTGAAGCGGCAAAAACATCATTACCAAAGGCTTTGAATGTTTCGTTTGGAGGAGGAACGGTAATGGGATTAGGTGTTGCAGGATTGGCAGTACTAGGCTTGTCCTTGTTCTTTATGGTGTTTGTTAATTTGTTCATCACCGGTGATAAGCCTTTTTATGATGAAATGACAATGGTACTGGAGGCCTTAGCAGGATTTTCACTTGGTGCTGAATCAATTGCTTTGTTTGCTCGAGTTGGTGGAGGTATTTATACTAAAGCTGCCGATGTTGGTGCGGACTTGGTTGGAAAGGTTGAAGCAGGTATACCTGAGGATGATCCTAGAAATCCTGCTACAATTGCTGACAATGTTGGTGACAATGTTGGTGATGTAGCTGGAATGGGAGCCGACTTATTTGGTTCTTATGTAGCAACGGTTTTAGCGTCAATGGTTTTGGGTAACTATGTGATTCGCGATATGGCAGCTGGAGGTACATTCACCGACGCTTTCAACGGAATGGGACCAATTTTACTTCCTATAATGATTGCAGGTATTGGAATTATCGCATCGATTATTGGAACTTTCTTGGTGCGCATTTCAAATAATGATGCTAAAGAAGCTCAAGTTCAAAGGGCTTTGAACATTGGAAATATTTCTTCAATGGTTCTTTCTGCTGCAGCAGGGTATTTCTTAGTAGAATGGATGTTGCCGGAAACTTTAAAAATGAATTTTTTCGGTGAAGGTATTCTTGAGGTAAGCAGAATGAATGTTTTCTATGCCACATTAGTTGGTTTAGCTGTTGGATATCTGATTTCTTTCTTTACTGAATATTATACAGCATTGGGTAAGAAACCTGTTTTGGATATCGTTCAGAATTCATCTACAGGAGCGGCGACCAACATTATTGCTGGTTTATCAACTGGAATGATTTCTACCTTCTCCTCGGTAATTCTTTTTGCTGCCGCAATTTGGGGTTCTTATGCCCTTGCTGGTTTCTATGGTGTGGCGATTGCAGCCTCGGCAATGATGGCTACCACAGCAATGCAGTTAGCAATTGACGCTTTTGGCCCAATCGCAGATAACGCTGGGGGTGTTGCAGAAATGAGTGAACTGCCCAAAGAAGTGCGTCAAAGAACTGACGTCTTGGATTCAGTTGGTAATACAACTGCAGCGGTAGGTAAAGGTTTTGCAATCGCATCAGCTGCACTTACAGCACTTGCTCTTTTTGCCGCTTATGTGACTTTTACAGGAATTGACGGAATAAACATTTTCAAAGCTCCCGTTTTGGCAGCACTTTTCATTGGCGGGATGATTCCAGTTGTTTTCTCGGCTTTGGCAATGAAATCAGTTGGAAAAGCAGCAATGGACATGGTGATGGAAGTACGTCGTCAGTTTAGAGAAATTCCGGGTATTATGGAAGGAACAGGTACGCCTGAATATGGAAAATGTGTTGAAATTTCAACTAAAGCTGCTTTACGTGAAATGATGATTCCTGGCGCATTGACAATCGTTACGCCAATCTTAATTGGTTTGGGTACTGGATTTATTTCTGGGGATATGAAACTTGGCGCGGAAGTTCTTGGTGGATATATGGCTGGTGTTGCTGTATCTGGTGTTCTTTGGGCTATTTTCCAAAACAATGCCGGTGGGGCCTGGGATAATGCCAAAAAATCTTTCGAAGCAGGAGTAATGATTAATGGAGAAATGACTTTCAAAGGTTCTGATGCTCACAAAGCAGCAGTTACTGGCGACACTGTAGGGGATCCATTTAAAGATACTTCTGGTCCTTCAATGAATATCTTGATTAAATTAACATGTCTAGTTGGCCTTGTAATCGCTCCTATTTTAGGTGATGGACATGGTGCTGAGGAAAGTAAAGGTGCTGGATGTACGAAGATGGAGCAATGTCATGGTAAAAAGGAATGTAAAGCGGATATGGCAGCATGTCACGGCGCTATGAAAACTTGCAATCCTCACATGAATGGTGAAACCATGATTGGAAAGTGTGACATGACGAAATGTGCAAAAATGACCAAAGATGAATGCTCAAAAATGTGTGATTCATTGGGTTGCTCCGCTGAAGAGAAAGCAATGTGTATGAGCCACTATGGCGCTGATGGCAAATTCATTAGTGGCGAAATGAAAGCATGCTGTAAGGATAAAAATATGTGCGAGAAGAAATGTAAAGACAAAGCTTCTTGTAAAGATCACCACCAATAAACTAGTTCAGATAGTTTATATTTAAAGGGAGTCGATTGGCTCCCTTTTTTTGAAATAAATCCTGATCAGAAATACCTAAGCATTGTTTAACTCAGGCCCGATGATGGGCATCCTTTTCTAGTGAAGTTTATCGAAGGTTAATTTTTTTTAAAAACTTGTACCACTTCGAGCCTAAATCACTTTGAACCATTTTCTGATAACCTTGAATCAATCCAACTTTAAAAACTCTTCAAACGTTAAAATAACTGGAGCGGTAACCGTTTTGTTTTTTGTAAGTTCTTTCTCAAAGGCTTTGATGTTACCTGATTTGATTTTTTCGAACTCCGCTTTAGCATCATTCATTGCTTTTTTTAAGCTTTCAATGTTTTCCAACTGGGTAGAAGAAGGCGCCCCAAAATAGGAAGAAATTGTCCCATAGATATCGTTAAGCTTTTCTTTCAGCTGTGGATCGGCAGTTCCAACGTAGTTGTCTCCAGTTGTTACCACCAACTTGTTTCTTAGAGCATCCAATTCTTGGGCTAACTTTGTCACTGTTTTGTTGGGTGCACTGTTCATTTTTTGGTATGACTCGACGGTCAAGTCCCATTGATCTATCTGATAAACAAAATACGCTAAATCTTGAATCATATCGAAAAGTTCCTTCGTTACACGCTGTTGTTCTGTCCTTTCGGCCACAGTGAAGGAAGAATTTGGATCGTATTGTACCTCGATTTCTTTTTCAAACACTTCGTTTCCTTTATTAATCTTAACGATATATTTGCCGGCCTTAACAGTTGGTGCACCAGCGGAAGAAAGTCCTTTACCTTTTGCCACTTTCGGGGCCAATCCGTTGTAACTCCATGAAATGGTGTTGATGCCCTTTTGCTTACCCGCTTCCAATTTCGAAATAAGGTTGCCTTCCACATCAACAATTTCTGCTGTCATTTTACCAAAGGTATGGCGCTTCGGTAAGAAATAGGAAATGAGTGCATCTGAACTTGGATTATTCCCTACAAACTGATTGGATAAAGCGGTTCCTCCAAAATTGCTTTTTTCACTTATTGTAAATGGTTGGGTCTCAAAAAAAGTCAAATTGGATGTCAATAAAGTAGCATCTATTTTTCTTAATGGACTGATGTCATCAATAATGATAATCCCCCTTCCATGCGTAGCAGCAATCAAAGCATTTTTCTCTGGGTGCAATTCCAAATAATGCACAGCAACTTTCGGGAAATTATTAGTAAATGCCGACCAGTTTTTTCCTCCGTTAATTGTTATATAAAGCCCATTTTCGGCACCCAAAAAAAGCAAGTTGGGATTTTCATAGTCCTCCTGAATGTTTCGAACAAAAGTGGTTAAATCCGATGATGCTATTGAAGTCCACGTTTTACCAAAATCAGTTGTCTTGTAGACATAAGGTGTGTAATCATTTTTTGAGTGACCATCGAAAACAGCATAAGCGATTTCTTTTCCATGAACGCTTGCTTCAATATGGTAACACCAAGTGTTTACTGGTAATCCTGGAAAGTTCTTAGACAAATTGGACCATGTTTTTCCACCATCTTGGGTAAGTTGAACGTTCCCGTCATCAGTTCCAGCCCAAATAACTTGATCACTTAATGGAGATTCGGCAATCGTAAATATTGTACAATGATTTTCAGCCCCTGAATTATCGGCTGACAGACCTCCTGAAGCTTCTTGATTCTGTTTCAATGGATCATTGGTTGTTAAATCTGGTGAAATTTTCATCCAATAATCTCCCTTGTCGTCAGATACATGAATGAACTGACTACCTACGTAAAGTCTATCAGGATGATGCTTACTTGTTGTAATAGGAGCATTCCAATTAAACCGCAATTTAGGATCCCCTTCAACTGGATATGGCTTTATAACTTTAAGCTGTTGCTTATCTACATCAAAACGCCAGATGACATCTGCCCCTTGCATTTCAGAGTAAACAATATTGGGTTGTGTTGGATGTGGATACACCCGAAATCCATCACCTTGGCCTACCAATTCCCAATCTCTTGCTTCAATCCCGCCTGGACTTGCAGACGGTCCAAACCAAGAATTGTTATCTTGTAATCCACCATAAACATTATATGGCTCTTTATTGTCAACACTTACGTGATAAAATTGACTCAAAGGCAAACTTTCTACCATCTCAAAGCTTGAACCCCGATCAAAAGATTTGTATAGTCCTCCGTCAGTGGCAACAATTATTTTATTGGAATTGGAAATATCAAATACGATGTCATGTATGTCGGAGTGGACGTATCCCAGATTGCGAAACGTTTTACCACCATCGATACTTAAACTTCCACTCAAGCCAGCTTTTGCAATGACATCAGGGTTTTTAGGATCTACAGTTATTTTGGAAAAATAAAATGGTCTGACTGTAAGGCCAAAATCACCATTCAAAAACTTCCAAGTTGCTCCGCCATCATCAGATCGGTATAGACCTTTTTCTTCTTTTTTTTCTGCTTCTAATACGGCATAAACAATAGCCGGATTAGATGGTGCAACTGTAACGGCAATTCGACCAAGTTGCCCTTTCGGTAAGCCATTTTGTAGTTTTTGCCATGTAAGACCGCCATCAATACTTTTATATAATGCACTGTTTAACCCTCCAGAACTGAATGAATATGCTGTTCTTCTGAACTCCCAAAATGCAGCGTAAATTATTTTAGGATTTGATGGATCAAGCACCAATTCTGAACAACCGGTTGTGGCATTAACGTAAAATATTTTGTTCCAAGTTTTACCGCCATCTTCTGTTTTATATACACCTCGGTTCTCGCTGTCACCCCAAAGTGCGCCCAAGGCAGCTACATAAATGATATTCGGATTCGTTGGATCTATTTGAATGGATGCAATACGATCAGTTTTTTCCAGACCCATCTTTGTCCAGTTTTTTCCTCCATCTGTTGTTTTATAAATGCCATCACCGACTGATACACTATTTCTTGTCCATGTTTCACCTGTACCCACCCAGTAGGTATTTTCGGGGCTACTTGGATCAATTGCTACAGCTCCAATTGATTGACAATAATTATCAAATATGGAATTAAAATTTATACCTCCATCTTGAGATTTCCACACACCCCCTCCAGCAGCCCCGATTAGCATTACATTACTGTTTGTTGGATGTAATTCGATGTCAGAAATACGGCCACTCATGAGTGCCGGACCAATTTGACGGGCTTTTAAATCACCAAAATAATCTCCAGCGTTAAGCTCACCGTCTTGCGCAAAATAAAAAGAAGGCAAACTCAAAATGAGAAAGCCTAAAAAAAAGTTTTTCATGATTTATTTTTTAGGAAAAACAAAAATATTATCGTCAACCTTCGGGTTAATTTCAATGGTTTCGAACTGAATGGCTTGTGATTGACCATCTTTTATACCTTCTGAGTTATAAAATGGAAGATAAACCCCATTAACTTCTTGGTAATCACTCATTTTAGTTTGACTCATGTTGCCTTTCATCTCACCCGAATTTATCTCTGCTTCAACCATTATTAAAACATTACTTTCTTTGTCGATGTAATAATATTCGACATTAGGTACTTCTTCACCATCAACCAACTCTGTTTTTTTGTCTAATTTAATTTTATGGCAAGCAGTCCCCTCAACGGTTTCCTCTTCAAGAAGTGATGCGGTATATCCTAAAGTTTTATAATTGAAAAGTGCATTAGGAAATTCACTACTTGTTCTTCGAGCATTTTCAGAATCTTCAGCTGGACGCTCCTCTGGCTCCATAGTCATCCAATTTGTAGACCAACTTGTTTTACCGTCAAAAGCAGCCAAGGTCATTTCATTTCCCATGTAGTTCATTTTCATGCACATCTTCCCATCTTTTTGGCTGATTATCTCGAAAGGAATACGCATACCCTGTTGCTCAAAATTTGCAGTCATTCGCATTCCTGTAACATTTTCCCAATTTGCACCGCCAGTAACGTCATAATATGCTTTTATGATTTCATCAACAGTTTGAGCTTTAAATGAACTAAAGACACCAATAAAAAGTAAAGCGAATAGAGAAAGGGTAATACGTAATTTCATAACAATTAAGATTTTTATAATTATGACCAATTTACACATTAAAAGTTACAGAATTAAAAAAAGTTCAATTCAAGTATAGTTTTAAAAGAAAGGTAGTTTTTTAGTGGCTCTTTAAATGTCCTTTTGACATCATTAGTGAACCCAACAAATTTATTTTACCCATTTGATATATTTTGAGCATACCTAGAAACTTATTGAAAAAAACTGTTTTTGATGAAAATTTTTCCTGAAAATGGATCTTTTGCATACCTTTCAATAATGAACAACACCATCCAGTATTCAGAACTTCAATTGTATTTTAACAATTCTGGATTTGTATTAAAAACCCAACATCAGTTGATTAAAGATTTTGGTGCATACAGGTTGTTTTTCGACGAGCACTTTGGCCTTGAACCTTTAACAAAGGGGGAAATTTTGAATGCAATTGGTGAGAAACTTGGCGAAATTATGAAAGAGGGAGAAACGCGATTAATGCAACTCATGTATACGATAGATATTCCTGAACAGGAATTTTTGGCAGCTACTACTCAGATGGATTTTCTGGAAAATATATCCGAAAAAATATTGTTCAGAGAAGCCTATAAAGTATATTTAAGAATGAGATTTTCGTGATCAAACTTTCAAAATCTATTGCTTGATATTAATGTAAATGTGGTTTAATGTTTAATGTTCCGTATTTAAAGCTAAAAGTTCAAAGTTCAAAGTTTAAAGTTTAAACCTTCTTAAACTTCGAACCATTTAAACCTTAAACTTCGAACCCAACTAACCTATCTCTAACTTTTCCGTTTTTCCGCCAACCATTTCGGGACATGCTTTTCAGCCTTCTTTTGATCTCCTAAAAGTTTATCGATTAAATCTTGTCTATTTGCTTTTTGCAAGCGTTGTTTGATCCAGTCTTGATTTTCGCGTTTATACCAGAAGAAATATTTATTCTGCGCTTGTTTTTCCGCTCTGGTTTTAACTGTTTTGATAGGTTTTAAGGTATATGGATGAACGCCGGTGTAATAAATCACCTCGGCAACTGTCATTGGTGTTGGCATAAAATCCTGAACTTGCTCCAATTGAAAACCCATATCTTTGGTTTCAGCTGCCAAATTTGCCATATCCACCTCTTCACACCCTGGATGAGATGAAATAAAATAAGGAATCAGTTGTTGTTTCAAGTTATGCTTCTCAGAAATGCGATCGTATTTTTCTTTGAACTTATGAAAATATCCAAAAGATGGTTTACGCATTACACGTAAGGTTTCGTCTGAGGTGTGCTCAGGAGCAACTTTTAATCGACCACTAACATGACGTGTTATTACTTGTTCTAAATATTCGTCGTGATTTCCATCTTCATTGTTTTTATTGAAATCATCTACCAATAAGTCGTAGCGAATTCCAGAGCCGACAAATGCTTTTTTAACCTTGGGATGGTTGTCAATTTTTTTATAAAGCGCCGTCATCTGCTTGTGCGAAGTGTCTAGATTGCTGCAAATAACAGGATGAATACAACTTGGTGAGGAACATCTTGCACAAATCGATTCATCCTTTCCTTTCATTTTGTACATATTGGCAGAAGGCCCACCGATATCTGAAATGTAACCTCTGAATTCAGGGTGGTTTACTACCTCATCAAGTTCATTCAAAATAGATTGCTCACTTCGAGAAGCAATAAATTTTCCTTGATGTGCTGAAATTGTACAGAAACTGCAACCTCCAAAACAACCGCGATGCATGTTAATGGAAAACTTTATCATGTCGTAAGCCGGTATGGCTCCACGTTTTTTGTATTTAGGATGAGGTAGTCTGGTGTAAGGTAAATCAAATGACCGGTCGATTTCAGACTCTGTCATTGTTTTGTAAGGAGGGTTGATTACCAATACCTGGTCACCAACTTTTTGGATTATGCGGTCTGCCTGCCACTTGTTAGATTCGACCTCGACATGTTTGAAATTGGCTGCATATTTCAATTTATCTACTAAACAATCTTCATGGCTTGCCAATTCAATGGTTTCCCATTGTTTATTCTTAGGTAATTTTTCATTTGAATCTTGTAGAAACGCAACTTGCTTCAACGTTCTAAGATTTGAAAATGGAACACCCTTTTTTAACAATTTCAATATCTCTCGCAGTGGCTGGTCACCCATTCCATATACCAACAAATCTGCTTTCGAATCTACTAAAACTGACGGTTTCAGTTCATCTTTCCAATAATCATAGTGCGTAACTCTTCGCAACGAAGCTTCAATTCCACCTATTAATACCGGAACATCCGGAAACAATTCTTTAAGGATGTTGGAATAAACAACAGTAGCATAGTCTGGACGAAATCCCGCAGCTCCTCCCGGAGTATATGCATCTGTTGATCTTAATCGTTTATTCGCCGTGTAATGGTTCACCATGGAATCCATGCAACCTGCCGTAACACCAAAAAAATATTTCGGTTTCCCCAACTTTTTAAAATCTCTTAAATCATCTTTCCAATTGGGCTGAGCAATAATGCCAATTTTGAAACCTTCATCCTCTATTATTCTGCCTATTACCGCCGTTCCAAATGAAGGATGATCAACATAGGCATCACCAGAAACAAGAATTACATCCAATTCCTCCCAACCGCGCTTTTCCACTTCCTTTTTCGTAAGTGGCAACCAATCCGTTAATGGTCGTTCTTCCTGCATACACCAAAATTAATCATTAATACAATGACATTATCAATTCAATTGACGTGGCTAATTATATTTGTTTTAATTTAATCTCGTGAAATCGATATTTGTATTACCTCTTGTTTTAATATTTTTTTCTTCCTGTAAGGAACAAGAGGAAAAAAAAGTACAAAAAAGTAAAAACGAATCTTTTATACCTTTTGTTTTCAATTTGCAAAACATGTGGACAGATTTCGAAAAGCGTGTTTCATTTCCTAATTGGTTTAATGACTCGATAATAACCTCGAGAAAAATAGATATCATTCATCGAAACATTTATGAAAAACCTGCTGTAATTAAAGGTGAAAACCTTCCTGATTCTATTTATTTAAAAGAAAAAATATCGTATTATTTTTATCCCAATGGGCACATAAAATGTGTGTCAATCACAAGTTATGTTGAAGGTGAAAAAATTGGAGCAGTCACCTTTAATTACGAAAATATAAAAGACAAATTTGGATATAATTTCGCAAGTCTCAGCGATTCTTTTTCATTAAATCCTAGATTATTACAGAACCATTATCAAATTGATTCACTGTTACAAATTCATCCAGATTATTTAAATTTTATGGAAAATTTATCTGGGAATCATCTATACGTGGTGCTAAACAACAAAAAATTAGATGCATTGAAGATTGACAAAATTATAAAACCCACTTTATCAGATTGGATAATGCAGGGAAACCCAAGAAAACCCTCTAGTTTCTACAGAATAAAAAACAGAGTAAATAAATTACAAGTTAGATCCTTCTCTTATTCTGAACACAATAATCAATTTTCATCAGGGGTCACAGAGCATTTTCCTTTTGAAACAAGAAGAGCATTATTGACTAAAAATAATATCTGTCATGGCTTTATAGATTCTATCTTTTCAAATAATAAATATTTATTTCAAACCAAATATATTTTCTTTGGAGATGATATAATTGTTCCAGAAAAAGTTATCATTTCAAAATCAGAACATAAATCAAACTCAAATTGGGAGACCATTGAATATTATTCTTATGAAAAATTACTTGAAAATCAACCTTAACTTATTGCTCCTTTTTATTGTCTCAAATATTTCCTTGGCTCAAAACCAAGAAATTCAAACTATAGATATTAATGGCAAAACATATTTTGTTTATCCTACAAAAAAAGAAATTGATGAGCACGTTTCTTATACTGCATTGAAGCGTGAAAACAAAAATAAATTCAAGTACGAGGATTACCAATCTGATTTCACTAAAAAGGAATTTAATAGACTTGTAAAACAAAAATGTAAAGAGGGGAAAATTTCCACCTTTTATAGTTTTTCAGAACGTCAGCGAATGAGAAAATTGAAAACGCTAATGGGAAAAAATCCATTTCCTTTCTTGGAACCAAACTTCACGCTCGATTACGATATGATTCCTCCTTTAGATTCCATACCTGATGGTGCTTATGTTCAATTATATGAAAATTTTTACAAAACTAATAGATTCATGAAAGAATCGAAAACACCTGAAGTTAGGGTTGCGGCATTTTTTACAATTAAAAATAATGTTTTTGAAGGAGCTGCTTTTTGGCTGAATCTTGAAGGTGACACCTTGAAAAAGGGAAATTTTAAAAAAGGTGTTAAGGAAGGGGAATGGAGCATAGAACAACGCGATTTACCCTACAGCTTTTATTACGGAGAAATAGCTTATTTCAAGAAATTTGGTTATCCTGAAGTGGATACAATCCTAGAAATTTGGAATTACAAAGAAGGTCAGAAAAATGGTCTTTACAAGAAATTCAATAGAGCGCTATATCCTGTTGAAGAAGGATTTTATGCCAACAATATGCGCACAGGACAATGGAAAGAAAGGGATGTCCGAGTAACCGGTTGGGGTTTAAAAAAGAAACGTTTACGAAATAATGAATTGGTGACATTTTCCTACACAATTGCCGATCAAGAGTCTATTGTTAAACAACCAATAATTCGTTACACTGACCTTTCCCTGCCGTCTTATGATGCGTATTATAATTTCAATTCCAAATTTGACATAAAATTAGATTTTTATAACTTTTTCGATTTTGCAGTTAAAAATGAAGAAAATACAATTGAATTGGAGGAGGAAGCCTTGAATTCCTATGACGATCGGGCGTATTATTCTGATAGTTATTATGATGACTATTCCTATGAGAATAGCGATTTACGCAATACAGTTTATGACTATTCTACCGGAAAATACATTCCCTTATCTAAATACATCGATAGTCTTGGTATCTCTTTTATTTACGATGGGATATGCGAAAAATACTATCCCAATGGCCAGCTGAATTTTCGTTTTGAATTTAAAAATGGCCTCTTAGTGAAAGAAGACACCATATTTTGGGACAACGGACAGGCGTTTGACGTAATCAATTTCGAAAACGATTCCAATCAATATGTTCGCAATATCTATGACTATAACGGGACACTTTTCGAATCTGCTGTATATGACTCAGCGGGAACTTTTAAAAAAATGAGATTCAATCCGAATTTAAAAGTGAAAACAATTATTGAGGGCTATGAAGTTGAAAATGATAGATATTCGGATTATTATTTTTTTAATAACAGGGATTCAATATTTTCTTCAGTGCTCGACGAAAACCAATTGTCTTTCAAATCTTGGCATATATTCGACACATCAGCTGCTTTTGAGGAGTATTACAATCCAGCTTCACGTATTTTAAAACAAAATAGCATTAGTATTAATGGTAACAGATATGAAAAGTTTGATATCCAATTTGGTGAGAAATTTGAAAATTGGAACGGATCGAAAGTATTCAAGTTCGGACCTTTTGAATTGCAAAATACCATGTCTGCCTCATTAATTTCTTTAAATACTGAAGAAGGCAAGGATTCAGCTACAGAAAAAAAGGAGTTTGAAAGGATAAAACATTTTGATGAATCTAATTACTTTCAGATGAATGAAGATCCAGTTTTATATTACAATGGGCAACCCTATTCTGGAAAAGTGAATTTAAAATTTGCAACCCCCTTCTATAGTATTGGTAATGGAAAAGAAATCACCATGAAAATGCCGAATAAGCGAAAATCTGATAGAATCACCAATCGAATGTCAAGGAAATACGTCAAAGATAAAGTGTTTCCTTATTCAGAACTTGCCGATATTTTAAATCGTAGTGAATTAAATAATGGGATATTGAACAATATCATACTAACCGAATTATTTGAAGATTTCACATCCTATTTTGTCGAATACCCCAGTGAATACCATTATTACCAAAGAGGTTTTGACAATTCAGGTTTAAAAGGAAATTTTGTTAATGGTAAACCAGAGGGAATATGGACAGCATTTGATGAATCTGGGCAAATCAGCGCAACAATTCCATTTCATAATGGTACTATCGATGGTACAGTAACAACATTCGCTTCTCAATACCCTAACAAATGGAGCCTTGAACTTTATGAAACTTATCCTAAAAAGAAAACGAGATATGTGGCAAGTACTCAAGAATTTAAAAATGGAATGCTCAATGGTGCATCCACCACTTTTTATTGGGACGGTCAAATAGCAACTTATACTGAATTTAAAGATGGATATGAGCATGGAAAAGCTTTTGAAAGAAATAACCTGGCTCATAGTACGTGGAATAATTCAGAAGGTGAATTGGACGGTTATGTGAGAACTTATTTAACGCTTCAAGGAAAAGACTCAATGCTTCTTTACAGTCTAAATTTTCAAGATGGGCTGTTGCAAGGGGAATCTAAATCATATCATACAACAGGTAAACTAGCAAAAAGAGGTTTCTTTTTAAATGGTGAACCGATTGAAGATTACGAAGCATTTGATACACTTGGATTCAAATACCATTATGTTAAATTTCTTTACGGTTATCCAACAGAAGAAAAAATTTGGGAAGAAAATAAACTGAGTGTGCGTTATCTTTTCGATTGGAGAGATTCCATCTATTTCGTACCAACAGACATTACAGAAACGCAAAGTCTTGATCGCGTGCTATCTGATTTAGGGCTATTGTCATACTATTCAGTATATCGTGGTCGACCAAGCTTGGTTGATAAACAAGGAATTTCTTACCATGTGACCAAATATTATCCTAACAATCAAATAGCTAGAGATGGTACAATCAATAAAGGCAAAAAAACAGATTGTTGGCAGTACTACAATTACGATGGTGAATTTTTGTATGAAGTTGATTATTTTGATTCTATAATTCAATTGAACGACTCCATTCGCTTTAAAAGTAAAGGTGTTTTGACAGATTACAATTCAAAAGGTCAGAAAATAAGTCAGAGTTATGTTATTGAAAAGTTTGAAAAATATGATTGCTCCCACACAGATCATTATGAAGTAAGACAGCTATATACCTTCTGGCAAGAAAACGATACGGTTGATCGATTCAATGGATATGTGAAAAACTATTACGACAATGGGGTACTTCAAAATGAAGGTAAAATGAAGGATGGCCTTCCTACAGGGGTTTGGAAATTTTACGACCCTTTTGGAAAATTGAATTTGGTAGGTTCGTATACTTTAGGAAAACGCGATGGCCGATGGTTGTCGGGAGATTTATCCAAATCCAAGTACATTGGTGACATTTGTCTGGACCCGAACCTCCCCAATTTAGAGGAAGAAATCAGTCGGCGTGAAAAGGAACTGAAAATCAATATTATCAATTATGTTTTGGGCAAAAGTGTGAGTTTCGAAAGTTACGACTGGGATCTTAATGAACAAAACCCGTTGTTGGAAGAGGACACCTATTACAGAGGATATCATTCTTATGATGCCTTTTAAAATTTAAAGCAGAACTTCATTAACTTTGTGTAAAGTTAAATGTAATGATGCATCTTGAAAGATACGAAACAATTCCACATTGTTCCACTGTAAAGCTATTTGCAAAGAAGTCCGATTTAGGTAAAAACATCGATGCAGACATCAAAAATTTTGCAGAATCCTTTCTGAAATCAGAGGATAAATTTGATTTTTTAAAACTTTCTGATCGATTTGTCTTTTTTATTAAAGAGGAACAAAGCGATGAAGAATTGAGAATTGCTGGTTCAAAAGTTTTTCAAACGCTTGCTTCAAAATACGGGCAAATTGCAATTTCAGGTAAAGAGGATGAAATTATGTATTTGGTTGAAGGATTAATGTTATCGGGCTATGAATTCAAACCGTACCAACGAAAAGAGGAAAAAAAAGGAATACAATTGGAAAAAATTCTTTTGCCACCAGACTTTTCCGATAAAAAAATTAAAGAACTCAATAATATTGTTAAAGCCGTATTTTGGGCGAGAGACCGCGTAAACGAACCCGTTTCCCATTTGAATGCTACCCAACTGGCAGAGCATGCGCAAAAAATTGCTGAAGAGGCTGGAATTTCAATACAAATTCTTGAAAAAACTCAAATTGAATCCCTTAAAATGGGAGGATTGCTCGCTGTAAACAAAGGTTCTATTGACCCACCAACATTTACCATTTTAGAATACAAACCTTCAAAACCCATAAATAAAAAACCCATTGTTTTGGTGGGAAAAGGTGTTGTTTATGACACCGGCGGATTAAGCTTAAAACCTACACCTGGCTCAATGGATTGCATGAAAAGTGACATGGCCGGTGCTGCTTGCGTGATTGGAGCAATTTATTTAGCTGCTTTGCAAGAATTGAAAGTTCATGTTATCGCTCTTATTCCAGCAACGGACAACCGCCCTGGTATGAATGCATACACACCTGGAGATGTTATCACAATGTATGACGGTACCACCGTTGAAGTGCTCAACACAGATGCAGAAGGAAGAATGATACTTGCAGATGCCCTCGCATACGCCAACAAATACAATCCAGAATTGGTTATAGACGCAGCTACCTTGACTGGTGCAGCAGTTAGAGCTATTGGTACCCACGCAACAATTGTAATGGGAAATGCATCTGACAACCATTTTAATCTGTTGGAAAAATCAGGAAATTCTGTTCATGAAAGAGTTGTAAGATTTCCTTTTTGGAATGAATATGGTGATGAGATGAAATCCTCAATTGCAGACTTAAAAAATATTGGTGGAGCCAATGCAGGAATGATAACCGCAGGAAAATTTTTAGAACATTTCGTTAAAGCACCATACATTCACATGGATATTGCAGGCCCAGCTTGGCTTGATAAAAAGGAACATTACAGACCGCAAGGCGGAACTGGAACAGGTATAAGATTGCTGTATCAGTTTCTTAGAAAATTCAAATAATGGAGAAAGAAAAGGAAAAAGAATTGGTGAATCCCAATCCAACTAAGGTAGGAATTTCCATAGGTGATATTAATGGTGTTGGTCCTGAAATTATAATGAAAGCGCTTTCAGATAGCAGAATGCTTCTGGATTGTACACCCGTAATTTATGGTTCAACTCGTGTTTTTTCTCATTATCGAAAAATGATGAACGAGCTGGAGTTTAATTTTCAAAGTTGTAAAGACGCTAGCTCAGCAGTTAACAGAAAAATCAACCTCGTTAATGTATGGGACGAAGAGATTACCATAGAAACAGGCCAAGTAACTGAAAATGGGGGTAAATTTGCTTTTCAATCCTTAGAGAAAGCAACCCAGGATTTGGCAGCAGGTAAAATAGATGTGTTGGTAACAGCACCAATTTCAAAGGAAGCCATGGCAAAATCTGGTTTCAAATTTCCGGGTCACACAGAATATTTGGCTGATTTATCTGGTGAGGCAGAAGCATTAATGCTTATGGTATCCGGTAATCTCCGTGTTGCTTTAGTTACCACTCATATTCCTTTGAAAGAAGTACATAGTACATTGACCAAGGATAAAATAATTTCTAAAATCAAAACTTTTGATGCAAGTTTGAAAAAAGATTTTGGAATTATCAGGCCCAAAATAGCTGTTTTGGGTTTGAATCCTCACGCTGGCGAAAATGGTAAAATGGGACAGGAAGAACAAGAAATTATTGCTCCAGCTATCAATCAGTTAAGGAATGAACAGATTCTTGTCTTTGGACCTTATCCTGCTGATGGTTTTTTCGGTTCCAGATCCCGCAATGAATTTGACGGTATTGTTGCAATGTATCATGACCAAGGGCTCACGGCTTTCAAAGCTCTAGCATTTGAAGATGGCGTTAATTACACCGCCGGCTTACCAATAGTTAGAACTTCTCCAGACCATGGAACTGCATTTGATATTGCTGGGAAAAACGAAGCTTCCGAACACTCGTTAAGAAATGCCATTTATTTAGCCATTGATGTCATCAAGAACAGAAAAATTCATAAGCAAATACATACAAACCCTTTGAAAATTTCACCGCGAGAAAATAAAAGATCAAATTCCGGAATAGAATAATTTTCAATCGACAGAGTTTTTTTGTGAGATATTAACAGGATTACGTTAAAATTATTACCTTTGCCGTCCGATTTTTATAAAGTATGAAGTCTAAAAAAGAATATTGTATTCCATTTATAGGCTTGAAATTGGGGGTTCACGAGTTTCAATATGAAATAAGTGACGCGTTCTTTGAAGATATAGAATATTCAATAATCCGACAAGGTAATGTTAATATTCGTTTGGTTTTAGATAAAAAAGAAACCATGCTAATAGGTGATTTTGCGTTACAAGGAACAGTATCAACGATGTGCGATCGCTGCAATGACATATTGAACTTTCCTGTAAAGGGTAATTACAAGATTATATACAAATTTGGCACAGAACCAAGTGAGGATGAAACACTTATTGTTCTAGATCCAGATTCCTATGAAATTGACCTGAAAGAAACCATTTACGAACTTTTGACAGTTTCTTTGCCTGCTAAAATGACACATGAAGCAGGTAAATGCAATCCGGAAATGCTCGAATTATTGAAAAAATATATTGTTACCACATCAAATTCTGAAGATGAAGAAGACCAAGATGATTGGTCAGACGATGAAGACGATGAAGATGATGAACCCTTAGATCTGAGTAGATTTAAGATAAATTTTTAATTTTAACAAAAACAAATAAAAATGGCACATCCTAAACGAAAAATTTCGAAAACGCGCCGTGACAAAAGAAGAACACACAAAAATGCGGTTGCAAACAATATTGCAATTTGTCCTACAACAGGTCAACCACATTTGTTTCACCATGCGCACTGGCACGAAGGAAAACTTTACTACAAAGGTAGAGTTGTTGCTGAAAAAGAAGTTGCAGTCTAACTAAATGGTTTTTAAACCTCTTCTTAATGAAGATTGGTATAGATATACTTGGTGGTGATTTCGCGCCAGAAGCGAACTTAAAAGGTGCTCTATTAGCACTTTCTGAACTTCCCACGGACGCACGTTTGGTGTTAATTGGAGATGAAGAAAATATTAAAAATCGGTTAATAGAATTGAATGCTGATTCAAATTGTTTTGATATCATTCATGCTCCAGATGTGATAACCATGCACGATCATCCTACCAGAGCAATTCCTCAAAAACCAAATAGTTCTATTGCAGTTGGCTTTGACCTATTGGCAAAAAAAGACATTCAAGCATTTGCAAGTACTGGAAACACGGGCGCAATGCTTGTCGGATCAATCTACAGCATCAATACCATTCCAGGAATAATTCGGCCATGTATAACCTCAGCAGTACCAGCAATTGACGGTTCAACTTCTATATTACTTGACGTTGGTTCGAACGCAGATTGTAAAGCGGATGTGCTTTACCAGTTTGCTGTTTTGGGGTCTTTGTATGTTAAAACGGTTTTTGGAAAGGAAAATCCTCGTGTGGCACTTCTTAATATTGGCGAAGAGGATTCTAAAGGAAATTTACTTACAGTAGCCGCTCACAAACTCATGGCAGAATCTGATGAGATTAATTTCATCGGAAATATTGAGGGGAGAGATATTTTCTTCGCCAAAGCTGATGTTATTGTTTGCGATGGTTTTACAGGAAATGTTGTCTTGAAAGAAGCCGAAGGAATATATACACTGATAAAAATGAGGGGTATTAAAGATGCTTATTTTGATCGTTTCAATTATGAAAATTATGGCGGCACACCCGTTCTTGGTGTTAAAGGAAATGTTATAATCGGTCACGGAATTTCAAATGATATTGCGGTGAAAAATATGATTCTGCATGCCTATGAGGTCGCAAAGTCTGGTTTAGCTGTTAAAATTAATGAAGCGTTTAGTTAATATGGGAAAAATTACAGCAGCAATTACAGCCGTAGAGGGTTTCGTTCCAGATAATATTGTTACAAACGATGATCTTTCAAAATTTGTCGATACTTCTGATGAGTGGATAACAACAAGAACTGGTATTAAAGAAAGAAGGTACCTAAAAGAAGGTGCATCCTCTGACATGGCAGCTGAAGCTGTTAAAAAACTACTGGCGAAAAAAAATATTGATCCACTTGAAATAGATCTTGTAATTGTGGGTACTGTAACTCCTGATTATCCTTTTCCAAGTACTGCGAATGTTGTTTGTGACAAGGTAGGGATGAAAAATGCGTGGGGTTTTGATTTGATCGCAGCATGTTCTGGTTTTATATACGGAATTACAACTGGAGCACAATTTATTGAATCAGGAAGACATAAAAAAGTTATCGTAATAGGGGTTGATAAAATGACTTCCATCCTTGACTTTTCAGATCGCACCACATGTGTAATATTTGGTGATGGTGCTGGTGCCGTCCTCTTAGAACCGAATGAAGAAGGATTAGGAGTTTTGGATTCTATTTTGCGCTGTGATGGTGCTGGACGAAATTATTTATTGCAACCAGCAGGTGGTTCTATGAATCCTGCAAGCCATGATACAGTTGATAAACACATGCATTATGTGAAGCAAGAAGGTCAACAAGTTTTTAAATTTGCAGTGACCAATATGGCAGAGGTTTCGGCTGAAATAATGGAAAAAAACAACCTTACAAGCGAAGATGTAACCTGGTTGGTTCCCCATCAAGCAAATTTAAGAATCATTGATGCCACAGCTAATCGAATGGGCTTACCAAAAGAAAAGGTGATGATCAA
The DNA here is from genome assembly GCA_964577845.1 of uncultured Akkermansia sp. Lineage (GTDB taxonomy): Bacteria > Bacteroidota > Bacteroidia > Flavobacteriales_D > Crocinitomicaceae > M0103. The sequence goes on from CAZOAH010000003.1 coordinate 221,646, forward strand.
TATACAGCGATACGGAAATACAACCGCTGGAACACTTCCACTCTGTTTATGGGATTACGAAAAGCAGTTGCGTAAAGGTGACGTTCTTATCCTATCAGCTTTTGGAGGCGGATTTACTTGGGGCTCAGTTTATGTTAAATGGGCTTATAATTCATAAAAAGATTATTTTTGTAATGTAAATATTATGGCTATGAATCAAAATGAAATTCAGGAATTGTTAAAAAGCGTTTCTGACTTGGGTATTACTGAATTATCCATTGAAAAAAAAGAATTCAAAATCATTATTAAAAAAGAGTCAGCACAAGGTACACCGGTATATGTTCAGTCTGCACCTGCTGCTGCTATGCCAGTTTCTGCACCTGCTCCCGCAGTGCCAGTTGCTTCAGGAAGTGGTTCTGCCGCTCCAACTAATGCAAGTGACGATTCCAAATATATTACTGTAAAGTCACCTATGATTGGTACTTTTTACCGTTCTGCTGGACCAGATAAAGATGCATTTGTAAGTGTAGGTCAGGCCATAGCACCTGGAAAAACACTTTGTATCATTGAAGCAATGAAATTATTCAATGAAATTGAATCAGAGGTGTCAGGGAAAATTGTAAAAGTTCTGGTGGATGATGCTTCACCTGTAGAATACGATCAGCCATTATTTTTGGTAGATCCAGCTTAAACGAATTTATGTTCATTGTTTTAATGAACTTCAATACTATAACCTATGTTCAAGAAAATACTGATTGCCAATAGGGGTGAAATCGCTTTGCGCGTTATTCGTACCTGTAAGGAGATGGGCATAAAAACTGTTGCCGTATATTCTACTGCTGATAAAGACAGTTTACCGGTAAGGTTTGCAGATGAGGCCGTATGTATTGGCCCGGCCGTTAGTGCTAAATCATATCTTTCGATTCCGAATATCCTGGCAGCAGCAGAAATTACTAATGCCGACGCCATTCACCCAGGGTATGGTTTTTTGTCAGAGAACGAAAAGTTTTCAAAGGTATGCCAAGAGCACGGTATTAAATTCATTGGCGCACTTCCTGAGCAAATTGCTGGAATGGGAGACAAAGCAACGGCAAAAGCAACAATGATTGCAGCCGGGGTTCCTTGTATTCCGGGATCAAAGGGTCTCTTAAAAGATCTAGATGATGCGAAGAAAACAGCGTTAGAAGTGAGATATCCTGTTATACTTAAAGCAACAGCCGGAGGTGGTGGAAAAGGTATGCGCATCGTGTGGAATGAAGAAGATATGGAAGCTGCTTGGGATTCTGCGAGACAAGAAGCAGGCGCAGCGTTCGGAAACGACGGCATTTATATGGAAAAATTCATCGAGGAACCAAGACATATTGAAATACAAATCGCAGGAGATCAGTACGGAAATGCTTGTCACCTATCTGAAAGAGATTGTTCAATTCAGAGAAGACATCAAAAATTAGTTGAAGAAACACCATCTCCTTTCATGACCGAAGAATTGAGGGAGCGTATGGGTGAAGCCGCAATCAAAGCCGCGTTAGCCGTAAAATATGAAGGCGTAGGTACTGTTGAGTTTTTGGTTGATAAGAATCGTGACTTTTATTTTATGGAAATGAATACACGTATTCAAGTTGAACATACCATTACTGAAGAAGTAATAGATTATGACCTCATAAAGGAGCAAATTAAAATAGCTGCAGGCGAGCGTATTTCAGGTAAAAACTATTATCCACATCTTCATGCTATTCAATGCAGAATTAATGCAGAGGATCCATATAACGATTTTCGTCCTTCTCCAGGTAAAATAACTTCTTATCACTCTCCCGGTGGTCATGGTGTAAGGATTGATACCCACGCTTATGCAGGATACAGTATTCCACCAAATTATGATTCCATGATTGGAAAATTAATTGTTGTTGCGCAAACAAGAGAAGAAGCCATTTTAAAAATGAAACGCGCTCTTGATGAATACATTATCGAAGGGGTTAAAACAACCATCCCTTTCCATCAAAAACTCATGGATAATGAAGATTTCAGAAATGGAAACTTCACAACTAAATTTATGGAAACCTTTGATTTTTAGGTTTTATAACCTATTTTTTGGGTAGGGCGATTCTAAAAGTAGTTTTTACATTTGGTTCTGATTGTAAGACATATACTTTACCTTTATGGTATTCGTTTACAATTCTTTTTACCAAACTCAAACCAAGGCCCCAGCCTCTTTTTTTGGTTGAAAATCCTGGTTTGAAAATAGTTTTAAACTGGTTGCTGGCGATACCTTTGCCTGTATCTGAAATATCGATATAAACCCAACCTTTCGCATCATGAATATTAACATCTAGAACACCTTTATTTTCCATTGCATCCACTGCATTTTTTGCAATATTCTCTACAACCCATTCGATCAAAGGCGCATTATGTTTTACGATTTGTTCTTTTGCTGATTGCAAATTAATTTCGATTTGCTGTGAAATTCGAGGTCTAAGGTAATCTAGAACACTTCTAACTGTTATATTAATATCTGACGGCTTAAGAATAGTCCCAGATCCAATTTTTGAAAATCTATCGGTTACTTTCTCAAGTCGATCAACATCTTTTTGCATTTCTTTCAATATAGATGAATCAACGTTTTGACTTTCTAGCAATTGAATCCATGCCATCAAAGAAGAAAGCGGTGTCCCAAGTTGATGTGCTGTTTCTTTTGCCATTCCAGCCCAAACCTGATTTTGTTCTGCCCTTCTAAAGGTACTGAACACCAAATAACCAATAAGTACAAATAATCCGACAATGAAGAATACGATATACGGATAATATTGTAATTGTTTAAGCTCAGGACTATCGTCAAAATAAAGCAAATTTCTAGAACCGCTTTTGAAATCGATCAGAATTGGATCATTTTGCAATTTCAATTGAGTCATAAGCTTGACTTGACCTTTTTTGGAAATTTCTTCTTGTGAAATATTCGTCCCTATTATTTTGTTGGTTAATTCTTCAACAAGAATTACCGGCACCAATTCTTCGTTTTCAATTAATTCTCGATTGAATGCTTGTATCAATGAATCTCTTTCCCTTTCAAGCCTAACGAGTTCTTTGGAATCATTAAAAGCATAGGTCATCGTGAGGCCCTCAAATACCTCAACTTTAAAATACTTTTCATTTTTAACCCAAATTTTAGCCAGTTCTCTCAATGAATCATCTATAATTCCTTGTAATTCCTTGGGCTTAATATTGGGTGAATTTTTCGTAAACAAAGTCGTATCCAAATCTATATTTCTTGAACCTGATATGTTGTCTTCATTGTCCATCAAAATAACCGGAATATCTTTGTTTTCATCGATAATTTTGAGTGGAAAGGAAAAATCTGGAATTTGATCCAACGGGGATTCTTTGGAGATTTCTTTAGTTGCATCAACCCATAATTGCATTTCCCTTCGTTCTTTATCGCGCAATTGGGTAAAAGTACGATTGGTAAGACGCACCAGTTCTAATTTTTGCTGTATGGCATCAGCCCATTGCTCAACACGGGCACGTTCGCGTTCACCAATTTTGACAACAATAGCATTGGACAAGAAAAAAGAAACCGCTACCATTGCCAAAGCAAGGATAAGCAGTGTGATTTTCCATTTTTGTTTACTTGAATATAAATTCATAAGCTTGAAGCTAAATTAACGAGAATTTTGAGCAAATCTTATTCAGCCACTCAAGTTGTGTATGTGAAAACTAATTTTCGACTAATTTTGTCAAGAATAATTCAACTAATGAATAGAAAGACCACCCTGACATTAATTACTTTTTTGGTTTGTTTCCTCATTGTTACACTTCCGCTGATTTTATTTCCTGTAAATTTATTTGATGGGGAAATAATTTATAAAAACGGAGCCATCGAGCAAGTGCCTCTCAGTTTATCTTATTTTTTTGGAATTGGGTACGATGATGCTGATATGACCAATGTTGTGTCATTCCATTTGATTCCAAAAGGTTATTTTCTGGCGATTATTTTTACAATAGGCATTCCAGCACTTATTGCTTATCGCATTTACCTTACCATTAAATAGGACCTACTTCATTTAAGTAAATACTTCATATTGACTTTACCATCAATTAATTGATGTAATTCTGAAATCGGAATGCGCACTTGATTCATCGTGTCGCGATCTCGAATTGTTACTGTATTGTCCTCAAGGGTTTGATGATCAACTGTTACAGAAAATGGGGTGCCAATAGCATCTTGACGTCGGTATCGTTTACCAATGGAGTCTTTTTCATCATACTGACAATTAAAATCAAATTTCAAAGCGTCAATAATAGCTCTGGCTTTTTCAGGTAAACCGTCTTTTTTGGTTAATGGCAAAACAGCAACCTTGTATGGTGCTAATGCCGGAGGTATTGATAAAACAGTTCTTTCAGTTCCATCCTCCAAAAGTTCATTTGAATAAGAGGAACTAAGAACAGCCAAAAACATACGATCCAAACCAACAGATGTTTCTATGACATAAGGGACATAATTTTGGTTTAATTCTGGATCAAAATATTGTAGTTTTTTTCCAGAATAATGCTCGTGCTGCTTGAGATCAAAATCGGTACGCGAATGAATTCCTTCCAATTCTTTGAAGCCCATCGGGAAATTAAATTCGATGTCACATGCCGCATTTGCATAATGTGCTAATTTAATGTGATCATGAAAACGGTATAGTTTATCTCCTAAGTTCAGCGATTTATGCCATTTTTCACGGGTAGACTTCCAGTATTCATACCATTTCATTTCTTCTCCTGGTCGCACAAAAAACTGCATTTCCATTTGTTCGAATTCACGCATACGGAATATAAATTGTCTTGCAACAATCTCATTACGGAATGCTTTACCTATTTGTGCGATACCAAAAGGTATTTTCATTCGTCCAGATTTTTGCACATTTAAAAAGTTTACAAAAATTCCTTGTGCTGTCTCAGGACGCAAGTAAATCGTTGAAGCATCACCTGCTACTGATCCAAGTTCAGTGGAAAACATCAGGTTAAATTGACGGACTTCAGTCCAGTTTTTCGAGCCAGATATTGGGCAACTGATTTCCAAATCGACAATAAGTTGGTACACACCTTCCAAGTCATTTTGCTCCAATGCATTTTTCATTCGATTTTCAATCTCTGAAATCTTTTCCTTATTGCGTAATACATTAGGATTGGTTGCCCTGAATTGAACTTCATCGAAGTCGTCGCCAAATCTCTTTAATCCTTTTTCAACCTCTTTATCAATTTTTTGACGGATTTTTTCAATGTGTTCCTCAATAAGTACGTCTGCGCGGTATCGCTTCTTGGAATCTTTGTTATCAATAAGTGGGTCATTAAATGCATCAACATGGCCAGAAGCTTTCCAAGTCGTTGGATGCATAAAAATTGCTGCGTCTAAGCCTACAATATTTTCGTGCATTTGTACCATAGCCTTCCACCAATAAGCCTTTATGTTGTTTTTCAATTCAACGCCGAGTTGACCATAGTCATAGGTTGCTGCTAAACCATCATATATTTCAGAGGAAGGAAATACAAATCCGTATTCTTTGGCATGCGAGATGACCTCTTTGAGTTTATCTTCTTTTTGTTCCATAATTAAGGCAAATATAAATAGACTGCTGAAAATTTAAAGGAAAAACCGATTAGCAATCCTTAATAATCAGATCAATGTAATTCAGTATTTTTTCCTTACCAAAAGCCGATTCACTTGAAGTGGTAAAAACTGGAGGCATTTCCTCCCAATATTTTAACATTTCTTTTTTGTACTTCGTTAAATTCTTTGCTAGCGCGGATGAGGAAAGTTTATCTATTTTAGTGAAAATCATTGAAAAAGGTAATTGTTTTTCACCGCACCAATTCATAAATTCTAAATCGATTTTTTGAGGGTCTAAACGTGAATCTAAAAGAACAAAAATATTAGTCAATTGCTTTCTATTGGTAAGGTAATCCGCAATAAAACGCTCCCATTTGTCGCGTTGCACTTTAGAAGCTTTGGCATAACCATATCCAGGTAAATCAACTAAAAACCAATGTTTATTAATAATAAAATGATTTATTAACTGCGTTTTTCCGGGTCTTCCAGAAGTTTTAGCCAAATTTTTATTGCCAACAAGCATATTGATAAGTGATGACTTACCTACATTAGATCTTCCGATAAAGGCAAATTCAGGAATATCGTCTTTTGGACAAAGTTTGTAGTCGGTATTTGAAATAACAAATTCTGCAGAATTGATTTTCATAATTTTAAATATGATGCAAAGATAAATAAAGGGATTGGATTAAGCTCTTGAAGAGAGGTTCAAGGTTTGAGAGGGTTTAAGGTTTAAGGTTTAAAGTTCAAGGTTTAAGGTTTAAGGTTTAAGGTTTAAGGTTCAAGGTTTAAGGTTTAAGGTTTAAGGTTCAAGGTTTAAGGTTTAAGAGGATTTAAGGTTTACACTTTGAACATTAAACATTAAAGTTTGTCTTGCCACATTAAACATTAATCCTTATACTTGAAATAAAGAACCACAAGTGAAATCAAACGCATTGTTAAAACAAGTATATACCAATCGAATTATAAAATATGGGTTTAGTTAATGCATTTATCAATCAAATCGGAAGGGAAATGGGTAGAGATGCTTACCGATCCTTTCCGAAAGGGAAAGTAAAGTCTCAAAAAGTTCATTTTCAAAAAGATGAATCATTGTTAGATAATGTTAAGGGTTTTGAATTGTTGGCAGATAATCAAGCAACCATAAGGCTTTTGACCAATATTATTGAAAAATCTGAACATGCGAATCCTGAAGATTTCGAATGGCAAGAGTTGTTTTCAGAAATTGACAACAAGATAGATTTTTGCAAAGAGCATTTGCCCGCTGAATATTTTGAACAGTTGAATCGCTTGGATGAGCTTAATGAAGCCAACTTCAAGATTGTGTTGTCAGAACATTTGGGTTATATTGATACAGTTATTCAATTTTATGAAAATAAAGGTAATGCGCTTTCAAGTAAGAATAGCGCGGCAGTTTATCTTTCTGCTTTCTTTGGGCTAAGACCCTTTTACATGAAGGAATATCGTGTTAGCGCTTTAGTAAATGTACTTTTTGTTGCACTTCTATTCATCATGGCTATTTTAGGTTACTTGACTTATATTGACCCCATTCATAACGCAGGTAATTTACCAAAGGATACGCCAGAGCAAATTCTTAAAATCGCAAATCTTGGTGTTGGCATCATGTTGATTTCAGCGATCCTTTACTGTCTTCAAGTTGGTTTAGCTATTAGAAAGATTTTTGCATTTAAAAAAACAATTCTTGAAAACAATTCAGTAAAAGATAAGTTTGTGAAGTATAAGGAAAATTTCTTGAAATGATGAAAATCGATTAGTAAGAAATTTAGAAAAAAGTTCCTTAGTTTTCTCGGTACTAGCCTTTTTTAAAGCCTACTATGATAGATAAACTAGAAAATGAAAATCCCGCAAGTGCGGGATTTAGGTGATTCATATATTAACAACTATTTTATCATTAGTTTTTTCCTTACAATTCCATTATCGGTATGTATAAGAACCGTGTAAATTCCTGTTTGAATCGAATGAGGCAGCTGGTGTTCCGTTTTGTTTTCGTTGTTTATATACAATAAAGCACCTTTCATATCTACTAATTCAACCAGTTGGATTTCACCGTCATATACAATATTGATGAGATCTGTTGTTGGGTTGGGGTATATGGATAATTGATCATTTTCTATCAATTCGCTTAAATTGAGGTAGCTTGGATCATTTGTAGAAACATTAGAACGCGAGCTATTATAAACCTGTTTAGTTGGATTACAGGTATTCGGGGTTACAATTTCAATCTGGTAATACACAAATCCACTTGGTGCTGTTGCGTCGGTATATGAGCTAAGCGTACTGGCAACCGTTGTCAGTAATGTCATGTTATTGGCATTTGTTCCCCGATAGATATTGTAGCTTGGATATGAGATCCCTTCATAAGGTGTCCAAATTAGGTTCCAAGTAGTCCCTACACCTTGATTGATAGTTAAATGCATGGTTTTGTGTATATCTCCGGCGTTACTTTCTGTCCCGCAAGTATCAACATACTTAATTTGGTAGCGGTAAGCTTGTTGGTTGGGGTTGGAGTTCACATCTAAAAACCATGAACTGTCTGAATAATTGTTTGTTCCAATTAAATCGAACGAGCCTGACTGCGTGTTTTCACGGTACACATTGTACGACGAAATAACCTGTGTTTGCTCTTTTTCCCATACGACTTTGTTCTTGCCAGAAGCAGGATCAACACCGACAATGCAGATGTTTTGGGTTGACGGAAAATAACCCAAAGTCATGTTAACTGTGCTGTCACACCCATTGACTGATTGCAACACTTGCGTATAATTACCATAGGCATTGTACAGTAGATCATTCCAGGTGTATGGGAGTGAACATGTGTTTACGGTAATGTTATTGGTTTGTGGTTGGTGTACGGTCAGATTAATGGTTATCGTGCTGTCGCAACCAAGGTAATTTGGAATCACCTCCGTATACGTTCCGGATGATGTATAAACTTGACCCGTCGGTGAGGTATAGGAAATGCAGCTTGATTCATTCAACGTGGAAAACGAATTGGTGGTTGCGTTGCATTCGAGCAGTTTTACAATCCATGCATCGCTTGAGCCATGATTTACTTGAAAGAAGCCGTTAGTAGATTCTGTATAGCCACTAATCAAATAACTTCCATCTGATAATTGATTTAAACATGTTGCAATATCAATATTTGTGCCTCCTAAACATTTTTGCCAAAGTATTCCACCGATTGAACTAATTTTAACAATCCACATATCAAAAGAACCATGATTGCCGCTAACATTTCCATCATTTGATTCTGTATATCCAGCCAATATATAGGATCCATCCATTGTTTGTAGTATTTGTTTTCCATATTCGCTGTTTGTTCCTCCGTAGCATTGTTGCCATTGTATTATTCCCGAGGGATTCAATTTTACAACCCAAACATCCCCCATACCATTATTTCCATTAACATCCCCATTATTGGAAGCAGTATTGCCCAATAATACAAAACCACCATCAGCTGTGATGTGCATATCATGTGACTGATCATAAGATGAACCACCTAAGGACTTTTGCCATTGTAAAGTACCAGTTGAGTTTACCTTTATTATCCAGGCATCATAATTCCCGTGGTTTCCAACAACATCTCCATTTGTTGAATTGGAAAATCCTGAACAAAGATAGCCCCCGTCCGAAGTTTGCTGAACCGAAGTACCCACATCATCGTTTGTTCCCCCAAAACATTTAATCCATTCAACATTTCCAAAAGAATCCATTTTTATTCCAACCAAATCACTTGGATTGTTACCTGCGATACCATGATAACCAGCTCCTAAAATGTCCCCATCATTTGAATTCGTTGAACCCGTAATAAAGAACCCTCCATCTAAAGTTTGTATTAAATCATTCGCTCTGTCAGCATAGTATCCACCAATACAGTTTTGCCATACTAAAACACCAAGTGAGTTTAATTTTATTAACCAAATATCCCAGTTGCCATGGTATCCAATAACATCTCCGTTGTTAGATTTAGTTTCACCAACAACGATAAATCCTCCATCAGCAGTTTGAAGAATGTCTATTCCATGGTCTTCGTTGGAACCGCCCAAACAGTGCTGCCATTGTATTATTCCCGAGGGATTCAATTTTACAACCCAAAGGTCATAATTGCCATGGTTTCCAATAACATCACCGTTGTTCGATGCCGTTGAACCAACAAAAATAATTCCTCCATCAGAGGTTTGAATATGTTCGCCTAGTCCATAGTCTGGATCCGTACCCCCTAAACATTTCTGCCACTGAATTGATGCTGGGGTTTGAGAAATTACGAAGTTGCAGAAGGATAAAAGTAAAACTGCTGTTAATTGACTAAATCTTATAAAATCCCCCATAATTTTCTCAATTTAGATGCTGTTAAATTAGATGGTGTGGTTTCAGTTGAATCAAAGGTTTCACCTACAACCCCTTTTGGCAGTGATATTTCATCATTGAACATTGCAACAGGGGCAATATCAAATCCATTGTCCTGCAGAATTTGTATGTATTCTGAGGCTATCGGCAAATTCAACGCTGGTTGAATAGACCTTAATGGCAAAATAACTGCCCCTACATCATTTCCTAGATTTTTAATGTAATTGACCAATTGATTAGGATCCATTCCTTTTGGGAATTTCTTGGATACAATTTCATTACTGGAAACAACGAAAACGTGTGTTTTGACTATTTCGTTTTGAAATTGGATATCAAATGTTCTCGAATCCCGAATTCCAGTTAGAGCGCGTATCACAGATGACTTTCTACTGTTTGGCGCTCCAGTGATAATATAAATTTTCACGAAGTTTAATAATATTAATTATTACTTAATTGTTTTCTGCGAACAAAAGATTTGTATGTGTGTAAATATCCTTACAATTTGTTTAAGTTAATTGCATTATAAAGGTTTTATTTTCCTTTTAAAAATTATTTTGCTACTTTTAAGGAAATTTAAATGCTATGCAAGAGGTTGTAGAAAACATTAAAAAGTTCCGTGAATTGAAAAGCCTAACACGGGAAGAAGTTGCTGATAAGCTGGAAATGAGTGTTTCTGGTTACAGTAAACTCGAACGTGGAGAAGTGGATATTTCTCTTTCTAAATTGTACCGTATCGCGGACATTTTGGAAGTTTCCGTTTCGCAAATTTTGAACTTCGATGCTTCACAGATTTTTAATGTGAGTAATAATCAAATAGTCAATGGGGTTGAAGTAAAAGAACAAGTCAACAATTATCAAGACGAATACAAATACAAGTATATAGCCATGTTAGAAGCTGAGGTGGAACGACTCAAGACTGAAAAGGGAAAGTAGTTCAAGGTTCAAGAAGGATTAAGGTTAAAAAAGGTTTAAGGTTTAAAGTGGTTTAAGGTCCAAAGTGGTTCAAGGTTCAAGGTTTAAAAAGGTTTAAGGTTTAAAGTGGTTCAAGGTTCAAGAAGGTTTAAGGTTTAAAAAGGTTTAAGGTTTAAAAAGGTTTAAGGTTTAAAGTGGTTTAAGGTTTAAAAGGTTTAAAAGGTTTAAGGTTTAAAAAGGTTCAAGGGCTTGAACTTTGAACATTAAACTTCAAATATAAAAAGCAGAAGAAGAAAAAAATTCCCAGTCATTAGAAAATTATTCAAACCGTATAGCTGATATTTCTTCATATATAAATAGTAATTTTGAAAGAAAAAAATGAAATCTATAGTTTTAATAATAGCGATTTTTCCTTTGTTATTGGCTTCTTGCAATGAAAGTTCTGAAAAAGTTCATATAAGAACTGTAAAGGGAAAAACCAATAAAAAACTGGAGCAGAATATTGTTTCCAATACAAAATTGAGTATAGAAATTAGTGGAATGTCTTGTGAAAAAGGATGTGGGGGAACAATAAGAAAGGCATTAAAACAAACAGGAGGCGTTGATCGCGTTTCATACGATTTTGTAGAGGGCAGAGATATACAAATTGCAAATATTACTTTAGACTCCAATAAAGTTGATTTGAAAAAGATAAAAAATATCATTTCTGATCTGAACGAAAATCAGTTTAAAACTGGAAAAACCGAATGGAAATCAATCAATTAATTTTAAGAGTGTTAGATAAATATTTGAATTAAATTATCTATTACTTCAAATAATAAATCAAAAGGTTGCTTGTTTCTTTAAAGCATAAAAAATATCTTTGCACTGAATAAACCATGTTCAGACCTAAGGTTTGTTTATTTTGTTTTTAACTAACGCAACCACTCTTGAAAAAGATTAATTCATTTTTATTATGGTCCATTCTGACCATTTTGTTTCCAAAAGTTGGAAGCAGTCAAGTTCTATTAAATAGTAATTCAACTTTAACCGCTGGTGTTAATTTTTCCTGTGGGAGCACTTTTCTTGATAATGGAAATAGTGGGAATTATTTACCAGATACTGATTTCACCATTACATTGTGCGCAGCACCCGGTCAGTTTTTAAGTGTTACTTTAACGACTGTTTCAATATCTTCAAATTCTGGAGGTACCAATCAACCAGATTTCTTATATGTGAATTCAGGATCAGGGTTCACATTGATTCCAAATACCGGAGGTTCTGGGCCTTCGAGTGTCACCTATCAAAGTTCAATTGGTGGCTGTATAAGTTTTAGATTGGATTCAAATGGTGGAGGCGTTTCTTCAGGGTTTAGTGGGATTATTTCTTGCTTGAGTCCTCCTATTAATGATCAGCCATGCAGCGCGGTAACAATTCCAGTTAACAGCTCAGGATGCGCATATACACTTGGAACAACTGTAAATTCAACACTTTCAACTGGAATGGTAGAGCCCGGATGTGGGTCTTTTAGTGATAATGATGTTTGGTACCGTGCTGTTGTTCCATCAAATGGCACCTTAACTGTGACTGTTGTTGACGATAATACATCTATTACACCGTTTGCTGCATCATTAGCTTTATACTCCGGAACTTGCAGCAGTCTTTCACATAAAGGTTGTGCATCAAGTGCAAGCTATATAACCCCTTCAACTATAAATTACACTGGCACTCCCGGAGAAACAATTTATATTAGGGTTTGGGATTTTGCAGATAATGAAGGCACTTTTAATATTTGTGCAACAACGACCTCTGCGATTATGGGAAGTATAATAACAGGAAACAGCAATTTGACTTGTGGTGCAACATTTACCGATCCTGGTGGAAGTGGAAATTATTTAACCAATCAGTATGCACTTTATACAGTTTGTCCTTCTGCTTCTGGACAATATGTTGAAGTTAATTTCAGTTCATTCAATCTTGGTTCAGGAGATTTTTTGACCGTTTTGAATGGCAATAACAGTTCTGCACCAATAATTGGAACATATACTGGCACTACTATTCCTTCAACTATAACATCATCAGACCCATCAGGATGTTTGACTTTTGCTTTCCTTTCAAATGCTAATGGAGTAAATTCAGGTTGGAATGCGAACATTACTTGCAGTTCGTCTCCAGGAAGCAATAATACATCAACTTTTTGCAGTACTTCCAATTGTTCTGGAGGTTGTGGCCAAATTATATGTGGAGATGGGAATTATCCAACTACAAATAATGTTTCATCTGGTGTACAAGAGCTAAACGCACCTCAAATTGGAGGCTGTTGGGGTGGAACCGGAGAGATTTCATCTGTTTGGTATTATTTCCAAACCCAAACGCCTGGAAATCTGGAACTAACCCTAAGTGGTCCAAGTGGTCAAGATTATGACTTCGCTATATATGGACCTTCAACCAATGGCACTATACCGTGCCCAATGAACACAGGAAACGGACCGATTCGTTGTTCGTACTCAAGTGCTAATGGCGATGTTGGACTATCTAGCGCAGCTAATGATTTTTTTGAAGGTGCTGAAGGAGATGGTTGGGTTGCTCCAATTGCCATGCAGGCAGGTGAAATATATGCGATGGTTCTCAATATATTTCAAAATGGAGGACCACAACCTGTTATCAGTGTTGATGTAAAAGGTTCTGGATCTTTAGATTGCTCGCCAACGGTATTACTTCCAATTACACTAATGTCTTTTGATGGAATTAATGAAGGTGGTTTCAATAGCATTACTTGGATAACAAGTAGCGAAATAAATAATGATTACTTTACTTTAGAAAGAAGTATTAATGGAAAAGATTGGGAAATAATTGGAATAGTTGATGGTGCAGGAACAACACAAGAATCACATTTTTATTCTTTCAGAGATGAAGAACCGACGATACCGATAAGTTACTACAGGCTGGCCCAAACTGATAATGATGGAACCTCAACATACTCTCATATCATTGCGATTAACTCAAACCCCTCAACCAATTTAATATCAGGAGTTTTTCCAAATCCTTGCAAAGAAAATACGTCCTTCATATTCAATGGTAAAACAGATGAAGTTCTTTTGATAAAAATCATCAATTCTTATGGTCAAACCCTACAAAATATCGAATTTAATGAATTGAAAAAGGAGCAATTAATTAATATTTCTCTGCAAGATTTATCCGCTGGCCTATACCAAATCATTTATCAACAAGGTAGTTGGGTGCATTCAGAAAAATTGACCGTCATTAAGTAATTGAAAAAATAAATCCAAATATGTAATATAAGAATTGTATTCCTTAAGAAAATGATAAAAATGTTTTACTAGTTTTTGCTAATGCATTTTAATTTCCTTTAGACGTACAATTCGTAATCGAAAGAAGCGCTTAAACATACAGAGGTATTGAGTAAACCTCAATTCATATTTCCAAACCCAAAAGAGCCACCTTTTATCGACTGGCTTTCATTGACATCAAATTTTTTGTAAATGAAAAATACGCCTGCTTTCACTTTGCCTTTTAAAGTCAAGTTTATATTTCCTTCACCGCCAAATGACATGGCTTTCACCAAGGCCCCATCAGCCAATTCTGCACGAAATGACGCATTGATTTCATTGTCCCTTTTCTTTTTGAATTTGATTTTATCCTCTAGGAATATAGTTCCCATGAAAAATTCACCCATATAAACATCCAGATTTGAGGGCTTCACCTTTAGCGCATACCAATTCGGGTTTGAAATAACGGCATTCACAGCGAAGTTGATCGTTGAACCTTCTATGCTTTCAATTTGATACCCCCCCATTTTGACAAATTCAGGTTCTTCAAATACTTTGCAGGAGTTTAAAATAAACAGGCAAGACAAAAATAAAATCAGTAAAAATCTCATGGTATTATTCTTTTGAAAGTTCAGCAAAATGTTTGTAGAAATAAGGAATGGTTTCAATTCCGCGATAAAAGTTGAACAAACCGTAATGCTCGTTTGGTGAGTGGATTGCATCGCTGTCCAAACCAAAGCCCATCAAAATGGTTTTCAAACCCAAAACTTTTTCAAACATGGAAACAATCGGTATACTTCCACCGCTTCTTACCGGAATTGGTTTCTTACCAAAAGTGGATTCGTATGCCAGAGCCGCTGCTTTATAACCAATAGAATCAATTGGCGTTACGGCGGCTTCTCCTCCATGATGTGGTTTCACCTTAACTTTTACACCCTGAGGTGCAATTTTTTCAAAATGTGTTTTGAACATATTCGTGATTTCATCTGGGTTTTGATCGGGTACCAAACGCATAGATATTTTCGCAAACGCTTTCGATGGAATAACTGTTTTCGCACCTTCCCCGGTGTATCCTCCCCAAATCCCATTAACATCTAAAGTAGGACGAATCGAACCTCTTTCCATTGTTGAATATCCTACCTCACCCAAAGTGTTTTCAATATCTAAAGCCTCACAATATTTTTCATGAGAAAACGGTGCTTTCGCCATTTCAGCACGCTCTTCCGATGATAGTTCGATTACTTTATCGTAGAATCCTGGAATAGTAACCTTTCTGTTTTCATCATGCAGCGAAGCAATCATAGTTGTAAGAATATTGATTGGATTGGCAACACAACCACCGTAAAGTCCAGAATGCAAATCGCGATTTGGACCCGTTACTTCAACTTCAACGTAACTCAAGCCACGTAATCCGGTAGTAATGGATGGTACATCATTCGCCAACATACCCGTATCGGAAACCAAAATGATATCTGCTTTTAGTCGTTCAACATTCTCTTTTACAAAAATCGCAAGGTTCTCACTTCCAACTTCCTCCTCACCTTCAATCATGAACTTCACATTACAGCTTAGTTCACCTGTTGCAAGCATCGCCTCAACTGCTTTTACATGCATGAAGGCTTGTCCTTTATCATCACATGCACCTCGAGCGAATATGGCGCCTTGCGGATGTATTGACGTTGTTTTGATAACCGGTTCGAAAGGTGGGCTTGTCCATAAATCTATCGGGTCCGCAGGTTGCACGTCATAATGACCGTATACCAAAACTGTTGGAAGACTTTCATCGATAATTTTTTCACCGTAGACAACTGGATAACCAGCAGTTTGACAAATTTCAACGGCGTCCAGCCCAATATTTTTGAATTGGTTCGCCACAAATTCAGCAGTTTGATGCACTGCATCTGAATAAGCCGGATCAGCTGAAATCGAAGGGATTTTCAAAAAATCTAACAATTCGTTTAGGAATTTTTCTTTTGATTTACCAATATAAATTTGCGTTGCTTCCATTTTTAAAAATTTCGATTTGAATCAAAATTCGCGATTATTGTCTGAATAAATTGTGAGACGACTATTTTTTTTCGAAATTCGTGCAACTATTTTTTAAAAAGAATAGTCTTTTTAAGCGATTGAATAAATTTCATCTTTTTACTATGAATAAAATCTTATTATTGTTTTTATCCGTTCTTGCTTGTTCAGGCATTGCTAATGCTCAAATGACAATAAATTCTGGAGTATTAACTCCAGCCCAATACGTTAACAATTTAGTTGGACCTGGTATCACTGTTTCAAATGTAACCTATACAGGAAATGCTGCTCAAATTGGGGCATTCGGTGGAACCTCAAACATTGGTTTTCCTGCTGGTGGAGTAGTACTTTCTTCTGGCGCAACATCTGAATTGGTTGGAACGGCAGCCATGGCAACAGCAGGTCAAACAAATGTTAGTGCACTTTCCAATACAATGAATCCTACAGTTAATGATATGTTAACAATTGCGAATGCCAATTTGCAATCACTGGGTTTAGGATCTGCTACCAGTGCGACAGATGGTGCCATTTTGGAGTTTGATTTCGTTCCGATTTCAAATGTTGTAAGTTTCAACTTCGTTTTTTCATCTGATGAATATTTAACTTATGTAAACACGCAATTCAACGATATTTTTGGATTTTTTGTGGCTGGCCCTGGGATTACTGGTCCGTATTCTGCTCCAGCAGGTTTTCCTAATGGATCAGCAAATTTGGCTGTGGTACCGGGTTCAACAACTCCCATAACCATAAGTACCATTCACCCGAATTTAAATTCTCAATACTATGTGAGTAATGCAGGAGGAACAACACATACTATGAATGGCTTTACTGTGCCTATTCCGATTACTTTCGATGTTATTTGTGGAGAAACCTATCACTTTAAATTTGCTGTTGCTGATGTTGCTGATAATTATTTGAGTACCGCTGTATTTTTGGAAAACCAATCCTTTACTTCTCCTCCAGTAAATATTACGCTAGAAACTGCATCTGGAACAGATACTATACCAGAGGCTTGTGTTGATGCAAACGTTCTTTTTATAAGGAGCGCTTGCGAATCTCTAGATACGCTTGTTGTTGACTACACGGTTTCAGGGACAGCAATAGAAGGTGTGGATTTTAATATTGCAGCAAGTCCTATTACATTGCTACCTGGGCAAGATACTGCTTCTATAAACATTGCTCCAATTATTGATGCACTTACCGAAGGAACAGAGACAATTATAATTCAAGTTCAATATTTAGATGGTTTAGGAAACTTACAGACGATTTCGGGAATATTATACCTAAATGATATTCAACCAGTTGAAATAGCCGAAACAGACTTGACGTTGCAATGTTTTAATGATTCGATAGTAATTTCAGCTGTTGCCAGTGGTGGATCTGAATCCTTTACTTACGATTGGCAGGCGAGTGCGTCGGATTCCACGAGTGACGTGGTCTCGATAAATCAGAACGGTACTTTTAATTATATCGTTACTGTAACTGACGTTTGTCTTGGGCCATTTGTTGATACTGTTACAGTTATAATGAATCAAACCTTATCCATTGACGACATAATAATTGGACCAGCAACTTGTGAACCAGTGGGTTATGTTTCTGCTATAATATCCGGACAAACAGGAGTTCCACAATATACCTGGTCAGGTCCTGGACCGAACAGTCCAAACTTTATTAATGCATCGGTGTTTCAAGACCTGCCTTCAGGATGGTATTACATCAATGTCGTAGATAACGTTTGTGAAGTTAATGACAGTGCTTTTGTAGATATTTTAAATCCTCCTGTTGCGCAACTTTCAGCGAACCCAATCGTGGGATGCTCTCCTTTACAGGTTACGTTTACAAATTCAAGTCAAAATGCTGGAACTTTTGAATGGGACTTCGGTAATGGACAAGTTGTCAATGTAAACAATATGGATGCACAAACGGTAACCTTTACCGAAAGCAGTGTGATTCAATTAACAGCTTTCCAAGATCCAAACTGTTTTGATGAGGCATCTATAGCTGTGGTGATTTCTATTTGTGGATGTACAGATCCTTCCGCAACGAATTATGATCCATCTGCAACTACAGATGATGGTAGCTGTATATTCCCAATTCCAACGGTTTATGTTCCAAACGTGTTTTCTCCTAATGGTGATCAGGATAATGATATCTTCTTCCTAACTACCACAAATGCGCTTTCAGTTCAGTTGACGATTCTAAACCGATGGGGTAATGTGATGTTTGAAGGAACTGGAGTTAATCCAGCATGGAATGGTAAGACAGACAGCGGGGTTGAAGCTGAAGACGGTGTGTATTTCTTCAAATACAAAGTTACAGGTTACCTTGAGAATGTTCTTGAAGGCCATGGATTCTTACATTTGGTACGATAAATAAGACAATGATAAAATCTAAGGGGCTGAAAAGCCCCTTTTTTTTGGTTTTGAATTTAGACCTTACTAATAAAGAAAATTGTTATACGGATACCTTACCTTGAAAATGCGATGCACCTCATCGTAAACCACTTTTTTAAGCTCTTCAATATTATCCTTATCCCTTGCTGAAATAAACACACATTTGGTATTGTTCAACTTTGCCATCCATGTGCGTTTCAGTTCTTCTAGCTCCACATTTCTTTCTTCTTGAGAAAGCTGATCAACTTCAATGGCGACTTTATATTGATCAATTTTGTTGAAAACGAGAATCACAGGTTTTTCTGTTTTATCAAGTTCGTTCAGGGTCTCGTTAACTACTTCATAATGATCTTCAAAAGTAGGATGTGATATGTCAAGCACATGCACCAATAAATCGGCTTCACGAACTTCATCCAAAGTCGATTTAAACGATTCAATTAATTGATGAGGTAGTTTCCTTATAAAACCTACTGTGTCGGTTAGAAGAAACGGTAAATTATCGATAACTACCTTCCTAACCGTTGTATCGAGCGTCGCAAAAAGTTTATTTTCTGCGAAAACATCGGATTTAGAAAGTAGGTTCATCAAGGTACTTTTTCCAACGTTGGTATAACCGACTAAAGCAACACGAACCAATTGTCCACGATTGCTGCGTTGCACTGCCATTTGCTTGTCAATTTCTTTCAAGCGTTCTTTCATCAATGCAATTCGAGATTGGATAATTCGTCGGTCAGTTTCAATCTGAGATTCTCCCGGACCTCTTAAACCAATTCCACCTTTTTGGCGCTCAAGGTGTGTCCACATTCTTGTTAAACGCGGCAGCATATATTGCAATTGTGCCAATTCAACTTGCGTTTTGGCATGTGACGTTCTCGCCCTGCTCGCAAAAATATCTAGAATGAGAATGGTTCTATCCAAAACCTTACATGCTAATTCCCGCTCTATATTGCGCAATTGT
Organism: uncultured Akkermansia sp.; assembly: GCA_964577845.1. Taxonomy (GTDB): domain Bacteria; phylum Bacteroidota; class Bacteroidia; order Flavobacteriales_D; family Crocinitomicaceae; genus M0103. The sequence continues at coordinate 241,134 of CAZOAH010000003.1, forward strand.
GATGGAGAAAGCTCGTCATCAAAGATGACCAGTTCAATTTCTTGCTCCTTAATGTAGTTTTTTATTTCTTCCAATTTTCCGGTTCCTACATAGGTTCTGGGATTAGCCATTGCCAATTTTTGAAGAAATTTCCTTTCTGTTATAGCACCTGCGGTTTCAGCCAAAAATTGAAGTTCATCTAAATATTCATGTGCAGTGGTTTCTGTTATATCTGAACTTATAACACCTACAAGTACGCAGCGTTCTTCGATTGCATCGACCGTAACGTGACCTGTGCTCATTTTGCGGTGCGAAATGTTTTTATGTATTGAATCACACTATCAATATTTGCTTCGGAACCTAAAACTTCCGCCATTGGTGGCATTGCATTCAATCCATTTTTTATGCGATTTTTACTTTCGTTATCTGTTAAATTAGACATACTCAAATCCGTCGCGCCTGATTTACCTAGTTTTCCATCTTCACCGTGGCATTGAGCGCAATTATTTTCGTATAATGCCTTTCCACTTGAAACAAATCCATTTCCTTGACCACTTTGACTGGAACAAGAAAGTATTAGAATGGAAAAAAATAAAAGTACAGTTAATCTTAAAATCATGCACTTTCTAAATTGAATCTAAAACCCCAAGGAATGGAAATAAGGATTAGCAGTAATGCTACGGTGAACCATATTCTAATTTTTTTGTGTTTTGCATTTGCATCCTTTGAACGTTCAGCCTTTCCTCTGGCAAAAGTTACGAGGGCTATAGCTAAAATCATTACGGATATATGCTCCAAACCGTAGAAACGCTGCACAGGATTCTTCATCCAATCTCCGGAAAAATTTACTTGTGAAGATGTAAAATATAAAATGAAACCGAGAACGAGCTGTAAATGCAAAGAAACCATTGTAAAAAGGTTAATCATTTTATCCTTTTTTGTATACTCATTACTGTTACGTGCAGCTATTGCATTCAGAATAGCATAAACCAATAATATTAGTACCACCCATCTTAAGCCTGAATGCAAATGAACTAGAAAAGTATTCATGTTTTTTGTTTTTTGTTTGAACACAAAAATACATCAAAAAGAATGAAAGTCATGATTAATTAAATCGGTCATTTTAGCTAATTTCACATTTCACAATTTGAGGTATGAGAAAAGCATTGTTCTTTTTGTCGTTTTTAATTTCAGTAATATCGACTTCACAAATAGTTCCTGTTAACGGTTTAAAAGAATCAAAGCCACAAATGGTGGCACTGAAAAATGCGAAAATTGTAATTGGTCCTGACAAGACTTTTGAGAATGCAACACTAATTATCCAAGGTGATAGTATTCTGGATGTTGGCCAACTTATTTTCATACCGAATGAAGCGCTCGTGATTGATTGTTCAGGTAAAACAATACTGCCTTCATTTATTGAAACGTGGTCATCCATTGGATTGCCTGCTATTGAATCGAAATCATGGAATCCTTATCCTCAATTGGAATCGTCAAAAAGTGGGGCATTCAGTTGGAATGAATCGATTAAATCTGAAACAAATGCAAGCGCCCTTTATCAAACAGATTTTGCAACAAATGAACAAATGATGAAATATGGTTTTGGCTTGGTTTTGAGCCATCATCAAGACGGTATTGCAAGAGGGACAGGAGTATTATCTGCTTTAGGCTCAGGAACTGCAAATGAGTCTATTATTGCTAATCAAGCTGCTCAATTTTATTCATTCGACAAAGGTACATCTCAGCAATCATATCCATCCTCTCAAATGGGTTCCATTGCATTATTGCGCCAAACTTTTTATGATATGTTGTGGTACAAAACCGCCTCAAAAAAAGAAACGAATTTATCCCTTGATGCACTTGCAAAGGGAATAAATTTGCCATTTCTTATTGAAACTGAAGACAAATGGGAAATTTTAAGAGCGGAAAAAATAGCCGAAGAATTTGGGTTTAAGTTCAATTATTTTGGATCAGGAAATGAATACGAGGCTATTGAGTCTTTAAAAAAAATCAGTGGCCATATCATTTTACCAATAAATTTCCCTGCTCCATTTGATGTTAAGGATCCTTATGTTGCGCGTCAGGTTGCATTGGCAGATTTAAAGCACTGGGAACTCGCTCCTACAAATCCGGCCAAGGTAGTTGAACAGAAAATACCTTTATGTATTTCATCATATGGACAAAAAGATCCTGAAAGTTTTTGGCAAAACATATACAAAGCAATGAATGCGGGATTATCTGCTTCAGATGCTTTGGCTGCATTAACCATTGAACCAGCAAAAATGCTTAATATTTCAACAGCTTTGGGAACTTTGGAAAAGGGAAAAAAAGCATGTTTCAGTATCTATGCATCAAATCCTTTTGATGGGCCTGCAGTATTATTTGAATCTTGGATATTGGGGAGTCGTTATATGCATACATTTTCTGATGCTAAGAATGTAGAAGGAAGTTATTTGCTCCAAATGGAAAACTCAACTTTTAATCTTCGAATTGAAGAAAATAATGGTTCATTGTCTGCAAAAATATTGGATATTCAAGAAGTTAAAACTGGAAAAAAGACAACGTCAGATACTACCATGACAAATGTTTATATCAATATGTTGGGAGATGACATCACCTTGCAGTTTATTTCAAATGACAAAAATTTATTAGGAAATATTAGTTTACATGGTAAGTTAAAAGCCAATAATTCCATTTTTGAAGGGGATGCACTATTGGCTGATGGTCGTTGGGTATATTGGGTGGCAATAAAAAGCGGAAAATCTCATCCCCTTAATACTGAGGTTAAAGTACCAGAAGAAAATGAAGCGGACGTATGGTTCCCAAATATGGCTTATGGCTATTTGCCAAATGAAAAGCCGGAAAAAGAAACTCTTGTTTTTAAGAATGCCACGGTATGGACAAACACCACATCTGGTATCCTTCAGAATGCCACTGTAATTGTTGTGGATGGAAAAATTGCTTCAGTGGGAACAGGTAATTATTCCTACCCATACAAGGCCAAGATTATTGATGCAAAAGGGATGCATTTAACAAGTGGAATAATTGATGAGCACTCACACATAGCCATTTCAAAAGGAGTTAATGAAGGAGGTCAATCGGTTTCTGCGGAGGTGAGTATTGGAGATGTCGTAGATCCTGAAGATATTTCTATTTATCGCCAGCTTGCAGGAGGGGTAACTGCAGCTCAACTTCTTCATGGCTCGGCAAATCCAATTGGCGGTCAGTCTGCTTTGATTAAACTAAAATGGGGAGTAGATGCTGAAGAAATGCTCATCGACAATGCTCCAAAATTTATTAAATGTGCCTTGGGAGAAAACGTTAAGCAAGCCAATTGGGGAGACAATGCAACAGTTCGATTTCCTCAGACAAGAATGGGAGTAGAGCAAGTCTTTTTGGATGGTTTCAATAGGGCACTGGAATATGAGGAGGATTGGAACAATTACAACAATTCAAAAAGTAATAAAATTGAAAAGCCAAGAAAAGACTTAGAACTGGAGGTATTGCTTGAAATTTTGAAGTCGCAAAGGTTTATTACCTGTCATTCATATGTGCAATCGGAAATCAACATGCTCATGCATTTGGCAGATTCATTTGGATTTAAGGTAAATACATTTACACACATCTTGGAAGGCTATAAACTGGCGGATAAAATGTTAAAACATGGGGTTGGAGCCTCTACTTTTTCGGATTGGTGGGCTTACAAGTTTGAAGTTAATGATGCCATTCCCTACAATGCTTCCCTGATGAATGAGCAAGGCTTAGTTGTTGCCATCAATTCTGATGATGCAGAAATGGGTAGACGATTGAATCAAGAAGCCGCAAAGGGAATTAAATACGGCGGAATGACAGAGGAAGAGGCTTGGAAAATGGTTACTTTAAACCCTGCAAAATTATTACATCTCGATGATAAGATGGGCAGTGTTGAGGAAGGCAAAGATGCCGATTTGGTCTTGTGGTCAGACAACCCTTTGAGTGTTGAAGCTATTGTTCAGAATACCATGATTGAAGGCGTGATGTATTACGACATTAAAAAGGATCTGGAAATGCAAACAAGAATTACCAAGGAGAAGGCAAGGATTATCGTAAAGATGATTGATGCGATTGACAAAGGTGAAAAAACAATACCGTATAAAACGAAAAAGTCAAAACATTTCCATTGTGATACGCTTGGAGAAGAAGGAGTTACCACTGAAAATACGCATTAATTATGAAGACGATTTTATTCGCAGGCTTTCTATTTTTATTTCTTTTTGTTCCTGCACAAAAAATATTATTGACCAATGGCTATTTGCATGCTGGTAATGGAGAAGTAATAGAAACCGCATTAATAGGAGTTGAGGATAATGAAATTATTCTTATCAAGAATTCTTTGGCTTATCCTTATGATGTATTGGAATGGGATACTGTTATTGACTTGACTGGACACCACATTTACCCAGGCTTTATAGCACCGAATTCAACATTGGGATTAACTGAAATTGATGCTGTTCGGGCCACCAGAGACTATTATGAAATTGGACAATACAATCCACATATAAGATCCCAGATTGCTTATAATGTGGAATCAAAAGTTATCAGCACTGTAAAAACAAATGGTGTCTTATTCACCCAAGCTACACCCAGGGGCGGTATAATTTCAGGTACTTCCTCCATAATGGCAACAGACGGATGGAACTGGGAAGACGCAACAATTCGAGAGAACGATGGAATACACGTGAATTGGCCTGATGCAATTCAATCTGACTATCAAACAGATCAGGTTGTAAAGAAAAAAAGTGTTGATGATTATATAAATCAAACCAATGAATTGTATCAATTTTTTGAAATGGCTTTAACCTATGCTTACGCCGGAACCGATAAAGTGAAAGATTCCCGATTGGAAGCAATGATAGATTGTTTTAAAGGCGAAAAAAGGGTTTATTTTCATGCCAATGAATTGCAACAGTTGATTGATGTAATTGAATTTGCTCAACATTTTGAATTGCCTTTTCCAGTAATTGTTGGAGGTTATGACAGTTACCTCATCGGACAGCGTTTGGTTGATGCTGACATTCCAATTATGCTAATACGACCGCACAGCTTACCATTGAGTGAAGACGACCCAATAGATTTACCGTATCAGCTGCCTTCATTACTGCAACGCCAAGGCATCAAGTTTTGTATCCAAAATGAAGGCGATATGGAAGCTATGAATGCTCGAAATTTACCGTTTTTGGCAGGAACAGCCATGGCATACGGACTTACTGAGGAAGAGGCTGTGGCGAGCATATCCCTAAATACAGCTGAGATTTTAGGGATAGATGAAAAATATGGTTCTATCGAATTAGGAAAATCAGCAACATTATTTGCTTCAAAAGGAAGTGCCCTCGATATGAAAACCAACAATGTTACTTTCATAATGATCAATGGCGAAATAGCTTCAACAGAAAATTTCCAAAATCAACTGTATCAAAAATACCGCAATAAGTATCTAAAATCAAAGTCAAATTAGTTATTCTATAATTAACTGTTTCATATAACTTTGTTGGTGCCAGTCGACTTTAAGAAAGAAATATCCTGAAGGAATATCTGTTATATCGAGTTCTTGAATGTTGCTTTCAATATATTCCCATTTTTTAATTATTCTTCCGGTAATATCAACAAGTGAAACATTTTCAGGAAGGACGTTCGATGAGAAATCTACAAATACACTTTCATTTGCTGGATTGGGATACATTGACCATGATAAAGGTTCTTGGTCATAAACAGATAAACCAACATTAAGCACATCCGAGTTGTGTACACAACCAAACGTGTCAACAATCGCTACGGTATAAGCTCCAGAAAAGGCGATGTTAATGGTTTCATTTGTGGCTCCGGTAATTGCGTTTCCATCCAAATACCATTGAATGTTATAACCAATAGGAACATCTGTTGCAATTAAACTATCACCAGTCGTATTGACATCAATTCCAGGAATGATATCTGGATCACAAATAACAGCGGTTAAGGTATCAGAAAAACTTACACATCCTGTTTGATTAATAGCTACAACGTGATAAACACCTGATTGATAAATGGTATAATTTGGGTTTGTTGCACCACTAATTGGACTGTCGTTAATGTACCATTGGTAAGAATACCCCAAGTCAGGTGTTGATAAGACATAGGTAGCATTGTCATAAGTAATAGAAGGGACAGGGGGATACCCATAAACATGGACCGTATCGACTGATATAACAGTTGGGTTTGGATATATGATCTGATGATTTATGGTGTAATTTATTGAGGAAGTTCCTGCACTACAACCGTTACACCCGGTGAGCATTAATGTATGGTTTCCCATATAATCATCCGCACCTAAAATAATTTCCCCAAAAGTGTCATCAGCTTCCCAGATTTCAATAACGTAAGTGTTCGATGGATTTAGGTTTATACTTGTATTCCAATTTACAGGAGGATTTTGGTCCCCAATAATACTGGATTGGTAAATAGATGTACCGTTTTCTTTTAGAATAAAATAAGCATCTGGTGTTTCGAAAGATGGAAAACCTCCGCCATAATTACTCATTGAAGTTACAGCGACATTTGTTAGGGTATAAACATCAATGGTATCCAAGTTATTCCAAGCGGTATATTCTACGACATAATCTCCTGGCGCGTTATAAACCTGAGGCACGGGATTCTCCAAAGTTGAAGTATTTCCATTTCCAAAATCCCATGCATAAGCCAATTGTCCGGGATTATTGTTGGTAAAATCTACAGTAATAGGTGAACAACCAGCTGCACCTATCATAGAAAATCCATTGTTTGATGTACTGACATTGCTAGGTAACACTTCCATATAAATTTGAAACTGAAATGGATAACCTTGAACTACAGTCAAATCGGCAATTACAGTCACATAAATTGGATAAACGCCAGCCAAAAGTGGAGTCCCACTGATGTTTACACAACCGTATTGGCTCTGTTGTGGATTGTAGTTGCAATTATTGGCTACGTTATTACACTCCCAATTCAAACCAACTGGCAATGAAACCGACATGATGTAAAAGTTGGTGAAATCATACCCCAGCGTATCCAATGGCATTACAAAGGTTACATCCGTATCATAGGCTTGCCCTACATAACCCGTTGGCAGCGTATCTGGATAAATACCTGTTTGGGTTTGCGTATAATCAATGGTGCAGATTTGCGCTTCGATAAAAAATGGCAAGTAAAATATCAAGAACAAAAATATTTTTTTCATGTTTAATGATTTGAAGGCTAAATGTACATTTTTATTTGAAGATTTTAAATTTAGATTTTCAAAATCTGTTGGATGAAATCCTGTTTAAGCTTCACTAATAATTTTGCTTTTGGACTTTAATTAAGTAATTTTAAAAGAAATTAATGAGTATTCACTAAAACAAACAAGTTATGGCATTCGAATTACCACAATTACCGTATGCATACGATGCACTTGAGCCGCATATCGATGCAAGAACAATGGAAATACATCATTCCAAGCACCATAATGCTTATACCACAAACCTTAATGCTGCAATTGCAGGAACGGATTTGGAAGGAAAGAGTATTGAAGAAATATTGTTGAATTGTAAGGACAAACCAGCAGTCAGAAATAACGGAGGAGGATTTTGGAATCACAACCTATTTTGGCAAATTATGGGCCCAAATGGTGGCGGTGAACCAACTGGATCGTTGGCAAATGCCATAAATTCAACTTTTGGTTCTTTTCAGGGTTTCAAAGATGAATTTTCTAAGGCTGCAGCAACCAGATTTGGATCAGGATGGGCTTGGTTGTGTGTGGTTGATGGTAAACTTGAAGTTTGCTCAACAGCAAATCAAGACAATCCTTTAATGGGTGAAGGTTGCTCTGGAACACCAATTTTAGCAATTGACGTTTGGGAACATGCTTATTATTTGTTGTACCAGAATCGTCGTCCAGATTATATAAATGCATTTTTTAATGTGATCAACTGGGAAGAAGTTTCTAAAAGATATGAGGCAGCATTATAATCAAAAAAGCAAATGATTTTTATAGGAAGTCGTCTCAAATTTGGGGCGACTTTCTTTTTGATAGCGTTTTAATTAATTTGTTGGTGTATAAACATGTGAAAATAAAAAACAGCCCAAGGTATGGGTACAGATACCTTTCTTCGTTCAGTCTCTGAAAATAAGCGAGGTAAAAAATGCTGATTAAAACTGCAAAAGCCAACAATCTATTTTCAATATTTTGCTTTGGAGAGAAGCAAAAAAAGATTGAGTAGATAAATCCTAGTAGTATTAAAGTGAAACTTATAATCTTTAAAGCCAAAACCAAAATATTATCCTTCCAAGCTTCTTGAAATACATTCAAATTCATCATAGAAGTATACATGAGCTTTTTAAAGCTTTTTAAAGGTGTGAAAATAAAATAATCCATTTTGTTTTCACTTTTAAGTTTCAACGTTAATTCGTTTATTCTTTCAGTCAATTCCTTTTCTCCTGGAAGGTAATCGTTGATCTTGATGCTTGTATATGAATCTTGTCTATTCCTAAATAGTTGAAATTCTTTCAAAACTGGTAAAACATCCTGATGAAAATGAACGGGAATTGTTGCTGCAACCTTATTTCTAGATATTTCAGATGTGTCGGCGGAGAGAACACCCATATTTTCATGAAAAACGTCGGATTCATGCTCCCAAATTTTAAATAATTCTGTTAGCTTTTGATGTGGCGGTCTAAAAATCGAATTATTAGATAAACTGTAAACAGGATGCATGTCAGGCCAGTACCCAATAATGGTTGCAGTGCGAAGCTGCCAAAACAAAAAAGGCATTAATCCCACCAATAAATAAATGGATCGTTTGTTCTTTCTAATTAAATAATATAAAACGAAAATTAATGGAAAAACTATAAGCTGAGGGCGAATTAACACAAGCGATGAGGTGCTTAAAAACAAACTCACAAAGTCCATTTTTCTGGGTTTTCTAATTGTAAAAACCCACCAAAGCATAAAAAATGGAGTGATAGATTCACTTAAGGTATAATACGTGAAACCATGAAAAGAGGGTAATATGCCAAAGATAAAAGTTGCGACCAAGGAGAATTGTCTGGAAATATATGCGCAAAGTATTTTGTACAGAAGAAAAAGTGTTCCGGCAAAGCAACTAATTTGAAAGATTTTTAGAACCAAAAATGCTTTTGATTGACCAATTATAAGAGCTATTAAGTAAAAAAATCCATACCCAGGGGTTCTTAGGTAGGCCTTGGAGCCATCTCCGGAAGCGTTCCATTCACCAGTTTGATACAAACGCTCCGCAGGAAAGAAATAACTGTATTCATCGGCTGTAGTTATTAAACCATCCTTATATGGATATTCAGGATATAAATGGGAAAGGTTAACCTCATTCAGAATAACCATTAAAATCGTAGTGATGAGAACTACAAGACTAATAGCTAAATTGGAATGTAGTTTAATTTTAATCGAAGGAATCAATTTGAATGGCTTCTACGGCTTGAATTTCGGGTGCGATTTTCTTGACGGCATCTTCAAGACCAGCTTTTAATGTCATCACACTCATTGAACAATCGCTACAGGAACCCAAAAGTCTCACTTGAACAACGGCCTCATCAGTAATATTAACCAGCTCCATGTCGCCACCATCAGCGTGGAGAAACGGACGAAGTTGTTCGATGGCTTCGTTAACTTTGATTTTTAATAAGTCTTTATTCAAGTTTTGCATAATCCCTATTGGTTTTCAAGCTTTTCTACTTGTTGAACAAAGTTAAGTACAATTTCATCAAAATGCTTCGAAATCAATGTGATTTCTTGAAATACTGCAGGTCTTCCAGCATCTCCTGCCTCCCTTACACTTTGTATTAAAGGTACTTGACCTAAGAAAGGAACATTCATGCCATCAGCAAGGTTTTTCGCACCATCACGACCAAAAATATAATACTTATTGTCAGGCAGTTCCTCTGGAGTAAACCACGCCATATTTTCAACAACACCAATAATCGGGACTTTAATTCCGTCCATTTGAAACATATTGATTCCTCTTCTGGCATCAGCAAGTGCAACTTCTTGCGGCGTTGAAACAATAACAACACCATCCAATGGAACCGTTTGCACCAATGATAAATGAATATCTCCTGTACCTGGTGGGAGGTCAATGAGTAAATAATCCATTTCTCCCCAATTGGCATCAGTGAACAATTGCGTCATTGCTTTTGCTGCCATTGGCCCCCTCCAAACAACAGCGTTATCTTGGTCCGTGAAAAATCCAATTGACAATACCTTAACGCCATGATTTTCAATAGGTTCAATTTTATTTTCACCATTTACCTCGGTCATGTGTGGTCTTTCCTTAACCACATCGAACATTGTTGGTATTGAAGGCCCGTGAATATCTGCGTCTACAATACCAACTTTATAGCCTTGTTTAAGCAGTCCACCTGCAATATTTGAAGTTACCGTAGATTTTCCTACTCCGCCTTTACCAGAGGCAATAGCGATTATGTGTTTGACATCAGGTAAAATTTTTCTTCGAGCCTTTTTGGATTCGGCTGGTAAACCTTTAACAACGCACGAAAGTTGTATTTCCGAACCAAAAACTCTTTTTAAATTGAATTCCACTGCCTCTTGCATTCTTTTCCTTGCGTGCAATGCAGGGTTAGAGACAAAAACACTGAGTTCGATTTTTAGGTCTTCAACATGAAGTTCTTCAACAAGGTTTAAACTGACTATATCTTTTTTAAGGTCTGGTTCTATTATATTTCCAAGGACTTCTAGTACAGATTCGCGATTCAATTCCATGACGTAAAATTAGTTATTTCAATTAAACAGTCTGGAAAGAAAAAAGATCGTTATTTGCCCAACGGGTTGAACGATTTAATTGTTTTTGCCATCATTTCAGCAATATGTTTTTGATCTGCACCAAAACCGGCATCTCGGCTTCTTAATTCATAAGTAATGCCATCAAGATTTTTTTCACCGTAAACATGATATGTAATATGCTCAACACCAACCTCGGGTGCTGCTTTCTTATCGCCTTTAACAATAAGCTTTCTTTCGTACAAGATGAGTTGAGGCTCATCAATCAAATATTTAATTTGAAAAAATTTATTTTGACTTTGAAGTTCTTTCTTTTTGTTAACCATTCTGTCTTTGTAATCGCCAAAGTCTTCAATGTGCAATTCGAATTTTGGTCCGGCAGTGATTTTCCAAAGAAAACTATCATTATGTACAATTTCAGGTTTTGTTGATGCTCCAATATTAGCACTTGCATCTGGAATCATTAATTGGGCGTTGAGTTCGAATTTGTCTAAAGTAATCAGGTGAAATTCGGAATAGTCACCCATGTTCACATTTGTTTTTGATTTATTCTCGTTTTTAGCAAGATTGCCCTCACAACCTGAATTAATAGCCAGAATTAAAGTCATTAAAAAAATGAAAAGGTTCTTCATGTTATAGAAACATTTGCGGCATTAATTTCATATAAAAATAAGAATTTAACAAAAGAACGAACAAAAATATATTGGACTTGTTTATGCTTATCATAAAGCATAATTAATTTTAATCATTCTTCAGAAACACGTATCAAGATAATTTGAGCCATGGCCGAATACAAGATTAAAGATTTGGAAACCCTTACAGGTATAAAGGCACACACTATTCGTATTTGGGAGAAACGTTACAATTTTTTATCCCCGGAAAGAACGGATACACAGATCCGAACATACACTGATGAAGAGCTTACGCTTTTGCTGAATATTGCTATTCTCAACAAGAATGGCATTAAAATCTCCAAAATTGCGGATTTATCACCACAACAAATTGCACAAAAAGTTTGGGAAATTCGTGGAAAACACACAGTTGACAACAGTACGGAATTACTGATTCTATCTTTAATTGAATTAGACGAACAACTTTTTAACACTACGCTTCAAAAAATAATTAACGAACGTGGAATGACTGGTGCATTCATCAATTATCTTATTCCTTTTCTAGACAGAATTGGTGTAATGTGGTTGGTGGGATCAATTAGCACCGCGCAAGAACATTTTATTTCAAACTTGATTCGTCAAAAAATAATAAGCGAAACGGATAAATTGGATATTCCAAAATCATTTGAAAATCCGGTGATGTTGTTTCTGCCTGAGCATGAATGGCATGAAATCAGTTTGTTGTTTTATCATTTCATTCTACGTAGTAAAGGATTGCCGACAATTTATTTGGGCCAAAGTTTACCTTATGAATCGATGTTGGAATGTGTAGAAAAATTAAAGCCCCGCGTTTTGGTAACTTCATGGCTAACAGCGATTGACGAAAGGTTCATATTGAATTATTTTGCAAACCTTCTAAAGGACACGAAAGATTTACCTATATACGCTGGTGGTTTTCAAATCGAAACATTTTCGGCGAAACTTCCAAAAGAAATCAATCGCATTTCAGATATTACCGTTCTCGATCAGGTACTTAAAGCAATATAACACCAGTTGCTCCTAAAACGGGAATTGTCTTCATATTTTTTTCTGTAATGGTCTCTGGAAGGAAAACAAACTTCTTGTCATACATCACATCATTAACCCAAAAACTTACCCAGTATTCATTGGCCAAACCGAAAACGTCTTCCATTATCGGTTCTATTTTAGCAGCTTCATTTGGAAGTAAAATTTCTAAACAATGCCTTAAAGTTGATGTTCGGATACGTTCTCCAGTATTTACATTTTCACCATATCCGGTGCTGGTAATGATAATACCTTCCATAATATCATCGCGAAGATTTAAAAGATAAACATTGTAAGCTTTTTCATTACTCTCTAGTAGCTCTTGTACAACAGCAACGCCAACGTTTTCTACTTTTGGACCAAAAAGTTCTTCTCTCATGGAATAAAATTAAGGGTTATTATCTACAATTACGGATAAAGAAAAAACTTTTGTTCCAGTTTTAAATTGTTTAAATTCATTCCAAAAGCAACCGATCTATAAACCCTTTATCGCTTCCTCCGCCGAAATTAGTGAAGATTACGATAACTTTTTGCTGTTCAGGAAAGCATATTAAATTGGCGTCTACCCCAAGGGAACTACCGTTTTTTCCATAGCCATTGAATAGGGGTGTATTCCACGTTTCTATTCCGAGACCGTATTCACAATTTGGTGAGCAGGCTTCCAATTCATTAATCGTAAGCATTTTTGTTAATGTACTATCTGAAATGAGTTGTTGGTTAAAGAGCGCTTCGCCAAATTTTAATAAATCACAAGCTGTCGAGATTAATCCCGCAGCGGGGTCACCATCGCTGTCAGCTCGGTCCCATTTAGTTACATCTTTAAATTTTTTCCCTAATCGGGTGTATCCTTTAGCTACTTTTTCGTCGTTTATTTTCGTAAGATAGGTGTGCTGGAGGTCAAGTGGTTTACATATCCGTTGATATAGTAATTGATCAATACTTTCTCCTTCAATATGCTCAACAACTTTGGCTAGAATCCAGTAACCCGCATTGCTGTAATATTGATTAGTTCCCGGAAAGTGTTTTAAAGGCTTGTTGTAAATGTATTTTCTTAAACGTAAATGAAAGTCAGACTTGTAGAAATATTCTGGTTGAAAGACCATTCTAAATCTGTATTTCCAGTTGTCTTCAGTAGGATGTCCAAGTCCGCTTGAGTGATTCAGTAGTCGTCTAATCGTAATAAATTCGGCATTGCTAATTAGCGATTTTAATTCTGGCAGAATTGAAGTAACTGTATCATCTAAACTTAATTTTCCTTCTTCAACCAATTGCAGGACGATAATTGCTGTGAATATTTTGGTAATACTGCCACATCTGAATAAGGAGGTATCACACATTAAGGTTCGTTTTTTTAAATCGCTGTATCCAGTTGCCTTAATTGATGCTAGTTGATCAAATTGTTTAAATCCAATGATTGCTCCGGGTAGGTTGTTTGATTTTTGATAGTTTCTCAATAAAGAATCTAGAAGCGTATCATTGCTAATTGATGGCTTTGAATAATCTGATCGAAAAATCAGATTTTGTGAGCGTAAATTGACTGATGCAATGCAGAAAACCAAGCAAAAGCAATACAATATAAATCGATTCATTGCTTTTCTCTAAGATTAGTGTAATTATTCCACCGTAGAGGAAAACTCTACATTGGTTAAAACTGGTAATGTCATAGGTAATAATA